>JBFXCP010000001.1:0-204424 GCA_050182055.1 Hyphomonadaceae bacterium
GCCGACTTGGCGCAGCGCCGCCGCACACCGCCGCGATCCACAGCAGCATCGCCATCGCCCAAAGCGCGATGCGCTTCAGGCGATGGGAGCTGATGGGGGTGGGCGGGTGCGATGGCATGGGCGTGAGTGTAGTCGTGCTTCGACCCGGTCGGACTGATCGGGATCTATCCCCGCAATTTGAGGCGTACGACACGGCTGCCGCCTGGAAGGCGGTGCGCCGGCGCTGTTGGACAGGCAGCCAATCTATCCACGTAAGACTAAACCGGACCGCCGCCTTCCAGGCGGCATGCCAACGACAGGCACAGGCTCTTGCAGGTTGGAGCGCGCGGCTCCGCCGCGCATGCGGGCCGGAGGCCCGCGGTCCAACCTCCATCGTTGTGTGCGTGGGCAAACATGCCGCCTGGAAGGCGGCGCTCCGTCGGAGGGCATGTTGGATAGCCGCGCTCTCCGATCAGAGCGGCGCGGGGGCGTCCTTGGGCGCGAGCAGCAGATACATCGCCGGGGTCACGATCCGGGCGATCAGGGTCGAGCTGATTAGGCCGCCGATCAGCACCATGGCGATGGGCGAGAAGAGCGGCGAATCTTCCAACAGCAGCGGCGTCATGCCGCCGATGGCGGTGGCGCTGGTGAGCAGCACCGGCAGGAACCGCACTTCGCCGGCCTGCTCGATGGCGTCGCGCAGAGCCACGCCGCGCGCGCGCAGCTGGTTGGCGAATTCGACGAGTAGGATCGAGTTCTTAATCTCGATGCCGATCAGGGCGACGAAGCCGATCACCGCCGTGAACGAGAGCGCTTCGCCGCCGAGCCACAGCGCGATCAAGCCGCCCATGATGCCGAACGGGATCACGAACGCGACGACGCCGGTGACGGCGAAGGTGCCAAACTCCAAGAGCAGCACCGCGAGCACGCCGAAGATGGCGATGAAGATGGCGGGGCCCAGCCCGCCGAAGCTGCGCGCCGAGGCTTCGGCTTCGCCGCCGAACGACAGCGAATAGCCGGGCGGCAGGCGCAGCGCCTCGAGGCGTTGCGCCACATCGCGGGTCACGCCGCTGATCAGATAGCCGGGCTGGGTGTAGGCGGTGACCGTCGCCGTGCGCTCGCGCGCGACGCGATCGATCGAGGCGGGGCTGCTGGAGAGCGTCGGCTGCGCGATCTCCGACAGCGGCGTGGCGCCGCCCTGCGCATTCCAGACGTAGAGCCGGTTCAGCACCGAGACTGGCAGCGCGTCGTCGCGCGGCGCGCGCAGCACAACCGGGAACGCGTCGCCCGCCGGATCGCGGAATTGCGCCACCGGCAGACCGGCGATGGCGATGCGCAAGGTGTGATCGACTGCGCCTGCCGGCACGCCGCGCAGGGACGCACTCGCGTCGTCGATGTTGAGGTCGAGATCGATCAGCCGCTCCGACAGCGGATTCGACACATCGCGCGCGCCCGGCGTCTCGCGGACGATGCGTTCGACTTCGCCGGCCAACTGGCCCAGCGCCGCAAGATCGGGACCGCGGATGCGCACCGCGATCGGCGCTTCGATCGGCGGGCCGTTGGCGAACCGGCGCAGATTAATGCGCGCGCCGGGATAGGTCGCGAGCTTGGCGCGGATCTCGGCGATCGCCGCGAGGCCTTCGTCGCGATGCCACTCGCGGAAGCGGGCGTAGATCTGGCCGGCGCTGGAGAGCTGCTCGGGAGGAATCTCATTGTAGTAGATTTGCGGATTGCCGCGGCCGCTGTTGGCGAAGCGCCATTCGATGTCGGGGTGCTCGGCCAGCACGGATTCGGCGAACGCCACGGCGCGGTCGGTTTCGGCGATGGCGGAGCCCTGCGGAGTTTCGATGTCGACCAGAAAGTACGGGCTGTCGTTTTCCGGGAAGAGGCTGAAGCCGAGTTTCGGGATGAGGCCAAGCGACAGGACAAAACCAAGCAGGCCGATCATCACCGTCTTGCGCGGATGCGCGAGCGCGAGGTGCAGAGCTGGGCGATAGAGCGCATGAATGGCGCCCATCACCACGTCCAACAGCGCGTTCGACTTGCCGGCGTCCGCGCGCGGCAACAGGCGGCTCGCCAGGAACGGTACGATGGTCAGCGACACGAAGAGCGACGCGGTGATCGTCACCACCACCGCCACCGGCAGTGAGCGCACGAACGCCCCCGCGCCTTCCGGCAGCGCCATCAGCGGCACGAACGCGAGCAGGAGCGTGGCGGTGCAGCCGATGACGGCGACGTTGATTTCGCTGACGCCGGCGATGGCCGCCTCGCGCGGCGGCAAACCTTGGCGCAAATGACGGGCGATGTTTTCGGTGACGACGATGGAATCGTCCACCAGCAGGCCGAGCGCCAGCACGAAGCCGGCGATGGAGAGCTGGTTCAGCGAAAAGCCCAGCTCCTGCATCGCCACCACGCCGATGGCGAGCGAGAGCGGGATCGACACCATGACGACGATCGAGGCGCGGAAGCCGAGCGGCAGCAGCGTCAGCAGCACCAGCGCCAGCGCGATCGAGAAATCGAGGCCGAGACGGCCGAGGCGGTGGCGCACGGTTTCGGACTGATCGAAGCCGCGGTGCAGTGTGATGTTGGCGGGCAGCGAGGCCTCGAACGCGTCGACGCGCGCGCGCACGCCGGCCATGACGTCGAACACCGACTCGCCCAGCCGCGCGCGGGCGCTGACGAACAGCGCCCGCTGGCCGTTGAAGCGGGTGATGTGGGTGCGCTCGTCGTTGCCCCAATCGACGTCGGCGACATCGCCTACGGTCAGCACCGATGTGCCTTGCGTGCGCAGCGGCACGCGGCGGATTTCGTCGAGGCTGTTGAAGGAGCCAGAGGCCTGCACATTAAGGCGGCGTCCGCCGGCGATCACCGCGCCGATGGGGCTGTCGACGCCCTCGCGCTGCAGCGCATCGGCGACTGCCGACAGCGGCAGGCGATAGGCGGCGAGGCGGTCGAGGTCGGCGGCGACGCGCACTTCCGCGGGCGGCGCGCCGTAAATCTCCGCCTGCTGGATGCCTGGCGCGCGCTCGATGGCGTCGCGCAGAGCCTTGGCGTACGCCTCCATTTGGCGGAACGGCGCGTCTTCGCTGACCAGCGCCATCTGCGCGACGGCGGCTTGCGCTGGATTGAAGCGGCGCATGCGGATGTCGACGACGCCCTCGGGCAGACGCTGGCGCACGACGTTGACCTCGCGCACGACCTCGCCGAATTTTTCCTCCGCGTCGGATCCCCAGGTGAATTCGACGCTCACCACCGCGACGCCGGCGCGGCTGGAGGACTGAATTTCGCGGATGTCCTCGATGCCGTTGATCTGGTCTTCGACCGGAATTGCGACCAGGCGCTCCATCTGCTCGGCGTCGGCGCCGGGCAGCACGATGGCGACCGAGACGCCAGGGAACTGGACGATCGGGTCTTCGGCCTTCGGGATCGAGGCGATGGCGCCCAGGCCGAGCGCGACCAGCAGCGCAAACAGCACCAGGCTGAATTGCCAGCGGTCGACGAAGAAGCGGGTGATCGCCTGCATCTAGGCGACGGGCGCGATGCGTACGGTGTCGCCGTCGCGGACGTAGGCCGCGCCGTTGGAGATCACCCGATCGCCGGCCTCAAGTCCCTCGACGATGACGACACCGGCTTCGGTAACGCCGGCGGTGCGCACGGCGCGGCGGCGGGCGATGTTCTGGCCGTCGACGACGAAGACCACGCCCTGGTCGGCGCGCGCGTCCATCAGCGACAGGGCCGGCACGATCATGGTGATTGCGGGCGCGGCGTCCGTGACGGCCGCGGCGATCTCGACCTCGGCCACCATGCCGCTGCGCAAATTCTGCGCGGCGACGATCTCGACTTCGACTTCGAACGCGCCGGTGGCGTCGTCGCCCTTGGCGCCGACGCGGACGACGCGGCCCTCACGCGGCGCAGCGCCGAGCGCATCGACGCGCACGAGCGCAGCATCGCCGACGCGGATGCGTGCGGCGTCGCCCGAAGACACCGGCGCGCGGACGATGAGGCCGGAGCCGGTTTCGCCGAACACGAAGATTGGCGTTCCGGCGGCGACGGTTTGCTGCGGCTCGGCGGTGCGGCGCAGGATCACGCCATCGGCCGGCGCGGTGATGACGGACGAAGCGCGCGCGCGTTCAGCGGCGAGGCGCGCGTTGTCGAGCTGCGCTTGCGAGACGAAGCCGCGCTCGAACAATTGCTGCGCGCGCTGATAGTCGCGCTCGGCGTTGGCGCTGGCGATGGCGGCGTCGTCGACGCTGCCGCCGGCGCCAGTGCGCTGCAGCGTCGCCAGACGCTGGCCGCGGCGCACGACGTCGCCGGCGTCCACGTGCAGCGCCGCGATGACGCCCGGCGCGGTGAAGGCGAGGCGCGGTTCGCGCTTGTAGCCGACCCAGCCCGAGGCGCGGACCGCGCCGGCGGCGGAGGCGGGCTGGACCTCGACCACGCTGACCAGCGGCCCGGCGCTGGCTTGCGCCGCGTCCGGGGCGTCGCCGCCGCACGCCGCCAGCGCCGCCGCGGCGGCGATTGCAAGAACTTGAAGAAGCGGCGCTTTCTGCACGGAACCACCCATGCAGTAAATCATATAGAGATTATTCAGCCGTCACAAGCTTATTTCCAGAGCGCCGGCAGCGTCAGCGACAGCGCCGGCACGAATGTCACCAGCAGCAGCACGACAATGGCGGCCAGATAGAACGGCCAGATCGACTTCATCGGTGATGCCGCCGATGGCGGAGCCGACGAACAGCACCGAGCCGACCGGCGGCGTGATCAGCCCGATGCCCGCCGCCAGCACCAGGATGACGCCGAAGTGCAGCGGCTCGACATCGTAGGCGCGCGCCACCGGCAGGAAGATCGGCGTGCAGATGATGATCATGGGCGCGAGGTCCATGAACGTGCCGAGCACCAGGGGGTGGCGAGGATCAGCAGCAGCACCAGGTGCTTCTCATGCGTGATCGCCTGCAGCGCCTCGACCGCCATCGACGGAATCTGCAGGTACGCCATCAGCCAGCCGAAGGCGCCCGCCGCGCCGATCACGAACAGCACCGCGCCCGAAGAGCGCGCCGCGTGCGCCACGGCGCCGGCGAATGCGCCCCAGCCCATGCCGCGATACACCAGCATGGTGACGGCCAGCGCGTAGAGCACGGCGACCGCCGCGCTCTCCACGGCGGTGAAGACGCCGGCGCGAATGCCGCCGAAGATCCCGAAGATCAGCAACAGCCCCGGAATCGCCGCGATCAAACGCACGCCGACCGCGCCGAAACCGATGCGAATGTCGTGCACGCCGGTGACGGCGCCGGTCGAAACGAGCTGGCCCGCCTTCAGCGGCTTGCCGCGCAGCGCGAGGTGGCCGAGCAGAAAGACGAGCGCGTCGAGCGGACCATCCGGGCCGCTATTGGCTTTGCCGGCGCCGACCGATTGGTCATCGATGAAGGTCTCGCAGGCGAGGCCGTTGTCGAGCTTGGCGCGCCAGTCTGGAATCTCTGGGCCGAGAATGAGGCCGTGATTGTTGCCGAAATCGGCGACGACGACGGTGGCGCCGAGGTCGTTGATGGTGGCGAGCGGACTGCCCGCGGTTTCGACGCCGACGTGCAGCGCCGCGACGAGCGCGGCGGCGTCTTCGCGCGACCAAGCCGTCTTGCCGGGGGGCGCGCCGGCGCCAATGCGGAAAACGTACTCGGCCTCGACCGCGGCGAAGCCGTTTTCGTAGACGGGAAAGGCGACGTCTTCGCCCGCGCGCGCCGGCCACACCAAGCGCCGGAAGATCGGGCCGGCGAGGCGCTCGGCGCCAAGTTCGGCGGCCTGATGCGGCTGCACTCGGCCGATCTTCCAGCCGGCGATCTCGTCGGGCGTCAGCGCGATCGCCTCGTCCTGGACGCGATAGCTGGCGGCGAGGTCGGCCGGCTGCTCGCCGGGGAAGGCGGCGAGCGCCTCGGCGGCGCTGCGCGCGGCGACGAAGCGGCCGGCGATATGCGTGCGGAATTGGTCACGAGCGGCTTCGCCTTCCTCCCGCCGCGGCTCGCGCCGGGCTGCCGTCTGACATAACAGACACCGGTGTCATTGGCAATCTGGGTCCCGCAGGGCGGCGGCGCGGGGCATCCGGGCGCCCATGCGCTTCGGGCTTGAGCGGGGCGCGCCGCGCCGCCATGGTCGCGGCCCGTTTTGAGGTGGAGATGGCGATGCGTTGGATGGTGGCGGCGGCAGCCGTGGGTTTCGCGTTGGCGGCGGCGCCGGCGTCGGCACAGCAGCAAGGGACGCTTGAGGGCGACCTGGGCTGCGCGGTGCTCGGCCTCTCGATGGTCGGCATGCAGGGCGCGACGGCGCAGCAGCAGCAGGCCGGTTCGCTGATCTCGGTCTACTACATCGGGCGCATCAAGGCGGCGGCGCCGCAGCTCAACCTTGAGGACGCGCTCTATCAGCGCATCGTCAGCACCTCGCCGGCGCAGATGGAGGCGGAGCGCACGCGCTGTGCGGCGGAGTTCACGACCTTCGGCCGCGAGCTGCAAACCATCGGCGCCAATCTGCAGGCGCGCGGCGCGCCGCAACAATTGCCGAACCAATAGAGCCGGCGCGGCCGCTTCAATCGGCGTAGAACACTTTGAACGCGCCGCCGGTGAGCTGAAACAACGCCGCAACCGGCCCGGCTGCGTCATCCATGTACGCCTGCGCGAGCCGGTCGTGTTTTTCGCGGCCGGCGATGACCAGCGGGACGTTGGGAATGCGCTTGAGCGCCGCGAACGTGAGCGTCAGCCGCTGCGGCGCGCTCTGCGCCTGCGGCGCACGGATGGCGCAGACCGTGCGCGCGCCGTTGGGATCGAGCGCCGCGGCCAACCCGTCCGCGCCGGCAAACCACGACGCGGTGTGACCGTCCGCGCCCATGCCCATGAGCGCGATGTCGAACGGGATCGGCGCGTAGAGCGCATCGGCGCGCGCGGCGGCCTCGTCCAAAGTCGGCGCATCGTGGAACATCGGCAGCAGCGACGCGCCCTGCGCCAGCGCCGGCGCCAGCGCGCGGCGGAGCATCACCTCGTTGGAAGCCGGATGCGTGGGCGGCACGCAGCGCTCGTCGACCAACGCGAACGTCACGGCCGGCCAGTCGAGCGCGCGCTGGGCGAGCAGGGCATAGGCAGGCGCGGGCGTGGCGCCGCCGGAGAGCGCGGCGTAGCCGTGGCCGCGCTGGGCCTGGCCGCGCGCGAGCGCGTGTTCGATCTCGTCCGCCGCGGCGTGCATCAGCGCCGCGCGGTCCGGGAAGACATGCGGGCCGGCGCCCACGCGATCAGCCGCCTTTTTTGCCGAGCAGGTCGCGCAAGACAGCGGCGGCGTCCGCGCCGTGCTCTTCGTTCGCGAGCGCATAAGCAGCGGTGGCGCGCAGATAGCCGATCTTGTCGCCGCAATCGTAGGTCACGCCGTCGTACTCGAGCGCATGAAACGCCTGGCTCTGCATCAAAGTCGCCATCGAGTCGGTGAGCTGGATCTCGTTGCCGGCGCCTGGGCCTTGGCGTTCGAGCAGGGCGAAGATTTCCGGCTGCAAGATGTAGCGGCCGCTGATGAACAGGTTCGACGGCGCGTCTTCGCGTTTGGGCTTCTCGACCATGCCGCGCATCTTGATCAGCCGCCCGTCGCGGCTTTCCGGCGTAATGACGCCGTAGCGCTCGGGCGTGTCGGTGGGTTCGACGGCGATGATGTTGCCGCCGACGCGGTGGTAGGCCGCGGCCATCTGCGCCAGGCACGAGGGCTGCGCCATCATCAGCATGTCCGGCAGCATCACCGCGAACGGCTCGTCGCCGACGATGTCGCGCGCACACCAGACCGCGTGGCCGAGACCCAATGCCGCCTGCTGGCGCACGAAGCTCATCGAGCCTGCCGCGCGCACCGGCGTTTCGATTTCCTTCAGTTGTGTTGCCTTGTTCTTCTCGCGCAAGGTTACTTCGAGTTCATATGCGCGGTCGAAATAGTCTTCGATCGCCCCTTTGTTGCGCCCGGTCACGAACACGATGTGCTCGATGCCGGCGGCGATGGCTTCGTCCACGACGTATTGAATGGCCGGGCGATCGAACACCGGCAGCATTTCTTTTGGGATCGCCTTGGTCGCGGGCAGGACCCGGGTGCCGAATCCGGCTACCGGAAGCACTGCTTTACGTAGCGGTCGGGCGGATGTCTGGGCGCTAGCCATTGTGTTTCCTTTGCCGCGCCGCAGCACAGCCATGCAGAGGCGCTATAGAGCCGAACGCTGAGAACGGCGCAACCTCGGCAAAACGCCAGATTCGGCTTGAATTCAGGATTATCGGCTACGATCTGCCCTAAGCCGCATCAAGTCGGCGTGCTGGGGTGATCTGAGAAGTGACTGGCGTCACCGCCAATCTCTCTTCGGCGCCGCAATGTAGTGATTGCCATCACGGGAACCTTTTGTTAACTGACCGCCGCCGGTCCGGAGTTGTCCACACATGTCGTCGCCGCAAGTCAAAGCAACGTTGCGCATGGTTCTCGCCAGCTTCGCCGCTGGCGCCGGTGCGATGATGCTTGTCGGCATTGTCGGACCGATCGCCGTGCAGGGCGGCCTCAGCGTGCGCGACGCGATGGCGGCGCAAGTCGAAGCGAATGCGCCGCTGGTGGAGCCGCTCGACGTCGCGGCGATCCAGGCGCAGCTCGCCGAAGCCGATCGCGCAATGGAAACGATGCGCGCGTCGACCGCCGACGAAATGCAGCGTCTCGAGCAGCTCGCCCGCTAACTACAAAATCGATTGGCCGGTCGCGGCCCAATCCTTCAGGAACGCAGCCAGGCCTGCGTCCGTGAGATTGTGCTTGTAGAGGCTCTTGAACACGGCGGGCGGGATCGTCGCGCAATCGGCGCCGGCGATGGCGGCGTCCTTCACGTGATTGGCTGAACGGATCGACGCGGCGAGAATCTGGGTCGGATACTCGTAATTGTCATAGATGGCGCGGATTTCGCGGATCAGGCCCATGCCGTCCTGACCGTTGTCGTCGAGCCGGCCGAGGAAGGGCGAGATGTAGGTCGCGCCGGCTTTGGCGGCGAGTAGCGCCTGCACCGCCGAGAAGCACAGCGTGACATTGCAGGGATGGCCGTCGTCCTCGAGCGTCTTGCAGGCGCGCAGGCCGTCCGGGGTCAGCGGAACTTTCACGACGATGTTCGCCGCCAGCGTGCGCAGCTTGCGGCCTTCCTTCAGCATCGTCTCGTAGTCCTGCGCCACGACTTCGGCGCTGACCGGGCCGGGGACCGCGGCGCAGATCTCGCGCAGCGTTTCGAAGAAGTCACGGCCTGCTTTGGCCACCAGCGAGGGGTTGGTGGTGACGCCGTCGATCAGCCCTGTCTGCGCCAGGGTCTTGAGTTCGGATGCGTCGGCGCTGTCGATGAAAATCTGCATATTCGGCTCCGCCGCCGCATTCCCGCGGCCGCCTTCCGCTGATACCGGACGGGAGCTTTCCGGCAAAGCGCAGAACAAACCTCCGAATCGGCGCTAAACAGCCTGAGCGAAGGAACAGGCATGAGTAAAAGCGATATGATCGAAGGCGTTGCGGCGAAAGACCTCGCCAACGCCATCCGCGCGCTGGCGATGGACGCCGTCGAGCAGGCGAAGTCCGGCCACCCCGGCATGCCGATGGGCATGGCGGATGCGGCCACGGTGTTGTTCGCGAAGTTCCTGAAGTTCGACGCCAGCGAGCCGAACTGGCCGGACCGCGACCGCTTCGTGCTGAGCGCGGGGCACGGCTCGATGCTGCTCTACGCGCTGCTGCATCTGACCGGCTATGCCGACATCACGCTCGAAGAGATCAAGAATTTCCGCAAGGTCGGCTCGAAGACCGCAGGGCACCCCGAGAATTTCCTCGCCGCCGGCATCGAGACAACGACGGGCCCGCTCGGGCAGGGCTTCGCCAACGCCGTCGGCATGGCCATCGCCGAAGCGCACTTGAACGCGCGCTTCGGCGACGACCTCGTCAACCACCGCACTTGGGTCGTCGCCGGCGACGGCTGCCTGATGGAGGGCGTCAGCCAGGAAGCGCTCTCGCTGGCCGGCCGGCAGAAGCTGAACAAGCTGATCGTGATCTGGGACGACAATTCGATCTCCATCGATGGCGCGATCTCGCTCTCCGACGCCACCGACCAGAAGGCGCGCTTCGCCGCCAGCGGCTGGAACGTGCTCTCGTGCGACGGGCACAACGTCGCCGATATCGAGACGGCGTTCGCGCAGGCGATCGCCTCCGACAAGCCGGTGCTGATCGCGTGCAAGACCACGATCGGCTACGGCGCGCCGAAGAAGGCAGGCACGGCCAAGGCGCACGGCGAAGCGTTGGGCGCGGAAGAGCTTGCGGGCGCGAAGGCGGCGTTGGGCTGGCCTCACGGTCCGTTCGAAGTGCCGGACAACATCCGCGCTGCGTGGCTGAAGATCGGCGCACGCGGCGCCGGCGCGCGCGAACACTGGGCGCAGCGGCTGAAAAAATCCGCGCACCGCGATGCGTTCGCCGCCGCCATGCGTGGCGACACGGTGGACGCCGCGATCGCCGCACTTGGCGCGCACGCCGCCAAAATGGCCGCCGAAAAGCCGGCGCTGGCGACGCGCGCGTCTTCGGGCGCGGCGATCGAAGCGATGTTCGAGGCGTGCCCCGAATTGCTCGGCGGCTCGGCCGATCTCACCGGGTCGAACAACACCCACGTCAAGGGCTCGGCCGATTTCACGCCGGAGAATCGTCTCGGCCGCTACATCCGCTACGGCATCCGCGAGCACGGTATGGCGGCGGCCATGAACGGCATGGCGCTGCATGGCGGCGTGATCCCGTACGGCGGCACGTTCCTGTGCTTTGCCGATTATTCGCGCCCGGCGATCCGCTTGTCGGCGCTGATGGGCATTCGCGTCGTGCACGTGATGACCCACGATTCCATCGGCCTCGGCGAAGACGGGCCGACGCACCAGCCGGTCGAGCACTTGGCGTCGCTGCGCGCCATTCCGAACCTCTACGTCTATCGCCCCGCCGACGCGGTGGAAGCGGCGGAGTGCTGGCAATCGGCGCTCCTGCGCGACGATGGCCCGAGCGTGCTGGCGCTGTCGCGCCAGGCGACGCCGGCGTTGCGCGACGATGCGAGCGAGAACCTGTCGGCCCGCGGCGCCTACGAATTGCTGCCGGCGCAAGGCGGCCCGGCCAAAGTCGCGCTGTTCGCCACCGGCACGGAAGTCGCGCTGGCGGTGAAGGCGCGCGAAACGCTGCAGGCGGAAGGCGTGCCGACGCGCGTGATCTCCGTGCCGTGCTTCGAGGCGTTCGAGGATCAGGACGAGGCCTACCAGGACCGCGTGTTCGGCGGCGAAGACGAAATTCGCATCGGCGTCGAAGCCGGCGTCGGCCAAGGCTGGTTCGAAATGTTCGGCCTCTCCGACTTCATCGGCATGATGTCGTTCGGCGCTTCAGGCCCTGCCAAGGACGTTTACGCCCATTTCGGCATCACTGCCGAGGCGATCGTAGAAGCGGCGAAGGCGCAGTTGTAGCGTCTTGACGGGCACCTGACGCCGCGGCAGGGTCCTTGTGGTAACCTGCGGGGGCGCCCATGACAGCCGGTCCTGTACAAGATTGGCAGGGGGTGGTGACGGCAATTGGCTCGCTGAGCACTGCGGCCTCGGTGATGGTGGCCTTCTGGTCGTATCAACGCACGCACGATCAGTCGCGCTTCTCAGAGTTCCGCGGCAAGCTCACGGAGCTCAAGACTACGATCAATGAAGTCGACCTCTTGCTCGATGAACGAGCGCTTTCTTTGCTCGCCGACCGGATCGCGGGCGAGGTGTGCGCGATTGCGAGCCCGTCGGGCGACTACGCTGAGATAAAGGCGTTCTTGCTCAGCGAGGGCAACAACAACCGTCTCGTTCAAGCTGTGTATCGTGGCATTGACGGCTCGGTCTTGGTTTCAAGGCTGGATATGTTCCGCCGGCTGCGGGACCTGACCGTCAATCAGTTCATCGGGCAGTTTCCCGTCTTCATGCGTTTCGTGAGCGATCTCTCAAGGGTGACGGTCAAGTCCGGCCGAGAACTGACACGCGCGCGCATCTACCTTAGTGTGCTTCGAGAGAAGAAGATAATGCAGCGCATGATCGATAGTGTCGAGCGCAGCGGCAAGGCGAACGGCCACGAACTGCGCATGGAGATGATTGACGCGCTGTCGGAGTTCCCTGTCACGATGCTCACCAACACAGGTCAGCAGATCATCAATCATAGCAAGGACGGTATGTCGCTTCTTGTCGACAAGCTTGTGCAATCTCCCGACCCTGTTCTTCGATCATTGGAGAAGCGTGATCGCGCGCGTCAGTCCAAGCTGAAGTCCACCGGGACGGTCACAGGCGATCTGAAGGCGAATGTGCGGCTGGTCAGGGATATGCTGAACGGCGCTGAGCGCAGCAGACTCGACAAAGTCGTGCAGAGTCTCACGAATATCCTTGAGACCTCGCCGAAGCCTCAGACCGGCTGATCTCGTCAAACAAATCGCAGCTCGGCGTTCGCCGGACATTCAGGGAAGCCGGGATGGCGGCCTACTTCCCGTCAGCCAAATCCTTCAGCGCTTTCACGTCTTGGGCGCGGGCGCGGGGGAGGATGAGGATGGCGTGGGCGGTGGCGACGACGATGAGGTCGTTCACGCCGGCGGCGCAGATTTTGGGACCGTCGCTGCGGATGAGGTTGTTGGCGCCGTCGAGCAGCACGACATCGCCGGCCAGCGCGTTGCCCGCGGCGTCATGCGGCGACAGGCGCCAGATTTCGTCCCAGGCGCCGACATCGGCCCAGCCGATGTCGCAGGGCGCCACCGCACCGCGCCGGGTTTGCTCCATCACGGCGATGTCGAGCGGCGTCGAGCGCACTTTGGCGAAGTCCTCGCGCTGCAGTTCGATGCGCGCGCCGTCGCGCTTGGCGGCTTTGAACGCGGTAAGCGCGGCGTCGCGGATGTCGGCGGCGGCGGCGAATTCTTCCAGCATTACGCGCGGGCTGAACAGGAACATGCCCGCGTTCCAGGCGTAGCCGCCGGCGGCGAGATAGTCGCGCGCGGTTTCCAAGTTGGGCTTCTCGCGGAACGAGTCGATGGCGAACACGCCCGGCGCCAGTTTCTCGCCGGCCTTTATGTAGCCGTAGCCGGTTGCGGGGCGGTCCGGGGTGATGCCGAAGGTGACGATGCGGTCGCGCGCCAGCGGCGCGGCGCGGGCGATGGCCGCGTGAAACGCGGCGGCGTCGGCGATGATGTGATCGGCCGGCAGCAGCAGAATGAGCGCGTCGGGATCGATCTCGGCGCCTGCCGCCGCCGCGATGGCGCCCACCGCCGCCGTGTTGCGCGCCATCGGCTCGAGCACGATGGCGGCGGCGGAGACGTCCGCCCGGGCCAGGTCGGCGTCGACCAGATCGGCGTGCTTTGCGTTGGCGAGCACGATGGGCGGCGCGAAGGCGAGCGCGTCCGCGCCGCCGCTCAGCCGGCGCAGCGTGGCGACGAACATCGAGTCCGCGCCCCCGCCCAGCGCATGGAATTGCTTCGGCGCCGCCTCGGTCGAGGCCGGCCACAGCCGGGTCCCGGCGCCGCCGGACATGATGGCAGGAATGATGCGATAGCTCATGCGTTCCTTCTGGCGCGACCGCTTGCGGGGCGGAAGTCAAACTTGCAAGACGGCGCGATCCCATATTGAGGCGTCCCACTATGAGCCACATCCCGTTCGGCAAGGTGCGCGCCTGGGTTTTCCAGAGTGCGCTGCCGTTCTGGGCCACGCATGGCGTGGACGCCGAACATGGCGGCTTCCTGGAGGAGGTGTCGCCCACGGGCGCGCCGACGAGCGTCCCGTTCAAGCGCGTGCGGGTGATGGCGCGCCAGCTCTATGCCTTCTCGCACGGCGCGCTGATGGGCTATGCGCCGGCGCGCGAGGTCTCGACCATGGGCTACGAGTACCTCGTCGCCAAGGCGCGGCTGGCCGATGGCGGCTGGGCCAAGCAGCTCTCGCGCAAGGGCGCGGTGATCGACGCCACGCCTGATTTGTATGATCTCGCGTTCGTGCTGTTTGCGCTGGCGTGGCGCCACCGCCTCACGGGCGAAGCTGAGCCGCTCAAGCTGGCGCACGAGACGCTGGACTTCATCCAGACGCGGATGCGCGCCGAAGAGGGGTTCTGGCCGACGCTGCCGTTCAAGGGCGTCCAACTGCAGAACCCGCACATGCACCTGTTGGAATCCTGCATCGGCGCGTTCGAGGCGACGCAGGACGAGCGCTTCCTGGTCCCGGCGGACGAACTGGTCACGCTCTTCCGCGAGCGCCTGTTCGACGGCCGCACGCTGGGCGAGCGCTTCCGCCCAGACTGGAAGCGGCGCATCGACGGCGATCCTGGCCGCGCGCTGGAGCCGGGGCATCATTTCGAATGGGCCTGGATTCTGGCGCGCTACGCGGCGCTGCGCGGCGCGGACCTGAGCCGCGAAGCGAACGCGCTGGTGGATTTCGCCGAACGCTTCGGCGTCGACCGGATGTCGCATGCGGTGTTCGACGCGGTGCGCGACGACGGCGTGCCGCTGAAGAAGAGCTCGCGCGCCTGGACCAACACCGAGCGCATCAAGGGCTGGCTGGGAGTTTATGAGCTAGCGGGCCGCGATCCGCGCCCGGCGGTGGCGAGCGCGGCGGCCCTGCTGTTCGACCGCTATTTCGCCGGCGCGATCCCGGGCGCATGGGTCGATCAATTCGACGGCGAGGGCGCGCCGATGACCGACGCCGCGCCGGCGTCGATCGTCTACCACTTGCTGCTGGCGTTTGCGGAAATGCTGCGGCTAGAGCCCGCGCTGACGGCGTTGGATCAATCGCGAAGCTGATCGCGGACAAGCGCGTCTATCCCTCCCCGCGAGGGGAGGGTGTCGCGAAGCTCGCTTCGCGACGGGTGGGGTGATGGCTCGGTTCGTCCTTTGAAAGCACCGCCGCCCGCCCCACCCGTCAGCGTGTGCTGCGCACACCCTGACACCCTCCCCTCGCGGGGAGGGAAAGACCACTCAGAGGACCGAGCCCTCAATCGCGGCCACGATCGCCTCGGCGGCGTCCGCAGCGCTGGTGTTCGCCGCATCGATGCGGATTTCGGGGGCTTCGGGGGCTTCGTAGGGCGAGTCGATGCCGGTGAAGTTCTTGAGCTGGCCGGCGCGGGCTTTCTTGTAGAGCCCTTTCACGTCGCGTTGCTCAGCGACGGCCAGAGGCACGTCGACGAAAATCTCGAAGAACTCGCCGGGCTCGGCCAAGCTGCGCGCCAGCTCGCGCTCGGCGCGGAACGGTGAGATGAACGACACCAGCACGATCAGCCCAGCATCCGCCATCAGCCGCGCGACTTCGGCGACGCGGCGAATGTTCTCGACGCGGTCGGCGGGCGTGAATCCAAGATCGCGATTGAGTCCGTGACGGATGTTGTCGCCATCGAGCATCACGGTGTGGCGTCCGAGCGAATGCAGCTTCTTCTCAACCAAATTGGCGATGGTGGATTTGCCGGCGCCAGAGAGGCCGGTGAACCAGAGGATGGCCGGGCGCTGGTTCTTGATAGCCGCATGCGCCGTGCGGTCGATTTCGAGCGCCTGCCAGTGCACGTTGTGGGCGCGGCGCAGCGCGAAATGGATCATGCCGGCGCCGGCGGTCTCGGCGGTGTCCTGGTCTATCAGGATGAAGCCGCCCAGTTCGCGATTTTGCTCGAACGGATCGAACGCGACCGGCCGGTCGAGGCTCACATTGCCGACGCCGATGTCGTTGATCTCCAGCTGCTTGGCTGGGCGTTCGCTCAGCGTGTCGATGTCGAACGCGTGGCGCAGGTCGGTGATCGTGGCGGTGACGGTCTTGGCGCCGATTTTCAGCCAGTAGCGGCGGCCTGGAAAAAGCGGCTTGTCGCTCATCCAGATGAGCGTGGCTTGGAACTGGTCGGCGATTTCGCACGGGCTCTCGGCGGCGGCGATCACATCGCCACGCGAACAATCGATCTCGGAATCGAGCGTCAGCGTCACGGACTGGCCGGCGATTGCGCGCACGAGGTCGCCGTCCGCGGTGACGATGCGCGCGATTTTGGCGGTGCGGCCCGACGGCAGCACGCGCACCGCATCGCCCGCGCTGACTGCGCCCGAAGAAATGCGGCCGGCGAAGCCGCGGAAGTCTTGGTTCGGGCGGATGACGCTTTGCACCGCCATGCGCAGCGGCTGGCCGTCGCCCAGCGCTTGCCGCGGCGCCGCCATTTCCAGCAATTCGATCAGCGTCGGCCCATCGTACCAGGGCGTCGACGCCCCGCGCGCGGCGATGTTGTCGCCGCTGACGCCCGAGACGGGGATGGCCGCGAGGTGCGGCAGATCGAGATTTGCGGCGACGGCGAGGAAATCCTGCACGATCGCGTCGTAAGCGTCGCGCGCGTAGCCGATCAGGTCCATCTTGGTGATGGCGAGCACGACCTGGCGGATGCCCATCAGCGAGGCGATGAAGGCGTGGCGGCGGGTCTGCTGAAGCACGCCTTTGCGCGCGTCGATCAGCAGGATGGCCACGTCGGCGTTGGAGGCGGCGGTGGCCATGTTGCGCGTGTACTGGGCGTGGCCTGGCGCGTCGGCGACGATGAATTTGCGTGTCGCCGTGGCGAAATAGCGGTAGGCGACATCGATGGTGATGCCTTGCTCGCGCTCCGCCATCAGGCCGTCAACCAGCAGCGCGTAGTCCAGTTCGCCGCCGCGCGTGCCGGCGGTCTTGGAATCCGCCTCGAGCGCTGCGCGCTGATCGTCGGGGATTGTGCCCAGATCGTAGAGCAGGCGCCCGATCAGCGTCGACTTGCCGTCATCGACGGAGCCGCACGCAACCAAGCGCAGGAGAGTCTTCTCGGCGGCCATCAGAAATAGCCGTCCTGCTTCTTCTTCTCCATCGAGGAGGGCGTGTCGTGATCGATCAGACGGCCTTGGCGCTCGCTGGCGCTGGAGTCGGCGACTTCAGCGACGATGTCGGCGACGCTCGTGGCGTTGCTTTCGACGGCGCCCGAGAGCGGATAGCAGCCGAGCGTACGGAAGCGCACGCGCTTCAGCACGGGCGCCTCGCCGGGTTCGAGCTGCATGCGCTCGTCATCGACCATGATCCAGGCGCCGGAGCGCTGCACCACCGGGCGCTCGGCCGCAAGATAAAGCGGCACGATCGGGATGTTCTGCGCCGCGATGTATTGCCAGATGTCGAGCTCGGTCCAGTTTGAGAGCGGAAAGACGCGGAAGCTCTCACCGGCGCGCTTCTTGGTGTTGTAGAGGCTCCAAAGCTCCGGCCGCTGCGTTTTCGGATCCCAGCGCTGGTGCTCGGAGCGGAGCGAGAACACGCGCTCCTTGGCGCGGCTCTTTTCTTCGTCGCGCCGCGCGCCGCCGATGGCGGCGTCGAAGCCGTGTGCGGCGAGCGCCTGGCGCAGGCCTTCCGTCTTCCAGATGTGCGTGTGGGTTTCCGAACCGTGGTCGAACGGGTTGATGTTCTTTGCAAGCGCTTCGGGATTGCGATGGACGATGAGCGTGTGTTCGCGCGCTACTGCATCGCGCATCGCGTACATGTCGCGGAATTTCCAAGTCGTATCGACGTGCAGCAGCGGAAACGGCTGCTTGGCCGGGAAGAACGCCTTCACTGCGAGATGCAGCAACACCGCACTGTCCTTGCCCATCGAATAGAGCATCACCGGCCGGTCGATCTCGGCGGCCGTCTCGCGCAGGATATGGATGCTTTCCGCTTCGAGGGCCGCGAGGTGAGCGAGGCGCGCGTCAGACGCCATAATAGCCCCGGTACCAGTCGATGAATCGCTTCACGCCAACCTCGATCGGCGTGCGCGGCTGGAAGCCGACGTCGCGGGCGAGATCGTCGACATCGGCGAAGGTGGCCGGCACGTCGCCTGGCTGCAGCGGCAGAAAGTTCTTGATCGCCTTCTTGCCAAGCGCGTCCTCGATGATCTCGATCAGGCGCATCAGCTGCACCGGCGAGTGATTGCCGATGTTATAGAGCCGGTAGGGCGCATTGGAGGTGGCGGGATCGGGCGCGGCGCCGCTCCAAGCTGAGTCCGGCTGCGCCGTGCGCTGGCCCACGCGCACCAAGGCTTCGACGATGTCGTCGATATAGGTGAAATCGCGCTGCATCTTGCCGTTGTTGAAGACGTCGATCGGCTCGCCGGCCAGGATTGCGCGCGCGAACAGGAACATCGCCATGTCCGGCCGGCCCCAGGGCCCATACACGGTGAAGAAGCGCAAGCCCGTGGTCGGCAGCCGGTAGAGATGGCTGTAGCTGTGCGCCATCAGCTCGTTGGCCTTCTTGGTAGCCGCGTACATCGAGAGCGGATGGTCGACGTTCTGGTGCACCGAGAACGGCATCGCCGTCACGGCGCCATACACCGAACTCGACGACGCATAGACAAGGTGCTCGGTCGCGTTATGGCGGCAGCATTCGAGAATGTTCACGAAGCCTTCGAGGTTGGCCTTCACGTACGCTTGCGGGTTCACCAGCGAGTAGCGCACGCCCGCCTGCGCCGCGAGATTGTAGACCAGCTCGAACTTGTGTTCGGCGAAGAGCGCGTTGAGGGTCGCGGCGTCGGCCAGATCGGCGTGGACGAAGCGAAAGTTCGAGTTGGCTTCGAGCCGCGCCACACGGTCGCGTTTTAGCGCGACGCTGTAATAGTCTGAGAGGTTGTCGTAGCCGATGACGGGTCGCCCGTCGCGCAACAGCCGCTCGGCCAGATGATAGCCGATGAAGCCAGCGGCGCCGGTCACGAGGACGGGGGTCATTAGGGCGTGTCTGCCTTGCCAGCGCCGGGGTGCGCCATTGTCTAAACTGAGCCGGTTCGATAAGTGGAGGCGCCAGCAAAATCAACTGACAGGCGGCGCGCCGCTTCCTTCGAGACCAGCATGAGCGCCTCATGAGCGAACGCCGCCGCATCGCCGTCATTGGCTTGGGTTATGTCGGGCTGCCGGTGGCGGCGGCCTTCGCGCGCAAGGGCTTTTCCGTCGTCGGCTTCGAGATCGATTCCACGCGTGTCGCGGAGCTGCGCCAGGGCGTAGACCGGACGCGGGAGGTCTCCGCGGAGGTGCTGAGATCGTCGGGCTTGAGCGTGACGGACGATCCGGCCGCGCTCAAGGCGGCGGATTTCTTCATCGTCACCGTGCCGACGCCGATCGACGACGCCTTGGCGCCCGATCTTTCTGCTGTGCACGCCGCCTCGCGCACGGTCGGCGCGGCGCTGAAGAAGGGCGACATCGTGGTCTATGAATCGACCGTCTATCCGGGCTGCACCGAGGACGAGTGCGGGCCGATCCTGGCCGAGGTCTCGGGGCTCGAGGCCGGCGTGGATTTCACGCTGGGCTTCTCGCCCGAGCGCATCAATCCGGGCGACCAGGCGCATCGCTTCGAGACGATCGTGAAGGTCGTGTCCGGCTCCGACGCCAAGACGCTCGATATCGTGGCCGAGACCTACGGCGCGGTGGTCGACGCGGGCGTCCATCGCGCGCCTTCGATCAAGGTGGCCGAAGCCGCGAAGGTGATCGAGAACACGCAGCGCGATCTCAACATCGCGTTGATGAACGAACTGGCGCTGATTAATGCGCGGCTCGGCATCGACACAGGCGATGTGCTTTCGGCGGCGCGGACGAAGTGGAATTTCCTCGGCTTCACGCCTGGCCTGGTCGGCGGCCACTGCATCGGCGTCGACCCGTATTATCTGACGCATAAGGCCCAGCAGGTAGGGTATCACCCCGAGGTCGTGCTGGCCGGGCGGCGCGTGAACGACGGCATGGGCCGCTACATCGGTCGCGAATGCGTGCGTCTGCTGACGCGCACGGGCCGCGCCAAGCCGCGCGTCATCGTGCTCGGAGTCACCTTCAAGGAAGACGTGCCGGACGTGCGCAATTCCAAGGTGTTCGACGTCATCGACGAAATTCGTTCGTTCGGCCTGGAGGTCGCCGCGCACGATCCGCACGCCGACATGCGCGTTGCCGAGGCGCATGGCGCGGCGCTGACGGAGCTCGATGCGCTCGGTCAGGCGGACGCGGTGATTTTTGCGGTGGCCCACAGCGAATTCCGCGACGGCGGCTGGGCGCTGGCGTCAAAGCTGCTGCGCGGCGGCGCGGGCGTGGTGATGGACGTGCGGGGCTTCCTCGATCGCGCGAAAGCGCCGGCGGGCGTTACGCTCTGGCGTCTCTGACGCCGAGCGCGCCGACCAGGGCGGCGGCCACGAAGAGGGTCGCGATCCACCATTCCTGCCACACGCCGTAGCTCACATTGGCGATGACGCCGGCGGCGGCGATCGTGCCTGCTGCGGCCGCAGCGCCGGCGCGATTGTGTGCGAATAGTCGCGCAAGCGACCAGCCGCCGAACAGAATCGCCAGCGCGCCAAGCGCAGCGCCGACGAAGCCGAGCTCGTACCAGATTTGCAGGCTGCCGCTGTGGGGGTGCAGTTGCACGGCGCGGATGTCGTATTCGCGGATCGCGAGCCGGTCGGTGACGGCGCGCGAGGCGTCGATGCCGTGGCCGATCCACGGGCTCTCCCAAATCTTGGCGCAGACGTAGTCCCACATGCCGACACGGATCGCCCAGCTGTCGGGCAGGCGATCGATCAGGCTTTGGTTCGCGAGCAGCAGCGGCGTCGCGAACGGCGCGGCGAGCAGCCAGCCGGCGACGCCCACGCTGGTGGCGAGGATCGCAAACCGCGGCGCGGCGAACGCCAGCAGAAATGCCGCAAGGCCGAAACCGAACGCCACCGGCGAGGCGAGCTGATCGGTTTGCAGCGACAGCAGCGCCACGCCGGCCAGCAACAGCCGCGCCGCGTTCACCCGCGCGCCGCCGCCGTGGGCGATCAAGCCGGCCGCCGCCGCCCACGCCAGCACGATCAGGACGGTGATCCCCCGGCTGGTGTTTTGCAGCAGCTGGCTCAGGCTTTCGTCCGGCTGTGCCGCCCGGTTGAGCGGCAGGCCCCAGATCGCCTCGACGGCCAGGAGCGGGATCAGCACCGCTGCCGCCGCCAGCCCGCCGGCCTGGGTCCAGCCCTGATTCTCCCCGCGCGCGGCGGCGGCGGCGAATAGCAGGCCCAGCGGAATGAGCGCCGCCAGCTTTAGCGGTTGCTGGCTCTGCGGATAAGCCGTCCACGCCAGCGACGCCCCGGCCCAGACCGTGAAGGCGAGCAGAAGGAGGATCGCAATCGGCCTTTTTTCAAGGACTTGGCGCAGCACCGAGGGTTGAAGCGAGAGCGCCCCCGCGAGGCAGAGCACCACAGGCAGGCCCAGCGCGCCGCCCACGGCGAGGCCGGGCAGCAGCGCGAAGAAGGCCACGCGGGTCATAGTGCCGACACTGGGAAGAGCCAAGGGGTCGCCTCCGGGAGGGACCTGTGTGCGGGCGCCCCGGATGAAAGGAAAGCGCCCAAGACAACCGTAGGCAACATTTCAGCATCGTCACCGGAGAGGCCGCCTTTGCCCTTGGCGCCGCGCGAATTTTAAGCTTTTCTACGCCTTGGGCGCGTAAAGGATGTCCGTGTGGGCGGGCGTGCCTGAGCGCGTGTGGGAGCTTGCGATGGCGGATCGGGGAAACGACTACAACCGCGAAGTGCGCGACACTGTCGTTAAGTCCGGCATGACGGGCGTCGCTGCGACCGTTCTCGCTGTCACCATTTTCTCGCCCGCCGGTTTCGGCGGCATGATCGGCGCGAGCTTGGCTTCCGGTTTCGGATTCGATCCAAGTCAATCGGCGGCCGACAACCCGTATGCGAATCTTCCCGCCTATCCTTCGCCGCTCACGCAACAAGAGCTGAGCGACATCAACGGCGAACTCGCGAGCACGACCGCGTCGCTTGAGATCACGCGCGCGGCCACTGAGGCGAAGATCGAGCAATTGCGCTCGCTCGCGCTGAGCGAAGGCATGGTGACGTTCACGCAGGCGGCGCAACCGGCGGCGATCTCGGGCGGCTTGCGCCTGACCACGACCGAGCCGGCCGCGATCGCAACGCCGGCGCCGGCGGACGCCGTCGTTGCGTCGGCGACGGGCGGCGGCGCGGCCGATCCGTCGGCGTATGTCGATCCGCACCTCGAATTGGCCGAACTCTTCTTCGCCCACGAGCAGTTCTGATCATCGCAACGGATTGAGTGAAAAGCACGGCGCCATCGCGTTGTGACGTGCGCGCGCGTGTACAGCCGTCATGACGCCTTGCGCCGCCGCGCCGCCAGCTTGAACGGCGACCAGACGAGCGTGGCGGCGATCGCGGCGGAGGAGACTTTGCGCGTGCGTTGAACATCTGCGCGCTTGCGCAGCGTCGCGCCGAACGCCGCCAGGCCCTCGCCGAAGCCAGCGAGCCCCGCGCCGTGGCCGTTGCGGATCGCGGCGGCGAACAGCCAAACCGCGCTGGCCAGCAGGTGCGGCGCTAGCAGCAGCCAGAACAAGATCGGCGGCGTGTTCTTCACGAACGTCCAGAGCCGGTTGCGCGCCCCGTAGCGCGCCGCGAAGCGCGAGGTGCGCGCGGACACGCCGCCGCTTACATGCGCTACCGCCGCGCTCGGCGCTTGCACGCTGATGCGGCCGATCAAACGCAGCCGGTAGCCGAGGTCGAGGTCCTCGCAATAGGCGAAGAAGTCCGGATCGAAGCCGCCGACGGCCTCGAAGTCGGCGCGCCGGTAGAGCGCCGCCGCCGCGCAGGCGCTGAACGCCGGCCCCTCCGGCGCCAGCTGCGTTACGCGCCTGCGATGGCTGGCGCGGTAGGGCAGGCCGAGCGCGAAGAGTTCGTCGCCCTCGCCGTCGCAGATTCCGGGCTCATGCGCGAGCCATTGGGTGGAACCGAAGGCCGCCGCTTGCGGCCAGCGCGTCGCGGCGGCGAGCAGTTCCGCAAGCCATGTGGGTTCCGGGAAGGCGTCCGGGTTCAAGAGCGCGACGAACTCGCAGTCGAAATCGCGCACGGCCAGATTGTTTGCCGCCGCGAAGCCGAGATTGACCTCGGACTGGATCAGCGTGGCGTTGGCGGGCAGGTCGGTGGCGTGCAGGCGCTCGTCGGGCGCGGACGCGTTGTCGACGACGATGAGGCGCCAGTCCTGGAACGTTTGCGCTTCGAGCGCGGCCTTGAGGCGCGGCCAGAACCGTTTCGTGTTGTAGGCGACAACGACGACGCCGACTGGGTGCGCGGATGCCGCCATGGCGCGCGGTGAACCACACGCGCCGCCGGCGCGCAAGCTCGACGCGCGCGGGCCGAGCCTCTAAACCGCAGCCATGAGCGGCGCGAAGCGCATCTTGGTGACCGGCGGCGCGGGCTTCATCGGCTCTGCGGCGTGCCGGCGCTTCGTGCGCGACGGCGCGGCGGTGCTGAACCTCGACAAGCTCACCTACGCCGGCAATCTGAGTTCACTGGCCGAGATCGAGGGCGCGGCGAATTATCGCTTCGTGCAGGGCGACATCGCCGATCGCGCGCTGTTGGAGCGGCTGTTCGCGGAGTTCGCGCCGGATGCGGTGGTGAACTTCGCGGCGGAAACGCACGTCGACCGCTCGATCGATGCGCCGGACGTTTTCGTGCAAACCAATGTCGTCGGGACGCATCAACTGCTGAGCGCCGCGCGCGCGTATTGGAGCGGATTGGCCGGCGCGCGCCGGGATGCATTCCGCTTTCTCCACGTCTCCACCGACGAGGTGTTCGGCGCGCTGGGGCCGACCGGGGCCTTCACTGAGTCGACCGCCTACGCGCCGCGTTCGCCTTATGCGGCGAGCAAGGCGGCGTCGGATCATCTCGTGCAGGCGTGGTTCACGACCTATGGCTTGCCCACCTTGTGCGCGAATGCGTCGAACAATTATGGGCCGTATCAGTTTCCCGAGAAACTGATCCCGCTGACGATCATCAACGCTCGCGAAGGCGCGCCGATCGGCGTCTATGGCGATGGCGGGCATGTGCGCGACTGGCTGCACGTGGACGATCATGTCGCTGCACTGAACCTGATGCTGGAGCGTGCGGCGCCGGGCGCGCGCTATGTGATCGGCGCCGCCGCCGAGCGAACGAACCTCGCGGTTGTCGAGGCGATCTGCGACGCAGTGGATCGTCTGGCGCCGGGCGCCGGCACGCGCCGCGATCTGATCCGTTTCGTGGAGGATCGCCCCGGCCACGACCGCCGCTACGCCGCCGATAGCAGCGCGATCGCCCGCGATCTCGGATGGCGCCCGGCGACGCGGTTCGAAGCAGGGCTGGACGCAACGGTGCGCTGGTATCTCGAGCGCCGCGCCTGGTGGGGGCCGATCCGCGACGGCCGCTACGCCGGTGCGCGGCTGGGCTTGGGGGAAAAGCCGTGACGCGCGCCGAGCTCCGCATCGAGCGCGCAGCGATCGCGGACGTGCTGCTGATCAGCCCAAGCGGCGTAGGGGATGCGCGCGGCGCGTTCGTGGAGACGTTCCGGGCGTCTGCGCTGGCGCCGTTCGGCGTGACGCATGGTTGGACGCAGGAAAACCAGGTGCGCACCGCGCTGCGCGGCGTCGTGCGGGGTCTGCATTTCCAGGCGCCGCCACACGCGCAAGCCAAGCTCGTGCGCGTACTTCGTGGCGCGGTGTTCGATGTGGCGGTGGACCTGCGCCGTGGATCCGCGACCTACGGGCGGCACGTCGCCACCGAGCTTGGCGCGGAGAGCGGACTGCAAATCTACATCCCTGCCGGTTTCGCACACGGCTATCAGACGCTCAGCGACGATTGCGAAATCCTCTACAAGGCCAGCGCCGAGTATGCGCCGCACAGCGAAGGCGGCGTGCGCTGGAACGATCCGGCGTTGGCGATTGCGTGGCCGCTGGCGGCGGCGAGTTCCGACCGCGATTTGCGCTGGCCTGATTTTTCGGACTTCGCGTCGCCGTTTTGAACTCATGGACCGTTGGCTCGCGCAAGCCGGCGGGACGCCGGCGGTCCAGGGCGGTCAGTTTCACCCGGCGAAGAAGAGCGCCAGCGTTTCGCGCCAGGGCCGGCGCGTCACGCCCAGCACGCGCACGATCTTGTCCGCATCGAGACGCGTGTCCGCCGGCCGGCGCGCGCGCTGGGTGAAGTCGGCGCGGCTGACGCGCTCGACGTGCGCGTGCGGCGCGGCGTACGCATAGGCGGCCTCGGCGTAGTCGGCCCAGATCACGTCGTCCGAGCCCGCGTAGTGAAACACGCCGCGCGCCTTGGCTTCGCCGTCGCGGAGCGCGGTTGCGGCGGCGAGACATGCCTCGGCCAGATCGGGCGCCCATGTCGGGCGCCCCAAGCCATCGGCGACGACGCGCGCGCCGCCTTGGCGTTCGGCGAGGCACAGCATCGAGGACACGAAGTTGCGCCCCTCGTAGTCGATCAGCGCCTGAGTGCGGATCACCGCGGCGCGTTCGGCGCCGGCGAGCACGGCGTCTTCGCCTTCATCTTTGGAGCGGCCGTAGAGATTGATCGGGCGCTTGGCGTCGTCTTCCACATAAGGCGCGCCTTTGTCGCCATCGAACACATAGTCGGTCGAGACATGCACGAAGGCCGCGCCGACCGCATCGCAGGCGCGGGCGAGTTCGCGCGGCGCGTCGCGATTGAGCGCGAAAGCGGCGTCGCCATCGTCCTCGGCCTGGTCGACGTAGGTGTAGGCGGCGGCGTTGATGACCATGTCGGGCCGAAGCGCTGCGATGCGCGGGGCGATCTCAGCGGTGCGCAGCAAGTCGAAGTCGGCGCGGCCGAGGCAAACGATGTCCGAGCGTGCGCGCGCGAGCGCGCGGGCGAGCTGGCCGTTCTTGCCCAGCACGAGAACGCGGCTCATGCGCCGCCCTGGTGCTGGCGCACGACCTCGTCGAGGTAGCGCGCATAGTCGCAGGGGCCGAGTTCGCGGGCGATGCGCGTGACGCGCTCGGCGTCGATGTAGCCCTGGCCCAGCGCGATCTCCTCGGGGCAGGCGACCTTCAACCCCTGACGCAGCTCCAGCGCCTTGATGAAGGCCGAGGCTTCGTGCAGCGCGTCGTGGGTGCCGGTGTCGAGCCAGGCGAGGCCGCGGCCCATCCGTTCGACGCGCAGCGCGCCGCGTTCGAGATAGCTGCGCGCGACGTCGACGATTTCGAGTTCGCCGCGCGCCGAAGGCTTCAGACTGCGCGCGATCGCCGGCGCTTGAGCGTCGAAGAAATAGATGCCGGTGACCGCCCAGTCCGAACCCGGCGCCGGCGGCTTCTCCTCGAGCGCAATCGCCGCGCCAGCTGCATCGAACGAAACGACGCCGTAGCGTTGCGGATCGCGGACGCGGTAGGCGAACAAGGTGGCGCCCGCCGTGTGCCCGGCCGCCGCGCGCAGGTGACGCGGCAGGTCATGGCCGTAGAAGACGTTGTCGCCCAGGATCAGCGCGCAAGGCCCGCCGCCGAGAAAGCGTTCGCCGATCGCCAGCGCTTCGGCGATGCCGCGCGGTGCGGCCTGCTCGGCGTAGCTCAGGCGCAGGCCCCATTGCGCGCCGTCGCCGAGCAAATCGCGGAAGAGCGGCAGATCGTGCGGCGTGGTGACGATGAGGATGTCGCGCACGCCGGCGAGCATGAGCGTCGTCAGCGGGTAGTACACCATCGGCTTGTCGTAGACTGGCAGCAGGTGCTTGTTCACCGCGCGCGTCACCGGATAGAGGCGTGAGCCCGTGCCGCCGGCGAGCAGAATGCCTTTCATGCCGCCAGTCTCCTCAGGCCGCCGCTGGGCGCGCGATCAGCCGCCCGCGCGCAACATAAAACGCGCCGCGCACGCCGCGCAGGATGCATTTGATCGGCTGGCGCCGCAATGCGCGCAGGAACGGCCGGACGGCGCGGCCGAAGCGGCGCTCGAAGGCGTAGGCGGCCACGACCTGCAGCCACGCGTCGGTGACGGCGGTGTCGCGCACGTGACGGGGGAGTGCGGCCAAGGCCGGCTCGTGTTTGGCGAGAAACCGGCGCGTCGAGGCCTCGACCTGATCGCCGAGCCGGCCGCGGCGGTTGTACACGTGCGCCAGCGGCTGGCTCAACGCCACGATCTGGTGCGTGCGCGTGTAGCGGAAGAGCCAGTCCCAATCCTCGAACCGCGGCAGCGTTTCATCCATCGGCCCGACGCGGTCGAACGCGGCCCGGCGCGCCAGCAGCGTTGTGCCAGGGCTCAGATCGCAGCCGATCGCCAGCGTGTGGGACCAGTTGGCGCTTTGCGCGATGCGGCGGACGCGCGTGACGCCGTGATCCAGCAGATGCAGCATGACGCCGGTGCAACAAACCTCGTGGTCCGCGGGGGCGGCGTCGAGTGCGGCGACTTGCAGCGCGAGCTTTTCCGGCATCCAGGCATCGTCGGAATCCAGGAAGGCGATGAGGTCGCCGCGTGCGGCGCGGATGCCGGTGTTGCGCGCAGCCGCCGCGCCGGCGTTGCGCTCGTGGCGCAGCACGATAAGGCGCGGATCGGCGAGGCCGGCGAGCGCCGATGCGGTATCGTCGTCCGACCCGTCGTCCACCACGATGACCTCGAGATCCGTGAAGCTCTGCGCCAGCGCGCTCTCCACCGCGGCGCGGATCGAGGCCGCGCGGTTGTAGCTGGGAATGACGGCGCTGACGCGCGGGGCGGACATGGGCGGCTCTTATCCGCACACCGGAACTGCTGCAACGACGGGAAACCGCATGCCCGCCCATGGACGCGGCGCGGCTGCGGCTTAGATTGGCGGCGAGGGAGCGCTCCATGCCTGTGAACCAAATCTTCGGCGATGACGGCGTCAACACGCTGACCGGCGGCGCCGGCGAAGACCTGATCTACGGCTTCAACCCGAACGGCACGCAAGCGGATGCTTCGGGCATCACCGCGACGCGGGTCGGAAACGGCTTCTCCCAGCCGGTGTTCGCGGCGGCCATCCCCGGAGACTTTGGCCATCTGCTGGTGGTCGAGAAGGGCGGCCTGGTGCGGGTGCTCGACCTCGCCACCGGCGCTATCTCGGCGACGCCGTTCCTCGATGTGACGCAAGATGTCAGCACCGCGAGCGAGCGTGGCCTGCTGGGCATGGCGTTCGATCCGGACTACGCGCAGAACGGCTACGTCTACGTGTCGCTCACCAACGACACCAACGGCGCCTCGGAAGTCCGCCGCTACACCGTCGTGAACGGCGTCGCCGATCCCGGCACGATGCAGTTGGTCATCACCATTCCGCAGGACAATTTCGACAACCACAAAGGCGGCTGGATCGGCTTCGGTCCGGACGGCTATCTCTACATCGCGCTGGGCGATGGCGGCGGCGGCGGCGATCCCAACAACAACGCGCAGAATCCCAGTCTCCTATTGGGCAAGATGCTGCGCATCGATGTCGACGGCGATGCGTTTCCCGGCGACGCCAACAACAACTACACCATCCCGGCAGACAACCCGTTCGTCGGCGTGACCGGCGCCGATGAAATCTATGCGCTAGGTCTGCGCAATCCGTGGCGCAACAGCTTCGATCTGGCGACCGGCCAGCTCTTCATTGCCGATGTCGGCCAGTCGAACGCAGAGGAAATCAATATTGGCGCCGCCGGCGCGAACTACGGCTGGCGCCGCTACGAAGGCAATCTCGATTACAACACCGGCACCGCGCTCACCATCGGCACGCTGACCTTTCCGATCCACACCTACGATCAGAATCCGAGCGCGTCGATTACCGGCGGCTATGTCTATCGCGGCGAGTCCGATGGTCTGCAGGGGCAGTATTTCTTCGCCGATTTCGTCAGCGGCCGCGTCTACACCATGCGGTGGAACGGCGCTGCCTGGGTTGTCACCGAGCGGACCGGCCAGATCAACGAGAACGTCGGCACGCTCTCCAGCCCGGCCTCGTTCGCCCAGGATGCGGCCGGCAATCTCTACGCCATCAGCATCGGCGGGGCGATTTACCGGCTGACGCCGGTGACGACGTCGGCGGACCTGGGCGACACGCTGTCGGGTCTCGGCGGCAATGACACGCTGTACGGCGGCGCGGGCGCCGACACGCTCGACGGCGGCGCCGATAACGACCGCCTGGTCGGTGGCGACGGCAATGACACGCTGATCGGCGGTTCGGGCGCGGACACGCTGATCGGCGGCGCGGGCGTAGACACCGCAAGCTATGCGGACTCCGCGGCGGGCGTGATCGTGGACTTGGGTTCGGGCGCCAGCTGGGACGGCGTGTCGAACGACGTGTTCACGTCGATCGAGAACGCGACCGGCTCGGCGTTCAACGACACGATCTACGGCACCGGCGGCGCGAACCTGCTGATCGGCGGCGCCGGCGCGGACGCGCTGTTTGGTTTCGACGGCGTCGATACGGTGAGCTATGCGGCGTCGAACGCGGGCGTCACCGTCAACTTGCTGGCCGGCACGGGCGGCGGCGGGCATGCGCAAGGCGATACGCTGAACACGATCGAGAACGTCATCGGTTCGGCGTTCGACGACGTGTTCGTGTCGAACGCCGCGGCCAACACGTTCACCGGCGGCGCGGGCCGCGACACGATTTCCTACGCCGGGACGGCGCAAGGCGTGATCGTCGATCTGGTCAATGGGCTCACCTGGGACGGCGCCGTCAACGACGTCGTGTCCGGCATCGAGAACATGATCGGCGGCGCCGGCAACGATCAGCTCTGGGGCAACAGCGGCAACAACGTCTTCAGCGGCGGCGCGGACGGAACCGATATCTTCTCCGGCGGCGGCGGCTTCGACACCGCAAGCTACGCCGCGTCGCTGACCGCCGTGATCATCGATCTGGGATCGGCGGCGACGTGGGACGGGTCCGACAACGACTTCCTGTCGCAGATTCACGGCGCCATCGGCTCGGCGCTGGGCGACGACATTCGCGGCACCGGCGGCGTCGACCAGATCGACGGCGGGGCAGGCGCCGACCTGTTGCGCGGCAACGACGACGCGGACGTGTTCGTGTTCCGCGCCGGGCAGGCGAACGGCGACACGATCGCCGACTTCGCCGGGCAGAGCGCGGCGACCGGCGACAGCTTCGTGTTCGTCGGCTACGGCACGGCGGCGCAAGGCGCGACGTTCGTGCAGATCAACGCCACGCAATGGCTGATCACCAGCGCCAACGGCTTGATCACGGAGACGATCACGCTGGCGAACAGCGCATCCGTGCACGCGAGCGACTACACGTTCGTGGACTCTTACGTGATCGGCGGCGGCTGAGGGGTTGTCGCAAACGTCTGCTCCAGCACCGCGCGCCGGCTGAAGCGCGGCGGCAGCAGCGGTGAAAGCGCTTCGTGCAATGAGCCGGCTGCGGGCTGCAGGCTGGCGTAGAGGAGCCGCGTGAGCGAGCGCCGCTGTTGGCGCGGCACATGGCGCGGCCATGTGAGGCGCGCGGCATAGGACGCGAGCGCATAGCGCCAAGCCGGGACGCCGCTGTGGCGCAAGCCCAGCAGCGCGGCGTTGTAGTAGGCGGCCGATAGCGCGCGCGGCCGCCACGCGCGCATTTCGGCCGGTAGATCGTCGCGCGCGAAGAAGCGTTCGATTGCGGCGATCTTGGTGCGCGCGAGCTCGCCGCCGGGCAGCGTGAAGGTGGAGGCGCCGCCGTGCGAGCGCCACGTGGCCAGCGTGCGCGGCACGCGCACGATCCGGCCCTTGAGCGATAGCCGCAGCCACATGTCGTAGTCGCTGATGCCGTGTGCGCGCGGATCGCGCGGCGGTTCGCCGCCGAGCGCGCCGGGGCGGAAGAACGCGCCGGGGCCTGGCAGGCAGTGATGTTCGCAGATCAGCGCTTCCTGCGAGAACTCGCGCGTGCGGATTTCCGCCAGCGTGCGGCCGCGATCGTCGATGCGCCGCCAGTCGGGATAGGCGCCGGCGAGATCGGGCGCGGCGGCGAACGCCGCGCGCATCGCATCGAGCAGGCCTGGGAGAATGGGATCGTCGGCGTTGATCACGCCGACGACCTCATGGCGCGCAGCCGCGACGCCGCGGTTCACGGCGGCGATCTCGCCCTGGTTTGCTTGTTGCAGAAGCGTAATGCGTTCCCGGTACGGGCCGAGCGCGGCGACGCTCGTATCGGTCGAGCCGTCATCGACGACGATGTACTCATCGCCCTCGCCAAGCTGCGCCACGACGGACGCCGCCGTCTCGGCGATGAAACGCGCGGCGTTATGCACAGGTGTGATGATGCTGAGCTTCAACATCGCGTGTGTGTACCGCCGCATTGGGTAGCCCGCGCCGCAGGCGCCTGCTAGGCGTTTTTCATGCTGAGTCCCACGCAGAGTGCGAGCTTGGCGCGCATTGCCGCGCGCCAGCGCAACCTCGAGTCCGTGCTGGATCAGTCGCTCGTCTCGCGAGCGTTTCCATATTTGTTCTATTTCGTTCCGAAGTGCGCCTGCACCACGCTCAAGGTGCAACTCTGGCGCGCGGAGCTGAGGGCGGGGGGCGCAGCCGCGCCGATGGCGCGCGAAGAAGACGTGCACCTCGAGCAGCACGGCCCGCACGCGCCATGGGAGCGGCGCGGCGAAGACAAGCTGGCGCGCCTGGTCGAAGGCGGCGAGGGGTTGTTCTGGTTCACATTCGTGCGCAATCCCTTCGCGCGCGTCTACTCCGCCTACAGATGGCTGGTCGTGGACGGCAGCGCGCAGGTGCGCGCGGAGCACCTCGGTCCGCTGGGCTGGCAAGCGCCGCAGCCGCCGAGCTTTCTGACCTTTCTGGAGCTCATTGCCGCCCAGCCGCCGGCGGCGCGCGACCGCCATTGGGCGGCGGTGACGGACTTCATGCCGCTCAACGACATCGGCTTCGATTTCATTGGCGCGGTCGAGCATCTGCGCGACGATCTGCCGGTCGTGATGCGCCGCATCTTCCGCACCGATCACCACATCGATCCGGCGCTGCACATGTATCGCTCGTCGGGCAGCTGGGCGGCGGCGCTCGACGCCATGTCGCCGGCCGCCCTCGATCTGATCCGCGAACTCTACTGCGCGGATTTCGAAGCGTTCGGGTATGCGCTCGATCCGCGCGAACTGGCGCCCGACCGCGCCTATCTGCGCCAGGTCGAGCGCCGCGGCGGCGTGTCGGGTGCGTTCCGCCAGGACGCCGCCGATTGGCGCGCGCGTAACAACGGCCCGGACGCGTCGGCCATCGCGGTGATCGAACGGCGCATTCCCGGCGCCGACCTCGACGCCATCAAGGGGCTTTCGCTGCGCAACGCCGAGATGCCGGATTGGTGGCGCGCGGGCAATTCACAGCTGTGGACGCGGCCGGGCGCGCCGCTGCCGGCGATCCAGCCGCACGACGACGCGCAGCCGCCGGCCAATGCGCTCGTGGTGCTGGCGGGCGAGGCGGGGCCGGCGACGATCGTGTTGTGGGGCGACGAGCCCGCCGTGGTGGTCGGCCGCGAGTCGCGTCTCACCGGGGCGCTGCTGATCTGCGGCGGCGGCGCCTCGATCTATGCCGGGCCGAACACCAACGCGGCGGCGAACGCCGTGATCGACGCGCGCAACGGCGCCGACATCTTCATCGGCGGCGATCAACTCTGGTTCGCGGACGTCCGCCTGACCTCCGATGGATTGCATGCGATCCGCGACCTCGCCACCGGCGAGCGTATCAACCCGTACGGCGGCGCCATCCGCATCGGCGCGCATGTGTGGCTCGGCCACGGCGTGCACGTGCATGGCGGCGTGACGATCGGCGACGATGTCGTGGTGGCGGAGCGGGCGGTGGTGTCCGGCGATCTGCCGGCCAATACGCTCTGCGCGGGCGCGCCGGCGCAGCCGATCCGCCATGGCGTGACCTGGACCTGGGCGAACGACCCGTAGAGCTTGGCGCCTTAGCGCTTGGGCAGGCGGATCATCTCGGCGGGGGTTTGCGAGCCCTTGCGCCAGTAAATGCCGGCGCCGTCGATGTCCTGGATCGGATCGCGGATGCCGCGCGCGTCGCGGAAGTCGTTCATCGCGCGCCGGCAGTTCGGCAGGTCGTGGTCGTCGACGATGATGAAGCCGCCCGGCGACACCTTGTCGTAGAGCGATTCCAGCCCCTCCATCGTCGACTCGTACATGTCGCCGTCGAGACGCAGGATCGCCAATTGATCGACCGGCGCGTTGGGAAGGGTGTCCTTGAACCAGCCAGGCAGGAAGACGACGCGCTCGTCCAGCAAACCGAAGCGCGCGAAGTTCGCCTTCACCTGATCGAGCGGCGCGATCAGGTCCTCGTGGGTGTAGTGGCGGTCGCCGGCGTCGACGGGGTAGAGGCGCGGGTTGGGGCGCGGCAGGCCTTGGAACGAGTCTGCCACGAACACGCGGCGCGTTTCGTCGCCCCACGCGGCGAGAATGGCGCGCATGTAGATGCACGCGCCGCCGCGCCAGACGCCGGTTTCGATGAAGTCGCCCGGGATGCCGTTTGTGAGCACCGTCTCCATCAGCGTGCGCAGATTGCGCATGCGCACCGCGCCAATCATGGTGAAGGCGTGCGCTGGCCGGTCGCGGCCGATCTGGCGCTTCTCGCGATCGAACGATTCGCCGCTGGTGGTGGCGTCGCGCTCGAACTGGCCGGTGAGAATTTCCTCCATCAGATCGAGATAGAGCGCGCCGCCGAGAGGGTTCGCTTCCCCCGCTGTGGCGGCGCCGGCGCGCAGAGCGCGCGCCTTTTCTTCGTACTCAATCGCGGAAATCTTGCCCAGAATGCGCGCCAGCTGCAGTTCGTTCTGCTGCCGCAGGAGGCCGACTTCGACCTCGAACTCGGCTGCGCGGCGGTTCACGGCGAGGCTGTCGTGGTAGAGCTTCTGCAACGCCGCGTCGCGTTCGGCGGCGTTGGCGGCGGCCAGCGCTTGGGCCTGTTCGAGGGCCGCGCGCAATTCCGCGGTTGCGCTCTCGGCGCGGACCGCAGCGCCGGCGGCCTGCTGTTCGGCCGCGGCGAGCTTCTCGCGCAACGCCGCCAGCTCGCGTTCGCGCTGCTCCAATTGTTCGCGGGTGACGGCGACGCGGCCGGCGGTCTCGGCCAACGTCGATTGCAGACGGACCGCCAGCTGTCGCGACTCGTTGCGATGCGCCGCGATCTCGTCTTCGGCCTGCTGCCGGGAGATCGACTGCGCCGCGGCCACGGTCTGGCGCAGTTGCTCCGCCAGTTTACTGGCTTCGCTGCGGTAGGAGGCGAGTTCCTCTTCCGCTTGCCGCAGCGTTTCCATCGACACGCGTTCGGCCGATTGCGCCGCGTCGGCGATCGCGCCGCGCAGCTGCTCGGCCATGTTGAGCGCTTCGCTGCGATAAGACCGCATCTCCTCCTGCACCGCCGCGAGCTCGGCGGCCATCTCGCGGCGCAGCGTGTCCGCGCGCTCGGCTTCGCGTTGCGCCGACGCCGCGCGCGTTTCGCTGGCCGCGGCGGCCTCCTGGACCTCGCGCAAGCGCCGCAGCGCATCGGCGAGCGCGGCGTCGCGCGCGCTGAGATCGTCGCGGCTGCGCTGCTCGGTGCGGCGGGCGTCGCGTTCGGCGGCCGCAGCGCGCGCCGTCAGCGCGGCAATTTCATCGGCGCGCGCCTGCTGTGCGGCGCCGATCTGGGCCTGGAGGTCGCGCACATAGGCGTAGAGCGCGTTCAGCTCCTTGACATGGATGTCCTTCCACGCCGCCAGTTCGGCGACTTGCTTTTTATAGAAGCGCACCTGGGGCAAGAGACCGAGCAGGCGCATGACGACGCCTTCGCTCGGCGCGGCGGCGAGCCGGCGCAGCCGCAGCCGCGGATCGCGCTCGTCCACCGCATCGACCGCCGGAAACGCTTCGCCCTCGGCCGCCTCGGGGCCGATGCGCAGAAACTCAAAGAAGCTCGCGCGCATGCGCTCGAGCGTGAAGTCGCGTTGGAAGGCGGCGGCGGCGTTCTCGGCACAGCGGCGATAGAGGTCTGCGTCGCGCGCGAGACGGTCGAGGCTGTTGTAGATCGCCGACGCCTGCACGCCGAGCGTCACCACGCCGACCTCGTTGGCCACGATGTAGCGGCCGGGGGAAGCCGTCTCGGGTCCATGAAAGAGCACCGGCCGCGCGGCCGCGAGATAGGTCACCAGCTTCGACGGAAAGCTAAGCCGCGAGACTTCGTCCATCTCGGGCGCGTACGGGTAGGGGCAATAGAGCACGTCGCAATCGGCCATCTGGGCGACGAGGTCGCTCGCCGAGAGCCAGCCCAGCGCCGAGACGCGGCCTTCCGGGGCGTCGGTCGGCGGCACGTAATGGCCGGCGACGCGGATGAACACCTCGCGCCCGGCGACGCGCCAGTTGCACGCGTTTAGTGCGATGATGACCTGGTCCCATTCCTGGCGCGCATAGAACTGACCGGCCATGCCGATGATGAGCTGCTTCTCGCGCATCGCCGTCGCCGGCGCACGCGCGATCGATTTGTCGTGGCTGGCGATCACCGGCGTCGAGAACACGCGGTAGCGGCGGTTGTACTCCTCCGTCATCGCCCATGACGCTGTGGCGACGGCGCGGCTGGCGAGGATCGCTTCGTCGAACGCCTTGCGCGCGGCCTTGGCGCTGACGCCTTCGACATGGTGCGCCTTCAGCCACCACGAGATCGGGTCCCAGACCAACGTGAAGAGCGGCGCGCCGAGTTCGCGTGCGAGCGGCACGGCCATGTGCGCCATGGTTTGGCCTTGCAGCGTCACCCAGACGGCGTCCACCTTGTGCTTGCGCCCGAAGCGCGCGGCTTTCGCGACGAGTCGCGGCACGGCGATGTTGCGGTCGTGCACGCCGCGCAGCCACTCGGCGCTGCGCTTGATCCACGGCCAACGCGCCAGCCGTTGGAGGCCGTCTTCCTTCGGCTTGTCGACATAGTGGATCGGCATGCCGGCAAGGTCGTCGGTTAATGCAACCTCAATCGAGGGATTAACGACTGCGAAACACGCGACCGCGCCGCGCGGCAGAAAGCGAACCAGCTTGTCGAGCACCAGGCCCGCGGTGAGCTGATGGGTGGGCGGGATGTCAGTGAGCAGCAAGATTCGCATGCACTGCCTCGCTCACCCGTCCCCGCACCCTTCGCGCTAACACGTCCCGGTAAAGCTTCACCAAACGCTCCACGAACAGCGCCTGCCCGTAATGGCGTTCGGCCAGCACGCGCGAGCGGTCGCCGCGCACGCGGCGCTCCTGCGGATCCTCGATCAGGCGCTTGAACGCGGCCGCCAGCGCGCGCGCGTCGCGCATCGGCACGGCGACGCCCGCTTCCGGCGCGAACACCACCTCCGGCAGCGAGGTGCCTTCGAACACGACCACCGGCAGGCCGACAGCCATCGCTTCGATCGCCATCAATCCGAACGCCTCGGCGGTGGATGGCATGGCAAAAATGTCGGTGGCGTTGAGGGCGTCGACCATGGTCCGGTCGTCCTTCACCCAGCCCAGCTCGACGATCTGGTGGCGGCCGATGTGGTTGTTGAAATAGCCGGTCTCCTGAAACGAGAGGATCGCGATCGGCACGCGCGTGTCGAGCCGGTTGATCGCCTCGACGAATTCCGGAAGCCCCTTGAAGGTGCTGGAGATCGCCCGCAGCGAGATCACGACGCGGCCGTCGTCGATGCCGAAGCGGCGGCGCGCGGCGATGCGGTCGCGCGGCCGGTAGAGATCGAGATCGAGCCCGAACGGGATGAGATGCAGCCGCGCATTGGCGCCCGCCGGCGACATCCGCGCCATGTCGAGCATGTATTGCGAGGCGAGGACGATATCGATGTCGGTCTTGCGGATGATGTCGCGCTTGGTCTTGTGCGCCTGCGCCGTGCGGTCCTGCTTCATGGCGAAGAACAGCGAAAGGTCTGGGCAGGCGCCGCAGCCGGTGCGCCAGCGGTCGCAGCCCATCGAATAGACGCAGTGGCCGGTCATCGGCCACGGATCGTGCCAGGTCCATACCGACGGTTTCATGCGCGCCAGCATCGGCATGGCGTGCAGGCTGAAGAAGCCGTCGTGGATGATGTGATAGTGCGCGACGTCGGCTTCGCGGAACGCCTTCTCCATGGGCAGCGCGAAGGATTGCAGCTGCAGCACCGAGTGCATCGACATCTCTCGCTCGATCTTCGAGAGCGCGCGGTTGAGGAAGCGGCTGCCCGGGAAATGCAGCATCTCCTGCACACGGGGGTCGGTGCTGGTTTTCTGCCAGACCAGATGCGTCGACTGCACGCCGTGGCCGGCCAACGCGTCGCGCACGCTGAAGCCGTTGAAGCGCCCGCCCGTCACGTCGGTGCGATTGATCTGGACCAGTTTCATCTCGCGGACGCGCCCGTTGCCGACATTCTGACGCAGCACATCCGGTTTATCCCATCGCCAACCCCCGCCGCAACGACGCACCCCATTCATCCCTCCCCAGGCGAGGGATGGCGGCGGCGCACTTGTACCTCACCGCTCTGCATTTTAGTTTCCGGTGAGGCGAAAAAGCCTGCGGAGATTCGTGCCGAGATGCTGAAGCGCATTGCCCTGATGATCCCACAGCTGCGGCGGGTGCGGGAACATATCCACCGCCTGGACGCGCTCTATCGCCAGGCGCTGCAGGAAGCGGCCGCGGCCGCGCGCGAACGCGACGAGGCGCGCGCGCGGGTGCAGGAATTGGAACAGACGTTGGCCATGCTGCAGGCCGAGGGCGCGCCGGCCGCCGGTGCAGGCGCCGAGGCGGCGGCGGCGATGGACGCGCTGCGTCTGGAGCTGGCGCAGCTCGAACGGGCCTATCGCGCCTCGATTCGGCTGAACACCGAACTCATGGCGCAATTGCCGTTCCGGGGCGCGGCGTAGACGATGCGCATCGACGACCGCGGTCAGAACAATATCGTCGCCGGCGTGCACGAAAACATCGCCGGCAAGGCCACCTTTCACGGCAACAACAACCGCATCGACATCGGAACTGCGGTGCGCGGCGCGCACGTCGAAATCGACATGGGCAGCGACAGCATCGTTGAGATCGGCGCCGCCGCCTATCTGAGCGATGCGAAAATCTTCCTCGCCGACCGGTGCAAGTTTCTCATGGACTCGTCCGTGAGCGTCTCGAAGGGCTGCAACTTTCTGCTGCACGAGCCGAGCCGATGCCACATCGGCTACGCCAGCCTGTTTGCGGCGCATGTGGTGGTGACGACCAGCGACATGCATCCGATCTTTGATCGCGAAACCGGCGAGCGCCTCAATCCGGCCGAGAACGTCGCCATCGGGCGCGATGTTTGGATTGGCGACGGCGCATACATCACGAAAGGGGTCACCATCGGCCATGGCAGTGTCGTCGGCGCCCGCTCGGTGGTGACGTCCAGCACGCCGGAACACGTCATCGTCGCCGGAAACCCCGCGCGTGATCCGTGAGAACGTCGCGTGGCGCTTCAAACTCTAACCAACGCCGCGATCAGCAGCAGCGTCAGCTGATCCGTGCGCAGCGAAAGCCGCTCGCCGCCGTCTTCGCCGGCATCGCTGCAGAAGAGGCCCCAGCGCGTGGCGTCCTCGCCCTCCGCGGCGAACGCCGCCGCGACCGCCTGCGCCGTGACGCCGACGTGCAGCCGTGCGCGCGCGTGGCCTTTGGCCTCCACCGCATCCAGCCACTGAAATGCGCCGATCTCCAAGGCGATGCGCAGCGCCGCCCGCCGCACGCTCTCGGGAAGTTTCACGACCGGCGTTTTCTCGCGCGCATCCGAGGTATTGATCGTGCCCGTTGCAGCATAGACGGTGGCCCAGCGTTTCGCGCCCGAGCCCAAGTCGTGGGTGTTGTCGGCGATCGGCAAGAGCTTGGCGCCGAAATTGGCCGACACCGGCGTGTAGCCGCTGCGCGTGAGGCTGAACACGGTGTTGGCTGCATTGGCGGCATCGTTGACGAATTGATAGATGAGGTTCTGGCCAGAGCCGGAGAAGAAGTAGCGCTTCTCGTCCGTGGCAGCATCCGAGTCGATGAACTGCACGATCGGATCGTTGTTTTGGATGCTGATGGTTCCGGAGAAGGTTGCGCCGGCGAGCGCTGCATAGCTCGAGGAAGCCTGCGTCGCCATCGTGCCGAGGCCGAGCGTCGTGCGCTGCGCGGCGGCGTCCGCATCGTCGATCAGCGCGCGCCCGGCGGCGGTGCAGACGATCTCCTCGGCGGCGCCAGCGCCGGCGCTGGCGCGCCCGAGCACGCGGTCGCTTGCCGATACGCGCAGGCCCGCGCTCAACGGCGACCATGCCGAGCCGGTGTAGAACTGCACCTGGTCGGTGTCGCGCACGAACGCGATCCAGCCTTCGCGCGGGGTGATCTGCTCCCACGCGCCGTCGCGGTAGTAGGCGAGCGCGCCATTGGCCATCGCCCCCCAGGCGGCGCCTGTCTTGCCCGCAGGCAGGATGTAGACGCTGCCGTCGGCCGGGCTCGCCGGCTGGGCGCTGGTGCTCGCGGACGCGACGCTGAGCTGCACCAATGCGTCGAGGCGGGTCAGCGCTTCGTTGACGGTGACGTGCTTCTGCGCCTGGCCGGCGGCGAGAAACGGGAACTGCAGATTGGCTGTGTGATCGGACATGGGGCCAAGCCTACGTCCGCGCCGGACCCCGTCGGATAGATCGGGCTCTATCCCCGCATTCAGCCTAGCTTCTGCCAGACCACGCGGTTCACGTAATCGATGTAGCTCAGCACAATATTGAGCACTTTGAGGGACACGAGGCCCGAATTGTAGTCCGGCACGAGCGCGGCGGGGCGCGCGCCGCCCGCGTGCTGGGCCATCGCGACGCGCACGCTATCCAACACCTGCGCACGCTTCAGTCCACACATGATGAGCGTGCCTTCGTCCATGCCCTCCGGGCGCTCGTGCGCGTTGCGGATGGTGACGGCGGGGAGGTTCAGCAGCGAGGCTTCCTCAGTGATCGTGCCGCTGTCGGACAGCACGCACGCCGCGCCCAGTTGCAGTTTCACATAGCCGAAAAAGCCGAACGGCTTGAGAAACCGGATCTTCGCATGCGCCTTGAGATCGCCCAGCGCGTCGAGCCGCTGGCGCGTGCGCGGATGGGTGGAGACGACCACGTCGAAGCCGTACGCCTCCGCCAGGCCATTGAGCGAGTCGAGCAGGTTGCGCAGGTTCTCCGGTGTATCGACATTCTCTTCCCGGTGCGCGCTGACCAGGAAGTAGTTTCCCTGGGTGAGGCCCATTTCCTCCAGCGCGCGGCTTGCGTCGATCTGCGGCCGGAAGTGATCGAGCACTTCCTGCATGTGCGAGCCGACTTTCATCACCCGTTCCGCGGGCAGGCCTTCGGCCAGCAGATAGCGCCGCGCATGCTCTGTGAGCGTCATGTTGACGTCGCTCAGGTGGTCGACGACCTTTCGGTTCAGTTCCTCCGGCACGCGCTGATCGAAGCAGCGATTGCCGGCCTCCATGTGAAAGACGGGAATCTTGCGCCGTTTGGCCGCGATCACGGCGAGGCAGGAATTGGTGTCGCCATAGAGCAGAACCGCGTCGGGCTGCACCTGGGCCATTACCTCATCGGCGCGCGTCAGCACTTGGGCGATGGTCTCCACCGGTGTCGCGCCTGCGGCTTCGAGAAAGAAATCCGGCTTGCGGATTCCGAGTTCGTCGAAAAAAACCTGATTGAGCTCGTAGTCGAAGTTCTGGCCCGTATGGCAGAGCGTGTGCTCGGTGTGGGCGTCGAACGCGGCGATGACGCGGCTCATCTTGATGAGTTCGGGCCGCGTGCCGACGATGGTGAGCACTTTGCGCATCAATAGGTCTCGCCCGGCTGGCCGGCCAGCTCGCGCTGGATGTAGTCGAGATTCAGCAGCAGTCTCTTCACCGCTTCGACGTCGAGCCGCTCGGTGTTGTGCGAGGTGTAGTCGATGTGATCGGTGACTTCGATCTCGCCGGAGGTGAAGTACTTGCTGTAATTCAGATCGCGCCCGTCCGCCTGGACCCGATAATAGCGGCCGAGATCCTCCGCGCGGGCCATCTCTTCGCGCGACACGAGGCACTCGTATTGTTTCTCGCCATGGCGGGTACCGATGACGCGGACTTCGGCGTTCGGCTTGTCGAACAGCTCCTTCAGCGCCTGCGCGAGCACGGCGATGGTCGAGGCGGGCGCCTTCTGGATGAAGAGATCGCCCTGGTTGGCGTGCGCGTAGGCGTGCAGCACGAGATCGACCGAATCCTCGAGCGACATCAGAAAGCGCGTCATGTTCGGATCGGTGATGGTGAGCGGGGCGCCGGCCTTCAGCTGCTGGACGAACAGCGGAATCACCGAGCCGCGCGAGGCCATGACGTTGCCGTAGCGCGTGGCGCACAGAACGGTGTCGGACTCGCTCAGCGTGCGCGACTTGGCGATCGCGAGCTTCTCCATCAACGCCTTCGACATGCCCATTGCGTTGATCGGATAGACGGCCTTGTCGGTCGACAGCACGATCACGCGGCCGACCTTCGCGTCGAGGGCGGCGGCAATCACGTTCTCCGCGCCGAGGATATTCGTGCGCACCGCTTCGAGCGGATAGAATTCGCACGACGGCACCTGCTTCAGCGCCGCGGCGTGGAACACGTAGTCGACGCCGCGCATCGCGTTGGCGACGCTGGCGTGGTCGCGGACGTCGCCAATGTAGAAGCGGAGCTTGGGATCCTTGAGGGCGATCCGCATGTCTTCCTGCTTCTTCTCGTCGCGGCTGAAGATGCGAATCTCGCCCACGCCGGTATTGAGGAAGCGGCGCACGACGGCGTTGCCGAACGAGCCGGTGCCGCCTGTGATCATCAGAACTTTGTCGGTGAACATCGGGCCTATCCTACGCGATCACCCGAAGGCGCGCATCTCTTCCACCAGCGCCGGCCAGGGCGGCGGGGCAAATCCGGTCGCGGCGCGAAAGCGGTCGGAGCGCAGCGAGCGGTCGATGACGACGCTGTCGTCGGGCGTGATCTCGATCTCCTTGCCGTAGGCGTGCTTGACGAGCCCCAGCAGCGTGAACTTGTCGATCGGCGCGGCGCTCACATGGTAGAGGCCGTGGAGATCGGGGCGGGGGGCGACGTCGTCGCGCATGAGCCGCGCCAAGGTCACCGTCGGCAGGCCGGAGAAGATGGCCTTGCGATAGCCCTTCACCGTGCCCGACTGACTCAAGAACCAGCCGACGAGACCTGACGCCGAGCCGAGTTCGTGACCGATGATCGAGGTCCGCAACGTGATCGCGTGCGGATAATCCACTTCGCCGAGCAGCTTGGACCGGCCATAGAGGTCGTCGGCGTCGGGAAAGTCCGATTCGGTGTAGAGCCCGGTCTTGCCGCTGAACACGCAATCGGTGCTGACGTGGATCAGCCGCGCGCCGGCGGCTGCGCACAGTTTGGCCAGCCGGTGCGGCAGAATGGCGTTGATCGGAATCGTGACCAGGGGGTCCTTGGCCGACGCCAATTGCTTGATGACGCCGACGCAATTGACCACCAGCGTCGGCTTGGCGGTGTCGAACGCGCGGGCGAGATCGGCTTCGTTCTCGGCGTCGACCCCGGTGATGAAGTGATCGGGCTGCGCGTCCGGAAACCAGCGGCGCGCAGCGTCCGCCCGCGCCGTGGCGAACGCCGTCCAGGCCGGATCGGCGCTGAACACGCGAAACACCGCGTTGCCCAGCATGCCGGTGACGCCGAGGACCAGGACCCGACCGCCCACACACGTTCTCCCAAAGCGCCCACCACGCGTCCGGGCGCCTCTTTCGTGTGCGTGCAGTTCACGGAAGCGTCAAGCGAGGCTGCTACGGCAAAAACGGCGCTTCGCCCTGCAACGGAATCGCGGCAGTTCCCCGTTGATCCGGAAACGAGGCGCATGGGATAAGGCCGGGCGCTTGAGGGGTCGATGATCGAAGCCGCCAAGGATTTGGGCCGTACGCTGACGCGTTGGCAGACGTGGATCCTGATGGGCAATCAGGACATCAATCTGCGTTACCGGCGCTCCGTCTTCGGGCCGTTCTGGATCAGCTTCAGCCTGGCTGCGCTCGTGCTGGCGCTCTCGCTGCTATACAGCCAGGTGTTCGAGCAGCCGCAGGAAGAATATCTGCGCTGGCTGGTCAGCGGATTTCTGGTGTGGTTCCTGCTGCTGGCGCTGATCAGCGAAGGCTGCACGGTGGCGATCGACGCCGAGTCGCAGCTGCGCAACGTATCGATCCCGATCCCGGTGCTGGTCGCACGCATGGTCTATCGCAACTGGATCGTGTTCTTGCACAACGCGCTGGTGTTCGTGGGGCTGGCGGCGATCTACAAATTTCCGGTGACCGAAGCGACGCTGTGGGTCATTCCAGGCGTCGCGATGGTGCTGGCGATCGGCTTCTTCGCCGCGGTGATCCTAGCGCCGCTGTGCTTGCGCTTCCGCGACATCACGCAAGTCATTATCAATTTCATGCAGATCGTTTTCTTCCTGACGCCGATCTTGTGGCATCCGGATCAGGGCCGGGTGTCGAGCATCTGGATCGACGCCAACCCCATCTATCACGTGCTGGAATTGGTGCGCGCGCCGCTGATGGGGCAAGCCCCCACGGCGCAGAACTGGCTCTATGCGGAGATCAGCCTGGGCGTGCTGATCGTGCTCGCCTGGATTGTTCTGTCCACAAGCCGCAAACGCATCTTTCTGTGGCTCTGACGCGTACATGCGCCGAGGGCGGCGTGTCTTGTAAAGGCTTCTTGGCTATGCGACTTTTTGGAACTGGCGCCCCGGCCGACGTGCCGGCGGCCGCACTGCGAGGGTGCTGACAGTGCCGAGCGTCAAACTCACGGACGTCACGTTCAGCTACCCGCTGTACGAACTCACGGGCCGGTCGCTCAAGGTGACGGTGCTGCGCCAGGTCGCCGGCGCCAAGCTCATCCTCGGGCAGGGGCAGACGCGCGTGGAAGCGCTCTCCAACGTCTCGTTCGAACTGAAGGACGGGGACCGCCTCGGACTGATCGGGCACAACGGCTCCGGCAAATCGACGCTGCTGCGGATCATCGCCGGGCTCGGCCACCCGCAGAAAGGGAAGGTCGAGGTCGAGGGGCGCATCCTGCCGCTGATCGACCGCGGCATGGGCATCAATCCCGAACTCTCCGGCCTGGAGAATATCGAGCTGCCGCTGCGCCTGCTGGGCGCGACGAGCGCGGAAGTGAAGGCGGCCAAGGAAGAGATTCCGGAATGGACCGGGCTCGGCCCGTTCATCCATCTGCCGTTCCGCACCTATTCCGATGGCATGAAAGCGCGGCTGTCGTTTGCGCTGTGCACGGCTGTGCAGGGCGACGTTCTGGTGCTCGACGAATGGCTCGGCGCCGGCGACGCGGCGTTCGTGGAGCAGGCGCAGGCGCGGCTCGACGCGTTCGTCAACCGCAGCAAGATCATCGTGCTCGCGAGCCACTCGCTCGATCTCATTCGCAACGTTTGCAATGTCGTGTGCTGGATGGTGCGCGGTCAGGTGATTGCGTTTGGGCCGACCGAAGAGATCGTGCCGATCTATCTGGAATCGATGCACGAGCAAGCCATCGCGGCCGAGTGACGTGGCGCGCGCCGGCGCCGTCTCCGCGATCGTAGTGAGCTACCGAACCGGCCCGGTGCTGGCCTTAAGCCTTGCTGCGCTCGCCAGCGCCCGCGATGTGAGCGAAATCGTCATTGTCGACAACGGCAACCCGCCTGAGGGCGAAGCCCTCATCGATCGCTTGGCGCAAGCGGATGCGCGGATGAAGGTTCTGCGCGGCGCTGGCAATGTCGGCTTCGCCAAGGCGTGCAACGCGGGCGCGCGCGCCGCAACGGGCGGCGTACTGGCGTTCGTGAATCCCGACGTGGTGCTGGCGGCGGATGCGCTGACGCGGCTTGCCGATGTGTTAGAGCAGCACGCGACGCTGGCGATCGTCGGCGGCGATCTGCGCGACGCGGCGGGCCGGCCGGAACGTGGCGCGCGGCGGCGGCGCGTGACGCTGTGGCGCGCCTTCGTGAGTTTCAGCGGTCTTTCGGCGTTTGGCCGCATTTTCCCGGCGCTGCGCGATGTGAATCTGCACGCGGCGCCCATGCCGCCGGTGCCGGAGCGGGTGGGCGGCGTCAGCGGCGCGCTGATGCTGATGCGCGCGGCGGACTTTGCCCGGGTGGGCGGGTTTGACGAGCAGTATTTTCTGCATGTCGAAGACGTCGATCTGTGCCGCCGCATCGAGGACGCCGGCGGCGCGGTGGTGTTCGCGCCGGGCCCGCATGGCGTCCACCACCGCTCCTCTAGCGATGCGCCGTCCGCGGAGATCGCGCGCCATAAGGCGCAGAGTTTCGCGCGCTACTTCCGCAAGTTCGCGCGCAACGGCTTGGAGCGCGCGTGCACGGAGCTCGTTGTGCCCTTCCTGGCGTTCGCGCTGCGGGTGCGCGGATGAAGGTGCTGGTCGTGGGGGCGAGCGGCGCGGTCGGAGAGGCCGTGGCGCACGCGCTCCGCGCGCAAGGGTGCGCCGTGCGCGCGACGATGCGCAGGCGCGAACAGAACGCCGCCGCGCGCTTGGAAGCCGCCGGCGCCGAAGTCGCCGCGCTCGACTTGGACTCGCCGGACCGGCTGGCCGCACTCGCCGGCGATTGCGACGCGGCCGTATTCGCGACGCATCTTGAACTCGCGGCGCGCGCCCTCGCGGCGGCGCGGCCGCGCGTGCGGGTGCTCGCATTCTCCAGCAACAATGTCGCCATCGACGCTGGCGCGGCGACCTATCGCGCGCTGGCGGACGCGGAGGCGGCTGCGCGGCTGCACTATCCGGGCGCCGCCATCGTCCGGCCCACGCTCATCTATGGCGATCTGCGTCTGCCGACGCTGCCGCGCTTGATGCGCCTGGCGCGCCGCTTTCCGGTGCTCCCGGTCCCAGGCTCAGGCCGGGCGCGGGTGCAGCCTGTGTTCCATGGCGACCTTGGCCGGCTGGCGGCGGGGCTGGTGATGGACGGACGGGCGGGCGTGTTCGCGGCCGGCGGGCCCGACATCGTCACGTTCCGGGCGCTCTACGCGGCGGCGGCGCGCGCAGCGGGTGCACACAATTTCGTGATCGGTACGCCCAAAGCCGCGCTCCGGATCGCGCGCGGACTGGCCGGCGCCCGCTTTCCGCTCAGCGCCGAGCAAATCGAGCGCGCCGACAGCGACCGCCTCGCTGTTCCGGTCGATCCGATTCCGCCCGGACTTGTCCCATCCACCCGGCTGGCGGACGGTCTGGCGGTACTCGGCGAAGCGCTGCGCGGGAGCAGCGCGCGCGGCGTCGCGCGTGGACTTTGAGGTAAATGACGCTAGAGGAAGGGGGTCAACAGGGGACCTACCACATGCGTCTGTACCAGGATTTGGCGACCGGGCTCGCCGCCGCTGGAAATACTGGCTCTCTCTTCCGTGCGTCGGGCATCGACGGCTCGCTGGCCTCGTTGGACACGGTCAACGCCTTCGCCTGCGGCTGCGCCACCTGCATGGACAAGGTCCTCAGCTACGATGCCGGCGCGAGCGACCGCTCATGGCTGCAGTTCGAGCGCCTCGACGACGGCTTCTTCACGCTCCGCACCGGCGACGGCGGCCCCCAAGAACAGAACTCCGGCAGCGACACTGTGCCCGGCAACGCCACGACGAGCGTCGTGCTGACCATCGGCGGTTCGCAGAACGGCTTCGTCAACACGCCGGGTGACGATGATTGGTATCGCGTCGATCTGGTCGCCGGGCAGACTTACGTCTTCACGATGACCGGCAACGGCGGGACTCCGTTGCAGGACACATATCTTGAGCTGCGCAACGAATTTGGTGCGCTTATCGCTATCGACGACGACGCCGGCCCCGGCACAGATTCTCTGCTGCGCTTCACCGTGCAGGAAACCGGCACCTATTTCATCAACGCGCGCGCGTGGGAGCCGGATACGGGCGCGACGCTGACGGGCGGCTACACAATCAGCGTCACGTCAGGCGGCCCGCCGCAGAACCCGCTCAACACGATCGACATCAACTACCAATTCCCCGACAACACCATCAACGTCTACTTCTCCACGGCGGGGCAGACCTTCTCCGGCGACACCGCCACCCGCAATTGGACGCAGACTGAAATCGACGCAGTGATGCTGGCGCTCGATACGTTCGAGGCGGTGACGCCGCTCGTCTTTACGCAGGTGTTCAGCGCGGCGAGCGCGGACTTCGTGCTCACATTGGCCGACCTTGGGACCAACGTGCTCGGCCATTTCTTCGTCGGCGTCGGCCACGGCGCGTTCGATCCGGATACGTCGAGCTGGCTTGCCGGTCTGGCGCCTGGCAGCTCCGCCTGGTCAACCGTCATTCACGAAATCGGCCACGGCCTCGGCCTCGCCCACCCGCACGACAATGGCGGCAATAGCGAGATCATGCAGGGCGTGGTCAATCCGTTCAGCTCGTACGGCACGTTCTACATGAACCAGGGCGTGTTCACGATGATGAGCTACAACAGCGGCTGGGAGTTCGCGCCCTGGGGACCGAACGGCAGCCTGACCACGGGCTCGGAATCGACGCCGATGGCGCTCGACGTCGCGATGCTGCAGTCGCTGTACGGCACGAACCCGACCACGAATTCCGGCAACACGACCTACACGCTCACGGCGGCGGCGGGGTCGTATCGCGCGATCTGGGATACGGGCGGTACCGATACGATCGTCTTCAACGGGTCGCAGAACGCCACGATCGATCTGCGCGCGGCGACGCTGGCCAACGAGACGGGCGGCGGCGGCTTCGTGTCGTTCGTCTCCAACTTCCACAACGGTTTCACCATCGCCAACGGCGTGGTGATCGAGAACGCAACCGGCGGCACGGGCAACGATACGCTGACCGGCAACAGCGCCGCCAACACGCTGACCGGCAACGCCGGAACGGACAACTTGAACGGCGGCGACGGCGCCGACACGCTGATCGGCGGCGCCGGCGGCGACACGCTGAACGGCGGCAATGGGCGCGACCGCGCCAGCTATTTGGGCTCCGCCGCGGCGGTGACGGTCAACCTGCATACGATGACCGCAACCGGCGGCGACGCAACGGGCGATACGCTGATCTCGATCGAAGACGCCACCGGCACGAATTTCGACGACATGTTCATTTCCGGTACGGCGGCGAACGACTTCGCTGGCGGCACCGGCAACGACACTGTGTCCTACGCCAACTCCGCTGCGGGCGTGATCATCGACCTCGGCTCGGGCGCGTCCTGGGACGGCTCGGTCAACGATACGTTCTCGTCGATCGAATACGCTATCGGCTCCGCATTCGCCGACACCTTCTACGGCACGGCCGGCGACAATCGCTTCACGGGCGGGGCGGGCGGCGACGCCTTCTTCGGCGGCTCCGGCGTCGACACGGTCGACTACGCCGCTTCCGCGGCGGGCGTCACCATCAACTTCGCAGCTGGTACGGGTTCGGGCGGCGAGGCGGCGGGCGATACGTTCAACGGCGTCGAGAACGCCATCGGCTCGAACTTCGCCGATACGTTCGTGTCCTCAGCGGCGGCGAACAGTTTCACCGGCGGCAACGGCAACGACACGTTGTCCTATGCTGGCTCGGCGAATGGTGTGATCATCGATCTCGCCTCGGGCGTGTCGTGGGACGGCGTGGTCAACGACACGTTCTCGTCAATCGAGAACGCCATCGGCGGCAACGGCGCCGATACGTTCTACGGCAGCAACGGCGACAACACCTTCACCGGCGGCCTCGGCGCCGACACGCTGCTTGGCGCCGATGGCGTCGACACCGCCGATTACGCCGGGTCGAACGCAGGCGTCACGGTGAACCTCCGCACCGGCGCGGGCGCGGGCGGCCATGCGGCGGGCGACACCTACTCGTTGATCGAGAACGTGACCGGCTCGGGCTTCAACGACGTGTTCGTGTCCTCGTTCGCAGCCAACAATTTCGCCGGCGGCGCCGGGCGCGACACGATTTCGTATGCGGGATCCACCGCGGGCGTGATTGTGGATATGCAGGCGGGCGTGTCGTGGGACGGCTCGGTCAACGACACCTTCACCTCGATCGAGCACATCATCGGCGGCGCCGGCAACGACCAGCTCTGGGGCGATAGCGGCGACAACATCATCAATGGCGGCACGGGCGGCTCGGATGTGCTGGCCGGCTTCGGCGGCTTCGACACGGTCGATTATTCAAGCTCGGCGACGGGCGTGATCATCGACATGGGCTCGGGCGCGAGTTGGGACGGCGTCGTCAACGATTTCCTTTATGCGTTCCACGGCGCCATCGGCTCCAACCAGGCTGACGACTTCCGCGGCACCGGCGGCGTCGATGTCATCGACGGCGGCGCAGGCGCGGACCTGCTGCGCGGCAACGACGACGCCGACAGCTTCGTGTTCCGCGCCGGCCAGGCCAATGGCGATACGATCATGGACTTCGCCGGCCAAGGCGCGGTGACGGGCGACTCGTTCATCTTCGTCGGTTACGGCACCGCGGCGCAGGGGGCCACGTTCGTGCAGATCAACGCCACGCAATGGCTGATTACCAGCGCGAACGGCCTGATCACGGAAACGATCACGCTGGCGAACGGCGCGTCGGTGCACGCCACCGACTTCACGTTCGTGGATAGCTACACGTTCCCGGGCGGCTGAGGACTCACCGCTTCCGAAGCAGCGGCCAGAGTAGGTTGAGCGCGAGGCCGGCGAAGACCAGCACTGCCGCGGCAAGCTTCCACGCGGGTAGCGGCTCGTGCAGGACAAGCGCGGCCGCTCCCATGCCGAACACCGGCACCAGCAGCGCCAGCGGCGTCACCAGCGTTGCGGGGTTGCGCGCGAGCAGCCACGCCCAGGCGCTGTAGCCGAAGAGCGTGTTGCCCGCTGCTTGCCAGACGACCGCGCTCCAGGTCGCCACGTCCGCATCGCGCACGCCCGCGGCGATCGCCGCAGGCCCCTCGAACAGGAGCGACAGCGCCAACAGCGGCGGCACAGCGAAGAAGCTCGACCAGACCATGTAGGCCAGGACGTCGAGCTTGGGCCCCGCGGCGCGCGCGGTCATGTTGCCGAGCGACCAGCAGAGCGCCGCGCAGAGCACCAGCCCCAGACCAAGCGGCGTCACGCTCGCGTCCGTGTGCGCGAAGATGACGCCGATCCCTGCGCTCGCGAGTGCAAGCGCGGCGATCTGATGTGGGCGAATGCGCTCGCGCCCGCCACGCATCGCCAAAGCGATGGTGAAGAAGATCTGCGTCTGCACCACGAGCGAGGCAAGCCCCGGCGTGATGTCGTTCTTCATGGCGATGAAGAGCAGGCCGAACTGCCCGGCGCCTATCAGCACGCCATAGAGCGCCAGGTTCGCCCACGAGACGGCTGGTCGCTTCAAGAAAAGCGCGGCGGGCAGGAAGGCCAGCGAAAAGCGGAGCGCGGCCAGAAGCAGCGGCGGCAGATGCGCGAGCGCTGCCTCGATGACGACGAAGTTCGTGCCCCACACCGCCATCACCGCAACGGCCAGCAAGAGATGCGGAAGCGGCAGGGTCACGCGGAGCGCCTTGCGGCGGAAGCGCCGCCCGCGCGTATTGCACTCGCGGCCGCGCTGCGCAACTGTCGCCACGGCGCGAGCGGGGGCGCAGAGGATGATCGGGCGTTTTCTGAGCGCGTTCGCAACGACGGCGGATGCGCCGATGATGCAGAACCAGCGCGAGATCGATGCGCTCTACCGCAAGCACCGCTGGCGGGTGATGCTGGCCATCACGCTGGGCTATGGCTTCATCTACACCTGCCGGCTGGCGATCGGCATGGCCAAGCCCTCGATGATCGACGCGGGCGTATTCACGCCGGCCGAATTCGGCCTGATCGGCTCGGCGCTGTTCTACACCTACGCGCTGGGCAAGTTCACCAATGGCTTCCTCGCCGATCACGCCAATATCCGCATCTTCCTGCCGTTCGGCTTTCTCATGTCGGCGTTGTGCAATGTCGGCATGGGGTTCGCGGACACGCTGGTGATGGCGATCGTGCTGTGGGGCCTCAACGGATGGTTCCAGGGTTTCGGCGCGCCCGCCAGCGTGGTGGCGATCAGCTCCTGGTTCTCGAACCGCGAGCGCGGCCGCGTCTACGGCCTTTGGAACACCTCGCACGCCATCGGCGAAGGGCTCTCCTTCTTTGTCATCGGCTGGGTGATTGCGTTGTGGGGCTGGCGCTACGGCTATTTCGTGCCGGCGGCGATTGGGGTGTTCACCGCGATCATGGTGTGGTCGCTGTTGCGCGAACGGCCGCGCACGATGGGTTTGCCGGAAATCGCCGACTGGAAGAACGACCACGTCGCCGAGGGCGCGGCGACGCAAGCGAAGTCGACTCTGGCGCTGCAGTTCTCGGTGCTGCGCAACCCGGTGATCCTGATTCTCGGCCTCTCCAGCGCCGCCAACTACGTCACGCGCTACGCCATCAATTCATGGGGGCCGCTCTACCTGCAAGAAGCACGCGGCTTCGACGAAGTAGGCGCCGGGACGATGCTGATGATCTCGACGCTCGCGGGCATCGCCGGCTCGATCCTCTACGGACTTGTCAGCGATCTCTTTTTCAAGGCCAGCCGGCCGCCGGCAAACCTGCTGTTTGCGCTGCTGGAGATCGTCGGCCTGTTGCTGATCTTCTTCGGTCCTACCGATCTCGTGACGCTGACGGTGGGCATGGTGCTGTTCGGGCTGGGGCTCAGCGGTTTGGTGGCGTCGCTTGGCGGGCTGTTCGCCGTGGACCTCTGCCCCAAGCGCGTGACCGGCGCGGCGATGGGGGTGATCGGCATCTTCTCCTATATCGGCGCGGCCATTCAGGAGAACATTTCGGGCGCCCTGCTGGACCGGCATTCGCACATGGTCGGTGACGATCGCGTCTACGACTTCGGGCCGGCGATCTGGTTCTGGATCGGTTCGTCGGTGCTGTCGTTGCTGCTCGCGGCCACGCTCTGGCGCGCGAAACCGCGCGATTAGCCGCCGAACGCGCGCGACAGCGCGCCAACGGCTGCGGCGGCCGCGGCGACGATCATCGCGATGCGCATGCCGCGGCTCTCGTCGCTGTAGCGCTTCTGCATCGTATCGGGCGCAACCGCGGCCGCATCCCAGGGCGGCGCGCTATGGCCGGCGATCATCATGAATCCAGCATTGGCGTCGACGAGGCCCAAGTCGCGCACCGCAATTTGCGTCTGTGCGGAGATCGCGCTGGCGGCGGTTTGGAAGTAGGGCTGGGTGAAGCGCCGGTCCGCGCCCAGGACGATGCGGCTGTTGTCGGTCAGCAGCAGCGAGAACGCGCGCTGCAGCACAGTTGTGCCAAGCGCGCGAAACGCCTCCGTGCGCGCCTCGATGGCGCGGATTGCCGAGAGCGGGACGGAGGTCTCGATCTTCTCCAGCGGCACGTAGCTGCGCCGCGCCGGCAGCCGCAGCTGCACGCCTGCGGCGTCGACGGCGATGCGGGTGAAGCTGCGCGCGGCCGCCTCGCGGTACACGTAGCCGCCGAGCCAGGCGAACGGCAGCGCGAAGACGATCAGCACCCACCCTGTCGTGTTGCCCGCGGCGATGAGCGAAACGCCCACGACCGCGAACATGGCGAGCACGATCCCGAACAGTCCGGCCACGATCCAGATGAAAAGCTGATCGCCGCTGTTGCGCTTGAGTTCGGTCATGTCAGCCCCCCGGCTTTGGCGCATCTTTGCGCTTTATTTGCCGGAGCGAAAGCGGCATCTGGCGGCGTGCTTGAGATTTCGGACCTCACCTATCGCGTCGGCGCCCGCCCGCTGTTCGAGAATGCGAACGCGTTCATCGCCGAGGGCTGGAAGGTCGGCCTGGTCGGCCGCAACGGGACCGGCAAGTCGACGCTGCTGCGTCTGATCCAGGAGGAGGTGGGCAAAGCGCATGCGTCGATCCGGGTGCGGCGCGGAGCGCGGCTAGGATTCGTGGCGCAGGAAGCGCCGCAAGTGGAGACGCCGCTGCTGGAACTGGTGCTCGCCGCGGATGCGGAGATGACGGCGCTGCTGAAGGAAGCGGAGACCGCTGAAGACCCCCAGCGCATCGCCGACATCCACACGCGCCTGGCGGAAATCGACGGCTATTCCGGCGAGGCGCGCGCGAGCGCGATCATGGTCGGCCTCGGGTTCGAGCAGGAGGATCTGCGCCGGCCGGCGCGCGAGTTCTCCGGCGGCTGGCGCATGCGCGCGGCTTTGGCGGGCGTGCTGTTCTCGCAGCCGGACCTGCTGATTCTCGACGAGCCGACCAATTACCTCGACCTCGAGGGCGCGGCTTGGCTCGAGGAATATCTGCGCGAGTATCCGCACACGGTGGTCTGCGTCAGCCACGATCGCGAAATGCTGAACCGTTCGGTTACGCATATCCTGGCGTTGGACGATCGTAAGCTGGAAGTGTTCGTCGGCGGCTACGATGCCTACCTGAAGAAGAAGGCCGAACGTATGGCGCTCGCCGTCGGCATGAAAGCCAAGCAGGATGCGCAGAAGGCGCACTTGCAGAAATTCATCGATCGCTTCCGCGCTAAGGCCTCGAAGGCCGCACAGGCGCAGAGCCGGATCAAGCAGCTCGAAAAAATGCAGGATATCGCCGTGCCGCTGGAGGAGCGCACGATCCCGTTTCATTTCGAGGACCCTGTTCAACTCGCCTCGCCTTTGGTGGTGCTCGACGAAGCCGATCTTGGTTATGTCGCCGGCAAGCCGGTGCTGAAGCGCGTGTCGCTGCGGCTCGATCACGACGACCGCATCGTCATCATCGGGCCGAACGGGCAGGGCAAGACGACCTTGGTGAAATCGATCGCGGCGCGGCTGCCGTTGCTGGCCGGCAAGCGCGTGGCGTCGGGCAAGGCCGTGATGGGCTATTTCAGCCAGGATCAGCTCGACGAATTGCGCGAGGGCGAAACCGTGCTCGAGCACGTGCGCGATCTCGAGCCCGACTGGGCGCCGCCGAAGTTGCGGGCGCTGGCGGCGCGGATGGGATTCGGCGTCGAGAAGATCGACACCAAAGTGCAGAACCTCAGCGGCGGCGAGAAGGTGCGGCTGTTGCTGGGGCTCATGGCGCACGCCAAACCGCACGTGCTGATCCTGGACGAGCCGACCTCCCACCTGGACATCGATAGCCGCGAGGCGCTGATCCACGCCATCAACGAATACGAAGGCGCCGTGCTGCTGATCACGCACGACATTTATCTGGCTGAGGCCTGCGCCGACCGGTTGTGGCTCGTCTATCACGGCCGCGCACGTCAGTATGACGGCGACCTGGAAAACTATCGCAAACTGGTGGCGGCGGCGGACCGGCCAGCGGATGAGGGCGAGAAGCCGAGCGCCATAGCGGCGGTCGTGCAGGCAGACGCGAAGCCGAAGCATTCGAAATACACGCTAACGCGCAAGCTTGAGGCGGCGGAAAAAGAGATCGAGCAGGCGACCGAAGCGTTGGCGCGCATCGATAAGGCGCTGGCCGATCCAGATGTGTTCGCGAAGGACCAAAAGCGCGGCGAGTCGCTGCTGAAAGAGCGCGCGCACGCGGCGACGGCGCTAGCGAAGGCGGAAGCGGCGTGGCTCGAAGCGAGCGAAGCGCTGGAAGGGGCATAAGTCCGGACCGCCGGCGCCCTCGCCGGCATGCGGCGTTAGGCTGTTACCACCTTCCTAAGCGGAACCACCGATGCCGGCGAGGGCGCCGGCGGTCCGGACTCGATCAGCCCACGGGCGCGAGCGGTTTGTCCTTGATGCGATCCAGATTGCCGGTGCCGGGAATGAAGAGCGCTTCGATGCGGATGCCGTCTGGGTCTTCGAAGAGCGTTGAATAGTAGCCGGGCGCCCATGGGCCTTCTTCGCCCGTGCGGATGATGTTGGCGCCGTAACACGCCCCGCGTTGCGAACAAAGGCGAAACACGTCAGCCTCCGCGTATGTCGCGAATCAATGCGCAGGCTTTTGACGAATTGAACGCGGAGCAGCGCGCCGCCGTGGAGCATGGGCTCGAGCCGTTGCTGGTGATTGCGGGCGCGGGGTCGGGGAAGACGAAGACGTTGTCGTGCCGGGTTGCGCATCTGGTTGCGACCGGCGCCGATCCGTCGCGGATTTTGCTGCTGACGTTTTCGCGGCGCGCGGCGAGCGAGATGATCGCGCGGGTTGGGAAGGCGCTTGCCGTGTATGCCCACCCTTCCCTCGATGGGGAGGGTCGCCGCGTAGCGGCGGGGAGGGGTGCGCGCGCCGGCGATGAAGGGGAAGCCTCACGCGGCATAGCTGGAAACGATGGCGGGTCTCACCCCCTCAGTCACCCCCGGATCGAGTCCGGGGGTGACAGCTCCCCCATCGAGGGGGAGCGGGGGCGCGCGTTTCCGACGGATGTGCGCATTCCGTGGGCGGGGACGTTTCACGCCATTGGCGCGCGGCTGTTGCGCGAGGTGGCGCCGGTGATCGGGATCGATCCGGACTTCACCATCCACGATCGCAGCGACAGCGCCGATCTGATGGGCATGGTGCGCGCCGAGCTTGGCGTGGCGACGGGCGCCAAGCGGTTTCCGATGAAGGGGACGTGCCTCGCGATTTATTCGCGCGTCGTGAATGCGGATGAGTCGATTGCGGACGCGCTGGCGGCGGCGTTTCCGTGGTGCCGCGAATGGGAAGCGGAGCTGAAGCGCCTGTTTGCGGCTTATGTGGAGGCCAAGCAGAAGCAGAACGTCTTGGATTATGACGATCTGCTGTGGCTCTGGGCCGAGGCGATGCAGGAGCCGGCTTTGGCGGCGGAGGTCGGCGCGCGGTTCGATCACGTGCTGGTCGATGAGTACCAAGACACCAACAAGCTGCAGGCGCGCATTCTGCTGGCGATGAAGCCCGACGGGCGCGGCGTGACTGTGGTCGGCGACGACGCGCAGTCGATCTATTCGTTCCGCGCGGCGGACGTGCGCAACATTCTGGAGTTTCCGAAAGCGTTCACGCCGGAAGCGCGCCTGGTGACGTTGGAGCAGAATTATCGCTCGACTGCGCCGATCTTGGCGGCGTCGAACGCCGTAATCGATCTGGCGCAGGAGCGGTTCACCAAGAATCTCCGCACCACGCGCAGCGGCGGGACGGCGCCGAAGCTGGTGAGCGTGCGCGATGAAGCGGCGCAGGCCTGTTATGTGGCCGAATGCGTGCTCGAAGCGCGCGAGCGCGGCGTGGATTTGAAGAGCCAGGCCATCCTCTTTCGCGCCGCTGATTTCTCTGCGCCGGTGGAATTAGAGCTGGCGCGGCGCGACATTCCCTTTGTGAAGTTCGGCGGGCTGAAGTTTCTCGAAGCCGCGCACGTGAAGGATTTTCTGGCCATTCTGCGCTGGGCGCAAAATGGCGGCGATCGCATCGCGGGCTTCCGCACGCTGCAGCTGGTGCCGGGCGTGGGGCCGGCGAAAGCGGCGCGGATACTCGATGCCATCGACGAGACAGGCGCCTACGGCGTCGTGCGCAACACCGCGCCGCCGGCGGGCGCGAGCGAGGCGTGGGATGGGCTGAAACTCATGCTCGGCGATCTGCAGGGGGCGACATGGCCGGGCGATCTGGATTTGGCGGCGCGTTGGTACGGGCCGATAATGCACGAGCGCTACGAGGATGCGCGGGTGCGCGCGGGCGACATCGAGCAGATGCAGCGCATCGGCGCCACGTTCGCCTCGCGCACGAGCTTTCTGACGGAGCTGACGCTCGATCCGCCGAACTCGACCAGCGATGAGAGCGGTCCGTCCACCAAGGATGACGACTATCTCATTCTTTCCACCATCCACTCGGCCAAGGGGCAGGAGTGGAAGAACGTGTTCGTGCTCAACGTTGTCGATGGCTGCATGCCGTCCGATCTTGGCGCGGGGTCAACCGCGGAGCTGGAAGAGGAGCGGCGTCTCCTCTACGTGGCGATGACGCGCGCGAAGGACGAACTCCATCTCATCACGCCGCAGCGTTTTTATCACACGCAGCAGGGCAAAGGCGGCGACAAGCACGTCTACGCGATCCGCTCGCGCTTCGTGCCGACGCAGATTTTGCCGCAGTTCGAGCAGGTGGCGTGGGCGCCGGGCCAACGCGCCGATGGCGTGCAGGATCGCGGACCGCTGCCGAAAATCGATCTCGCCGCACGCGCGCGCGGGAGATTTAGCTAGCCTTCGGCGGCATTGGGATGAACGCAGAAGTGCGCGCTTTGTAGGCGGCGTAGTCGGGGCGGGTGCGCTGGAGATGCGGTTCGGTGGTTGGCGCGCCGCTGACGCGGGTGAGTAGAAAGGTGATCAGCAGCGGGCCGGGCAGGCTCCAGAGCCCGAGCGGCGTTTCCAGCGCGACCGCGAAAATGCCCCACCAGGTACAGAGCTCGCCGAAATAGTTCGGATGCCGCGAATAACGCCACAGCCCGCGGTCCATCACCTTGCCCGCGTTCGCCGGATCGCGCTTGAAGGCGGTCAGCTGTTCGTCGGCGACCGCCTGGTAGAGAATGCCGAACACGGCGAGCGCGGCGCCTGCGTATGCGAGCGGTCCGAGTGGGCGATCCCAGCTCATCTGACCCAGCATCGCCGGCAGCGCCATCACGAACTGCAGCAGCAATTGCGGTCCGAACACCCAGAGCGCGGCGAAGGTGGCGAAGTTCATGCCGTGCTTTTCCTGCGCGCGTTGCGCGAGCTTCTGGTAGCGGCGGTCGGGGCCGTGCGCGCGCCAGCGGGCGAGCAGGTAGAGGCCGAGCCGCAAAGACCACGCGCTTGCGAGAAGCGCGATCAGATGCGCATGCATGTCGGGGCGATCCAGAAACGCCCACGTCACCCACACCAGCGGCGCCACGCCAAGCGCCCACCACGCGTCGACAAAGCTCGGGTCCCTCAGGCGAATGCTGACCAGCCACAATGCGGCGAACAGCAAGGCGGACACGGCGAACGCGGCGCCCAGAACGGGGAGGACAGCGATAGGGTTCACGCGATCTGCTTCAGGGCGGTGCGCACGGTGTCGGCGATCTGATCGATCTGGCTCTTCTCGATGATCAGCGGCGGTGAGAAGGCGAGGATGTCGCCGGTTACGCGGATAAGGACGCCGGCGTCGAAGCATTTGCGGAACGCCTCGAGTGCGCGCTGTGTCGGTGCGCCCGGCCGCGGTTCGAGTTCGACGCCGCCAATCAGGCCAAGATTGCGGATGTCGATCACGTGCGGCGCGTCGCGCAGCGCGTGCATCGCGTCCTCCCAATAGGGCGCGAGCTCGGCTGCGCGTTCGAACAGGCGCTCTTCCTTGAAGGTGTCGAGCGTGGCGAGGCCGGCGGCGCAAGCGAGCGGATGGCCGCTGGTGGTGTAGCCGTGGAAGAGCTCGATCGGCGTGTCGCTGTTGGCGAGGATCGTGTCGTAGATCTCGCGGCTGGCGGCGACTGCCCCCATCGGCACGGCGGCGTTGGTGATCGCCTTGGCCATGGTGAGGAGATCGGGCTTCACATCGAAGAAGTCCGCCGCGAACGCGCTGCCCAGCCGGCCGAAGCCGGTGATGACTTCGTCGAAGATGAGCAGGATGTCGTGCTTGTCGCAGAGTGCACGCAAGCGCTTCAGATAGCCCCTCGGCGGCATGATGACGCCGGTCGAGCCGGCCACGGGCTCTACCATCACCGCGGCGATGGTGCTGGCGTCGTGCAGCTGCACGATCCGCTCGAGCGCATCCGCGAATTCGACGCCGTAGGGCGGTTCGCCGCGCGAGAACGCATTGCGGGCCATGTCGAGGGTGTGTGGCAGGTGATCGACGCCGGCGACCATGGGGCCGTAGGTCATCCGGTTGCGGACGATGCCGCCGACGCTGATGCCGCCGAAATTGGTGCCGTGATAGCCGCGCTCACGGCCGATGAGCCGGTACTTTCCCGGTTTGCCGCGCGCCTTCTGGTAGGCGAGGGCGATCTTGAGCGCGGTGTCGGCGCTTTCGCTGCCGCTATTGGTGAAGAAGATGCGGTCGAGGTCGGGCGGCAGGATTTCGCCGAGCCGGTTGGCGAACTCGAACGCGGCTGGATGACCAAGGTTGAAATTCGTCGCGTAGTCCAGTTCCGCCGCAGCGCGCTGGATCGCCTCGACGATGCGCATGCGCCCGTGACCCGCCGCGCAGCACCAGAGTCCGGAGGTCCCGTCGAGGATCGCGCGCCCGTCCGGCGTGTAGTAGTGCATGCCTTCGGCGCGCACGACCATGCGCGGGTCTGCCTTGAACGCCCGGTTCGGCGTGAACGGCATCCAGAAGGCGTCAAGCGAGTTGGGGCGCGGCGTGTCGGGCATGGCGCAAGTATGGACCGCGGGCGTGCTTGCCGGCAATCGCCGGAGTTGGCCGGCGGGGCACTGGCGGTCCATACTGCGCGGCGTGACCCTGACCGACCTCATCGCCCGGGAGACCCGGCGCTTCATCGAGACGCACCCCAAGAGCGTGGCGCAGGCGGCCGCGCTCAAGCAACACTGGCTCTTCGGCGCGCCGTTTCACTGGATGAACGATTGGGCCGCGCCTGCCGCGATCATCGCCGAGGACGGCGAAGGCGCGGTGCTGACCGACATCGACGACAATACGTACGATGATTTCTGCCTGGGCGACACACCCGGCATGTTCGGCCACGGACGCGCCGAGATCGCGCGCGCCGTCGCGGAGCAAGCGCGCCGCGGCGCGACGTTCATGCTCCCCACGGAAGAGGCGGCGGCGGTCGCCGCCTTGCTGGCAGAGCGCTTCGGCCTGCCGTTCTGGCAGACCGCGCTCTCGGCCTCGGATGCGAACCGCGCGCTCATCCGCTGGGCTCGCGCGGTGACGAAGAAGCCGGTGATCGTGGTGTTCGACGGCTGCTATCACGGCATGGTCGAGGATTGTTTCGTCGAACTTCGCCATGGCCGCACGCGACCCGACCCGGGCCTGATCGGCCAGGTGTTCGACATGACGCGCACCACGCGCGCTGTGCCGTTCAACGACATTGGCGCACTCGAAGCGGCGCTCGCGCAAGGCGATGTGGCGGCGCTGCTGGCTGAGCCGGCGATGACCAATTGCGGCATGATCCTGCCGGCGCCGGGTTTCTGGGAACGCGTGCAGGCGCTGGTCAAGAAGGCGGGCGCGCTGCTCGTGCTCGATGAAACGCACACGCTCTCCAGCGGCCCCGGCGGCGCGGCGAAGGCATGGGGGCTGACGGCGGATGCATTGGTCATCGGCAAGGCCATCGCCGGCGGCTTTCCGGCCGCGGTGTGGGGTGTGAGCGCTGAACTGGCGGAGAAGATTCAGGTTCGGACCGCCGGCGCTCCGGGAGGCCGCTCGGGCATTGGTACGACGCTCGCGGGCAACGCCATGGGCATTGCGGCCATCGGCGCGACCTTGCGCGAAATCGCCACGCCGGAAGCGTACGCCGCGATGCTGGCGGGCGCCGGTCGGCTTGTCGCCGCGCTCGACGCTGTCATCGCCAAGCGCAAGCTGCCTTGGTGCGTTGTCCATGTCGGCGCGCGGGCGGAGATCGTGTTCGCGCCGGCGCCGCCGAACAACGCCGCCGAAATGCGTCCGGCGTTGGCGGAGCGCGACTTGAACCACGCGCTCCACCTCTACCTGATCAACCGTGGCGTGCTGATCGCGCCGTTCCACATGATGATGCTGGTTTGTCCGGGGACGACGACGCAACAGATTGACCGCCTCGTCGCCGCGGTCGATAGCTTCGCGGACGAAATCGCCCGAGACACCACTGCATGACCATCGCCGACGCCAAAGAGTGCAAAGCCTTCCTCGACAAGCACCCTGAGATCCAGTTCTTCGAGATCGTCTTCACCAACATGGCGGGGGTGCCGCGCGGCAAGCGGCTGCGCCGGCATGAGATCGCTGCGGTGTACGAGCAGGGGCGCTTCCTGCCGGGCTCGATCCTCGTCAACGACATTACCGGGCAGGATGTCGAGGCGACGGGCCTCGTCTGGGAAGATGGCGACGCCGATCGCGTGGCGCGCCCGATCGCGGGCCGCCTCACGCCGGCGCCGTGGCTGGGCGCCGATGTCGCGCAGGCGCCGCTCACCATGTACGAACTCGACGGCAAACCGCACGATCTCGATCCGCGGCATGTTCTGCAGCGTGTGATCGATCGCTTCGCCGCGGATGGGCTGATCCCCGTGGTTGCGTGTGAACTTGAGTATTACCTCGTTGACGCTCGCCGCACGCCGGCCGGAAAGATCCAGTTGCCGGCCTCCCCGCTCACCGGCGATCGCGCCACGCAGCATCAAGTTTATGGCTTGCGCGAAGTCGAAGAGGCGTCCGGTTTCCTACGCGACCTGTGGGCGTCCGCCGACGCGATGGGCATTCCGCTCGAAGGCGCGATCAGCGAATACGCGCCGGGACAACTTGAGCTCACGTTGAAGCACCACGCCGATGCGCTGCGCGCCGCCGATGACGCCGTGCTCTACAAGCGCGCGGCGAAAGGCGTGGCGCTCCGGCACGGATGCGAGGCGACCTTCATGGCCAAGCCGTTCGCCGATCTCGCCGGCTCCGGCATGCACCTGCATGTCAGCGTCAACGACAAGGCAGGCAAGAATATCTTTGCCTCGGAGAAGCCGGAGGGTGAGCCGGTGCTGGCGCACGCCGTCGGCGGCATGAAAGCGCTGTTGGCGGATTCGATGGCGATCTATGCGCCGAACGCGAATTCGTATCGCCGCTTCCGCGCCAATTCCTATGCGCCGGTCGCGCCCACGTGGGGCGTGAACAACCGCACCGTGTCGTTCCGGGTGCCGGCCGGCGCGCCGCAGACGCGCCACATCGAGCACCGTGTCGCCGGCGCTGATGCGCATCCCGCGCTCGCACTTGCAGCATTGCTTGCTGCGGTGCACCACGGAATTTCGAACAGGATCGATCCCGGGCCCGCGATTGTCGGCGACGGCTACAGCCAAGCCGAGGGCGGCGAGAAAATCCCCACAAATTGGTTCGCGGCGACCGATCGCTTCGCCGAGTCCGCCGTTCTCAAGGACTATTTAGGCGAACGGTTCGTCCGGATGTACGCCACCGTGAAGCGGGTCGAGCAAGATCGCTTCCAAAGTGTGATCCCAGATATTGATTATGACTGGTATTTGCGTGCTTGTTAGCGGGCGCGCGTCCGGGGCTCCGCTCCGGGGTGGGCAAGAGAGCAAGGAAAGGCGCGGGTATGGCCAAGGGTAAGCTTCTGCGAGGCGCATCGCGCCGGTCTCTGCTTCAGCAATTTGGCGCAGCCGCCATCGGCATCTCGTTCGCCGGCGGTTTGAGCGGCTGCGGCCAGGGAGGCGGCGGGGGCAACGTCGTCAACTTCTACAACTGGGACACCTATATCGGGCCGACTACACTGGACGATTTCCGCGCCGCGACCGGCACGCGCGTCCAGATGAGTCTGTTCTCGACCAACGACGAGTTGTTCGCGCGCTTGCGCGCGGGCAACCAGGGCTATGACGTCGTGGTGCCGTCGAACGAGTTCGTCACCCGCATGAGCCAGGCGCAATTGCTGCAGCCGCTCGACCATTCCAAGATTCCAAACAAGGCGAACCTGCTGCCTGACTTTCAGGACGCTGCGTTCGATCCGGGCCGGCGCTATTCGATGCCCTACACGTGGCTGGTGCTCGGCATTGGCTACAACAAGGCGGCGGCCGCTGCGAAGGGCGTGCCGATCCCCAATTCGTGGCGGTATCTGTTCGACTCCGACACTTTCGCGGGGCGCATCGCGCTTCTGTCGGAGTCCGCGGACCTGATCCGTCTGTGCGCCAAGTATCAGGGCATTTCGCTGAACAACATTCCTGACGCGAACCTGAGTTCGATCGAGCAGATGCTCATTCGCCAGAAGCGGCGCGTGAAGGCGTTCCACGAAGACGACGGCCAGGACTTGCTCGAGTCCGGCGAGATCGACATCGTGCTGGAATACAACGGCGACATGGCCCAGCTGATCGCCCGCACCGGCGACAAGTTCGGGTTCGTGGTCCCGCAGGAAGGCACGTTGATCAATTCGGATTGCCTGTGCATTCCCACCGGCGCCCCGAACCCCGATGGCGCGCACGCGTTCATCAATTACCTGCTCGATCCCGAGGCCGGGCAGAAGATCACCGAGGAAATCCAGTATCCGACGCCGAACGCCGCCGTCGCCGAGCGAATGGGCGACGCTTATCGCAACAACCCTGTCATCTTCCCGCCGGCCGATCTTATGGCCAAGAGCGAATACGGCGCGTTCGAGGGCGACGAGCGCGCACGCGTGTACGAGGAGATCTTCACGCGCGTCAGCGCGGCGTAGCTCCGATGGAGCAGACCTGGAGACAAGCGAAGTCGGCGTTCGCGGCCATCGCCGCGCCGCCGATCGTTTGGCTCGCTCTCTTCTTCTTCGTGCCGATGGCGGTGATCTGGGCCTATTCGTTCGGCGAGAACACCGGGCCCATCACCATCGACTTCACCGGCACGTTCGCGAACTACATGCGCGCGCTCGAGCCGCTCTACATCGAGATTTTCTGGAAGAGCCTCATCGTGGCGGGCCTGACGACGATTTTGTGTCTCGTCATCGGGTTTCCGGTTGCACTGGCCATCGCCTTCTCTTCGCCGAGGGCCAAGGCGTGGCTGCTGCTGCTGATCATGTTGCCGTTCTGGACGAATTTGCTCATCCGCACGTTCGCGCTGATCGCCGTGCTCCGCGAGCAGGGCTATGTGAACTTCGCGCTCGAGTGGCTCTGGAACAACGCGAGCGGCTTGATGACGCTGGTGGGTCTGCAGCCGCTCGGCGACTACGAGCCGCTGACGCTACTCTACAACAACACGGCGGTGATCATCGGTCTGGTCTACGTCCACCTGCCGTTCATGGTGTTGCCGCTCTATTCGGCGCTCGACCGTATGGACCGCTCGCTGATGGAAGCGAGCCTCGATCTGGGTGCAGGGCACTTGCGCACAATCTGGTCGGTCGTCGTGCCGCTGGCGGCGCCCGGGATCGCCTCGGGCATCCTTATCACCTTCATCCCGGCGCTCGGCGCCTATCTGACGCCCGATCTGCTCGGCGGCACCGACAGCCAGATGATCGCCAACGTCATCGAGCGCCAGTTCAAGCGCGCCAATGACTGGCCGTTCGGCGCGGCGCTCTCGTTCCTGCTCATGTACCTGACCTTCATCGCCATCGCCTTGCAGGCGCTCGTGCAGCGCCGCGGCGAACGCAGGGGCGCATGATGGCGCAGAAGGAAAAGCCCGGCCCGCTCGAGTACATGCGCCAATGGCCGTTGCGCGTGATCGTCAGCGCGACGCTCTTGTTTCTCTACTTGCCGCTCATCACGTTGATGGTGTTCAGCTTCAACACCAGCCGCCGCAACATCGTCTGGGAAGGGTTCACGCTCGATTGGTACGCCAAGGCGTTCAGCAACGACTCGCTGCTGCAGGCCTTCATCAACTCGCTGACGATCGCCTTCTTCTGCACCATTCTTTCGGTGGTGCTGGGCGCCTTGGCCGCGGTGATGCTGTGGCGCTTCCGGTTCCCGGGGAAGACCGTGGTCGAAGGCGGCATGGCGCTGCCGATCGTCGTGCCGGAGATCTGCATGGGCGTGGCGATGCTGGTCTTTTTCGCGCGCGTCATGCCGTGGCCGATGGGGTTGCCCTGGCCGCTCAATCTGGGGGCCATTACCATCGCCCACGTGTCGTTCGCGTTTCCGTTCGTCGCCACCGTGGTGCGCGCGCGGCTGTCCTCCTTCAACCGCGAACTCGAAGAGGCGGCCAAGGACCTCGGGGCCAGCGAATGGCGCACCTTCTGGGACGTGCTGGTGCCGCACATGCAGCCTGGCCTGATCGCCGGCGCGCTGCTCGCCTTCACCTTGTCGCTGGACGATTTCGTCATCACATTCTTCACCGCCGGGCCAGACACGGTCACCTTCCCGGTGAAGGTGTATTCGATGCTGCGGTTCTCGGTGACGCCGGAGGTGAACGCCGCCTCCACCGTGTTGATCGTCGTGACCGTGCTGCTAACGGCCATCGGCCTGCAGATGCAGAACCAGAAGCCGAAGGATCAGAAGGCTTGAGACTCGCATGACAGACGCTTCCGCCGCCGCCAAACCCGCACCGCACGTGAAGGACAACGCCATCATCCGCTTCGAAGGCGTGACCAAGCGCTTCGGCAAGATGGTGGCTGTCGACAACGTGACGCTCGACATTCGCGAGGGCGAGTTCTTCGCGCTGCTGGGCCCTTCGGGCTGCGGCAAGACCACGTTGCTGCGCATGCTCGCCGGTTTCGAGACGCCGACCGAAGGCCGCATCCTGATCGACGGCAAGGACGTCGCGCCGCTGCCGCCGAACAAGCGGCCGGTGAACATGGTGTTCCAGAGCTACGCCGTGTTCCCGCACATGAAGGTGGCCGACAATGTCGGCTATGGCTTGAAGATGGACGGGGTCGACGGCGGCCAGATCAGGAAGCGCGTGGATGAGGCGCTCGAATTGGTCAAGCTCGGCGGCCTGGGCGGGCGCATGCCGGACCAATTGTCGGGCGGCCAGCGGCAGCGCGTGGCGCTGGCGCGCGCGCTCGTGAAGCGCCCGCGGGTGCTGTTGCTGGACGAGCCGCTGTCGGCGCTCGATGCAAAGCTGCGCGATCAGATGCGCTCGGAGCTGACGAGCCTACAAGAGAAGGTCGGCATCACCTTCATCATGGTGACCCACGACCAGGACGAGGCGTTGGCCATCGCCACGCGTTGCGCGGTGATGAATCGCGGCGTGCTGACGCAGGTCGCGACGCCCACCGATCTCTACGAATTTCCGAACTCGCGCTTCGTCGCCGATTTCGTCGGCTCCGTGAACATGTTCGAGGGGACGCTGGAGAAGGACGAGCCGAACGAGGCGCAGGTCCGCTGCAAAGAGCTGTCGGCCCCAGTCTATCTCGACCACGGCGTCACCGGTGCGAAGGGATCGACGGTCTGGGTCGCGCTGCGACCCGAGAAAATCGAGATGCACAAGCGCGTCAACGGCGCCGCGCCGATCAAGATGGAAGACGCACCGGAAGGCGCCAACGTCGTGCCGGGCGTGATCAAGGACATCGTCTATCTGGGCAGTGAAACCAATTTCGAGGTCGAGCTCGAAGGCGGCCGCCGCGTGAAGACGTTCCGTTCCAATCTGACGCGGTACGACCAGGAGGATTTCACCTGGGACGAGCCGGTTTGGCTCGCCTGGCACGCCTGCTCGCCGGCGGTGCTGCTGTCATGAACGCTGCGCGCCCCGTTCTTGGCGTCATCAGCTGCAACCGCACCGTCGAGTCGCAATCTGCGCAGACGGTGATGACGCGCTATCTGGTGTCGGCGCTGAAATATGCCGACGCCGCGGCGCTGCTTGTGCCGGCGATGCCGGAGCTCATGCACGCCAAGGAGGTCGCGCCGCGGCTCGACGGCATCTTGCTCACCGGCACGCCGTCCAACCTCGACCCCAAGCGTTACGGCGTGCTGGTCGACGACGCGCCAGGCCCGTTCGATCCCGGGCGCGACGAGATGACCGCGCACCTGATCGAGGGCATGCTTGAACTTGGAAAACCGGTGTTCGGCATTTGCCGCGGCTTTCAGGAGCTGAACGTGGCTTTCGGCGGCACCTTGCGCCGCGACATGGCCGACCATCCCGATCTCATTCCCCACCACGCGCCGAGCGATAAGAGCTTCGCCGAGTATTTCGAGCATGTGCATCCGGTTTCCCTGGAGGAGGGTGGCGTCCTAAAGCGCGCCTACGGCCAGGATCAGCTGGACGTCGTCAGCGTGCACTATCAAGGCGTCGACAAATTGGGTGCGGGCCTCAACGTCGAGGCGCGGGCGCCGGACGGCGTCGTCGAGGCGATTTCCGCCGATGTGAACGGCGCAACCGTCCTGGCCGTGCAATGGCACCCGGAGTGGAAGGCCAGCGAGAATCCGCAAAGCCAGAAGTTTTTTGAGTTGCTCGGCCGCGCACTGCGCCGCGAGCCGCTGGTCGCGCGCTGACGCGATCTACGAAGAAAAAGAGGACAACGCATGGCCGCCCGCAACTACGACATCCCTGAATTGCGCCGTCTCGACGTCGCGCACCACTTGCCGGCGCAGGCCAATTACGGAGAGATCCAGGCGCTCGGCGGCAGCCGCATCATTACCCGCGCCGAAGGCTGCACCATCTACGACGGCGACGGCAACGCGATCCTCGACGGCATGGCGGGGCTATGGTGCGTGAATGTCGGCTACGGGCGCGACGAGCTCGTGCGCACGGCGTCGGAGCAGATGCAGGAGCTGCCGTTCTACAACACCTTCTTCAAGACGGCGACGCCGCCGACGGTCATGCTGGCGACGAAGCTGGCGGAGGTGCTCGGCGGCGATCTGCAGCATGTCTTCTTCAATTCATCGGGCTCGGAAGCCAACGACACCGTTATGCGCATGGTGCGCCATTACTGGAACGTCTCCGGCCAACCGAAGCGCACTGTCTTCATCAGCCGCCACAACGCCTATCATGGCTCGACCATGGCCGGCGCCAGTCTTGGCGGAATGAAGCACATGCACCCGATCGGCGGCTTGCCGATCCCCGGCGTCGAGCACGTGGCGCAGCCCTATAAGTTCGGCGAGGGCTTCAACGAAGAGGAAGAGGCGTTCGGCGCGCGGTGCGCGCAGGAAATCGAGGACCGCATCCTGAAGGTCGGCCCCGAGAACGTGGCCGCTTTCATCGGTGAGCCGGTGCAGGGCGCCGGCGGCGTGATCATTCCGCCCAAGGGCTACTGGAAGCGCGTCGAAGCGATCTGCCGCAAGTACGGCATTCTGCTCGTGATCGACGAAGTCATCTGCGGCTTCGGCCGGCTGGGCCAATGGTTCGGCCATCAGCATTTCGGCGTCACGCCCGATCTCGTGCCGATGGCGAAGGGGCTGTCATCCGGTTATCTGCCGATCTCGGCTGTCGGCGTTTCGCACAAAATTGTCGAAGTGCTGCGCGAGAAGGGGGGCGACTTCGTTCACGGCTACACCTATTCCGGCCATCCCGTGGCGGCGGCGGTGGCGCTCAAGAACATCGAGATCATCGAGCGCGAACGCCTCGTCGAACGCGTGCGCGACGACATCGGCCCGTACTTCGCCGAAGCATTGGCCCGGCTGAATGGCGAGCCTCTCGTGGGCGAAGTGCGGTCGCTGGGTCTGATCGGCGCCGTCGAGATCGTATCGAAGCAGGGCACCAATGAACGTTTCACCGGCAAAGAGGGCAAGGCTGGTCCCGTGGTGCGCGACACGTGCATCAAGAACGGCTTAATGGTGCGCGGCATCCGCGACTCCATCGTGATGTGTCCGCCGCTGATTATCACGCGCGCCGAGGTGGACCGCATGGTCGACATCATTGCGCGCTCGCTGCGCGAGGCGGCGCCCACGCTGCAAGCGCTGAAGCCGGATTAGACGGCCGATGCGCGGTCTGTGATCGCGGTGCGATCGATCAGGCCCATGCCGTCGGAAATGTCCGTGGCGATGGCCGCGCGCAGCGCGCCGGCGTCGCCGGCCTCGATGGCGCGGATGGCGGCCTGGTGGCTGTCGTTCAAGTGCGCGGCGGCGACGCGGCCATAGACCTGGCGCATGAACGGCCCGAATTGGAGCCACAGCGTCTCGATCAGCTGCGTCAGCGTGCGCATATCTTGCGCGCGGTAGAGCGTGAAGTGGAAGGCGTGGTTGTTCTGCATGTAGGCGTCGGCGTCGCCGCGTGCGATCGCTGCGTCGAGCGCCGCATCGATCGCTTTCAGGCGCGCAACGCATTCCGGCGTCAGAAAGCGCAGCGCCATGCCGGCGGCTTCCGGCTCCAGCAGCAATCGGCAGCGCAACAGGTCCTCGAACCGCTCCGGCGTCATCGGCGGCACCCGCACGCGCCGCTTCGAGCGGATCGCCACCGCGCCCTCCGCCGCCAAGCGCGACAGCGCATCACGCACCGGCGTTTGGCTGACACCCAGTTCTGCCGCGATGCCGCGCGTCGACAATTCGTGGCCGGGCGACATGCGCCCGGTGACGAGACGCATGCGCAGTTCCGCGTACACTGCCGCGTTGAGACCGTCTTCCGCGCCGGTCGTGTCCATCTTGGTAACCTAGCGCCGCATATGGCGCATGCAGCAAAAAACAGTGGGCGAACTGCGCTCAACCGCCCGGTGGACGCGCTTGACTTGCCCCATACCGCACCGCCACAATGCCATATCAGGTGACTTATGCGCTCCCGCGGCCCTCATACGAGGGCGGATGGGCGCGGTACGCGGGCGGCCCTTCGCGGCTGCACTCTATTTTTCGCGCCGCGCTCGTTTGAAAGAATTTCAGATGCGGTTTGTGTGCGCCATGCCGGCGCCAAGCGCGGAGCAGCGCCTACGATGTGGTGTGCGTATGGATAGATCATTCTCGAAGTGGATTGGCGAACGCGGGATCGGCGAGGTCGAGTGCCTGGTGCCCGACCTCAACGGCGTCATCCGCGGCAAGGTGTTTCCGGCGCAGAAGTTCTTGCAGAGCGAGCGGGACGGCTCGTTGCGGATTCCGTCGAGCATCTATCTGCTCACGGTGACGGGCGATTACGCCGACAGTGCGGACGAGGCGCTGGCGACGCAGGATCCGGACGTCGTGCTGCGCCCGGACATCGATACGATCTGCGTCGCGCCCGGCTACAAGACGCCGACGGCGTTCGTGTTCGCTGACGCCTATCATACTGACGGCGCGCCCTACGATATCGCGCCGCGTTACGTGCTGAAGCGCGTGGTGAAGCTCTACGAAGAAGCTGGGTTGCGTCCGGTCGTGGCGCCGGAGCTGGAGTTTTACCTGACTCAGGTCAACACCGATCCCGATCTGCCGCTGGTGCCGCCGGCGGGCCGTTCGGGCCGTTCGGAGACCTCGCCGCAGCCCTACGGACTGGAGGCGATCACCGAGTACGAGGACCTGATCGAGACGATCTATGAGCACGCGGAAGCGGCGTCGCTGCATCTCGACACCATGATCCACGAGAGCGGCACCGCGCAGCTCGAGATCAACTTCAATCACGGCGATCCCGTGCACGTATCCGACCAGGTGCTCGTATTCAAGCGCATCGTGCGGCAGGTCGCGCTGAAGCACGGGGTCTACGCCACGTTCATGGCGAAGCCGATGGAGAACCAGCCCGGCAGCGCCATGCATCTGCATGTCTCGCTGGTGGATGCGAAGAAGGGGGCGAACCTTTTCGGCGCCGCGCGCGAGAACGGATCGGACGGCAACACCGATATGTTCCGCCATTTCGTTGGCGGGCTTCAGAAATACCTCGGCGAATGCACGCCGCTGTTTGCGCCGAACGTCAACTCGTTCCGGCGCATGCGGCCGGATTTTTCAGCGCCGATCAATCTGCAATGGGGTTACGACAATCGCTCCTGCGGTCTGCGTGTGCCGATCTCGCAGCCGGAGAATCGCCGCATCGAGAACCGTTTGCCGGGCGCGGACGCCAATCCGTACCTCGCCATCGCCGCAGTGCTCGCCTGCGGCTATATCGGCATCCGCGACAAGATCGCGCCCAACGAAATGGTGCAGGGCAGCGCCTACAAATGGGCGCGCACGCTGCCGCGCACGCTTTCGGAAGGCCTGGACCGCTTCAAGGAATGTCAGCCCGTGATCGACATTCTCGGCGCACACTTCTGCAGCGCGTTCCAGCAGATCAAGGCGCACGAACTCGGCCAGTTTGAAGGCGTCATCTCCTCGTGGGAGCGCGACCACCTGCTGCTCAAGGTCTGAAGTGAACTTCAATTCCGGCCTCGGCATGGACCGGTCGTACTATGTCGCGACCGCGAATGCGGTCGCGCCGGCGCCGAAGCTCGAAGGCGAGACGCGCGCCGACGTTGTCGTCATCGGCGGCGGCTACACCGGGCTGCACGCGGCCCTGAACGCAGCCGAACGCGGCTATTCTGTCGTGCTGCTGGAGGCGGGACGCGTCGGCTGGGGCGCGTCGGGGCGCAACGGCGGACAGATGATCCCCGGCTGGCGCAAAGGCGCCGTCGAGCTGATCGCGCGCTTCGGACGTGCGCGCGCGAAAACGCTGTTCGAGCTTGCGCTCGACGCCCGGACGCTGACCCTGGAGCGCATCGCCAAACACGGCATCGCCTGCGATCTGCACGTCAACGGCCACCTCACGCTCGCGGCAAAGGCAAGCGATTTGGCCTGGATGCGGGCCGAGGCCGAGACACTCGCCGAGGCCATGGACTATCCGCATGCCCGCACGCTCCGCGCCGATGAGGTCGCCCATCAGGTCAAGTCCGTGGCGTTTCATGGCGGGTTGCTCGACGAGTGTGGCGGTCATGTGCATCCGTTGAACTATGCGTTGGGGCTGGCGGAGGCGGCGCGGGCGGCGGGCGTGCGCATCTTCGAGGATTCTCGCGTCATGCGCGTGGAGACCGCGCCGGGCGTTGTCGCGCACACCGCACATGGCGCGGTCCGCGCGGAGCATGGCGTGCTTGCGTGCGACGCATTGCTGGAGGGTTTAGTCCCGCGCCTGGCGACGCGGATCATGCCGGTGGCGAACTATCTGGCGGCCACCAATTGCTGGGCGGAGCCGGAGCGCATCATCGCCGGCCATCTCGCCGTCAGCGACAGCCGCTTCGTCGTGAACTATTTCCGCATGAGCGAGGACGGCCGTCTCATCTTCGGCGGCGGCGAACGCTACACGCCGTCGCCGCCGTCGGACATGGCCGCGTTCGCGCGCAAACACATGCTGGCGATCTTCCCGCAAATGCGCAGCGCGCGGATCGAGTATGCGTGGGGCGGTCTGGTGTCGATCACCATGTCACGGCTGCCGCACGTTGGGCGCCACGGCGATCTCTTCTTTGCGCATGGCTATTCGGGGCAGGGCGTGCTGCTGCCCGCGCTGACGGGCAAGGTGCTGGTTGAGGCGATGGCGGGAACGGCGGAGCGTTTCGATGTGCTCGCGGCGATCGCGCCGCCCGCGTTCCCGGGGGGCGCCGCGCTGCGCGCGCCGCTCTATACGCTGGGCATGCTCTGGTACGCGCTGCGCGACAGGCTCTAACGCTTCAGCGCCGCCGCTTGCCGCGCCGCCGCTTCGATCGCCGCCCAGTCGCCAGCGCGGATTTTCTCCGCTGGCGCAATCCACGAGCCGCCGACGCACAGCACGTTCTCCAGCGCCAGATAGGCGGGCGCCTTCTCCAACGTGATCGAGCCCGTCGGGCAGAAGCGCACATCCGGCAACGGACCCGCCTGCGCTTTCAGCGCTGCTACGCCGCCCAGTTGTTCCGCCGGAAAGAACTTGAAACAACGATAGCCGAGCTCGCGCCCGCGCATGATTTCGCTCGCGCTGGCGACGCCGGGGATGAACGGGATCGCGACTTTGCGCGCGGCCTTCATGAGCTTGGGCGTGCCGCCCGGCGACAGCGCGTAGCGGGCGCCGGCGTCAGCCGCCGCGCGGAGGTCGTCCGCCGTCAAGACGGTTCCGGCGCCGACCACCATTTCGGGCGCCGCCGCAGCAATGGCGCGAATGGCGTCGAGCGCCGCGGGCGTGCGCAGCGTGACCTCGACCGTGCGCACCCCGCCCGCCAGCAGCGCGCGCGCCAGCGCCGTCGCCTGCGCCGCGTCGTCGATGACGACCACCGGCATCACCGGGGAAAGGCGCAGCGCGTCCTCCGCGGTCATGACGGCGCTCATCGGCGCACGTCCGAGCTGGCGTTTTCAAGGTAGAACCGCACGTCCGCCTCGCTGGCAAGATTGGCGTCGCCCGGAATCGCGTGCTTGAGGCACGCGGCGGCGAGGGCGAAGTCGATAATGTCCTGCTCGCCGGCGCCTTTCGTCAGTCCATGCAGCAGACCGGCGGCGAACGCGTCGCCGCCGCCGATGCGGTCGACGATCCCCGTGACGGCGCGAACGGGCGATCGGGCCACGCCGCCGCGCGCGATCGTCACCGCGCTCAGTTCGTGATGATCGGCGCTGAGAAGCTTACGCGTCGTGCAGGCGATGCGCTCCGCATTGGCGTAGCGGGCGAACACAATCTCCGCGGCCTGTTCGATCGAGGCGATGTGCTGGCCGGCGACGAGCGCGACATCGCGCGCGCCGGCGAAAATGAGGTCGGCCTGCGCGAACATCGCGTCAAGCGTGGGACGCGGATCCTCCGCGCGCGCTTCCCACAGCTTGGCGCGGAAGTTGGCGTCATAGGAGACCTTGACGCCGGCCGCGCGCGCCAGCTTCATCGCGTTGAGCGCGGCCTCAGCGCACGATGCGCTAAGCGCGGGGGTCACGCCCGAGACGTGCAGCCAAGCCGCGCCGTCCAGCATGCCACGCCAATTCATCTCCGTCATGGCCGCTGTCGCGAAGGCGCTGTGCGCGCGATCGTAGATGATGTCCGAAGGGCGCTGCCCTGCGCCCGGCGTCAGGAAATAAGGCCCCATCCGGCCTGCGGCGCGCGTCACGCCCGAGGTGTCGACGCCGTGACGGCGCAACTCGCCAAGCGCGGCGTCGCCCAGTGCGTTGTCTGCGACGCAACCCGCCATCCGCGCCGTGTGGCCGAAGCGTGCGAGCGAGATCGCAACATTGGCTTCCGCGCCGCCAATGTGCACGCGCAGCTCCGGCGATTGCAGCAACAGCTCGCCCGCCGGCGCGGAGAGCCGGACCAGGATTTCGCCGAAACAGACGATGCAGGCCACGAGAACCTCTTACGGCCGACTCAGCGCGCCAGCCAACCCCCGTCGACCGGGATGATGGCGCCGTGCACGTAGTCCGACGCGGCGCTCGCCAGGAACACCGCCGCGCCGCCGAGATCGCACGGCTCGCCCCAGCGCCCGGCGGGGATTCGGTCCATGATTTGCGCATTGCGCTGCTGGTGGCGCGGAGCGCCGCGGTGTTGTCGGTCGTCATGTAGCCCGGTGCGATGGCGTTCACGTTGACGCCCTTCGCCGCCCACTCGCAGGCGAGCAATTTGGTGATGCCGGCCAAGCCGCTTTTGCTCGCAGTGTAGGAGGGCACGCGGATGCCGCCTTGGAAGGAGAGCATCGAGGCGATGTTGATGATCTTGCCGCGCCCCTGTGCGATCATGTGACGGCCGGCCGCCTGCGCCAGGAAGAACGCGGACTTGAGATTGGTGTCGATCACGGCGTCCCAGTCTTCTTCGCCGAACGCTACGCTCTCCGCGCGCCGGATGATGCCGGCGTTGTTGACCAGGATGTCGATCTTGCCGAAGGCGCCGAGCGTACTCGCGACAATGTCTGGAATAGGCGCCGTGCTCGATAGGTCCGCTTCGATGGAGAGGAAGCCGCGCCCGAGCGCTCGGACCTTCTCTCCGGTCTCCGCCGACGGCCGGCGCGCGGTCGAGACGATATCCGCCCCCGCCTGCGCGAGGGCGACCGCGATCGCCTGACCGAGGCCGACATTGCCGCCGGTGATCAGTGCGGTTCGGCCGGTGAGGGAGAAGGGTTCGTCATCAGTCCGGGACTTGGAGCCTCAGCACGGGCGTCATCTCTGGATCCCGGCTCTGCGCCCCGCCTGCGCGGGGCATTCGGCCGGGAAGCGGACAAACTCGGCTGGCGAACATCGAGTGCTCTCCTCTACGCCGCGCGCGCTCGGCGCAGGTAGTCCGCGATCGCGGCGTCCTGCGCGTGAGCGAAGAAGAGCTCTTCAAAGCGCTCGCCGGCGATTGCGGCCTTCAGCAAATCCCGATCCACCGACTTCAGCACCGTCAGCATGTCGTGACAGGTCGCGGCCTTCAGCTCCTTCAGGATGCCGCGGTTCTTCGCCATGATGGCCGCGCGCTCCTTCGGGTAGCCGAGGCCGCGCTCGCCATCGAACAGCTTGCGATAGCAATCCTGCAGATTGAGCTCCGCCGCCCAGCCGAAGCCTTTGGCGTACGGCATGGCGATGGCGTTGCCGTCGTTGATCTGCCCGAACAGGAACGCATCCGTCGGATCGGCGATGAGGCCGCAGAACACGCCGGGCATGGCATTGCACGCCAGCATCGAGCCCATGCCGGTGCCGCAGCCGGTGACGACAAAGTCCGCTGCGCGCGCGTTGATCAGAATGCCCGCCAGCAGGCCGTTCATGACGTAGGTGAGCGAGGCTTTGTCCTCGGCGCCGTACATGCCGTAGTGATGGACTTGGTGGCCGAGCGGCTCGGCCACCGATTTCAGCGCGTCATGAACGATGCTGCTCTTGGCGGCCTGGCTGTTCTCGATGATGAGCGCGATTTTCATGGGCGCGTCCTGTCAGAGGTGGGAGCCGATTTGGTCTTGGTAACCGGTGTCAAATCCCGTTGCAAGCGCGTTCGCCATACTCAGCGGGGGGCGGGGCCGGTGGAGTCGCGGACGACGAGGGCGGGCGAGGTGGCCGGGGCTGCCTCGTGGGCGTGATCCGCGGCGGCGTCGAGGCCAATCAGCTTTTCCGCCGCCATCCGGCCGATCTCGCGCGTCGGCGTGCGCACCGTGGTCAGCGGCGGCCAGACCGAAGAGGCGATCTGGAAGTCGTCGAACCCCACCACGGACACATCTTCCGGGCACCGGAGCCCCGCGCGGCGGATGGCGTGCAGCACGCCCGCGGCCATTTCGTCGTTGGCGGCGAAGATCGCTGTCGGCCGCGGCGAGCGCTTCAGCAGTTCGGCCGCACACGAGATGCCGCTGTCGAACGTGTAGGCGCCTTGCATGATGCAGTCGGACGGCAAGTTGAGCTTGCGGTCCTTCAGCTCTTCCTCGAAGCCGCCGCGCCGCTCATGCGACGAGCGGAACGTCGACGGCCCGGAAATAAAGCCGATGCGCGTGTGGCCGAGTTCGGCCAGATGCCGCGCCGCCGCGCGTCCGCCTAGACGATCGTTGGACACGATGATGCGCGCCGGCTCGTCCACTGGCACCGAGGCGATGCGGATGTAGCCGCACCCGACCTCATCGAGGATCGCCTTGACCCGATCGTCTTCCGAAACGGAGGGGGTCAGCACGACGCCCGAGAGTTTCTGGCGCTCGATGAAGCGGCGAAAGTCGGCGAGAAACGTGGGATTGCCGCGGTTGCACGGGTGCACCACTAACTCGTAGCCCGAACCGCGCATCGCATCGAGCATGCCGAGCTGCATGTTGACGACGTATTGCGGGTTGGGGTTGTCGTAGACGAGCCCGATCAGGAACGAGCGCCGGAAGGCCAAGCCGCGCGCCTGCGGGTCGGGCGAAAAGCCGATCTCGGCAATGATCTTGTTGATCTTCTCGCGCGTCTCCTCCTTCACGAACGGCGACTGATTGATCACCCGCGAAACGGTCTTCTTCGAGACCCCGGCCAGGCGGGCCACGTCGTTGATGGTGGGCTTCTTTTCACCGCCCAGAGCGCGGCGTGACCCGCTGTGCGTTGTGCCGTCGTCTGACATGAAAATGCGGCCGCCCGTGGAAGTGGCGCGACCATAGGCGCCGGGCGGCGCCCTTGGCAACGCAAAATGTCGCGGGACAATTGTGAAGAGACAGGCGCTTGCGCCCCTGTTTGCGCGGCGGGCCGAACTCTAGTTTGTGTAGAACCATGGCCGAGTTCATTCCCGTCCCGCCGTTCGATCTCGTGGTGTTCGGCGCCACCGGCGATCTCTCGCTGCGCAAGCTGTTCCCGTCGCTGCTGCACCGCTACCTCGACGGCCAGATCCCGCCGAACGCGCGCATCATCGGCGTGGCGCGCTCGGACCTCGACACCGAGAGCTTCCGCACGCTGGTGCGCGAAAGCCGCGCCAGGTTCTCGCCGGGCGTGTGTGAGGACGAGGCCAGGTGCGAAGCGTTCCTGCGCCTCGTGACGTATGCGCGCGTCGATGCGATGGCGCCGGCCAGTGAATGGGGGGCGCTCAAGGGTGCGCTAGCGGACGGCAACGGAAACGTCCGCATTTTCTATCTCTCGACCGCGCCTAGCCTCTTCGTCACGATCGCTGACCGCCTGGCCGAGACCGGCGCCGCGACGCCGACGTCGCGCATCGTGCTGGAAAAGCCGATCGGCCGCGATCTCGCATCCTCGCGGGCGATCAACGATGGCGTGGGGCGCGTGTTCAACGAGCAACGCACCTTCCGTATCGATCACTATCTCGGCAAGGAGACGGTGCAAAATCTGCTCGTGCTGCGCTTCGCCAACATGCTGATCGAGCCGGTCTGGTCGCGCGCGAGCATCGATCACGTGCAGATCACTGTGGCCGAGGAGCTGGGCGTCGAAGGCCGCGCGGACTATTACGACAAGTCCGGCGCGCTGCGCGACATGGTGCAGAACCATCTGCTGCAGCTGCTGTGCCTGGTGGCGCTTGAATCGCCGAACTCGATGCAGGCCGACGCCATTCGCACCGAGAAACTCAAAGTGCTGTCGGCGTTGCGCCGCATCGGACCCGATGAAGCGGCGGCAAAGACCGTTCGCGGCCAGTACAAGGCCGGGCTCATCGACGGCAAGCCTGTGGCGTCCTACGCGGATGAGGTGGGCAAGGCGTCGAAGACGGAGACGTTTGTCGCCATCAAGGCCGAGATCGACAATTGGCGCTGGGCCGGCGTGCCGTTTTATCTGCGCACCGGCAAACGCATGAGCGCGCGTCGTTCCGAGATCGTCGTCCAGTTCAAGGACACGCCTGTGCAGATGTTCGGCGCCAATGCCGGCGCGCCCAATCGGCTTGTGCTGCGCTTGCAGCCGGACGAGGGCGTGCGGCTGTGGCTCAACATGAAGGAGCCCGGCCCTGGCGGGTTGCGGGTGAAGACGGCGGCGCTCGATCTTTCGTTCGCGGAAGAATTCGGCGGCGTACGTTATCCCGACGCCTATGAGCGGCTGCTGATGGATATTGTGCGCGGCAATCTCTCGCTCTTCATGCGCCGCGACGAGGTCGACGCGGCATGGGCTTGGGCGGACGATCTGCTTGCGGCGTGGGAGCAATCGGGCGCTGCGCCGAAGCTCTATGCGGCGGGTGAGAACGGCCCGGATCAGTCGACGCTGTTGCTCGCCAACGAAGGCCGCGCCTGGTGGGATCCGGAGTGATGACTGCACAATGCCCCAACTGAATCCCACAATCGCCGCTGTCACCGAACGCATCGTGACGCGCAGCGCCAAGCGCCGGCGGCGCTATCTCGATCTGATCGACGCCTACGATGCGTCCAAGCCTGCGCGCGTGAAGATCTCCGAAGCCAACCGCGCGCACGGCGCGGCGGGTTGCGCGGTGCAGGACAAGCTCGATCTCCTCGGCGGCAAATGGCCGTCGATCGGCATCGTCACCGCCTACAACGACATGCTCTCGGCGCATGCGCCGTACGAGCGCTTTCCCGACATCATCCGCAAAGCGGCACGCGACGCGGGAGCGGTGGCGCAGGTCGCCGGCGGCGTGCCGGCGATGTGCGACGGAGTCACGCAAGGCTTCGAGGGCATGGAGCTTTCGCTCTTCTCGCGCGATGTGATTGCGCTCAGCACGGCGGTCTCGCTTTCGCACGCGACGTTCGATTCCGCGCTGCTGCTGGGCATCTGCGACAAGATCGTGCCGGGCCTGCTGATCGGCGCGCTCCGGTTCCCCTGGCTGCCGTGCATCCTCGTACCCGGCGGGCCGATGCCGTCGGGGTTGCCGAACAAGGAGAAAGCGGCGCGTCGCCAGCTCTTCGCCGAAGGCAAGATCGGGCGCGCGGAATTGCTGCAGGTCGAAGCCGAATCCTACCACGCGCCAGGCACGTGCACCTTCTACGGCACCGCCAACTCCAACCAGATGATGGTCGAATTGATGGGGCTGCACCTGCCGGGTGCGGCGTTCGTCAATCCCAATACGCCGCTGCGCGATGCGCTGACGGCCGCCGCCGCCAAGCGCGCTGCCGCGATCACGGGACTGGGCGATGCATATCGTCCGATCGGCCGCGTTGTGGACGAGAAGGCGATCGTCAACGCCATGGTGGGTCTCATGGCGACCGGCGGGTCGACGAACCACTTCATCCACTTGCCCGCCATCGCGCGCGCAGCTGGCATCGAGATCACTTGGGACGATTTCGCCGAGCTCTCGCATGCGACGCCGCTGATGGCGCGGATCTATCCCAACGGCGCCGCCGACGTGAATCACTTCCACGCCGCCGGCGGCATGGGATTCCTGACGCGAGAGCTGATCGATGCGGGTCTTGTGCATGCCGACATCGCGACAGTCGGCGGCGGCGATCTGAATGCCTATGCGCAGGAGCCGTTTCTCGCTGGCGAAACGCTCGCGTGGCGCGATGCACCCGGCGCCAGCGCCGACGACAGCGTCTTGCGCAGTGCGCGCGCGCCTTTCGCCCGCGACGGCGGCCTGCGCTTGCTGAGCGGCGGCCTGGGCCGGGCGTGCGTCAAGGTCTCGGCCGTGGCGGAGGACAAGCGTGTGGTGGAAGCGCCGGCGGTCGTGTTCGACTCGCAAGCCGAGGTGCAGGCGGCGTTCAAGCGCGGCGATCTCGACCGCGATTGCGTCATCGTCGTGCGCGGGCAGGGGCCGCGCGCCAACGGCATGCCGGAGCTCCACAAGCTGATGCCCTTGCTGGGCGCTTTGCAAGACCGTGGCTTCAAGGTTGCGCTGGCGACCGACGGCCGAATGTCGGGCGCGAGCGGCAAGGTGCTGGCCGCCATCCACATCACGCCGGAAGCCGCCGAAGGCGGGCCGCTGGCCAAGGTGCGCGCCGGCGACGTGATCCGGATCAATGGCGAAACCGGCGAACTGGATGTCGCCGCTCCGGCGGATTGGCGCGCGCGCCCGCCGGCACAGCTCAATCTCGCCGCCAATGCGCGCGGCGCCGGTCGCGAGCTCTTCTCACTCTTCCGCGCCAATGCGTGTTCGGCGGAAGCGGGCGGTTCGTCGTTTCCGGACTACGATCCGATCTAGTTGCCGCGCGCGCGCAGGCGCTGTTCGAACGCGTCGTCCCGCACCGCGGGTGCGAAGCCTTCGCCGACCGAGATTTCCAGCTCGCGATTGACGCCGCCGCCGAGCGGCACCGCGAGACGCTCGACGGTGCGGAACACCGTGAAGTCGCCTGCGACCAGCGGGATGTATTCGCGGTTCTTGTGGATCACCAGCACGCGCCCGCCTTCTTCGCGGCGCATCGGATCGATGGATTCCGCGGAGTTCCGCGCTTGGCCGTGCAGGAGCCACATGCGTACGGGCGGCAGCGGCGCGCCGGCCCGTCGTGCGTCGCGCCAATAATAGTTGAGCTCGAAATAGGTCTCGCGATCGTCGACCAATACCGCCGTGAACGGCGGCTCGCCCGCCTGCGGCGCGGCGCGCAACGCGATCTCGCGCGCGGTTTCTTCCCAGCCTTGCGCCGTGCGCATGCCTTTGAACTGGTTCGCGACAGCGGGCATGAACGTGGCGATGATGAGGAAGCTCATGCCGACGGCGATGTTGACGGCCGTCGCCGCTGCAAGCATCCGCCGCCCTGAGATCGAACGGAACAGCGAACCCGTCACCCAGATCAAAGTCGCGGGATAGGCGACAGCGGCCCAATTGGCGTTCGCACGAGAGACGAACGCGATCACGCTGACGACGACGAAGGGCGGCACGATGTAGGCGAGCAAGAACTTGTCCGCGTCGGTCAGCTCGGACGGGCGGCGCGCCGCGCGCCAGAACAGGGCGAAGAGCACCAGGAAGATGATCGGCCCGATGACGCCGGCCTGCCCAGTGACGAACTCGAATAATTCGTCGAAATTGAACAAATCGCTCGAGTCGAAGCGTGCATTGTCGGCGGTGTGACGCGCGGTGGCGAAACCGTGCTGCGCGTTCCACCACACGTTGGGCGCCACGATCGCCGCGGCGATCAGCGAGGCGGCGACGGCGCGTCCTTGGCCGAGCGCGGCGCGCACCGAGGGCAGCCGCCAGGCGGCGACCGCCGTACAGAGGACGAAGTAGAGCATCGCGTACTTGGCCATCACGCCAAGCCCGACCGCCACGCCCAGCACGATGGCCCAGGTCCAGGACTTGGTCGCCGTCAGCCGCCACATCGCCCAGAGCGCCAGCGCCCAAAGCGGGAGGAGCAGCGTGTCCGTCGACATCAGCATCGAGGCAAACCAGATGCCTGGCAGCATCAGCCAGCCGAAGCCGGCCCAGAACGCCGCCCACGCGCCGTACATCGAGCGCGTCAGCGCGAAGATGGCGATTGCTGCAATCCCGTGCGCCAGCGGCGCGCCAAGCCGGATCGCCCATTCCGCGTCGCCAAACAGCGCCGTCGTCGCGCCGATCACCCAGGCGATCATCGGCGGCTTGGTGAAATAGCCCCACTCGAACGAGCGCGACCACATCCAGTACTGGGCTTCGTCGAAATAGAGCCCGAGCGGATTGATGCGCAGCGCTTCGATCCGCAGCCACGTCACAAGGACGAGGACGGCCAGGAAGGCGAGAGTCGCGCGATCAAAAGCGGCTCGGGCAGGCTGCATGGCGTTCCGGATTGTCCCCACGCGGTCTTAGCGGAACGGGCGGGCGGGCGCCACACGCCAGGCCGCCTTGCATGTGAGCCAAAGGCGCCTATCTGGCGTCGTTCGCATGGGCTAAGGAGCGCCCGATGACCGCGATTCCAGCCGAATGGGCCCCGCACAAGGCGATCTGGACCGCTTGGCCGTCTGCGCCGGACCTCTGGGGAGAAGACCTCGACGGCGCTCGCGCGGAGGTGGCGGCGATGGTGCGCGCGCTTGCCGATGGCGGCGCTGGCGACCGCATGCGCGTGCTGGCGCATGGGCGCGAGGCGGAGGCCTCCGCCAAGCTCGCGCTCGGCAAGAGCGCGGAAATCTTGTCCGGCGCCTTCGGCGACATCTGGTTCCGCGATACAGGGCCGATCTTCACCCGCGGCGGGCCCGCGCACGCGTTCCGCTTCAATGGCTGGGGCGGCAAATACCAATTGCCGCATGACGACGAAGTGGCGGCGCAAATTTGTGCAGCGGCCGGCGTCGAGCTCTTGCGTCATGACTTCATCCTCGAAGGCGGCGCCATCGAGATGGACGGCGAAGGCACGCTGCTGACGACGCGTCAGTGTTTGCTCAACCCGAACCGCAACCCGCACTGGACCGAAGAGGGCGCGGAGGTCGCGCTGAAGCGCGCCCTCGGCGTGGAGAAGGTGCTGTGGCTCGATGAGGGCCTGCTCAACGATCACACCGATGGCCATATCGACAACCTCGCACGCTTCGTCGCGCCGGGGCGCGTCGTCTGCCAGGCGCCATTCGGACGCGACGATCCCAACTTCGAGGTGCTCGAAGAGATCGCCATGTCGCTGGCGGCGATGCGCGACGCGCGCGGCCGCAAGCTTGAGGTCGTACGCATCCCCTCGCCGGGCGCGATCGAGGACGAGGACGGTGACGCCGTGCCCGCGAGCCATATGAATTTCATCATTGGCAATACCACCGTCGTCGTGCCGATCTATTCCGGCGCGGGCGACGACGCGGTGAACGCGCTCGCGCCGTTGTTTCCAGGGCGCAAGGTGGTCGGCCTCTGGTCGCACGCCATCCTCACCGGCGGCGGCTCATTCCACTGCATTACCCAACAGGAGCCGGCATGAACGCGAACATCATCCGCGTCGCCGCGATTCAAACCGCCTACGGCGAGGACATGGCGGCCAACATCGCCAAGACGGAGCGTTTTGTGCGCGACGCCGCGAAGCGGGGCGCGCAAGTCATCCTGCCGTCCGAGCTGTTCCAGGGGCCGTATTTCTGCACGACGCAAGAAGAGAAGTGGTTCGCCACCGCCTACCCCGCGGCGACGCATCCTTGCGTCGCGGCTTTGCAACCCGTCGCGAAAGAGCTCGGCGTCGTGATCCCGGTCTCCATCTTCGAGCGCGACGGGCCGGCCTACTACAATTCGGTCGTCATCCTCGATGCGGATGGCGCCCAGCTCGGCGTCTATCGCAAGAGTCACATCCCCGATGGCCCTGGCTATCAGGAGAAATACTACTTCCGTCCCGGAGACACCGGATTCAAGGTTTGGGACACCGCACACGGCCGCATCGGCGTCGGCATTTGCTGGGACCAGTGGTTTCCTGAAGCCGCGCGCGCGATGGCGCTCGCGGGCGCGCAGGTTCTTTTCTACCCAACCGCAATCGGCAGCGAACCGCACGATTCATCGCTCGACACCCGCGATCCGTGGCGGCGCGCCATGCAGGGTCACGCGGTGTCGAATGTCATCCCCGTGGTGGCGTCGAACCGCATCGGTTTGGAAGCGAGCGGGCAGAATTTCTACGGTTCGTCTTTCATCGCCGACCATCGCGGCGATTTGGTGCAGGCGTTCAACCGCAACGACGAAGGCGTGCTGGTGCACGCGTTCGATCTCGACTTTCTCGATCGCCACCGCGCCGCCTGGGGCTTCTTCCGTGACCGCAGGACGGAGTTTTATCGGTAGCGGAGCGTACCGCTGGCGGTACGACGTTAGCCCGCGCTGAACGCTGGCTTGTGCGCGAACTGGAAGCCGAACTTGTCTTCCCATGTTTTCAGCAAGGCCGGCGTCGCCGCGTTGCGCGCGTGCTGGGCCGCCGACACGCCTTCAGAAATCTCGCCGGAGTCTTGGCCGACGATCACGGCGCGCACGAAGGTGTCGTTCTGCCGCAGCGCCCACGCCAGCCGCTGGTGGCCGTCGACGACGAAAAAATCGTTCGCCGCGCGGATCACTTCGATGCGCTGCTCGCTCGGCGTGGTGAACGTCTCCGCCGCGATGGGCGCTGTTGGATAGACGGCGCGGGGATTGAGGAACGCGTGCACGCGCCCGCCGCTTTGCTCGCCGCTTTCCAGATAGGCGCCGATGACGTTGGCGACGCGGCCGGCGTCGCACAGGTCCGTCTGCACGATCAGATCGTAGTGGCCGAGATGCTCGATATCGACGCCGTAGGTGTGAATGAAGCGGCGCTGCTCGCTCGCGCGCCGGCTCTGCACGTTCTCCAGCGCTTCCTCGACCGTGCGGTAGCTCTCCGACGTGCGCCCTTCCGCCGAGAGAATGCGCGCGGCCGCGGTCAGCGGGTGCGCGATCAGGCGCACTTTCAGGGCTTGGGGAATGAACTTCCACGCCATGCGGGAGTCGACGATGGCGTTTGGATACATCTTCGGCAGATCGCGGACCTTGCCGTCGATCATCTGGTCGATGCTCTCGTCCTTCTCGGCGCGGATGTTGAGTTCGAGCGTCGTCAAATTCATCGACTTCGCCAGTTCGCGCTGGAGCTCGCCGGTCGAGATGTAGGGGATGCCGAGGCGCTCGGAGAGGAGACGCGCGACCGTCGTCTTGCCGCTGCCCAAATCGCCGTTGATGACCAAAAACATTGTCGCTCGCGACTCGCCCGGGCATGCGCCCAAGCCGGGCTTACGCGCCTGTTCGCATTGGGCCAAGCGCCTTTCGAGCGCATGCCGCGAGCGTCACCGGCTTTTCAGCAGCTCGATGGCTTCGTCACGCAGGCGCGCGTCGCCGTAGGCCAGCACGCGCCCGCCCTGGCTCGCGTCGCCGCCGTCCCAGCTCACAACGCCGCCGCCGGCGCCCGCGAGGATTGGGATGAGGGCGGCGATGTCGAACGGCTTGAGCCCGCTCTCGACCACGCAATCCATGTGGCCGGCGGCGACCATGGAATAGGCATAGCAGTCCAGCCCGTAGCGCGTGAGCCGCGCGCCGTCGCGGACGCGCTGGAATGCGCCCGTCTCGCCGGCCGTGAACAGGGTGGGGTCGGTGGTGGAGAGGGTGGCGTCCGACAACGCCGGGCAGGCGCGCGTCTTGAGCGGCGTCCGCACGCCGCGCGCGACCAGGTCCGCGCCCTCGGTCCAGCCGCGATAGCGCTCATCGAGATAAGGCTGGTCCATCACGCCCAGGAAGGGGCGGCCCTCGTAGGCCAGCGCGATCAGCACGCCCCAGGTGGGCAGGCCCGAGACGAAGGCGCGGGTGCCGTCGATCGGATCGAGCACCCATTGATAGCCGGAGCGGGACGGCGTTTCCGCGAACTCCTCGCCCAACACGCCGTGTTCGGGAAAGTGCTCGGCGATCAGGGCGCGCATCGCTCTCTCGCAGGCGCGATCGGCTTCCGTCACCGGATCGAACACCCCGCCGCCCTTGTCGTCGCAGGCGACGCCATTGCGAAAGTACGGCAGGATCGCCCCGCGCGCAGCGTTCGCAAGTGTGTCGGCGAAAGCGAGCAGGCGCGGAATGTCGTGCATCGCGCTAGCTTAACCGTGTTCGCGCGCCAACGAAAACGGGCCCGGCGTCAGCCGAGCCCGTTCCCCCCACCTTGAAGACAGACGCCGATCAGGCGGCGTCGGTGTTTTCGTCTTGCAGCGCTTTCGCGAGGTCGAGCAGGCGACGGCGCGGACGCTCACCGAGCTTGTAGTAGGCGCGGATCAGTTCGAGGGTTTCTTTTTGGCTGAGCACGTCGGCCGCGATCAGGTCGCGGTCGTTGGCCGGGGCGCCCGGAGTGGTGGGCGCGGCGGCGGCTTGCAGGCCTTCGAAGAAATAGTTCACCGGCACGTTCAGCGCGACGGCGAGTTCGTAGAGACGAGACGCGGTGACGCGATTGGCGCCGCACTCGTATTTCTGGATCTGCTGGAAGCGGATGCCGATCGACTCAGCCAGCTGCTGCTGGGTGAGGCCGAGAAGACGGCGGCGGCGGCGGAGCCGCTTGCCGACGTGAAGGTCAATGGCGTTAGCCATGGTGAAGCGCCCTTATTCGCGGCGGTTCCCCCATGGGCCGCCTTTATACGCAAGGTTGGAGAGCACGCATCGTGCCAAGTATTCCGGCGCGGGAATTACGCTTGCACGTGTGTTCAGGCGCTTGCCTGCAAGCCTCGTGCGCGAAAGCTGGGCTAAATTGGCGCCGCGCCCTTGGTGAACGCGCGCCGGACACGGTTTGGCCCCCGCATCGCCGCTTCCCGCGCACCTTCCGCGGCGAGGATCTCGCGCCATGCGAGGTTTACCATGAGAGTTCGTTCATTGACGCTGGCGGCGCTCTTGGCGCTCAGCGCATGCGGCACGGCGCAGCGCGCGCTGACCTACGACACCGGCTGGCCGGACGCGGACGTCACGGTCGGCAATCAGCGCTTCCAGGTTTGGTTTCACGAGCAGCGCCGCAGCGTGCTGGTGATGCGCGGCGATCCTCAGCCGTTGAGCCAGCTGCTGGCGGAGAATGTCACGGTGTACGCCCGGGACCGCACGCTCGGCATCCTGTGGTGGGGCGCGGCGGCGAACGCGGTGCTGCAGCCGCTGGGCTGCCACGCCACCGAAGTGACGGGCGCCGACCAGATGCGCGAAATCGAGTACGTGTGCCAGAGCGACGTCGACGTTAACGCTGAAGTCCGCACCCGCCGCGCCGAATGGCGGCGGGGCGTCGCCGCGCCAGCGCCGGGTTGACCGTCAGCGTGGGGTCCGAATGCGGCCAGCGCCCGCGGTGGAGGCGTGCTTCCTTCAAGGCGAAGGAGACATCCCATGCGTGTGCGCGGCATTCCCACCGATGAGGTCCAGGCGTTTCGCGCCGGCGCTGCTGACGCCAACGGCCAGGCGCCGCTGGTGACAATCGCCGAGGGCGGGCGAAATCCGTGCCGACACTGTCTTGGCCTGATCGACGAAGGCGAGCCGATGTTGGTGCTGAACTACAGGCCGTTTGCCGGCCCGCCGCAGCCTTACGCCGAAAGCGGGCCGATCTTCCTGCACCAAGCGGAGTGCGCGCATTACGATCGCGACGCCTTGCCTGCGTGGTTTGCTGACCTGGATCCGGCCGCGATCCGCGGGTACGGCGCCAACGATTGGATCCGCTACGAGACTGGACAGATCGTGCGCGGGTCCGACTTAGCCGGCGCCGCCGCCTCAATCCTAGATCGTGACGAGGTAGCGTACGTGCACATCCGCTCGAAGTTCGGCTGCTTCCAGTGCCGCGTCGATCGGGATTGAGCGTTAACCCGCTTCCTTTGCCCGCGCGTGGCGCTTGCGCTCGTTGGGGTCGAGATAGGCTTTGCGGATGCGGATGGCCGCCGGCGTGACTTCCACCAATTCATCGTCCTCGATCCAGGCCATGGCCTGTTCGAGCGTGAGGCGGCGCGGCGGCGTCAGGCGGATCGATTCATCCTTGCCCGAGGCGCGCACGTTGGTGAGCTTCTTGCCCTTCAACGGGTTCACGTCGAGATCTTCGCCGCGGCTGTTTTCGCCGATGATCATGCCTTCATAGACGTCTTCGCCGTCGGCGATGAACATTTGGCCGCGCTCTTCCAAATTCCACAGCGCGTAAGCGGTGGACTGGCCCTTGTCGTTTGAGATCAGCGCGCCGTTGCGGCGGCCAGGGATGTCGCCCTTCCACGGCGCCCAGGAATGAAAGAGGCGGTTCATGACGCCGGAGCCGCGCGTGTCGGTGAGGAATTCGCCGTGATAGCCGACCATGCCGCGCGAGGGCGCCAGCATCACGAGCCGGGTCTTGCCGCCGCCCGAGGGGCGCATGTCCTGCAGCTCGGCTTTGCGAATGCTCATCTTCTCGATGACGACGCCGGTGTATTCATCGTCGACGTCGATGACCACTTCTTCGATCGGCTCGAGAGTCTGGCCGCCTTCGCTGCGGGTCAGCACTTTCGGCCGCGATAGCGAAAGCTCGAAGCCCTCGCGGCGCATGGTTTCCACGAGAACGCCAAGCTGCAATTCGCCGCGGCCGGCGACTTCGTAAGCGTCCTTGTTCGCCGTCTCGGTGACGCGGATGGCGACATTCGACTCGGCTTCCGCCATCAGGCGCGCGCGGATGACGCGGCTTTGCACCTTGTCGCCGGCGCGGCCGGCGAGGGGGCTGTCATTGATCGAGACCGTGATCGCCAGCGTCGGCGGATCGATCGGCGTCGACGGCAGCGGTTCGGCGAGGTCGATCGCGCCGATGGTGTCGGCAACCGTGGTATCGGTGAGGCCAGCGATGGCGATGATGTCGCCCGCCTCGGCGCTTTCTACGGGCACACGCTTCAAGCCGCGGAACGAGAGCAGTTTGGTTAAGCGCCCGCGCTCGATTTCCTTGCCGTCGCGCGACAGCGCTTTCACGTTGTCGCCGACCTTCACGCGCCCCGCTTCGACGCGGCCCGTCAGCACGCGGCCGAGGAAGTGATCGCTGTCCAGCATGGTGACGAGAAACGCGAACGGCTCGTCCTTGTGCGCGATCGGCGCGGGATCGGGCACGTGGCGCACAATCAGTTCGAACAGCGGCGTGAGATCCTTGTTCTCGCCCGACATATCGGTCTTGGCCCAGCCTTCTTTGCCGGAGGCGTAGAGGATCGGGAAGTCGGCCTGCTCGTCGGTGGCGCCGAGCGCGAGGAACAACTCGAAAATCTCGTTCAACGCACGATCCGGCTCGGCGCTGGCGCGGTCGACCTTGTTGAGCACCACCATCGGCCGCAGCCCGCGCTTCAGCGCCTTCGACAGCACGAACTTGGTTTGCGGCATCACGCCTTCGGAGGCGTCGACCAGGATCACGCAGCCGTCGACCATGCCAAGGATGCGTTCGACTTCACCGCCGAAATCGGCGTGACCAGGCGTGTCGACGATGTTGAGCCGGTAATCCTCGCCCGCGTTGGACCACAGGATCGAAGTGCATTTGGCAAGGATGGTGATGCCGCGCTCGCGCTCCTGGTCGTTGGAATCCATCGCGCGTTCGGCGTGGGCTTCATTGGCGCGGAAGGCGCCGCCTTGAACGAGCAACTGGTCGACCAGCGTGGTCTTGCCGTGGTCGACGTGGGCGATGATCGCGAGGTTGCGGAGGCGCTCGGCCATTTTCAGGAGCTTTCGGCAGGGAAGGCGTGCTTCTGCCCGCCTCGGGCGCCTGCTTCAACGGCAGGGCGTGAGATTTCGGAGGCAGAACCCATCCGGCGGCGGATGTGAGCACGTGCAATATGGCATGGAGCGCGATTTATATCAACAAATACAGCAGCATATATGGAGTTACAAAAACGTGACGCACCATTCACCTTGCAAATTGCTGCGGTGCGTCATAGCTTTTTCCCGTTGCGGGGTTTCGCGACCCCGCTCCCGCCCTATCGGGCGTTTCCTCCCTATTAACCTCCACCGCCGGGCCCCAAGCCCGGCGGTTTTTTTTCGCCGCGCAGGCGCGCGCCGCCGATGCAGCGCGCGGATTTCGAAGCAGCACACCCCGTCGTCCGCCCCTCCTCCCTACCCTCCTCCCAAGGGAGGAGGGGCGCGCCGTGCGTGATTGTGGCGAACCAACACGCCAAGGCGCTTGACGGCGAACACGGCAGATAGATCGCGGGCGCCGTGCGGATTCTGCTCGCAAATACGACGAAACGGGCGGGGATAGAGCGATGATGTATCCCCGCAAAAGCACGGACGGCACATGGAGGTGGATCGCTTTTCAAGCATCTCTTCGCGCTCGGCACCTGGGCCCGCTATCGTGTGCTGGGGATTTACGCCCATGGGAGGAGCTATGTTCGAGAAGGCAAGCAACGCCGCAAAGTGGTTCGCGGCCCCCGTAGTCGTCCTGCTAGTTCTGCAAACGGTGGCGCTAGGTACGATCATCGGGAGGCTCACTGACATCCAGGCCCAGATCACGATCTGGCAGCGCCTGGATACCATTGGCGGCTAGGCGCGCGTGTACCTAGGTCCGCAACCTGCGTGAGCCAGCGCCGCTACGCCAAGCTCTGATGCAGCATCGCGGCGCTGACCCGCTTCGCCGAGGCGGCTCATGTCGGCGCGGACGCAAAGGGGCGCCTTATGCAACGAACGCGTGGGCTCCCCAGGCATGCGTCGCGGAGCGACGCGCTCCTGCATTCGGGCGCCGGTATGTGCAGGTTGGAGCGCGCGGCTCCGCCGCGTATCCAGAAGGCGATCGCGGTCCCTACGCCAAGCTCTGATGCAGCATCGCCGCGCTCAGCGCTTCGGCGAGGCGGCTCATGTCGGCGCGGACGCGGACGTAGCCGTTGGTGCGTTCCAACGTGCGCTCGTCGACGTAGAGCGCGCGGCTGATTTCGATCTGCAGCGCGTGCACGCCCTCAATCGGGCGGCCGTAGGTCTGCGTGGTGTGGCCGCCCGCGAACGGTGCGTTGCGCGCGACGCGATAGCCCAGGCGCCGCAGGGTCGCTTCCGCCAGCGCCGTCACCGAGGCATGGCACGAGGCGCCGAAGCGGTCGCCCAGCACGATGTCGGGCGCATGCGCGCCGCGCGCGCTCGACGGCATCGAGTGGCAATCCACCAGCACCGCGCAGCCGAAATGCTGTTTGGTTTCCGCCACCAAGTTGCGCAGCATCGCGTGATAGGGGCGGTGCACGGTGGCGATGCGGTGCTCGGCCTCGTGCAGGCGAAGCTTGCGCCGGTAAATCTGCTGGCCGTCGCCGCTGATGCGCGGGATCGCGCCGAGGCCGGCCTGCACGCGCGCCGACGCCGTGTGCACCGAGCTCGGCGGGCCGTTCTCGAACATGTCGGGATCGAGCTCGCCCGGATCGCGGTTGAGATCGACGAAGGCGCGCGCAATGGTGGCGCTCAGCACCGCTGCGCCATGCGCCGCTGCGCCTGCGAACAATTCGTCGACATAGGCGTCCTCGGAGCGGCGCAGGCTGATCAGCGCCACGCGCGCATCGGCCAGCAATTCGCGCGGATAGCGCCGCCCGCTGTGCGGCGAGGCGAAAATGAGCGGCGCCGTGCGGTGCATCGGCTCGATCAGGACGAACGGCGGTTCGCTCGGCGCCTCCGGATAGCCTGCGCTATCCGGGAGGCGCAGCGCGCTCTGGCCGAGGTCCGTCGGGTCCATGGGCCGGCATTGTTCGCCGTCTCTGTTAACGGCGTCAATATTTCCCCCTGTTTACGGGTTGTGCGCAGCGGTTCAGCCGCCCTTTACCCGCCCCATGCTACAGGCTACCGGTTTGAAGGGGGCCGGGCATTCCGGAGCGACGCATGGCGCGGATCCTGTTGGCGGAAGACGACGACTCGCTGCGGACCTTTCTGGTCTCCAGCCTGACGCGCGCCGGCCATGATGTTGCGGGCTTCGGCGACGGCGATTCCGCGTGGGAAGCGCTGGAGCACGGTTCGTACGATCTGCTGCTGACCGACATCGTCATGCCAGGGCTCGACGGCATCGAACTGGCGCGCCGCGGCGCGGAAGCCGATCCGGCCATGAAGATCGTCTTCATTACCGGATTTGCCGCAGTGGCTTTGTCGGCGCAGAGCCAGGCCCCGCGCGACGCCAAGGTTCTCTCCAAGCCCTTCCACCTGAAGGACCTGGTGATCGAGATCGAGCGCGTGATCGCCGCGGCCTGAGCCGCCGCTTTTTCCGCAGACTCAAACCAAATCGCGCGCTAGCTTCCCCTGGCGAGGCGGGAGGCTATCTCATGAGAATCCTACTGGGCTGCCTGACGGCGGCGGCTTTGCTCGTGGCGGCGCCGGCGCCGGCCGCGGCCGACCAAGTCCGCTTCCAGCTGCGCGACGTGCGCATCGAAACGCAGCGCGAGGCCGACGGCGACAGGCCGTACTTCACCGCGCTCGCATTTCGGGTACGTTTGTGCAGTCCGCGCACGCCGCCTGTGGTGGAAGTGCTGGAGCGCGAGCCGCACGATTGGGTGGCGTACTCCGAGCACAATAGCGGGCGCGTCGCCGGCACCCATCTGTTTCGCGGCCCCACCGTGCCGGTGCCGACTTGGATGGGCGAGTACACGTTCAACAACGTGACCATGCTGCCGTTCATCCGGCCGAACGGCAATCTGGTGGTGCTCAGCGACGTCGAAATCCTGGGCGTCGCGTATTTCAGCTTCGACAACAACAACACGCCGCCGCATGTGATCCGCGGCCTGATGAACGACGCGCGCGGCATTCTGCAGAACGTGCTGTTCACCGAATTGCAGCAGCATCGCCCGCCGGTGGACGGCCAGCCGCGCGGCTGCGCGGCGGTGTTGGCGGGATTGAACAATCGCGACCCCGCGGTGTTCTCCGACAATTTGCAAACCGAACTGCAAGAGGTCGCCGGGCGCGTCATCGACGGTTGGCGCATCGCCGAGTTGCTGTTTCAACTGACGGTCGGCTCCACGTTCAACAGCGATCAGCCGACGGGCGTGAACATCGTCCTTGTGCCGACGGTGACCGGTTTGCCGGAGGAATTCGCTTCGGGCGAAGCGCAGCAGCCCATTCGCTACACTCTGCCGACCGGTTCGCTGGAGGCGCAAACCACCATGCTGGCGCCGGTTACGACGACAGACCGCACGCTCACGTTCACCGGCTCGGGCGGCGTCTACCGCAGCAGGTTCGGCCTGCACGTGACCGCGAGCGCGCCGGCGCAAACGGCGACGCAAGTGCGGCTGCGCATCCGCACCGGCGGCGACGATCTGCGCGGCGGCAACGACAACGTGTTCGCGGCCGTGCGCGTGGCGGGGCGCTGGCGCCCGGAGGTGCAGCTCAATCGCGGCGGCGAACGCTGGGCCGACAACACCACCCACGACGTCATGATCCCGATCGGCTCGACGCCGGTCGCCGACATCGAAGCGATCCGGCTCAGGACCACGTTCGGCGGCGGGACCGGTGGGGATAACTGGAACATGGACTCGATCCAGATCGACTGGCGCGGCCTGCGCGGCATCGGCGGGGCGCTGGGGACGCACGGCTTCAAGCGCTTCACCGGCGACGAGCGCGAGCTGACGATCGAGTTCGAGTAGGAGCCGCATTGAGCGCTGGGGCAGGGCCGGACCTGCTCCAGCGCCGGCTTCTTCCGGCCTTGACCAGCTCCGATTGCCGATTGCCGATTGGCGGCCGCCGCTCTATATCGGCGAACCCCAAAGCGGGTCCGCATCGCGGATCGGGCGCGTAGCTCAGCGGGAGAGCACTACGTTGACATCGTAGGGGTCACAGGTTCGATCCCTGTCGCGCCCACCACCTTTTCAAGGGTACAGCCCGGGGACATAGGTATCGAGACTACTTCTGCTCACCGTGTGACTGACAAAGGCGGGCAGATATGAGCGCTTGCGACAAGGCATGGAGCCGCAGCAGCGGCAAGGTTGGCTTGGCGCCGCGATCGCTGTTGTTTTCACGGCCGCCATGTTTGCATCGCTCGCGAGCTGCGCCGTCTCCCGATCGGCATGGCTCGACATGGCTGGCGAATGGACCCCTATAAGCGGAATATGCGGCGATGTGGACTACCGCTTCACGCGGCTCGCCGATGGCCGACTACGTTTTGAATACTGGAGTCCGAGCGAGGCGGCCTATGTTGAATCCCCCTATAGGGGGGCTTTCCGCGTGATTGGTGACGATCGAGTAGAGTTCGAATGGGGAGACAGGAGCAGGGGGACGGACAAGTTCCAGCTGGTAGGGAATGAACTGCGTTATTGGGTGCAGGCGCGTTCATGGTCCAAAGCGCCGAGCTGCGTTTTCGTGCGCCGCCAACAGCCGTGAGGGGGTGTAGCGCTGACGGCTAGAGAGAGAGCGCACTATCCGTTAGATCCCGGCCCGCGATCCCTGTCGCGCACACTGTTCTTGAGAGGTTACGCGCCGCGGGCTTGCTTCATGCGCTGTCGTTTGCCACCCCACGCAGCATGACCACTTGGAACAACTGGTCCGGCAGTGTGCGCGCGGCGCCGCGTGAGTTAGCGTCACCGCGCACGGAAGACGAGCTCGCGGCGCTAGTTTCGCGGGCGCGCAAGGTGCGGGTGGTGGGCGCCGGGCACTCGTTCATGCCGTTGTGTGAGACGGATGGAACGCTGGTCTCGCTCTCGGACATGGAAGGCAGGGTTGAGCTCAACGCCGACAAGACGCGGGCCTGGGCGCCGGCGGGCTGGAGCCTGGCGAAGCTGACCGCCGCACTCTGGGACGAGGGCGTGTCGCTGATCAATCAGGGTGACGTGAACCCCCAGGCGCTTGCCGGCGCCATCGCCACCGGCACGCACGGCACCGGCGCAGCGCTCGGTTCGCTCTCTACGGCCGCGCGCGCGTTTCGTTTGATGCTGGCGGATGGCTCGGTGGTGACGTGCAGCCCCGCGGAGAATCCGGAATTGTTTGAGGCGCAGCGCATTTCACTGGGCCTGCTGGGCGTGGCGACGGCGATCGAGATCGACGTGCTGCCGGCCTACCACCTTGAGGAGCGCATCGAGTCGCATCCGTTCGAAGAGGTCGCCGCGCGCTGGGACGAGCTTGTCGCCGCCAACCGCCACGTCGAGTTCTTCATCTTTCCCTACGGCGCGTTCGCGGCGCTGAAGACGCTCAACCCCGCGCCGAGCGAAGGCCCGCTCAAGCGCATGAACGACATGGACGATCGCGCCTTCCGCGTCGTGTGCGACATCTGCGCGGCCGCGCCGTTTCTCACACGCACGCTGCAGCCCAAAATCGTTGGCGCCGGCGTGCGCACCCGCCGCGTCGGCCCGGCCTATCAGGTCTTCCCCTCCGACCGCACGGTGAAGTTCGAGGAGATGGAATACGAGATGCCGCTCGACACCGGCTGGGCGGCGTTGCGCGAGGCGATCGCCTGGATTCGGAAGCGCAAGCTGCCTGTGACGTTCCCGTTCGAATTCCGCATCACCGCCGGCGATGACATCTGGCTCTCGCCGTTTAACGGCGCGCCACGGCTCTCGATCTCGATGCACCAATACGCCAAGATGAAGTGGCGCGAGATTTTTGCCGAAGCGGAGGCGATCTTCCGCGCGCATGGCGGGCGCCCGCATTGGGCCAAGCGCCACACCCTGACGGCGCGCGATGTCGATGCACTCTATCCTGACGCCGCGCGCTTCCGCGCCGTGCGCGCCGCGCACGATCCGCAAGCCAAGTTCGCCAACGCGCATCTGCAAGCGCTGTTCGGAGAGGGCGCATGAGCGACATTGACCTGCACCGGCATCTGATCGGCCAGCAAGGCTCACGCGCCGCGCTCAACACCCCGGCGCTGGTGATCGACGCGGATGCGCTCGAGCGCAATATCGCGGCGATGGCGACGTTCGCGCAGAAGGCGGGCGTTGCGCTGCGTCCGCACGCCAAGACGCACAAGAGCGTGCACATCGCGAAAAAGCAGATCGCCGCCGGCGCGCTCGGCGTCTGCTGCGCTAAATTGGGGGAGGCGGAAGCGCTGGCGGAGGGCGGCGTCGGCGCCATTCTGATCACGTCGCCGGTGGTGACGCCGCAAGCCATCGCGCGGCTCGCGGCGCTGCATGGCCGCATCGGCGATCTCCGCGTCGCGGCCGACAATCCCGACAATGTCGACGCGCTCGCGGCCGCGCTGCCGCAGGCCCGCCGGCCGCTGCCAGTCGTTGTCGACATCGATCCGGGCATCCGCCGTACCGGCGTTGCATCGCCGGAGGCGGCGGTGGCGCTTGCGCAACGCATCGCGGCGCACCCCAATCTGCGCTTTGCGGGCGTGCAATTCTATTGCGGCGCCCAGCAGCACATCGAATCGTATGTGGAGCGCAGAGCGGCGATCGCGGACCGCACGGCGTATTTGAGCGAAGTGATCGAGTGGCTGCGAGATGCGGGCTTGGCGCCGGAGATGATCACTGGCGGAGGAACCGGCACGCATCACATCGACGCCGGGCTGGGCGTGCTGAACGAGCTGCAGGTCGGTTCGTACGTGTTCATGGACAAGCAGTACAACGACTGCGATTTGCATGGAGACGGCAAGACGGCGCTGGAAACGGCGCTCTTCGTCGATGCGCACGTGATCAGCGCGAACGCGCAGGGGATGGCTACGATCGATGCGGGTTTCAAGGCGCTTTCAACGGACGGCGGATCGCCTGTTGTGGTGCGCGGCGCGCCGGAGGGATCGCATTTCGTGTTCATGGGCGATGAGCACGGCGCACTGATTGCGCCAGACTTGAAGATTGGCGATGGCGTGTCGCTGGTCGTGCCGCACTGCGACCCAACCGTGAATCTGTACGATCATTATCACGTCGTGCGCGACGCGACCTTGATCGACATCTGGCCCGTCAGCGCGCGCGGCAGATCGCGTTAGCGCGCTTTCTCCACCAGCTGCTTCACCCGCTCGCACATGGCGGACTCCGGGTCGGCGAGCGGCGCGATCACCGTGAAGTGGTTCGCGCCTGCGATTTCTTCGTAGCGGGTTTCGACGCCGGCTTCGCCCCAGGTGTTGACGATCGCGGCGCTCTGACGGAGGTATTCGCTCGATTCCTCGCTGCCAACGACGGCGTCGAGCGCTTTGCCCTCCGGCGCGGGCCACGCGAGCGGGCTCAGTGCTTCCGCCTCCCTGGCGTCGAGCCGCAACGCGGTGTTGATGCTCGTGGGGATGAGGGGGGCGAGGTCGAACAGGCCGGAGATGGCATAGGCGGCGGGGACGTGCGCCTCGGTCGCCAGCAAGCAGGCCGCCAAGTGTCCGCCGGCGGAATGGCCGGAAACGATGACGGGCGCCTGCGTTGCACGGTGCAGCGCCGCACAGGCCGCGCGCATCTGCTCAACGATGTCGCCGATGCGCACGTTGGGGCAGAGATCGTAGCTCGGCACGGCGACGCTGACGCCCAGTGCGTTCAACCCGCGCGCCATGTGGCTGAAGGAGCTCTTGTCGAGCGCCTGCCAGTAGCCGCCGTGGATGAACATCACCGCCGGACCGGCGCCGGCGTCAAACAGATCGAACGCGTGCCGTTCGCCGTCGCCGTAGCGCACCACGCGCGGCGGGCGCGCTTCGCGGTAGGCCGCGGCATCGCGCGCCCAGCCGGCCATGATCGCCGGATGCTCGGGCACGCGGGCGCGGTTGTTGTATTCCTTTTCGAGATCGAGGCTCATGCCTCGTCAGGATAGTCGAAGCCCGGCCATTTCGAGCCGTAGAGCTGATAGCCGAGGATCGTGTAGGTCTGCGCCACGTTGGGATGGGCGCGGATCGTCTCGGTGACAACATTTTGGATCGTGTTCAGATCTGGATGCTCGATGCGCACCAGCAAATCCCACTCGCCCATGATCGAGTAGATGTCCATGATCTTGTCGCTGCCGTCGCGCAGCGCGTTGCCGACGGCTTCCGGCGTCGCGCCTTGCACGCGCACGAACGTAAACAGGCTGTGGTCCGCCATGGGATGCTCCTGGGGGTTCTTTTAGCACTGCGCGTCAGCGACGCGAGAGGCGCCGGTACGATTCTGGACCGCCGGCGCCCTCGCCGGCATCCGGTCGAACGAGCGCCGGCGCATTGAACGGCGGCCTCAGCCGTGCCGGCGGGGCGCCGGCGGTCCGGACTTAAGTTGGCACGACCGCGGTCGTCTCGATTTCGATCAACGCCGCATCCTCGATCAGCGCCGTGACTTCGATCACGGCCATCGCCGGATAGTTTTTTCCCATTTTCTCGCGCCAGATGGCGCCGATTTCGGCAAGGGAGGCGAGGTAGGCGCTCTTGTCGGTGATGTACCAGGTCATGCGCGCAATGTGCTCGGGGCCGGCGTTGGCGCAGCGCAGGACGGCTAGCGTGTTGTCGAGCGTTTGTGCGAACTGGGCGGGCAGCGTGACCGCTTCGAACCTGCCATCGGGCGTCCAGCCGATCTGACCGGCGACGAACACCAGGCGGCCTTCGGCTTCGACGCCGTTTGCATACCCGCGCGGGCGCGGCCAGCCAGGTGGGAGGAGCGTTCTCATACTTCGAACCCCGCAAAGCGGGCGATGGCCGCGCGGAGTTCTGTCGGCCAGGGCTCGGCCTTCATGCTGGCGAGATCGGTGAACACCAGCGTTTGGTCGAAGCGCGCGACGGCGCGCCCATCCACGCTGGCAAGATGCTTCAGGTGCAGCGACGAGCGGCCAAGCGCATCCACGCCGAGGCTCTGGCGCAGCGTATCGCCGATCCGCACCGGCGCGATGAACTCGGACTCCAACCGCACCGTCGGCACGCCCTTGCGTTGGTCGACGTGCAGCGCCTTGAACGATGCGCCCAGACTCGCGAACCAGTCTTCCACGCACGCGTTCACCAGCGCGAAGAAGCGCGGATAGAAAATGAGACCCGCGGGATCGCAGTGTTCAAAACGAACGGCGGCGTCGCGCTGGAAGCGGCTCATGAGCTGCGCCGTAGCTTGAAGCGCTGCAGCTTGCCGGTGTTCGTTTTCGGCAGCTCGGTCACGAACTCGACGGCGCGGGGATATTTGTATGGCGCGATCGTGGCTTTCACATGCTCCTGGAGCGCGCGCGCATCGGCGCGGGCGCCGGGATGGAGCACGACGAACGCCTTCACGATCTGGCCGCGTTCTTCGTCGGGGACGCCGACCACCGCACACTCCGCGACGGCGTCGTGCGTGAGCAACGCGTTCTCCACCTCGGGCGCGCCGATATTGTAGCCGGAAGAGACGATCATGTCGTCGGCGCGGGCGACGTACCAGAAGTAGCCCTCGCGATCGCGCCGATAGATGTCGCCGGTGACGTTCCAGCCGTTGATGACATAGTTGCGCTGGCGATCGTCGGCGAGATAGCGGCACCCGGTCGGGCCTCTGATGGCGAGGCGGCCTTCGCCTTCGCCGTCGAACGGCCGGTCGTTTTCGTCGAGCAAAGTCGCCTCGTAGCCGGGCACGGCTTTGCCCGTGGCGCCGGGGCGGATGTCGTCGCCGCGCGCGGAGACGAAGATGTGGATCATCTCGGTCGAGCCGATGCCGTCGATGATGCGGACGCCGGTGCGCTCGAACCACTGATCGCTGGTGGCCTTCGGCAGATGCTCGCCGGCGGACACGCACGTGTGCAGCGAAGCGAGTTTGCGCAAGTCCTGCTTCATCAGCGCGCGATAGCCGGTGGGGGAGGTGAAGAGCGTTGTCGCCCCCCGCTGCGCGATCGTGTCGGCGAGCACGTCGAAGCCGGGCTTGTCGCAGATCACGGTGGACGCTCCGGCGTTAGCCGGGAAAATCACGCCTGCGCCCAGACCGAAGGTGAACGCCAGAGGCGGCGTACCGATGAAGATGTCGGTCGGCTTGGGCCGGAGGATATGGCGCGAGAACGTCTCCGCCATCGCTGCGATGTCGCGATGGAAATGCACGCAGCCCTTCGGCGTGCCGGTCGTGCCCGAGGTGAATGCAATCAGCGCTGGATCGTCCGCCGCCGTGGGGAGGGCGGCTTGGTCGTCCGGCGCACGCGCCATGCCGGCTTCGAGGTCATCGGTCGACACGATGTGGCGCAGCACCGGCGCGTCTTGCCGGGCTTGCACGAGTTCATCGGCGCGGTGGGTGTCGACGATGGCGTGCGACACCTGCGCTTTGCTGAGGATGACGGCCAGTTCGTGGGCGCGCAGCATCGGCATGGTGCCGACAGCGACGCCGCCCGCGCGCCACACGCCCCACCAAACGGCCATCGACAGACGGGTGTTGGAGGAGTGGATCAGAACGCGGTTGCCGGGTACGAGGCCGAATTCGTGCGTCAACAGATGCGTGATCTGGCACGCTTCCTGGAGCAAAGTGCGGTAGCTGATCGCCGTGGCTGCGTAGAGGACAGCGTTGCGCGCGCCGTGACCGTTGGCAATCGCGGCGTCGAGGATGCTGCTGGCGTTGTAGTGCGGCGGAAACTGCAGCTCCGGCAGCGTGAACTTGAGCTCCGGCCATTGCGCGCGTGGCGGGAGGTTGTCGCGAACGAAAGTGTCGATGTGGGCGCTCATCAATCGCCCTCGAACACCGGCGTCTGCTTCGATGCGAACGCGACGTACGCGCGCTCGAAGTCTTTCGTCTTCATGCAAATGGCTTGGGCTTGCGCCTCGGCTTCGAGCGCCTGCTCGAGGCTCATGTTCCATTCCATGTTGAGCTGGTTCTTGGTCATGGAATGCGCGAAAGCGGGGCCTGATGCGAGGCTAGCGGCGAACGCTTGGGCTTCGGCAAGCGGCGTGTCGGTCAGCTTGTTGAAGAAGCCCCAGCGTTCGCCTTCTTCGGCGCTCATGCTGCGGCCGGTGTAGAGCAACTCGCTGGCGCGGCCGTGGCCGATGATGCGCGGCAGGATCGCGCACGCGCCCATGTCGCAGCCGGCGAGGCCGACGCGGGTGAACAGAAACGCCGTTCTGGCGTTGGCGGCGGCGTAGCGGATGTCGCTCGCCATCGCCACGATCGCGCCGGCGCCGGCGCACACACCCTCGACGGCGGCGACGATCGGCTGCGGGCAGGCGCGCATAGCTTTGACGAGATCGCCGGCCATGCGCGTGAAGCGCATCAGGTCGGGCATCGTCATCTTGGTGAGGGGTGCGATGATGTCGTGGACATCGCCGCCGGAGCAGAAATTGCCGCCTGCGCCGGTGATGACGACAGCGCGGCAATCGCTCGCGCAGCAGAGGCGGCGGAAGAGGTCGCGCAGTTCGGCGTAGCTCTCGAACGTCAGCGGATTCTTGCGCTCGGGGCGATTGAGCGTGATCGTGGCGACGCGGGCGCGCACGCTCCACAGGAAGTGCTCGGCCCGATAGCCGGCGCTGTTCCAGTCATCGTCGATCACGGCGCCGCTCCCTTTGTCAGCCTGCGGCGCACCGATGCCTTGGCAGCATCGAGAAGCCGCGACAGCTCTTGCTTGTCGGCTTGCGTGAGCCCACCCAGCAGGGCGTCGACGCAGGCCGCGTGCGCTTTGGCCATGTGCTTGAATACGCCTTCGCCTTTTCGCGTCAACCGCACGCGTTGGACGCGGCGGTCTTTCTCGTCCTGTTCCGTTTCGATCAGGCCGTCCTCGGAGAGGCGGGTTCGCAACTGCGTCACGTTGCCGTTGGAGACGAGCAGGTATTGCGAAACTTCGCCGAGCGTCAGCGCGCCGTGGCGATCGAGCGCGGAGAGAAAGTCAAAGCGGGCGATGGTGGCGCCGAACCGGGCCCGCATCAGCGCGTCGACTTCGCGCTCGATCAGCCGGCTGGTGCTGAGCAGGCGGAGCGAGAGGCGGACGGTGTCGCGCACGTCAGCCATATCAAATCTCACCCCCGCTCATCGGGATCGCGGCGCCGTTGGTGGCGGCGGCGCCGTCGCTGCAAAGCCAGGCGATGGCGCTGGCGACCTCGTCGGCGGTGATCAAGCGCCCTTGCGGGTTGCCCGCGTAAAGCATGGCGCGCGCGTCGTCTTCGCTGAGCTTGGTTTTGCTGGCGATGGTCGCGGCGGCGCGGGTTACGATGTCGGTGTCGACGTAGCCCGGGCAGATCGCGTTCACAGTGACGCCGCGCTTGGCCGCCTCGATCGCCAGCGCGCGAGTCATGCCGATCAGGCCGTGCTTCGAGGCGCAATAGGCGGAGATATAAGCGCCGCCCTTGAGGCCGGCGATGGACGCGACGTTGACGATGCGGCCCCAGGCGTTGGCGTACATGTCGGCGAGCGCGGCGCGCGCGCACAGGAACGCGCCGGTGAGATTGATGGCGAGCACCTCGTTCCACAGCGCGAGGTCCATGCGGTCGAGCGGCGCCGAGGGCGTGACGCCGGCGTTGTTGATGAGGATATCGATCGCCCCGTAGCGCTCGCGCGCGGCGGCGAAGGCGGTGGCGACCGAAGCTTCGTCGGCGACGTTGCAGGCAACGCCTTGGGCGTGCTCGAACGCTTCCGCCGCACTCTGCACGCGCGCCGCGTTGCGCCCGACCAGCGTGAATCGCGCGCCAGTTGGCGCGAGCGCGCGGGCGGCGGCGAGGCCGATGCCGGTGCCGCCGCCGGTGATGAAGACGTGGTGGCTCATGACGGCTCCTTGCGCATGAGATTGCGCTGCATCTGTGCGTACCCGGCGCGGTATTGCGGCGGCGGCGCGAGGCGGCGATAGCCGAGTTCAGCGGCGGCGCGCAGCGACCAGTTCGGATCCATCAGGTGCGGGCGCGCGAGCGCACAGAGGTCGGCGCGTCCGGCGGCGAGGATCGAATTGACGTGATCGGGTTCGAAAATGGCGCCGACGGCCATCGTCTTGACCCGCGCCTCGTTGCGGATGCGGTCGGCGAACGGGGTTTGAAACATGCGCCCGTAGACCGGCTTCGCCAGCGGCGTGGTCTGGCCGGCGGAGACGTCGATCAGATCGGCGCCGGCCTCGGCAAACGCTTCGGCGATGGCGATGGAGTCCTCCGCGGTGAGGCCGTCGTCGCACCAATCGGTGGCTGAAATGCGCACGCTCATGGGTTTCATGCTCGGCCACGCGGCGCGCATCGCTTCGAACACTTCAAGCGGGAAGCGCAGGCGGTTCTCGACGCTGCCGCCGTATTCATCGCTGCGTTGGTTGCTGACCGGCGTGAGGAACGACGAGAGCAGATAGCCGTGGCCGCAATGCAGTTCGAGCATGTCGAAGCCGGCCTCTTCGCCCATCAATGTCGCGCGGACGAAATCCGCTTTGACGCGGTCCATGTCCGCGCGCGTCATCGCGCGGGGGATGGCGTTGGCGTCCGACCAGGCGAGCGGCGAGGGGGCGATGATCTCCCAATTTCCGCTTTCGAGCGGCAGATCGGAGTAGTCGCGCCTGTCGCTTAGGTCGCCGCTCCAGGGAATGCGTGTCGATCCCTTGCGCCCGGCGTGCGCGAGTTGCAGCGCGAACTTGGCGCCAGTTTGGGTGTGCACGTAGTCGACGATGCGTTTCCACGCGGCGACGTGCTTGGAATCGTACATGCCGGCGCAACCGGGCGTGATGCGCGCGTCGGCGGAGACATCCGTCATCTCGGTGAAGATGAGGCCGGCGCCGCCGCTGGCGCGCGCGCCGTAGTGCACGAGGTGGAAGTCGTTCACTTCGCCGTCGATGGCGGAATACATGCACATCGGGCTGACCACGACGCGGTTGGCGAGCTCCATGTCGCGCAACGTGAGCGGCGCAAACATGGGCGGCGGCGGCGCATCCCCCGCCCCTGGGGGCGGGGGCAGGAGGAGGGGGCGTGCAGGATGAAGCTTTGGCGGTGACGCCTGCTCCGTCGCAAGACTCAGCTCGTTCGAGGCGAGGCCAGTCGTTCGCCCCCCCACCCTGCCCTCCCCCCGATGGGGGGAGGGTTCACACGCGGCGCGATGAAACCAGGTCTCCACGCGATGCACGAAATGCCCGTCGCGTAGCCGGAGATTCTCATGGCTGACGCGCTGGCTGCGCGTGAGCAGGGAATAGGCGAATTGCAGCGGTTCGAGATTGGCGTAACGATCCACATTCTCGAACCACTCGGTCGAGTTGCGCGCCGCATTTTGCAACTTCAACACCTCGACTTGGCGTTCGGCGTGATATTCGGCCAGCGCTTCGGCGAGCGGTTTGCCGCCGTGCAGCACTTGGGCCAGCTTGATCGCGTCCTCGATGGCGAGCTTGGTGCCCGAGCCGATAGAAAAATGCGCGGTGTGGGCGGCGTCGCCCATCAGGATGAGGTTGTCCTTGTGCCACGTCTCGCAGACGATGCGCGGGAAATTGAGCCAGGCTGAGCCGCGCAGATGCTTGGCGTTGGTGGAGAGCGTGGCGCCATCGAGATATTTGGCGAAGAGCTTTTCCGATGCGCGGCAGGTTTCGTCCTGGCTCATGCGATCGAAGCCGAAGCTGCGCCAGGTCGCTTCGCTGCACTCGACGATGAAGGTCGAGGCGTTGTCGTCGAACTTGTAGGCGTGGGCCCAGACCCAGCCGTGCGGGGTGTGCTCGAAGGCGAAGGTGAAGGCTTCGAACGTCTTGTTGGCGCCCAGCCAGATGTACTTGTTGGGACGGATATCGATGTCGACGCCGAAATGTGCGGCGTCGGCGCCGCGGAGCTTGGAGTTGGCGCCGTCGCAGGCGAGCACGAGGTCGTAAGTGGCGAACAGTTCCGGCGAAGGATCGATCTCGGTCTTGAACTCCTGCCGCACGCCGAGTTCGCGGGCGCGGTCTTGCAGGATGTTCAAGAGTCGCTTGCGGCCGATGCCGACAAAGCCATGGCCGGAGGAGGTGATGGTCTCCCCGTGGATGTGGACGTCGATGTCGTCCCAATGCGCGAAGCCAGCTTCGATTGCGTCCGCGCTCTTGGGATCGTTGGCGCGCAGGTTGTCCATGGTCTGGTCGGAAAAGACGACGCCCCAGCCGAAGGTGTCGCCGGGATCGTTGCGCTCGAACACGACGATGTCGTGCCGCGCGTCGCGCAGTTTCATGGAAATGGCGAAAACGAGCGCGGCCGGTCCGCCGCCGACGCAGGCGATACGCATGGATAGTTTATATATGAAATATCGCTCCGGCGCAAGGCGCCGCCGGGCAAGTCCGCGTCAGGGGCGCAGGCCGGCGTTGGCGTAGTGTTGGGTGTCCGGATTGGCGGCCTGCGCCTGCGCCAGCAATTCGCGCGCCTGGGCGTCTTCGCCGTTGCGCAGCACGGCAACCGCGAATCCATAGGCCGCCAAGGCGTGCGAAGGGTCTTTCTCTCCGGCGGCAACGAAGCTCCGTATCGCCGCATCGAGATCGCCTTGCTGGAACAGGAAAAAGCCGCGGGAAAAGTGTGCGTCGGCTGCGCCGTGAGAGAGTTGGACGCCCGCGTCGCAGGCCTCGCGCGCGATCTCGAGTTCGACGCCGGCGGCGGCGCGCGCCTCGCACCGGCCCGATTGCGCGGCCGCGGAGTCCGGGTGTTCGCTGGCGATGGCGTCGAAGTCGCGCGCGGCGCCCGCATAATCGCCGGCGCCGAAACGCATCTGCGCCACGCGGATGCGCGCGCTCACGTCGTCAGGGCTGGCGGCTGCAATGAGGGCGTAATCTTGGAGCATGCCTGCCGTATCGCCCAGCTCGCGCCGCACGGCGATGCGGTTGTGGAGATGTTCGAGGTTGGCGGGCTCGCTGCGCGCCAATTGGGTCGTGATCTCGAGCGAGCGGCGCAGGTCGCGCAGCGCGCGTTCCTCGTTGCCTTGTCCGCGATAGAGCAGCCCGCGGAAATAGTGTGCGCCGCCCGTGTGATAGAGCGAATAGCGCTCGCCGATGATGCGCCCGCACGCGGAGATCGCTTGGTTCGGCGTGCCTTCGCGCTGACCCGTACACAACGCCCAATCCGGCGACTCATACTGAACGATGCCCATATCGGCGAGGCCGGCGTTGCCGGTCCGGGTCAGCCATTGGGCGTGGGCTTGCGGCGCGGCGAGACAGCACACAGCGAACACGAGAGCGATCAGACGCATCGGAAATGCTCCTGCGCCCGATGCTACAGCCGGAGATTGCTCACGCCAAGGGGCGAGGCGATCTTGGCGCAGGGCGCTACGGCGCCAGCCCCGCATTGGCGTAGAACTCAAGCTCGAACAGATCGATCTCGCGGGCGCGCGTCATGTCGGCTTCCCCCTCTGCGACACGGCCTTGGCGCACCGCGACCACGCCGCGACCGTAGAGTGCCGACGCATTGAAGGCGTTCAACTCGTAGGCCCGTGTGAAATCCGCCAGCGCCGCATCGAGATTGCCGCGCATGAACTGGAAATAGCCGCGCGCGGTCAGCGGATAGGACGGATCGTCGGTGGTGCGAACACCGCGATTACAGAATGTCCAGCCGCGGTCGAGGTCCGCCCGCATCGCCGCACGCACAGCGCAACGCGCTGCGTGCAGCGAGGGGCTCGACTCGCCCGATATCGCCGCCAAGCGCCCGGCGTGATCGTAAGCCTCAGACGCGCCTGCATAGTCTCCCATCCGGAACAGCGCGCCGCCGCGACCCAAGTGAGCCCAGGTGGCGCGGCTGTTCATGGAGAGCGCGGTGTCGTAGTCCGCCAACGCCGCATCGAACTGCCGCCGCCTCAGAAACACCGCTGCGCGATTGCTGTAGCCGTAGGCATCGCGTGGGTCGGCGCGGATCGCCAGTCCGAACGCCGTCGCAGCAGCGTCGAGCGCGGCGTCGCCCTCCGCCGTTAGGCCGTGATCGTAATAGCGCATGGCGCGATACCAGTGCACGCCGCCGGTGGTGCGGTGGCCGGGCCGGGACTCGAGCAGGCGGTCGCACGCAGCGAGCGACTCTTCGAGCGTAAGGTTCAGGCTGGCGTCTGTGCAGCGATTCCAGTTCGCATCGGCTGCGAGGCCAGACGCAGGAAGGCGGCCCGACGGCGTCGTCATGCGCCAACCCGACTGTGCGTGCGCGCTGGCGCTGAATAAGAGGACGATGAGGAACGCGGCGAGCGAGCGCATGGAGACCTCCCGACGGTAGTATAGCGAGGGCGACCCGATGTGCGAAGCGTCAAGCCGCTTGCGATGTCGTCCGCGCCACCAATGGCTTAGCCCCGGCCGCCGCGATCTCCGTCTCGCCCCAGAGGCGCGGATCGGCGCTCAGCCCGCGCTGGGCGTGGATGTGCGCAAGCCCGGCGCGGTAGAGCGCGTGATAATCGCTGCGCGCGCCAATTTCGATAGTATCGTGGTCGAAGCCGATGCCGATTTCGAGGTAGGCGTCGAGATTGGTTTGGCTCGGCCGCGGCAACGCGCCGGCGAGATACTCGTCGCGCATCTGCGCGTAGAGGCCTTCCAAGCGGCGCGCGAGCAACTCGATATCGAACAAGGTGCAGGCATCGCGCCCGGCGATCAGCCGCTCGCGATAGGCATGGAGGCTCAGTCGATCCGTGCTGGCGAGCTCGATCGCTCGCGCGACGAACGCTTCCGGCCCGTCGCACACGAGTTCCGGCACGCCCGCCGCGCGTACGAGGCTGCCGCAGACGCGCGAGGCGAACGAGCGGCCGGAGAACGTCAGCACCGGCACGCCCATCCAGAGCGCGTCTGACGCTGTGGTGTGGGCGCCATAGGGGACGGTGTCGAGGAAGAGGTCCGCCAGCGGATAGCGCGCGAGGTGGCGCGGGTTCGGCATCTTCTGCGCAAACACCAGGCGTGCGCCGTCGATTCCGCGCTCTTGCGCCTGCGCGCGAAGACGCGCGTTCGTTTCCGGCGTGTAGTCCAGCAGCCAGAGTACGCTGCCGGGCGTCGCACTGAGGATGTCCATCCAGCGCTCGAAGGCGTAACGCGTGATCTTGTGCGCGGCGTTGAAGCAGCAGAACACGAAGGCGTCGTCCGGCAAGCCCACTTCGGCGCGTGTCGGCGCGTTCTCATCGACGATACGGCGGCGATCGTTAGGCTGGTAGCACGGCAGGCGCAAGACACGTTCGGAATAGTAGAGTTCGTGGCTCTCCGGGATCACCCAATCGTCGGCGATGATGTAATGGTGGTAGGGGCTGCCCATCGTGCCCGGGTAGCCCAGCCAATTGACGATGATCGGCGCCGGGTGGCGTGCGAACACGCCGAGGCGCGCCTCACGGGTGTGGCCGTTGACGTCGACCAGGATGTCGATGCCGTCGGCGGCGATTTTCGCGGCGGCTTCGTCGTCGCTGAGCGTGCGGATGTCGGTCCAGTGTTCGGCTGCGGCTTGGACGCGGCGCGAAATGCCGTCGTCGGCGGGGGGGCCGCAATAGTAGATGAACACCTCGACGGCGCCTGCGTCATGCGTCTCGAACAATTGCGCCATCAAATAACCGACCGCATGCCCGCGCAGATCGGACGAGACATAGCCGATGCGCAGGCGCCGGTCGGTTGCGATGGGCGCATGACGCCGGTCCGCCGCAAGGCTTATCTCTTCGATGGGTGCAATCGCCTGCGCGTAGCGTGCGCCGAGCGCGAGTTGGAGCAGGGGATCGTCCGCATAGGCGCACATCGAGAGCGGATGGAAGCGCGAGAGATAGCTCTTGCGCGAAATGCGCCCGCCGACCGTCGCGATCGGCCACTTGCACTGCGCCAGCCGCGCCGCCGCGTACTGCTCCAACACGTCGCGCTGCTCGGGGCCGAGGTCCAGGCACTGCGTGAGCGCGATCTCGGCGCCTTCATGCTGCTGGTTGTCGCTCATGACGCGGCTGATCTGCTTCAAGAGCGTGATCTTGTAGTCGATGGCGTCGCCGGTGATGGCGCCCATGCGCTCGACCCCCGTCTTCCACTGCTCGACCGCTTCGCGCGCCGCGCCGCGCCGCTCGAGCGCGCTGCCGAGATTGATATGGCCCGGCGCGAAGTCCGGATTGACCGCGAGCGCCGCGCGCAACGAAGCTTCCGCGCCGGCGGCGTCGCCCAGTTGCGCCTGCAGTGTCGAGCAATTGAAGTGGGCGATGAACACGAGCGGGCTTTCGCCATTCATGGCGATCCAGACCTGGTAGAGCTGGCGGGCCTGATCCGGTTGGCCGGCGGCGATCAGCTGCTGTGCGGCGACGATCAGGTCGTTGAGCGGCAGGTCGCGCGCGGTGATGCGCTGCAGGGCGGCGAGAAAGGCGTTTTCAGACATGGACGATCCCGGCGCGGCACGTCGCGCGCGGGCGCGAGGCTCCGGCGATTTGCGTTGTCAAAAGCTTAACTGGGCCGGCCGGGCCGCGCCGGCCGGAAGCCGGCGATCGGCCCGCGCTTACACTGCCGCCAGGTAGGCTTCGATCTGGTCGCCGTCGAGGCTCGCCACCTGGGTGGAGGTGAAGGCGTAGAGCTGCGTCGAGCTAAAGGCGCCGATGCTGGTCGTCGACAGGTGATCCAGCTGCGTGACGGTCAGCGACGGGATCTGCGTGATCAGCAGGGCGTTGATCTGCGCGGCTTGCAATTGCTCGATCACCGTGCCCGTCCAGGCCTGGATTTGCGTCGTCGTCATGGCGCCGATCTGAGTCTCGGTGAACTCGGCCACATCGGTGGAGTCGAGCGCGCCGATCTGCGTGGCCGTCAGCGCCCGCACTTGCGTCGTGCTCATGGCTGCGACCTGCGCCGTGTCGAGCGCTGCGACCGCGGCGGTGGTAAAGCGCGCGATCTGGGTGGCGTTGAAGGCCTGGATCTGCGTCTCAGCCAGCGAAGCCACATTGGTGGCGGTGAAGGCCGCGACCTGCGTGGTGGTGAGCGCGCCGAGCTGGGTCTCGGTGAACTCAGCCGCATCCGTGGCCGAGAGCGCGCCGATCTGCGTCGCGGACAGCGCCTTGGCTTGTGTGGTGGTCATGGCGCCGATCTGCGTCGCGTCGAGCGCGGCGAGGTTGGTTTCATTGAAGGCCGCGATCTGCGCCGCCGTGACGGCCGCGATCTGCGTGACCGTGAGCGCCTGCATTTGCGTGGCGGTCAACTGGGCGATGTTGGTCGCCGTGATCGAAGCCAGCTGCGTGGCGGTGAGGGCGGCAACCTGGGTGTCCGCCAGCGCCGCCAGATTGGTGGCGGAGAAGGCGCGCACTTGCGTCGTGGTCATGGCCGCGATCTGCGTGGCCGCGAACTCGCCCATGTCGGTTTCGTCGAGCGCCGCGATCTGGGTCGTGGTGAAGGCGGCGACCTGGCCCGTGCTCATGGCCGCGACCTGGGTGTCGGCGAGCGCGGCGACGCTGGTGGCGCTCAGCGCCTGCACCTGCGCGGCGCCCAGCGCGGCGATCTGCGTCTCGTTCAGCGCCGCAACGACCGTTTCGTCGAAGCCGCGGACTTGCGTGGTGGTCATGGCCGCCACCTGAGTCGCGCTGAACTCGGCGATATCAGTGGCCTCGAGCGCGGCGAGCTGCGTCGAGTGGATGGCGCGCACTTGCGTGACGCTGAGCGCCGCCACCTGCGTGGCGTCGAGCGCGGAGAGTTTCGTGGCCGAGAGCGCCTGCAGCTGGGAGGCGGAGAGGGCAGCGACCTGGGTGGTGGTGAGCGCGCCGATCTGCGTTTCATCGAGCGCCGCGAACTTGGTGGCGCTGATCGCGCCCAGCTGTGTCGCCGTGAGCGCGGCGACCTGCGTATCCGCGAAGGCGGCGAGGTTCGTCGCCGACAAGGCGCCGAGCTGCGTCGTCGTGAAAGCCGCGACCTGGGCGGCAGTGAACTCGCCGACGTCGGTTTCGTCGAGCGCCGCGATCTGAGTCGTGTTCAGCGCCGCCACTTGCGTGACGCTCATGGCCGCGACCTGGGTGTCGGCCAGCGCCGAGAAGTTCGTCGCGGTGAGCGACTGGACCTGGGTCGCCGTCAGCGCCGCGACTTGCGTTTCGGCCAAATCGCCGACGACGGTGGCGGAGAGGCCCTGCACCTGCGCGGCTGTGAGCGCGGCGACCTGCGCGGCGGAGAGTTCGGCCACATCGGCTTCGCTCAGCGCGTTGAGCTGTGACTGCGTCAGCGCGGCGACGTTGGTGGCGCTGAGCGCGCCGATCTGCGTCGCGTCGAGCGCCGAGAGGTTGGTGGTCGAGAGCGCGCGCGCCTGCAATGTGGAGAGGGCGGCGATCTGCGTCGTCGTGAGCGCGCTCATTTGCGTGTCGGCAAGCGCGGCGACGTTCGTGGCTGAAACCGCGGCGATTTGCGTTGCGGTGAGCGCTGCGATCTGGGTGTCGGCCAGAACCGCGAAGTTGGTCGCGTTGAGCGCGCCGATTTGCGTCGTGGTCAGCGCCGCGATTTGGGTTTCGTTGAATTCAGCGACGTCGGCGGTCTGCAAGCCGGCGATCTGCGTGGTGGTGAGGGCGCGGATCTGCGTGGCGCTGAACGCCGCGGTCTGGGTCGTTTCGAGCGCGTTCACCGCGGTCGACGTGAGGCCAGCGATCTGCGTGACCGTGAAGGCGCCCGCCTGCGTCTCCGTCAGCGCCGTGAGGTTGGCGCCGGCCAGGCCATTCAGCTGCGTCGCCGAGAGCGCGGCGACCTGCGTCGTGGTCAGCGCCGCGATCTGGGTGTCGTCGAGCGACGCCAGGTTGGTGGCCGACATCGCGGCCACCTGGCTGGTGGTGAAGGCGGCGATCTGGGTGTCGGCCAGTTCGGCCAAGTTCGCGGCATTGAGCGCCTGCACCTGGGTCGTCGTCAGCGCCGCGAGCTGCGCCGTCGAAAGCTCTGCCACGTCGGTGGCCGAGAGATCGGCGATCTGGGTCGTCGTGAACGCGCGCACCTGCGTGGCGTTGAGCGCCGCGACCTGCGTCGCGTCCAGCGCGGACGCCGCTTCCGTGCTCAGGCGCGCCAGCTGCGAGGCGTTCATCGCCGCGACCTGCGTGGCGGAGAGTTCGCCGATGTCGGTGGCTGCGAGCCCGCCGATCTGCGTTGTCGTGAGCGCGCCGATCTGGGTCGTGGTGAGCGCGCCGGCTTGCGCCGCGTCCAGCGCCGAAAGCGTCGTGGCGGTGAGCGACTGGATCTGGCTTGTCGTGAATGCCGCCACTTGCGTGGCCGCGAGCGAAGACATGTTGGTGGCGGTGAGCGCCGCGACTTGCGTCTTGGTCAGCGCCGCGATCTGCGTGACCGTGAGGTCGGCCACGTCCGTGGCGGAGAGCGCGTCGATCTGGGTGACGGTCAGCGCCTTCAGCTGCGTCGCGGTCAGCGCGGCCATCTGCGTGGCGTCGAGGCCGGAGAGGGCGGTGGTGGACAGGCGCGCGACCTGGCTGGCGCCGAAGGCTGCGATCTGGGTCGCCCCGAGCGCAGCCATGTTGGTGGTGTTGAGCGCCGACACCTGCGTCGTCGTCAGCGCGCCGATTTGCGCGGTGGTGAGTTCCGCAAGGTCGGCCGCCGACAATGCGCCGATCTGGGTCGTGGTCAGCGCCCGCGCCTGGGTCGTGGTCAGCGCCGCGGCCTGGGTGGCGTCGAGCGCGGCCAGATTGGTGGCGTCGAACGCCTGCAGCTGCGAGGTGGTGAGCGCGGCGATCTGCGTGGTGGTCAGCGCCTGCACCTGTGTTTCGGCCAGGGTTGCGATGTTGGTGGCGTAGATCGAGGCGATCTGCGTTGCGGTGAAGGCGGCGATCTGGGTTTCCGAAAGCGCCCCCAGTGTCGTTTCGTTGAGGCCGCGCACTTGCGCGACCGTGAGCGCCGCGATCTGCGTCGCCGTCAGCTCGGCGACGTCAGTTGCATCCAGCGCCGTGATCTGCGTCGCCGTCAGGCCGCTGACTTGCGTGGCGGTGAGTGCGGCCATTTGCGTCGCATCGAGCGCCGAGAGATTGGTGGCGTTGAACGCGCGCAGCTGCGTCGTCGAGAGCGCCGCGATCTGCGTGGTGGTCAGCGCGCCGGCTTGTGTTTCCGTGAGGGCGGCGACCTGAGTGGCGGTGACTGAGCCGATTTGCGTTGCGGTCAGCGCACCGACCTGCGTTTCCGCGAGCGCGGCGAAATTGGTGGCGTTCAGCGCCTGAACCTGGGTCGCCGTGAGCGCCGCGATCTGGGTTTCGAGGAACTCGCCGACATCGGTCGTCGTCAGCGCGCCGATCTGGGTGGCGGTGAACGCGGCGACCTTCGTTGCGGTGAGCGCTGCGATCTGCGTGTCGGCAAGCGCGCGCACGTTCGTCGCGGAGAGCTGGCTGAGCTGAGTGCCGGAGAGCGCGGCGACTTGGGTCGTGGTCAGCGCCTGGATGTTCGTGGCGGCGAGGCCTTGCACCTGCGAGGTCGTCATCGCGGCGATCTGTGTGGCGGCGAGGGCCGCCATCTGCGTGTCGGCGAACGATGCGAGACGCGTGGCGCTCAGCGCTTGAACCTGGGCGGTGGAGAAGGCGGCGATTTGCGTTTCCGTCAGGTCGCCGACGTTCGTTGCGGTCAGCGACGAAATCTGGGTCGCCGTCATGGCCGCGATCTGTGTGGCGGTGATGTCGGCGATGTCGGCGTCGCCGAAGGCCGCGACCTGCGTGGCGGTGAGCGCGCGGACCTGGGTGGCGGTGAGGCCGGCGAACTGCGCGCCGTCGAAGGCGGCCACGGCCGTGGCCGACATGGCGCTGAGCTGCGTCGCCGTCAGCGCGCCGATCTGCGTGCTGGTGAGGGCGCCGACATTGGCGGCGGTGAGGCCAGCGGCCTGCGTCGTCGACAGCGCGCCGACTTGGGTCGTGGTGAGCGCGGAGACCTGGGTGTCGCCGAGCGCAGCCAGCGTCGTGGCGGAAAGCGCCTGGATCTGCGTCGCGGTGAAGGCGGCGATTTGCGTATCTGCGAGGCTCGCCATGCTGGTGGCGGTCAGTGCCTGCACTTGGGTGGTGGCGAGGGCGGCCAGTTGCGTCGTCGTCAGCTCGGCCACATCGGCGGCGTCGAGCGCGCCGACCTGCGTGGTCGTCAACGACTTGACCTGCGTGGTCGTAAGCGCGCCGGCCTGCGTGGCGTCGAACGCGGCCAAGGTGGTGGCGTTGAGGCCGGCGATCTGCGTGCGCGTCAGTGCGCCGATCTGGGTGCTGTTGAGCGCGCCAAGTTGCGTCGCGTCGAACGCCGCAAGGCTGGCGTTGGCGAGCGAGGCGATCTGCGTGGCGGTCATCGCCGCGATCTGTGTATCCGCGAGCGCGCCGGCGCTGGTGGCGTTCAGGCCCTTGACCTGGGCGGCGGTCAGCGCGGCGACCTGCGTCGTCGTGAGCGCGCCGAGCTGGGTGGCGTCGAAGGCGGCGAGCTGGGTGGTGGAGAGCGCCTGCAGCTGGCCCGTAGTGAGAGCCGCGACCTGGGTTTCCGCCAGGTCGCCAATGTTGGTGGCCGAGAAGTTGCGCAGCTGCGTGGTGGTGAACGCCGCGATCTGCGTGATGGAGAATTCCGCCATGTCGGCGGCGCTGAGCGCATTGTACTGATTGTTCTTCAGCGCCGCGATTTGCGTGGCGGTCAGAGCCGCGACTTGCGTGTCGGCCAGCGCCGAGACCGCTGTCGCCGAGAGTTGCTGAATTTGGCCGGCGTTGAACGCGGCGACCTGGGTTTCGCTGAGCGCGCCGATATTCGCCGCGGTCAACGCCCGGACTTGCGACGTCGCGAGCGCGCCGACCTGCGTGACGGTGAGCGCGCCGAGCTGGGTGTCGGAGAGGGCGGTCAGCGTGGTCGAGGAGATCGACTGAATTTGCGGGCCAGAGAAGGCCGCGATCTGGGTGTCGGCCAGAGCGCCGAGGCTGGTGGCGTTGAGCGCCCGCACCTGGGTGGTGGTGAAGGCGTTGATCTGGGCGGTGGTGAACTCGGCGATGTCGCCAGCGCTCAACGCGCTCATCTGCGTCGCGAGCAGCGAGGAGGCCTGGCCCGTGGAAAGGGCGGCGACTTGCGTCTCGGTGAACGCGGTAAGGTTGGTGGCGCTGAAGGCTTGCAATTGCGAGGACGTCAGCGCGCCCACTTGCGTGTTCGTCAGCGCAGCGACGTTGGTCGCCGTCAGCGCCCGGACTTGCGTGGTGTAGAGCGCCGAAATCTGCGTGGCCGTGAACTCGACCACGTCGTCGGCGCCGAGATTGGCGATCTGTGTCGTGGTGAGTGCGCGCACTTGCGTCGTGTTCATCGACGCGATTTGCGTGGCGTCGAGCGCGGCGGCGGCTTCGGTGGTGAGGCGGGCGATCTGGGTGGCGGTGAAGGCGCGCACCTGCGTGGTGTTCAATTCGCCCATATCGGTTGCGGAAAGTCCCGCGACCTGGGTGTTGGTGAGATTGGCGATTTGCGTCGCGGTCAGGGCGGCCGCCTGGGTGGCGTCGAGCGCCGAGAGGTTGGCGGCGGTCAGCGCCTGAATCTGGGTGGTGGCGAAGGCGGCGATCGCCGACGCCTGGAACGCGCCCACCTGCGTGGTGTTCACGACGGCCAGCTGCGCGCCCGAAAGCGCCAGCAGCTGCGGCGCCGAGAAGATCACATCGCTGGAAAAATTCGGGATCTGCGTGGTGGTGAGCGCACGCATCTGCGTGGTCGACAGTGCGCCGACCTGCGTGTTGCTGAGCGCGCCAATGCCTGTCGCGCTGATCGCAGCGACTTGTGTGGCGTTGAAGGAGGATATGGTCGTCGTCGATAGGGCCTGGATGGCCGTGACGGACAGCGCGCTGATCTGGGCAGCGGACAAACTCGAAATCGACATCGGACCATCCTGGTCATTGAGAGCCGACGTTCGATCGGCCCCACGCACACTCCGGGCGCTTCTGCTCCCGGATGCACGCGATGCCTGTTTACGATGAATGTGTTTCCGAGGCGTTTCCGATACCGTGCTCAATCAAGCACTTGCGCGGTGTGTTCGTCACCGCGCGCTTAATCTCAGCGGCGTTTGCGCGGACGCGTTCACACGCGCGCAAGGTTCGGCGTCACGGAGATTGATGCAAGCTTAAGCGCGCTCGCGAAGGCCGGCCTGCTTCATGCGCCAGATCAGATGGTCGAGACGGTCCTGGCCGAAGAACGGTTCGTCGTTGAACACGAAGAGCGGCACGCCCCAATGCCCTGCATTGCCCTGCGCAGTTTCGTTGCGCGCGATCTCTTCGGCAAGATCGTCGCCATCGGTCTCAACACTTGACGCGATCTTAACGGGATCGAGCCCGGCGTCGCGCGCCGCGTTGGCGAGATGATCGCCCTCGTGCCAGTTATCGATCTCACCCGACCAGATCGCCCGCGCGGCGCGGCGCACGAAGGCAAAGCCCTTGCCCGCCCGCGCGGCCGCCACCCCCATGCGGCTGACGCGATGGATGTAGGGCTGCTCCGCCGCCACCTCGCCCTTGGCGATGTCCATGACGATCGGATCGGGCCTGGGCCAACGATAGGGAATGTTGTGCATCTGGGCGATGCGGAACGTGTCGCGCAGCAGATAGGGCGGCCACAGCGGATTCACATTCTTGAAGAAGCCCGGGATGCGCACCGCGATCGGCAGCACGATGCGCATGTTCGCATCGAGGTCGTAACGCGCCAGCAAGTCTTCGACCTGCGGCGTCGCCAGATACGAGTAGGGGCTGCGGAACGAGAAGTAGAAGTCGAAGCAAAGGCTCATCGCAGTGTATTCCGCCGCGTCATCCCGCCTGTGGCGGGCAGGGTGATGATGTCGCCGTCGCGCATGATCCAGAGCGGGCCGCTGAAGCGCTGACGCGCGCCGTTGAGGTAGGGACCCTCCAGGATCGACAGCGGCAGCGGCGGGATGATGTGCGTGAAGGCCAATGCGCCCACGCCCGCCTCGCGCGCCATGTCGGCGGCGTCCTCCGGCGCGGTATGGTAGTCGGGAATGTCGTGCATAATGCGCGCAATCCGGTTTGACTGGTTGCGCTCGGCCGACTGCTCGATGATGCCGACGAGCGCCGGCGCCAGGCCTTCGTGCACCAGCAGGTCCGCGCCTCGCGCCTGTTGCGCCAGCGCGGACGTCGGTTTGGTGTCGCCGCTGATGACGATGCTTCGTCCGCGGTAATCGATGCGATAGCCGTAGGCGGGACGCACCGGCCCATGATCGACGGCGATCGCGGTGATGCGCACGCCGCCGTCGTCGAACACAATGGCATGATCGGCGCCTTCGGGGATCGCGAACGGCCGCGCAGCGAAGCCCGCGCCGGACGGCGGCGCCACCTCCGGGCCGTGATGCGCTGTGCGGTGGGTGGCGTCCAATGCATAGGCCTCGTTGAAGCCGTTGGCGATGCGCTCCACGCCCGGCCCGCCATGCAGCGGCAGCGGCGCCGTCGCCGCGCCGGCGACCCAGCGCTGCATCGCCAGGCCACCCAGCCCATCGATATGGTCGGAGTGGAAGTGGGTGAGAAACACCGCCTCGATCCGCGCCGGGGGCAAGCCCATCAGCGTCAGCGTTTCGGTTGCGCCGTCGCCGGCGTCGAACACGAATAGCCGTTCGCCTGCGAGGATCGCGAGACACGGCGCCGCGCGGGTCCGGTCCGGCAGCGGTGAGCCGGTGCCGCAAAACGCGGCGGTCAAGCCGTCCGGTAGGCCGGCGATAATGTCGTGGCCCATGCCGCGTTGGGTGGCGTTGCGAAAGAGCTCAACCGCCAGATTGCTGCGCGCGTAATAGAGCCAGGCGCCCGCAGCGGCCAGGATCGCGACCGCGAGAAAAATCCACCGCTTCATGCCGTCCCCCGTGGCCTTGCCGCAAACAACCACCAAACCGGCGCGGGCGGAACCGCTTTCTTGCGTGCGCCCCCGCTGTTCATCGCCAAAAAGTGTATCCGGCGGCGCAGCCGCGCCGCTAGGATGGGCGGCGCGCAACCACGGAGGGGACGCATGCCGCTCGCAACCCGCAGCTCAGCCATCGACGATGGCGCACATCGCGGACTGTCGTATTCATTCTGGGCGACGTCGGACTCGTTCGCCGCCGGCAAGGACGACGGTCCGCAGCAAATTGTGTTTCCGTCGAGCGGGATCGCCGCCAACGGCAAGATCATCCGCGATTGGGATTGGATCGCCTCCCACATCACGCGCGACGATGTGAGCTGGACCTTCACGCAAGGCGGCGCCGTCGTCGTCACCTACGCGTTCCGCGCCACCGCCCCAGGAACGATGCCGGAAGGCACCTCCGGCTTCTCGCAATTCACAGCGCAACAGATTGCCGCCGCGGAAGCGGCGCTGGCGTTGTGGGCCGATGTCGCCAACATCACCTTCGTGCGCGTGGGCGGCACGGGTTACTCCGATAACGCCACCATCCTGTTCGCCAATTACAGCGCCGGTGCGCCGGACGCGTCCGCCTTCGCCTATTATCCGTGGCCAACGCAGACGGCGTCGTCGGCGGTCGAAGGCGACATCTGGGTCAACATCACGCTGGCGGGCAACAACGATTTCGCGCTGGGCGGTTCGGCGCAGCACATCCTCGCGCACGAGATCGGCCACGCGATCGGCTTGAGCCACCCTGGCGCGTACAATGGCGGCTCGCCGGAATACACGACCTCCGCCGAGTACTGGCAGGACGCGCGGATGTTCACGGTGATGAGCTATTTCGGCTCCGCCAATGCGGGCGGCAATCTGCCGGCGTTCTCTGGCGGGCCGCAGATTCACGACATCGCTGCGGTGCAATTGCTCTACGGCGCCAACACCAACACACGCACCGGCGACACGATCTACGGCTTCAACTCCAACAGCGGCCGCGCGCACTATACGATCACGTCCGGCTCGGTCGGCATGACGTTTTCGATCTGGGACGGCGGCGGCAACGATACGCTGGATCTCTCAGGCTATAGCGAGAACGCCGACATTGATCTGCGCGAAGAGGGCTTCACCAGCGCGGGGCCGACCGCGGCGAACGGCCCGGCCGTCTACAACATCTCCATCGCGCGCGGCGTGGTGATCGAGAACGCCATCGGCGGCGCCGGCAACGACACCATCACCGGCAACACCGCCAACAACCAGCTCACCGGCAATGGCGGCGTGGACAATCTCATCGGCGGCGAGGGCAATGACACGCTGATCGGCGGCGCCGGCGGCGATACGCTGAACGGCGGCGCCGGGCGCGACCGCGCGAGCTACGCCGCCTCGGGCGCGGCGGTGACGGTCAACCTGCATGCGCAGACCGCGGCCGGCGGCGATGCGGCGGGCGATACGCTGATCTCCATCGAAGACGCGACCGGCTCGGCTTTCGACGATACGTTCGTCTCCAGCACGGCGGCCAACAACTTTGTGGGCGGCGCGGGCAGCGACACGGTCTCCTACGCCAATGCGGTCGCCGGCGTGATCGTCGATCTGGGCTCCGGCGCCAGCTGGGATGGATCGGTGAACGACACCTTCTCGTCGATCGAAAACGCAATCGGCTCGAACTTCGCCGATCGCTTCATTTCCACGTCGGCGGCGAACACGTTCACCGGCGGCGGCGGCTCGGACACGATCTCCTATTTCAGCGCCACGCAAGGCGTCATTATCAACATGCAGGCGGGCCTGACCTGGGACGGCGTCGTCAACGACGTCATCTCCGGGATCGAAAACATGATCGGCGGCATGGGCAACGATCAGCTCTGGGGCGATGCGGGCGACAACGTCATCAGCGGCGGCGCCGGCGGCTCGGACGTTCTCGCAGGCTTCGGCGGCTTCGATACGGTGGACTACCGGCTCTCGGCGACGGGCGTGATCATCGACATGGGCTCGGGCGCGAGCTGGGACGGCGTCGTCAACGACTTCCTCTATGCGTTCCACGGCGCGATCGGTTCGAACTACGCCGACGATTTCCGCGGCACCGGCGGCGTCGACGTGATCGACGGCGGCGCCGGCGCCGACTTGCTGTTGGGCAACGACGACGCCGACACGTTCGTCTTCCGCGCCGGCCAGGCCAATGGCGACACCATCATCGACTTTGCCGGCCAGGGCGCAGTGACGGGCGACTCGTTCCTGTTCGTCGGCTACGGCGCGGGCGCGACCTTCACCCAGATCGACGCCACGCACTGGCTCATCACCAGCGGCAACGGCCTCATCACCGAAACCATCACCCTCGCCAACAGCGCCTCCGTGCACGCCAGCGACTTCATTTTCGTGGACAGCTACATCGTCGGCGGGGGGTAGGTAGAGAGGTCAAATGGACCGCGGGCCTTTGGGCCCGCAATCTCGCAGCGCCGCGAGAGCGAGCCTGAAGGCCCGCGGTCCGGTTCGCCCGCTGTTCACTCGATGCGGTTCAGGTTTTCGAGCGAGAGGCCGCCGGTCGCAGCGAGCAGGGCGTAGGCGGCGAAGATCGCTTCGGCGCGCGCGCGCACCAGTGCAATCTCGGCCTCGCGGCGTTCTTCTTCGGCGTTCAGCACATCGAGCGTCGAACGCAGGCCCAGGCCGCGTTCGCGTTCGGCGCCGGAGACCGCGAGCTCGGCTGCTTCGACCTGCTCGTTCACGGCGCTCAGCACGTCGCCGCTGGCTGCATAGTCGCTCCAGGCGGCGATCACGTCGGACACGATCGTCCGGCGCGCCAATTCGACCCGCGCCTCGGCGCGGTCGACATTGATGCGGCCCTGGCGCGTGCGCGACCAGGCGAGGCCGCCTTCGAACAGCGGCACCGAGAATTGCGCCACCGCGCTGCCGCCCTCGCGCAGTTCGTCCTCGAAATTGCTGTCTTCGGTCTGGTCGTAGCGGCCGACGATGGAGACTTGCGGCAGCAGCGCCGCGCGCTCGATGTCGACGCGCGCGCGCGCAGCCGACACGCCGGCGCGCGCTTGCAGCACGTCCGGGTGGGTGGTCTCCGCCAGCCGTACCGCGGCTTCGAGCGTCTCGGGCGTGCGCGGGGCGGTCGCCGGTTGCAGGTTCTCCGGCGCCTCGCCGACCACGGCGGCATAGCGCGCGCGCGAGGCTTCGAGGTCGGCCTCGGCGCGCGCGAGCGCCGCGCGCGCGGCGGCGAGGCGCGTCTGCGCCTGCGCGACGTCGGTGCGGCTGACCTCGCCGACTTCGAGGCGGCGGCGGGCGCCGTTCAGCTGCGCAGTCAGCGCCCTTACATGCTCGTCGCGCAGGCGCACGATCTCTGCGTCGCGCTGGACGCTAAGGTAAGCCCCGACCGCCGCGAGCAGGACATCCTGCTCGGCGCCGCGCAATCCTTGGCGCGCGCCTTCTAGCCCGGCGTTCGCCAAACGCGACTGACCTGTCCGGCGCCCGCCGGTGTAGAGGTCTTGCGACAGCTGCACCGAGGTCGTGCGCGGTTCGAGATCGCTTTCGGTGACGATCGGGCCGAGCGGGCCGGGGCGTTCGGTTTCGAACTCCTGCACGCCGTACGAGCCCGAGACGCCGAGCGACGGCAGATAGGCGGCGCGCGCCTGGATGCGATCTTCGCGTGCGGATTGGACGCCGAGCCGCGCGTCTTCGAGGCTGGGATTGTTGCGGTAGGCGCCGTTCAGCGCGTCCTCGATCGTGTCGGCGTGCGCGCCGAGCGGCGCCAGCGACAGGGTAAGAAGGAGAAGGCGTTTCATGCTCATTCTTCCCTGAGCGAGCGCCACAGCGTCTGGTTCAACGGCTCCAGCAGATATTGCAACGCCGTGCGCTGGCGCGTCGGCACGATGACTTGCGCGGGCAGGCCGGCGCGCAGGCGCCGTCCCCCCGCATCGGTCAGCCGCTCCAGTTCTTGCGGCGACACCGCGACCTGGGCGAGGAAATAGCCGTGCCCGGTGCGCTCGTCGGTGAAGCGATCGGCGGAGACCTGGCGCACCTGGCCGCGCACGATCGGCAGATTGCGCCCGCCGAAGGCGGTGATGCGCACCTCGGTGGTCTGCCCGACCGTGAGATCGTCGGCGTCTTCGGGGCGCACTTGCGCTTCGACGATCAGTTCCTGGCCGTCGGGGACGATGTCGAGCACACGCTGGCCGGGCGACACGACCCCGCCCACGGTGTGCACCGAGAGCCCGACCACCGTGCCGCTCACCGGCGCGCGCAGACGCGTGAGTTCGAGCTGTTGACGCGCGCCAGCCAGCTGCGGCGTGAGCTCCGCCAAGCGCGCATCGACGCGGCGCAGTTCCTGGTAGCGCTCCTGCTGCGTCGTCGCGATCATCGCCGTGAGTTCGGCGCGGCGGCCTTGCAGTTCGGCCAAGCTGCGCTCCAGCGCGCGGACGCGCGTCATCGGCACCAGCTGCTCGGCGGCCAGCTCGCGCATGCCGCTCAGCTCTTCCTGCAGTAGATTTTCCTGCCGGTTGATGGAGGCGATCTCGCCGCGATAGCCGGCGATGCGCGCATCGAACTCGCTCCAGGCGCCGCTGCGGCGGCCAAACTCGCGCCGGTTGCGCTCGTAGGCGGCGTCCGCGACAGCGCGGTCATCCGGCGAGAACGCGGCCCATTCCGGCGGCCGCTCGAGCGCGGTGACGCCGCGCTGTTCGGCCGAGAGGCGCGCGCGCTGCATTTGCAGATCGACCACTTGGCTCAGCAGAGCGCGTTCCTGCGCCACCAGTTCGGGCGCGCCAAGCTCGATCAGGATCTGTCCTTCCTCGACGCGGCTGCCTTCCTCGACGGCAATCCGGGAGACGACGCCGCCGTCGCGGTGCTGCACGGTCTGACGGTTGCCGGAGACGACGACGACGCCCGGCGCCACCACCGCCGCGTCCAGCGGCGCGAAGGCCGCCCAGCCGCCGAAGCCGACGAAAAACACCAAGAGCGCGATCACGCCGGCGCGGATTTCGTTGCGCCCGGAATCGTCGTCCTGCGCAGTGGGAGAGGCTCGGACCGGCGCGTCGTTCATGGCCGGCGTCCTTGGCCGTCGCCGGACACCACCACCGGCCGCGCCTGGCCGCCGAGCTTCGCCGCAACCTGGTCGCGCGGGCCGAAGGCGTCGATGTGCGCGTCCTGCACCACCATCAGCTTGTCGGCGATGTTCATGAAGCCGGCGCGATGGGCGACGACGATCACCGTTGCGCCGCGGTCGCGCGCCGCCTTCAAGGTGGCGATGAGGGCGAGCTCGCCTTCGGCGTCCAGATGTGCGTTGGGCTCGTCGAGCACGATCAGCTTCGGATCGCGGTAGAGCGCCCGGGCAAGACCGATGCGCTGCGCCTGACCGGACGAGAGATTGCGCGCGCCAATGCCGATTTCGGTGTCGTAGCCCTTCGGCAGCGCCAGGACCATCTCATGCGCGCCAGCCGCTTGCGCAGCGGCGACGACGGCGCGATCGACGCTGTCGCGGTCTTCGCCGTCGCGCTCGAAACGGGAGATGTTGTCGCGGACGGAGCCCGCGAACAGCGCGACGTCCTGCGGCAGATAGCCGATGTGGCGGCCGAGCCGGTCCGGGGTCCAGTCCGTGAGCTTGGCGCCGTCGAGCCGCACCGCGCCTTGATCGGGTTCGAGCGCGCCGGCGATCACCCGCATCAGCGTCGTCTTGCCCGCGCCGCTGGGGCCGACGACGCCGACGATCTCGCCGGGCTCGGCGCGGAAGCTGGCGTTGATCAGCAGCAGGCGCTCGCCGCCGGGCGCACGCACCGTCGCCTGCTCCACCGACAAGCGGCCTTCGGGATCCGGCAGCGCGGTGAAATCGCGGGCTTTCTCTTGCGTTTTCAGAACGTCGTTCAGCACGCGATAGGCTTGCCGGCCTTGCTCGAACTGGCGCCACGCGCCGACGATCAGCTCCAGCGGCGCAAACGCGCGCGAGGTGAGGATCGAGGCCGCGATGATGCCGCCCGCCGAAATCTGCTGCTGCAGCGCGAGATAGGCGCCGAGACCAAGCGCGGCGGACTGCAGAAAGAGGCGGATGAATTTGGTTGAGGCGGTATACGCCGCGCCGCTGCGGCTCGACTCATCGAGCGCATGCGACATGGTTTCGCGCGCCTGCATCTGCCGTCGCACCAGCGCGCCTTGCATGCCGAGCGCGCGCGCGGTCTCGCCCTGGGCGCTGTCGGAGAGATGCAGCCCATAGACCGCGCCCGTCGCCTGGTCGTTCGTCTTTAGCGCCTTGTGCATCGCCACCTGGTTGAAGAAGGCGACGGCGACCAGGACGATGCCGCCAACCAGCGCCAGCGCGCCGATCAGCGGGTGGATCATGAAGCAGACGAGAATGTAGATCGGCGCCCACGGCGCATCGACCGCGGCAAGCGCGGGAGGGCCGGTAATCGCGCCGCGCAACGTGTCGAACTCGCGCAACGGCTGCGCCTGGCCGGCGGCCTGGCGGCCCTCGCGCTGCAGCGCCGCCATCAGCACGTGCGGCGCGACCAGCCGGTCCATCCGCCTGGCCATCGAGGACAAGAGCCGGACCCGCATCGCATCCAGGAAAGCCAAGACCGCCAAGCTCGCGAGCAGGACGAGAGTCAAATAGAGCAGGGTGAAAAGCCCGCCCGAGGTCAGCACCCGGTCATAGACCTGGAGCATGTAGATGGAGGGGGCGAGGTAGAGCAGGTTCAGCGCAGCGCTGAACAGGATGACGAAGCCGATATGGCGCCGGCACGCCGTCAGCGCGTCGCGCAAGATGCCCGCGGCGTCGGTCTGGAGGCCTGCCTTGGCCATTGCGTCCTTCGTTTCTGCGCGTCCCGCCGCGCCCCGGGCTCTATAGAGCATTGCTCACAGCCCGCCAGTAAGCCTCCACACGCAGGGCGCGGCACCCTAGCCCAGAACGCGCCTGTCAAACGGGTAATCCAGCCGAAGATCCCACCGCCGGCTGCGCGAACCGTCGCGGGCGTGCGCGCCCCAGAGGCGAACGCGCGAGAATGTGATGCGCGGGGTGGTTTTGTGGCGGTCCAGACACGACTAACAAGAACTTTGAGCAGGGGCCGCACGCGCGGGGCGAGCGGTGGTATGCAGGCTGGGCTGTGTAGCGGGGACTTCAAGTGCCGATCGCACAATACGCCCTGGGCAGGCCAGAGGTCGCGTTCGACCTGGCCAAGCTGCGTGCGTTCTATGCCGGCAAGCGGGTGCTGATCACCGGCGCGGCCGGAAGTGTCGGCTCCGCACTGGCGCTCAAGCTGGCGAATCTCGGTTGCGCGCACCTGGCGCTGCTGGACCATTTCGACCATGGCCTGATCGACGCGATGGACGCCGTGCGGCGCATCGCGCCGCACCAGCAGACGACCGACGCGCTGTGCGACATCCGCGATGTCGACCGGCTCGAGGCCTGGATGCGCCGGGTCGAACCCGATGTCGTGATCCACTCCGCCGCGCTCAAGCACGTGCAGCTGGGGGAGCGCCATCCGGTGGAGTGCGTGCTGACAAATCTGGTCGGCGTGCGCAATGTGCTGGCTGCGGCAGCGAACGCAGGCGCGCGCCATTTCACGCTGGTGTCGTCGGATAAGGCGGCCGCGCCTGTCTGCGTGATGGGCGCGACGAAGCGGTTGGCTGAACTACACCTCGCCGGGTTCGCGGCCGAGCATGCGCCGCCCATGCAGCTGAAGTCGGTGCGCTTCGCCAATGTGCTGGGCTCGCAGGGTTCGGTCCTGCCGCGTTTCGCGGCGCAGATCGACGCCGGCGGCCCGCTGGAGCTGACGCATCCGGAGATGCAGCGTTACTTCATGTCGCCGGAAGAGTCTGTTGGGCTCATTCTCAGCGTCACTGCGGTCGATGACGCCGAAGGCTGCTATATCCTCGAGATGGGCGCGCCGACGTCGATCCTTGAGCTCGGCCGCGAGATGATCCGGCGCTCCGGCAAGGAGATCGAGATCCGGATCACGGGGCTGCGCCCGGGCGAGCGGATCAAGGAGCAATTGTCGGACGAGGCGGAAACGCTGGCGCCGAGCGCGCTGCCGGGCGTGTTCCGCGTGACCCCGCACAGCGCCAACGCCTACGTAACGTCGGCCGACATCGCCCACCTCGAAGCCATGGCGCGCACGATGGACGATCCGATCGTGCGCCAGCGCGTCCTCGCCTTCCTCGACCAGCGCCTACAGCGCGACGATCGCGCCGCCGGTTAGACCCGGTTCGCGACGTTCTCGGCGATCGCCAGCGACGAGGTGAGGCCGGGGCTCTCGATGCCAAACAAGTTCACGAGGCCGTCGAGCCCATGCGCTTCCGGGCCATCGATGCGGAAGTCCGCGGCCGGCTCGCCCCGGCGTGACAGCTTGGGGCGGCAACCCGAATAGTCCGGCGTGAGCGCGCCGTCCGGCAGCGCGGGCCAGTAGCTGCGGATGGCGGCGTAGAAGCTCTCGGCGCGGCGAATGTCGACGGCATAGTCGACGCGCGCGGGGTCGTTGTGGTCGAGCCACTCGACATCGGGGCCGAACCGCATGCGGCCCGCAAGATCGAGCGTGAGGTGCACGCCAAGTCCACCGTCGACGGGCGCGGGATAAATGAGGCGCGAGAAGGCGGGTTTGACGGCGCAGCCGAAATAGGAGCCTTTCGCCAGCGTGAGCGCCGGCGCATCGAGGCCCAGCGCCGCCGCGATGACGGTGGCGTCCAATCCTGCGGCGTTGATCAGCACCCTGCTGCGCACCAAAGCTGGCGAAGCCCCGCCAATACGGACCTCGAATGCGCCGGAGCGCGCGTCGCCGCCGAGCACCGGCGATTCGAACGCCAGCATGCCGCCGTGGCTCTCGATGTCGCCCATGAGCGCCAGCATCAGCCCATGGCTGTCCACCAGGCCGGTTTCCGGCGAGAGGAGGGCGGACACGCAGGCGAGGTTCGGCTCGAGCGCCACAGCTTCGCGCGCGGACATGAGCGCGATGTGTTCGACGTCATTGGCGCGCGCGCGCGCGGCCAGCGCGGCGATTTGCTGGTCTTCCTCGGGCGATGTCGCCACCACGAGCTTGCCGATCTTGCGATGCGCGACGCCGCGCGCCTCGAGATACGGATACAGTTTGCGCCGGCCGGCGACGCACAGGCGATGCTTCAGGCTGCCGGTGGGATAGTAGAGCCCGGCGTGAATGACTTCGCTGTTGCGCGAGGAGATGCCGGAACCGATACCGCCCGTCGCTTCGGCCACGAGCACCTCGCGGCTGCGCCGCGCGAGCTCCGCCGCGCAGGCCAGGCCCACGACGCCCGCGCCGATGACGAGGCAGTCAATATCGTAAACGTCCGCGGCCATGTTGGACGATAGCGAATTCCAGCCGGTCGTGCGCGTCCCTTCTCCTGGTGAAGGGCAGCGCCCGCGCCTCATTCTGCGCGCGGCGGAAACCTCACCCGTCGTTCGCTTCGCTCACTGACGCCCTCTCCCTCACCGGGAGAGGGGACTACGCACCCGCCTTCACAAACTCTCGGATCGCGGAGGCGATCTTGGTTTGGGCCGGGCCGTCGAGGTAGGGGTGCATCGGCAGCGCAAGCACGCGGTTGCGGATGTCTTCGCTGACGGCAAGGCCGCCAGCGCCGACGGGGAAGCTTGCATAGGCGGTCTGCATGTGCAGCGGTTTGGGGTAGTATTGCGCCGTCGGCACGCCCGCTTCGCGCAGATACGCGGCGAGCCCGTCGCGGTCTTCGGCTTCAATCACGTACTGCGCCCAGGTGGAGACGCCGCCGTCGATCACACGCGGGACCTTCACCAAACCTTCGAGCATGTGCGCGTAGCGCTCGGCGACGTCGTTGCGCATGCGGATCTCGTCGGCGAAGATGGCGAGCTTCTCGATCAGGATCGCGGCTTGGATTGTGTCGAGGCGCGAGTTCATGCCGATCCTGGCGCAGTTGTATTTGTCGTCGCCGCTGGCGCCGTGGAAGGCGATCGAGCGCATGAGGACATTGTCGGCGTCGTCATTGGTGAGGGTGGCGCCACCGTCGCCGTAGCAGCCGAGAGGTTTGGCTGGGAAGAACGAGGTGGTTACCGCATCTGCCCAATGCATCGGATGATTGCCGCCTAGCGTGCAGCCAAAACCTTGTGCGCTATCGGCGATGAGTTTCAGGCCTTCGCGTTTACAGATCGCCGCGATGGCGGGATAGTCCGCCGGCTGGCCGAACAGATCGACGGCGATGACGGCCTTCGGCTTCAGCTTGCCGGCTTTCTTCACGCCGGCGATCGCGGCTTCGAGCGAGACGGGATCGATGTTGTAGGTGTCGGGCTTGACGTCGACGAAGACCGGCGTCGCCTGCACCCACGGCACGATCTCGGCAGTCGCCGCAAAGGTGAAGCTGGGACAGAACACGGCGTCGCCCTCGCCCACGCCCCAGGCCCACAGCGGAAGAACCAACGCGTCGGTGCCGTTGGCGTTGCCGATGCAATGCTTGGCGCCGCAGAAGGCCGCGAGCTCCTGCTCGAACTGCTTCACTTCGGGGCCGAAGATGTAGGCGCCGTGGCGGATGACGCGCGAGACGGCGGCGTCGATCTTGTCGGCAATGCGGGCGCGCTGCGCTTGCAGGTCAATGAACGGGATCATGGGATACTCTTCGGCCTCAATTCAAAATGTAACGCTTCCCGGCCGGATGCCCCGCGCAGGCGGGGCGGAGAGCCGGGACCCAGCGTGGCGATCTAGTGGTGGCCCCTGGGTCCCGGATCGCACCCCGGCTCAAAGCCGGGGCTGCGTCCGGGAAGCGTGAGTTGGTTGGGTTTCATGACAGGGAGGGCAGCCCACACGCGCGGTCGATTTCGAGCGCCAACTCTAGCACGGCCAGCGCTTCTTCGCCCGTCACGTTTGGGCGCGGCGTGACGCCGAGCGCGGCGTCGATGAAGTGCGCGACGTTGGCGCCGAGCGGATCGCTGCCGATGCGGGTTTCGGCGAAGGCCGCGTTGAGCGGAAACTTGGTCGTGTTCTCGAACGTGCGGGCGAGGAAATCGACCTTCACTTCGCCCGACGGATAAATGACGCGCATGAAGCGGCGGCGCTCCGGCGCGATGCGGCTCGATGCAAAGCGCGCTTCGGCGCCCTCGAAGACGAGGAGCGCCTCGATCTCGTCGCCCGAGGCGCCGCGTTCTGCCTTCCCGCTGGCGGCAAGGCTCTTCGGCTTGGCGCCCATCAGCTGGAGGCCAAGATCGAGGTCGTGCACGATGAGGTCCAGCGTGACCGACACATCGGCGCTGCGGCCGGTCCAGGGCCCTTCGCGCACGCTTTCGACGAACGTCGCGCGCTCGGGCGTATCGAACAGGCCCATCGCCTTGAACACGAGCCGCTCCTGGTGGCCGCAGGCGAGCGTGAGCTTTTTCTCGCGCGCGAGCCTCACCAGTTCGGCGCCCTCGGCGGCGTCGGTGGCGAGCGGCTTTTCGATCAGCACGTGCTTGCCGGCCTGCAGCGCGGCCCGGCCGGGCCCGCCGTGCTGAGAGGGCGGCGAAGCGATGGTGACAATGTCGACCTCGCGCAGCATGGCGTCGAGGTCGGTGTAGGCTTGCACGCCGTGTGTGTCGGCGAGCATCTGCGCGCGCTCGTCGTGGAGGTCGAACACGCCTGTCAGCGTGACGCGCGCGTCCTCGGTGTACTTGCGCGCATGGTGGCGGCCGAACGCGCCGGCGCCGACAACTCCGGCTCTGAGCTTCGTCATTCCACTGTCACCGACTTGGCCAGGTTGCGCGGCTGGTCGACGTCGGTGCCTTTCTGGACCGCAGTAAAGTACGCCAGCAGCTGGATCGGGATCGAATACACCAGCGGCGCTACGAACGGGTCGCATGAGGGCGCGAGGATGATGTGCCGGGCGATGTCCTTCACGGCGGCGGCGCCGGGCGCATCGGTGATCACGATCAGCTTGCCGCCGCGCGCGTTCACTTCCTGCATGTTGGAGAGGGTCTTCTCGAAGAGCGCGTCATGCGGGGCGACGACGACGACCGGCGTGTGCTCGTCGATCAGCGCGATGGGGCCGTGCTTCAGTTCGCCCGCCGCATAGCCCTCGGCGTGGATGTAGGAGATTTCCTTCAGTTTCAGCGCGCCCTCGAGCGCAATCGGATAGTGCACCCCGCGGCCAAGATAGAGCACGTCGCGCGCCTGCGCGAGTTCGTGGGCGATCAGCTCGATCTGCGGTTCGGCGGCTTGCGCTTCGGCGATCAGGCGCGGCGTTTCCATCAACGCGTGGACGAGCCGGCTTTCTTCTTGGCTCGAAAGTTCGCCGCGCGCGCGGCCGACGGCGATGGCGAGCGCGGCGAGCGCCGAAAGCTGGGCGGTGAACGCCTTAGTGGAGGCGACGCCGATTTCCGGGCCCGCGAGCGTCGGCAGGCGTGCATCCGCCTCACGCCAGATCGTCGACTCCGGCACATTCACGACCGCCAAGGTCTTCAGCTTGTGCTCCTTGCAGTAGCGCAGCGCCGCCAGCGTGTCGGCGGTTTCCCCGGATTGGCTGACGAAGACGGCGAAGCTCTTCTTGGCGAACGCCGGCTTGCGGTAGCGGAATTCGCTGGCGATGTCGGTCTCAACCGCGAGGCCGGCATATTGTTCGAGCCAGTATTCGGCGACCCGGCCGGCGTAGTGGGCGGTGCCGCAGCCGATGACGAGGGCGCTGTCGGCGGCGAGATCGACGCCGTCCAGGTCCGGCATTTCCACGCGTTCGTCATTGGCGTTGATGTAGCGGGTGATGGTGCGCGCGGTGGTTTCGGACTGTTCGTAGATCTCTTTCTGCATGAAGTGGCGGAAATTGCCCTTCTCCACCGCCGCGGCGCCGCCGGAGAAGATGTGGACTTGGCGCTCTACGGCGTGGCCATCGGCGTCGAGAATTCTGGCGTTCGTGCGCGAGAGCACGGCGATGTCGCCTTCGTCCAGGAACATGACCTTCGAGGTGAAGGGCGAGACGGCGATGGCGTCGCTGCCCAGATACATTTCGCCGTCGCCAATGCCGACCGCGAGCGGCGAACCCTTGCGGGCGCCGATCAGCACGTCGTCCTGGCCCGCGAACAGCACGGCGATGCCGAACGCGCCGTCGAGGCGGCGGACGGCGGCGATGGCGGCCTGTTCCGGCGATTTGCCCTTGTCGAGGTAGTCGGTGATCAGGTGGGCGATAACTTCGCTGTCAGTTTCGGAGGCGAACGTGTGGCCGCCGGCGATCAGCTCTTCGCGCAGGCTGCGAAAATTCTCGATGATGCCGTTGTGGACGATGGCGACTTTGCCGGTGGCGTGCGGGTGGGCGTTGCCGGTGGTCGGCGCGCCGTGGGTGGCCCAGCGCGTGTGGCCAATGCCGCTGACGCCGGCCAGCGGCTCCTCTGCCAAAACGCGTTCCAGGTTTGCAAGTTTGCCTGCCGCGCGCCGGCGCTTGATCGCGCCGTTTTCGAGCGTGGCGACCCCCGCGGAATCGTAGCCGCGGTACTCAAGGCCTTTCAGCGACTGCACCAGGCGCGGCGCGACGGGTGAATTGCCGAGGATGCCGATAATGCCACACATGCGCCAATTACTCCGTCGACCTGGATACGCGGCGCGGGGCCGAAATCCAGGGGATCATAGAGCACGTCGTTCGCCACTGGACCCCGGCCGCGCCAGGCGCGCCCAAGTTGACGCAGTTGGTAAACGTTTGTGATTGCTGTCCCGGCGCTCTCATGCGTCAGCGGCCATTGATTTGCACCTCAATTAGTCTTTCAACATGCGACGGTCATGGAGCGCAGCGCGCGATCCGGCTTAGCAAATCCGTCTCGGGCAGGCCTGGGGCGTGGGACGAGGCGCAGATGAAGCGAGCTTATTTCGGCACGGACGGCATCCGGGGGACGGCCAACCGCTACCCGATGACGCCCGAAGTGGCGATGCGCGTGGGTTTGGCTGCCGGCAAGCGCTTCATGAGCGCCGACGACCGCCGCCACTTGGTGGTGATCGGCAAGGATACGCGGCTCTCCGGCTACATGCTCGAGCCGGCGCTGACGGCGGGCTTCACCGCGGCCGGCATGGACGTGGTGCTGTTCGGCCCGCTGCCGACGCCGGCCGTCGCCATGCTGACCCGCTCGCTGCGCGCCGATCTGGGCGTCATGCTCTCGGCCTCGCACAACAAGTTTGCCGACAACGGCATCAAGCTGTTCGGCCCGGACGGCTACAAACTCTCCGACGTCGTCGAGCTTGAGATCGAACAGCTGATGGACGGCAAGCTCGACGAACACCTGGCCGATCCCGCCAAGCTCGGCCGCGCTAAGCGGATCGACGACGCGCAAGCCCGGTACGTGGAGATCGTCAAGGCGACGTTCCCGAAGGGGCTTTCGCTGAAGGGGCTGCGTATCGTCATCGATGCAGCGCACGGGGCGGCCTACAAGGTGGCGCCTGTGGCGCTCTACGAACTGGGCGCCGAGGTGTTCAAGATCGGCGTCGATCCAAACGGGGAGAACATCAACGAAGAGGTGGGCTCCACCGATACGCGCGCGCTGAAGGCCAAGGTGCTGGAAACGCGCGCCGACATCGGCATTGCGCTGGATGGCGACGCTGACCGCGTGGCGATCGTCGATGAGAAGGGTCATGCAATCGACGGCGATCAGCTGATGGCTTTGATCGCCAAGAGCTGGAAGCAATCGGGGGCGCTGACCAAGCCGGGCATTGTCGCCACGGTGATGAGCAATCTGGGGCTGGAGCGTTTCCTGGAAGGCCTGAAGCTGAAGCTCGAGCGCACCAATGTCGGCGACCGTTACGTGGTCGAGCAGATGCGCGCCAAGGGCTACAATGTCGGCGGCGAGCAATCCGGGCACATCATCTTGAGCGATTTCTCCACCACGGGCGATGGCCTCTTGGCGGCCCTCCAGGTGTTGGCGGTGATCGTTCAAAGCGGCAAGCCGGCGAGCGAGGTGTGCACATTGTTCGAGCCCGCGCCCCAGGTGCTGGAGAATGTGCGCTACGAGAAGGGCAAGCCGGATCCGATGCAGGCCGCTAGTGTCAAAGCGGCGATCAAGGACGCGGAATTGCGCCTTACCGGCAAGGGTCGTCTGCTTGTGCGCAAGAGCGGCACTGAGCCGCTCGTGCGCATCATGGCCGAAGGCGACGACGAAGCGCTGGTGCGCGAAGTCGTCGGCGGCGTGAAGGAAGCCGTGGTCGCGGCGGCGCGGGCGGCTTGATGTTGAAAGGCCAATCTAACCTGAAGTAGTATCCTCCGGTTGGGGGAGGCCATGGACTTTCTGGCAAACATAAACTGGGCGCATGTGTGGGCGTTCGCCAATCAGCCATTCGTTTGTGCCTTGGTGCCAGCGGCGATTGCAGCGGTGCTGGCCCAGCGCGTTAACAAGGTGGTCCTACAAAACGAAGCGAGCCTGGATGCAATCCGGGCGACCGCGATCGCCCAAGACAAGATATTTGACGAGATCGGAGAGGATGCAGCCAATGTGCAGGCGGGCGCACCGACTGAGGCGCCGCGAAAGTCCCTGGCACCTGAGGACGTCAGGCGCCTCGACGAGGGAGCGGCCCTGATTCAACGGTTGAAAGATCACGTGGAAAAGGTTGCTGCCGACGCCAGGGATGGCCGAAAGCGACGCAAATATCGTAACATCGCGCGCCACGACTATAGGGTGCTAATCTTGTCTCTCGCAGAGGATGGAGCATTTTCACAGGAAGACGCCGCAAGGTTGAACCATGCGTTCTCGCTTTGGCGTCGTTTCAAGAGCCGGCGGACCGCGGTACCCGATTTCGTACTCGCGGAGTTGAAGGACACGGTGAAGCACTTCGGCGCCTAACGCAGCTTTTCCACCCAAGCCGCCGTGCTCGCGTCGAGCCCAGCCGGCGCGTGGCCGCCTTCGAGCGCGGGCAGCAGCGCGTTGGCCATGTCCTTGCCAAGCTCGACGCCCCATTGATCGAATGGGTTGACGCCGGCGAGCACGGCCTGGGTGAAGGTGCGGTGTTCGTAGAAGGCGAGCAGCGCGCCAAGGGCTTCGGGCGACAGCGCGTCGATCGACATGATGGTCGAGCTTCGATTGCCCGGAAACGCGCGGTGCGGCGCGAGGCGCGCGGCTTCCGCTTCGCTCATGCCGCGCGCCAGCATTTCCGCGTGCGCCTGCTTGGCGCTCTTGCCCACCATGAGCGCGCGCGCCTGCGCCAGCGCATTGGCGAACACCTTGGCGCGGTGCGAACCTGGGCCTTCGTGCGGCCCGGCATTGACAATGAACTCGACGGGAATTTCCTGCACGCCCTGGTGCAGCAATTGGAAGAACGAGTGCTGGGCGTTGGTGCCGGCCGCGCCCCAGGTGACGGCGCAGGCGGAGCGTTCGATCGCCGCGCCGTCGCGGGTCACGCCCTTGCCGTTCGATTCCATTTCGAGCTGCTGGAGATAGGCCGGCAGCAGCCGCAGGCGTTCGAGGTAGGGGATCAGCGCATACGAGCCGTGGCCGAGCAGTTCACGGTTCCACATCTGCAACGCCGCGGAGAGCGCGGGCAGGTTGGCGCTGAACGGCGTTGTGCGGAAGTGCGCGTCCATTTCGGCGGCGCCCGCGAGCAACCCATCGAACGCGCCGTCTTGCAGGGCGACCACGCACGCGAGCGACACGCTCGACCAGAGCGAATAGCGCCCGCCGACCCAATCCCAGAATGCAAACACTTTCTCAGCGGGCACGCCCCAGGCCACGGCCCTCTCAGGCGCGGCGGTGGCGGCGGCGAGATGCGCTGGGCCCCAGGCGCGCACGAAGTCGGCGTTGGCGAGCGTTTCCTGCGTCGTGAAAGTCTTGGAGACGACGATCAGCAATGTGCGTTTGGGATCGAGGCCTTCGATGGCGTCGGCCACGTCGGCGCCATCGACGTTGGCGGCGAAGCGCACGTCGATGCCTTTCACGCGCAGCGGCTTCAGCGCGTCGAGCACGAGCCGCGGGCCCAGATCGGAGCCGCCGATGCCCAGGTGCACGATCGCGTCGATCTCTGGCCGGATGCGCGCGGCGAACGCCGCCATCTTGGCGCGCACGTCCATCACTTCCGCCGGCGCGTCGACCGCGCGTAGCGCCCAGTGCTTCGCCGCGCGGCCTTCGGTGGTGTTGACGGTCTCGCCCGCAAACAGCTTCGCGCGCCACGCGTCGAAGCCCGCGGCTTCTGCGAGTCGCGCTAACGCATGGAACGCCGCACCGTCGATACGCTGCTTCGAGAAGTCGGCGAAAAGCGGAGGCGCACGCACGGTTAACGCGTCGAGCCGCCCAGGCTCGCTGAACATGTTGACGATCTCGGTTTTCGCCAAACGCGCGGCTTCGCGCGCGACCTTGTCCCAGGCCTGCTTCAGGGCGGTGAAATCTGTAGCGCTCATGGGGGCGAGGCTTTAACAGGACGGCGCGATGGCGACAATTCTGGTCACGGGCGGCGCGGGCTATGTGGGGGCGCATTGCTGTTTGGCGCTTGCCCGCGCCGGGCATACGCCAGTTACGTTGGACAATCTCTCAAACGGCCACGCGCGCTTCGCCAAATGGGGGCCGTTCGAGGAAGGCGACATCCGCGACAAGGCGCGCCTTACGGCTGTGTTCGACGCGCACAAACCTGCCGCCGTGATCCACTGCGCCGCCTCGATCGAGGTGGGCGAGTCGGTGAAGCATCCGGACAAGTTCTATGAGAACAACGTGGTCGGCGCGCTGACCTTGTTCGAAGTGATGCAGGAAGCTGGAGTCAGCGCCTTCGTGTTTTCTTCGACCTGCGCCACCTACGGCGAGCCGCTGTCGTTGCCGATGGACGAGACGCATCGTCAGCAACCCGTGAGCCCGTATGGCTGGACCAAGCTTATGGTCGAGCGCATCAGCCGCGATATCGCTGCCGCGTACGGTACGAAGTTCGCGCATCTGCGCTACTTCAACGCCGCCGGCGCCTGCCCGGAAGAAGAGATCGGTGAGCGCCACGAGCCCGAAAGCCACGCCATCCCGCTCGCGCTCTTCACGCTGCTGGGCAAACGCGACAGCTTCAAGGTGTTCGGCTCGGACTACGGCACGCGCGACGGTTCGTGCCTCCGCGATTATGTGCACACGCTCGATCTCGCTGATGCGCACGTGCGCGCGGTGGAGCGCTTGCTCGGCGGCGGCGAATCCATCGCCGCAAATCTTGGAACGGGCGCCGGCGTTACGGTACTCGAATTGCTGGCCGTAATCGAGAAGGTCACCGGCAAACGCGTGCCCGCGGCCGCTGCGCCGCGACGCGACGGCGATTCACCGGCGCTGCTGGCGAACAACGATCTGGCCAAGCGCGAACTCGGCTGGACGCCGCAGCGCGGCATCGAGCAAATTATCGCCGACGCTTGGAAATGGCATTCGGAGATTGAGGCGAAGGTGTTCGGCTAACTACCAGCCGCCGCCGCCGCCACCGCCTCCGCCGCCGCCGGACGAGCCGCCGCCGCCGGAGCCGGACGAGCTTGAGCTTTGCGGCATCGCGCTCGTCACGCCCGAGCTCATGTTCGCCACCAACGCGCCGCTCATGCCGCGCAGCGCGTTCGAGCCGCTCATGTTGCTCCAGGCCGGGCGGTAGTTCGCCGCTTCTTCAGGAATCAGCCGCTCGAAGTGCGTCGTCCACGGTTCTTCGACGCCGAGTGCGACGGCGTAGGGGAGGAAGGTCTCGTAGCGCTCCTTGGTCATGGGCGGCGGCGCGGCGCTGCCGACCTCGACGGCGTTCAGCTGCAGCTTCTCCGCGGTTTCCATGTAGAGGCGGAAGCCTTCGATCTCGGTGCGGACCTGCTGGCCTTTTTCCGTTGGCGCCGGCATCAGGTACATGAAGGCCGCGTTGAGTCCGGCAAGCGCGATCAGCGCCAAGGTGTGCCAGACGGTCCAATTCACCGTGAGGATCGCGGCCAGGACGATCGCAGCGACGCTGGCGACCATGGCCACGATGGTATAGCCGGCGTTCCAACGGAAGTACGGGCTGCCGTAGCGCTGGCCGAGTTTGGTTCGGAAGCTCTGGTAGGCGGCAGTGAAGCCGGAATCGTACTTCTCGCCCAGAACCTTCGTCGCCGCGCCGCCGAAGACGCTGGTTTCCAGCGTGAGGTCCTCAGGTGTGAGGTCTGGCGTCGCCGCCTGACCGGGCGTGCGGGTCAGCGTGGTTTGTTTCTTGTCTGCCGCGTCGATGTGGAGCCGGCCTTTGACGGCGAGATTCATCAACGTCGCGATCAGGGCGCGATGGCCGCTCAGTGCGCGGTAGTAGATGTGGTGCGCCGCGGCGGGCGAAATTCCGGTGGGCGGCTCGTAGCGCGGAAACACCGGGCCCTTGAGCGGATCGCGGCCGACGCTCTGGAAGCCGCGATAGAGAAACACGAACAGCGCGCCGAACGAGAGGAAGAGAACGCCGAGCGCGCCGTAACGTTGCCACATCAGCGCGCGCGCATCGGCGGCGGAGGGCGGGTCGATCAGGCCCTTGGCGAATCCAAGCGCGACAGTGAGACCCTGCTCAACGCCCAGAGGCTGCGTGGTCTCGAAGATGTGGCGCTCGCCCTCGACGCGATAGCGATAGGCGTCGCCCTTGCCGCCGCTGGCGCCCGTGTAGCCGCTGTGCTGGAGGATGCGCGCGCCGCTCGGCAACACGATGGTGGCGCGGGCTTCGGCAATGGGCAGCCGCCAGTAATTGCCGGTCGCGTTCCAGTAGATTTCATCGTAGTCGTCGAAATAGCGGACCTGGTTCTTCGCGCGGTAACGAATGACGTACGTGTGCGCGCCATGCTCCAGCAGCACATCTTCGTCGCCAATGACGATCCGGAATGCGTTGCCCTCGGCTTCGGTATCATAGGGCTCGCGGCGACCGTCGCGCTCGATGCTCTGGATGTCGTAATCGTAGAGCAGCCGCTCACCATTCAAATCGTAGTAGCGCGGCAGGTCGCGGAAGATGCCGCGACGAATTTCCATGCCCTCGACATTGACCTGGATCGTCTCGGTGACGATGACATCGCCGTCGCGCTGCACGTCGATCAGCACGTCGAAGCGGCGGATTTCCTCGCGCGCCTGCGCCGGCGCGGCGATCAGCAGCGCCAACGCGGCGAGCAGGAACGCCGCGAACGCTTTCACGGCGCGACGCTCGGTACGGCGCGATCCGCGTCGCCGATCTCGAAATAGGCGCGCTTGGCGATGTTGAAGAGCCCAGCGACGAGGTTGGAGGGGAAGGTCTCCACCAGCGTGTTCAGTTCGCGCACCGCGCCATTGTAGAAGCGCCGCGCCATCTCAATCTTGTTCTCTGTATCCGAAAGTTCGTTCTGCAGATCGAGGAAGTTCTGGCTGGCCTTGAGGTCTGGATAGGCCTCCGCCACCGCGATCAGGCGCGCGACGGGGCGGGACAATTCTGTTTCCGCGCCGCTGCGTTTGGCGACATCGTCGCCCGCCGCCAGCGCGGCGGCGCGTTTGGCCGCGACGTCCTCGAACAATTGCCGTTCGTGCGCCGCGTATGCCTGCACTGTGCTAACAAGGCGCGGGATGAGATCGGCGCGCCGCTTCAGTTGCACGTCGATGTCGGCCCAGCCATTGTTGGTCATCTGCCGCTTGGCGATGAGCTGGTTGAAGAGGATGACGACGAACGCCGCCGCCACGGCGACCGCGAGCAACACGATGATGGCCGTTGGGTTCATGGCGCTGTTCGTCCCGGGCTCACGTCGATCTAGCTCCGCCCGACGCTCACATACTTGAAGCCCTTGGCCTTCATTTCCTCGGGCCGGTAGATGTTGCGGAGGTCCACGACGATCGGCGTCTTCAGCGCATCCTTGATGCGATCGAGATCGAGCGCGCGGAACTGGTCCCACTCGGTCACGATCACCACCGCGTCGGCGTTCTGCACGCAATCGTAGGCGCCCGACGCGAACGCGACGTCCTTCAGCATGCTCTTGGCCTCGTGCATGCCTTCGGGATCGAAGGCGCGGATCTTGGCGCCTTCGGCCTGTAACGTCGGCACGATGTCGACGGCGGGCGCGTCGCGCATGTCGTCGGTGTTCGGCTTGAAGGTGAGGCCAAGGATGGCGATGGTCTTGCCGGCGACATTGCCATCCAGCGCCTCGACGATCTTCTGCGCCATCTTCTGCTTGCGCGCAGTGTTCACGCGGACGGTCGTTTCGATAAGCTCGATCGGCGCGTTGTGGTCGCGCGCGGTTTTCATCAGCGCCAGCGTGTCCTTCGGGAAGCACGAGCCGCCATACCCGGGGCCGGCGTTCAAGAATTTTCGGCCGATGCGGTTGTCGAGCCCGATGCCCTTGGCGACTTCCTGCACGTTGGCGCCGACCTCCTCGCAGAGGTCGGCGATTTCGTTGATGAAGGTGATCTTCATCGCCAGGAAGGCGTTCGCGGCGTACTTGATCAGCTCCGACGTGCGGCGCGCGGTGAACACCATCGGCGTCTCGTTGAGGAACAGCGGGCGATAGAGCGAGCGCATCACTTCGCGCGCGCGCTCGTCATCGGTGCCGACGACGACGCGATCCGGACGCTTGAAGTCATTGATCGCCGCGCCTTCGCGCAGGAATTCCGGATTGGAGACGACGGCGAAATCGGCGCCGGGGTTCGCCCGCTTGATGATCGCCTCCACTTCGTCGCCGGTGCCGACCGGAACGGTCGATTTGGTGACGATCACCGTGTAGCCCTGAATGAGGCCCGCAATCTCCTCAGACGCCGCATAGACGTACGTCAGGTCGGCGTGGCCGTCGCCGCGGCGCGAGGGCGTGCCGACGGCGATGAACACCGCATCGGCGTCGCGAATGGCCGCGCTCGGATCGGTGGTGAAGAAGAGCCGCCCTTGCTCGACGTTGTCTTTCACCAGCTCGTCGAGGCCGGGCTCGAAGATCGGGATTTCGCCCTTCTGCAGCCGCGCAATCTTGCCGGCGTCCTTGTCGACGCAGGTGACGGTGTGGCCGAAGTCGGCGAAGCATGCGCCGGACACCAGGCCCACATAGCCCGTCCCGATCATCGTCACGCGCATGGATCAAATCTCCTGATTGTAAGCGCCGACTTCGGGGAAGCGGGCGAGGCGCGGCTTCACTTCATCGCGAAAGAGCGCCTTCATGTCGGCGTCGCTGGTCATGCTCTCGACCACGACGACCAATTCGGGTTTGTTGGACGAGGCGCGCACCAGCACCCAAGCCCCGTCCTCGAGCGTGACGCGCACGCCGTTGACGGTGTTCACGTCGCGGATGGCGCGGCCGAGTATCTTCCCGCCCTCCTTGGCGAATTGCTGGTAGTCCGCCACGACACGGTCGACGACGGTGTATTTTTTCTCGTCGTCGCAGTGCGGACTCATGGTGAGCGAAGTGAAGCTCACCGGCAGCGCCTGGCGCAATTCGGAGAGTTTCTTGCCCGGATTGCGGTCGAGCATCGCCAGCACCGCGGACGCCGCGACGATGCCGTCGTCGTAGCCAAGCCCTAGCGGCGGGCGGAAGAAGAAGTGGCCGCTCTTCTCGAAGCCGGCGAGGGCGCCGAGTTCGGTCGTGCGGCGCTTGATATAGGAGTGCCCGGTCTTCCAGTAATCCACCTTCGCGCCGTTGGCCTTCAGCACCGGATCGATTGCGTAAAGCCCGGTCGATTTCACGTCGGCGATGAAGACGGCGTTTGGATGCTCGGCGGAGAGATCGCGCGCCAGCATGAGGCCGACCTTGTCGGCGAAGATTTCCTCGCCGGTATCGTCCACCACGCCGCAGCGGTCGCCGTCGCCATCGAAGCCGAGCGCGAGATCGGCGCCGTGCTTCTTCACCGCCGCCGCCATGTCGTGCAGCATTTCGCTGTCTTCGGGGTTGGCGTTGTAGTGCGGAAAGGTCCAGTCGAGCGCCGTGTGGAGGTCGATCACCTCCGCGCCCATGCGGCGCAGCGCCTCCGGCGCGAAGGCGCCCGCCGTGCCGTTGCCGCAGGCGGCGATCACCTTGAGCGGGCGCGACAGCTTCACCCGGCTCGAGACGTCGGCGATGTGACGTTCGCGCATGCCGTCGACGCGCTTGTAGGCGCCGCCGGCGCGCGGCTTGAACGCGCCGCCGAGCACGATCTCCTTGAGCCGGCCCATTTCGTCGGGGCCGAACGTGAGCGGCTTGTTCGCGCCCATCTTGACGCCGGTCCAGCCGTTCTCGTTGTGCGAGGCCGTGACCATCGCCACGCACGGAATGTCGAGCGCGAATTGTGCGAAATAGGCGGTTGGCGAGAGCGCGAGGCCGATGTCGTTGACCTCCATCCCGGCTTGCATCAGGCCGAGCGTCAGCGCCTGCTTGATCGAGGTCGAGTAGAAGCGGAAGTCGTGGCCGACGACGATGCGCGGCGTCACGCCAAACTCATGCACCAGCGTGCCCAGGCCAAGGCCCAGCGCCTGGACGCCGAGCAGGTTGAGCTCCGGCGGTTTTTCGGCGCCCGGAATGCCGAACCACCAGCGCGCGTCGTATTCGCGAAAGCCCGTCGGCTTCACCAGCGGAAGCGATTCAAACTCAGCGGAATTGGGCGCGAGGCTTGCGCGGGGCGCAGGCAACATGGGTGAGCTTTCGTAACGGCCGGGAAGGATGGGGCGGTTTGGGGGAAACGCGGGGAATTTTCAATCCGCCGCTCTGTCTCAGGGGTGCGGGGTGATGCGGATACGCGTGATTTCGATGCCGTACGCTTGATCGGTCCCGTCGGCCAGCGCCCGCAGGCCGATGCCGCTCACCGCCATTTGCGCCGGCAGATCGTAAAGAAGCGTACCCGGTTGCGGCGGCGTCGGGCGCGTCACCCATGCCGCGGGACCGGCGCCCTGAACGCTCACCGCGAGCGCCGAGGCTGGATTGACCGGCTGCGGCAGGTAGGTGATCTCCACCTGAACGGGCTTGCCCTCGATCAAGGCGATGGTCTCGGGCGTCAGCAGAATGCGTACGCCTTGCTCGGCTGGACCCGGCGCCGGACGGCCCGGTAGCTGGGCGACGTGCAGCGAAAGCGCCTTGCCCCAGAAGTCCCGCTGGACCGTCATGACTTGCTCGGGACTGTCGTCCGGCGAGGTGAAGCCGTCGCCCTCAATCACGATCACGCCGTTCGTCACCTGACCCGCAACCGGCGCGGCCGGGCGCGGCCACGCTTGCGGTTTGAGGCTCACGGCGACGATCAGCCCCGCCAACAGAAGCGCCAGCGGGTAGAAGAGCAGCGGATGAAACAGCCAGTTGCGCATTGCGCCGGGTGTAGCCGCTGGGGCGCGCGCCTCCAAGCTCTTGACGCGCCGCGGCGGGCCTGAAAGGCAGGCGCCCATGACGTATCTCGCACTGCTGCGCCACGGCCAGAGCCAGTGGAATCTGGAAAACCGCTTCACCGGCTGGGTCGACGTGGATCTGACGCCCAAGGGCGAAGACGAGGCGCGCCGCGCCGGCGAATTGCTCGCGAAATCCGGCGTACCGTTCGACAAGCTCTTCACCTCGGTGCAGACGCGCGCCATCCGCACCGGCAATCTGGCGGTGGAGAGCGCGAAGCTGGCGTGGCTCCCAGTCGAGCGGAGCTGGCGGCTGAACGAGCGCCATTACGGCGCGCTGACCGGGCTCGATAAGGCCGAGACGGCGGCCAAGCATGGAGAGGCGCTGGTGAAGGTCTGGCGCCGGTCCTACGACACGCCGCCGCCGCCGCTGGAGGCGGGCGGCGCGTTCGATCTCTCAAAAGACCGCCGCTACGCCGGCGTAGATGTGCCGGCCACCGAGTCGCTCAAGCTCACCTTGGAGCGTGTGCTGCCGTACTGGAATGAGACGATCGCGCCAGATCTCCGGGCCGGCAAGAATCTGATCATTGCCGCGCACGGCAATTCGTTGCGCGCCATCGTGAAACACCTGTTCGCCGTGCCGGATCACGACATCGTCGGCGTCGAGATGCCGACCGGCAATCCGCTGCTGATCGAACTGGATGCGAACCTGAAGCCGAAGGTGGCGCGCTATCTGGACGATGCGCGCGCGGCGCCGTTGCCGGCTTTGCCCGCGTGAGGATCGCGCGAGACCTCACCCTCTCCCTCGCGGAGAGGGTGGCCGCGAAGCGGCCGGGTGAGGGGCGTCCCGGTGAACGGGCGCCTGAGTGTTTGCACGCCCCTCACCCCCTGGCCCCCTCTCCGCAAGGGAGAGGGGGAGTGCGCTCGCAATGACCGACGCGCGCCTGATGCAGCGCGCGTTGGCGCTCGCAGCGCCCATGGTTGGGCGCACCGGCGACAACCCCGCGGTGGGGTGTGTCCTTGCGCTGGGCGACGCGGTGTTCGGCGAGGGCGCGACCGCGGAAGGCGGGCGCCCGCATGCGGAAGAGCAAGCGATCGAGGCTGCGGGTGGCGCGGCGCATGGTCTGACGGCGTATGTTACGCTCGAGCCGTGCGCGGCGCGCACGAGCGGCGCCGTCGCCTGCGCCGACCGCCTGATTCAGGCCGGCGTCGCCCGCGTGGTGATCGCGACGCGCGATCCCCATCCGATGGCGGCCGGCGCAGGCATCGAGCGTCTGCGGGAGGCGGGGATCGCGGTTGAGATCGGGCTGATGGAAGCCGAAGCACGCGCGCAGAACGCGGCTTTTTTCGAGAGGTGGCGGAAGAGCTAGCGCCCGACGATCAGCGGGTCGCCTTCTTTCATGAGGCCGTCGAAATAGGCGATGGTCTTGGTCAAGCCCTCGCGCAGCTGCACTTTCGGCTGCCAGCCAAAGGTCTCCTTGGCTTTGGCGATATCGGGCTGCCGCTGCTTGGGATCGTCGCTCGGCAGCGGGCGATAGACCAATTTCGACTTGGCGCCGGTGAGGTCGATCACGTGCTCGGCAAGCTGCTTGATCGTAAATTCGTTCGGATTGCCGAAATTGTAGGGGCCCGGCAGATCGCCGTCCTTGGCCATGAAAGCGAGGAAAGCGTCGATCAGGTCGTCGACGTAGCAGAACGAGCGCGTCTGTTCGCCGTCGCCGTAGAGCGTGATGTCCTCGCCCTTGAGCGCCTGCACGATGAAGTTCGACACCACGCGCCCGTCGTTGGGATGCATGCGCGGACCGTAGGTGTTGAAGATGCGCGCAACGCGGATGTCGAGTTTGTGCTGGCGATAATAATCGAAGAACAGCGTCTCGGCGCAGCGTTTGCCTTCATCGTAGCAGGAGCGGACGCCGATCGGATTGACGCGGCCCCAATATTCCTCCGGCTGCGGATGCACGTCGGGATCGCCGTACACTTCCGACGTCGATGCCTGGAAGATGCGCGCCTTGAGGCGTTTGGCGAGGCCCAGCATGTTGATGGCGCCGTGCACGCTCGTCTTGGTCGTCTGCACCGGGTCGTGCTGGTAGTGCACGGGGCTGGCCGGGCAGGCGAGATTGTAGATCTGGTCGACCTCCACGTAGAGCGGGAAGGTCACGTCATGGCGCAGGAACTCGAAGTTCGGCTTGCCGAGCAGGTGCGCTACATTGCGCTTCCTGCCCGTGAACAAATTGTCGGCGCAGACCACATCGTCGCCGCGCGCAACCAGCCGATCGCAGAGATGGGAGCCAAGGAAGCCGGAGCCGCCGGTGACAAGAACACGCCGTTCGAACATGGCAGCGTCTTATGGGTGTTTGTCCGGTGAGGCAATTTGAGCTTGCCGACAAATCGCAACCGCTTGCAAGTTGGGAGCGCGCGGCTCCGCCGCGCATGCGGGCCGGAGGCCCGCGCTCCTATTTCCAGATACGAGCGGAACGCGCCGCCTAAGCTCCAATCACCAGGCTCACGGTCGTTGTGGTCGAGCCGCCGATGTTGAGGGTTTGGCAGGTGCGGGCGCCGTCGACCTGGTAGTCGCCGGCCTGCCCCGTGGTCTGCTTGAAGGCGTCGAGCGCCATGCGCACGCCGGTGGCGCCGACCGGGTGGCCGAGGCCGATCAGGCCGCCAGAGGGATTGATCGGCAGCTTGCCGCCGACGGCGATGTCGCCGTTCTCGATCGCCTTCCAGCTCTCGCCTGGCGCGGTGAGACCCAGGTGATCGATCGCCATGTATTCGGTGACGGCGAAGCAATCGTGCGTTTCGACGACATCGATCTCTTCCAATGAAACGCCGGCGCGCCGGCGCGCGTCTTCGATGGCGCGGCGCACTTGCGGGAAGACATAATCGGCGCCGGCGCTGGCGCGCACTTTGGCGTCATACGAAATCGGCGCCGAGCGATGGCCCCAGCCCTTGATGCGCGGAAGGCGCTCCAACGCCATGCCGCGTTGTTTGGCGTACGCCGCCGCGCGCGCAGGCGAGGCAAGGAAGAGGATCGCCGCGCCATCCGTCACCTGGCCGCAGTCCATCTTGCGCGTGCGGCCTTCGATCACCGGATTGACCTCGTCGTTGGCGGTGAAGTGTTCCGGCGTGAACGTCCATTTGCGCGCCTGCGCGTTCGGATTGCGCTTGGCGTTGCCGAAATTGTTCTCGGAAATGCCCATCAGATGGCGATAGTCGAGCCCATAGCGGCGCTCGTACTCCTCCGCCAGATCGGAGAACGCGCGCGGCCACGCATACGGCGTGTCGAGATATTCCTGGCCGGCCCAGGCCGCTGCGCCCAGATGCTTCGCCGCCTGCTCGCCTGGCACGTTGCGCATCTGCTCGATGCCGACGACGCAAGCAAGATCGTAGCGCCCCGCCTCGATCTCGGCCGCCGCGGCGAGGATCGCGACGCTGCCGGACGCGCACGCCGCTTCGTGGCGCGCCGTCGGCATGCCGTTGAAGGCGGGGTGCGCCAGCGCGAAGAAACCGCCGAGCAGGCCTTGGCCGGCGAACAACTCGCCCGCGAAATTGCCGACATGGCCGGTTTCGATGTCGCCCGGTTCGAGATCAACGGCGGCGAGACCTTCGCCGATCGTCTCAGCGAACGCCGCAGCGGTGTCCCAGCCCTTGCGCGTCCAGTTTTCCGCGAAGTCGCTCTGCCAACCGCCGAGAATGTAGGTCATGGCGCCTTACCTTCACGCAGGAAATCGCGGCCGGCCCAGCACGCGTGGGTGCCGGAGCAGATCTTGTGCGGCAGCGCGATGCGCACGACGGGGCCATCGGCGATGCGCTTGGCGTCGAGCAACACGCATTCGGAGCGGCCTTCGTTCTCGTCGATCACGAAGCTGACGAGATATCCGTCGTCTTCGTCCTTGGCGCCGATGCGCGGTGCGAACGGCGCTTCGCTGCCGTAGCGGCCCGGGCCGAGTTGAAATTCCTGCGTAGTGCCGGTTTCGAGATCGTGCTTGACGAAGCCGGTGAACAGAAACCAGCCCGGCTTGGCGGTCGTGGAGTAGACGTAGCGATACTTGCGGCCGGCGTAGCGCTGGTTGATGGTGCCGAACTCCAAGATGCGCGGATCGAGGCGCTCTTCCGTGGTCGTGCCGTCGATCAGATTGAAGCGCCAGCGATGCAGCCGCGACTGGAACGAATGTTCGTCCAGATGGCCCATCATGTGCTCGTAGCCTTCCGGCGCGCCGGGGAACTTGCCGGGCTCGGGATTGGACTGAAAATAGCCGTCGAGCACGATCTCGTCGCCGTCCTCGTAGGCGTTGGTCCAGTGCAGCACGAACGTCGGCGCAGCCTCGAACCAGCGAATCTCGCCGTTGCCGCGGCGTGGTACGATGGCGAAGCGCGAGGGGAGGTCGTGCATCCGCACGACGTGCAGATTGCGCTCGAGCTGCGTTGCATCCCAGAACAGCGGGAAGTCGTTCAGGATGACGTAGTTCTCGGTGAACGCCATGTCGTGCGGCAAGCGCGGCCCCGGCAGCGGCACGGGGCGATAGTGCGTCAGCGTGTTCGCGGCGTCGACGACGCCGTAGTGCATGTAAGGCGCATGCTTGGAATAGTTGAAGAACAAGAGTTCGCCAGTGCGCTCGTCGACCTTTGGATGCGCCGACACGCCATCGAGCGGGCCCCAGGGCGCGGCGCCGATGGTCTGCAGCGTTTCCGGGTCGACCATGTAGGCTTCGCCGCACTGATAGAACGTCGCCAGCGCTTTGCCTGCGTGCACCACGACGTCGGTTGAGGCCGTGTCCTTCAGCCAGCCGTGTGCGCCAAAGCCCGGGCGCTTCGAGAGCTCGACGCGGTCCATCAGCCCGCCCCAGATCGAGCCACCGGCCTCCTGCTCGGCGTGGAAGCCGCGCGTGCGCACCCAGCGATTGGAATAGTTCGCGCGGCCGTTCCGAAAATCGATGCGATGCAGCATGCCGTCGCCGTCGAACGGATGAAACCGCCCGAGCGGCTGGTGGATCTGGTTTTCGGTGTTGCGCAGATAGACGCCGTCGATGTCCGCCGGGATCGCGCCCTCGATCACGTCGAGGTCGAGCGCATCGACCTCTTCATGCAACGGCGTCCAGGCGCCATTGAGATAGGGATGGTTCGACGGCTTCAGCGTCGTGAGGATCGGCTTCTGACGCGTGACCTGCATGTCTCAACCCTGCGTTTCGCGCGCATAGTCAGGCGAAACCGCACCGCACGCAACGGTCTTGCACGCATTGGGTCTAGAGAGAGCCCAATGCGGCGCGGGTTTGTTCGTCGGCTGGAAAGAGAAATTCCAGGCGCAGGTCGCGGATCGTCACGTCCTCGGTCGTGCCGAAATGCGCGATCGCGGAAAGAAACCGAAGCCGCCCGGCCGGCGTCCTCAGGACCAGCGGCAGCAATGGGCGGCGCGGCGCCGGCGCGCCTTGGATCGGATGCCGGGCGCACGCAGCGTCAAGCAAGGCGAGGAGCTCAACGAATACCCCATCGTCTCCTGCTTCGAGGGCTTCCATTTGCATGCGCTGCTGCAACTCGGCGAGGACCTCCGAATAATTCTCGATAAGCGCGGAAGCGGCTGGACTGGCTACCATGCGCACGAGGTTGGTCTCGCCCATGTCGCCGCCGAGCGCGTCGAGCAGAGTACGGGCGGAGCGGTTGGCTTCGCGCACGGTCCAGTGCCGATCGACCAACATCGCCGGATTGGGCGCGTGACGATCGATCATGTCATTCAGGATGGCCCGAAACGGCTGCAGCGCTTCGGAGTCGAGCGGCGACGCAGGAAACACGGGCGCAAAACCGGCGGCGTGCAGCAGCGCGTTGCGCGCCTGGAGCGGCAACAGCAACGCTGATCCCAACTGAAGCACCATCTCGCGGCTCGGGAGCGCGCGGCCGGATTCGAGAAACGAGAGATGCCGGGCCGAGACATCGCTCGCCAAAGCGAGATCGAGCTGGCTCATGCGCCTGGCGGCGCGGAAGCGCCGCAGCGCCGCAGCGAAAGCGCCCTGTTCACGCGTCGTCGTCGACATGGAAGCTATCCTGGGGGCGCCGGACGCCGTGTCCATTACCTCGCGGGTAATTGCAGAGCCTATCCGGTCAGTGGTTCGTTTCTGACGACACAGGAGGCGAAGATGCAAGGGATTTGGGCGGCCTGGATGCAGGTCTGGTGCTGGGGCGTTCTGGCATTCGGGGTGTTGCTCACGACAGCAGCCGCGCCGGGGTTCGACGGTCTCGTGCGGCCGCTCTACGAGGTGTTGGGCGGCGGCGAGAACGCCGCGGCCTTCGACACGAATCCGGTCCGATTTGGCCTCGGCTTGCAGGGGGCGCTCACCATCGGCTGGGCGGTGACGATGATGGCGATGGTGCGCGCCGCAGCCACTCTCGGCGCACCGGTCTGGCGTGCGCTGACGTTTGCGCTGGTGCTCTGGTATGTGATCGACAGCGCAATCTCGATCGCGACCGGTTTTGCACCGAACGCGCTGTCGAACACCGCTCTCCTGGTCGCGTATCTGGCGCCGGTGCTGGCTAGCGGCGTGCTGACGCGTACGTGATCGGGCGGATTACTCCGCCGCGACAGCGGTTTGCTTGGCGAGGCGATCGAATGCGATCAGGTCGCGCACCAGGTCTTCAAGCTGATTGAACGGCACCATGTTGGGGCCATCACTGGGGGCGTTGTCCGGATCGGGGTGGGCTTCAAGGAACACGGCCGCAACGCCGATCGCGACAGCCGCGCGCGCCAAGATGGGAACGAACTGGCGCTCGCCGCCGCTGGTGTCGCCGCGACCGCCCGGCTGTTGCACGCTGTGCGTGGCGTCGAACACCACGGGCGCGCCGAAGCTCTTCATGATCGGGATCGCGCGCATGTCGGAGACGAGTGTGTTGTAACCGAAGCTCGCGCCGCGTTCGCATGCCATCACGTTGGGATTGCCGCTGCCGGTGATCTTGGCGATCACGTTCTTCATGTCCCAGGGCGCCAGGAACTGGCCCTTCTTGACGTTGATCGGCTTGCCCGTCGCGGCGGCGGCGACCAGCAGATCCGTCTGCCGGCACAAGAAGGCCGGGATCTGCAACACGTCCACCGCTTCGGCGACTTCCGCGCATTGTTCGGGCAGGTGCACGTCCGTGATCACAGGCACGCCCAGCCGGGTGCGGATTTCCTCGAAAATCGGCGCCGAGGCCGAGAATCCCGCGCCGCGTTGTGTGGTGAGGCTGGAGCGGTTCGCCTTGTCGAAGCTCGTCTTGTAGATGAAGCCTGCGCCGGCGCGCTTGAACACGTCGCGCAGAAATTCCGCCGTCTCCAGTGCGTGGCTGCGGCTTTCGAGCTGGCAGGGGCCGCAGATGAAGGTCAGCGGCAGGTGGTTGCCGATCTCAAGCGGAGTCGACTCGACGCGCGGAATGCGGATCACGGAGGCGGGGGTCATGGCTGTCCTTTGCTGCCCGACACATAGGCCGGACCCGCGCCGCGCTCAACTGCGCGCTGGCGGCAAGCTGCCATGAAAGCGCTGTTAGTGTGGCGTTTTCTATGGCTCGCATCGGCCGCGCCGATGCGAGCCACGCCCACGCCGGGCGTCAGGGTGACAAGCCCTCCAGGACGTGCGAAGGGGCGCCCATGCCCGCCGCGCCGCCGGTCTCCTTCCTTGTTTCGCGGTTTCCCAATCCGTCCGAGACTTTCATCCAGGCCCAGGCCGAGGGACTGCTGGAGCGCGGTTTGCCGGTCGAGATCGTCGCGCTCGCCGCGGGCGACCCCAACGTGCTTGGCGCTCTGCTCCTCAAGTGGCCGGACAGACTGAAGGTGCGCTACGCGCCTGTGCCGAAGACGCTCGGCGCGCGCCTGCTCGCAGCGCCGGGCGCGCTGACACGCAAGGGCGCCGCCGCGACGCTTTCGGGCCGCTTTGGCGATGACGCCTCGTCTCTGCGCCTACTGATCGCTGCGTCGCGCTGGCCGGCGGAGTCGAGGCCGCCGCGGGTGTGGCTGGCGCACTACGGGCGCTGGGGCGGCTTTGCGTGTGCGCTGCGCGAGCTCGGCCTGATCTCGGGGCCGATCGCCACCGTGTTTCACGGCAAGGACATGTCGGCATACCTCAAGAAGCGCCCGAACGCGTATGCGCGGCTCTTCCAACAGGGCGACCTGTTTCTGCCCATCAGCGAGGTGTGGCGCGAAAAACTGCTCGCTCTTGGGGCGCCGGCGGGGCGCACCCTGGTGCATCGCATGGGCGTCGACACCGCCCGTTTCACCGAGACGCCGCGCAGCCTCGCGCCCGGCGATCCGGTGCGCTTCATCGGCGTGGGCCGCATGGTGGAGAAGAAGGGCTTCGACGATGCATTGGCGGCGTTCGCTGCGGCGCGCGCGTTGCCAGGCGCGCCCGCCGCCACGCTCATGCTGATCGGCGACGGTCCGCTGCGCGAAAAGCTGCAGGCGCGCGCGGTCGATCTGAAGCTCGGCGAGAGCGTCCGTTTCACCGGCCTCTTGCCGCACGCGCGAGTGGCGGAGGAATTGCGCGCCGCGCATCTCTTCGTTCTGCCGAGCAAGACCGCAGCATCCGGCGACATGGAAGGCATTCCGGTCGCACTGATGGAGGCAATGGCGCAGGGGTTGCCGGTTCTGGCCACGCGCCACTCCGGCACGCCCGAGCTGGTGGAGCACGAAGTCTCCGGTCTGCTCTGCGATGAAGGCGACTGGCGCGCGCTCGCGGCGAACATGGATGCGCTGGCGCGCACGCCGGCCCGCTGGGCGGCGATGGGCGCGGCCGGCGCCGCCAAGGCGCGCAAGGACTTCGACCTCAAGGTCTGGAATGACATCCTCGCGCAGCGGCTGAACCTGCTCTATTCCGCCTCCGGCGGTGCGCCCACATGACAAACGCCGCGCCGCATGCGAACACGCGGCCATGAGCGACATCATCAAGGCGGACGCCGCCATCGCCGCGGGGCAAGAGACCATTCGCGCCGAGGCGAAGTCGCTGGAGACGCTGGCGCAGGCGCTGGCCGGCGACCTCAGAGCGCCTTTCGTTCACGCCGCGCAGCTGCTGGCGGGGGCCAAGGGACGCGTCATCGTCTCGGGCATGGGCAAGTCCGGCCACATCGCGCGCAAAATCACGGCTACGCTCGCATCCACCGGCACGCCGGCCCAATTCGTCCACCCCGCCGAAGCCAGCCACGGCGATCTCGGCATGATCGTGGAGAGCGATTGTCTATTGGCGATCTCGCGCTCGGGCGAGACGGCGGAATTGTCGGACCTGCTCTACCATTGCCGGCGCATCCACGTGCCGGTGATCGGCATGACGTTCAAGCCGGACTCTTCGCTTGCGCGCGCGTCGACGGCGGCGCTGGTGCTGCCAGATTGCGGCGAAGCCAGCGAAGAGGCGCCGGCGCCGACGACGTCGACCACGATGTGTCTCGCGCTCGGCGATGCGCTCGCCGTGGCGCTGCTGAAGGCGCGCGGCTTCACCGCCGAGCATTTCGGCGCCATTCATCCCGGCGGCAAGCTTGGTGCGGCGCTGAAGCGGGTGCGCGACATCATGCGTGTGGGCGGCGAAGATCCGCTAATTGCACCGGAGACGCCGGTGCCGGCGATGTTGAAGGCGATGAGCGCAGGCGGCATCGGCGCGGTCGGCGTCGTCGAGAACGGCAAGCTGATCGGCATCGTTACCGATGGCGATCTACGCCGGAAGCTGACGCCGGAAACGTTCTCGCAGAACGCGCGCGCGCTAATGACCGCAAACCCGAAGACGATCGCGCCGGACGCGCCCATCGCCGACGCCATCGCCATCATGAACGAGAAGCGGATCACGCTGTTGTTCGCGGTCGAGGATGGCCGCCCCGTTGGGGTCGTGCACATGCATGACTTGTTGGCGGCCGGGGTGAGGTGAAACCGGCGCAAGCCGTTGACCCTGGCCGGTGGCCCCATATTGTCCTGGCTAGTCTAGGCGGGGATCGGATGCGCATTCAGTGGCTCAAGGCGGCGCTTGTGGTGGCCGCGCTCAGCGTGGCCGCGCCCTCGGCCGCGCAGCAGACTTCGCCCTTTTCGGCGACGGTTGAGAGCGCGATCCAGTCCGTCTTGCCGCGCATGATCGATTGGCGACGTGATTTTCACCAGAACCCGGAACTCTCCTACGAAGAACGGCGCACGGCGCGCGTCGTCGCCGCGCATCTACGTTCGGTGCGGCTAGATGAAGTGCGCACCGGGATTGCGCGCACGGGTGTCGTCGGCGTGCTGCGCGGTGGGCGTCCGGGGCCGGTGATTGCGCTGCGCGCCGATATGGATGCGTTGCCGGTGACGGAAGAGGTCGATCTGCCGTTCGCCTCGCGCGTGCGCGCCACCTACAACGGCCAGCAAGTCGGCGTCATGCACGCCTGCGGCCACGACACGCACGTGGCGATCTTGATGGCTGCGGCGACCGTGCTGGCGCAACGCCGCGCTGAAGTGGCCGGAACCATCATCTTCGTGTTCCAGCCCTCGGAAGAGGGTGCCCCCGCGGACGGCGGGCTCGGCGGCGCCCGCCAGATGCTTGAGGACAATGTGTTCGGCGATCTCGAGCCCGAAGCGATCTACGGTCTCCATGCATGGCCGAGCGAAGCTGGCACCGTTACGCTCGTGCCGGGTCCGTTCATGGCTGGCTCCGACCGTCTGCGCATCACCGTGACAGGCAGCCAGACACACGGCGCGCAGCCACATCGCGGCGTCGATCCCATTGTTGTGTCGGCGCAGATCATCAATGCGCTGCAGACCATTCCGTCTCGCCAGATGGACGCCGTGCGTTCGCCGGTGATCGTGACGATCGGCCAGATCCACGGCGGCGTGCGCTACAACATCATCCCCGGCCGCGTGGAGATGGAAGGCACGATCCGTTACCTGAACCCCGAAACGCGCCAGGAACTCTACGATCGTATCCGGCGCACCGCGACCGAGATTGCGGCGGCGTCCGGGGCTACGGCGGAGGTGACGATCCAGGAAAACGCCATCCCCGTCGTGAACCCGCCGGGGCTGACGGCGCGTGTGCGCACGACATTGGTCCGCGCGCTGGGGGAAGATGTGGTTCGCACCGACCAGCCCAACATGCCGGCTGAGGACTTCGCGTACTTCCAGCAAGCGGTTCCGGGCGTCTTCTTCTTCTACGGCGTTCGCCCGCCGGGTACGACGCTGGAGGACGCCGCGCCGAACCACAATCCACGCTTCTTCGTGCACGAACCGGCGATGGAAACCGCGCTCCGCGCCATGATCGCAATCGCCCTGGATGGGGGAGCTTCATGATCCGCGCAGCAGTGTTGGTTTTTGGCTTCGCATGTGTCGCCGCTGCGCCGGAGGCGCACGCCGACACGCAGTGGTGGGTCCAGCACCTGCGCCAGCTCGAATGCACCAACTCGGGCGATGGCTATTCGGCGGAAGTCTCGATCAATGGCTGCAACGCCATCATTCGCAGCAACAATGCGATCGGCACGGTGCGCGCCGACGCCTATCGTCACCGCGGCGATCGCTATCGGGAACTGGGCGACCTCGAGCGGGCGTTGCGCGACTACAGCCAGGCCATCCGCTACAACGCCGAGCTCGCGCCGGCCTATCTGCGCCGCGCCGAGATTTATCTGGCGCAGGGCAATTTGGAGGGCGCGGAAGCCGATTACGCCCGTGTCATCGAGATATCGCCGGAGAGCCCGGCCGGCTTCAGCGGCCGCTGCCGCGTGCGCGCCATCGCCGGTCAGTACGACCTCGCCCGCGCCGACTGCGACGCCGCGCTGGCGTTGCGCCCCACGCACGCCGACAGCTTCGCCAACCGCGGCCTGATCAGCCTGCGCACCGGCGCCTATGACGCCGCCTACGCCGACTTCGACGCGGCGTTCGCGAACAGTCGCCAGCCTCGCTATCGCTATGGCCGCGGCGTCGCCGCGCTGCGGCTCGGCCGCGCCGAGGAAGGCCAGGAAGACATCGCCGACGCTGTCGAAGACGACGCCGGCGTTGCCGAAATATTCGCGCGCGAGGGCGTCGCGCCGTAGCCCTCGCGGTCCGGCGAGGAAGCCATGCGCTTTTGCGCGTTCCGAGCCGAAGCCTTGCGATTGTCGTTGACTCGATGGGCAAGGGTGGGCCCTATGCCGCACCAGCCGCGCGCCAGAACTTGGGGCGGAGGCGCGTTCGAGGAGTGAGACTATGGCTACCGGCGTCGTTAAGTGGTTCAACATGGCGAAGGGCTTCGGCTTCATCGCCCCAGACGGCGGCGGGCCGGACGTATTCGTGCATGTCAGCGCTGTGGAACGCTCGGGCCTGACCGGCCTGCGCGAAGGCCAAGCGGTCAGCTTCGATGTCGAGAACGACCCGCGCAAGAACAAGCCGTCGGCGGTCAACATCAAGCCCGTCTGACGCGCTGTCACACATGACTTCCGGTCGCCGTGCGGTTATGCCGTGCGGCGATCTTGCTATTGAGGACATCCTGACATGACCGCTCCGTTTCGGCTCTATGGCGCCGACCTTTCGCCGTACTCGGTGAAGGTCCGCTCGTATCTGCGCTTCAAGGGCCTGGAGTTCGATTGGTTGCCGCGCACGAACGCGCGCCAGGAAGAGTTTCAGCGCTACGCCAAGCTGCCGCTGATCCCGGTGCTGGTCGACGCCAACGACAACGCGATGCAGGATTCCACGCCGATCCTCGAAAGCCTGGAAGCGCGCTATTCCGAGCCGTCGGCGACGCCGCAGGAGCCGTCGCTCGCGTTTCTCGCGGCGCTCTTGGAGGATTACGCCGACGAGTGGCTCAACAAGGCGATGTTTCATTATCGCTGGAGCTATCCCGACGATCAAGCGAGCGCCGCCAAGCGCATCACCGACATGATCTTCGACGGCGGCGAGAAGCCGGACGGCATTGAGGACGCGGTCCGCACGCGGATGATTGGGCGGCTTTATCACGTGGGCTCGTCGCCCGAGACGGCGCCGCTGATCGAGAGTTCGTTCTCGCGCTTGATCGGCCACCTCGAGGCTGTGCTGAAGGCGCGGCTCTATCTGTTTGGCGCACGCCCGAGCGTGGCGGATTTCGGCTTGGCCGGCCAGCTGGCGCAGTTGCTTTCCGATCCGACCCCAGGCGCGCTGCTGCGGGCGGAAGCGCCGAACGTGGTCGCCTGGATCGCGCGGATGGAGCGGCCGACCGCGGAAGGCGGCTTTGCCGCGTTCGCGGACGTGCGCGACGATTTCGCGGCCTTGCTGCGCGAGGAGATCGCAGGGTCGTATCTCGCCTGGGCCGCAGCGAATGCGCAGGCCGTGCGCGACGATGCAGCGGGCGTCAGCGTCGAGATCGCCGGCGCGACCTTCACGCAGAAGCCGCAGCGCTACGCCGCCAAGGCGTTCGTGGAATTGCAGCGCAAACGCCGGCTCGTCGAGGACGAGGCGCTCGCGGCGCTGTTGTCGGAGACGGGCGTCGACGCGTATCTCGCAAGCGCAGTCGATGTCGATGAAGATGAGGACGACGACGCTGACGACGACAGCGACGTCTGAGGCGGCGCGTCACGCCGCGCAAGCCGCCTTGAAGTCGTAAATCCCCGCCAGTTCCTCCGCGCAATCGGGCCAGCGGCCGGTTTCGCGCCAGTATCGAGCAAGGCCGAGCCGCACACAGAGCTTGGCGAAGTCCGGGTTCATGCGCAGTTGACGCGTCTGGTCGATGAAGAGCAGCGCGGTTTCGTAGCCGATGTGCGGTCGTGCGGACTCCAAGGCGCCGGCGCGCCAAGCGTCGACATTGTCGAGCGCTTCCTCGAAGATCGACAGCGCCGGGCCGGTAAAGCCCAGCACCGAGAGCGCGACGGCGAGGTCGAGCGCGGCGGCCGGTTCGGCTTCCGCCATCGCCGCAAAGTCCTCGCCCATCTGCATGAACGCTTCGGGCGACGGCGCCATCATGACAGCCTGCATGCGCTCGCCGGCCTTGAACGCCGCGGTATCCGTCAGGCCCGGGATCAGCCGCGCGCCCTCGGCGCGCAGGTCCGCTGCCTTGGCGAAGTCGCCGTCGAGCGCGGCGGTGTTGAGGCGCATGAACCAGACGAACACATTGTCGGCGTAGCGCTGCGCCGCCTCGTCCAGAATGCGCTTGCCGTCGTCCTTCGAAATCTTGGACCAGACATTATAGCCATGAAACGCCGCCAGCATGGGATCGAGCGGGTCGAGCTCGAAGGCTCGCGCCTGGGCGGCGTAGCCCGCGCCGACGTGTCCAATCGAGACCAGAAATTGCCCATGCCGGAAGTGCAGCAGCGGATTGTTGGGTTCGGCGCTCAGCGCCTGGCCGATCAGCACTTCGCGCTCGCGCCAGCGCCCGAAGAACTCGCCTTCCAGCGCGGCTAGCACGGCGTAGGCCTCGCCCATCGATGGGTCGGCGCCTAAGGCGCGTTCAGCGGCTTCGCGCGCATCGTCGACCAGGCGCGCGCGGTCGGAGCGGGTGAGGCGCAGCACTTCGAGCTTCGCCGTCGCCAGCGCCGCCCAGGCGCGGGCGAAGTCCGGGGCCTCGCGCACGATCTGATCGAGCGCGGCGGCGGCCGACTGGATGCAGGCGACGGCGCCAGTGCGCATGAGCTCGCGCGCTTCGAAATAGGCGTCCGACAGGGCCGCCGTCAGCTTCGGCGCGCGGGCGCGGCGCGCCTCGCTCAACGCCACCGACAGCGCCTTGGCGACTTCGCCGGCGATCTCTTCTTGCAGCGCGAAGGCGTCGGCCAAGTCGCGGTCGTAGCGGTCCGACCAAATCACGACGCCGGTGTCGGCGTCGGTCAGGTGCGCGGCGACCCGCACCTGGTCTTCGTTGCGGCGGACGGAGCCGTCGAGAATGTGGGTGGCGTTGAGCGCCTTGGCCGCGCGCGGCTTGTCGCGGCCGCGGAAGGCGAAGCTCGAAGTCGAGCCGATCACCTTGAGGCCGGGCACCCGCGACACCGCGTAGAGGATCTCCTCCGCGACACCATCGGACAGCGCGCGCGAGGCGCGGTCGCGCCCGGCGCTGTCGAACGGCAGCACCGCGAGCACGGGCGTGATCGCCGCGCGTGCGGCGGCGCCGGAGTCCAGCGCAAACACGCTCAGCGTCTCGCGCATCTTTGCGAGCTTGATCTTGCCGCGCGGCGCAAAGCGCGCCGCCAATTCCGGCGCCACGCTGTCGCGCACGACGCTGGAAACGATCACGCCGCCGGCCGTGGCTTCAGCTTGCAGGCGCGCGGCGATGTTGACCCCGTGACCCAGAAGATCGCCGTCACCGGCCTGGGTCACTTCCCCCAGGTGGACGCCAATACGCAGCGGGGGGTTGAGCTTGAGCTCGCAGAGCGCGATGGCGGCCGCCACAGCGTCGGACGCCGTGGCGAACGCGAGCATGACCCCATCGCCGGCGGTGTTGAAAATGCGCCCGCTGTGCGCGTTGCACGCCTGCTGCGCCCGCTCGCGCAGATGTGCGACGTGCGCCACCGCTGCGGCGGCGTCGCGTTCGGAGAGCGCGGAATAGCCGGCGATGTCGATGGACACGATCGCGGCGAGCGAGCGGGCGGTCTCAGGCATCAGGCCCCACCTTTACCACAAACCCGCCGTCGCAAGGCACGCGAGTTTGGTGGCCATGGAGGGCGTGCACGCACGAAACGGCGCGCGCCTGGGGGCGCGCACGCCGCCGCATGCTGGCTCTTCAAGAGGGGGACCCGCCGCGCGACAGGGGGGAGGGGAGAATCGCGCGGCGGGCGGGAAGCGGGGTTAGGCCGCTTCTGTCTCGTCGTTGTCAGCGGCAGGCGTCTGCACAACGCGGCTTCTTGGCCTGGCGTGGGTGCTGAGGCCACCGATCTCAATCTTGCGCGGCTTCAGAATTTCCGGAAGCTCACGCACGAGTTCGATCGTTAGAATGCCGTTCTCCAGGCTGGCGCCGGCGACGCGGACATGGTCGGCGAGCGCGAACCTGCGCTCGAAGCTGCGCTCGGCGATGCCGCGATGCAGGAAATTGCGCTGGGTCTCATTCTGCCGGCGCGCGCCGGTAACGGTCAGCGAGTTCTGCTTGAACTCGATGGCGAGGTCTTCCTGCGCAAAGCCTGCGACGGCCAGTTCGATGCGGAACTCGTCTTCGCCGATCTGCTCGACGTTAAAGGGCGGATACCCCGAGGCGCCGTCCAAGCGCGCGGCCTGATCCATCAGGCTAGCGAAGCGGTCAAAGCCGACCAGGGTGCGGTAGAGCGGATTGAGTTCGTTGGTTGCCATGCGATTGTCCTTCTCTAAGCGACATTCACGCGCTCCTGTCGGGAGCAACAAGTGTGAGCGGTAATCCCACCCCGAAGGCGAGGGCACTGCCCACCCGCGCGGCCTCGGTTGAGCGCCGCACGAGAGGCATTTGGGTAGCCCGTCGGGCCGTTCAAGGGCGTTGTTTTGACAAAATTAGCCGTTCCCGCGTAGCGGTCACGGCGATGATCACACGCCGCCACGCCGCCTTCGCGCTTGCAGCAGGCCTTGCCGCGTGTGGCCGCGGCCGCAGCGCTGCGGACGCGCCGCCGGAAGGCTCGCTCGGCTGGGCTATCGCCGGGCCATGGCGGCTCGACCGCGAGCGCGACGCCTGGCGCCACCCGTTGCAGACGCTCCTGTTCTGGGGGCTGCGTGGCGACATGGCCGTGCTTGAGGTGTTGCCCGGGATCGGCTGGTACACCGCGATCCTGGCGCCCTATCTTGCGGCAAACGGCGGCCGCCTGATCGCGGCGAGCTTCGACCCCAACACGACAAGCGGCGCGCAGCGCGACGTCCTGCGCGCATGGCGCGAGCGGTTCGCGGACGAGGAGCGGTTCGGTCATATTGCGCAAACGGTGGTGGGCCAGGGCCGCCCGCTTGCGCCCGCCAACAGCGTGGACTTGGCCATTTTGACCAACACCTTGCACACGCTGATGGCGGAAGGCATCGCCGAGCGCGTCTTCCGCGACGTGCGCGCCGCGCTGAAGCCTGGGGGCGTGTTCGGCCTGGAGCAGCATCGCGCCGCCGCGTCGGGCGTGCAGGACCCGCCGGCGCGGTCCGGCTACGTGCAGGAGGAATACGCGAAGTCGCTGGCGGCTGAAGCCGGGTTCGAGTTCGTCGCCGCCAGCGACATCAACGCCAACCCGCGCGACACGCGCGATCATCCGTTTGGAGTCTGGACGCTGCCGCCGGACCTGCGCACGTCGCCGCTCGGCCAGCCTGACAATCGGAGTTTCGACACCGCGCGCTTCGAGGCGATCGGCGAGAGCGACCGCATGACGCTGAAATTCCGCAAGCCCTGAGGGGCTCCCCTGGCGGCGCCCGCTGGCGAAAGGCGACGCTGACGCTGCCGTCACTCTTGCAGCGGCGCCCGCGCTGGTGTGTAAGGGGCGCCACCAGCGTCCAACCGGGAGGACAAGCCGATGACGTTCGAAGACATTCTGGGCCGTTTCACCAGCGCCAACGTCACGGTGCCGGGCAAAAAGGTGAAGTTCGATTTCGGCGACGCAGGCAAAATCCACCTCGACGGCGTCGCCGGCAAAGTTTCGACCGGCGACGATCCCGCCGACACCACCATCAAGGTCAAGCTGGACGATTTCGTCGCGATGGCGCAGGGGCAGCTCGATCCCACCGCCGCCTTCATGCAGGGCAAGCTGCGCGTGGAAGGCGACATGGGCGTCGCCATGCAGCTGCAAAGCGTGATGGCGAAGCTGCGCGGCTGAGCCGCAAGGCGCGCGCATGGCGTTCGTCCGCGTTCCAGGCAACGACATTCCGGATGGCGCCGAAGAGCACTGGCTCGAAGGGCGCGGCGGGGTGAAGGTGCGCGTGCTGACCGCGCCGCCCGCGCGCGGGACCGCGCGCGGCTCCGTCATCGTCGCGCCGGGGCGCACGGAGTTCATCGAGAAGTACTTCGAGGTCCTGCGCGAACTCCAGCAGCGCGGTTTCGCGGTGTTCTGCATCGACTGGCGCGGGCAGGGTTTGTCGGGGCGCGAAGTCGAGAACGGCCTGAAGGGCCATCTCGTCTCGTTCGACGATCCGGTGAACGACTTGTCCACCGCGCTGCGTTTGCTCGCCAACAAGCTGCCGCGCCCTCACATCGGCCTCGCGCATTCGATGGGCGGCGGCATCTTGCTGCGCGCGCTGCAAACGCGCCGCGTCGAACTCGATGCGGCGGCGTTCACGGCGCCGATGTGGGGCATCGCCAACCTGCGCGAGTCGGGAAAACGCTTCGTGCGCTTCATGACCTCGATCGGCGCGGGCGGCCTGTTCGCGCCGGGCGTCGACAAGAGGTGGAAGCGCGAGAGTTTCAAGAAAAACCCCGTCACCCACGACAAGGAGCGCCACGCGCGCTGCCAGGGGCTTGTGGCCGAGGAGCCGCGCCTGGCGCTTGCGGGCCCCACCAACAATTGGGTGGCGGCCGCTGCAGATGCTGTCGAAGGCTTCGTCGCCCAGCCTTCGGCGCTGGCGCACATTCGCATTCCGGTTCTGGTCGCTTCAGCTGGCGAGGAGCAGCTCGTCGACAACGCCAGCCACGACGCCGTGTGCGCGCTGCTGCCCAACGCGCGCCACATCACGATTTCGGGCGCCAAACACGAAATCCTGATGGAGACCGACGATCTGCGCGCCCAGTTCTGGGCCGCGTTCGACGAACTCGCAAATCAGACGGCGCCCGCGCCGGCGCAGGCCTGACCGCCGATTGAAGGATGGCGGCTGCAGGCGTATCTAGGCCTCATGAGTATTGAGATCGACGATCCCGAGACGGTGCGCGTCGTCAAAGAACTGGCGCGGCGGCTCAACGTGGAGCCGGAGGAAGCCGTGCGGCGTGCGAGCGAGGCTGCCCTGCGAGCAGATGAAGAAGATGTCGCGATTCAGAAGATCGTGGACGAAGTCAAAAAACTGCCAGTGGCCGACGCTCGACCGATTGACCAGTTGTTGGACGACGAAGAACCACGCTGATGGTCATTGATACCTCAGCACTGATCGAAATCTACATCGATGGCCCATTGGCGGGGCGCTTGAAGGCGGCACTGAAGCCGGCTCGCGGGCGCCGGTTCATGTCCGCGGCTTCGTTGCTCGAGGCCCACATTGTGGTGCGGCGCCGATTCGCGGGTGCGTCAATGCGCTCGCGCGAGCTGCTCGATCTGATGATGCGTCAGTACGCGATCGCCGTCGAAGCCGTTCAGGAGTCGCATGCGGCCTTGGCCGTTGAGGCGTATTATCAATTTGGCAAGGGCGCCGGGGCGGGCGCATTGAACTTCGGCGATTGCTTCGCCTATGCGCTCGCCAAGAGTCGAGACGACGAGTTGCTATTTGTCGGCGACGATTTCGCCCGCACCGATCTAAAGGTTGCACAATACTAGGAGGCCCCATGGCCGGAGAACTTGTTCTTGTCACCGGCGGCTCGGGCTTTGTCGGCGCGCACTGCATTCTGCAATTGCTGCAGAAGGGCTACCGCGTGCGAACGACGGTGCGTTCCCTCGCGCGCGAGGCGGATGTGCGCGCAATGCTCAAGCAGGGCGGCGCCAATCCAGGCGCCGCGCTCGAGTTTGCGGCAGCCGATCTGACCGGCGACGCCGGTTGGCCGGGGGCCGTCGCCGGGTGCGCCTACGTGTTGCACGTGGCCTCGCCGTTTCCGCCCGCGATCCCGCAGCACGAGGACGAGTTGATCGTGCCTGCCCGGGAAGGGGCGTTGCGGGTGCTGCGCGCCGCGCGCGAGGCGGGCGTGAAGCGTGTCGTGCTCACGTCCTCGTTCGCCGCGATCGGCTACGGCCAAAAGCCGAAAGGCAGGCCATTCAACGAAACGGACTGGACCGATCCGAATGGCGAGGACGTGCGCGCCTATGTGAAGTCGAAGACGCTGGCGGAACGCGCGGCCTGGGACTTCATCGCCAAGGAGGGCGGCGCGCTCGAACTGGCGGTGGTGAATCCCGTCGCCGTGTTCGGCCCAGTGCTGGGACCCGATTACTCGACCTCGATCCTGCTGGTGCAGCGTCTGATGGATGGCGCGATGCCGGGGTGTCCGCGGCTCTATTTCGGCGCGGTGGACGTTCGCGATGTCGCCTGGATGCACGTCGAGTGCATGACGAACCCGGCCGCCAAAGGCGAGCGCTTCCTGGCCGTGGCGGGTGACTTCGTATCCATCGCCGAGATCGCGCGCATCCTGAAGCGCCGGCTGGGGCCGGCGGCAAAGCGTGTGCCGACGCTCGAGTTGCCGGACTTTCTGGTGCGGCTTGCTGCGATGCGCGATTCCGCCGTGCAGCAAATTCTGCCCGAGCTCGGCAAGAGGAAGAACGGGTCGAACGAGAAGGCGCGCCGCGTGCTGGGCTGGCAGCCGCGCTCGACCGAGGAATCTCTGGTCGCAACGGCGCAAAGCATGATCGAACTGGGACTCCTGAAAGAGTCTCGACGCGCGGCGGCGTAGCCCTGTCGAAATCGGCGCAGCCCGCGCGTCATGGCGAGGTAGGAACCTCACGGGAGTGATGACGATGCGCTATATGATCCTGATCTACGGCAAGGAATCCGATTGGGCTGACATTTCCCCGGAGCAGGCGGCCGAAATTATGGACGCCTACAACGTCTACACCGACAAGCTGGCGAAAGCCGGCGTCCTGGTGTCGGGCGATGAGCTTGACGTCGTGGCGAAGGCCAAGAGCGTGCGCGGCGTCGGCGGGACGTCCGTGGTGGACGGCCCCTTCGTGGACACCAAGGAATCGCTCGGCGGCTACTACCTGATCGACTGCGCCAGTGAGGCTGAAGCTTTGAACTGGGCCAAACAGGCGCCGACCATGATGCACGGCGGCGGCGTCGAACTGAGGCCCGTCATGGTGCGGTGAGCGAGGCGCGGCTTGTCGAGCGCGTCGCGCGCGAGAGTTATGGCCGGCTCTTGGCCTTGCTCGCCGCGCGCACGCGCGACGTCGCGGCGGCTGAGGACGCGCTCGCCGACGCCTTCGCGGCCGCGCTCACCGCGTGGCCCCGTTGCGGCGCGCCGGACAATGCGGAGGCCTGGCTGTTCGCGGCGGCCAAACGCAAGCTGATCGACGCAGCGCGGCGGGCAAAGACCGCGGCGCAGGGTCAAGCGCAGATCGAACGCGGCATCGCGGACCTGGAGTCGTCGCTGGCGCCGCAAGCGCCGGATCGGCGCCTTGAGCTGCTGTTTGCGTGTGCGCACCCAGCTATCGAGCCGAGCGCGCGCACGCCGCTGATGCTGCAAACCGTGCTGGGCCTGAGCGCCGAGCGCATCGCAGCGGCGTTCATGGTGGCGCCCGCCGCCATGAGTCAGCGCCTGGTGCGCGCCAAGGCGCGTATCGCCGAGCGGCGCGTCCCCTTCGAAACGCCAGCGCCCAGCCAGTGGGCCGCGCGTCTGGAGGATGTGCTGCAAGCCATCTACGCGGCGTACGCGGACGGTTGGGCGGATGCGGCGGGCGCCGATCCCGATCGCGTCACGTTGGCGGAGGAGGCGATTTGGCTCGCGGGCGTGCTCGCGACGCAGGTTCCGGAGGAACCTGAGGCGCTCGGGCTGCTGGCGCTGCTGTTGCACTTGGAGGCGCGCCGCCCTGCGCGGTACGCCGAGGGACGCTTCGTGCCGCTGGAGATGCAGGACGTCGCGCTGTGGCGCGCAGGCACGCAGGGTGAGGCGGAACTGATCCTGAAGCGCGCCGCCGCGGCGGATCGCATCGGCCGCTTTCAGCTCGAGGCCGCGATTCAGTCCGCGCATGCGGCGCGGCGGACCCGCGGCGGTGTGGATTGGGACGCCATCATCTTGCTCTACGAAGCATTGTCGCGCGTCGCGCCGTCGCCGGTGGTGCGCCTGAATGGCGTCGCCGCGCTGGCGCAACGGGACGGCGCCGAGGCCGGGCTTGCCGCGCTGGACGCGCTCGACGCGCCCGCGTTGCGCAGCTATCAGCCCTATTGGGCGCTTCGCGCCGACCTGCTCGCGCGGCGCGGATGCGTCGACGAAGCCCGCGCCGCCTACAACGAGGCGATCGCCCGTGCGCGCGATCCCGCGGTGATCCGCTTTCTTCGCGCGCGCCGGGACGCGGCGGGGGCTCAGCGAGGTTAGTTTCCGAACGCCGCCGCCAGCTCGGCGCGCGCGGCGTCCATCTCGCGCTGGAAGTCGGGATCGGCGTGCAGGCGCGCCATCGCCGCGGCGGCGACGGTGCGGCCCGCTTCGACGTCGCTTGGGTAGTGCAGGCCGCAGACGACGCGGCTCCAGGTGAAGTCGCGGCCGCGCTCGATCAGCGCATCGGCGCGCGAGGGGACGAGTTCCGCGAGCACGATCGCCCAGCTGAAGCCCAAAGCGGCGTGGCCGGAAGGGTAGGAAAAGCTCGCGCGCAGGCGATCGTCGTCGGGGATGCACGGCGCGATCGTCGCGTCGGTCACAAAGGGCCGGACCCGGCGATACAGGAATTTCACCGGGTCGCCGGCAAAGCCGCCGGCGCGGCCCGCACGCATGAGCACGGCGGCGGTAGCGGGAAAGTTGGCCGCCGTGAAGGTCTCGCCGAGCACGGAGTCGAACGCCGCGAAGGGGTCGATGGCGTTGTCCTCCAGCGCCTGCGCGCGGCGCTCGGCGCTCCACGGGCCGCGGACGATGTCGCGCTCGGCCAGTTCGAGCGCGGAATTGGCCGCGGGCGGCGGCGGCAGGAAGACCGTCGCGTCGACCTGAACCGCGGGGTTGCGCTCGGGCGTGGTCGGATGTGTGGGTTGGACGCTGGGCGGCGGCGTGGACGCGGGGTCCGGCGCGGCGGTGGCGCAACCGGCAAGCGCGAGCGCGGCGAGCGCGAACTTCAGCTTGTGCATGATCCACCCCACTGTGAATAACGCCGATGTCATAGAGGCAATCTCTATAGATGGCTTCCGAAAAACCAATTGGGCCGATGGAAGCCGAAGCGCTATCTCCGGCGCAGGAGGACTCCAAATGGCCGACGGAAACGACAGCAAGTGCCCCGTGCCGCATGCGCGCGCCAGAACCAATCGCGACTGGTGGCCCAATCGGGTCAACGTCAACATCCTGCACCAGAATTCGCCCGCATCCGATCCGATGGGCCCGGCGTTCAACTACGCCAAGGAGTTTGACAGCCTCGATCTGGATGCGGTGATCGCCGATCTGCGGGCGCTGATGACGGACAGCCAGGATTGGTGGCCGGCCGACTATGGTCACTACGGGCCGTTCTTCATCCGCATGACGTGGCATGCGGCCGGCACCTATCGCGTGGGCGATGGGCGCGGCGGCGGCGGGCGCGGTCAGCAGCGCTTCGCGCCGCTGAACTCATGGCCGGACAACGGCAATCTCGACAAAGCGCGCCGTTTGCTGTGGCCGATCAAGCAGAAATACGGCGCGAAGCTTTCGTGGGCCGATCTGCTGATCCTCACGGGCAACGTCGCGATTGAATCGATGGGCGGCCCCGTGTTCGGGTTCGGCGGCGGCCGCGCCGACGTGTGGGAGCCGGAGGAGCACGTAAACTGGGGCGCCGAAGAAGCGTGGCTTGCCGACAGCAAAGCGCCCAACAGCCGCTATTCCGGCGATCGCGAATTGCACGGCGACCTTGGCGCCGTGCAGATGGGACTCATCTACGTCAACCCGCAGGGTCCCGACGCCAATCCCGATCCGGTCGCATCCGCGCGCGACATCCGTGAAACCTTCGCCCGCATGGCGATGAATGACGAAGAGACCGTCGCCCTCGTCGCCGGCGGCCACACGTTCGGCAAAGCGCACGGCGCCGGCCCCGCGAGCCATGTCGGCAAGGAGCCGGAAGCTGCGGATATCTGCGAGCAGGGCCTCGGCTGGATTTCGACATTCGAGAGCGGCATGGCCGGGCACACGATCACGTCTGGGATCGAGGGCGCGTGGAAGCCGAACCCAACCAAGTGGGACATGGGCTATCTCGATACGCTCTTCAAATACGAATGGGAGCTGACCAAGAGCCCCGCCGGCGCGCACCAGTGGAAGCCGAAAGGCAATACGGGCGACGGTGTCGTCGAGGACCCGTTCGATCCCAACAAGAAGCACGCGCCGATGATGACTACGGCCGATCTCGCGCTGCGGTTCGATCCGGCGTACGAAAAGATCGCGCGCCGCTTCCATCAGAACCCGCAGGAGTTCGCCGATGCGTTCGCGCGCGCGTGGTTCAAGCTCACGCACCGCGACATGGGGCCAAAGCAACTCTACCGCGGCAAGTACGTCCCCAAGGAAACGTTGATCTGGCAAGACCCGATCTCCGGGCCCAAGAGCACGATCGCCGATGCGGATGTTGAGGCCCTGAAGGCGAAGATTCTCGCCAGCGGTCTGTCAACGCGCGAACTGATCGAGACGGCTTGGGCTTCGGCCTCGACTTATCGCGGCTCGGATCGCCGCGGCGGCGCCAATGGCGCACGCATTCGCCTTGCGCCGATGAAGGACTGGGAGGTCAACAAGCCGGCGCAACTCGCGAAGGTGCTTGGCAAGCTCGAAGCGATCCAGAAGGAATTCAACGCGGGCGCGAAGAAGGTGTCGCTGGCGGACTTGATCGTGCTCGGCGGCGTCGCCGCGATCGAGAAGGCGGCGAAGGACGGCGGCGTCGCCGTCAAGGTCCCGTTCACGCCCGGACGCGCCGACGCGACGCAGGACGAGACGGAAGTGCATTCGTTCGAGTACCTGAATCCGAAGGCAGACGGCTTCCGCAACTATGTCCGCAAGCCGATCATGCCAATCGAGGACCACCTTGTGGATCGTGCCCAATTGCTTGAGCTCTCGGCGCCGGAAATGACGGTGCTGATCGGTGGCCTGCGCGTGCTGCAGGTCGGCCACGACAAGCACGGCGTGTTCACGAACCGGCCCGGCGTGTTGACCAACGACTTCTTCGTCAATCTGCTCGACATGAGCGTGAAATGGGCCGGCATCGGCGGCAGTCAGGAGGAGTTCGAGGCGCGCGACCGCAAGACGGGTCAGGTGAAATGGACTGGCACGCGCGCCGATCTCATCTTCGGCTCCCACTCGCAGCTGCGCGCATTGGCCGAGGTCTACGGCGCCAACGACGCCAAGGAGAAATTCGTCAAGGATTTCGTCAAGGCTTGGGCCAAGGTGATGGAGCTCGATCGTTTCGATTTGCGCCAACCGCGACCCACGGGCGCGCACTAGCCGGGACGAAAGCCTGGGGATCTGGCGGCGCCGGGAGGCGCCGCCTTTTTCTTGCATTACCACACCGGCAAGCCCTGCCGGGGGGTTGAAACCATCCCCGGCTGAGCTATGTGAGCGGAGCCAGGCCGGGCCCCTCTGGCGGTTCGCAAGAACCGTGATGTCGGACTGGAGGATTGCGAGCGAGAGGCGTGCGTACCGCGCGAGCCTTTCAGGTCCACGGCCCCGCCAAGCGCTCCCGCCCGCAGTTCGCTAACTCTTCCGATGGAGCAAGCGTAATGGCGTACGAGCTGTGCAGGCCGCCACCCGGCGCGACGCGGCGCTAATCGAGACACCGTAACCACCATGTATCCGGCGCGCCCGATCGCGCCGGCGTTCGACTTTGCGGGGACTGCGACGATGGACTTCTTCTTGAACGAATTCGCCGGGCAGCCGGTGTGGCTTTGGCTCAGCTTCCTGAGTGTCATCTGCCTGCTGCTCTGGCTCGATCTGGGCGTGATCAACAAGCGTGACGAGGTGATTTCGCCCGCCAAGAGCGCGCTGATGTGGCTTGGGTTTGCATCGCTTGCCGTGCTCTTTGGCCTCTACGTGTACTACGTCTATGAGCCCGACCCCCGCTACTACATGAGCGCGGAGAACCTCAATCAGCACGCCGTCCTCCAGTACTTCACGGGCTATCTGCTGGAAACCGCGCTGGCGTTCGACAACATCTTCGTCATCTCGCTGATCTTCACGTACTTCGCGGTCCCGCGCGAGTATCAACACCGCGTCCTGTTCTGGGGCATTCTCGGCGCCATCGTCTTCCGCGCGATCTTCATCTCGGCGGGCGCTGCGGTGGTGAACTCATGGACCTGGGTGCTTTATTTCTTCGCGGCCTTCCTGATCTGGACCGGTTGGCGCATGATCGCCGGTGGCGATCAGGACGTGAAGGTGGAGGAGAACGCGCTGATCAAGTTCGTGCGCAAGCGCATGAACGTGACCGACAAGATTGAGAGCCACAATTTCTTCGTGCGCCAGCCCGATCCGAAGACGGGACGGATGGTCACCTTCGCCACGCCGCTGTTTCTCACGCTGATCATGGTGGAAACGGCGGACATCATCTTTGCCGTCGACTCGGTGCCGGCCATCTTCGCCGTCACGCGCGATCCCTTCATCGTTTACACCTCGAACATCTTCGCCATTCTCGGACTGCGGTCGATGTACTTCATGCTGGCGGCCGCAGTGGAGCGCTTCGCCTATCTGAAATACGGCCTGTCGCTCGTGCTGGTGCTGATCGGCGGCAAAATCCTCTGGAACTTCGGGCTGTCGAAGGAGCTTGGCTGGGCGCCTTATCTGGAGCCGCAATGGTCGCTCATCGCCACGTTGGCGCTGATTGGCGGGGCGATCGCGTACTCGCTCTACAAAACGCGCGAGTCGGCGCGGAACGCTTAGACTGATCGTGCGGGTGCGGCGGCCGCGCCGGCCGCCGCACCTCGTGCGCCTCAGTTCAGCGCGAAGATCGCGCCGTTCAGAACCGACGCGAAACCGACCCAAAGCGCGTAGGGCGCGAAGAGGAGCGCCGCGCTGCGATCATGCCGCCAAGCGTTGGCGATGAACAACAGGATCGCCGCGAAGAGTGCGACAATGATCGCGAGCGCCGCCCCGATCTGATGCGCGCCGAAGAAAACCGGCGACCAGGCGAAATTGAGCGCGAGCTGCGCCCGCCACAGCAGCATCGCCGCGCTGCTGCGCGCCTTGACCCAAATGCGCCAACCGGCGACGGCGATCAAAACGTAGAGCGTCGTCCAGACCGGCGCGAAGATCCAGTTGGGCGGATTGAAGGTCGGTTTCTCCAGCCCCGCGTACCAGTCCCCCGGCAAGGTGAGGAAGCCGATCGCGGTTCCGCCGCCGAGCATCAGCGCCAGGAATGCCGCAAGAGAGAGACCGTTCCGCATATGCCGCTCCAAGTTGGCCGGTGTGCATTTGGTGCGGTACGTTTGCGGCGGCCGGCTGGATGACGCGTGCGCGGCCCATTGCACCGATGACGCAGGAACCTTCCCATGACGATCACCATCACCGTGTTCGAACGCGCCCTCGACCGGGGGCGCGGTCTGGCGCGGGACATGCGGGTGCGCTGGGCGTTGGAGGAAGTGGCCCAGCCGTACGCGGTGCGGCTGGTTCCGTGGGAGAAGTTCAAGGAACCGGCGCATCTGGCGCGCAATCCGTTTGGACAAATCCCGACCTATGAGGAGGGCGATCTCGTCCTCTTCGAATCCGGCGCCATCGTGCTGCACATCGCCGAGCGCTTCCCGGGCTTGCTCCCGGCCGGCGCACAGGCGCGGGCGCGGGCGATCATGTGGATGTTCGCGGCGCTTTCCACGGTCGAGCCTCCTATCGTGGACCGCGACGTCGTGGAATATGCGGAAGCCGGCAAGAGCTGGCAGGCCGAGCGCTTCGCCATGGTCGACGAGCGCATTCGCGGACGGCTGGCGCAGCTGTCGGCACGGCTGGGCGACAGCGAATGGCTCATCGAAGAATTCAGCGCAGCGGACATCATCATGGTGCATGTGCTGCGTCGTCTGGAAGGATCCGGATTGCTGGAAGAATATCCGGCGATCATGGACTACATCGCCCGAGGCGAAGCGCGGCCGGCGTACCGGCGCGCGTTTGCGTCGCAACGGGCTGCATGGGAGAGCGCGGCGCAGTAACGTGGACCGCCTGTGTGTTGGCGTCATGGCAGGCGCTCAAGCGGTAGAAGGTGGGAGCGCGCGGCCTCCGGCCGCGCTAGCGTCGCCGGAGGCGACGCGCTCCAACTCTCCTATTTGCCCTTACGCGAACAGCTTCGCCCAGTTCCGCGGTTCGCGTTTGCGCCACGCGCCGCGATGATACGCGTCGCTGACGATGATCGGCGCGACGCTGGTCGCCTCGGCGAACACCATTTGCTCGTGCACGGTCGAGACCTTGCCCCAGCTTGCGGCTTCTTGCAGCGTTGAGGACGAGCAGGCGCCGTCGCGGACGTCGGCGACCGTGATCTGCACGGCGTATTTGTGCACTTCGACGTCGTGGTAGCCGAGGATTTCCGCGCAGACGACAGTGTCTTGCGCAAAGTTCTTCGGCACGCCGCCGCCGACCATGAAGAGCGCGGTGGTGCCGGCGGCGAGCTTGATCTCGGTCAGTTCGCGGAAATCGCCGGCGCTGTCGATGGTGACGTACGGTTTCTTCGCCTTGCGCCGCTCGACCTGGTGCTTCACTAGGCCGAAACCTGCCGAGCAATCCGAGAACGCCGGCACGAAGATCGGCACGCCTTTTTCGTAGGCGCGCTGGATCAGCGAGTCCTTCTTCTTGGCGTTGCCGGCGGCGAGCCATTTGCCAAGTTCATAGATGAACTCGCGCGAGGTGTAGGGGCGCGGCTCGAGCTGCTCACAGATGTCGTAGATCGTGTGATCGACGTGCTGTAGCTCTTCCTCGTCGATGTAGGTGTCGTAGATGCGGTCGATGTAGAGCGCGCGCAGCGTGTTGTCGTCGGGGATTTCCTTGGCCTGATAGTGCTTGAAGCCGAGCGCTTCGAGGAAGTCCATGTCGATGATCGAGGCGCCGGTGGCGACGATGGCGTCGGCCATGTTGTACTCGACCATGTCGCGCCAGACGTGCAGGCAGCCGCCGGCGCCGGTCGAGCCGGCCATGATCAGCCAGGTCGAACAGTTTCGATCTTCCAGCGCCATGTTGAGGATCTGCGCGGCGCGCGCGGCGTCGCGGCTGGTGAAGCTCATCTTGCCCCACGCGTCGACGATCGGGCGCGCGTCGAAGCTGGTGATGTCGATGTGCTCGACGGGGCTGGAGAGAAGCTCCGCTTTGCGGTTCGAGTCGATTTTGGCGTCAGCCATGGGAGGCGCTCCTCACGGGCGGCGTCGGAAAACTCCAACCGCGCGGACGCTCCGCCGACGCGCGATCGCGGCTGCAAATAGGGCAAACGGCGGGGAATGCAAGACAAATGGACCGATGGCGTCTCGCCGGCATGCGGCGGCGTTGGCCGGGGGCGCGCCGGCAGTCCATACTGGGCGAAACGGAGGACACGATGGGCGATCTGGAAGGCCGCGTGGCGTTGGTGACGGGCGGCGCGCAAGGCTTGGGCGCGGCGGCGGCGAAGGCGCTTGCCGCGAAAGGCGCGAAAGTCGTCATCAGCGACATCAAGGATGGCGGCGCGACAGCTGCGGCGATCGGTGGCGTTTATGTTGAGCACGACGTCACCAGCGAAGCCGGCTGGGTCGCGGCCGTCGCGTTCGCGAAAGAGAGCTTTGGCGGGCTCGACATCCTGGTGAACAACGCTGGCGTGTTCTGGCTGAAGCCGATCGTGGCCGAGTCGCTCGAGGACTTCCGCCGCATGCAGCAGATCAATGTCGAAGGCGTGTTCCTGGGCTTGAAGCACGCGCTGCCGGCGATCGCCGAGCGGGCGCAGCTTTGGGACGGCGGCGGCGCGGTGGTGAACCTCTCGTCCGTAGCCGGCCTGGTCGGCGCGCCGAACTTGATCTCGTACAATGCGTCGAAGGGCGCCGTGCGGCTGATGACCAAGGCGGCCGCGCTCGAGTACGCGCCGATGAATGTGCGCGTGAACTCGGTGCATCCGGGCATCATCGATACGCCGATGATGGCGGAGGCGGCGAAGGTCATGGGGGCGGTGACCGGCCAGGGCGCCAACGCGATTCGCGATAATTTCGCCGAGCGCCATCCGCTGAAGCGCATGGGCCGCGACATCGATGTGGCGAACGCGGTGGCATTCCTCGCGTCGGACGCGGCGGCGTTCATCACCGGCTCGGAGCTGGTCGTCGACGGCGGCATGACGGCGATCTGAGTTAAGCCAGAGCGCGGAGGGAGGTGCGACTTGAAACTACCGAGCAAGGGCATGAGCAAGGCGGACGTTCTGGCGCGGCTCGACGCGTTTTCGGCGTATGATCTCCCGTGGCGCGAGGGAAACACGTTCGCGTACGTCTACGATCCTGGGCGTGAGGCCGAAGAGGTGTTGAAGGCGGCGCTGACGCGCTTCATGTCGGAAAATGCGCTCGATCCGACCGTCTATCCGTCGCTCGCGCGCATGGAAGCGGAAGTGTTGGCGATTGCGGCGTCGCACCTCGGCGGGGACAAGAACGTCGTCGGCAATTTCACCAGCGGCGGCACGGAAAGCGTACTGCTCTCGGTGAAAACCGCGCGCGACTATGCCCGCGCCGAGCGCGGTATCGCCAATCCCGAGCTGGTGCTGCCGGTCACCGCGCATGCCTGCTTCCACAAGGCGTGCGCATACTTTGACGTAAAGCCGGTGCTCGTGCCGGTCAGCGGGCCCAGTTGGCGCGCGGATCCGGCCGCCATGGAAGCGGCGATCACGCCAAACACGATCATGCTGGTCGCCAGCGCGCCGCAATATGCGCACGGCGTGGTCGATCCGATCGCCGAGATCGGCGCCATCGCCGAGCGGCGCAATCTCCTGTTCCATGTCGATGCCTGCGTCGGTGGCTGGATGCTGCCGTTCTTCAGACAACTCGGCGCACCCGTGCCGGCGTTCGACTTCAGCGTTCCGGGCGTGACGCAGATGTCGATGGATTTTCACAAGTTCGCGTATGCGGCCAAGGGCGCTTCGATCGTGCTCTATCGTGACAAGAACTTGCGCCAACACCAAATCTTCACCGGCGCCAATTGGACGGGCTACTCAGTAATCAATCCAACCGTTCTCTCGACGCGCGGCGGCGGGCCGCTCGCAGCGTGTTGGGCGATTCTGCATTACCTCGGTGAGGAAGGCTATCTCGGCTTCGCGCGCAACATGTTGGAGGCGACGGAGAAGATCGTCGCGCGGCTGAAGACGTTGCCCGGGATCGAGGTGATGGGCGAACCGGACTTTTCGCTGGTGGCGTTCTCGTCCGATGAGTTCAACGTGTTTCCGATCCCTGATTTGATGAAGGCGCGCGGCTGGTTCGTGCAGCCGCAGCTGGGCTTCATGGGCTCGAAGCCGAACATCCATCTTTCGATCGATCAGGCCAAGTTGGCGAAGGTAGACCGCTTCCTCGACGATCTCGAAGCGTGCGTGCTGCAGGCGCGGCAGATGCCGCCGCCCGATGTGCCAGCGGCGTTGCTGGAGCACTTGTCGGCGCTGCGTCTCGAAGACTTGTCGCCGGACGTGTTCCAGCAGATTCTGGGTGCGGCGGGCGCGGCGAACGGCTTGCCGGCGGAGACGGCGCCGATCAACACCTTGCTCAATGCGCTGAAGCCGGAGGTCGCCGGCGCGCTGATGAGCGCCTATTTCAACGAACTCGGCGTACAGGCGCGCTGAGGCTCATGCGTTGGTTTGCATTCGAAACTCGCGCGGGCTTTTGCCAGTCCAACGTTTGAATGCACGCGAGAACGCGGAGGGTTCGGAGAAGCCGACGAGGTAGGCGGTCTCGTTGACCGACACCTTCCTCCCGGCGAGATAGTGCAGCGCCATGCGATGGCGTAATGCGTCGAGCACCTGTTCGAATGTGACCCCTTCGGCCTTGAGATTGCGATAGACGGTCTGACGGCTTGTCCCCAACTTCGATGCGATCGTGTCCGCGCTGACATCGCCTGTGTGCAGGATCGGCATGATCAACGCTTCGACCCGTCCGCGCATGGTTTTCGCCGCTTCCAACTCCGACAGCAACGCGTCGCCGCGGTCGGTGAGCACGCCGAAGACGTAGCGATTGTCGGGCTGAATCTGCACCTGATCCCACGAGGGGTTCGAGCGAATGGCGTTCCAATGGCTGCCGAACGTAACCGGGATCTGCCACAGCTCCTCGTACTTGCGGCGATAGGCGGGCGCCGCATGCGTGACGTGCGCTTCGAGCGCGTAGGTGTGCTGCGGAAAATCGTTGCGGGTGACGACGATGAAGCGTGACCAGGTGGACTCGGTCAGCTCGGGAAACTCGTTCGGATTGGCGCGGCGGTCCTCCATCCAGCGTTCGCCGTTGACGCTCGAAAGCTGAAACCGCGCGCCATCGGCGAGGCCGGCGACGTCGACCACAAGCCGGCCGTACCGATTCAGCTGCATCAGTGCCTCCAGCATGTTGGCGGAGGCATGGCTGATGAGGCCGACGACGGAATACTTGCGCAAATCGCTCGCGGCGCCGAATTCGAGCGCCAATGCTGGATTGTTCGTCTCGTCTTTCGCCGCGCGCATGAGTGCGACGAAGCGGGTAAACGGCACGCGGTTGTCCTGATCCGCCAAATATTCGTCCGCGATTTGCGCGCGCGAGAGCAGGCGACGCGCGCCTGCTCCCTTTGACACGGCGAAGTCGAGCAGGGATTTCGCATAGCCGGCGGAGACGGTCGCTTCAGTCATTCGATGGCGTGTTACGCAGGATCATGTTTTTGGCGCGCGGCATCATGGGCCGATATCGATAGTCGACGATACCGTATCGCATCTCGATAGTCCCTGGAAGGCGCGACAAAAGCATGAGTGGAGCCACTGTTGAGCGGCCAGCTTCCGACGTGAGGGGCGCGGCGCGATCGATGCTGAAGGCGTCGGCGGTGGCATGGTTCATCCCGGCGTTGATCGGCAATTGGCTCTTCGCCTATCATGTGGCGAGAGAATATTTCGTCACGGCGTTTGGCGGAAACATCGGCGCATGGAACGAGCGGCTGTTCGTTGGGCTCGTTCAAGGCGATCTCGTTGGTAACATCGCACTGGTCGCTCACCTCGTCATTGCATTCCTGGTGACAGTTGGCGGAACGCTGCAACTGATCCCGCAACTGCGCGCCCGTGCTCCCGGCTTTCATCGCTGGAACGGACGCCTCTACATCGCCATGGCGTTCATCACCGCAATCGCTGCGCTCTACATGGTCTGGACGCGCGACACGTTTGGGCCGGACTCGCTTGAGATATCGGTGTCGATCAACGCCGCCCTGATCATGATCTGCGCGGCCATGACGTTGCGCCATGCGATGGCGCGGCGGATCGACGTGCATCACCGTTGGGCGTTGCGCACGTTCGTGGTCATGAGCGGCGTCTGGTTCTTGCGCGTCATCTACGCTTGCATCGGCGTGGTCACGCAGGGGGAGATGTTGCCCGGCATCGCCAGCGACATGAGTGGGCCTCTCGACCTCGTCATTAGCTTTTCGAGCTATCTGTTGCCGCTGGCGATGCTCGAACTGTACTTCCAGGCGCAACGCAATCCTGGCGCCGCCGCAAAGGTCGCTGCTGCCGGCCTTGTTCTGATCGCCGCCGGCGCGACCAGCATCGGCGTGTTTGGCACGGCTGTTGGCTGGCTGAGTTGAGCCAGTGATGACCGTCGCGGTCCCAACGCGCCGTGCGAGCGCCGCCGACGCCGCGCTCGGCATCGCCACGAAATTTTGGTTCACGGTGGTGGCGGGGCAAGCCAGTATTGGGCGCGCGCGTCAGGCCTGCTTCGGCTTTTTCGGCGCGCGCTTGCGCTTGGGCGTGGCGACGACCGGCGCGGTCGCTTCGCCGTACATGCTCGGCCACGGCGCGTCCTTCGACTCGATCGTCACCGTTTCGCCGAAGCCGTTGAAACGCGTGCCCATCGCCGTGCCATAGGCGCCCAGCGAGCCGATCTCGATCAGATCGCCTTCCTGAATGTCCGCAGGCAGCATGAAGGGGCCGGCGGCCGCATCCATCGAGTCGCAGGTCGGGCCGTAGAGACGGAACGGGGCCAGCTTGGCGCGCGACGGCATCTCGCGCAGTAGCTTCGCCGGGAACGCCCAGTTCAGGTGCGTGGCGTCGAACAGCGTGCCGAACGCGCCGTCATTCAGATAGAGCGCATCGCCTTTGCGCAGTTCGACGCGCGTGACCGTGGAGCCGGCTTCGGCGACGAGCGCGCGGCCGGGCTCGGCCCAGAGCTTGGCGTTCTGGGCGACGAACATGTCTTCGAAGCCGGCCTTGATCGTGTTGATGTACTCGATCATCGGCGGGGGCGTCATGCCGGGATAGATCGCGGGGAATCCGCCGCCGACATCGACGATGTCGGCCACTACGCCCGCCTTCACGATGGCGCGATTGACGCCGTCCGCCGCGTTGCGGAACGCGTCCGGCTTCATGCATTGGCTGCCGACGTGGAAGGAGACGCCCAGCATCTCTTCCGAGACTTGGCGGGTCTTGCGCAGAAGCGCCGGCGCTTCCTCGGCGGTGACGCCGAACTTGCGCGTCAGCGGATAGGCCGCGCCGTCGCCGGTGACGGCAAAGCGCACGACCAGCGTCAGATCCTTTGCGCCATTGGTTTCGGCGAGAATCTTGTCCAACTCGTCTTCGCTATCGAGTGCGAACGTCTTCACGCCGTAATCGTGGAAAGCGCGCGCGATGGCGCGGCGGCTCTTCACCGGATGCATGAAGGCGATCTGCGCTTGCGGGAACTTGCCCTTGATCAGCGCTGCTTCGTTGTCCGAAGCGACGTCGAAGCCGCGGATGCCCGCGCTCCACAGCGCGTCGAGCACCCACTCGGACGGGTTCGCCTTGACGGCGTAGAACACCTCGCCCGGAAAATTCTCGCGAAACCACGTCGCCGCCGCGATGACGCGGTGCGGGCGTGCGATAGCCACGGGACCGTCCGGCGCTTCACGCGCAGTCAGATCAAGAGGCGAGAGGACAGAGTCCATCCGGCTACTCCCAATGCTGCGTTGATTTCATCAACGCGTCAGAACCCAGGCCGGCGTTAGTCGGACATGCCTAATGTCAGGTCCGCCCTTGGGAGCTTGCGCCGAGGAACCGCCAGAGAGCTTCCTGCTCGCTGTTGCTTGCGGTCCCCCAGGTGGCCTGGGCCGAGGGGGCGTTAGTGGACGCTGTTTCCAGGTCCGCCGGTAACGATGCGAAATATGGTGAGTGTTCCCCAATGTAAAGAGGGCAACGTGGTTAATTCCCTTGCGACGTCAAAACGATGCGCGCGCGCGAGGCGTTCTGGCCACGTCACAAAACCGCAATCGAACTGTCGCGGAGGCTTCGCGCATCCGTCGCCGCCGTTTCACCGACGCCCACTAACCCCCGCCTCGAACCGGCGATCTTCCAGCCGGCTCTCAGAGGGGGTTCTCCATCATGGCGAAGAAGCAGACTCTAACCACGGCGGCGCTGGCGGCGCTGGCCACCGCCGCCGGCGTCGGCGCCGCGCAGGCCCAAACGCCGCCCGCCGCGCCGACCCACACCACCAGCTGGACCGGCACCGTCGGCGAAGACCGTTACGGCGAAGCGCGCTTCAAGATGCGCGGCCGTTTCCAGTACGACGTGATCGACAGTGAGCTGAACTACGGCGGCCTCGGCACGGCGGCGGAAAACGGAACCCGCTCGCTTACCCGCCGCGCCTTCTTGGGCGTGCAGGGCCGGCTGACCGAGAACTGGCGCTACAAGGTCGATTTCATCCTGTCGCCGTCTTCGAGTTCGATTCAGGTCGACGACGCATTCCTCGAGTATGTCTCCGACGACTGGTCGATCGTCATCGGCGAGCACAACATCACTTCGCCGCTCGAAGACCGGATCTCCTCGCTCGACATTCCGTTCAACGAGCGCTCGAGTTTCGTCAACGCATTCGGCTTCGGCCGCCGCGCCGGTCTCGGCTTCATCTGGGGCGGCGCGAACTATTCGTTGTCGGCCGCCGTGCAGGGCGATTCGCTGAACAACGCCGAGTCGAGCTTCGCCAACAACGAAGAACTGAACCTGAGCGCGCGCTTCACGTTCGCGCCGATCTTCGAGACAACGCCAGAGGGCACGACGCTGCTCCATCTGGGCGTCTCGGCGCGTCAGCGCACCGCCGGCGGCGGCGCGGCGTTCGGCTATTCCGCGCGCCCGCTCAACGGTCGCGGCGGTCAGCCCCTGGCGGTGAGCGGCGTCGGCGACGGCGGCGAAAGCGACACCACCTACGGCGTCGAGCTCGCCGGTCAGTGGGGCCCATTCGGCGTGCAGGCCGAGTACGCGATCCTCGAAGGCGAGACGATCACGCCGGGTGAGGACTACGAGTACTCGGGTTACTACGTGGATCTCTACTGGTCGCTGACGGGCGAGAGCCGCAATTATCGCGGCAACCAGGGCTCGTTCGGCGCCATCGCACCACGCCGCCCGCTCGGCACGGACGGCGGCTGGGGCCACTGGATGCTCTCGGCACGCTACGACTCCCTCGACATGTCGGACAACGGCATTGGCATCGCCACCGACGTGCTGGGCGAGCAGACCGCCTATGCCGTCGGCCTCGACTGGGTGCCGATCGATCACGTGCGCTTCAAGCTCAACTACGCGCGCACCGAGATCGACTACGCCAACCCCGGCGACGGCGCCGACGGCGAAGCCGACATCATCTCGCTGCGCACGCAGTTCGATTTCTGAGCCCCGCGACTGGGCGGAGGAGGAGGGCGGGACGGCCCGACTCCTCCGCCGCTTTCGCACTCTCTCACGACCACCGGAGTTCGCATCATGAACCTGAAATCTCTCCGCACCGCGGCCGCAGCCGTCGCCATCACAGCGATGGCGTCGAGTTCTGCCCTCGCACAATCGGCCTTCACCATTCAAATCGACGGCTCGTCGACGGTATTTCCATTATCGGAAGCCGTCGCCGAAGGTTTCCAGCAGCAAACCCAAGGCCGCATTCGCGTCACCGTCGGCGAGTCCGGCACCGGCGGCGGGTTCCGCAAGTTCTGCCGCGGCGAAACCCACATCTCCAATGCGTCGCGCCCGATCTCCGCAAGCGAGATGGCGACGTGCCGCGCGGCTGGCATTCAGTATGTCGAAATTCCGGTGGCCTTCGACGCGCTGACGGTGGTCGTGCATCCGAGCAACCCGGTGCGATCGATCACACTGGAGCAGTTGCGAAACACGTGGCGGCCGGAGGCCCAAGGCCAGATCACCAACTGGCGCCAAATCAGCCCATCCTTCCCGGACTTGCCGCTCGTACTGTTTGGCGCCGGAACGGCGTCGGGCACGTTCGACTACTTCACGGAAGCCGTGGTCGGCCGCGCGCGCTCGTCGCGCACCGATTACACCCCGACCGAAGATGACAATGTCACGGTGCAGGGCGTCGCTTCCAACACCGGCGGCATGGGCTACTTCGGCCTGGCGTACTACGAGGAAAATCGGTCGCGCCTTCGCGCGCTGGCGATCGACAGCGGCAACGGTCCCGTGGAGCCAACCGTCGCGAACGCGGCAAACGGAACCTATTCGCCGCTCTCGCGACCGATGTTCATCTACGTGAACGCCGCCGCGCTGCGCCGGCCGCAGGTGCAGCAATTCGTGCAGTACTTCATCAACAACGGCGCGCGCCTGTCGGCGCAAGTGGGCTACATCCCGCTGCCCGCGAACGCCTACCAAACCTATCTGCAGCGCGCCCAGCGCCGCACGCAGGGCACCGCGTTTGGCGGCCGCCAGGCGATTGGCATCACGATCGAAGAGCTGATGGCGCGTCCGCTCATCGTTGAGCCGGTGCAGCAATAACGCAAGACGGGGTTCCGGCGGGAATGCGCAAATGCGTCTCCCGCCGGAAATCCGCATAGGCTAAGGGTGGTTTCGCGAAGGCGCGACTCAGGCCCAGCGGGGGAACGACGTGGAGAGAGATTTCACAAAATCCAAGGTGCGCCCGCTCGAGCGCATTATGGAGAGTCTCTTGTTCTTGGCGGCGGTGGCGGCCGTTCTGATCGTTGTCGGGATCGTCTATGTCGTGATCTCGGAATCGACGAAATTCTTCGCCCAGGTCTCGGTCGTCGAATTCCTGACTTCGACCACCTGGACGCCGCTGTTCGACAATCCGCAATACGGCATCGCCCCGCTGCTGACCGGCACCTTCATGTCGACGCTTGTGGCGCTGTCCGTCGCCGTGCCGCTCGGGCTGCTGGTGGCGATCTATCTCTCTGAGTTCGCCGGCAACAGGACGCGCGAGACGATCAAGCCGACGCTCGAACTGCTCGCCGCCGTGCCTACAGTCGTCTACGGCTATTTCGCGCTCCTGTTTGTGACGCCGCTCCTGCAGCAATGGCTCCGCCCCTTGGGCATTGAATTGCCCGGCTTCAACCTACTGTCAGCGGGCATCGTCATGGGGCTGATGATCATCCCTTACATTGCTTCGCTATCCGAAGACGCCATGCGTGCGGTGCCGCGCTCGATGCGCGACGGCTCGTTCGCGATGGGCGCGACGCGATTGGAGACCGCGTTCCGCGTCGTCGTGCCGGCGGCGGTTTCGGGTGTGGTCGGCGCGGTGATTCTCGGCATGTCGCGCGCCATCGGCGAGACCATGATCGTCGTCGTCGCCGGCGGACAGTTGCCGCAGATGGTGTCGCATCCCGCACAGCAGGGCGCCACCGTAACGGCGTTCATTGCGCAGGTGGCGCTTGGCGACATCGCGTTCGGGACGCTGGAGTACAATTCGATCTTCGCCGCCGGGCTTGCGCTGTTGGTGCTGACGCTCGTCTTCAACCTCATCGCCTATGCGCTGCAGCGGCGCTTCCGGGAGGCATATTGATGGCTGCTCTCGACGTCGCGCGCGTGAGCGACATCACGGCTCACCCCAGGGGCCTGGGCGTGCGCAAGTTCAAGGATTCGAGCTTCGTGATCTGGGGCGTGATCGCCACGATCATCGGCCTCGGCACGCTGGTGGCGCTGGTCAGCGACCTCATCATGGACGGCGGCCATCGCCTGACACCCTCGTTTTTCCTGAGTTTCCCCTCCGCCGATCCCGCCGAGGCCGGCATTCTCTCGGCTTGGGTCGGTTCGCTGCTCGTGATTTTCACCACGGCAGTGATCGCGATTCCGATCGGCTTGCTCGCCGGCGTCTATCTTGAGGAATATGCGCCGAAGAACCCGATCACCAGCGCCATCGAAATCGCCGTCAACAACCTGGCCGGCGTGCCGTCGATTCTGTTCGGTCTGATGGCGGTCGGCATTTTCGTGCAGTTTCTCGGCAACCCGAACCGTTGGTTCGGCTTCCTGCCGGAAGACTTCCGCAACGGGGCGGCCGACTTGTTCGGCCAGTCGATCCTCACCGCCGGCATCACGCTGGCGCTGCTGATCCTGCCTGTCGTCATCGTTGCAACGCGCGAAGCGGTGCGCGGCGTGCCGCAGGAAATGCGCCAGGGCGCGCTCGCGGTCGGCGCCACCAAGTGGCAGACCACGCAGCATCACGTGCTGCCTTATGCGCTGCCCGGCGTCGTCACCGGCGTGATCATCGGCATCTCGCGCGCGCTCGGCGAGACCGCGCCGCTGATCATGATCGGCGGCCTGACCTTTGTTGCCTTCTTGCCCATTACGCGCCCCGGCGATGCGACATTCCAGACCATCGGCGTGCTCGACGAGTACGGCGCCGCCGTCGACCCGAGCGCGACCGAGCGCGTGCGCATCGCCCATGACGGCGTCGTCGTCTTGCCCGACTTCACCGAGCAGGCGGTGCAAGCGGGGCAGGTGCTCGATCTTCCGCACGGCACCACCGTGCAGTCGGTTGCGACCTGGGGCGATGCGATCGCGAGTTGGTCGCCGACCAATTGGCTGGGCGAAGAATTCACCGTCATGCCGATCCAGATGTTCAACTGGACGTCGCGCCCGCAAGCGGAGTTCCTGGAGATCGCCGCGGCGGCGGGCCTCGTGCTGCTCGTGATCACGCTCCTGATGAACGGCACGGCGATCTGGCTGCGCTATCGCCTGCGCAAGCGGATCAAGTGGTGAGGCCATCCAGGCGCCGTTCAAGCGCCCGGATGTCACGCTGAAGGAAGGGCAGGCCGCGCGCGGCGAAGCGAAGCTGTTCAAGGGCAGCTTCCTCATTGCCACATGCCAGCTCCGTGCGCGCCAGCGCATAGCGGAGTTCCGGAATTTCGGGATGTCTGGAAACGAGCGCGGCGGCCTGGGCGCGCGCAGACTCGGCGTTTGCCGGCGGATAGTCGAAGCGTAACACGAGATCAGCTTCGACGCGGGCCAGTAGTGCCGCCGCCAGCAAGAAGTGTGGCCGCGCATTCGTTATCTCTCGCAGCCTTGCGCGGGCGAGAAGCAACGCCGCTTCGTCGCCGCCACGAATGAGTTCGAGCGCTTCGCCGTACGCAAGCCGTAAATGCGACGGGAGGGCCGGGTAGGGCCGCAGGGCCTGCACTCGCTCGTGCACGAATGAGGAGAAGTGCGCGGCAACTCGCTCAGAACCGCCCCGATCTGTGGCGTAGGTCTCCGCGAACAGGACGGCGCTATTTCGCGCATCCTGCAATGTGAGGAGCGTGGATGCGCCGCCAGCCGCGATCCGGACCACCAGATCGCTTTGCGCGCCGCTCCCGTCGATCACGTTGACCGCATCGAAGCGTGACAAGTCCCGCAGCAGATCGTTTCGCAGCGGCGTATCGTTGCTTTCGATGGTCAGGGAAAGCCGCGCCGGCGGGCCGGCAAACTGGCCAAGGCTGGGCAACGCAACGATCGCAAGCAAGGCCAACAGCGCGTTGACGAGTGGCGCAGCATAGCGGAGTCCCGTGTGTGGCGTCGCGTTGCCCTTGGTGCGAAGTCTCAGTCGGTAGCCTTCATTCCGAACGGCCTCGACGAGGCAGTCGGCGCCCAGTTCATTGAGGGCGTCGCGCAGGAGTTTCGCGCGCTGCTTGAGCGTTTCGCGGCTCACCATCGCACCCCAAACTTCCGATTCGATATCGGCAAACGGCGTGATCGCCGGCGAACGCTCCAGGAGCGAGCGCAAGAACCTGAAGGTCAGTTCAGGCACTACCGCGACGCGCCCGTCCCAGACTGCCGCGCGATTGGCTTCATCCAATTTGAGCACCGTTTTCCCTGCCTTTTCCTGATTTCACCGATCTTTACTGGCTGAACAGCCTCAGTTCTGCGGTTCTGGACGTGACCCGCCCCTAAGAGGATCAGATGTCACGAAGCGCCACCTTATCCGCCTTTCTTGGCTGCATTGTTTCAGTCGCCTGTGCACACGCCCAACCGGTGGATGACCGCGCCCGGATTGCCGATGCCTTGCTTGAGGCGCTTGTGGAGACCAGCGGCGTTCCGGGGATATCTGCCTCCTATGCGCGCGACGGCGAGTTGGTTTGGACCGGCGTCGCTGGCTTTCGCGATGTCGAGCGGCGCCTTCCGGTCGTTCCGGAGACTGAGTTCCGGTTGGCCAGCGTCTCTAAGCTGGTGACCGCGGTGGCGGGCGCGAGGCTCGTCCAGTCGGGGTTACTCGATCCGGACGCTCCCGTGCAAACTGCGTTGCCTTGGCTTCGCAATGACTGGCCCGCGATCAGCGCCCGTCAGCTCGCAGCCCATACCAGCGGTATCCCGCACTACCAGGCGGTCGATCAGAATCGTGGCCGCATTCGCTATGCCGAGGTTCGCGAGGCGGTAGGGGTGTTTTCTGATCGAAACCTCTTGTTCGCACCGGGCGCAAGTTACTCCTACAGCTCATATGGGTACACGCTCCTCAGCGCGACGATCGAAGCGGCGGCGCACGAGCCGTTTCTGGATTTTGTAGCCCGTGACGTTTTGGCGGACCTAGCCATCCGTCCAGATACCGATCCGATCGGCGCCTTCGACGCCGCGCCTTATGAGTTCGAACACAACGCGCCGGTTCGCGCAGAGGCGCACGACTACTCCTACTCATACGGCGGCGCCGGCTTTCGAGGGTCCTCGCCTGCGCTCGCTATGTTTGGCGCGCGCGTCATGTCGAATGAATTTCTGGCGCCTCAGACCCGCGCCTTCATGTGGGCGCCTGCCCGGCTGGCGGACGGATCAGCGGTCATGGACGAGCAGGACCACGTCGGCTTTGGCTGGCGTGTCGGCGTGGACACAAGAGGAGAGCGCATCGCCCACCACGCAGGTACGACATCAGGCGCCCGTTCACTCTTGCTGCTCTATCCAGACAGCAACGAAAGCGTCAGCGTTCTCTCCAACGCGCTTTGGGTCGCCGCGATCAAGGAAACCGCTGTAGTGCTCGTGGCCCCGTTCCGCATTGTTGCGGATGATGATGCGCCCGCCTGCCCGACTGACGCGACGCATTACAGCGGCCGTTATCAGGACGGCAACATCTCGGGTGAGGCGCAATTTGCCGTCGTCGATGGCGTGTGTCGCGGAACGATCAGCGCCAACAATCGGATGGGCGCATGGTTCAACGATTTCCCGCAGGCGGATGCCGATCGCCTGCCCGTGATCGCTTTGACGGCCGATCGACGGTTGGGCCGCGCGGCGCTAGTGACGCCGGCGGGTCTCTACGATTTCAGCTGCTCTGCTCAAAACACTTGCCGCGCAGTGTTCGGAACACACCGCATACTGGAAATCAGTTTGCGCTAAGTCTTCGAAGTGGAGCGTTCAGCCGCCTTCTTTTCGCGAGCAATGCGGCGGCGTTCTTTGGCGCGTTTTCGGAGGTCGGCGAGCTTGTGCCAGAACCGGCGTCCGCGCTCCTTCGGCAGCGGCTCCAGGTTGCGGCGGAATTCCTCCGCGCAGGCGCGCCATGAATAGCGCTCCGCCAACGCGCGCGCGGTCGCGCGGTCGCACTGAAGGGCCTCGAGGCACGCCTTGCGCAAATCCATGTCGACGATTCCGGCGCCGGTGCCGGGCAGGATGTCCTGCGGCCCCGGGGCGACATAGCCTGCGACGGGCGTGCCGCACGCCGCCGCTTCCAGGATCACCAAGCCGAACGTGTCGGTGAAGCTCGGAAACACGAAGACGTCGGCGTCGGCGTAGTGACGCGCCAGGTCCTCCCCGAATTTCGGTCCGGCGAACACGGCGGCGGGATACTTGAGCTTGAGCTCCTCCAACGCCGGACCGCCGCCGACGACGACCTTGGAGCCAGGCAAATCCAGCTTCAGGAACGCCTCGATGTTCTTCTCGACCGAGACCCGGCCCACATAGGCGAAGATCGGCCGCGGCAGATCGGCTGGATAGACGCCGCCGTCGATCCCGCGCTTGCTTGGATGGAATTGTTCGATGTCGACGCCGCGGCTCCAGATCGCCGTGTTGCGGAAGCCCTGCAGCTGCAGCTGCTTCTGCATCGTCGGCGTCGCCACCATGACGCGCCCCGATTTGTCGTGGAACGCGTGCATGAAGCGATAGCCGGCCCAGAGCGGAATCCAGCGGAACCGCGCGGTGACGTATTCCGGGAACTGGGTGTGATAGCTCGTCGTGAACGGGAACTTGTGCTTCAGGCAGACGGCCCGCGCGTCCCATCCCAGCGTGCCTTCGGTGGCGATGTGCACGGCGTCCGGCGCGAAAGCGAGAAAGCGGTCCTCGATGTCCTCGCGCGCGCCAAGCGCCAGGCGGATTTCGGAATAGGTGATGAGCGGGATGGTGCGCTTGTAGTCGGCTGGGCTCACCACCTCGACCTCGCAGCCCATCGCCCGCAGTTCGCGCGTGGTGCTGGAGAGCGTGCGCACCACGCCGTTGACCTGCGGCTCCCAAGCGTCGGTGACCAGCAGGATTTTCTGGGCGAGCGGCGCGGCGTCGGCGGCGCCGTCTTGGCTCGCCACGGCGGTGGGGGCGGGGGCGTCGGGGCTCACGGGGCGTCTCTGACCATGCGCGCGGCCGCCGCGCAAGGGGGCCCGAGGCGTCGCCTGGCTTGCCCTTGGCTGCGGACGCGCGCAAATGACGCCATGCAACCTGCCCATAAGATTTCCGCCGCCGCCATCGATTGGGACGCGCTCGATGCTCTCAAATACCGCGATGAGGACACGGGCGTCGCGGCGCTCTTGGCCGATGCGCCGCTCGACGCCGCCGCGCGCGCCAGCGTCGCGGCCGAGGCGCGCAATCTGGTCACCCGCGCGCGCGGCCTGAAGCGCCGCAAAGGCGTGATGGAGAGCTTCCTCGAGGAGTTCGGTCTCTCCAACGCTGAGGGGCTCGCCCTCATGTGTTTGGCCGAAGCGCTGCTGCGGGTGCCCGATGAAGAAACCGCCGACAAGCTGATCGCCGAGAAGATCCGCACCGGGAAATGGGGCGAGCATCTCGGCAAGTCGGACCACTGGCTGGTCAATGCGGGCACCTGGGGTCTGATGCTGACCGGGCGCATCGTCAATCTGCCCGATGAGATGAAGGGCGAAGCGAGCGAAGTTGTCGCCAAGCTGGTGCGGCGGGCCGGCGAACCAGTCGTGCGCGCCGGCGCGATGCAGGCCATGCGCATCCTGGGCGAGCAATTCGTGCTCGGGCGCAACATCGAAGCGGCGCTGAAGCGCGGCGCGAGCATGGTCCGCGCCGGCCTCGCCACGCGCTATTCGTTCGACATGTTGGGCGAAGGCGCGCGCACCAACGCCGACGCCGAGCGCTATCTCGCGGCGTATGCCAACGCGATCGAGGCCGTGGGGGAGGCGGCCAAAGGTCAAGGTCCGCACGCCTCGAACGGCGTATCGGTGAAGCTCTCCGCGCTGCACCCACGCTACGAGTCACGCCAGGAAGCGCGCGTCGTCCGGGAGCTCTATCCGCGTATGCTGCAACTCGCTGAGGCGGCCAAGAAGCATGACATCGGCTTGACGTTTGACGCCGAAGAAGCGGATCGCCTGGTGCTCTCTCTCAAATTGTTCGAGCGCTTGGCGCTGGAGCCGTCGCTTGCGGGGTGGGAAGGGCTCGGGCTTGCGATCCAGGCCTACCAGAAGCGCACGCGCGAGCTGATCGAGCAGCTCGCTATTCTCGCGCGCCGGCGCCGTACGGCGATCCAGACCCGCCTGGTGAAGGGCGCGTACTGGGACGGCGAGGTGAAGCGCGCGCAGATCATGGGGCGGCCGGACTTCCCGGTGTGGACCACTAAGGCCGCCACCGATGTGCATTACCTCGCCTGCGCGCGCGATCTGTTGCGCGCTGGCGACGCGATCTTTCCGCAATTCGCCACGCACAACGCCCACACTGTCGCCGCGGTGCGGCGGATGGCGCAAAGCGCGGGACGCGACAAGTTCGAGTTCCAACGCCTGCACGGTATGGGCGAAGCTCTCTATGCGGCGCTGGAAACGCCGTTGCCGGTGCGTGTGTACGCGCCGGTGGGCGGCCACGAAGACCTGCTGCCGTACCTCGTGCGCCGCCTGCTGGAGAACGGCGCAAACACGTCGTTCGTGCATTCGTTCCTGGACGACGACGTGTCGCCGGAAGTCGTCGCCGCCGATCCGATCACGACGCTTGAAGCAAACCCCCATCGCCATCGCCGCTTGCCGCCGCCGTCGCAATTGTTCGGCGCCAGCCGCCGCAACTCCACCGGCCGCGATATCTCGATCGAAGCGGATCGCGCGGCGCTCTCCTCCCCGCCCCCTCGCGGGGCGGGGGCAGGGGGTGGGGGGCGTGCCGACGATCAGGCGCCTGAAGCAGCGGCCCGCCCCCCCTCCGTCGCGCTCGCGCGCGACACCTCCCCCGCGAGGGGGGAGGCGGACGTTGTTCGCATCGCCGCCGCCGCATTCGAAACCTGGAACGCGCTGGGCGGCGCCGAGCGCGGGCGCATTCTCCGCGCCATGGGCGATGCGCTGCAGGCGCACCACGATCCGCTGGTGCAGCTGATCGCGCACGAAGCTGGCCGCACCTTGCAGGACGGGATCGATGAAGTGCGCGAGGCGGTGGATTTCTGCCGCTACTACGCCGCCGAAGCCGAGCGGCTGTTTGCGGGCCCAACGCCGCTGCCATCGCCTGCGGGTGAAACCGATCATCTCGAACTGCACGGGCGCGGCGTTTTCGTCTGCATCAGCCCGTGGAACTTTCCGCTGGCGATCTTTACCGGCCAGCTCGCCGCCGCACTCGCCGCCGGCAACACGGTCGTTGCCAAACCTGCGGAACAAACGCCGCGCATCGCGGCGGCCGCGGTCCGGCTCTTCCGCGAAGCCGGTCTGCCGGACGACGTGCTGCAGCTCGCCATCGGCGATGGCGAAGTCGGCGCCGCGTTAGTGGCGGACCCACGCATCGCGGGTGTTGCGTTCACCGGGTCAACCGAAGTCGCGCGCATCATCAACCGCACGCTCGCCGCCAAGGACGGACCGATCGTGCCGCTGATTGCCGAGACCGGCGGTCTAAATGGGCTGTTTGTCGACACCACGGCGCTTAAGGAGCAGGTGGTGGACGATGTGTTGGTGTCGGCGTTCTATTCCGCCGGCCAGCGCTGCTCGAGCCTGCGGGTGCTGTTCCTGCCGCACGACACGGCGGACGGCATCATCGAAACGCTGAGCGGCGCAATGGATTGCCTTGTTGTCGGCGATCCAGCCGATCCGTTCACCGACATCGGGCCGATCATCGATGCAGAGGCCAAGGCCAATCTCGACAGACACATCGCGCGCATGTCGAAGGAAGCGCGCGTGATCAAGCAAATCGACGTGTCGAACCTCGGCGGCAACTTCTTCGGCCCGGCGCTGATCGAATTGAACAGCCTCGATCAGATCGACAGGGAAGTGTTCGGCCCGATCCTGCATGTCGTGCGCTACGATCCCGCCGACATCGCCACGGTTGGCGCGGCGCTTTCGGCGAAAGGCTACGGTTTGACGCTCGGCGTGCATTCGCGCCTCGACAGTTTCGCCGACGCTGTGAAGGCTGCGGTGCGCGCGGGCAACGTGTACGTGAATCGCACGATCGTCGGCGCTGTCGTCGGCGTGCAGCCGTTCGGCGGCTCGGGGCTTTCGGGCACAGGCCCGAAAGCGGGCGGGCCCAACTACCTGCCGCGCTTCGCGGAAGAACGCGCCGTCAGCGTCAACATCGCCGCGCAAGGCGGCGATCCGCATCTGCTGAACCTGTAGGCTCAGTACGCGAATTCGAGCACGGCGTGCGCCACGATCTCGCGCGACTGCGCATAGCGCACGTGCGCTTCGAGATACGCAGTCGATTTCCCGAACCGTATCACATTGGCTTCAACGGTGAAGCTGTCGCCTTTGGCGGGGCGGAGAAACTGCGTGTGCTGATACGCCGTGCCGCGGGTCGGCCGGTCGCCGGTGGCGACGGCGATGGACGCGACAGTGTCGATCGCGGCCATGATGGCTTGGCCGCAGACCGCGCCAGCTGAGAATTTCAGCGCATCGGCCTCCGGCAGCCTTGCGCTGACGCGGCCCTTCTCGACCTCGAAATCACATAGCCCCAGTTGCTTTACCCATGATGCGAAGATGAAGTCGTAAGCCGCATTCACGGTGGATTGTGTCACGGGAAAGAGATCGCGGGGTTGGTCCATGAGCGCACTAGGACACCGCCGCGGCAGTCTCGTCCACAGAAAAGCCCCAGATGCAGCGCACCACGGCGCGCCGTATCGGGAGAGGGCCCATGCGTTACGCACTTTTCGCCGCCGCGTTGCTTTCCGCCGCGCCGGCTTTTGCCCAGCAGACTGAAATGGACGCCGCCGAAGCCGAGTTGCGCCGTGACATGGCGCCGGCGGGCGCCACCATCGAGCGCGTGTCGCCGGACGAAGTCCGCGTCGTCATGCCATCCGACATCACCTTCGACTTCGACCGCGCCACCATCCGCCGCGAGTTCGAGCCGCGGCTGCGCGACCTGGCGCGCACGCTGACGCAGCGGCCAAGTTTGCGCGTCGACATCATCGGCCATGCCGACGCGCTGGGCTCCGACGAGTACAACCAGGACCTCTCCGAGCGCCGCGCGCGCTCGGTCACCGCCGGCCTCATCCACTTCGGCGTGCCTGTGCGACGCATCAGCGCCAGCGGCATGGGCGAGTTCGAGCCGGTCGCTAGCAACGCCACCGAATGGGGCCGCGCGCGGAACCGGCGTGTGGAAATCCGCGTCCGCACAGGCGGCGGCGGCCGCAAGTAGGCCGGCGGCTTGCCTCGGCGGGCGCGGGCGACGTACACCGTCCCATGCCCGCCGACAACGTCACGCCGTTTCGACGTCCTCCGCCGAAGAAGCCGGTTGCGCCGCAGCAAAGCGGCGGCTTCGGTCTGAAGACGCATCGCGGCAAAGCGGTGCTGGTGCATCTGCTGACGCTTGCGGCGTTCACGCTCAACTTCTTCTTCCCGGCGCCGCCGCTCTACTACGTCGGCGTCGCCATCGCGATCGCCGGCGGCGTGGTCGCCTACTCGAGCCGCGGTCAGGGCATGCCTTGGGTCAACACCCACCATGAGCATGCGCTGCGCACGCTCATCATCGGCTTTTGCGTTTGGACGCTCGGCAGCCTGCTCAGCTACGTGCACGCCGCGCTCGGCGTCGGCACGATCGTTGTCCACATCGCGGTGGTGATTTGGGCGGTCGTGCGCGGCGCCATCGCGCTGGTGCTGGCGGTGATGCGCCGCCCGGTTCCGAACCCGACCGGCTGGCTAGTCTAGAATCTGGCAGCCGAAGCCTTCCTCGTAATTGGCCGAAGCGCCGACCGCGCCAAATAGCACGCTGGCGCGCACGATATTGTCCTCGACCTTCACCTCGATGTTGCCGCGCGCCTCTTCGGGAAAGTCGGCGAGGCAGCTGTCCAAAGTGCGGCCGCTCACGTTGAGGCAAGAGCAGGTCTGTTTTGCCGCGTAATTGGTCGCGATCCGGGCGTAGGCCACATCGTCCTGGAGCGACCAGGCGAAAGCGCCCAGCGCCGCCACGGCGGCAATGCCGCCGCCGACCCACATCCAGCGTTTGCGCGACACCGCCGCCTCCCCCTATGCTCGCGCCCCAGCATAGCGAAGGCGAGGGGAAACGTCATGCTGCGCGGCGCTTTATTGGCGGCGGCTCTGGTGCTGGCGGGTGCGGCGCACGCACAGGAACTGACGCCGCTGCGGCCGCAGCCGACGGGCGTGCCCTGGCCGACCCAGGATTGGCAAACGGCGCCGCCGCCTGCGCGGCTCGACCGCGCCACCTTCGATCTGGCCGTGACGCAGGCTTTCGCCGGCCGCCATGACCTCATGGGCGAGACCCGCGCCGTTGTCATTGTGCAAAGCGGACGCATCGTGTTCGAGCGCTATGGCGACGGCTACGGCCCCGACATGCGTCTGGTTTCGTGGTCGATGGCGAAGTCCTTCACCCACGCGCTTGTCGGCGCCGCCGTATTGCAGGGGCGCGTCGGCATCGACGCGCCGATGGGAAGTCCGCATTGGCGCGCAGGCGACCGGCGCGCGTCGGTCACGTGGCGGCAGTGGCTGCAGATGGTCGATGGGCAGGACTACACCGAGATCGGCGCGCCCAGCGTGCTCGACAACGATGTCACGCATTTGCTCTATGGCGCGGGCCGCAGCGACACGGCGCGCTTCGCCGCCGGCCTGCCGCTGATCCACGATCCCGGCACGCATTGGAATTACAACTCCGCCGGCACGGTGCTGATCGCCGATGCGCTGACGCGCGCAATCGTGCCGGATGCGCGCGACGCGAACGATCGCCGCCGCCGTATGCGCGCATGGATGGATCAGTCGTTGTTCGGGCCGATCGGCATGCGCCCGGTCGTCGAGTTCGATCCAAGCGGCCTCTATTACGGCAGCGCGCTGATCTGGGCCACGGCGCGGGACTTCGCGCGTTTCGGCTATCTCTATTTGCGCGGCGGCGTCTGGGATGGACGGCGCGTGCTGCCAGAGGGCTGGGTCGACTTCGCGCGCAGCAGGGGCAGCGACCCGGACGCGGACGTCTATGGCGCGCATTGGTGGCTAACGCCGGCGCACGGCGAGGGAACGCCGATGCGGTCGCTGATCGTGCATCCGGGCTTGCGCGACGCCTTCTCTGCGCAGGGCCACGAAGGCCAGATCATCGTCGTCGTACCGTCGCGCGATATCGTGCTGGTGCGGCTTGGCCATTTCGACGGCGGGGCGGACGCCTGGAACGCGCTCGGCGACTGGGCGGGCCGCATGATCGGCGCGTTCCCGGCGCCGTGACGGCGTGCTAGCAAGAACGGCGAGGAGAATCAGTCATGCTCGGCGAACAGGAAGGCCGCGAGGCGAAGGTTCAGGCCGCGAAAATCCTCCGCGACGCGGGCTTCAAGTATCTCGCCGCCGAGCTGGAGCACGGCTCGCTCTCCGGCCTCGCCAAGGACGAGCCGTTCTTCCTGCTCTGCGGCCGCGATCGCTTGGCGCCGACGGCGATCAAGACCTGGATCGAAGCGGCGCGCATCTCGAATGTGCCGGATCACAAGCTCGAAAGCGCGCACGAGACGGTCGAGGCTATCGAGGGCTGGCCGGGGGCGCGCCACTATCCGGATTGAGCCGCCACACGTGCTCGCGTTGGAGCGGCCGTGCTTCCACAATCGTGAAACCCAGCGCGTGCGCCAGCGCTTCAGAAGCCGTGTTGCCGGTGTCGATGGTTGCGTCGATCCGTGTGGCGCCCTTGGCGAAGAGCTCGCGCAGCACGGCTGACACCGCTTCGCGCGCGAAGCCGCGCCGCCAGTGCGTTGGCGACAGCATGTAGCCGAGGGCGACGCTACGGTCTAGATGCACCGTCGCCTCGACGATGCCGATGGCTTCGCGGTCGAACCAGACCGTCCAGTTCAGCCACTGATCCGACCGGCCCGGCATCAGTTCTTGTGTGATGCGCTCCAGCCGCGCGCGCATCGCGGCGGGCGAGGCGGGCGGTTCGCGCGCGATCCAGGCGTACACCAGCGGATCGCGCAGCGCCTCCCATAGCGCCTCCGCATCCTCGACTTGCACCCGGCGCAGCGAAAGCCGCGGCGTGCGCAACGATCCGCGCGTGACGTTGAGCACTATCTCAACCCAAGCAAGGCGCGGACGTCGTCCGGCGTCTTGCCCGCTTCGCGCAGGGAAGCCAGCGTCGCCGCCTGATCGCGCTTGGCGAGGCGTTTGCCGTCGTCGCCGAGCACCAAACGATGGTGGCGATAGACCGGTTGCGGCAGCTCCAGCAATTTCTGCAGCAGCACGTGCAGATGCGCCGACTGGCGCAAATCTTCGCCGCGGATCACGTGCGTCACGCCTTGCAGCGCGTCGTCGTACACAGAGGCGAGGTGATAACTGGTCGGGAAGTCCTTGCGCGCCAGCACGACGTCGCCGTGCTGTTCGGGCTCGGCGCGGACAACGCCGGTTTCATCCTCGAACACCAGCGAGAAATAGGCTGGCCCCAGCGCCGCGCGCGCTTTCTTCAGCGAAAGCCGCCACGCGTATGGCTCGCCGGCGTCCAGCCGCGCCGCTTCGTCCGCCGCCGGCAGCGCTTCGCCGCGGAACACGTCGTGCTCGCCCTCATGCGGCGCTGACGCGATCGCTTCGGCAACTTCTTTGCGCGTGCGGAAACAGCGATAGACAAGCTGACGGTCGATCAAGCTTTGCAGGGCCGCCGCGTACGCCGCGATGTGCTCCGACTGGCGCCGCACCGGGGTTTCCCAGGTCAGACCGAGCCAGGCGAGGTCCTCGTAGATGCCGGCTTCGAATTCGTCTCGCGCGCGGCCGCGATCGATGTCCTCGATGCGCAGCAGGAAGCGTCCGCCCGCCGCGCGCGCGGCGTCGAACGCGGTCAGCGCCGACAGCGCGTGGCCAAGATGCAGCCGTCCGGTGGGCGAAGGCGCGAAGCGCGTGACAAATGGCATGGGCCCGGCAGGCTACCGCCCGGGCGCCGAAGCCGCTAGCTAGGCGCCATGACAGTCTTTCTCGACGGGCCGCGGATGCCGCCGCCGCGCGGCGGCAAGCCGGATGCGCTGGTCGTGCTGCTGCACGGCTACGGCTCCAACGGCGCCGATCTCATCAGCCTTGCGCCCTATTGGGCGAAGGCGCTGCCGGGCGCGGCGTTCGTGTCGCCGAACGCCATCGAGCCGGTCCCGCAGGCGCCCGGCGGCTACCAGTGGTTTCCGATCTCCAATCTCGATCCGCATCTGATGGAGAGCGGCGCCCGCGCCGCCGCACAATCGGTCGACCGCTTCCTTGACCGCGAACTCGAAAAGTACGGCCTGCCGGCGAACCGGCTGGCGCTGGTGGGATTTTCACAGGGCACGATGATGGCGCTACACGTCGGACTGCGCCGCGCGCAGCCGGTGGCCGCCGTGCTGGGCTATTCAGGCGTCCTCGTCGGCGGGCGCAAGCTGAAGGAGGAAATGCGGGCCAAGCCGCCGATCCTGCTCATCCACGGCGACCGCGATCCGACCATCCCGATCCCGGCCATGTTCGATTCGGCCGATCAACTCGCCGCCGCGGGTCACGGCGCGCAGTGGCACATCTCCTACGGCGTGCCGCACTCGATCGGCCCCGATGGCCTCGAACTGGGCGGCGAATTTCTCGCCACCTACCTGAAAAAGCAGGAGATTGTGGCGGGCAACTGAGGTTTTCCGGCCACGTTGCCCGCCTGTCACGAACCTGTCGCCGCAAATCAGGTAAAGCTGCTTCGCCAGTCCAGCGGCCGGTGTGCTATGCTGGAGGCAGAAGGAGCGGCGTCTTCAGTCCACCGAGTGTAATCCCTCACCAGCTTCTGGCGCGGCTGCATTGGAGCGGCCGCCCGTGAACGTTTCCAGCGCTCCTCTCGCGGGATGGCCGGCGCTGGTGCTGAACGCCGATTTTCGCCCGCTGTCCTACTACCCGCTGTCGCTGTGGCCGTGGCAGGAAGTGGTGAAAGCCGTCTTCCTGGAGCGCGTCGACGTCGTCGCGCACTACGACCAGGTCGTGCATTCGCCGTCGCTGGAGATGCGTCTGCCGAGCGTCATCTCGTTGCGCGAGTTCGTGCACCAGGATCGCCCGCCCGCCTTCACCCGCTTCAACGTATTCCTGCGCGACGGCTTTGCCTGCCAGTATTGCGGCGCCGGCGACGACTTGACGTTCGATCACGTCGTCCCGCGTTCGAGGGGCGGGCGCACCACCTGGGAGAACATCGTCACCGCGTGCGCGCCGTGCAATCTGCGCAAGGGCGGCAAGTATGCGCACGCCAGCGGCATGCGCCCGCACAAGCGCCCGCGCCGACCGACCATGCACGAGCTACAGCACGTCGGCCGCCGCTTCCCGCCGCACCACCTCCACGAAAGCTGGATGGACTACCTCTACTGGGACGTCGAGCTGGACGCCTAAGGCGCCAGCGACACCATCACGTGGCCTTGCTTCCACAGGCGCTCGAACAGCGCGCGCGCATCGACTCCGGGGCGCGCGGCGGCCAGCTCGCCTAGGGTGCGCACGCCATCGGCGTCCGCCAGCATCGCGGCTTCGTCCGCGCCGATGTCGACGGGTTGGCCGAGTCGCTGAAACACGCGCGGCGCAACTTGGCGCAAGCCGGGATTGGGATGCGGCGCAAGCTTGCGCCAAGCTTCGCCGGCGAACGACACGGCTGGCGGCCGCGCCTTGCGCGCGAAGAAGAAGTGCCAATAGGCCCACTGGCTCAGCACTTCCATCGCCGCCCATTGGTCGCGGTCCGGCAAGGCCTTCACGCGCGCGGCCATTTCCGGCGGCAGCGAAGGGGATCCCTCGGGATAGTAGAGGGCGTTCTCCCACCAGCCCTGGAAGTGAAGGCCGTTGTCCTCCACCAGCGCCAGCACTTGCGGCACGGTGTAGGCGCGGTCTTGCGGATGCAGGAAGGTGTCGACGATGGCGGTATCGTGCTGCAATTCCTGCACGCCGCCGACATAGAAGTTGGCGAAGTGCCACGGCGGCAGGCCGGCCAAGGTGCGCCGCACGAACGCGACGCCGTCGGCGTCCGCCTTCACGCCAAGCCGGCGAAACAAATCTTGCAGCATGTAGACGCCCGTGCGCCGCGGCGCCGCGTACACCATGCACGTCAATACGCCATCGTCGCTCATAACGCCGGCGAGCGCGCGCATGCCTTCGTCGGGATCGGCCATGTGGTGCAGCACGCCGGTGCAGACGACGAGCTGAAAGTGCCCGCCGATTTCGCCCACGTTTCGCAGATCGCCCTGGAACACGCGCAAGTTCGTCAGCGCGTGCCGCTCTTGCAGGTAGCGTTGGTGCGCGAGGCTGGCCTCGGAGAGATCGACGCCAACCACTTCGCAGTCGCGGTTGGTGTAGGCGAACCACGCCGCCTGGTGCGTGCCGCACCCGGCCACGAGAATGCGCGGACGCGCGGGTCCGCCTTCCGGCCAAAGCATCGGTCGCCACAAGGCCGGATCGCCGACTTGAAAATTGCCCTGCGCGAGGCTCTCGCCCAGATCGCGCAGCGGTTCGGGGTAGGGGTGCTCCTCGTAGCGGCGCGCGACAAGGCTGGAGGCGTCCTTCATGGCTGAGCGGTAGCAAGCCGCCCGTCTGCGCTCAACGCATTGCGCTTAGAGAAACGTCACAGTGCGCTTCAGGCAGTGGGCGTCGGGCGGGCCGGTGAACTCGGCCGGCTGGCCGTGCGCGATCCGCGCGACGTTGCGGTTGGCGAAGTCGCGCGCTTGCGCCTGTGTCTCCATCAGGAAGGCCCGCGCCTCCATGCTGGCGATGGCCCAGTTTGCGGGCTCCACGCACACAACCATCGCCCCCAAGGCCACGCCCAGCGCTTGCACCAGTGTCATGATTGCTCCCTCGCGTGCTCGTTGCGCGTGAGGGTATGGCGCGGGCGTGTTGCGGGCGTTGGTCGCTGCTGCAACAGAGCTGAAATATTAGTCCTGGACGAAGTTCGCGCTGATCTCGTTGAAGATGCGCACCACCTCGTCGCTCCACAGGTTGACGCTGGCGACGATGGCGATGCTGATCAGGCTGGCGATGAGGGCGTATTCGAGCGCTGTGCTGGCGCGCTCGTCGCGGCGGAAACGGGCGATCATGCAGCCCCTCGCTCGAGCAGGCGCGTCACCAGCGGCACATCCGCCGGCGGCATCGCATAGTTCCGCAGCTCGTTCGGCTTGACCCAAACCGCGGCCTGCGCCGCGTTCGGCTCGAGCTTCACCACCCCGCCCCAGCGGGTGGCCACGTAGAGCGGCATCAGCAGATGGAAATCCGGATAGGCGTGCGACGCGAACGCGAACGGATCCAGGGCGTCAGGCTCGACCGTCAAGTCCAGTTCCTCCCTCAGCTCGCGCGCCAGCGCATGCTCCGGCGCCTCGCCGGGCTCGACCTTGCCGCCAGGAAACTCCCAGAGGCCGCCGAGCTGCTTGTGTTGCGGACGCTGTGTGATGAGCACGCGGCCGCTTGAATCGAACAACGCGGCCGCCGCCACCAGAAGGAGACGCCGCGAAGAAGGCGCACTATTGCCGATTTGCATGAAAAAGCCGTGAGGCGAGATGGTTGAACGGGCTTAACCTACACAAGGTTGATGCGCGGGTAACCGCTCGCGTTCGGCGCACTCAGTCCGCGGGTAGACCCTCTGCGCGCAACGCCTGCTGCACGGCGGGCCGCGCCTTGATCCGGGCAAAGTAGGCCTGCAACGCCGGCGAAACCTCGATCTCGAACTTGCGCGCCCAGTTGAGGGTCACGAACGCGTAGGCGTCGGCGATCGAGAACGGGCCCAGCAGATAGTCCTTGCCGCCAAGCTTCTGCTCCAGGAGCTCGAAGCGCGTCTTCACCGACGCGACGATGCCCTGGCGGGTTTCCTCGTTGGGGCGCCTGAACAACGGCGAAATGCCCTTGTGCAGCTCGGTGGCGATGAAGTTGAGCGTTTCCAGCAGCCGCCAGCGGGCCATGCCGTCTTGCGGCGCGAGGTTCGCCTCGGGCTTCTGCGCGGCGAGGAATTGCAGCAGCACCTGCGCCTCGGTCAGCACTTCGCCGCTGTCCAGCTCGAGCGCCGGCACCGCGCCCTGTGGATTGATCTCATAGAAGTTGCGTCCGCTCTCGGTGGTGCGGTCGGCCCCGAAGGTCACTTTGTCGAGTGCGACATCGAGCCCGGCCTCGCGGATGACGATGTGCGGGGCGAGCGAGCAGGCGGCGGGGGCGTAATAGAGCTTCATCGTGCGCATCTCCTATCCTGGCGTAGCTAGATCGCGCGCCCGCGCGCTCAAGTGTCAGCTATGTGACCTCACCCCGCTCCGTCGTAGGCGCGCTTGAGGTAGCCGATCAGCTTCGCGTCCACTTCGTCGGCGCTGGTGAGCGGCACGATGTACTGGCACATGCCGCCCGGTGGGACGGGCTTCACGCGCGTGTCCTTGATGTCGTCCTTGAGGTTGAGACCCAATTCAAACCGCTCGTTCGTCTTCGGCCCGAGCATCGCAAACTGCTTCTTCCGCCGCAGCGAGACGTAGCCTTTCTTGGGCGCAACCTCGAATGCGCCGAACTTGGCGATGGCCGCCATCAGCGCGTCGTGGACGGGCCGCAGATGCGCTTTCTTGCCTGAATAGATGTCCGCCAGGACGTCATCGGCCGATGCGCCCGCGGCCTTTGCGGCGCGGGCGCCGTCGGATTGCAACGCCGCGTGCGTGAGCGTGTTCGCGTCGCCGTGGCCGAGCCCGTAAGCCGCCTTCAGCCAGTCGCGGATTTCGCCGTGCTTCTGCTTGCCGGATTTTCTGATGGCGTCGGTCAGCTGCGCCAGGGATTTGCCGGTCTTTTTCTCGATGTTGGCGAGCTGCGTGGCGATCGCCTTGTCCATGTCGGCCATAGGACCCTCCCTCACGCGGCATCTAGCCGTTGTTTGAACGATCAATCAAGTGCTCGGGTACGGCAGCCCACTCCGCTCGTCGCGGGGTTGGCGCGCTCCGTCGCGGCGACTGCGGTCGCGTCAAGATTTCGTCCCACACGCGCATCCAAACGCTGGGACCGCGGCGTCTTACCGCCAAGCGGGAACGCGAGGGAGAGGATTGAACATGCTGAAAACGAAACGCGCTCGCGCCGCTCTGGCGCTTGTCGGCGCCCTTTGGCTGACGCCGGCTGCGCTGCACGCGCAAACTTCAGAGGACAACACCATCGTCGTCACCGGCCGGACGGCGGAGGCGACACAGCGCTTTGTCGACCAATTGGCGGCGGCGCCGTCGACCGCCGAGCAGCTTGCGCGCTGGGACAACACCATCTGCACCAGCGTGGCGGGGCTGCCGGTGCGGCAGGGCCAGTTCGTGGCCGACCGCATCGCCCAGCGCGCCGCAGCGCTCGGCTTGTCGCCCGGCGCGCCCGGCTGCAGGGCGAACATCTCGATCATCGTCACCAATGATGGCAACGCGGCGGCGCGCAACATGCACCAGCGCGAACCGAACCTGTTCTCGGTCCGCTACGAGAACAACATTTCGACGATGGGCCCGGAAGCCTTCGACGACTTCCTGAGCAACGACCGTGCGGTGCGGTGGTGGCACGTGGCGCAGACCATGGGCGCCGACGGCCTCAATCTCGACGGCGACACCTCGATTGGCGGCCTGCAGAATGCGCCGGTCTCGCGCTCGACCGGCACGCGCCTTGGCGCCGCCACGCGCGAAGACTTCAGCCGCGCCATCATCATCATCGACTCGCGCCGCGTGGGTGACGTCCAGCTCTCGGCGCTGGCCGACTATGTGGCGATGGTGACGCTCGCGCAGGTGAACCCCCGCGCCGACACCTCCAGCTATCCGACTATCCTCAATCTGTTCGAGGGCGGCGGGCGTCTGACGGAGATGACCGAGTGGGACCTCGCGTTCCTGCAGAGCCTCTACGAGTCCAACCGCAGCGCCGCGAACGTGCAGCAGCAGCGCAACGAAATCGCGCGCCGCATGCAGAATGGCTGAAGCGCCAAGCCCCCGCCTCGATGCGAGGCGGGGGCGGCATCAGCTGAGCGACCCGAGCGCGGTCGCGATCAGATAGAACGCCAGCACCGCCGCAACAAAGAGATCGGACGCCATCGCCACGGTGCGCGTCAGGTTACGCTCCTTCGCCGCGACATGCTTCCAGCCGGCGAGCGCGAAGAACACGCCGCCCGCAAGCGCGGCCGGCGTCGTCCAATGCGGGATGAGCGCCAGCACGCCCAGCAACCCTAGCGCCAGATTGGCGAAACCAAGCTCGCGTACGATCGGGTAGACGCGCGCGTCGTCGATCTCGAACACGTCCTGCGCTGTGAAGGCGGGATTGAAGGCCTGGCGGACGCCGGCGAGCCCCAGCCGCATGCCCACGCCCCAGAACGCAAACCACTTGCCGATCAGCGCCACGAGATCGGTGCTGGTGTCGAGCCACACATACTCCGCCGCCACGCACGCGGCGGGGAAAATCAGCATGAAGAGGGCGATGACCAGGAAGTACATGGCGCGCGCCTTTTGCCATGCGTGAGTGTCGATTCCTAGAAGGCGTGTGCTAACCTCGAGCGAGGCAACAACCGACAGCCGAGCGGGAGCTTGCCGCTAATCAGAGGCAACGGATGAGGTTCGCTGGCGCATCGCGCCGAAGCAAGAACGGACCGAAATGTTGCTCGCCTGCACGCACGTCGAGCGTCAGACGGCCGCCTTCGACTCGCCCGGCATAGGTTGCTGTCAAGCGCGGGCGCGGTTGGTCAATACGTTCGGGACCGCCGGAGAAGGGCGTGTGCGTTCCCTGCGCCGTGAAGCGGCCGGAGGCGTCGGGCCGAACCGGCTCGTCAATTGTGCCAGCCGCGCAATCGTACTCCAGCGCGCCGCCGTTTTCGTCCAGCACCAGGCTGACATGCTCGCCGCCCCACGAACCGGCGAGCGGGACGGCTGGCGGCGGCGAAACGGCCTGACAGGCCGCAACGAAAGCAAGCAGCGCCAGCATGGCGTGCGGACGCGGGATTGTCGTTCGCTTCATCGCCTAGCTCCGATAATCCCCGTTGATCTCGACGTAGCGCTTGGTGAGGTCGCAGGTGAACATGCGCGCGCGGCCGCTGCCGGGGCCGACGGTGACGGTGATGTCCAGCTCCGGGCGCTGCATGTAGGCGCTCATCTTCGCTTCGTCGTACGCGGGCGAGACCATGCCGTCGCGCGCAGCCCAGAGCTCGCCGAACCGCACCGCGATCATCTCGCGCCGCACCGGCTGGTCGGCGCGCCCGATCGCCATGACGATACGGCCCCAATTGGCGTCCTCGCCGGCGATGGCGGTCTTCACCAGCGGGCTTTCGCAGATGGTGCGGGCGATGATCTTGGCGCTGGCGTCGCTCACGGCGCCTTCGACGTTGACGCTCACCAGTTTGGTCGCGCCTTCCCCGTCGCGCACGATCTGGATGGCGAGATCGGCCAGCACACGCGAGAGCGCGGCGCGGAAACCGGCGAGCCGGTCGTCCTTCCAATCCGCGATCGGCGGCGTCTTGGCTTGGCCGGTGGCGAACAGCAGCACGCAATCGTTGGTCGAGCGGTCGCCGTCGACGGTGATGCTGTTGAAGCTCGTTTCCGTTTCCTGCTTTAGCAGCATCTTCAGAATCGGCGCCGAGATCGCCGCATCCGTGAACACGAACGCCAGCATCGTCGCCATGTCCGGCGCGATCATGCCCGAGCCCTTGGCGATGCCGGCAAGGCTGACCTTCACGCCGTCGATCTCACACGTCGCGCCCGCACCCTTTGGGAACGTGTCGGTGGTCATGATCGCCGCCGCCGCCTTCGGCCAGTCGACCGGCCCGAGTTCCATCGCCGGCAGCGCCTTGGCGATCTTGGAATCGTCGAGCACGACGCCGATCACGCCGGTGGACGCCGCCAGCATTTCGCGCGCGGGAATGTCGAGCTTGGCGCTCGCGGCTTCCACAGCGCGCTTACAAGCCGCGTCGCCGGCGGGCCCGGTGAAGGCATTGGCGCAGCCGGCGTTGACGATGAGGCCGCGCGCGCCGCCGCGCGTCGCCGCCAGCGCCTGCTTGCACCAATCGGTCGGCGCCGAGCCCACGGCGTTGGTGGTGAACACGCCCGCGGCCTTCGCGCCCTTCGGGCAGCGCAACACCAAGAGATCGGGGCGGTCATGCTTGTAGAAGCCTGCGCGCCCGATCGCCGCCTCTAGGCCGGCAATGGCGGGAAGGTCGGGAAAGCGGTCCGGTGCGAGCGGCGAAACCGGCCCGCCTTTCATTCCGTTGGGCCCCCGGCGCCGCCGGTGGTGGTGGCGGGCGGCTGCTCGACGACCTGCGGCGGCGGTTGAGCCGGCGGTTGGGGCCGCGGCTGCGGCGGCGCGGCGCCCGAGCCGCCGCCGGGACCGGTCGGGAACGGGAAGGGCGGCGCGTTGGGATCGACGGTCGGCAGCTGCGGCACCGGCCCTTGCGGTGTCGTCGTCGTCGCATCGCCCGGTTCGGTCACTTCGCCGGACGGCGCCATGCCTTCGTCTTCGTCCTGACGCACGTAGTTTTCGATGCGCGCATCGCGGCGGAGCCGTTCGTCCAGTTCCGTCGTGCGCTGGTAGGCGAGCCAGCTTGAAATGCGCGGCCGCAGCTCTTCCAGACTCGGCCCGGTCATGGGCCGGCGGTCGACCAGGAGGAAAACATGCCACGCATTGCCGATCTGGAGCGGGCCGAAGACCTGACCCACCGTGGTGCGGTCGATCGCTTCCTGCACGGCGGGAAGCAAATCCGTTAACGCCGCAAAGCCCATGTCGCCGCCGTCAGGGGCGGTGTTGCGCGCGGTCGAAAGCTCGAACGCGAGCCGTTCAAATCGCTCGCCGTCGGCGAGGCGGCGCCTGGCGGCCTCGGCGGCTTCGCGGGTCTCGAACTGGATGTGGCGCAGGTGCACTTCCTCGCCCGGTCCGAGCCGGCCCATATTGTCCCGGTACAGCCGCTCGACGTTGGCCGGATCGGCCGCGTACTGGGCGATCTCTTCGTAAATCGCCGACGCAAGCACGCGCTCGCGGGCGTTATCGAGCTGGCGGCGCACGGCTGGCTCGCGATCGAGGCCGCGCGCCTCCGCCTCCAGCGCGAACAGGCGGATCTGGATGAGTTCCTCAAGCGCGAGGTAGAAGGCTTGCGAATTGCCGTCGAGATCCTCGGTCTCGCCCAGCCAGCCGCGCATCACCGCATGCGCACGCACGTCTTCGCGATAGATCGGGCGTCCGTTAACGGTTGCGGCGACGATCGGGTCGGCGCCGCCTTCGCCATCGCTGCCCGGATCGCGGCCAAGACCGCACGCGCTGAGCGCCAGGGCCAGCGCAAAAATGGCAAGTCTGATCGGGGCGCGCTTCTGCAGGGCCATGCGTCTCTTCTCTAGCTCAAGGCGCGGCGTGCAAGACTTGCGCCCTAAGGTCCCGCCCAGAGGTCGCATTGACACGCCCAGGGGGCGCTCTTAAGTCTCGCGGGCGCACAAGTCGAGAGTGTTTCCGCACCCTGGCGCGCAGCCGGTGGACACAAAAAAGCCAACAAACTGAAAGCTCTCGGGACCTCGCCACGCGCCCTGTCAAGACCGGCGCATCAACATTAAGATCGGGCGCATGCTTAACCTCGCCAAGCAGATTTTCGGCTCCGTCAACGAGCGCAAAGTGCGTGGGCTGCGGCCCACGGTTCAGCGCATCAACGCGCTCGAGCCGACCTTCGAGGCGCTCTCCGACGAGGCGCTCCGCAACAAGACCAGCGAGTACCGCCACAAGCTCGCCCGCGGCGCCAAGATCGACGACATTCTGCCCGAGGCGTTCGCCACCGTGCGCGAGGCGTCCAAGCGCACACTCGGCATGCGCCACTTCGACGTCCAGATGATGGGCGGCATGTTCCTGCACCAGGGCAAGATCGCCGAAATGCGCACCGGCGAAGGCAAGACGCTGGTCGCTACGCTGCCGGTTTACTTGAACGCGCTCGAGAGCCGCGGCGTGCACGTCATCACCGTGAACGACTATCTGGCCAAGCGCGACAGCGAGTGGATGGGCCAAGTCTATCGCTTCCTCGGCCTCTCGGTCGGCGTCATCGTCCACGGCCTTTACGATAACGAGCGCCGCCAGGCCTACGCCGCCGACATCACCTACGGCACCAACAACGAGTTCGGCTTCGACTATCTGCGCGACAACATGAAGTACTCGCTGGGCGAGATGGTCCAGCGCGGCCACCGCTTCGCGATCGTCGACGAGGTCGACTCCATCCTGATCGACGAGGCGCGCACGCCGCTGATCATCTCGGGGCCCACCGAAGATCGCAGCGAGTTCTACAAGTCGATCGACGCGCTGATCCCGCTGCTGCGGCCCGAGCACTTCGAGCATGACGAAAAGCAACGCTCGGTGACCTACACCGAAGCGGGCTCGGAGCGCATGGAAGAGATGCTGGTCGAGCGCGGCCTGCTGCAAGGCTCAATGTACGAGCCCGCCAACATCTCGATCGTGCACCACGCCAACCAGGCGCTGCGCGCGCACAAGCTGTTCCAGCGCGACAAGGACTACATCGTCAAGGATGATGAAGTCATCCTGATCGACGAGTTCACCGGCCGCATGATGCATGGCCGGCGTCTCTCGGAAGGGCTGCACCAGGCGATCGAGGCCAAAGAAGGCGTGAAGATCCAGCCCGAGAACCAGACGCTCGCCTCGATCACCTTCCAGAACTATTTCCGCCTCTACGACAAACTCGCCGGCATGACCGGCACGGCGTCGACGGAAGCCACCGAGTTCGGCGACATCTACAAGCTCGATGTCGTCGAAATTCCCACCAACCGTCCGGTCAAGCGTCACGACGACGACGACGAGGTCTACCGGACGGCGAAGGAGAAATACAAAGCCATCATCGCCGACATCGAAGAGACGCACCGCAAGCAGCAGCCGATCCTGGTCGGCACGGTGTCGATCGAGAAGTCGGAATATCTTTCGGGCCTGCTGAAGCAGCGCGGCATTCCCCACCAGGTGCTGAACGCGCGCTACCACGAGCAGGAAGCGCAGATCGTGGCGCAGGCGGGCGTGCCCGGCGCGGTGACCATCGCCACCAACATGGCCGGTCGCGGCACCGACATTCAGCTCGGGGGCAACCTCGATATGCGCGTGAAGGCGGCGCTGAAGGGCGACGAGACGCCCGATCAGATCGCCGTGCTGAAACGCCAGATCCAGGACGACGTCGAAGCCAAGAAGCGCATCGCGCTGGAGGCGGGCGGTCTCTACGTGCTCGGCACTGAGCGTCACGAAAGCCGCCGCATCGACAACCAGTTGCGTGGCCGCACCGGCCGTCAAGGCGACCCGGGTCGCTCGAAATTCTACATCTGCCTCGAAGACGATCTGCTGCGCATCTTCGCCGCCGATCGCCTCGACGCGATCATGCGCGGGCTGGGCATCCAGGAAGGCGAAGCCATCGTTCACCCGTGGATGAACAAGGCGCTTGAAACCTCGCAGCGCCGCGTCGAGCAGCGCAACTTCGAGATCCGCAAGAACCTGCTGAAGTACGACGACGTCATCAACGATCAGCGCAAGGCGATCTTCGAGCAGCGCATCGAGTTCATGCGCACCGCCGATGTGGCGCCGATCATCCGCGACATGCGCCATGACGTGGTCGACAAGCTGGTCTGGCGCCACATGCCGGAGAAGGCGTATCCTGAGCAGTGGAACACCGCCGAGCTTGTAGTCGAGGCGGAGGAAATCTTCGGCTTCCATTCGCCGGTCGATCAATGGGCGGCGGAAGAGGGTATCGCCCAGCAGGAGATCATCGAGCGCCTGACCCGCGAGGTCGATCAAGCTTATGCCCAGAAGGCGGCGATGCTTGGCCCCGAGCGCCTGCGCGCAGTCGAGAAGCAGGTGCTGCTCTCGGTCGTCGACATGCGCTGGCGCGAGCATCTGAGCTTGCTCGATCACTTGCGTTCCGTGGTTCACCTGCGCGGCTACGCCCAGCGCGACCCGCTGAACGAGTTCAAGACCGAAGCGTTCACGTTGTTCGAGCGCATGCTGCTTGATCTACGCACGACGGTGACGCGCATGTTGTTGCGGCTGCAGATCGGCCAGACCGAAGATCAGCTGCCGCGCCCGATGGCGCCGGCGCAGACCTACGAAATCCACCAGAACCCCGACACCGGCGAGAACGAAATGGCGCCCCCGTCGCGCCGCGATGCGCCACAGCTCGCGCCCGAGGGCTTCGTGCGCGACGATCCCTCGACTTGGGGCAAGGTCAGCCGCAATGCGCCGTGCCCCTGCGGCTCGGGCAAGAAGTTCAAGCACTGCCACGGCGAAGGCCAGCAGGCCGCTTAGCGTTAGGGCGTGCGTACCGGCAGGCCGGCGATTCGCTTTGCGCGTTTCGCTAGCGAGCGGTCGAAGCTGATGAAGGCCGCGCAGTGGCTCGACGCCGCCAAGTGCAGCGCGTCGGCAAAATCCATCCCTTGTTCCGCCCACGACATCGCCGCGCCCGTCGCGGCGGCGTTTTCGAGTACGACGGTGGGTTGGCCGGCCAGCGTACGAAGCGCCGCGCAAATCTCCTTCGGCGGGATGCGGTACAAGGTGCGGAGCACCCATTCGGCCTCGAGCAGAACCGTTGACGGTATGAACACTGGCCCGCCATCGATTGCCGCCGCCGCGCGCTTGGCCTGACGCGCGTCGTCGCGCGTCAGATATCGAACCAGGACGTTAGTATCGATCGCGAGCATGACGGCGCCGCAGCTCGGCGGCGATCGCCGCATCCATCTCTTCGAGCGTCTTCGCCTTGCCGCTATGGGCGAGCATGCCGAATGCGGCGCCGCGGTCGGCCGGCGCAAACGCTGTGGCCGCTCTCAGGACCACGCCAGCCGTCGTCTCTTCGACAGTGAGACGCGTGCCGGCGCTCCACTTCAGCCGGTCGCGAATCGCCTTGGGCAGGATCACCTGCCCCTTGGTCGACAGGGTTGTGGAGCGCGAAGAGCTTGCCATGGTAAGACAAAGTAAGACCTGCTGCCCGCGGGGTCAATGTCTCGACGGCAAAGTGGAGTTCGCCGTTGCGCTCCGTTAACGCCGCCCCGCCAGCGTCGTGATGATCACGCGCCAATGGGTGAGGCCGTTGTGGAAGCTCGCGACAGGGACGCGTTCGTTGAGGCCGTGTGCGAAATCGTCCTCGTCGCGCAGGAAAATCTCGC
>JBFXCP010000001.1:204524-209525 GCA_050182055.1 Hyphomonadaceae bacterium
TAACGCCGCCCCGCCAGCGTCGTGATGATCACGCGCCAATGGGTGAGGCCGTTGTGGAAGCTCGCGACAGGGACGCGTTCGTTGAGGCCGTGTGCGAAATCGTCCTCGTCGCGCAGGAAAATCTCGCCGACGCCATAGGTCGGAATGCCCGCGGCGCGGAAGAAGACGCCGTCGGTCGCGCCGGCCGACATGCCGGGAATGATCGGCACGCCGGGATAATTGGCGTGCACCGCCGCCGTCACCGCCGCCAGCACGTCCTCGCGCAGCGGCGAGGCTTCGCTCGACCAATATTGATCCAGCGGCGCCACGGCCACGCCATCGCCGACGAGCCGCTGCAATTGCGCTTGCACGTCGGCGATCGTCACGCCCGGAAAGATGCGGCAATTCACGGTGGCGACCGCGCTTTGTGGCAGCGCGTTGTCGGCGTGGCCGGCTTGCAGCAGCGTCGGCACACAGGTGGTGCGGATCTGGCCGACATGCGCCGGGCTCGCCGAGAGCGTGCGCACCGCGCCGCGGTCGCGCGGATTGCGCGCGAAGCGCCGCATGGCGTCGCCAAGCGGGCCCGCCTCGGCCGCGCCGCGTGCGCGCATCGAGGCGATGGTGGTGTCGTTCCACATCACCGGAAACTGGTAGCCGCGCACGGCGCGGAGCGCGTCCATCAGATCGAAGATCGCGTTGTCGGCGCGCGGCAGCGAGGAATGCCCGCCCGGATTGCGCGCGGTCAGGGTGAAGCTCGCGTAGCTTTTCTCCGCGGTCTGAATGCCGTAGCCGACGGGGCGGCCGTTCGTATCCAAGCCGCCCTGACCGGCGTCGGAATTGAGCGCGAATTCTGCATCTACAAGCGCGCGATGCTGCTCCAGCAGCAAGCGCGCCGTTTCGCCGGTCGTCTCTTCGTCGCCGGTGAACACGATCACCAGATCGCGTGTGGGCGTGAAGCCTTCTGCGCGCAGGCGCAGGAACGTCGTCGTGAGCAGGGCGATGCCCGCCTTGTTGTCGAGCGCGCCGCGGCCGAAGAAGAAATTGTCCTCCTCCACCAAGGTGAAGGGATCGCGCTCCCAGTCCGCACGGTGCGCCGGCACCACATCCATGTGCGCCAAAAACAGGATCGGGCGTCCACCTGAGCCGTCGCCGCGATAGCGCACAACGAGCGCGGCGGTATGCGCATGCGGAATGACATGCACGTCCGCCGCCGCAAAACCGCCGCGCCGGAACCGTTCCGCGAGGTAGGCGGCCATCGCTGGCGTCTGGCGCCCTTCCACCGAAGTGTCGAAGGCGACGATCCGTTGCAAGATCTCGCGCGCCATGTCGCGGTCGGTTTGGCTCGGCGTCTGCGCCTGCGCGGCGGCCAGCGCGCACGTCACGGCGAGTGCGGCGAAGCGCGCAAACCAGCGTCGAAGCATGAAAATCCCCTGTGCTTTCAGCCATGCTGGAAGCCGGTTAGGGTTTTGGCAAGAGATTGGGCGCACCCCTGAGCCCGATGTCCCTCGCGCACGCCAACGCTGCAGCCGCGCCGCCCGCGCGCGCCGCTCTGGCGCGCTGGGAGCCGCTCGCGGCGGCGTTGTGTTTGGCGCAATTCTCCGAGCCGCTGTTTGCGGCCATCGCGCAAAGCCAAGGCCTGACCGAACCGCCCGGCTACGCGCGCATTTTCTTCCTGCCGGTCTACGCGTTTCTCGGCTGGGCGATCTGGCGCGACGCGCGCCTCGCGGCGCGCACCGCCGCCGCCGTCCCGCTGCTGCTGGGCCTCATCGCCCTGGCGACGCTCTCCACCGCGTGGTCGATCGATGGCGGCGCAACTTTGCGCCGGTGCGTGTGGCTCGCGCTGACCATGGCGTTCGGGCTCTATCTGGCGTGGCGCTACGACTGGCGCGGCTTGCTCAACGTGCTCGCGGGCGCGTTTCTGATCCTTGCCCTGGGTTCGCTGGCGCTCGGCGCGCTGGCGCCCGCGATCGGGCGCATGACGCAGGAACACCCGGGCGCGTGGTCTGGCCTCTGGACGCACAAGAACACGCTGGGCGGCATCATGGCGCTCGGCGTCGCCGCCTGCGCGGCGGCTGCGATCGCAAGCGCCGAGCGGCGCAAGCTCTGGAGCTTCGCCGCGTGGTGTTGCTTCGTGCTCGTGCTGCTCTCGACATCGAAGACAGCGCTGATCGCGTCGTTGCTCGGCCTCTGTGCGATCGGTGCAGGGATATTGGTGCGCCGCGGCCCGCTGCAAACGATCGCCGTCGTCGCTGGCGTGCTGGTCACGTTCGTGATCGGCGCGGGCGTGGTGCTGCTTGCGCCCGATCTCGTCGTTGCGGCGCTCGGCCGCGACCTCACGCTCACCGGGCGCACCGACATCTGGGACGCGGCCGCGCCCGCCGTCGCCGCCAAGCCTTGGCTCGGGTACGGCTATTACGCGTTCTGGCTGCCGGACAACGGCCCTGCCTACTGGGTGCGCGAAGCGGTGGCCTGGCCGGTCGCCTCCGCGCACTCGACCTGGCTTGAACTCGCGCTCGGCGTCGGCCGCATCGGCGTCGTTCTGTTTGCGCTGCAATTGCTGGCGACGCTGAAACGCGGCGCGGGCGCGTTCATGCGCGCCGGCGCCGGCCTCTGGGCGCCGGCGTTTCTGGCGACGTTCGCGCTCTACACGCTCTCCGAAAGCCACGCGCTGCAGGCGAACAACCTGTTCTGGACGATTTACGTCGCCGTTGCGGCGCGACTCGCGCTTGATGCGCGCGAGGCAAGGCAATGAGCGCGGTGCTTATTCTTGGCGTCGATCCGGGTCTCAATCGTTGCGGTTGGGGGCTGGTGCTGAGCGACGGCGCGCGCTTGAGCCATGTCGCGCATGGCGTGATCAAGCCGCCGCCGCAACAACAACTCGCCTCGCGCCTGCACGATCTGTTCGAAGCGCTAAGCACGGTGATCGCGCAGTATCGGCCGCACGAGGCCGCCGTCGAAGAGACGTTCGTCAATTCCAACGCCCGCGCTGCGCTGGCGCTGGGGCAAGCGCGCGGCGTGGCGCTGGCGGCGGCGGCGCGCAACGGCGTGCAGGTGGCGGAATACGCCCCGGCCACGATCAAGAAAGCCATCGTCGGCTCCGGCGCCGCCGACAAGACGCAAATCGCGTTCATGGTGCGCCGGCTTCTGCCCGCCGCCGGCGACGTCACGGCCGACGCCGCTGACGCGCTCGGCGTCGCCCTCTGCCACGCCGCGCACGGCGGCTTTGCGCGGCGTACGCGGCTTTAGGCCGTGGGAGGCGTCAGCGCTTTCGCGCAACCAGAATGCTCGTCGCAAGCAGGTGATGCCGCGGCGGGGCGTCTGCTGGCGGCGGCTTGATGTCTATCTCTACGCCATACGCGGCTTCGATCTCGTTCCTGAGAATCTGGAGGTAGTGGTTTTCGAGCTCGCGCCCGGCCAGAACTGGGCCGTATGCGACAGACGTGGCGACCTCAACCTCCAAGCCCACCCAGGCGGCCATCTTGCTCAGCTCGTCAGGCGTGAATTCGCGCGTATGGCCGAAATACTCTCCGGGGTGCGGCGTCGAGAAGCCGTAGTTGAAATAGGTCTCCAGATCCCAGTGCACGCTCTCGCCGCGGAGCAACTTGATGCGATTGCCCCAGTACGCGTGGTTCGGCGTGTCCAATACGAGGGCGCCGCCAGGCTCGAGAACACGCGCAATTTCGCTGAGCATGAGCTTAGGCGAATTGTGAAGGTGTTCGATCATCTGCTCGCAGATGACGAGTGAGAAGGAACCGCTTGGGTAAGGCAGATGGGTCCGCTCGATGTCGAACGGTGAGAGCGTGATGGCGCCAGCGTTGGCCATGGCGGCGTAGATGCGCTTCTGCCCTTCGCCATGCGCGGTTTCGGCATATGTGAATTTGTCCACGCCGTGGCCGCGCATCTTGTAGAGCTTCGCGATCGCAAGCAGCGCGCGTCCTTTGCCAAAGCCCACGTCCAGCACGTTCGCGCCCTCCCGCAAGGTATCGGGCGGAACGAAAGAATGGAAGCACATCGCGCCGTTGAGGTATGCGAAGAACTCATCGTCCAGCGCCTCGCCATAGACCTCCGCTTGCAGCTCGCACGAAATGCGATGGAAGTCGCGCAGTTTGGCGGTATGGCGCAGGAATTGTTGGAGTTCGCCGACCGCGGCGTTGAACTTCGCGTCGATTGGGTCCGTTGGCGTTGGCGCGTACTGAAACGCGGCTGTCGATCCTGAGTAACCGGCAAAGCGAAACTCGTCGTCGCAGCACAGCGTGTCGAGCACTGCCTGGTAGACGCCGTAGGGATGATCCGGCTCTGCGTTTCCCGGGTCGAGGAAGTCATGAAACAGCACCCAGCCAGCAGGGTGCAGCAGCGCCTTCACGCGGCTGGCCGCGGCGAACGTCGCCTCGTACCCGTGCGTGTGGTCGATGAAGATGAAGCCGAATTTGGCGTTGGCGGCGATGAGCTGATCCATGCGGGCCGCCGCGTCGAGCAGTGTGAATGTCACCCGTTCGGCGCCCACGGATTTCGCCACATTCTCCCGCGCGAACACGTTGGCGTCCGCATCGCTGTCTACCGTTTCAACCGAGCCGTCCCCGCGCTGGGCCAGCGCGCGCGCGATGATCGTTGTCGAAAGACCCTTGTGGGTGCCAAGCTCGAGAACGTTGCCGGGCGCTATGAAAGCGAGTTCGAAGATCTTGCGCGCGTCGTCGCGCAGAAGGTAGCCGTCAATGCCCAGGTCGATGCAATGGGGAATCCCCATTCGGCCCGTGGGCGCCTGATCGATAGGCGCTAAACCCTCACGGATTGCCGCATGTTGTTGGGGGGGGGGGAAACGAAACTGAATGGCGTCGGCGCCGCCAGTATCTGGTCGAGGGCGCGCCAGCCGGGGGCGGAATACGACCGCGAGCGCTCAAGGTGTTGGTCAATCTGCATTCAAAGGGACTTTAGCAGGCCCATTCGGGGCGCGCCAAGGGCTGACGGCGGGGCGTCCAGATCGCGGTCGTTTCGTTTCGCGCCCACGCGAATCCGGGCAGAGAG
>JBFXCP010000001.1:209625-366094 GCA_050182055.1 Hyphomonadaceae bacterium
TTCGACGCCGACGCCGCCGCGCCCGATTTGATCCGCGCCGCGCTGAAGGAAGTCAGCCGCTAGCTTGATCTCGCGCAATGCGTCCGGACCGCCGCCACGGCTCGATATCGGCCGCGCAGCAATGAACGCGGGAAGGAAGCATGACGGCGCCCGCCGCTGACAGATTGCCCACTGTGGCGCGCGTTAGCCTGAGCGCGCCCATTCGCTGGCTTAGCGAAGGCCTGCGCGATTTCGCCAAGGCGCCTGTGCCTTGCCTGACCTATGGCGCCGCGATCGCCGCGATCAGTTTCGCGTTGTCGTATGCGCTGGTGTCGTCGGACATGGCGTTCTGGGCGCTCACGCTGTCGTGCGGGTTCGTCTTTCTCGCGCCGGTTCTGGCGATGGGCCTGTACGAAGCCGGGCGCGCGCTCGAAGCGGGAGAGAAGCCGACATTGGCGCGCATCTTCTTCGTGCGCGGTGCGTTGCGCCAGGACGTGTTCTATCTCGGTCTGGCGCTGCTGCTCATCTACTTGATGTGGGGCCGCATCGCGCAATTGGTCTACGGCCTCTCCACCTATCGCTTGCACCGCACCGTCGACGAGTTCGTGACCTTCGCGCTCACCACCGACGAAGGCCGCACCATGCTGATCTCCGGCACGATCGTCGGCGGCGTCATTGCATTCTTCACATATTGTTTGGTCGTGGTCTCCGCCCCGATGCTGCTCGACCGTGGCGCCAACGTGTTCGCTGCGACCGCGACCAGCCTGCGCGCGGTCGCCGCCAATTTCGCGCCGATGCTGCTTTGGGCCGTCCTGATCACGGCGCTGTTGATCGCCGCGGCGGCCACCTGGTTCTGGGCGCTGGTGGTGATTTTCCCGTGGCTGGGGCTCGCCAGCTGGCGGGCCTACCGGGACCTCGTCCGCGCTGGGTCCTGAGAACGATTTGCGAACCCGAATCGGCTAAGCAAGGCGAATGGCCGAGCCTGCAGAACGCATCACCAGCCCCAACCGCATGCCGGGCGAGGGCGCCGACCGGGCGTTGCGCCCGCAAGGGTTCGACGAGTTCGTCGGCCAGCCGCAGGCGAAAGCCAATCTGCGCGTGTTCGTCGAGGCCGCGCGCGCGCGCGGCGAAGCGATGGACCACGTGCTGCTGTTCGGCCCGCCCGGCCTCGGCAAGACGACGCTCGCGCAAATCATCGCCCGCGAACTGGGCGTCGGCTTCCGCGCCACCAGCGGGCCGGTCATCGCCCGCGCCGGCGATCTCGCGGCGTTGCTGACCAACCTCGAGCCGCGCGACGTGCTCTTTATCGACGAGATCCACCGCCTCGCGCCGGCTGTCGAGGAAATCCTCTATCCGGCGATGGAGGACTATCACCTCGACATCATCATCGGCGAAGGCCCCTCGGCGCGCAGCGTGCGCATCGACCTCGCGCCCTTCACGCTCGTCGGCGCCACCACGCGCGCCGGGTTGCTGGGCACGCCGCTGCGCGACCGTTTCGGCATTCCGGTGCGGTTGGATTTCTACGGGCCGGACGATCTCTTGGGCATCGTCACGCGCGCCTCTGCGAAGCTCGGTCTGCCGATCACGCCGGAAGGCGCGCTCGAAGTCGCCAAGCGCGCGCGCGGCACGCCGCGCGTCGCGGTGCGTTTGCTGCGCCGGGTGCGCGACTTCGCCGGCGACGACGCCATCGACAAGCCGGTGGCGGATCGCGCGCTGAAGCGCCTCGACGTCGACAGCGACGGCCTCGACCTGCTCGACCGCCGCTATCTGCAAGCGTTGGTCGAAACTTATTCCGGCGGCCCCGTCGGCGTCGACACGCTCGCCGCCGCGCTCGCCGAGGCGCGCGACGCCATCGAAGACGTGATCGAGCCCTACCTGATGCAGCAAGGCTTCGTCATGCGCACCCCCCGCGGCCGCGTCGCCGCGCCGAAAGCTTACGAACGCCTGGGCAAAAAACCGCCAAGCGCGCCACCGGCGACGGGGAGCTTGTTCGAGGGGAAGTGAGGCGGGCTGGCAGGTTGGTCCCGCGAGCCGCGTCTGCTATATTTGACCCATGACCGACCTGACGATCACGATCGACGCCGCCACCGAAGCGGCGCTGGATGAAATCGCCGCCACGACGAAGCGCGCGAAGGCGGATATTGTGGCCGAGGCGCTCGCCGCGTTCGTGCGTGAGGAAGCGGAAACGATCGCCGCAATTCAACGCGGCATGGCCGATGTCGCCGCGGGCCGCACCGTCAGCCACGAAGACGCAATGGCGCGACTCAGGAAGGCGGCGCGCGGCGAATGAGCGAGCGGACCGTGCGATGGTCCGTAGAAGCGCTCGACGAATTCGAGTCCGCCGTGACGCGGCTGCGCGCCAAGAACCCTGCGGCCGCGGAACGCTATGTTGAAGATCTCAACGCAGCGCTTGCAGGTCTCGCACGGCGCAACACCGGTAGGCTCGGCCGCGTGCCAGGCACATTCGAGAAGTCGCTGCCGAAATGGCGCTATGTGATTGCTTTTCAGATTCTCAGGAATGCGCAATCGGAGGAAGCACTTTACATCGTCCGCATCATTCACACCTCCCGCAATTGGCCAAAGGGCGCATGGCCGAAGTCGAGTTGAAGGCGCAGGCGAAAGGCATGGCCGCACTACGACGGTTTTGGATACGATTAGCGGGTGGCGAGATTCCTGTTGGTTTTCGCATGGGTTGCGGAATTACCGCATTCACTCGCGATGACGCGCTTGGTCTCTTGTTGACGGTTTGGCCCGCTCTCGAGGGCGATCCGGTCATTGTCGATGTGACGGAAGACGTCGATCTTACCACGCTCGACCAAAATCATGTGCTTCCGAATGTCGGTGACGTGACTAGGCGCGGCGTCTGGTTTCCCAACTTCGGCTAGCGTCGCAGCAGTGAGCTACGGACTCCCGAGTTGGTCAGGGACCTTTGCCGTGCTATCGTTCACCCATGCCCGACGACGGAAAGATCACGATCACGCTTGACCCCCGGACCGCGCAACAGCTCGCCGAGCGCGCGCGAGAGGAGGCGTGACGCCGGAGCAGTATGCTGCTGACGTGGTGGCCGGGGCGGTCGCGGACGACCAGGGCGCGCCTTGGCCGCCGCTCTCCATCAGCGATGCAGAACTACGCGCCTCAATTGAGAGCCAGCGGCGCGATGTCGCGGCGGGGACAGCGACGCTCTACGCGCATGATGAGGTCGTGGCTGGCGCGCGGGCGATCCTGGCGAAGGCGCGCGACGCGAAGGCGTGAAGACGCTGGTCTGGACCAGCGCTGCGCGCGCCGACCTTGTTGGCATCGCTGAATATCACGCGCAGACCGACACCGTGTCGGCGACCTGTTGGTCGGCCGCATCGAGCAAACCGGTCAGACTCACGCGCCACGACACAGGGCGCCCGGGCCGCGTCGACGGAACGCGGGAAAAGAGCGTGGCCGATACAAACTACATCATCGTCTATGAGATCCACGACGATATGCTCTTCATCTTCCGAATCGTCCACACAGCGCGCGATTGGCCGTAAGGTGTAGCTCAATCTCGCGCCTTGTCAGCTCGAACTGGTCCCTATTCGGCTCACGCCACCATGCGCCCCAGCACCTTCGGCGCCACCGCAACATAGCTCTGCTTCAACCACCCGCGCAGCGTGTCCATCTCCGCCAACACGTCATCGTCCGCGTCAAAATGCGCGGTCACCCAGTTGTGCTGCTTGAACCAGCCTTTCGCCGGCCGCACGAACGCCAGTTCTTCGGCAAACTCGGCCGAGATCGGCAACTTCATTAGGATGGTCAGCGCATCGAGCGGCTCGCCTTTGGCGCCAAACGCGAAGAACATTTTCTTGCGCACATATAGCCCGCGCGCCGGGAACCACGCGGCCGCGGACGCCGTCTCCGGGAACGTCAACCCGTAAGCTGTGAGTTCGGCTTCGGCGCACTGATGCGGCGTCATGGCGGCGTGAGCTTAGCACGAGTGCTACCGCCCGTGCTTGGCGCTCGCGACGTGGATTTTCCCGCGCCGGCGGGAGGCGCGGACGAGCTTCATCGCGCCGGACAGCGCGTCGGTGACGAACGTGATCGCCACGGCCGAAACGAACAACAGTGCGGCAAGCTCAATCATCAAGGGCGTCTACCTCCCAAACCCCAACCGCGCACGCCGCAAAAGGTTCCATCGCCGCGCGCCTTGCCTCGGCGTCACCGTTGTTGCGGCGGCCGCGGGGTGAGCATAACGCTAAACGCCATGTCCTCTCTCCGCGCCGCCGTTCTTCGCGTGAGCGGCAATCCGTTGATGGGCCGCCGTTTTTTGTGCTATGCTCCCTGCATGCCGGACGATGGAAACTTCACGATCAAGCTCGATCCGAACATCGCGCAGGCGCTTGAGGCGCGCGCGCGCAAGGAAGGCGTGACTCCGGAGCAATACATTGCGGAAGTTGTCTCGGACCTGGTCGGCGTGGATTGGGAGGCGCCGCCGCCAGATTTGATCGAGCCGGAAGATGACCTACGCGCGTCGCTGGCCGAGCAGTTGCGCCAAATAGAGAGCGGTGAAGCCGAGCTCATTCCACATGACGATGTCATGCGCGAGATGCGAGCAATTGTCGGCGCGGCGAAAGCCAGCAAGCCGTGAAGCGATTGCTTTGGGCGGCCAAAGCACGTCAAGATCTCCGGAAAATCATCCGCCACTTCAGCGCAAAAGATCGGCGCATCGCCGATCTTCTCCTGGAGCGCATCGAACGTGTCGCGCGCAGCTTAACCAAAAAGGATACGGGCCGGCCGGGCCGCATGCCGGACCTGCGTGAGAAGAGCGTAGCGCGAACGCGCTACATTCTTGCGTACAGAGTGAGAGAGCGGGACGTGATCATCCTGCGCGTGATTCACTCGGCGCAACAGTGGACGAAAAGCACGTGGCCGCAGGCGTAGCGCGGAGTCTTGGTTTCACCACGGCAACTCTTCGCCCGTTCCCGCATGAATGAAACGTCCGCTGGTCTCGAGCGTCAATGCGTCGATGCGCGCGAGCACGCTGGCGGCGGCCTCGGCCGGCGGAACGCCGTGGCGGCCTGTCATCTCGGTCGCCACCATGCCGGGATGCAGCAGCGCCACTGCGATGCCGCGCCCGGCGAGATCGCGCGCCAGCGACATGCCGGCCGCGTTCACCGCCGCCTTCGACATGCGATAGCCGTAATAGCCGCCCGAGGCGTTGTCGGCGATCGAGCCCATGCGGCTGGTGACGATGGCGACCTTGCCGCCTTTGCGCAGCAGCGGCAGCAGCGCCGCCGTGACCCGCAGCGGCCCGAGCGCATTCACCGCGAACTGTTCCTCGACGCCGGCGAAGTCCAGGTGTTCAAGGCTCTCGCGGCGCAGGATGCCAGCATTGTTCACCAGCACGTCGATCTCGACGCCGGCCAGGCGCTGCGCCAACTCGGAGATGGAGCGCGCATCGCTGACGTCGATTTCAGCCTCGACCCGCACGCCGAGCGCATTAAGCTCTGCAGAAGCCGTGCGGCAAACCGCGACCACGGCATCGCCGCGCGCGTGCATTTGCTTGGCAAGCTCAAGCCCGATGCCGCGATTGGCGCCGGTGACGACGGTGAAACCCATGTGCGTGCTCCTCTGGCGATCCTTCTACGCTGCCGCCGCGACAAACGAAAACGGCCCCGGCGTCGCGCCGGGGCCGCAATCGCTGCGCCTGTGGCCTCGCCTCAATAGTCCGGGCGGCCGACGCGGCGGCGCGCGGGCGTGCGCGGCCGCGCGGCCGGCTGCTGCGGCTCTTCGGCCTGCTCCTCGACAACCACCGTCGGTTGCTCGGCATAAGCCTCGAACGTCAGCGTGGTGCGATACGAATGTTCGGTCGCCTCCGAGCCGGGCGGAGCGGGGGCGCGGTGGCGCGCGGCGATGATGTATTGGCCCGGCGCATCGAGCGTGAACGAGGCGCGACCCGCGGCGTCGGTGACGACGTAGCGGTCGAGCTTGGTTTCCGGTTCGCCGGCGGCGTACATCACGATGGCGACGTTGGCGAGCGGCGCGCCGTCGAACAGCACATCGACCTGAATGCCGTTGGCGACGATCACCTGGTTGGGATGCGTCACCGGGCGCACCGTGAGGCGATCGTTGATGGCGTCGATGACCGTGCGCGTGGCTTCACCGCGCGTCACATAGGCGTCGGCGACGGAGACGGTCTGCACGGTGCCCGTCTCGGCGCCTTCCGGCGGCGCCTCGCCGTCGCGCAGCACCTGCGGCTGGCCGCCTTCGACCCGGTAGAACTGGCCGATCTGGCCGTAGACCGGGCCTGTCGTGAACCGATACGTGCCGCGCTCCGCGAGATCGACCGTGACCGTGGTGGACTGGGGAGTTTGCTCCGGAAGGCCGACATCGACCGCGCCGCCCGACGGCGTCACGCCTGTAACGTCGCCGCCGATGGCGATCTGCGGCGTGAAGAACGTCGTGGCGAAGGAGCCTTCGACTTGAACGTCGCTGTCGGTCGGCCAGAACTGGTCCGGCTTCAGGTACGACGTATACGCCGCCGCCGGACTCGCCGCCGCCAGCAACAACGCCGCGGCCAACACATGCTGCCTCATGCTTCCTCTCGCCTGCTTGCGCGGAACACGCCGTCCACGCGGAATCCCTCGGGGAGTCAGCACGACGGCTCGTCCACTTTCAAGCCAGTAACGCTGCTTTGATGTCACGGGGTCCGGTTGTCGAGCAGCGCCCACAGCCCCAGGAAGCTCTTAACCGTAAACCAGATGGCGATAATTCCGCCGCCGACCCAGGCCAGGAAGAGGAGCGGGAACCCGATCAGCACGATGGTCAGCGCCCAGCCGATCAAGGTCAGGACAGCCAGGCCCACCGCCCACCAGAACGCCGTCCACCAGACCGCGATCTGTTCGCGCATGTGGGCGCGCGGCAGCGGCGCTGCGCCATCCCGGCTCATGATGGCGAGGATCACGCCCGCCAGCGCGAACAGGCCGAAACTCGGGATGCTCAGCAGATAGAGGCAGTAAACCAGAAACGCCGAGGACCGGCCGGCGTTCGCCTCGGTCGCGTCGGTGTTGGCCATAGGCGAGCGCCTCCTCACTTCCGCTTTTTGGCGAGCGGATGCTTGGTCTCCACCAGCGTTTTCAGCCGGCTCTCGCTAACGTGGGTGTAGATTTGCGTCGTGGCAATATCGGCGTGACCCAGCAGCGTCTGCACCGTGCGCAAATCCGCGCCGCCGTCCACCAGATGCGTCGCAAAGGCGTGGCGCAGCACGTGCGGGCTGACGCGCGCGGGATCGAGCCCGGCCTTCAGCGCCGCCGCTTCGAGGATTTGCGCCACCCGCCGGCGTGTGAGTTTGCCATCGGCGGCCGATGAGGAAGGGAAGAGCCAGCGTTGCGCACGTTCGCGCTGCGCTTCGGCCTTCGGCAGCGCCGCGGCGCGCGCCGCCAGATGCGCCGCCAGCGCGGCGAGCGCGGGTCGGCCCAGCGCCACGAGCCGCTCCTTGCCGCCTTTGCCTTCGATGATCATGTGCGCCGCGCCCGCTTTCGGCGCCGCGCGTAAAGGCAGCGACACAAGCTCGCTCACGCGCAGCCCAGCGCCATAGAGCAATTCCATCAGCGCGCGGTCGCGCGGACTCTCGGTCGCATCGATCAGGCGCTCGATCTCTGACGGCGACAGCGTCTTCGGCAACGCGCGCGCGCGGCGCGGCGCCTCGATGCGCGAGGTGGGGTCGTCGACGCGCACGTTCTCTTGCAGCAGGAAGCGATAGAATTGCCGCAACGCCGAAATGCGCCGCCGCGCCGTAGCCGGCGAAAGCCCACGCTTGGCCAGCCCGGCCACGTAAGCCTCGATCGCCTCCGCGCTCGCCGGCTTGAGCCCGCCGCGCACGTGTTCGCGCGCGTCCTCCAGGTCGCGCGCATACGCATCCAGCGTATTCGCCCGCGCCCCCCGCTCGGCGGAGAGCATCTCCAGGAATGACTCGATCAAGGCTGAGTCGGACATGGGGCCATGTTAGAGCACTTGTCCAATGCGGCTGACGTGTAGAACACGATGTGTGAGCCCTGGCGGAAACTCCGGTACCCTTGAGCCACCTCGTCGCGCGCGCGGCCGAGTTGCGGGTTGTCCGCGAGCCACTGAAACCGCGCTTCGAGCGCCTGCAGGTAGCGCGCCGCTTGAGCCCTGCCCCAGGTGCGCAGTGAATAGTCGGCAATATCGTCGAGGTCGGCCTGAGCCCGCGCTGTAACGCGAAATCTCACTTCTTCCGCGTGACCTTGCGGGCGCGCTCGGCGGCGCGCTTGATTGTGTCCTGAACGCTGAATTCCACGAACTCGCCGCGCGCGGCTTGCTCCGCTCCTTCCGCCAAGTGCTCACGCAGTGCTTCGAGCTTCTTGCCCCGCTCTTCAAGTTCGCGCAGCGCCGCACGGACGACCTCGCTCGCCGACGCATAGCGCCCGCTTGCGACCTCGTCCCTGATGAAGGCTTCCCAGTGTTTGCCGAGGGTGAGAGATGTGGACGCCATATTCACGTCTGTGATATTCACTCTGAATATTGCACGGCGGCGGCGGTTTTTCAAGACTCCGCCGTCCCACGCCAGCGGCCAGCAAGCGACGTTGGCGACTTCCGCTCTAACGTTCCTCAATCCGGCAATGCGCCTGCCCGCCTTCGCCGTAGAGGGCGTAGTTCGTGCGCGCCGGAACGCGGTAGTACGTGCGCGCGTCGTCGGTGATCATCTCGACCACGAGTTCGTTGGTCTGGACGCATCGGCGGTCGGGCGAGTTCATGCCCACGACGCGTTGCCAGCAGCGCTTCTGGGTGTGTCCGGCGCCTTGTGCGGAGAAGCCGCCGCCGCGCAAGTCCACGCTGTTCCAGGCGCGCCGGCTCTCGCGCGCAGCGGCATAGGCGGCGGCGTCAATCGACTCGCACGATCTGACGAGTTCACCGGGCGGCCCCGGCAATTCATAGCATCCCTGCAGCGCCAGGACCGCACCGAGGACGAGCAACCGCTGCAATGGCGTCTCCTTCAAGACTGGTTCCGATGATGCCTACGTCCGCCCTTGCGGGAAGTGATTGGCAGCCGTGGGGATGGTCACCCAGGGATGCATGCTCTGCTCCCATACGGAACGGATGGGCGCCATCGCGTGCGCGTCGACAAAAGCGCCGATCGCCACGCCGGTGACGCCCACGTTCTTAGAGCCGCGAAAATACACGGTTGCGCCGCACTCGGGGCAGAAGAAGTTCTCGAAGTCGCCGCCGAGCGCGGTCTTGCGGACGAACCTCTTGGACGGGCCTTCGACGCGCACCTGATCGTCGGGATAGTAAGCCGCCACGCCGAAAGGCGAGCCGGTGCGCCGCTGGCAATCGATGCAATGACACGCCACCACCGCCGCCGTCGGCCCCGGTACGCGGACTTTGAGCTGGCCGCACTGACAGCTTGCTTCCATCGCACGCGCCTCCGAGTTTCCCGGACTTAGCCCGGCGCGCCGGCGAGGATCGCTTCCACCGCCACGCGCCGCGCGTCGCCTTCCAGGCCCAAACCGCGCAGCGCGCGGATAATGCGCTCAACCGATTCCGCGTCGAGCCGCGCATAGCCCCCTTCGCCCGCCGCCGCGACCGCCAGCAGTGCGCCTTCGCCGACGGCGCCGCGCTCAACCGCCGCCGCAAGCGCCAGCATCGCGCCGGTGTCCGCGCGTGCGCCGCCTTGCGGTGCGTTGGCGAATAGGAAACTCTGCACGCCGCCATCGACCGGCGCGCCAAGTGCAGCGAGGATCGCGACATCGCGCGCGGCGGCGCGCGCGGTGGCCGCCGTCGCGCCGTCGATGCGCCGATGCATCGCCATCGTCGCTTGCTCGCCGCGTGGGCCCGTGAGCGCCACCAGCGCCGCATCGAGTGGCGCGAGCGCGATCTCGTCGACGCCCGCCTGACGGGCGCTGGCGATCAATTGCTGCGCCAGCCGGCCATCGCCGACGACCAGCGCCGCACGCGCGAACAGCACCGTGGCGGCTTGGTCCGGCGCATTCTGTAACGCCGCGATGTCGGCGCGGAAGAAGTGCGCCGCGGCGTAGAAGTCCGCCGGCGACGTCGCCGCGCGCAGCACGCCTGCGATCGCGGTCGCCGCCTCCAGTGAACCTGGCGCCGCTTGCACTTGGCGCAGCGCCGTGGCCAACGGCGGCAGCGCAGAGGTGATTTCCGCCGGCGTCGCCAGCAGGATCGCGCGTGCGTCCGCCGCGCTCAGCGCGCCGCGCCGGTAGGCGAGGGCGGCGGCCTGCGCGCGGAACGGCTGCGGCGTCTGCTCGCTGCGCGCCAGCGCCACCAGCGCCAAAGTCGACGCATTGTTCAACGGGTTCGGCCCGGGTCGCAGCTGCCCCGCAAGCGAAAGCTGCACCGCCAGCGAATTGTCGTAGCGCGCCGCCGGCGGGCGGGCGCCCGGCGCACCGCCCGCGGCGGCCACCGCGCCCGTGTACCAGGCGTCGGCCGCGTTCTGCTGGCGCGCGAGTTCGAGCGCCAAGTCCGCCGCGGCGCGGTCCCCGCCGACAGCGGCGCAATAGGCGCGCAAGCGCAGCAGGAACGCCGGCGGCGCCTCGCCGGCATTGGCGCCGCGTCCACGCGCGCACGCTTCATTGCGCCGCCCGCGCGCGAGTTCGGCTTGCGCTGCGTATTGCGCGATCTGCACGTCGGCGCGCGTGCTCGACGAGCCTGCGGCCATGATCGCGAGTTCTTCCGCCGCGCCCATCTTGCCCAAGGCTTCGAAGCGTTTGCGCGCGGCTTCGGCCGCATCGCCGCGCGGCGGCTCGCCGCCCGAGAGCAGCACGCGCCGCGCCAACGCTTGCGCCGCGGGCGACTCGTAGACGGCAGGCAGGCGATCGAACAGCGAGGCCAGGAATTGAGGATCGCTGCGGTTCCAGAGATCCGGCGCGAACGCGCCTTCGGCCCGCGTCAGGGCGCTTACCGTCCAGGCGTTCAGATCGCTGACTTGCGTCTGCTCGATCGCCGGTCCGGTCTGCGCCGTTGCCGCAAGCGGGGTCAGCGCGGTGAATGCGGCAAGCGCCAAAGTGCGGGTAACCATAAGCTCAGTCCTTGAAGGCGTCAGGCAGTTCGACGCGGATCTCCTGCGGCTCCGGCGCCAACACATCCGCCTGACGGATGAAATACACGAACATGGCGATAAACAGCGCAACGCCCACGCCGCCAAGCGCGAGCTTCAGCTGGGGCGGCGTGCGCCGCGCAAACGCGCTGCGGCGGCGGCGTCTACGTCTGAACATATCGCCCGATTGGCCCCTGCCGTTGCGAGCGGACGAGATTGCCCGCAAAATGTGGCGATCTTCTAACCCGGACCGGTCTTAACCACATAAGGTCCTTTTTGAGGTGATTCGTGAGCCGCCCGGAGAGCAGCGATCTCAGCGAGCGCCCTGACGCGGCCGCTGAGCTGCGCCAGGCGGCGGCGGGGCTGAAGCTCGACCGCACCTTGGCGCTGGTCGGCCTCATGGGCGCGGGCAAGACCACGATCGGCCGCCGGCTCGCCCAGGCGTTGGGCTTGCCGTTCGCCGACGCCGATTCCGAGATCGTGTCCGCCGCGGGCGCCAGCGTGGAAGAGATTTTCGCCCAGCATGGCGAGTGCGAGTTCCGCCGCGGCGAGCGCCAGGTGATCGCGCGGCTTCTGGCTGGGCCGCCGCACGTGCTCGCCACCGGCGGCGGCGCCTTCCTCGATCCGCAAACGCGCGCGCTAATGAAAACACGCGCCGTCTCGATCTGGCTCAAGGCGCCGCTCGATGTACTGATGAAACGCGTCGCGCGCCGCGACGACCGGCCGCTGCTGAAGGAAGACGATCCGCGCGCGGTGATGCAGCGGCTGATGGACGAACGCTATCCGATCTACGCCGAAGCCGATCTCACCATCGAAACCGGCGCCGGCCCGCACAACGCCGCCGTGCTGGAGATTCTCGCGGCGCTGCGCACGCGTTTGAGAGACTCATGACTCAACAAAGGAAACGCGCACCCCTCCCCCCTCGCGGGGGAGGGGCAGGGGAGGGGGGGCGTTCAAACGCGCTCATGTTTGGAGATGCTTGCGCGTACGCGCGCGCGCGGCCTGCACCACCACGCGCTGCTCAACGCCCCCCGCCCCCTGCCCCCGCCCCGCGAGGGGGCGGGGGTTCGACCTGCGCGCCGTCATGACTCACACGATCACCATCCCCCTCGGCGCGCGTTCGTATGACGTGCTTATCGGCGCGGGGCTGCTCGCGCGCGCGGGCGAGCTGATCGCGCCGTTCGCGCGTGCGCAGCGCGTGTTCATCGTCACCGATCAGAACGTTGCGCGTTTGCACCGCGCGGCGCTTGCGAGCGCGCTCGATGCGGCGGGGCTGAAGAACTGGACCATCACCTTGCCGCCGGGCGAGGGCACGAAGAGCTTCGAAACGCTTGAACTGCTCACCCGCCATCTGCTGCAAGCGGGCGTCACCCGCAGCGATTTGGTCGTCGCCTTCGGCGGCGGCGTGATCGGCGACATCGCGGGGTTGGCGGCGGGACTGGTGCTGCGCGGCGTCGACTTCGTGCAGATCCCCACCACTCTGCTGGCGCAGGTGGATTCCAGCGTCGGCGGCAAGACGGCGATCGATGCGCCCGAAGGCAAGAATCTGATCGGCCTGATCTACCAGCCGCGCCTCGTCCTCGCCGACCTCGACGTATTGGCGACGCTGCCCGCGCGCGAGATGCGCTGCGGCTATGCGGAGATCGTCAAGTACGGCCTGATCGACATGCCGGACTTCTACGCCTGGTGCCGCGACAATGCCGCCAAGGTGATCGCCGCCGAACCGCAAGCGCTCGCGCACGCCGTGCGCACCAGCGTCGAGGCCAAGACGCGTATCGTCGCCGCCGATGAGCGCGAGCAGGGCGCGCGCGCATTGCTCAACCTCGGCCACACGTTTGCGCATGCTTTGGAAGCCCACGCCGGCTTCGACGGCGCGCTGGCGCATGGCGAAGCGGTGGCGGCGGGCATTGGCTTGGCGTTTGCGCTCTCGGCCAAGCTCGGGCTCTGCGATCCCCGCGACGCGCACGCCGTGCGCGAACACTTCGCGGTCCTCGGCTTCGAGACGGATTTGCGCGCGTTGCCCGGCGCGCCCTATAACGCAGATCAGCTCGTCCAGCTCATGGCCGCCGACAAGAAGGCCGAAGCCGGCGGCTTGACGCTCATCCTGGCGCGTGCGCCGGGCCAGGCGTTCATCCAGAAGCGCGCGGACGCGGAAGCCGTCCGCGCGCTCCTTATCGAAGAGACACAATGAGTTTGACGGTCATCTTGGCGGCCATTGGCGCCGCTGCGTTGTCGGCCATCGTGCTGGCGCTGATCTCGGGGCTGTTCTCCGCGGCCGAGACCGGCCTCACCGCCGCCTCGCGCGCGCGCATGCACCAATTGGAGCGCGAAGGCGACAAGCGCGCCAAGGACGTCAACGATCTCCTGGATCAGCGCGAGCGGCTGATCGGCGCGCTCCTGCTCGGCAACAATCTGCTCAACACCTTGGCCGCCGCGATCACCACATCGCTGCTGACCGCCCCGCTCGGCGATCTCGGCGTCGCGGTGGCGACCGGCGTCACCACCGTGATCGTGCTCATCTTCGCGGAAGTGCTGCCGAAGACCTACGCCATCGCCTATCCGGAAAACACCGCGCTCTGGATCGCGCCGTTCGCGCGCTTCTTCATGGTGGTGCTGTCGCCGGTGGTGAACGCGGTGCAGTTCATCGTGCGCAACACGCTGCGCCTCTTCGGCGTCACACCGCGCGGCGCGCCGGACGCCTACGCGGCGGCGGAGGAAATCCGCGGCGCGGTCGAGATGCACGCTGACGAAGGCACGGTGGAGACCGACGTGCGCGATCGTTTGCGCGGCGCGCTCGATCTGGGCGATCTCACCGTCGCCGACGTCATGATTCACCGCAAGGCGATCAAGTCGCTCGACATCGATCTGCCGCCGCGCGAAATCATCGCCCAGGCGATGGCGTCCCCGCACACACGGCTGCCGCTCTACAAGGACGATCCCGACAACATCGTCGGCATCCTGCACGCGCGCGATCTCCTGCGCGCGATCTCCGAACACGGCCGCGACGGTTTCGACATTCACGAGGTCAAGCGCGAACCCTGGTTCACGCCCGTCACCACCGACGCCGACGATCAGCTGGCGGAGTTCCTGCGCCGGCGCGAGCATTTCGCGCTGGTGGTCGACGAGTACGGCGCGCTGATGGGCCTCGTCACGCTCGAGGACATCCTCGAAGAGATCGTCGGCGACATCAAAGACGAGCACGACATCGCCGTCCAAGGCGTGCGCCAGCAGCCCGACGGCAGCGTCAATGTCGACGGCTCGGTGCCGATCCGCGACCTGAACCGCGCCATGAACTGGGACCTGCCCGACGAAGAAGCCGTCACCGTCGCCGGCCTCGTCATCCACGAAGCGCAAGCGATCCCCGAGCCGGGGCAGCGGTTCGCGTTTCATGGCTACCGGTTTCAGGTGCTGAGAAGGCAGCGCAACCAGCTGACGGCGCTACGGGTGGAGCGGGAAGTCGAGGAGGGGCTGGAGGGGGGCTGAGCGCTTCGCCTGCCTACAAAGCCCGTCATTCCGGTCGCGCGGAGCGCGGGCCGGAATCCAGGGGCCGTAAGCTCGTGCGTTCGCCCCTAGGTTCCGGGCTCTCGCTTCGCGAGCCCCGGAGTGACGATTGTCGTGTTTGAGTCTGGCGTTAGACGGGCATCGCCCGCAAGCGCTGCCCGGCCGAAACCACATCCGCGCCCAACACTGTCAACGCCTCCGCCAGATGCGCTGGCACGCAGGCGTCGATGGCAAAGCGCATCTACTCGGCGGCGACCGCTTCGGCGGCGTAGGCAAGCGCGGCGCGGACGTCGTCTTCGCTGAGGTCCGGGAAGCCTTTCAGCACCCAGGCCATGTCTGCGCCCACGGCGAACTGGCGCACGACGGTCTCCACCGGCACGCGCGTGCCGGCGATGACGGGTTTGCCCATCATGATGTTTGGATCGCGCGCGATCCGGGGATGTGCGGCGGCGTTCATCGGCAACGAGTATAGCGCAGTCGCACCAGATTTCCCATCGCTGCCCCCGTCTAGCGCCGTCATTCCGGTCGCGCGGAGCGCGGGCAGGAACCCAAGGGTGACGAAGCTCGGTGCGTTCGCCCCTAGGTTCCGGGCTCTCGCTTCGCGAGCCCCGGAATGACGGCTGTGTTTGGCGGGCCGTGGTGCGAGGATAGATTTCCATCTATCCCACACCATTCCCGCGCAAGCGTTTGAATTCCCAGCGCCCCACCAAAAATCAATCCGACCTGCTTCCCACCGCGCGCATACTCCCTCCATCGCTCCGCTGGATGGCCGATCGGCCAAATGTTCGAACCGATGCGCGAGCGTGGCGATTGAGCGTGAAAGCTCCGGCGTTTTTCTCCGCAAGCCGCAAGGCCGAAGGGAAGGCGGCGCCGCCAAGGGTCGAGGCGTTGGCTAGACGTTCACGACGTGGCGGCCGCGCGCAATGCGCCGGCGCTGAAGCCCGCGGGCCAAGCCGCGGGAGCACGAACCGGGCTGTCCGAGCGAACCGGGCGCCTGCACGCCGCCGGCCGAGCCGCGATGCGAGAGTGAAAAAGCTCCCGCCTGCGGCGCCGGTGAAAAGTCAATCGCGGGGACGCGGACGGTGCGCGTCTATCGCGGCTCTCGCGAGCCGCTCCTTGGCGCGGACCGTCCGTGTCCCCGGCCATCCTTTTTTCCGGCGCCGGCCGACAAGGACGCCGCGCGCCTGCGTATCAGCAGACGGAGAGCACATGACCGATCCTCAACAACAACGCGGCGCGCACGCCTTGCGCCAGTCCGAACGCGCCGCGCGCCGCGGCGATCTGGCCGAAGCCGAGCGTTGGACGAAAGTCGCGACCCAGGCGGCCGCCGCCGCCGAGCGCCTCGCGTCGGCGAACGTGCTCTCGGAAGAAGAGGACGAGAAGATGCGCGCGGAACTGCGCCGCCGCTTCAGCCGCATCAGCGCGTTCGACGACGATGTGCGCACCTGGGAGGTCGAGCGCGAGATGCACAAAAAGATGACCGAGGTGGCGCGCCGCACAGGTTGCCCGAAGCCGCCGCCGCTGCGTCCCCATCCCGCCGGCGATCCCGCCAACCTCCAGGAGCAGTACAAGCACTTGCTGAACGGCCCTGAGCCGGACGACGGCGCCGAATTGAAGCGCTAAGCCGCAGCGCGCGCGCCGGCGGCCTTGCGCACGACGCCATCGGCGCAGACGAGGCCCTCGCAGCCGTCCGGCAGCGTCTCGCCGGCGCCCAGCATCAGCACGCCGTCGCGCGTCAGCGTCTCGGCCAGGCGCAGGACGATTTCGCGGCGCACGCCGGCGTCGAACGCCGGCAGCACGTGCGCGAGCAGAATGACGTCGAACTGGCCCAGCGCCTCGGCGTGCGTCAGCAGATTGTGCGCCTCGAAGCGCACGCTGGCGCGCAGGCGGTCGGAAATGCGCCAGAGGTCGCCGCCTTTTTCGAAATGCGCGATCAGTTTGCGGATCGGCAGCCCGCGCTGCACTTCGAACTGGGTGTAGAGCCCCGAGCGCGCCTTATCGAGCAGGCGCTCGGAATAGTCGGTGGCGACAAGCTCCACAGCGGGATTGAGGCCGTCGCTGCGCATCTCCTCGATCATCATCGCGATCGAGTAGGCCTCCTGGCCGGTTGAGCAGCCCGCCGACCAGATCCGCACCCGCTCGTGGCCGCGCCGTTGCAGTGCGGCGGGCAGGATGTCTTCGCGCAGGCGCGCGAACACGGCGCGGTCGCGGAAGAAGCGGGTGTCGCTTTGCAGCAGCGCGTCGGTGATCGCGCCCCAGAGCGCGCCGTCCGGGCGGATGCGCGCGGCCGCGATCAGTTCGGGCGCCGACGCGAAATTCTCGCGCCGCGCCACCGGCTGCAGCCGCATGGCGACAGCGCCGCCCATTTCGCGCGTCAGCACCGCGCCGGAGCGCTGCTTCACTTCACGCGAGACGAGCGCGAATTCGGCGTCGTTCAGCATCACACGAGGCCCGCCTCGGCAAACTTGGAGTGGAGGATGTCGCCGTCGAACGGCTTCATCATGTATTCGTCGGCGCCCGCCTTGAGCGCCTCGGAAATGCGCTCGACGTCGTTTTCGGTGGTGCAGAACACCACCGTCGGGCGATCGCCGCCGGGCTCCTGGCGCAGCTGGCGCAGGAAGTCGATGCCGCTCATCACCGGCATGGTCCAGTCGAGCAGGATCGCGTCCGGCATCTGGCGGCGGCACGCCTGCAGCGCCTCGAGGCCGTCGGAGGCCTCCTCGATCTCGAAGCGCATGTCTTCGAGAATGCGGCGAGCGACTTTGCGGATGACGCGGCTGTCGTCGACGACAAGGCAGCGCTTCATGGGAATCAGCTCCGGCGGAATCTGTCCGACAGTGCTGAGGCCGGGGTTATGATGGCGTTAACGAGTGCGCAACGCCTAGAGCTTGAAGGCCGACGACCGGGCGATCAGCTCGACCCTGTCTTCGCTTTCGCGCGCGGAAAGCTCGACCCCGCCCTGGGCGGCGAGCAGGGATGTCAGCGTGGGTTGGATGGTGTGGCCGGTCAGTTCGTCGCTTTCGCCGCGCAACGCCGCCGCCGTAGCCTCGCGCAACTTGGCGCGAGCGCCTTTGGCCGTGATCACGACCTCGCCGCCATCGCCTCGTTTCTCGGCCGTAATCTCCACCGTGCCGCCGCGCGGCAGGCATTCGTTGGCGATCAGCAACAAGTTGACGATCACCCGCACCGCCGGGCGCGGCATCGCCACCGCCGGCGCCGACCAGATCAGGTCCGGCTTCAGCGCGCCATAGAGCTTCACCGCGACGGCGCGGCCCTCTTCCAGTTCGCTGTCGCCTTCGGCCACCGCGCCCGCCATGGCGAAGCGGAAGAACTCGAGTTTCGCCCAGGCCTTGCCGACGCCGTGATCCAGCAGCGAGAGCGCGTCGGGATCGGTGCGCCCTTCGCCAGCCTTGATCATCTCCAGACCCTGGATGATGGCGCTCATCGGCTCGACCATGTCGTGGCAGATGCGCGAGGCGACAAGCGCGGTCAGCTTCGTGTTCTCGATCATTTCGCGCTCCGGGAAAGGCAAGCCGCCAGCATAGATGATTCGAGTCCGCGTGGTGGAGGTTCAAAGCCGTGCTAAGGGGACTACCTCGGCGGGAAACATTAACAGCGAGCGCGACGTATGGCGGCTGAAGCGGCGGCGGATGGGGGATTGGGGCTCGAGCACGCGGTTGCCCTGCTGGCGACGGCGGTGGTCGCTGCGCCGCTGTTTCGGCGGCTCGGACTGGGCTCCGTGCTGGGATATCTCGCCGCCGGGCTGCTGATCGGCCCGTTCGGCCTGGGGCTGTTCCGCGATCCGGAGAACATTCTCCACGTCGCCGAACTCGGGGTGGTTATGTTTCTCTTCATCATCGGCCTCGAAATGCGCCCGGCGAAATTGTGGGCGCTGCGCAAGGAGATTTTCGGCCTCGGCGCAGCACAAGTGATCGCGTGCATCGTCTTGCTGACGGGCGTGGCGCTCGCGCTCATCGCCGCCTTCCGCATCGACACGGCCTTGCCCTGGGCCGCCGCCGCCGTCGGCGCGTCCGGCTTCGTGCTGTCGTCGACCGCCGTCATCATGAAGATGATGGACGATGCCGGCGAAACCGCGAGCGAAGCGGGCCAGCGCAACGTCTCGATCCTGTTGTTCGAAGATCTGATGATCGTGCCGTTGCTCGCCGCCGTCGCCGTGATCGCGGGCCTGACCGTGGGCGTCGATCCGAACGCCCCGCCGCTCTGGCAGAGCATTCTGCTGGGCGTGGGCGCGATCGCTGTCGTGTTGGTCGCGGGCAAGTACGTGCTCAATCCGATGTTCGGCGTGCTGGCGCGCTCGGGCGCGCGTGAGGTGATGACGGCGGCTGCCTTGCTCGTGGTGCTGGGCGCCGCCTGGCTGATGGACCTCGGCGGGCTTTCGATGGCGATGGGCGCTTTTCTCGCCGGCGTTTTGTTGTCGGACTCGGTCTTTCGTCACCAGCTCGAAGCCGACGTCGAGCCGTTTCGCGGCATCCTGCTGGCGCTCTTCTTCATCAGCGTCGGCATGTCGCTCGATGTGGCGGCTGTCGTCGCCGACTGGCGGATCATCGCCGCCGGCGTCGTCGCCTTCATGGCGGTGAAGGCGCTCGGCATCTACGCCGTGGCGCGCCTCTTCAAGGCGTCGCACTACGCAGCCATCCGCCGCGCGGCCTTGTTTGCGCAGGGCGGCGAGTTCGCGTTCGTCTTGTTTGCGGCGGCGCTGTCGGCGGGCGTGATCGACGCGCGCGTCGCCGCGAACATGACGGCGATCGTCATCATCTCGATGGTGCTGACGCCGCTGGTGGTGCTTGGGCTCCGCAACCTCGTGCGCCCGCCCGAAATCTCGCGCGACGGGGTGGAGGATGCGCACGATCTCAGCGGGCGGGTGCTGTTCATCGGCTTCGGCCGCTTCGCGCAGGTGGTCAGCCAACCCCTGTTGGCGCGCGGCGTCGACATCTCGCTGATCGAGACCGACGTCGAGATGATCCAGGCCGCCGCCAATTTCGGCTTCAAGGTCTATTACGGCGACGGCACGAGGCTGGACGTGCTGCAAGCGTCCGGCGCCGGCACGGCGGAGATCATCCTGATCTGCGTCGACAAGCCCGAAACGACCGACCGTATCGCCGCTCTGGTAAAGTCGGAATTCCCGCACGCCAAGATCTTCGCGCGCGCTTTCGACCGCGGACATTCGATGCGACTGGTGCAGGCGGGGGTGGATTATCAGCTACGCGAACTCTTCGAATCCTCGATCATGTTCAGCGGCGCGGTGCTGCGCGAGTTGGGCTTTTCGGACCTCGAAATCGGCGAGACGCTGGAAGAGGTGCGCGAGCGCGACGCCGAGCGCTTCGAGTTGCAGCTGGCCGGCGGCATCGCCGCCGGACGCGCGCTGATGCGCAACAACACAATGACGCCGCAGCCGACACCGTTCACGGTGCCGCGGCGCGGCGCGAAGGCGCTGAACGAGGAAGCCGAGGACATCATCGGCGACGCCGAAGAAGAAACTGCCTGACGCCGCGGCGCCCGTTCGCGGGCGTGGAATAGCTGGTAGAGTGCGGCCCGAGGAGACAGTCATGACGCCCGAATTCCGCATGATCGACACGAATGGCTTGCGCCTGCGCGCCGCGCTGCAGGGCGAAGGGCCGCTCGTCGTCATGGTGCACGGCTTCCCGGAGAGCTGGTATTCGTGGCGCCACCAGATGGCGCCGCTCGCCGCCGCCGGCTTCACGGCGTGCGCGATCGATGTGCGCGGCTACGGCGGCTCAGACAAACCGCACGCGGTCGAAGCCTATGCGATCAAGGAAATCGCCGCCGATGTTGCGGGCGTGATCGATGCGCTGTCGCCAGGAAAGCCTGCGGTGCTGATCGGCCACGATTGGGGCGCGCCGATTGTCTGGCACACGGCGGTGCTGCATCCCAAGCATGTGCGCGCCGTCGCCGGTTTGAGCGTGCCGTGGTTCGGCCTGCCGCCAATGTCGCTCGATGACCTGATCAAGCTCATGTACGTCGACCAGGGCAAGTTCTTCTACCAGGCCTATTTCAAGGACGAAGGCGTCGCCGAAGCCGCGTTCGAAGCCGACGTGCGCGGCGGCCTGCGCAAGCTCTACTACGCCGGCAGCGGCGACAGCGCCGGCTATTGGGGCGGCGTCGACAAGAAGCACGGCGACGCGCTGCTTGACGGCCTGCCCGATCCGCAGCCGTTCCCGGCATGGATGACGGATGACGACATCGACTATTTCACCGCCGAGTTCACGCAGTCCGGCTTTCGCGGCCCGCTGAATCGCTACCGCAATCACACCCGCGATTTCGAGTACATGCGCACCGTGCCGGATCGCGTGATCCATCAACCCTCGCTCTTCATCGTCGGCGAGAATGACCTCGTGTTGAAGATGTTCGGCGGCAGCGCCGAGGCGGCGTTCGAGCGCATGGCGGCGAACGCGTCCGATCTGCGCGGGTCGCACATGATCCCGCGCATCGGCCACTGGACCCAGCAGGAAGCGCCTGCGGAAACCACTGGCCTCCTTATCGACTGGCTGGCGACGCTGTGAGCACGCGGCTTCAGCGGATGGCGGGAGCGATCTCCGTGATCGCGTCGAAGGCGCTCATCACGTCCTCGCGCGTGCATTCGAATTGGCCAACTTGGAAGCGGATGACGACGCGGCCATCGACGCGGGTTTGGGTGAGATAGATGCGCCCGTCGGCGTTGATCGCTTCGACGAGCCGCAAGTTCAACGCGTCGAGATCGCCTGCGCCTTCCGGCGCATAACGGAACGAGAAGAGGGAATACATGGGCTCTGTCGCAATCTCGAACCCAGGCGCAGCGCGCAGGCGTTCGCAGAGTTCGCGCGACCATGCGACATGATTGCGGATCATTGTGCGCAGGCCTTCGAGCCCGTAGGCGCGCAGCACGAACCAGAGCTTCAGTGCGCGGAATTGGCGCCCCAGCGGCACGCCCCATTCGCTGTAGTTCACCACGTCACTTTCGCCGAGCGTATGCAAATAATCCGGCCGCGCCGCCAGCGTGCGCACGAGCATTGCCGGGTCGCGCACGAAATGCGCTGTGCAATGCGTCTGCGCGCCGAGCCATTTGTGCGCATTGACGACGATGGAGTCCGCGTGTTCCACGCCGGCCCAAAGCGGACGAAATTCGGGGCAGATCATCGCCGCGCCCGCCCAGGCCGCATCGACGTGCAGATAGAGATCGAAGTCACGCGCGATCGCCGCAAGCTCGGCGACGGGATCGGTGGCGCCGACGCCGGTGGCGCCGACATTGGCGATGATCCCGGCGGGGCGGAAACCGGCGGCGAGGTCCGCTTCGATCAGCGCGCGCAACGCATCGGGATCGGCGCCGCGATTGAGGCCCTTGATCGGGATACGCACAAGATTGTCGCCGCCGATGCCGGCGAACCAGATGGCGCGGTCGATCGAGGTGTGGGCTTCGGCCGAGCAATAGACGCGCAGGCGCGGCGCGCCGCTGAGGCCCGTCGCGTTGCCGGTGAAGTCGAGCGCGCGCTCGCGCATGACGAGGACTGCGGCGAGCGTTGCGGTGGAAGCCGTGTCCTGGATGCAGCCCTTGAACGCATCCGGCAGACCGAACGCTTGGCGCAGCCAGTCGATGGCCTTGGTCTCGAGTTCGGTCGCCGCAGGCGAGGTCTGCCACAGCATGCACACCGCGCCGATGGCGTTGACCAGGTGTTCGGCCACCAGCGAGGCAGGCGCGGAATTGGACGGGAAGTACGCGAAGAAGCGCGGGTGCTGCCAATGTGTCATGCCCGGCGCGATGATCTGCTCGAAGTCGGCGAACACGCGTTCGAACGGTTCGGCGATTTCGGGCGGCGCGTCAGCGATCTTCGCGGCGATCTCGCCCGGCTTCACCGGCGGGCGCACCGGCAGCTCGCGCAAGCGCGCCCGATAGTCCACGCCCCACGCCGCGGCCTTGGCCGCCCATCCCGAAAAATCGTCCATCGCGCAGCTCCGTGGCGCGGACGCTTAGCACGCTGGCGTCAGGTCTTGTCCTGGATTTCGACTTCCGGCCGGTCGTCGCCGGAGGAGAGTTCGTCGTGCCAGCGGCCTTTGTCGTCTTCCCACGAGATGCCGACCGTTTCATCGGGCCGCATCTGTTCGATGGCGACGCGCCGCGCGGCGGCGTAGGCCGCGTCATGGCTCGGGAACGTTTCCGAGATCGTGTCGCCCAGCTTGAATGCCCAGCCGCCGTCGTGCTGGATGATCTCGTAGACGATCTTGGTCATGGATGGCTCTCCTCCGAGGGAAGGTAGAGCGTTGTTGTCCGGGTTCAAAGGGGCGGCGCATGAGCCGGTTTTGGGGATGGGCCGCGGTTTTGCTGCTCGTGGCGGTGCTGTCTGGGTGCCTCTACATGGGCTCGCTGATGGGGCTGGCATTTAGCGTTTGTCAGGCGAATGGCGAGATCCCAGCGGCCGAGCGCGAGGCGATTGGCGACGAGGCGCGCGCGTTTGTCCAGTTGATCCGCGACGGCGAGACCGAAGCCGCGCTGCGGAGCATGTCCACGGAAGGACGTGCGGCGGCGCAACGCATCGCGATGCTGAATCTGACGGAGGCGACGCTGCAACGTCCGCCCGCAGCGTTAGACCTTCGCGACGTGTTCAAGCTGACGTCCATCGGATCGGAGCGCGGCATGGCGCCGTGCCCCGACGAGAGCGGCACAGCGTTCTTGGCGCGCGGCGGAGGTCTGCAATCGATGTTCGTCACGCTGGCGGAGCCGGTCCCCGGCGGGGAACACACCTGGACGTTCTGGTTCGAGCGCGAGCAAGGGGCTTGGCGCGTTCGCGGCGTGCATCTCGGGCTGAGCGCGCTGGGGGATCGTGACGGCGCTCGGCTTTGGGCCCTCGCGACAGAGCAGCGCAACAAGGGCAACGTCTTCAATTCGACGGCGTTGTACGATCTGGCGAACTTGACTTTCAATCGCGGCGCCTTCCTCCAAGCGGCGGAAGCCAACGGCTTCGCGAGTGAACGTCAGTTGTACCGCCGACACCCGGACATCACGGAATCGCGCTTCCGTGTCAGCGGCCGGGTTTTCCCGGTCGCGATCATGAACGCGACGGCGCTGGCGGACGGCCGCTTCATACTTGTCCTTGAGCAGAGGGCTGACGAGCCCGTCGCCATAACAGAGGCGGAAGCGCGAAACCGCGCGTTGATCGATGGCATCAATGCCGAGCGCGCCGAGTGGCGCGAGGTGTTCGATGGCCTGTCGGTTGCGTATCCGACAGGCCCAAACCGTGTGTGGCGGACCCTCTATTTGCGCGAGAGCGGCTACGCGACGCCGGCAGAAGCCCCTCAGAACTGAACCGGCGCCTCGAGTTGTTTCTTCAGTTCGGTTTTCACGATCTTGCCGTTGGCGTTGCGCGGCAGCGTCTCGGGCCAGAAGATGATGTCGACCGGCACCTTGAAGGCGGCGAGTTTCTGCGCCGTGAAGTGACGCAATTCGTCGCTGGTCGCGCTCATGCCGGGCTTGAGTGTGACAACCGCGATCGGCTCTTCGCCGAGAGTCTGGTGCGGGCGGCCGATCACGGCGGCATCCATGATCGCGGGGTGGTCGTAGAGCGCGTTTTCGACCTCGACGCAGTAGATGTTCTCGCCGCCGCGGATCAGCATGTCCTTGGCGCGATCGACGATGTAGAGAAAACCTTCCTCGTCCATCTTGGCCAGATCGCCGGTGCGCACCCAGCCGTCGATGAACGTTTCTGCGGTGGCTTCCGGCTTGTTCCAATAGCCGCGCACGACGACCGGGCCCTTGTACCAAAGCTCGCCCACCTGGCCGCGCGGCACTTCCTGCAGTGTTTCCAGGTCGACGATCTTCGCTTCGCCGGTGGGCGAGGGCACGCCGCAACTGGCGGGCTTGCGCTGGTAGTCTTCCGCGCCGTTGGAGACCGCGGTCGCCGACGTTTCCGTCATGCCCCAGCCCTGGCCCGGCAGCGCCTTCGGGAAGCGTTCGAGGATGCGCTTCACCAATTCCGGCGCCGCCGGCGCGCCGCCATAGGAAACGCCCTCGACGGAGGAAAGGTCGTAGTCGTTGATGCGCGGATGCTCGAGCACTTGCCAGGCGATGGTCGGCACGCCGCCGAAATTCGTGACCCGTTCGCGCTGCATCAGCTCCAGCGCCTGGTCGACGTCCCATTTTCGCTGCAGCACCAATTTGTGTCCGCCCATCATCGCCGGCAGCATCACCGCGAAGCAGCCGGTGGCGTGGAAGAAGGGCACCGAGAGCAAGAACGACTTCTGCGGCAGCGTTGGATCCGGCGCGGGCGGCGCCTCGCCCCGGCGCAGGAAAGCGCGCGCCTGCGCGGACGCCGCATTGAACATGTTGGAGATGATGTTGCGGTGCGTGATGACCGCGCCCTTGGGTTTGCCCGTCGTGCCCGACGTGTAGAAGATCGTGACGTCAGCGTCCGGCCCGCGCTCGACAAAACCCGTCGCCGGCTCGGCCCCGCCGCTATGGCCGGACCAAGCGCTGACGCCGCCGATGGCGCTTTCGAGCCGCTGCACCTGGGGATCGGCGATCTCCTCCTTGGCGCGCGACACGTAGATCTTTCGCACCGCCGGGCAGTTCGGCAGGTGCTCGCGCACCCGCTCGTAGCGTTCGATGTCGACAAACACGATCGACGAACCGGAATCCTGGAGCCCGTATTCGAGCTCTGGCCCTGTCCACCAGGCGTTGAGCGGCGTGACGATGGTGCCGGTCAGCACCCCGGCCCAGAACGCGACGGGCCACTCGGGGAGGTTGCGCATGATGATGGCGACGCGGTCGCCCGGCTTCACGCCGTCGTCCATGAGCCGCCGCGCCAGCGCCATCGCCGCGGCGCGCGCCTGGCCGATGGTGGCGCGTTCATCTTCGAGAACCAGGTGATCGCGCGGTGCAAAGGCGGCGGACAGATTGAAAATTGCCGTAAGGGTAGGGGGCGCGTTCTTCCACACCTTCATCTCGACGCCGCGGATGGTCTCCCGGCCGACCTCGAGCATCGAGCCTGGCTGCGTCAGAAGGCTGTGCGCCTGTTCGATCGTCATGGCCGGAAAAGCGGGCTTGGCGGCCTCGGTCATTCTCCACGTCCTCCCGCGCTTTGGGGGCTATAAAGGCGCCGCCAGCGTCATCTTTGTTGAAGCTGTTGAAACACGTCGCGCCGCTGCCGGCAACAGCACGCAAAGACAGAACTTTGCCTGCTTTTAATGCTTGCTTGCGGGGTGCGTGAGGCTCGGGCAAGCATGCGCTTAGCCGAGCGGATGGGAGACGCGCGCCATGGCCTTCAATTGGAAGTCGCTCGTAGAGCGTCTGGATCCGCGTAAGTGGAATTGGGCGGCGCTCGCTCCCATGAACGCTTGGCTGACGGCCAACCGCACGGTGGTGCTCTCCACCTCGATTGCGCTGCTCGCCGGGCTTTGGGGCGGGGCGGTGTTGGGGCGTGTCTCGCTCGGCGGCCCTGCGTTCAGTTTCGCGCAGCTCGGCACCGTCGGCAGCGAGAACGCACGCGATGCGGACGCGCCGCGCGCCGGCCTGCCGCAAGTCGACGGCATGGCGTTCATGCGCCTGCGCACGGACATGGATCAGGAAGAGCCGCGCGCCTGTTTGGAGTTCTCGCAGCCGCTCTCGACCGACTCGACCATCAACTGGGCCGACTACATTGAGATTGCACCCACCGTTCAGTTTCAGACCGACGTTTCTGGCAACCTGCTCTGCTTGAGCGGCATCCCGTTCGAGCCGGAACGCCAAGTCACGATCCTCGCTGGCCTGCCGTCAAGCAGCGGCGAGCGCACCGAAGCGGCGGAGACGTTCACGCTCACGTTCGGCGACCGCCCGGCGTATGTCGGCTTCGCCGGCAACGGCGTGATCCTGCCGCGCTCGGAAGCGGACGGCATCGCCATCGAGACCGTCAACGTCTCGCGCATCGAGGTTCAGGTGCTGCGCGTGCCGGATCGCATCCTGTCGCAATACAATCTGCAACCGGGTGAAACCAACGAAGAGGGCGGCTGGAATTACTGGGGCTTCGACAACGCGGGCGAAGGCGTCGGCGTCGAGGTCTACAAGGGCACGATCGACATCAACATCGGCAACCGGCGAAACACCGCGATTACCACGGTATTTGCCCTGGGCGCGGCGCTGAACGAACTGCGCCCGGGCGCCTACGTCGTCAAGGTGCGCGATGACTCGCCAAGCGCCGGTCAGAATGCCGAGGCGGAGAACGACTCCCGCGCCTCGTCCTACCGCTGGATCATCTACACCGACATGGCGTTGCAGACGTTCTCGGGCGCGACAGGCCTCGATGTCGTCGTGCGCTCGCTGCGTACGGCGCGCCCGATGAGCAATGTCACGCTGACGCTGATCGCGCAGAACAACGAAGAATTGGCGCGCGTGCGCACCGACCGCGAAGGCCGGGTGCACTTCGCCGAAGCGCTGGTGAACGGCGACGGCCCGGCGCGTGCGCGGTACGTGATGGCCTATGGCCAGGAGGGCGATTACGCCGCGCTCGATCTGCAAGGCGCAGCACTCGATCTCACCGATCGCGGCGTGGACGGGCGCCGCCCGCCCGGCAGCATCGACGCCTATCTTTACACCGAGCGTGGCGTCTATCGCCCGGGCGAGCGCGTGCGTCTGATGGGTCTGATCCGCGACCAGATCGGCCGCGCCATCTCGGATCGCCAATCGACGCTCGTCGTCTATCGCCCGAACGGAACCGAAGCGCGGCGCGTTCGCCTCGCTGAGGCCGAACTGGCTGGCGCCGTCGCCAAGAACATACAGCTCGAGCGCAGCGCGCCGCGCGGCATGTGGCGCGCCGAGCTCATCGTCGATGGGCAAGACGCGCCCGCAGGCACGGTCAGCTGGTCAGTCGAAGACTTCGTGCCGCAGCGGCTCCGCGTGAACATCGAGGCAAGCGAAGCGGTGCTGCGGCGCGGGCAATCGCGCCCCGTCACGGTGCAGGCCGACTTCCTTTACGGCGCGCCCGGCGCGGGCCTCGCGGTGGAAGCGGAAGGCCGCCTCACCGTCGACTACAACCCGTTCCCCGAGTTCGAAGGCTATGCCTGGGGCAACAGCGACGAGAGTTTTGACGAGCGCATGTTCCAGTTGCCGGGCACGGTGACGGACGGCCAAGGGGCGGCCCAGCTCACGATGCGCCTGCAGGATGAGCCCGACACCTCGCTGCCGCTGCGCGCGCAGATGGTCGCGAGCGTGGCCGATCCGGGCGGGCGTCTGGTGCGCGAGAGCTTCTCGGTACCGGTGCGCTTGCGCGACGCCTACATCGGTATGCGGCCGCAGTTCGAGAACGGCCGCGCCGGCGCGGGCGAACGCGTCGCCTACGACGTGATCGCCGTCAACGCCGACGGACGGCGCATCGGCGTGCGCGCGGTCAGCTGGCAGCTGGTGCGCGAGGAGTGGAGCTACGACTGGTATCTCGACAACGGCCGTTGGCGCTGGCGCCGCACGGGCCGCGACATCCCGATCGATGGCGCGACGGTGGCGATCCCGGCCGGTCAGGCGCTGCGTATCTCCAAGGATGGTTTGCGCTCGGGCGCCTATCGCCTTGTCGTTCGCGACGCGGCAAGCGGCGCGCAAGCGACGCAGCGTTTCGGTGTCGGCTGGGGCGGCCCGGCGGACGACAATGCGACGCCGGACATGGTCACCGTGGTTGGGCCGGAAAATCCCGTGCGCGCGGGTGCGCGCGCGCGGATCCAAATCCGCCCGCCCTACGCCGGCGAAGCGCAGATCGTGGTCGCCACCGACCGCGTGATTGAAACGCGCACCGTGCGCGTGAGCCCCAGCGGAACCAACATCGACATCCCGGTGACCAACGAGTGGGGCTCCGGCGCCTACATCATGGTCACCGTGATGACGCCGCGCGATCCGGTGAATCTGCCGGTGCCGCGCCGCGCCATCGGTGTGGCCTACGTGCCTGTCGATATGGGGCAGCGGACGCTTGAAGTGATCGCCGGCGATGGCTTGCGCAACGTGCGTCCGCGCACGCGCGTCGAGGTGCCGGTGCAGGTGCGCAATATCGCCTCGGGCGAGCGCGTGCGCGTGGCGATCGCGCTCGTCGACGAAGGCATCCTCAACATCACTAAGTACGCGAGCCCGAATCCGGTCGACTATTTCTTCGGCCGTCGCGCGCTCGGCGTCGAATTGCGCGACGATTACGGGCGCTTGCTCAATCCGAATCTCGGCGCGCCGGCGACGGCGCGGCAGGGCGGCGACAGCTTGGGTGGCGAAGGCCTCACCGTCGTGCCCACGCGCACTGTCTCGCTCTTCTCCGACATCGTGGAGGTACGCAACGGACGCGCGGTCATTCCAATCGATGTGCCGGATTTCAACGGCACGCTGCGGCTGATGGCCGTGGCCTGGAGCCAGAATGCGCTAGGACAGGACGCCGAGCAGATCATAGTGCGCGATCCGGTCGTGGCCGAGTTGATCCTGCCGCGCTTCTTGGCGCCGGGCGATGAAGCGCAAGGCGCGCTCAACCTCGACAACGTCGAGGGTCCGAACGGCGCCTATACCGTGACGATCTCCGGATCGGACACCGCCCGGATTGCGGCGCAACCGCGCCGCTTCACGCTCGAGCGCGGCCGACGGCAAACGGCGTTGGTTCCGATCACTGGCGGCCCGCTAGGCGTTGGGCGCATCACATTGCGGCTGGAAGGCCCGCAGGGCTTCACGGCGGTTGAGCGAACCTACGATATCCAATCGCGTGCGCCGTTCATGCCCATCACCATCACGACGACAACGCCACAAGCGAGCGGCGAGAGCTGGCGCGCGCCCGCTGATTCGCTCGCGCGCTTCCAGCCGAGCAGCCAGGCTCTGATCTCGTTCTCGAACCTGGCGGGTATAGATCCCGCGCCGTTGCTGGATGAGCTCTACCGCTATCCGTACGGCTGCTCTGAGCAGCTCGTCAGCGTCGCCATGCCATTGCTCTACTACAATGTGCTGGCGTCGGAGGCGAACCGGCGAACCGACCCACGCATTACGCAGCGCATCCAGGAAGCGGCGACGCAATTGCTGGATCGCCAGGGTCCGGACGGCGCATACGGTCTGTGGAGCGCGGGCGACGGGCATGCGAGCCCATGGCTCGGCGCCTACATCCTCGACTTCCTGTCGCGCGCCCAGCGCGCCGGCTATGCTGTGCCGCGTCGGCCGATGAGCCAAGCGTACGCCGCGCTGCGGCGTGTCGCGCGGCTCAATCAGTTCGGCTCGGTCAATTACGAGTTCGAGGTCTATCGTTGGCCGGGCTCGAACGACACCAGCGAATTGCTGCGCTCGCGCGCGGCAGCCTATGCGCTGCTCGTGCTGGCGCGCGCCGGTGAGGCCGACATCGGCCAGGTGCGCTACTTCCACGACACGCATCTGCGCAACGAGCCTTCTCCGCTCGCACGCGCGCAGATCGGCGCGGCCTTGGCGCACATGGGCGATCGCGCCCGCGCCCGCAACGCGTTCCGCATGGCGGAGCAGGCGCTGGGGTCGGGCAATTGCTTTAGCCCGCTCAACAATTGCTATCGCAACATCGGCGACTGGTATCAGACGCCGCTGCGCGACGTGGCGGGCGTGCTCGCATTGGCTGCCGAGGCGGGCGACACCGATCTGGTCAACCGCCTGCGCCAGCGCCTCGAGCGCGATGCGCCGGAGGCGGGCCAGCTCACGACGCAAGAGCAGACGCAATTGCTGCTGGCCGCCAACGCGCTGCTCGAGCGCGCGGGTCCGGTCAACGTGTCGCTGAACGGCGAAACGATGGCCGAGCGGCGCATCCTCGTGAACGCGCAACGTCTGGCGACGGGCCTCGTCTTCCGCAACGCGGCGCGCGGGCCGGTGTGGCGTACGGTGTCGCTCTCGGGCGCGCCGCGCGAGGCGCCGCCGGCGATGCAGGCGGGCTACACGATCAGCAAGAACGTCTTCCGCATGGATGGGACGCCGGCCGATCTCAACGCTATCCGCCAAGGCGATCGCGTCGTGGTCGTCATTTCCGGCCAACCCGAAGGCGCGCGCATGCACCCGACGGTGGTGGTCGATCTGTTGCCGGCAGGCCTGGAGATCGAAACCGTGCTCAACCCGAGCGACGGCCTCTGGGAGGACTACGATGGGTCGCGCCGCGGCGGGCCGTTCGCATGGGCTGGCCAAATCACCTACACGCAAGTGAGCGAAGCGCGTGACGACCGTTACGTCGCGTCGGCCAATCTGCGCGGTCCGTTCCGCTACGCCTACATCGCGCGCGCGGTGACGCCCGGACGCTTCACGCTGCCGGCGGCGCAGGTCGAAGACATGTACCGCCCCGGCGTGATGGCGCGCAGCGACAGCGGAGTTATCCGCATCGCGCCGCGAGGAGGGTGAGACGGCGCTCGAAGATGGAGGTCAGGAGCGATGAAGCGCGGCCCACGCGTCCCACTGCCGCTTGGCGCGCGCGGCAAGGCCGTCGCGCATGTGCTGATCGGGCTCGTGCTGACCTTGTTGGCGCTCGATCTGGCGTTTCCGCCGCCGCTCCATCGCGTGCGCGATGTCTCGCCGGTCGTGCTGGATCGCGATGGCGAATGGCTGATGGCGTTCACCACGCGCGACGGCGCCTGGCGGCTGGAAGCGCGGCTCGATGAAATCGATCCGGACTTCCGCCGCCGCCTCATCGCCATCGAGGATTCGCGGTTCTGGTTTCACCCCGGCGTCGATCCGATTGCGCTGACGCGCGCGACGCTCGCCTACGTCCGCTCAGGTCGCGTCACGCAAGGCGGCTCGACCATTACGATGCAATTGGCGCGCCTGTTGGAGCCGCGGCCGCGCACGATCCAGTCCAAGTTGATCGAGATCGTCCGCGCGATCCAGATCGAGCGGCGGCTGTCGAAGCGCGAAATTCTGGCGGCGTACCTGACGCTCGCGCCGTATGGCGGCAATCTGCAAGGCGTGCGTGCGGCGAGCCGCGCGTATTTCCAGACGGATCCGCGCTATCTCGATGACGCGCAGATGGCGCTGCTGATCGCGCTGCCGCAAGCGCCGGAAGCGCGCCGGCCGGACCGCCATCCGGAGGCGGCGCGCGCCGCGCGCGATCGCGTGCTCAACATGTTCGTGCGCATCGGCGCCATCTCGCGGACGCGCGCCGAAGAAGGCCGCGAGAGCGCGATCCCTGCGCGGTCGCCGTTCCCGTATTCCGCGCCGCATGCGGCGGAAGCGCTTGTGCGGGCCAATCCGGGGCAGGGCGTGATCGCGTCCACCATCGACGCACGGCTGCAACGTGAACTGGAAGCGCTGGCGCGCCGCCGCGCCGAGCCGCTTGAGCGCGAGGCGCAGATCGCCATTCTGGCGGTTGAGCTCAACGGCCGCGAGGTGCGCGCGCGCGTCGGCGGCGCCGGGCGCGAGCGCGCCGGGGGCTACATCGACATGACGCAAGCGATCCGCTCGCCCGGTTCGGCGCTGAAGCCGTTTCTCTATGCGATTGCATTCGACGATGGCGTGGCCGCGCCTGAAACCCTGGTGCGCGATGCGCCGCGCCGGTTCGGCGGCTATTTGCCGGAAAACTTCGACCGCCGCTTCCATGGCGATGTGTCGCTCGAGGACGCGCTGCGGCATTCGCTCAACTTGCCGGCTGTCGCCACGCTCGATCGCATCGGCGCGGCGCGCTTCCAGGCCGCGCTCCGCCGCGCCGGCGCGCACGTGCGCTTGCCGCGCCGCGCCATCTCCGAGCCAGGTCTTGCCCTGGCGCTGGGCGGCGTCGGGCTGCGCCTCGAAGATTTGGTGCAGCTCTACGCGGCGTTGGGCGACGGCGGGCGCGCGCGGCCGCTGGCGACGCAGCCCTTTACGCCGAACATCTTCTCGCGCCGCTTCGTGCGCCCCGAGACAGCCGAGCGCGTACTGCAGATCCTGGCGACTTCGCCGCATCCGGCGGGACGCATACCTGCGCAAGTCGCGCAGGGCGCGCCGCAAGTCGCGTTCAAGACCGGCACGTCGTACGGCTTCCGCGACGCCTGGGCGATCGGCGTTGCCAACGGCTACGTTATCGGCGTGTGGGTCGGCCGTCCGGACGGCTCGCCGCGCGCCGGGGCGACCGGGCGCAGCGACGCGCTGCCGATCCTGTTCGAAGCGTTCGATCTCCTAGGGGCGCCGCGGCCCGTCGAGCATCGCGAACTGGAAGACGAGGCGCCCGTTGCGCCGGGGCTCGTGCGTTTCGACAACAGCGACCGGGAAGCGCTCTCGATCCTGTTCCCGCCGTCCGGCGCGGAGGTCTTGGTGCTCGACTACGGCCCGCAATCGCGCGGGCTCTCGCTGTCGGCGCGGGGCGGGCGGACGCCGTTCTCGTGGTACGCCGAAGGTGCGCGCGTGCCGACGGAAGACACCAGCGGGCGCGCGATTTGGCGCCCCAGCGCGCCGGGCTTCTATGATGTCACCGTTGTCGACGCAGACGGCCAAAGTGCGCGCGTACGCGTGCGCATTCGAAACTCAGGCTGATCATGCGTGTGCTGAGTGCGGGCGCCTTCTATTTTGCGGTCACGTTCGTGGCGGCGTTTGTCTTTGGCACGGTGCGGACGCTGGTGCTTGAACCGTGGCTGGGCGAGACATGGGCCGTCGCGTGCGAGGCGCCGTTCTTGTTAGCCGTGATGATTGTAGCGGCGCGCTCCGTGATCCCGAGAGTGAAGCCGCCAACGCATGTGGCTTCGCTGCTGGGCGTCGGCGCCGTTGGCCTGGTGCTGCAAGAGATCGCGGAGTTGGCGCTGATCTATGCGTCCGGCGAAACGGTTGCCGACCACATCGCGTATCTGCAGACGCCCGCCGGCATGATCTATCTCGCCATGCTCGTCGGGTTTCTGCTGACGCCGCTCGTCCTGTTTCGCGGCGAGAAGCTCTGACAAAGTGAAAGGCGCGGATCCTGGGGGGAGGATCCGCGCCTTGGCCGCCGTCGCGGAGGGAGAGTTAAGCGACGATGAGCGCGGCTTGATGCAGGCCCGCATAGGCGAGGGGCGCAAACAGCGCGAACGCGGCGAGGATGGCGAAAAGCTTTTTCATAGTCGTGATCCTGAAGTGGTGAAGCTCTTGAAATAGAGATGCTGCTGTCGCGGTGTTCGGATGCGCGGTTGGTGAATTTTTCGGTGGCGGTCTGGGCAAACAAAAGGCGCGGACTCTGCGAGTCCGCGCCTTCGTTCGATCGCCGCTTGCAGGATGGGCAGGCGGGATTAAGCGACGATCTGAGCGGCTTGCATCAGCGCGACGAGCGCGGCCGGAACAAACAGGACGAAGGCGGCGGTGAGCGAGGCGAGTTTGGTCATTTGAAATCCCCTTGCGGTGTCGGTGTCGATACGATGTTGTTGACTATGAGATGCCGCAAGCCGTCCGCGTGGATGCGCGCGCGCTGACTTTTTTCTGCGATGGAGCGCGCAACAAAAAACGCCGGCCCGCAGGCCGGCGTTCTTGCGTCCGAAACCGGCGTTGCGTGTCAGGCGACGATCAGCGCGGCCTGCGACAGCGTCGCGACAGCGACCGGTGCGAACAGAACCAGCGCGATGGCGAAAGCGGCGATCTTGGTCATCTCATTTCCCTCGAAATTACGTTGCGTTCGATTGTGAGATGCCGGTGGACGCGGCGTCGGATGCGGCGGGCGGAAAAAATTCCGACCCGCCTCTTACGCACAAAAAGCCGCGGACCTTAGGGGTGGTCCGCGGCTTCCTTGTTTGACCGTCGCAGGCGGGTTTGGGGGATCAGGCGACGATCAAAGCGGCTTGATTCAGCGTGGCCCAAGCGACCGGGGCGATCAGCGCCAGCGCGGCGGCGAGGCAGAAGAACTTCGTCATGACTGGCTCCTTCCCGGTGTTTCAGCGTCTGAACTGGTGATGCAGCGAAGGTAGCGTTCGGATGCAGGACCCGCTGTGCCCTCGGTCACACCTCAGCGGCGGCGCGGCGGCTCTGGCGGTGCCGGGGGCGCTGGGGCCGCTGGCGGCTCACGGAAGCGGACCCGGCCGTCGCCGTTGGCGTCGCTGGCGTCGAAGAAGCGCAGATGCTGGGCGCGGAATTCCTCAAGGGAGAGCGCGCCGTCGCCATTGAGATCGGCTTCCTCGGAATTGGCGATCAGCATCATGAACATGGGCGGAGGCGGCGCCACCGGGGCGATCGGCGGCGTGGGCGGGGTCGGCGCGACGGCGTCGCCGCGCTGGGTCCACTCGCCGCCGCCTTGGATGATCACCACCCGCTCCACGTACCGCTCCGCATCGCCGGCGGCGCGTTCGGCGTCCTCCAGCGCCGCGTCCGCATCGCGCTGCGCGCGTTCGGCGTCCTCGGCCGCAGCTTCCGCGTCGCGCCGCGCGCGTTCGATTTCACGCTCGATCTCGCGTTGCGTCGCTTCATCGCGTTCGCCGCTCCCGCCGCGGCGGATGATGCGCACCCGTTCGCCATCCTCGCCGGCGAACGCCATGACGTCGGCGTCGGCTATGTGCGCGGCGCGATCCGCGGGCGTGACGCGGCCGTCGTCGTCGCTATCAATCTCGTTGAACACGCGCTCGGCCAGCGCCGCCGCTTCCGCACGCGTGATCCAACCGTCGCCATCCGCATCCGGGTTCATCTCGGCGCCGTGGTGGCGGACGACGACGCGCGTCGGCGCCGGCTGCGCCGCGGCGGTGACGGAGAGCGCGACCAGCGCCACGCCCAGAGCCATTGCTGCTTTCATCGTTATTTCCCCTCATCGAGCCCGGTCCGGGCATGTTGGATGGCGCACTCATGGCGCTGCATCGTTTCCCCAGTGCGTCAGCGGTGAAACATTGGCGCAACAGTGGCCGCGTATCCCGGCGGCGCATGGATCGAGCCCCGGGGGAGCCCTGAAATGCGCTTGAAATCGGCCCTGTTGGCGGTCGCTGCGTTGGTTTTGGCGGCGCCAAGCTTGGCGCAGCCCGACGACAGGCCGCCGCGCCCGGAGCTGCCGGCGCTCGCGCTGAATTCGCAAATGACGGACGCTGAGGTCGGCGCGGCGCTCGATCCGTGGTTCGCGGGCATGACCCAGTCCGGCCTGTTCAACGGCGCGGTGGTCGTGGCGCGCGACGGGCGCGAGGTCTTCGCCCGGGGGTACGGGTCGACTGGCTTGACTGGCGGCGCCGCCGTCGGCCCGGACACCCGCTTTCCCATCGCCTCGATCGGCAAGGCCTTCACCCATGTCGCCATCGCGTACTTGATCCAGCAGGGGCGCCTCACGCCGGAGACAACCATCGCCGATGTGATTCCAGATTACCCCAACACGGTGTCGCGCAGCGCGACCATCGCGCAGCTGCTCGATCATCGGGCGGGTATCGCCGACATCTTCGGCCCCGCGTTTCGTGAGGCGCCGAAGAGCCAGTTTCTCTCTAATGCCGATTACTATCGCTTCGTATCGGCGCAGCCGCCGATGTTTGCGCCGGGCGAAGCGCAGGAATATTGCAATGGCTGTTACGTGGTGCTCGGTGAAGTCATCGCGCGCGTGTCCGGCCAGAGTTACGAAGCGTACGTCGCCCAGCACGTGTTCGCGCCCGCCGGCGCGGACGGTTGCGCCTATCTGCGCCAGGATCAATTGCCGGACGATGTCGCGCGCTTCGTGGGCCGTCCGCGGGGCCCCGGGACGCCGTTCGAGGATGTGTCGCGCTTCCACGGCGTTGCTGGCAGCGCAGCAGGCAATCCGTATTGCTCCGTGCGCGACCTGCTCGCGTTCGATAATGCGTTGCGCGAACAACGCCTCCTGAACGCCGAGCTGACCGCGCAGGTCCTGCGCGGCGAGCCGCAGGCTGGCCGCCATACGCGCCGCATCGGTTTCGCCGGCGGCGGGCCCGGCGTGAACGGGATCCTCTTTGGCAACGGCGCTTGGACGGTGATCGTGCTCACCAACCGGCCAGAGCCCGCGGGCGAGGTTGTCGGCGAGACGCTGTTTTCTCTGTTGGCGGGACCGCGGCCGCAATAATATGGCGCTGATGTCCGAAACCCCCGCCGCGCCACGCGTCCTCATCGTCGACGACGATCCCGACATCCGTAACGGACTGGTCGAGGTGTTCGAGCGCGCCGGTTTTGACGCGAGCGCCGCCGGCGACGTTGCGGCGATGGAAAAGTCGCTCGCCGCCAAAGGCGCCGACCTCATCATTCTGGATTTGATGATGCCAGGCGAGGACGGGCTTTCGGCGACCAAGCGCCTCTCCGGTAAGGGCCGCCCGCCGATCATCATGCTTTCCGCATTGGGCGACGACGCGGACCGCATCGTGGGCCTTGAGATCGGCGCGGACGACTATCTCGCCAAGCCCTGTAATCCGCGCGAACTCGTGGCGCGCGCCCGCGCGGTGCTGCGCCGCGCGCGCGACAATGACGGGGCGCTCTCCGGCGAGACCTTGCGTTTCGCCGGCTTCCGTCTCGACATCGCGCGGCGCGAGCTGATCGATCCCGACGATGTCGTGATTCCGCTGTCGGCGGGCGAGTTCCGCCTGCTGCGGGCGTTCGTCGAGCGCCCGCAGCGCGTGCTATCGCGCGAGCAACTGCTCGACTTTGCGTTCGACAACGATTCCGACGTCTTCGACCGCGCCGTCGACGTGCAGGTGAGCCGCCTGCGCAAGAAGCTCGAGCGCTCCGGCGGGATCGAGATCATTCGCACCGTTCGCGGCGAGGGCTACCTCTTCGCGGTGAAGCCGACGGCGTAATGAACGAATCGCGCGGCCTTCCGATCGCGGCATACTTGGCGATGCTGGTGGCTTTGGCGCTGGCTGCGGCGTTCGTCGCCGTGCTGTCGATCGTGATCCTCCTGCCTCCGCGTCCCGCCGACGTGATGCGCGCCGATGTGGTCACCGATCACTTCACCGCGGGGTACGACCATATGGTCGCCGTCGGCCGGCCGATGACGGGCGAGGGCATGGCGTGGCGGGTGCAGCCCGCGCCGAACCCGGACCCGCAAACGCCGCAGATGCAGCGCACACGCGTGCAACTCGCGCGCGATCTCGGTCTCGATCCAAGCCAGGTGCGCATGCTCGCGAGCAAGATCGTGCAGAGCGACGTGTTTGTCTTCCGCGTGCGCGACGTCGAAGAAATCGCCCGCGAGGCCGAGCGCGCCGCGCGCGACGCCGAGCGTATCGCCCGTCAGCGTGGCGCGACCGCTGACGAGATCGAGCGCTTGCGCCAGCGCGCCGAGGATCTGGCCCGCCACGCGCGCGAGCAGGCCGAGGCGGAGGCTGCGCAGGACGAAGCTGAGGCCCGAGCCGAAGCGGAGGCTGAGGCGGAGGCCGAAGCTGAAGCTGAGGCCGAGATGCGCCTGCACTTCAATGGCGACGAAGTCACCATCGACCGCCGCGGCGATGGGGCTGGGGTGCGCACTTTCGAGTTTCGCACGCCGGCGCCCGAGGCGCCGGAAGCGCCAACACCGGCGCCGCGCGCCGACCGTACGCCGCCGGTGGCGCCTGTCGCCCCGACGCCGGCGGGCGCACCGTCTCCGCCAGCTCCGCCCGTGTTCGCGCCGGCGCCTGCTGGCGTGTTGTTGATCGCGGATTTCGAGGTGAGCGCGCAATTGCCGGACGGCCGCTGGCTCGTCATGCGCCAGGGCCGGAACTGGGCGAAGTGGAGTTGGATCGGCGCCGCCGCGCTGATCATCGGCGGCGCGCTTGCGGTGCTTTCCGTGCTGGCGCTTCTGTTCGCGCGCCGTCTGACCCGGCCGATCCGCAATTTCGCCGACGCCGTGCAAGCGGTGGGCGTCGATCCGCAGAGCGATCCAGTGCGCGAGGAAGGTCCGCGCGAGTTGCGCGGCGCGGCGCGCGCGGTGAACACCATGCAGTCGCGGCTACGCGCTCTGATCGCCGACCGCACCAAGACGCTGGCGGCCGTCGCGCACGATATGCGCACGCCGCTGATGCGTCTGCGCCTCGCGGCGGAGAACGCGCCCGCGGAACAGCGCGAGCGGATGGCGAAGGAAATCGCCGAAGTCGAAGCGCTGGTCGCCAGTTTCATCGCCTTCGCGCGCGACGATCCCGCGGAAGAGGCGCGCGTGCGGCTCGATCTGTCGGCATTGGTGCAGAGTTTGGCAGACGACCACGCGGTCGCGGGCCGTGGCGTGAGCTTCGAGAGCAGCGAAGACAGGTTCGTCGTCACGGGCCAGTCGCTTGGCCTGCGGCGGCTTTTCTCGAATCTCATCGACAACGCGCTCAAGTACGGCGGCGCGGCGCGGATCAAGCTGCGCCGGGAGGAAGGCTGGGCGGTTGTCGATGTGGAGGACGATGGACCAGGCGTGCCGCTGGATCAGCGCGAGAGTGTGTTCGAGCCGTTCGTGCGCTTGAACGAGGAGGGCACGCGCGGCGCCGGCTTGGGCCTTGCAGCCGCGCGCTCGATTGCGCGCGCGCATGGCGGCGACGTCGTCATTCTGGACGCTGAACAGGGCGCGTGCGTCCGGGTGACGCTGCCGGCCTGATCGTCATTCGCTTCCGCGGAAGCGGCCATCGCCTTCTTCCGTCACCAGGACCACGTTCGGGTTCTCCGGCGCCTGATCTTCGAACAGGCCGATATCCAAGTCCGCCTGCGGCGCAGTGGAGCGCATCGGCGCGGCTACGCGCTCGGCGAGTTCGGTGCGTTCGCCCGGCGCCAGCGGAGCGGCGACGCCCGGTGCGTGCATTGGCCGCCAGTACGTGACCCGCACTGCGAACTTGCCGTCGCGCTCGACGATTTCGCCGAGACCGCTGCGCACGAGATCGCCCCAGCGCTTCATCAGCTGCTTGTGATCGACATAGAGCCGCGGCAGGACCTCCTGCGCGAGTTCCGCAGGCGCGCCAAGCAGCTTGCGCGCATCCTCGGGCGTTCGGGCCCGCCCCAGCGGCTTCTTGACGGCGGCCGCGCCAGTGCGTGCAACCGGAGCGGGCGGCGCGGGGCGCCAGTAGCGCATGATTACGCGCCATGCGTCCTCGCGCCAGATCAGCTCATAGAGGCCGGTTCCATAGAGCTCCGGCACAGCGCTCTCGGCCGCTTCGGGGGATGCAAAGGCCTCCGGCAATTCCTCGACCGCGAGGAACACCGGTCCGCCGATCATCGCAGAGGCTTCGTCCTCGGTGCGCGCACGCGGGGCGTCCGCTGCGCGGGCGCCGGCGAGGTTCGCCGCCAGGGGAAACGTGACCATGAAGCGCGGGCTCTCTCCACGGCCGCCTCGCGCCATTGTCTTGTCATCGAGGGCGGCCAAGTTAGGGTCAGTTTCGGCCAAATTCTGTGGGGAGCCAAGCATGTCGCATCGTCGCTGGAGTCTGGCCGCGCTGGCTTTCGCGCCGATTTTGGCGCTCGGCGCATGCGACCAGGTGGGCCAGCTGTGGGAGCGCATGCGTGGCGGTGGCGGCGGCGAAGGCACGGCGGCGATGCAGGCCGTGCCGATCGAGGCGCGCGCGCTCTCCGGTTCGGTCCGCCCGCAATCCGATATGGAAGCGGTGCTGGCGCCTGAGCCGGTGCTGATCGCGCCGGGCCAGATCCTCATCGGCGCACGCGTGGAAGGCGAATTGGCCGAGACCGCGTCGGAGATGGGGCTCGCCAGCAATTTCGTCCGCTCTCTGCGCAACGGAGGCGTCGAGGCGTTGGAGCAATTGCCGGACAACCTGATCGAGCAGGTGCGCGGACGCGCCGAGGCCGAAGCGTCGGAAGCAGCGCGCGCGGCGGCCAGCGATGTCCTCGGCCGCCTGGGTGTAGGCGGCGAGATCGTCGTGCGCCCCGGCGGCGTCGTGACGGTGAACCTTGCGAGCGGCGTCAGCCCGACATCGCTCCGCGCGGGCCAGCAGCAGGCCGGACAAGTTGGCGCTATCCCCGGCGCTATCGAGTGGAACGCCGCCGACCGCTGTCCGCGCATCCGTCAGCAGAGCCGGCTTGAACGCGACATCGCACTCGCCACGCGCTGCGCGATCGAGGACTTAAGAGCGTCGCGTCAGTTCGAATTCGTGGAGCCCAACTACATCGCTGACAGCGGCTTCACGCGTCCCCCGCGCGAGCAAGCGAACCGCCCGCCGCAAGGTCAAACGACGACGACACAGCCGCCGCCGGCGACGACGGCGCCGGCGCAACAGCGCACCGGCCGCTTGCCCAGCGACCCTCTGTTTGCGTTGCAATGGCACTTCCGCGCGCGCGGAAGTGCCGATGCGACGCACTCGCCCGGCGGGGCGGGCTTCCTCACGTTCTGGGAGGCGAACCAGATCGGCTCGCGCAACGTACGCGTTGCGGTGCTCGACACCGGCATCGACTACACCCATCCCGAGGTTCGTGCGTCCGGCAACGTCGCGCCCGGGATCGATCTCATCAACAATATCGAGCGCGCGGGCGATTCCGACGGCGTGGACGGCAACGCCCAGGATTCCGGCGACCGTTGCGGCGCGGCCGCCGAGGATAGCTTCCATGGAACGCACGTCTCCGGCACCATCGGCGCGGCGGCGACCGACGATCGTGTCGGCGTCGCGGGCGGCGCCTGGGATGTGACGATCGTTCCGATTCGCGTGCTCGGCCGCTGCGGCGGCGAACTGGCGGACATCGTGTCCGGCATCCGCTGGGCTGCAGGGATCGCGCCTGCGATCACCGCCAACGGCCAGCAGCTCGTCAATCGCAATCCCGCGGACATCATCAATATGAGTCTCTCGATCCAGGCGCCGTGTCCGGCGTCGATGCAGGCGGCGATCGATGCAGCGGTTGCGCGCAACGTGGTTGTGGTCGTGGCCGCGGGCAACAAGGCCAACCAGGCCGCGCTCTACGCGCCGGCCAATTGCAACAACGTCATCGTCGTCGGGGCCAGCGACGCGCTGGGCGGGCTTGCGTTCTACTCGAACTTCGGCCCGGCGATCGATCTCCTGGCGCCCGGCGGCGATGTGTTCGCCGATAGCGACAACGACGGCCGCCCCGATGGCGTGCTCTCCACGCGCGCGACCACGTCCGGCTGCTACGATCCGGTGAATCAGAACTCGACCGAGCGCTGCTACTATTCGTTCCTGCAAGGCACGTCGATGGCGGCGCCGCACGTTTCGGCGGCGCTGGCGCTGCTAGCGGCGCAATCGGGTTTGCGCGGACGACAGCTTGAGGAAGCGCTGTTCACGCGCGCGATCACGCCACATGGCTCGAGCTTCGGCGAAATCGAGTGCGCGCGGTCCCGCAACGCAACCCCGATCGCGGCCGGCTCGCCGACGTGCGCGCGGCCCAGCGGGCGGGGCTTGCTCGATCTGGCGCGGGCGGCGCAGACGCCGGTCAGGGCGGCGGGCTCGCCCTAGGCGTTTTGGCTTTACGCGCGGCGCAGGCGCAGCGAAGGATTAGGTCATGGACGTGAACGCCATGCGCATCTGGGGCATCGCCGTCAGCGCAGTGCTGATGACGACAGCGCTCGCCATGTCGATGCAGCCCCGCGCTGAGGCCCAATCGGCCGCGCCGTTTGAAGTCGCGCAAGTCCCGGCGCCGCCGGAATACATCGGCTTCATCGTCCGATTCCGCGGCGAAGGGCCGATCGCGCGCGCCCAGGCGTTGGCGGCGCGCGGCGATCAACGGCAGGCCCAAGACCAGATCGAAGCGCAGCTCGTCCGGCAAACAGCGTTTCGCGGCTTGTGTTTCGACCGCTTCACGGTGGGCGGCGCGGAAGTCGTGCTGCGTTCCTGCCAGCCCGTAACCGCCAGCGAGCGCGCGGCATATCAGGAGCGTTGGGTGCGCCGGTTGCGCGCGATGCGCGCAGTCGCCTACGCCGACGCCAACGTCGCCGTGCCGCAGAATCGCGCCGGCTGAGGGAGATCATGAGCATGGACACTGCTGCGCCGGCTTTCATCGGCGGTTTCGAGGAACGGATCGTTTCGACGGTGGATGGGCTGGCGCTTTACGCGCGCGACTACCCGCCGCTGGCGCCTGAGACGGGCCTGCCGGTGATCTGCCTGCATGGCCTGACGCGCAACTCACGCGACTTCGAGGTGGTGGCGCCGCGCATCGCCGCGCTCGGCCGCCGTGTGATCGCGCTGGACGTGCGCGGACGCGGCAAGAGCGCCAACGACCCCGATCCGGCGCACTACGTTCCGGCGGTTTACGCGCAGGACGTGATCAGGCTGATGGACGTCCTGGGCGTGCCGAAGGCGGTGTTCGTAGGCACCTCGATGGGCGGCCTCATCACCATGACATTGGCGATGATGGCGCCGCAACGCATCGCTGCCGCGGTGCTGAACGACGTTGGCCCGAAGGTCGACATGCGCGGGCTGGCGCGGATTGCGTCCTACGTGGGTCACGTGACGCCGGTGGACGATTGGGCTGCCGCCGCGGCCGCCAATCGCGCCACCAATGGCCACGCCTTTCCCGAGCGCGTTGACGACGACGCCTTCTGGATGACGCTCGCCCGCCGCGTTTTCCGCGTGCGCGACGATGGCCGGCTCGAACTGGACTACGATCCGCACATCGCGCTCGCGTTTGCGGACTTCGACGAAGACGGGCCGGAGCCCGATCTGACGCCTTTGTTCCAAGCTCTCGCGGCCAAGCCGGTTCTGTCCGTTCGTGGCGAGCTATCGGACTTGCTGACCGCGGACACCGTCGCGCAGATGCGGGCGATCAAGCCGGACATGGACGCGGTGACGGTCGAGAACATCGGCCACGCGCCGACGCTGGAAGAACCGGAAGCCTGGGACGCGATGTTGAGTTTTTTGGCGAAGGTGGAATAGCGCCGGGCGCCGCGAACGAGTGCAGACATCAACAATTGGGAGCGCGTCGCTCCGCGACGCATGCGCGGCGGAGCCGCACGCTCCAACCTGCAAGGTTCTGTGACTAAAGCGCCCGCTTGAACAGTTCGCGGTACTTGTCGGCATCGAACGGCACGGCGTTGCTCATCGTCGCCAGGTCCGTCACCGCGTACTCGATCGCGCCTTCGCCGTGCGCTTCGCCGACGCCCATGCCGCGCAGATTGGCGGGCAGGCCGATGCGCGCGTTCAAATCGGCGATGTATTGCGGCAGATCGCCGTTGGCGCTGAGGCCAAGGGCGCGGCGCAGGCGTGCGAACTTCTCTTCCGCGGCATTGCCAATCATGGCGAGCGAATGCGGCAGGATCACCGCATTGAGCGTGCCGTGATGTAGGCGCAATTCGTGAATCCGGCCGAGCGCGTGGCTGAGCCCGTGCACCGCGCCAAGACCTTTCGAGAACGCAAGCGCGCCTTCGAACGAACCCATCATCATGTGCCAGCGCGCGTCACGGTCGCCGCCGTCCTTCACGGCGCGCTCGAGCCATTTGCCGATGCGTTCCGCGCCGTCGACGCCGATGGCTTCCGCCGGCGGGTGGATCACCGGCGTGAGCACCGCCTCGACGCAGTGCGTCATCGCATCCATGCCGGTCGCCGCCGTCAGCACGGGCGGCAGGCCGAGCGTCAATTCCGGGTCGCACACCGCCGCCTTCGGCACGAGGTGCGGCGACACGAACGTTTCCTTACGGCCATTGTCGAGAATGACGACCGCGCCGGGCGACACTTCGCTGCCGGTTCCGGCCGTGGTCGGTACGGCGACCAGCGGCGGGATTGCCGTGATGAAGCGCATGCCGCGCTGCGAGGCCCCGAGGCGCTCGAATGGGCCTTCGTGCGAGACCATAAGGCCCATCGCCTTGGCGAGGTCCATCGACGAGCCGCCGCCGAACGCCACAATCCCGTCAGCGCCGGCTGCACGATAGGCCGCCGCAGCTGCGGCACTCGCGCTCTCGGTGGGGTTGGCGGGCGTGTCCGTGAAGATCCCGGCGGGCGGTTCGCCCAACGCCGCGAGCAGGCGGTCGAGCAAACCATTGGCTTTCAAACCCGGGTCAGTGACGACGAACGGCCGCGACACGCCGTGCGCCTTAAGCACTTTTGGCAGTTGCGCCAGCGCGCCGAAATCGAACGTGCACTGGGTGAGGAAGTTCATCTGGGCCATGGGTCGCTCCGCTGAGCGTGGATAGCGCGCCCGGCTGGGCTTGTCGAAGCCTGCGGCGTCCCGCTGCGGCAAGTGAAGGTGGACTTGGGCGCGGCGGCGGCTAGTCTCCGCGCCCATGACTGAAACCGTGCTCGAAATATCCAATCTCGCCGTCACCTTCGATACGCCGGACGGCGAGGTGGAGGCGGTCAAGGGCGTATCGCTCAGCATCGACAAGGGCGAGTGCCTCGGCATCGTCGGCGAAAGCGGTTCCGGCAAGAGCCAGACCTTCCTCTCCGCCTTCGGCCTCACCTCCGACAACGCCCGCGTCTCGGGTTCGGTGAAGTTTCAAGGGCGCGAGGTGCTAGGGCTCCGGCGCAAGGAACTCGACGGCTTCCGTGGCCGCCAAGTGGCGTTCGTGTTCCAGGATCCGCTGACGGCGCTGACGCCGCATCTCACCATCGAGACGCAGATGGGAGAGGTGCTGGAGCACCACTTCAAGGTGAAGGGCGAAGTCGCCCGTCAGCGTGCGATCGAGTGGCTCGAGCGGGTTCGCATTCCCGAGGCCGCGCGCCGACTCTCACAATACCCGCACGAGCTTTCCGGCGGCATGCGCCAGCGCGTCATGATCGCCATGGCGATGATGGCCGAACCCGCCCTGCTTGTGGCCGACGAGCCGACCACGGCCCTCGACGCTACGGTGCAGGCGCAGGTGCTCGATCTGATCGAGGATTTGCGCAAGGACACCCAGGCCGCCGTTGCGCTGATCACGCACGACATGGGCGTGATCGCGCGTATGGCGCAACGCGTGGCGGTGATGCGCCGCGGCGAGGTGGTGGAGACGGGGCCGGTCGAAGAAATCTACTCCGCGCCGAAGGCTGACTACACGCGCATGCTGCTGAAGGCGGTGCCGCGCATCGATGGCGAGCGCGCCGTGTCGCTGCCGGCGCCGGCGTCCGAAGAGCCGATCCTCAGCGTCGACGATGTGCGTGTGGCGTTTCCGGTGCGCATCAAGGACGGCTCTCTGTTCGGCAGGACCAAGCCCCTGCGCGCCGTCGACGGCGTCAGCTTCAAGCTGCGCGCGGGCGAGACGCTGGGCGTCGTCGGCGAAAGCGGCTGCGGAAAGTCCACCTTGGCGCGCGCCGTGGTGCAATTGTTGCCGCGAAACGGCGGCGCAGTGAGCTTCCTCGGCCGCAATCTGACGACGCAGGAGCGCGAGTTGGTGCGCCAGGCGCGCCAAGACATGCAGATCGTGTTCCAGGATCCGCTGGCGAGCCTCGATCCGCGGATGACCTTAGGCTCTTCCATCGCCGAGCCGCTGCTGGCGTTTGCGCCGGAGCTGACGCGCGATCAGCGCGAAGAGCGCGTCAAGGAGATGATGGCGCAGGTGGGCCTCGATCCGGAACTGATCAATCGCTATCCGCACGAGCTTTCGGGCGGGCAGAACCAGCGCGTCGGGGTGGCGCGGGCGATGATCCTGAAACCGAAGCTGGTTGTGTGCGACGAAGCTGTGTCGGCGCTCGACGTTTCGATCCAGGCGCAAATCCTGAAACTGCTGGCCGACCTGCAGCGCGAGTTCAAGACGAGCTTCCTGTTCATCAGCCACGATCTCGCAGTCGTGCGCGAAATCAGCCACAACGTGCTGGTGCTCTATCTGGGGCGTGCGGTGGAGTATGGGCCGGCCGAAGTGATCCTGCGCGATCCGCGCCATCCGTATACCAAGGCGCTTTTGGCGGCTGCGCCGACGCCCGATCCGGACGTGGCGCGCAACCGGCCGCGCGTCCGTCTCGTCGGCGATCTGCCGAGTCCGCTCGATACGCGCGCCGCGCTGCGCTTCCTCAAGTCGAAGGTGGTCGATAACGCTGACGCCGAGCAGTACCAGCCGCAATGGATCGAAGTGGCGCCCGGCCATTTCGTGGCCGAGCACGATCCGCCCGAAGCCGCGGCGGCGTAGGCCATCGGCGCCCGAACGCCTTTGATCGCAGCAGGGTTGGCGCAGCCGCGCGCCGCGGCTAGCCTCGGGTCAAACTCGGGGGAACACGCATGCGCACCTTGTTGTTGGCAGCCGCCTTTGCAGCGTCGCCGCTGGCCGTATCGGCGTCTGCGCAAACCGTGGAGCGGATCGAGCGCGGCAATTTGCGGGTCGAGAACGTGCCGGAGACCCCGCCGGATGTGTCCGAGCGCCTGCGCCAATATGTGAACACGCGCAGCGCCGGCTTTGCCGACTGGCTGCCCGGCGGCGGCATCCTGATCTACACGCGCTTCGCCGATACGACGCAGCTGCACCGTGTCGATCAGCCCATGGGCGCACGCACGCAGCTGACGTTCTATGAAGAACGCATCACCGGCGCTGGCCGCCGTCCCGGCTCGAACGAGATCCTGTTCACGCGCGATGTCGGCGGCGATGAGAATTTCGCCGGCTTCATTCTCGATCCCGCAACCGGCCGCGCGCGCCAAGTCACCGAGCCCGGCACGCGCAACGAGGGCTTCATCTGGAGCGACGACGGCGAGCGCATCGCCTGGGCGTATGTGCCGTCGAGCGAGCCGAACTACGACATCTATCTGGGCGATCCGAGCAACGTGCAGCAGCGCCGTCGAATCTATGACGGCGAGGGCGCTGTCTATCCAGTCGATTTCTCCAGCGATGGCTCGAAGCTGCTGTTGCAGCGTTACATCTCAGTGGCCGAGAGCCAGCTCTTCGTGCTCGACGTCGCAACCAATGCGATCACGCGGGTCACGCCGGACCTCACGGTTGCGTACAGCGGCGGCGAGTTTACGCCGGACGGGCGCGCGCTGATCGTGCTGTCGGACGAGAACTCGCAGTTTCAGCGCTTGGTGCGGATCGATCTCGCCACCGGCGCGCGGCAAGTCATCTCGCCGGACCTGAACTGGAGCGTCGAGACGTTTGATCTGTCGCATGACGGACGCACGATCGCCTACGTTGTGAACGATGCGGGCCGTTCGACGTTGCACCTGATGGATGCACGCACGCTGCGCCCCCTGCGCGGGCCGCAATTGCCCGCAGGCATTGTGTCGGGCGTTTCGTTCGACCCCGAAGACAACCGGCTCGCCTTCACGCTGAACAGCGCCACGGCGCCGGGCGATGTCTACACCTGGGATCTGCGCCGGCGTCAGCTCACGCGCTGGACGCGCAGTGAAACCGGGGGCATCCCGCCGGAGACCTTCGTCGAACCGGAACTGATCACTTGGACGTCGTTCGACGGCCGCGAAATCTCCGGCTTCATCTACCGTCCGCGCACGCCGGGACCGCATCCTGTGGTGATCAACATCCATGGCGGCCCCGAGAGCCAGTTTCGGCCGGGCTTTTCGTCAACGATCCAGTACTGGGTGAACGAACTCGGCATCGCCGTGATCGCCCCCAACGTGCGCGGCTCCGATGGTTACGGGAAAGACTTCCTCGCTCTCGATAATGGCCCGCTGCGCGAGGATTCGGTGCGCGACATTGGGGCGCTGCTGGATTGGATCGACGCGCAGGCCAACCTCGATAACGACCGGGTCGTCGTCTATGGCGGCTCTTACGGCGGTTACATGGTTCTGGCCTCGATGGTCCATTACAACGACCGCCTCGCCGGCGGCGTCGACATCGTCGGCATCTCCAATTTCGTGTCGTTCCTCGAAAATACCTCCGGCTATCGGCGCGACTTGCGCCGCGCCGAATACGGAGACGAACGCGATCCCGAGATGCGCGCGGTGTTCGACCGGATCTCGCCGCTGAACAATATCAGCCGGGTGAACAAGCCGCTCTTCGTCATTCACGGCTTCAACGATCCGCGCGTGCCGGTGTCCGAGGCCGAGCAGGTGTTGGCTGCGGTGCGCGCCAATGGCGGCGAAGCCTGGCTGATGATCGCGATGAACGAAGGCCACGGCTTCGCGCGGCGCGAAAACCAGGAAGCGCAACGTGAGGCGGAGACGATGTTCTTCCGCAGGGTGTTACGACTGGAGTAGCACTCAAGAGTCCGCAGCGAAGAACCGCGTCAACCGCGCAGCAACTCAGAGAGCCGCTCGCGCAAGCGAGGAACGGGCTCGTCCAGCAGGTCCTTCGGCGTCTCAGCGCGCACGCGCGTCCGAACGGCCGCTGCAAGCTTCTCGCGCAAGAGGCCAAGCGCGCGCGGGGGCGCTGCGATCACGAGGTGGTCGAATTCGCCATGCTTCTCCGCGTCGGTGATGCGCTGCGCCACGCGGTTCAGGAAGTTGACTTCTTCCTGCTCATGAAGACTGCGGCCCTTGTCCATCGCGTGGCGGCCTGCGCCGACGCGGTCGAAACTGCGCGGCGGGCGGTCCTGCGGATCGTACGTATCTTCCGCGCCGATCTCCATGGACCAGGATTCCACCAACGCCCGGCCGCGCCGTTCCTCGTTGAGGAGCCGCGCGCGGCGGCCATCGGCGACAAGGAACCACACGCGTCCGGTATGCAGCATCGTTTGCCTCCATGGCCGGAGCAACGCATGACACGCGGCGGCGGGTCCGGCTTTGCGTTGGCTCAGGTCAAACGCGCACCGACGACAAGCACTGCGCGGCGTAACCGGCGTCGTTCAGCGCCTGGACGATTTCGGCGGTATGCGCCGCGTCGCGCGCTTCGATCTCGATGTCGAATTCGACGCCCTTCGCCGGTGCGTCGAGCGTCATGCGGTGGTGCTCAACCTGCAGGATGTTGCCGCCTTTGTCGCCGATGATGCGCGTGACGGTGGCGAGAATGCCGGGGCGATCGTCGCCGATGAAACGCAGCACCGCGATGCGGCCCTCGCGCACGAGAGAGCGCTCCAGCACCGAAGCGAGCAGGCGGGTGTCGATGTTGCCGCCAGTAAGGACGAGGCCGACCTTGCCGGCGCCGATCTTGTCCGGGGCGGTGAGCAGGGCGGCAAGCGCTGCGGCCCCCGCGCCTTCAGCCACGGTTTTCTCGGCGGAGACGAAGAGCGCGATGGCGCGCTCGAAGCCGCCTTCCTCGATCAACACGATGTCGTCGATCAGCGCGTGCGCCAGCGCGAACGGGATCTCGCCGACGGCCTTCACGGCGATGCCCTCGGCGATGGTCTGGCCGCTGGCGTGCACCACGCCCCCGCGCAGCCTGGCGTCGAAGGAGGGATACATCGCCGCCTCCACGCCGATGATGCGGATGCCCGGCTTCAGCGCCTTGGCGGCGATCGCCATACCCGAAATCAGTCCGCCGCCGCCGATCGGAATGACCAATGTGTCGAGGTTCGGGGCGTCTTCCAGCATCTCGATCGCCGCAGTGCCTTGGCCTGCGATGACGCCGATGTCGTTGAAGGGGTGCACAAACACCAGGTCGCGCGCATCGCGCAGCGTCAGCGCGTGGGCGTAGGCGTCGTCGAAGGTATCGCCCTCAAGCACGATCATGGCGCCGCGGGCGCGGGTCTGCTCCACCTTCACGTTCGGCGTGCCGCGCGGCATGACGATAGTGGTGGGAACGCCGAGCGCGCGGGCATGGTGGGCGAGCGCCTGAGCGTGATTGCCGGCCGACGCCGCGATCACGCCGCGCTTCTTCTCGGCGTCGGAAAGCTGCAGCAGCCGGTTGAGCGCGCCGCGTTCCTTGAAGGCGCCGGTGACGTGCTGGTTCTCGTACTTAACCCAGACCTCCACGCCCGTGGCCTTGGAAAGCGACGCGGAATAGCGCGTGGGCGTGCGTTCGATGCGGCCCTTGAGCCGCGCCGCGGCGGTGCGGATGTCGTCGAGCGTCACGGATTGGATGGGTGGGTCGGCCATGGGCGCGCGGACCCTAAAGCGGCGGACGGCTCAATTCAACGAAGCTTAGGCGGTCAAGGCTCGCATCAGATCGAGCCGGCGCATCGCCTTGCCTGGCAGCGCCGCCAGAGGCCGGTGGGGCAGACGTTCCACCTGCGTGCGCAGCATATGCTCGACGCGCCGCACCGCGCCCGACCAGGAGGGCCGCGCCACGGCGCCGCGCTCGAGCAGGCGCTGGGTGGTCGCGAGTTGGCGTTTGTATTGATAGTCGCCGGGCCCGAAGTCGATCTCGGCCAGGCCGTTGTCGGCGGCCCAGCCGATAATCATACGCGTCAGCTGCACGCCTGGAGAATAGGCGTTGTAGGCCTCGTCATGGGCGATCAGCCAGAGGTTTAGGGCGCGCGCGCCGCGCAGTGTGAAGGCGGCTGCGACGAGCTTCTGGTCGAGCTTCAAGGTGAACAGCGCGCCGCCGAAACGCGTCTCGCGGCGGGCGAAGCACGCGTCCAAGGTCTGGCGCACCCAGGGCGTGGCCCAAATCTGCGGCTGGCCGCTCTGCGCGAGTTGAGCATTTTTCCAGGCGAGCAACGCCTCGAAATCCGCGCGCTCGCTGGAGACGGCGCGAAATTCAGCGGGGCCGTACTCGCGCTCGAACTTGCGCTGCTTCTTGTCGGTCTGACGCACGAACTCGCTGCGCCGCGACTTCAACGCCGCCTCGTAAAGCTCGCGTGCGCCAAACGTCTCGGCGATCCACGACCCCTCGCCCCCCGCCACCGCGCCGCGCATGAGGGCCTGACCCGCCGGGACATGGGTGAGGTCGATGCGGCCGACCTTGAGCGCGCGGCAAATCGCGGCGGCGTCAACCGGCAGGCCAGGCAGGCCCACGACGCCCTGGTAATCCGCGATCGGCGCGCCGGCGCCCATGGCGGCGAAACGCGAGAGACGCTGAACGGCGAAGAAGCCTGCGCCGTCTTGCAGCACGCAGACGCGCGCGTCGTCGCGCGCCGCGCCGATCAGCTGCGCCCACTCGGGGCTGAAGTACGGGCTGGCGAGCGTCGGATCGGCGGCCTGATGCGCGCGCCAAAGCGCGACGTCGTCTGAGCTCAGTTCTTTCGGGTGTGCCGTTTCGATACGCACGAGCCGCCCTTCGCCTGTTCGCCCGACAGGCGAAGCAAAGGGCGGGCCCGGCTTACGCTATTTGCCGCGCCGCGGCTGACGCGGGCCGTCCACCGGGATGCCGGTGCGGCCGGCGATGAAGTCCGGCGCGTGGCTGATGAACGCCGAGGCGCTGACCGCCACGTAGATGAACGACCCGCCTGGATTGGAGCGGAATTTGGAATCGACGCCGATAACGTCGTACCCGCCGGTCGCCGTGCGCACCAGGAAGGCGGAGCCGCTGTCGCCACGCGTGGTATCGCACTCGTGGAAGAACGAATTGTCCGGGTTCACGCGCACGATGCGGCAGCGAACGTTGCCGGAGAGGTGGCCGCCGGTGTCCCAGGAATAGCCGGCCTGCATCAGGTCGGTGCTGGTGGCGCGCGCTTGGCCAAGGCCGGTCAGGTTTTGGACGCCAGCGTGGCCAAAGCGGTCGCCCAAGGGCTGGTCGATGCGCAGCAGCGCCCAGTCCATGCCGTCGATCTCGTTGGTCGAGTTGTAGCGGCGGTAGTTGTAGCGGCTGTCGATGAAGTAGTGCGTGATCCGCGCCGACGCCGAGCCGTTGGCGATCTCGAAGCGCCCCCGCGCGTTAACGCCGTTCTCGTTGTGGATGCAGTGCGCCGCCGTGATCAGCGTGCTGCGCCCGATCAGTGTCGCCGTGCAGCCTTCGCCGCTGTCCATGCGCAGCAGGCCCATGAAGCGCCACGGTGTTTCGTTGACCGGCACGAGCACGCGGTCGTCGCGGCCGAAGAAGTGATCGTTGATCGCCATCGGCCGCTCGCGGCCATGGCAATCCGAGCGGTCGGTGCGCGGCGCGCACGAGCCGCGCGGGTTCTGGCCGCGGTCTTCGCAGACGCCGTTGAACGCGGTGTCGCAGCCGTCGTTCTGGTTGCGCATCCAGGCGATGGCGCCGCAATCGGTGCGGTCGGTGCCTTGGACACATGCGCCGGTGCCGAAGTTCGGTTCGTCGCATTCGCCGTCGCGCGCCCAGCGGCAGCTGTCGTTGTCGCCGGCGCGCATCGCGCGGCAATCGGAGACGTCGGTGCCCATGGTGCATGCGCCTGTGCCGATGTCCGGCTCGTCGCACTCGTTGTCGTTGGCCCAGCGGCAACTGTCGTTGCCGCCGCCCGTGACGCCGCCTGGCTTGGTGCGCGCCGTTTGCTTGTCGCCGGGCATTGTCGGCGACACTGCAGCCTGGCTGACGCCGCTCACATCGGTGCGTGTGGAAACCGGCAAGGTTGTGTTGGCGTCCACCGCCAAGCTCACAATCACGCACGCAGCGATGGTCGCCGCAGCCGCCAAAATCCGCATCAGGTTTCTCCCGCACCCTGGGAAAGGGACACTAGCCTGCGTCGCGTCAGCCGGGAAGCGTCCGCGCCGCTTGATCTCCGCCCGCGGCTCTGAAACAAGCCCCGCATGGCCGCGCCTATCCTGTTCATCGGCAACAAGAACTATTCGTCTTGGTCGATGCGCCCATGGCTGGCGCTGAAATGGGGCGGAATCGCGTTCGAAGAGCGCATCATTCCGCTGGGCGGCGAGGGCTACGGTAAGTCGCAAATCCGGGAAGTGCGCGCCGTGTCGCCGAGCGGGCGGGTGCCAGCGCTGCTTGTTGGCGCGACGACGATCCACGAGAGTCTCGCGATCTGCGAATGGGCGGCGGAGCAGGCACCGCCGCTATGGCCAGCTGACGCACTGGCGCGCGCCGAGGCGCGTGCGGCGGCGACGGAGATGCACGCTGGCTTCGCTGCTGTGCGCCGCGACATGTCGATGAACATCCGCCGGCGGGTGGCGCGCACCCCCGCGTGGCCCGAGGACACGCGCGCCGATCTCGAACGCCTATTTGCGCTCTGGGATCATTTGCTCTCCGCGTCGGGCGGCCCATACCTCTTCGGCGCGCGCACGAATGTGGACGCGATGTTTGCGCCGGTAGTGACCCGGCTGCGCACATACGCCGTTGAAACGCCCGCATTTGCGCAGACGTACTGCAACACGATTCTCAGCGACGATGCGTTCCAGGAATGGGAGCGCGCCGCGATTGCCGAGCCTTGGACCATCGAACAAACGGAAGCACTTTACCGATGATCAGAACTTTAATGATGGCCGCGCTGCTCACGCTTGCGGCGTGCAACGACGGCGGCGTCATGCGTGAGATCGAGCGCGCGGAGAAGGCGCGCGCCGATGCGGTGGAGGATCCAGTCACGCTGCCCTCCGGCGTGATCGTTCAGTTCCACTCGCGCGGGCCGGACCAAACCCTGCCCCGCCCGAGCGGACGCGCCGGCGTCCTGGTGCACTACGAAGCGAGCCTCGCGAGCGACGGCACAGTCGTGGATTCTTCGCTGCGCCGCGGCCAACCCGCCGAGTTCGGTCTGGCTGACATGATTGGCGGATTCCGCGAGGCGGTGATGCAAATGCGGCCGGGCGACGAGATCATCGCGACGTTGCCGCCGGAGCTGGCCTACGGCGCCGCTGGCAACCCACCAGCGATCCCGCCGAACGCAACGATGCGGTTTCGCATTCAACTGATCGCCTTCCAGGAAGCGGACGGCGTTGTGGTCAGCGCGCAATGAGTGCGGGCGCGCTGGAAATTCTGGCGCGCCTCATCGCGTTCGACACCACGTCGCGCAATTCCAATCTCGAGCTGATTGCCTGGATCGAGGCGTACCTGGCCGCGCGCGGCGTTGCCTCGCGCCGCGTGCCGAACGCTGACGGCACAAAGGCGAACCTCTACGCCACGATTGGCCCCGACGCGCCCGGCGGCGTCGTGCTGTCTGGGCATACCGATGTCGTGCCGGTCGACGGCCAGCCGTGGAGCTCCGATCCGTGGACGCTCACCGAGCGCGGCGGCAAACTCTACGGCCGCGGCACGGCGGACATGAAGAGCTTTGTCGCACTCGCGCTCGCGCATGTGGACGAAGCGCGGGCGGCTCCGCTGAAGCGGCCGATCGTCTTGGCGTTCTCTTATGACGAAGAGATTGGCTGCCTCGGCGCACCGGCGATGATCGAGCAGCTTGCGGCCATGGCGCCACGCCCGGCGGCGGTGATCGTCGGCGAGCCCACGAGCATGAAGGTGGTCTCAGCGCACAAGGGCGTACGGAGCTTCATCGTCGAGGTCACCGGCCGTGAGGCGCATTCGAGCTTGCCGGACGCGGGCGTGTCGGCGGTAATGGAGGCGCTGAAGCTGATGCGGCTCGTCGCCGACATGGCGCAGGACGCGCGCGTGCAAAGCGATCAGCACTTTACACCGCCGACGATGACGATCGGCCGCGTTGAAGGCGGCACAGCGTCGAACATTCTCGCGCGGCACTGCTCATTTGTTTGGGACTTGCGCTGCCCGGAGGTCGCCCAGGCCGATGCCCTGGAAGCGAGATTCCGCGCCGCGGCGTCTGAACTCGATACCGAGATCAAGGCGCGTGCGCCGGAGGGCGGCGTGACCGTCACCCGCCGCTCCAACACGCCTCCGCTCGCCATTGCGCGCGACAGCGCCGCCGAGGCGCTCGCGCGCGCGCTCACGGGCGACAATGAAACACGCGTTGTTTCCTATGCGGCGGAGGCGGGGTTGTTTCAACGCGCCGGCCTGCCGGCGATCATTTGCGGCCCAGGCTCAATCGAACAGGCGCACCAGCCGGATGAGTGGATCGAACGCAGTCAAATCGAAGAGGGCGCCGCGTTCATGCGCCGCTTGATCGCGCATCTGTCGCTCTAGGCGCGCAGCGCCGCCAGCGCGGCGTCCTTTGCGGCGCTATTAGCATAGGCGACGAAGCCGCGGATCAAGAGGTCGCTCCCGCCATAGCGCAGCGGCGCGCCGTCGAGCCGCATGATGCCGCCGCCCGCGGCGGCCAGGATTGCGTGACCGGCGGCGGCGTCCCATTCGCTCACCTCGCCGAAACGCGGGTAAAGATGGGCCGCGCCTTCCGCCACGCGGCAGAACTTGATCGACGAACTGGCATGCGCGATGACGCCGTTGAGAGCGCCGACGAACGCGGCCGTCTTTTCGTTGCGGCCGGAATGATCCGAGCCGATGACGCGCCAGCGCCCGTCGCGGGGCGCTCCGGCCGCGTGAATGTCCTCAAGCGGCGCGAGCAATGCGCCTGTCGCTGGATCGCAACGCCCGCGCGCGGCGCGGCCGGGCTCGCCGGCGTACAACTCGCCCGTCGCTGGCGCATAGACGACGCCTTTCACCGGCTCGCCGCCCTCGATCAGCGCGATATTCACCGTGAATTCGTCACTGCCTCTTGCGAAGCCGCGTGTTCCGTCGAGCGGGTCGACGAGAAACCAAAGCGCGCCGGTTTCTGGAATGCGGCCGGCGGCGCAGGCTTCCTCGCCGATCATTGGCACGCCCGGCGCCAGACGGGTCAAGCCGTCCTCGATCACCGCTTCGGCGCGCTGATCGGCGAGCGTCACCAAGGAGCCGTCGGCCTTGGTTTGCGCGTCGAAGCCGGCGGCGCGCACGTCCATGATTTCGCACCCTGCTTGGATGGCGAGCGCGATTAGATCCTGCAGCGGCGGCGGAGCATTCATGCGCGGGATAACGCACGCGAACGCGTCTTAGTCCAGCTTTTCGGGCGTATTCGCCGCGAGTTCGGCGAGCCAGGTGGCGGCGGCGGCATCGCTGGGCGCGCGCCAATCGCCACGCGGCGAAAGCGCGCCGCCCGAAACGATCTTCGGTCCGTTTGGCACGGCGGAGCGTTTGTACTGGCTGGCGAAGAAACGCTTGAGGAAGACTTCGAGCCATTTTTTGAGCGTCGCGTAGTCGTAGGTGTCGCCCCACGCTTGCCAAGCCAAGAACAGAATCTTGCTCGGCGCCATGCCGTAGCGCGTCAGCCAATAGAGGTTGAAATCCTGTAGCTCGTACGGCCCAACTACGGCCTGCGTGCTCTGCGCCGTGGCGCCGGGGACGAGCTCCGGCGAAATTTCGCCCGCGAGAATGCGGCGCAGCGTTTGCGAGGTCGCCTCATCGAACTGCCGGGTGTCCGCCACCCAGCGGATGAGGTGCTGGATCAACGTCTTCGGCGCGCCGGCATTGACGTTGTAGTGGCTCATATGATCGCCGACGCCGTATGTGCACCAGCCGAGCGCGAGTTCGGAGAGGTCGCCGGTGCCGACAACGAAGCCGCCTTCCTTGTTGGCGAGGCGGAAGAGATAGTCGGTGCGCAGGCCGGCTTGCACGTTTTCGTAGGCGATGTCGTACACCGGCTCGCCGCGCGCGGCGGGGTGATCGAGATCCTCCAGCATCTGCTGCGCTAGGGGTTCGATCGATACCTCGCGTGCATCGATTCCGAGCGCCTGCATCAGCGCCCAAGCGTTGGCTTTGGTTTCGTCGCTGGTGGCGAAACCGGGCATGGTGACGCCAATGATGTTCTTGCGCGGCAGGCCAATCAGGTCGAACGCGCGCGCGGCGACGATCAGCGCCTGCGTGGAATCGAGCCCGCCGGATACGCCAATGACCAACTTCTTGGTGTTCGTCGCCTCGACTCGCGTCGCAAGGCCGGAGACTTGGACGTTGTAGGCCTCGAAGCAGTCGCGGTCGCGCTTGGCCGGGTCGTCCGGCACGAAGGGAAAGCGATCGAGCTTGCGCTTGAGGGGCGCGCTTGCTTGCGAGGCATCGAGAGAGAATGCCACGCGCTGCCATAGGCAGAGTTTGTCGCGCTGCCGGATCGCAGCATCCTGAAACGTTCGCACGCGCCGCCGTTCCTGCGCGATACGAGCAGCGTCAATGTCCGCCAACACGAGACGCGGTTCGCGTGCAAAGCGCTCGCCTTCCGCAATCTTCTCACCCATTTCTAAGGCGACGATTTGGCCATCCCAGGCGAGATCGGTGGTCGACTCGCCGCGGCCGGCCGCAGCAAAGACGTAAGCCGCTATGGCGCGCCGCGATTGTGAGTCGCAGAGAACCGCGCGATCCTCGGCTTTGCCAATGACGATATTCGATGCGCTGAGATTAAGCAGAATGTTCGCGCCAGCGAGCGCGCCCATGGTCGAGGGCGGGGTCGGCGCCCAGAAGTCTTCGCAAATCTCGATATGGAATGAGAAATCCGCCGTATCGCGCGCGTGAAACGTCATCTCGTGGCTGAACGACTCAAATTCGCCGCACAGCCAGATGGCGTCGTCAAGCCGATCTTCGCCGCTGGCGAAGTGCCGCTTCTCGTAGAACTCGCGATAGTTCGGCAGATATGTCTTCGGCACGACACCGAGGATGTCGCCGCGATGGATGACGACGGCGCAGTTGAACAACGCGCCGCGCGCCCGAAGAGGCGCACCGACGACGAGGATCGGGAAGAGTCTCTCGCTTTCGGCTCTCAACGATGCGATCGCGGCCTCGACCGCATCGAGCAGGGCGTCTTGCTGCAGCAGGTCGTCGATGGCGTAGCCGGAGAGCGACAGTTCCGGCGTCAGCAGGATGGCGGCTTTCTCCGCATCCGCCTCGCGCCAGAATTTCAGGATGCGCTTGGCGTTCTCCGCCGGGTTCGCCGGCGCGACCACGGGCGCGCAGGCGGCGACGCGCACGAAGCCGTGGGAATAGAGCGAGGTGAACCGCTCCGCTTTGGGCGGGGCTTTACGGGAGACCATTGCGGTCACCCTACCAGATTATGCTCAGTCTGACCATAAGCGGTCAGTCCTCAGGCGGACGGTCGATCTCGATCCGGTCGTCGTAACCTTTACGCGCCGAGTAGAACACCAACGCCATCAGCCCGCCGCCGACGGCGAGCGAGAGAAACGTGCCGAGGCCAAGCGCGATCCAGCCATGGATGCTCATGGCGCTGGCGTCCCAATTCGTGAGCGCGCCGAACATCACCGCGGCCAGAATGCCGCCGAGCGACAGCGTCAGCAGGAAAACCCTCATGCGCCTCATGTGCGCTGGCCCAGCGGGGCTTTCCAGCCCCCGCGGCGCCACGCGCGGAGGTGTCGCAGCTACTGCGCCGCGGCTGGCTGCGCGCTGCAAATCGCTGGCACGACGACCGGGTTCGACGCCGTGTGTTGACGCCACTGACCGGCGCGGTCGCGATAGCGTTGGCCGACCGTGATCTTGGTCGGGTCCTCGAACACTTCGCAGGCGACGGCCGTGGCTGCTTCTTCCACGGTGACGCCGCGTTCGTTGGCGAGGCGCGTGTAGAGCGCACGGCGGCGGATGTTGGTTTGGTCGACGCGCCCGCGCACGTCGGCCGAGACTTGCTGTCCGGGCACAATGCCCAGGTAGCCGTCGAATTGCTCGCCGACTTGGCCGGCGGCGCGCGCGGCGTCGATCACGGGGTCGCGCTGCGCAAAGGCGGGGGCCGCCGTCGCCAGGGCCGCGGCGATCGCGGCGGCGGCGATGAGATGTGTGCGTTTCATGTCCATGCGCCTCAGAACAGGTCCTCGTTTTCCTCAAGCAGCTCGCGCGCGTCGCGTTCCAGACGCACGATCACTTCCTGGCGGATGTTGACGTTGAGGTTGATTTCGATCGGCTCGTCCGGCGCTTGGATTTGCACCGGAATGCACCCGCTGGCCGCGATCGCGGCGGCGGCGGCCAAGCCTGTCAGCATGTTTGCCCGTGCGCCCATGCGAGGAACTCCTGTCTGCAGGCTGGCGCCATCGGCCTGAATGGCCGCTGAAGCGCTGCTTCGGCGGAAGTTATCTGGCCGGCGGGGCGGTCGGGTCAACCGGTTCGTCAGCGCCGTCCTCATCCTCTTCCTCCTCGCGGTCTAGCAGCGAGGTGGGATCCGAGATTGTGGCGGCCGTTTGCGCCAGGCGGCGGAAGGGCGCCGTGATGCGCACGTTGAAATCGAACGGCACGCCGCGCACGGTGACGTTGCCGAAGCCCGGGACCTGCGCGATCTCGCCCAGGTCGACCGCCTCGCCGGTGTTGCGGCCGCTGAACTCGATGGACGAAATCACTTCGCCGCCGAGATCGCCATCGAGCGTGAGTGCTAGCACGTCGTAGCGGAACTGGCGCAGCGCATCGAAGGCGACGCGAGCGGGTCCGTCCGTGCTTTCGCCGGCGGCCCCGGTGTAGGCGATCACGCCGCCATCGAGCGCCCACAATCTGCCATTCTGGATGAACGCCGAACGCCGCGTCAGCAGCAACGGGAAGTCGCCCTCGAAGCGGCCGGAGACGCTGAGGTCTTGCACCCGGAGCGCGCGGAGCAAGTCGCTGCCTTCCACGTCGCGCAGCGTGAGCTCGAAGCGCGTCTCGTCTGCGCCGAGGCTGATCGTCGTCGGCGCCATCGCCAACACGCCGCCGGCAAAGTCGAACTCCGCACGTTCGATCGACACGCGCTGTTCGTCCAGCAGCTGAAAGCGCACGTCGCCATTGTGCACGGCGACGCCGGGATCGAGCAACCCGACCCGGACTTGCTGACCCGGCGCGGTGGTGAGTTCGAAAATGTTGTCGAAATAGACGTCGCCGCGCACGTCTTCGACGACGGGGATCGTGGCGGTCGCCAACGACACGCCGTTCAGGCGCGCGAGGCCCACGCCCAGGATCTGATCCCGGGTCCAGCTGATTTCCGCAACGACGGTCACCGGTCCGCGTACATTCTCGACCATGCCGCGCGCGCGCTCGGTGATGTCGTAGGGCTGCAATGTGTCGCCGAATTGTAGGTCGGTGGCGCGCACTTCGGCGCGGCCCAACCCTTCGTCGACGTCGTGGAAAGCGGTGAAACGCGCAATCTGCAGCGCGCGTTCTTCCAGCACGATCTCGCCTTCGGCATCCATGCGCCCGCCGCGCAGGACGCCGTCCACGGCGCGCAAGCGCAGCGGGTGAAACAGCGGCCGCTCCGCATCGGTGGCGGGGCGGTTAGCCGTGAGCAACGCCTCGCCGGCGCTGACGCGGATGACGGCCTCGGCGTCGTCGCCTTCGCCCTCTGGCGTCGCGCTCCATGCGCCGGTGAGCGTCGACACGGAGCCCGGCAGCGCGGGATCGGTCAATGTGCCGCGCTCGAACGCGCCTTCGACGCGCCACCCGTCGCCGATGTAGGCGTCTGCGGTGAGGCGGGCGAGCGTGACGCGCAGGACCCGATCTTCCGCCATGTCGATGGACAAGGAGGGCGCCGCCGCTTCCAGCGCGAGCCGCATGTCGCCGGTGCGGCCGCGGAAACGTCCGATGACGTCGGCCGCTTCTAGGCGCGCCGGTTGTGCGCCGTTGGCCATGCGCCCGTTCAACGCCAGGCGCTGGATCATGAAACCGCCGGAGAGGTTTTGGCGCGCGTCCGCCGCGATCAGCGCCCCGTTCAGCGGGCAAAGTCCGAGCGCACCGTTGCTGAAGGCGAGGCCGGCTACGTCGAGCGCGCCCACGCGCATGGCGATGCAGTCGTTCGAGACGATACGCCAGCCGCCACCCCAATGAATTCCAATATTGAGCTGTGCAACGACATCGCGGGCCTGGCCGGCGCCGACGGGTCCGGTGAAGCGCGCGGGGCCGCGCAGGTCGACATGGCCGCCGCCATTGGGCGCGAATGCCAATGCTATTCCGAGCTCCTGCGCGTCGATGCTGGCGCCTTCCGCGCGCCAGTTTGCGAGCGTCAGCGTGCCGTCCGCCTCGAACGGCGCGCCGGGCGACCAATCGGCGTTGTCGAGCAGCAGGGTCGCGCGCGGCGCGCCGCCGCCGGAGAGTTCGAGCGCCACCGCGCCATGCAGTGTCGGCCCCGGCCATTGCAGCGTGAGCGCGGGCGCGTCGTCGCGAAGCGGCGTGAGCGCCAGCACCGCGCCGCTTGCGGCGCGGGCGGCGGCGGGCGCTGCGATGCGGATGCGCGGCGCGCCATCGACGCTGTCGATGCCGATCGGCACGGTCAGATCGAAGCGATCTCCCGCGCGATCGAGCGCCGCACGCGCGGACGCGAAGGTCGGGCCCGGCGGCAAACCGGCCAGATTCGGAAATACGCCGCGCACGGTGCGTTGGGCGTCTTCGCTCAGCTCCGACTGCGCGAAGTGAAGCAGCGCGTCGCCGCTGAAGGTCTGCACGGCGGCGCTGTCAAACCGCAGTTCGCCGGACGCACTTGGCTGGCGCGAGATCAGGCCCGCGCCGGCGAAGCGATCCGCCGCCAGCGTCCAGCGCGCGCTGCCTTGGCCGCCGTCGCCGCGCGCGTGTGACTCAAGCCGAACACGCTGTGTATCGGCGCCGCCGAGCGAGAGCGCCGCGGCGCTCACGCGCGCTTCGCCTTCCCACGCGCCGAGCGCCAATCCTTCATCGCGCAGCAGCGCTTCCAGGCCCGCCGCGCCGCTCAACGTCTCACCGCTGACGCCTTCGCCGTCCAGCGACGCGACGCGCCAGGCAAGCTCTACGTCGAGCCGCGAAAGGTCGAGCGCTGCGCGGCCCATGGCGCGCAGCGCTGCCCCCTCCAGATTCGCCGCGCGCCAGCGCACGGCGCTGGCGTCCGCAGTGAGGCGAAAGGCAAGGGTGTCGTCGCGCGACATGACGACTAGATCGGCCGCCCCGCGTTGCAGCGCGTAGTCGCCGTTGACGCGATCCGTCGGCGCGACACGGGCCGAGGCGCTGAAGTCGGATCCTATGACGCCGTCACTCTCGAACTCGGCCGTCAGGGCGCCGAACGGCGCTTCGATCAGGGCTTGGCCGTCAACGATTTCAAGCTCGAGACGCGGGATCGCGGGGCGCCGTCGGGCCGGCGGACCGCCGCGGCGCAGATTGTCCAGCGCGCCGGCGGAGATGCGACCGCTTTGGTCGAGCCTCAGCCGCAGGCGCGGCTCGATCAGCCTGAGCAACCGGAGGCGCGGTGTTAACCCTTCCCAGCGCCAGCGGGCCTCCACGGTCGGCATCGCGGCGTCGGGCGACGTCTCGGCCCCGAAGCGAACCCCGCTCAGCGTCGCGCCGCCAAAGTCAAGTTGGGTGACGTCGAACTCCGCCTCGACGCCGCGTTCGGCGAGGGCGGCGCCAATCATGAACTCTGCGACAGAAAAGCGGACGAGCCAAACGCCAAGCGCCAGTAACCCGGTGCTAACCAAGAGGGCGGCGAGCGCGGTCGCCCAGCCCGCCAAGAGCTGGCGTGCCGGCGGCGGCGCGTCTTCGGGCGGCTGCTGCGGCGCCGCTCGATCTTGACTCGCAACGACCTGGTTAGACCTATGTGCCATATTCCTTTGCTTGGCGCGGTCCTTGCCTGCGTGAGATGGCCCAGAATGGCGTCTTTCCTGGCAATTGGATGACGTCATTTCAGTTTCTGGCTGGATAACCAAAGGGCGGAAAACGCTTTTTTCCGCTGCTTTCGTGCGTTAGTCCCGCTATTGGAGCATGAGATTGAGAGCAGAATTCGCTCATCGGCTCATGGAGGCCCGCAAAGGACTGGCGGCCTTCGCCCTCATGGCGGCCGCGGCCGGCGTGGGGCTGGGGCTCGCCTGGAACGCCGGGCTGTTCAACGGCGCCGCCGATGCGGCTGCCGCCGAGTCGGCGATGCAGCGCGACGCAGCAGCGCGGCGCGCCGAGCATTTGGCGTTTACCGAAGTTTACCTTGATCAGATCGCGCGCGAAATGAACGTGGGCCGCGGCGAAACGCTTGCGGGCGTGCTGATGCGCGCTGGCGCCACTTCTTCGGAAGCAAGCGCCGCGCTCGCGTCCATCACCGGCGTCTACAATCCGCGCCGGTTGCGGCCGGGCCAAGCGATCAATCTCTACTTCCAGCGCGAACAGGGCGTCGCGCGTTTGACGGGCGTCGCGTTCCGTTCCGAACCAGGCGTGTCGATCACCGCCAATCTCACCACCATGGGCGGCTTCGCCGCGCGTGAAGTCGAGATGCCGCTCACGTTCGAGATCGCGCGCATCTCCGCGCCGGTGGAGACCAGTCTCTACGGCACCGCGCTCAATCTCGGCGCCACCGACCGCGAGGTCGCGGCGCTTGCGGATGCATTCTCGTACGATGTCGATTTTCAACGCGACGTGCGCGCCGGCGATCATTTCGAACTGGTGTTCGAACGCTTCTACGACGACGAGGGCAATACGGTCCGCACGGGAGACCTGTTGTTCGTGTCGCTGGAATCGCGCCGCGGGCGCCGCGATTTCTATCAGTTCATGGCCCCCGGCGACGCCCGGCCAGACTGGTACGATGCAGACGGGCGCAGCGCGCGGCGTTTTCTGATGAAGACGCCGATCAATGGCGCGCGGCTCTCGTCGGGCTATGGCATGCGCCGTCACCCGATCCTCGGCTACTCGCGCATGCATCGCGGCACGGATTTCGCGGCGCCGACCGGCACGCCCATTCTGGCGGCTGGCGACGGCGTCATCGTGCGGGCGGGCCCCTTCAGCTCCTACGGGAACTACGTTCGCATTCGCCACGCCAACGGCTACGAGACCGCCTACGCGCACATGTCGCGTTTCGCGCGGGGCATGCGGCCGGGCGTGCGGGTCCGTCAGGGCGAAGTCATTGGCTATGTCGGCACCACCGGGCGCTCGACCGGTCCGCACTTGCACTACGAGGTGTTTCGCCGCGGCCAGCAGGTGAACCCGATGAGCCTGCGCGTCGCCAATGGGCGAAACCTCACGGGCCGGGCTCTTGAACTGTTCATGATCGAACGGGCGCGCATCGATACGCTGCGCGAAGCGCGCGACAGCGAGCGTCCGCAGGCTGTTCCTTCGCGCCAGCCGGCGCGCTGATCCGCTTTCTGCGCCGCGACGGAATTGCCGGTTGAGCGAACCCGCGTTCGAGCGCATCCTAGGCCAGCGCGGGCTTGCCTCACGGTTCCGCCCCGAACGAGCACGCTGGACGAGACGACATGTCACTGCGAGCGCTGATTGCCGATGACCACGAGCTCTTTCGCAGCGGCCTCAAGCAATTGCTCGTCGACGTCCTGGACGTCGAGCAGGTCCTCGAAGCGGAATCCTTCGATCAGGCTATTGAACTTCTGACTGTCGAAGGCGCCGGCGACCTTGTTCTCGTTGACTTGCGAATGCCGGGGATGTCCGGCGCAGAGACGCTGGCGGCGTTGTGCGACGGGTTTCCCGAAGCGAGAGTAGCGGTGATCTCTGCTTGGGAAGAGCGCGCTGAGATTATCGCCGCGCTCAGCGCAGGCGTGCAGGGCTACATACCGAAGTCGCTGCCTTCCAATGAGATTGCCGCGGCGATCCAACATGTGCTCGCGGGCGGCGTCTTCGTGCCGCCAACGCTCGGCCGCCGCGATGGCGGTTTTCGGACCGAGGCCGGCGCCTCCCAGAGCGGCGCGCCGGAACGGCTGACAGGCCGGCAAAGAGAGGTGCTGAACGAACTCCTCAAAGGCCTGGCGAGCAAGGAGATTGCGCGCACGCTCGACATCGCCGAGGGCACTGTGAAAATTCACCTTGCCGCGATCTACAGGGCGCTGGGCGTGCGGACGCGCGCCGAAGCGATCGCGAAGCTCAAGTCACGCTGACCTCGGCGCGCCCAATCGCCTCGGCGGCCGCCACGCCCAGCGCGCCCGAATCCACCGGCTTGATCAGCCACCGGTGACCGGACGCTTTCAGCGCAGCGAGGGTGTCGGCGGCTGTGTCCCCTGTGAGAATGATGATCGCGGGCGGCGGGTCCAGCTTGGCGCGCACGCGTGCGGCGATGTCGAGGCCCTGCAGCTTGCCATCGATCCGGAGGTCCAAGAGAAGCAGGGCCGGGCGCGCGCCGCCATTGAGCGCGGCCGCAAGTTCGGCCTCGTTCGCGCAGGTGTCGACGCCTGCGCCGAGATCGCGCAGCACGCCGGCGGCCGCTTCGCGCGCCAGCGGATCGTCGTCAAGCACGATTGCAGAAACGCCGGCGAGCGCCACGACGTCTTGCTGCACTGGCGCATGTTGCGCATGCTTCGCCAGCGGCGCGCGCACTACGAACCGCGCGCCGCGCCCGGGGCTCGAATCGACGCGAATGGCGGCGCCCAGCAGATCGGCGATGCGTTTGACGATCGCCAAGCCGAGGCCCAGCCCTTCGCCGCGCCGGCCGTCGAGGCGCACGAATTCGTCGAAGATGCGGGCGTGCTCTTCCGGCGGGATGCCTGGGCCGTTGTCGACAACCGCGATCTCTACGTTTGCTCCAGTCTGCGCCACCTCGATCCGCGCGCCGCCGCCGTGCTTGACGGCATTGGAGGCGAGATTGCTCAAGATGCGCGCCATCAATTGTGGGTCGGTGTGAATCGCCAAGGGTGTCGGAGCGGCGGTGACAAGTCCGCTCGGATGTTCGGCGACGACGCCGTCGATCAGATCCTGAACCGGAACGCCGGTCTTCTCCGGCTTTACGACATTGGCCTGAATCCGCGCCAGATCGAGCAATGTGGCGAACATGCCGACCATCGATTGCGTCGCGCGCTCCATCTTCGCAAGGATGTCGCGCGCCTCGCCGGTTTCGATCCGCCGTTGCAGCGCGGAAATGTAGAGCGTGAGGGCGTGCAGCGGCTGGCGCATGTCGTGGCTGGCGACGGCCAGAAAGCGTGTCTTCGCCAAGTCAGACGCGGCCGCAGCGGCGCGCGCTTGCTCAGCAGCCTCGTTCGCCGCCGATAAGGCCTGGAGCGCCGCGGTCCAGCTGCGCCGCTCGATCCGCAGCGCCGCGAGCGTGAGGGTGCAGGCGCCAAGCGCCAGGATGGCGAGCACGCCGCCCACCCAGTAGAGCGCAGCGCGGGTGGCGCCTTCCTGCGCCCACGCTTCCTCAACCAGGCCTTCCACCTCGCGCAGAATGCCGGTGACCTCGGCGCGCACGGCGTCCATCTTCGCTTTTGAGCTTTGCAGCTGCTGGCGCAGCGCCCGGTCCTCGAGAGTGCCCGAGCGGCGGCTAACGAGCGTTTGCTCCAGCGCATCGAACGCACTGCGCGCGAGCCGGTCGGCGCGTGCGACTTCCCCTTCAATCTCGTGAATCTGTGCGGACAAGCCGCGCAGTGTCGCCAATTGCTGCAGCGCGACGCCGCGGCCGCGTTCGTACGGCTCCAAGAAGCTCGCGTCGCCTGTCAGCAGATAGCCGCGCTGGCCAGCCTCGGCGTCGATCGATCCTTGCATCAGCGTGTAGACGGCAATCCGTGCGGCGCGCGTTTGCGTCACATGGTCCATCGCATGTTCATGCGCGCGGCTGAGACTCAGCAGTCCGATCGCCAGCCCTAGGGCGCACAGGCCCAGTAATATCGCCGACATACCCATGAGGCGGTCCGAGCGGACAAGCCAAGCCGCCTTTGGAGCGGCGCCCGGTTTGGCGATAGGCATATTTTTATGCGCGCTCCAGCCAGGCAATGATGGCTTCCGCGCGCGCCGGCTTCAGCATGACCTCGAACCCCGACGCGGCCGCGGCCGCGGAAGCGCGGCCATGAAACGAGCCAGACAGGACCAGCAGGCGCGCCCGCGGGGCAGCCGCTAGCAAGTCTTGGGCGATGGTAAGGCCATCTTGGCCGTCGCCCAAGTGATAGTCGGTTATGATGTACTCAGCCGCGCCAATCTCGGCGCCGCATCCCGCCACCGGGTCGGCGTGCGGAACGTGAAAAACCTCGGCCCCCCAGTCGTGGAGGATCAACGACAGCGCCTCAGCAGAGATGGCGTCGTCTTCGAGGATCAGGATCAGCGGCTTGGTCATGCAGCCCGGAGAGCATGACGGCTATTGGCGCGGGTGTAGAGGTGGGCGGTCGCCATAGTCCAAACGGTGTAGCAGGCGTGCGCGGGGCTTCGCCGGACTGCGTAGGCCTCCGCACAAGACTTCAGTGCAATGTTCGGCTGCGCGCTTTGCCGTCATTTGTGCCTGCGCCAACACCCCGAGGCGCTGAGGAACATGCGGATGAAAACCCTCGCTCTGCATACCGGCGACGCACTGGACGCCTATGTGCTCGGCCGTCCCCCGGCGGACTACACTTCGCGCGAAGGCGCCTTGGCGTTGAAGGCCAGGATCGAAGCGTTCTGGCGTGAGCGCGGCCACGACGTCACCGTGGCCTTGCACAATGTCGGGTTCCATCCCGCGATCCGCGCCGCGCGCTTCGATGTGCGCAGCGACATGGTCAACGGGTTGCCGCGAAGCGGCCGCGCCGAGAGGGCCGCCGAAGCGGCGCCGAACGCCGACGTCGGCTAGACGCGTCAGCACGGCGAGCGCTCTTCGCTTTTTTCCGGCGGCTGCGTATGCTGCGCCCATGTCCGACGACGTCGCCGCGCCCACTCAATTCGAACCGCCCGAGGGGTATGCCGTACTCGATGCGCGCCGGGGCTTCGTGCGCCAAATCGGTCCGCTCTACCGACGCAATGCGGAGGGGCGGCTGTCGATGGCTTTCCGCGTCGAAGACCACCACACGAACGGCATGACGAACGCGCATGGCGGCATGCTGATGACCTTCGCCGACATGGCCTGGGGCCACGTGGTTTCGGTCGAGACGTCCTCCTATTGGGTAACGGTGCGCTTGAGCTGCGATTTTCTGTCCAGCGCGCACGTGGGCGAGTGGGTGGAGGGGGCTGGCGAAGTCATGTCGCGCGAGGATGACCTCTTTATCGTCCGCGGCCGCGTCTGGGCGGGCGAGCGCACGCTGATTGCTGGCACGGGCGTGTTCAAGCCGATCCAGAAGCGCGATCCGCGGCCGGGCGAAAAGGCTTACCGGCCGGCAACCGCGCACGGCGCCACGTGAAGGCGCACGCCATCGCGCGCCGCCAACTTCCGCTTCGAGATATCCGCTTCAGCAGGCGTCGCGGGTGTTGAGCACGGCCGGGATTGTCATGAGCAGGATCCACAGCTCTCCGAGCCACGACCATTCCTCGAGATATTCGCGGTCGTAGCGGATGCGTCTTTCATAACCCAAGCTCGATCGGCCGCTGACTTGCCAGAGACCGGTGATGCCCGGACGGACCAGCAGATAGTACCGCCGCTCCTTGCCGTAGCGATTGAGTTCAGCGCGCGTGATCGGGCGCGGACCGACGATGCTCATGTCGCCACGCAGCACGTTGAGCAGCTGCGGCAGTTCATCGAGGCTCGATTTGCGCAGGAACTTGCCAATGGCCGTAATGCGCGGGTCGTCGCGAAGCTTCTGCGATTCTTCCCATTCCGCCGCTGCTTGCGGATCGGATTCCAGAATGTGTGCGAGCCGCTCTGCGCTGTCCGACGCCATGGTGCGGAACTTGAGGCACTCGAAGCGCTCGCCTTGGCGGCCGACGCGTGTGTGGCGGAAGAACACCGCGCCTTTGGGGTCGGTGATCTTGATCAGCAGAGCAATGGTGAGAAACACCGGCAACAGGAACACGAGGGCTGTTGCTGCGACTGCGAAGTCGAAGACGCGTTTTGCGCGGCCGTTGGCGGCGCGCACTTTGCGGATCAGCTTGCGATCGGTGATGCGGTGGGCGACGCGCGTCTCCGCAACTCTATAGCGATCGCCAGCGTTCTGCCGGCCACGAAACGGAATCCGGATGGCGGACCCCGTCTCGATCATCTGGTTCGCCATTCTTCTACGACCCCCGCCATTGCCCTCGCTAATAGCTTGATAACCTCTGACATGGCCTCATGCTGCAATGCAATCCCAGTCGCTTGGTTGGCTAGAGAAAGCAGCTTCCCGGCTTGCCTCGACTCGGCGCAGGCTTACGTTCGGACGGCGAACTGGTCGCGCCGGGTGGGTGAGTAGTGACAGGGGCTCCCCGTGGGGGCATTGAGACGCCCGGAACTTAGGGAAGAAGAAGACCCTAGTAATCGGCGCGCTGAGACTGGCGCGCGGACGCCGAAAACACGCTATCCGCGCTGGGCCGTGGTCTCCGGCGTGATCATTTACTGCACTGTTTTCTGGATCATTGTGTGGGGTGTCGCCAATGGCGTCCTGGACATGGTGGCCGCTACCGCCAGAGGGCGCTGAATCCGGGCAAAAAGTTGTGGACGAAGGGCGCGAACTAGCGCCTGTGGAGATCGGCCGTCCGATGCGACAGGGGCCGTCCGGACGGCGGCCAGCGCTCATGCCAAGGCGGGCGCGGCCAGGCCGTCGCTGACGGAGCGCGCCGATGGCGCTGGGCAACTCGAGGAAAAGCGCGGCGCCGGGCAAGCGAGGCGAACCTTTCCCGCTTCGCGCGCAAGCGTTTGCCTTCATGGTGAATTCCGCGGATCGATGGCTGGAGCCTTTGCGGGCCTCTCCAGGGGGATTCGATTTGCGCGCCCATCCGTTTGCGTCGCTGTTCGCGGCCAGTTTGATCTTGCTAGCGCCGGTGCATGCCGTTGCGCAGGAGCCCGACGACAGCGTGTCCGTGCGGGAGCGCGCGCGTCCGGATTACGATCCGCTCGGCCTGCGCTTTGGCGGGTTCGACTTGAACGCCTCGCTCGATTTCGGCGTCGCGTCCACCGACAACCTGTTCGCCGCTGAAACTGGCGAGCAGGACGACATGATTTATCGCGTGAGCCCGAGTGCGCGGCTCTCCTCACACTGGTCGCGCCACGCGATCTCGGTGGAGGCGGGCGCGACGTTCAAGAGCCATGAGGACTTTTCCAGCGAGGACGCCGACACCGGCTATGTCGCCGCCGCTGGCCGCCTCGATGTTGGTTCCAATACCAACGTCTTTGGCCGCGTGAGCCTCGCGCAAGACGTAGAATCGCGGGCCGATCCGGACGCGCTTACGTTTAACGAGCCGGTCGAGTTCTCGCGCGATGAGGGCGTGATCGGCGTGCAGCACACGTTCAACCGCTGGCGGCTGCGCGGCACCTACGCGCAAGTCCAATACGACTATGACGACGCCGGCGGGTTCGACCAGGACTTCCGCGACAGTGAAGAAACGAGCTTCACCGGCCGCGTCGAGGCTGAACTCACGCCGCGGCTATCGGCCGTCTTCCAAGCGCGAGTCGATGAGCGCGATTACGATAACGCGCCGGGCTTGAACTCGGAAGGGGAAACCTACCTCGCCGGCGTCGGCATCAACTTCACTGACTTGATGCGCGGCGAGATCACCGTCGGGCAGTTCAACCGCGACTATGACTCCGGCATCGACGTCGATGGCGTCGCCGTCGCCGGCAACCTCGAGTGGTACATCACACGGCTGACCACAATCACGCTGAACGGCAGCCGCGGCGCCGAGGATACCGGCGCGACGACGCCGCTCCCGTATGTCGAGAGTCAGTACGGCGTGCGCGTCGACCACGAGTTGCTGCGCAACGTCATCCTCACCGCCGGCGTGCAAATGGGCCGCCGTGACTACGAGCTCATCGATCGCGAGGATGAGTATCGGGCCTTCGAGGTTGGCGTCGAGTATCTGGTGAACCGCCGTTTGGCGCTGCGCGCCGGGTACAATTACGACGAAACGGACTCGAACGGCCTCAACCGCTATCGGGACTTCGAGCAGAACGTGCTCTCGCTCGGGATCAGCCTTCGTCTCTAGGGTCTGAGCCACGAAAGCGCTAAGCTGGGGATGCGCTCGTGAGTTTGGACCTGAACATGCCGCCGGCTTCCAAGCCCAAATCTCGCTCCAAATCCGGCGCCGCGCGGAAACGTGCGGCGCCGAAGGCGTTGAAGGCGGCGCTGGCGGAGGCGGCCTGGTCTGAGGCCGATCTTGCCCTCGCGGAAGCGCTGATGGAGTTCGACAGCGCCGAGGCCGCGGCCAGCGAGGCGGAGCGCTCGGACGCCATGGCGTTGCTCGGCCAAGCGCTCGCGCGCGCGGCTCGAAAACGCGGACTGACGCGCATCGGTGCACAGGGCGCGCGAGAAGGGTATGATCCCAAAGTGCACGAATTGGCGAAACGGCCAGCGCGCGCGCCGAAGACCGTGCTTGTCCAAGCACGTGGCGTAAGGCGCGGCGCGGAAGTTCTGGCCAAGGCGCGCGTGGTGACGCGAGGGCGGAGCAAGCAGCGATGAGCGCCTCGAGATGAACGCGCCCCGATGAGTTCGCCCTGGGCCCTCTGCATCGATTTCGGCACGGCCTTCTCAAAGGCCGCCGCGGCGCCGACCGGCGCGTGGGCGCGCTTCGACCCGGCAATGGTTCGGCCGCTCATGCTCAACAGCCCCGATGCTGGCGGTAACGCGTTCTTGCTGGAAAGCGCGGTCTTTGTCGACGACGATCGCGTCCTGTTCGGGCGCGCCGCGCTGGCGCGCGCCGATCAGCTTACCGCCAAGAAGCGTATGGCGCTGCGCTCCTTCAAGACGCTCTTGAGTGCAAGCGATCTGGACCGCGCCTTGAACACCGGCGCGCCGTTGTCGATTGACCCGCATCGCGTCTTTCCCATGCGCGACCTGATCGTGCTCTATCTGGCTTATCTGCTGGCGTCGGTAGAGCGGGCGATCGATCTCGACCCCGACTTGCGCACAGCGAGCTTCGACTGGCGCTATGCCGCGCCGGCGTGGCGCAGCGGCGACAGCGCCGGCCTGCACAACATCGTGGTGCGCTTGTTTGGTGAGGCCGAGGCGTTCCGCATTTCGGTGGGCGACCAGTTGCTCTCGCCAGAGGGCGTCACCTTCGAAGCCGTCAATGACGCGTTGCCGAGGGCCCTGGAGAGCCCGCGGCCGAAGGACATGGGGCTCATTTTCGAAGCGACGGCGGCGGCGGCCTACACCTCGATCGGCCTGGAAGACAGCGCGTCGCATCTGATCGTCGTGGATGTCGGCGCCGGAACCACCGACATCGCCGCCATGGCGCGCGCCTCCGGACGCGTGCAGGAATTGCCGGAAGCGCGCGTCACCCTGAAACAGGCTGGCGACTTCATCGATCGCATCATCGCCAATATGATCATCGAGGCGACGAAGTCGGCGCGCACGCCCGATCAGCAGGCGGCGCTGTGGCGCGATCTGATGCGCAGCATGCGCGACATCAAGGAAAGTCTGTTTCTCGATGGGCGCGCCCTGATCCGCGGCGACCAGCGCACGATCAACATCGCGATGCGGGACGTGGACCGCGACCGCGATTTCCGGGAGTTTCTGAAGGCGCTCACGCAGGCCTACGACCACGGCCTCGCCGTTGTGCGCGACTTTGCGTTGCGGGCGGGGCAGCGCCAAGTCGATGCGGTCGCGGTCGGCGGCGGCGCATCCGCGCCCTTCGTGCAGGCGCTGCTGCGCACCAAGCCGCCAAGGGCAGGCAACCTGCGCTTCGTCGCGCGGCCTGCGACCCCCGATTGGGCGCACGCCGCCGCGTTTCAGGGCAATCTGGCCCCGGTTTTTCCGCAGTTGGCGATTGCGATCGGCGGGGCGCTGGCGCCCGGCGCCATGTTGGCGGCGAAGAACGGCGTCAATCCGGGCGCAGGCGCCCGAAACGGTATCCCGGCGGGACGCGGTTGACGTAGACGCCCGTGCTGGTCTTGCCCTTGAGGCCCCGGACGGTGCTGCGGATGGCCGAGAGCGGGGTGACGTCCCAGGCGCTCACCACCACGCACTTGTCCGAAAAGCGGGCGACGACGGGCCCTTCCGCGCTGCCGAGCGCCGGCGGACAGTCGAGAATGACCACGTCATAGGCGGCGCGCAATTCTTCGAGCAGCGCGCGGAAGCCGGGCGCGCTGATCAGCGAACTCCAATTGCCGGTTGAACGGGCCGCGGGCAGGAAGTGGACCCCGGTCTCCTCTTCCTCTTCGACGTAGTCGCGCCACGCCTCTGGGTGTTGGCAGGCTTCGAGAACGCCGCGCTCGGGCGCCGACTCGAACGTGCGCGTCAGGGACCGGCGGCGCAGGTCGCAATCGACGACGATGACGCGGCGGCCTTGCTGGGTGGCGCTGGCGCCGGCGCAAAGCGCCGCCGTGGTCGCTCCTTCATCGGGAAACGAGCCAATAAAGGCGATCACGCTCTGGTCCGGCAGGCGGCTCTGGAGGTCGCGAAACGCCGTCGCGAACGGAGAGGCCGGCTGGAACGCGAGGCAGCCGAGCGGCGAGCGCTTGTCCGGCGGGAGTTCGCGCAGAATTCGGTCGTTCAGTTCGGGGGCCGCCCCCAGGATGGCGTAGCCGCGGTGGTTGCCCAGGCTGGCAAGCGAGGTGATCGTATTGCGGCTCAGCTCACGAAAGCCCGCGACCGCCAGCGCGAGGCCGACCGCGACGCCGGCGCCCATCAGCGCCGACATCTCGGTGCTGGCGCCGCCCGACCAGAAGAAGAGCCCGGCGGCCGCTGTGGCCGGAAGAGCCACGAGAAAGAACGTTCCGGCTTGCCGGCGCATGGCGCGTCTGAACCGCGTCGCCGCTAGCGCGCCGAATCCGCTGCCGCGGTTTGCGTCACGCGTGCGCACGGACCTGCCCGTGAAGCCCTGCGGGCCAAACTCGGCGCCATCGCGAGTGGCGGGTACAGTCAAAGGCCGGTTCTCCTAGCCAGAGTGCGGTTCAAAACGCGGGCCGCACCCTTCGCGGGACCAAGCAGCCCCGTCCAACGCCCCAACGCTTGGCGTATCGCCGAGTTTCCGGGAGGGCTCAAGCCCCGAACGGCGCCTGTTATCCACAGTCCGCCTGAACGGCTTCGTCTGACGAACAATTTCTCGCGCAACGCGCCAGTTGTGGCGCATCCCGCCAAATGCGCGAAATATGCCTGAGAATGGAGCTTCTGGCCGTTGCACTTTCTGGCCGGGTTCCTAATCTTCGTTCTTGCCGGGGTCAGGAGCCGCCATGCTCGTTCAAATGCCTCGCGGGTCTTCGGATCAGCCGGGAGCGCAGAAAGCGGAAGAGTGCAGCGCGTTCGAGGCCGGCTTGCGCCGCGATCTCGCAACTGCGCCGGTGGTCTCCTACGAAGCGATGCTTGGCGGCTGGTCGAAGCGCGCGGTCGAATTTGCGTTAACGCTGCTCAGCATGCCGGTGTGGGCGCCAGTGATGCTCGTGGCGGCGCTCGTTGCGAAGTTGCGCCACTCCGCGCCCGTGTTCGTTGCGCACGAGCGCATCGGCTACGGCGGACGTGCCTTTAAGTGCTATTCCATGCGTCCTACGCCGCCGTCCGCGGTGATCGAGCAGCTGCATCCCGAGCAGCCGGCCAACGACTGGAACTCGATCGCGCAGCACGCCGAGGACGGGCGCGAGAAATGGCGGCGTTCGTTGGAGCGCTTGCCGCGTCTCTTCAACGTGTTGCGCGGCGAAATGGCCCTGGTTGGCCCCGCGCCGTTGGGGCGCGAAGACCTGGAGCCGCTGAAAACGGCGAAGCGCTACTATCTCTCGATGCGCCCGGGCGTGATCGGCATCAGCTCTGTGGCCGACGCCGATGACGAGCATGCGAGCCAGTACAAGATCTACGCCATGGCCTGGTCCCACCTGACGGATATCCTGATCATGTGGGACGCGCTGCAGAGTCTGCGCACCAGGGGCGAACTGTGGAAGCCAACGCGCCGCGTGCTGAAGCGCAACGACACGGCGCCGGCGCAATCGCGCCGTCGCGTCGCGGCAGAATAACCAGAGCGCCGAGCGCGCCTCCCGCGCAAATTGACGACAACGTCGTGATTCCCGGGCTATGAGCGCACGCGGGAGGGTGCGCGTGCCTGATTTGGCGTTCTTCGGCCATGACGCCCGCGACGCGGCGGTGCAGCGGCGCATCAAGGCGTTCGAGCACGCCGGCGCGCGCGTGCGCGCGTTCACCATGCGCCGCGGCGCCGCGTTCGAGGCGCCTTGGGCCAATGTCGATCTGGGCGAAACGCGCGACGCCGCGTTCGTGCAACGCATCGCGGCGCTGGCGCGTGCGCGGCCGTTGTTGCGCGCCCACGTCGAGACGTTGCGCGGGGCCGATCTGATCTACGCGCGCAATCTCGACATGCTGTGGCTGGCGCATTGGGCGCGCCGTATGGCGCGCTCGTCCGCGCCGCTTGTCTTCGAGTGCCTCGACATTCACCGCTTCATGACGCGCAACGATCCGTTGGGCGCGGCGATGCGATCCGTTGAGCGTGGGCTGCTGAAAGACGTCTCGCTCGTTGTCGTGAGCTCGCCGGCGTTCGTGCGCGAGTACTTCGACGTGCATCAGCCGAACCGCGTGCGGCCGCTGCTGATCGAGAACCGCTTGCCGTGGGGGTTCGACTATGGCGCGCGGCCCGCCGGCGCCTATGCGGGCGCCGGGCCGATCCGCATCGGCTGGTTCGGCAATCTGCGCTGCAAGCGCAGCATGTCGCTGCTTCTGGCCTTGGCGGAGCGCCTTCCTGAGCGCGTTCACGTCTCGCTGCGCGGCGCTCCCGCGCGTACGGAGCTGCCGGATTTCGAGGCGCGGATTGCGGGACGCGCCAACGTCTCCTTCGGCGGCCGCTACGCCTGGCCTGCAGAGCTGGCGTCGATTTATGCGGATGTCGATGTGGTATGGGCGGGCGACTTTCACGACCCTGGCGCGAATTCGAAGTGGCTGCTGCCCAACCGGCTCTACGAGGGCGGCTATTACGCCGCCGCGCCGGTCGCGCCGGCCGACAGCGAAACCGGCCGCTGGATCGACGCGCACGGGTTTGGCTTCACCCTGGCCGAGCCGCTCGAACAGACGCTGCCCGCCTTCCTTGCGTCGCTCGATCGAGCGCGGATCGGCGAACGCCGCGCCCGCTTGCTGGCGGCGAATAGCGATGTGTTCTTGCAGCCCAAAGACGAACTGAAGGCGGTGTTCGCCGCGGCGATGGAGCAGGGCGGATGACCAAGCCGGTGCTGCTCATGTTGCTCAGCCGGCATCCCTACGCCGAGAAGAGCGGGCGCGGCGCCATGCTGCGCCAGCGCATCGAGCAAGCGCGCCTGCGCTTTGAGCCGCGCATCCTGGCGTTCGGTTCGCCCGCTGGCGATGACAGCGACCGCGACATCACGTTCCTGCCGATGGCCTCGCCGTTGTCGATCGCGCTCAACGCGGCGCGGCTGCCGCGGTTTCCGCTGCAAACCTGGCTCTATCACAGCGCTGCGCTGCGCCGGCGTATCGCGGCGATTGCCCGGGAGAGCCGCGCAGCGGCAGTCTATGTCGACATGCTGCGTCTCGCGCCGTTGGTGCGCGACCTGCCGGACGGCATCGCGGAGATCGTCGATTACGACGATCTCCTCTCGGAGCGCTATGCGCAGGCAGCGGGGCAGGACTACGACGTGATGGGCTTCCTGGCGCGGCGCGTCGGCCCGCTTGCGGGCCTCGCACGCGCCGTGTCGCGGCCGCTGTTGCGCTCGGAAGCCGCGCGATGCGCGGCATACGAGCGCGACATGCTCGCCCGCGCCGATCTTGTGCTGTTCACCTCGCCGCTGGAAGCCGCGCGCATGCCGCGCATGCGCGCGCGGGTGCTGGCAGCGCCGCCGCTTGTGGCGGCGCAGGCTGAGACGCCGCCGCCGGGGCGGCGGCTGATCTTTCTCGGCAACATCCGCTATGGCGAGAACGTGCTGATGCTGCGCGCGCTTGCCGCGGCGGCGGAAGCGCTCGCGCGCGAAGGCGCCTGGCCGGCCGATGCGGCGATCGACGTCGTCGGCGACCACGCGCCCGAATTGCCCGCCGAGTTCGACGCCGCGAAGTTCAAGTTCACGGGCCGTGCGGCGGATCTGAGCGTGCTCGCCGGCGCCGGCGTCTTTCTCGCGCCGGTGAGGAGCGGCAGCGGCGTAAAGCTCAAAGTGCTCGACGGCATGGCGCTGGGGTGTCCGGTCGTCGGCACCGCCAAGGCGCTGGAAGGGCTCGCGGCGCGGCCGAACCGCGACGTCCTGGTCGCGCGCGATCCCACGGGCGTGCTGCGCGCCGCGTTGGCGTTGCGCGACCGCGAAACGCTGAAAGCGATGCTCGCCCGCAATGCGCGCGCGTACGTCACGCGTCAGCACGCGCCGGAGATTGGCGCGGCCGTCGCGGAGGCGATGATCGCCGCGGTCGGGCGCGTGCGTCAGGAGACGCTGTAGTACGACTTCGACTGATAGAAGTAGAGGCTGTCGGCGTAGGACTGCCAGTGCGGCAGCACGCAATTGAGGGCGATGCCAAGCACCTTGCCGCCCGCCGCTTCCGTCTGCGCCACGGCCGAACGCACTGCGCCGATGGCCGAACGGCCTGCACGGGCGACGAGCACGACCGTATCGGCGTGCTTCACCAGAATGCGCGTCTCGGCCACGGCCAGGATCGGCGCGCAATCGAGGATCACGAGGTCGTAGTGGTTGCGCAATTCCCCGACCAGGCGCTCCATCGCTTCCGAGCCGAAGACATCGCGCGGTGTGAAGCCGGAAGTCGCAACTGGCAGCACGTGAGCGTCAGAATTCGGATCGCGCACGATGGCCGAGCGCCACGGCGCCTCGCCAGCCAGCACTTGCAGGATGCCGACGTCGGTTTCGATGTCGATGACGTCGTTGATGGACTGCTTGCGCAAGTCGCAATCGACGACGCAGACGCGTTGGCCGGACATGGCCGCAACCCGCGCCAGGCACATCGAGATCGTGGTCTTGCCTTCATCCGGCAGCGCCGAGGTGATGGCTACCACCTTCACCGAAAAGTCGAGCTTGGAATAGACGATCACCGTCCGCAGCACGCGCAGCGCTTCGGTGAAGGCCGACATCGGCCTGCCGACGAGATAGCCGGACGGATGCCGCTCCGCCGGCGGCATCTGGCGCAACATACGCTTGGAGATGGTCGGGATCGACGCGATCGCTGGGTAGCCGACCTTGGCCTCCAGATCGTCGGCGTTCTTCACCGACTGATCGAGGATCTCGGCGATCACGCCGGCGCCGAGGCCGAGCATCAGGCCGGCGGCGATGGCGAGCGCCAGCGAGATACGCAGTTTTGGCCACGAAGGTGACGCGGGCACGCCGGCGTACGCCAGCAGGCGCGCGTCGGAGGTGTTGAGCTGATCGCGGTCGGCGATTTCCTGATAGCGCTGCAGATAGCTCTCATACACTTCGCGGCTGGCGGCGGCTTCGCGCTCGAGCTCGCGCAGGCGCACGCTCGCCGAGGAATTGTCCGAAAGATCGCCCGCGGCGCTGCGGAACGATTGCTGCAGGGTCTGCAGGCGCGCGCGTGCGACGGCCACTTCGTTGCCCAGGCTCACTGAAATGCGCTGAATCTCGCGCTGAATCTGCGCTTCGATGTCGGTGCGCTCGGCGCGGATCGCTTGCACGGCTGGGTGTGTCGGCAGGTAGCGGTTTTCCAGCTCCGACTGGCGGCGGGCGATGTCGGCCTCGCGGTCGCGCAGCGTGCGGATGGTTTCCGAGTTCAGCGCGTTGGAGATGGTGTCGATGCCGGCGCCGGACGTGCGCAGTTCCTCCAGCTGGCGGTGACGCGCCTCGCGCTCGGCCAGATCGGCCTGCGCTTGCAGCACCTGGGTCTGCACGTTTGTGATCTGCTGTTCCGCAAGTGAGGAGCCTTGCGGTGCGGCCAAGCCGCTCTCCACGCGGAACGTCTCGGCTGCGCTTTCCTTCGCCTGTACGTCTTCGCGCAGTTCTGCGAGACGGCGCGCCAGCCACGAGTTTGCGCGCGCGGCGGTGTCGACGCGCTGATTGACCTGGCTTGCGATGTAGACGTCGGCGTAGGTGTTGGCGATCAGCTGGGCGCGCTGAGGGTCGGTCGATGTCGCGGTGATCTCGATCACGTACGTCAACCCGCGGCGGCGGACTTCGATCGCGCCGGCAAGGCTGCCGGCGATGTCTTCGGCCGGGACGGCGGCCTCGCCGTTGGAGTCGCGCACGAGCCCGAGCGCAGCCGCGAGTTCATCCATGAGCGCGGTGGAGCGCAGCAGCTCGATTTCAGAGTCGATCGACGACGAATCCCGCGGCAAGGCGCCGACGACGTCTTCGCTGTTAATCACGCGTTCTTGGCGCGAATTGATGGTGAGCAGCGCCGTCGCGCTGTAGCGCGGCGTTTGCAGCATCAGGAACGCGAGCGCCGCGGCGCCGGCGGTGACGCCGACGAGGATCATGATCAGCATGCGCCGACGCAGCATCTGCAGCGCGGCGGTGATGCCGAACATCTCGGCAAGACCCTGCGGCTGGGCGGACGATGGATAGCCAGGCGGCCCGGAGGGCGGTTCTTTGTTGATCATGTTCATAGGCGGACACCGCAGCCTGGCCGACCGGCGTGCGCACGCCAGTCAGGCCGCCCCAATTCCAGACGCACGCGTGCGCCAGGACACGGCCTCACCCTAGCACACTCGCGGATGCTGTCGTCTCCCGAACCCGCCTATGCACACTTCGCGCCGCGCTTCTGTGACGGATTCATCGCGGTTTTGGCGTGCTCGCGGCTAGAACAGGCGCTCGCCGATGCGGATCGTGTCGCCCGGCAGAACCGGCGTCGCGATCGTCAGCGGCACGACCTCTTCTTCCTGGGAATTCGCGTGACGGATGTAAACGCGATTGCGGTTCGCGCGATAGGTGAATCCACCGGCGGTTGCGACGGCGTTGAGCACCGTCAGATTGGCGGAATAGGGATAGGTCCCCGGCCGCTGCACTTCGCCCAGGATGAAGAACGGGCGATAGTTGGCCACTTCAACGCTGACATTGGGCGTGCGGATGTAGGCTTGCAGCGCCGTCTGGAGCGCCTGCGTGAATTCCTCAAGCGTCAGCCCGGCGGCGCGTACGTCGCCGACGAGGGGATAGGCGATCGAACCTTGCGAACCGACAAGGTACTGGCCGGTCAGGTCCGGCTCATTGAACACCGTAATGCGCAGCTGGTCGCCGGGGCCGAGCCGGTACTCCACCGGTGCGCCAAGGTCGCCGGTCGGGGCGGTCGTCGAGCAGCCGGCCACCAGCCCCGCGCCCGCGCCAAGCGCAAAGACGCGCAGCAGCCCGCGCCGCGTGTGCCAAATTGACGATGCCATGTCGCTGACCTCCACCGTCACGTACGCTTTCCCTAGCGCGCCGCAAGGGATGGACCACAGCGAAAAACGCCGTGCGTTGGCGCGGCACTTTTGCACGCTGGCGGAAGCGGCCGCCGCGCTGGGTTAATGCGCGCCTTTGTGGATATCCTGACGCAATGCGGCGGCGCTGCGCACCCAAGCCTGCTCCGCCAATCGCTGCACCAAATAGATTGCGGCCGCGGGGGTGTGGAATGCGGACAGCGCCCCGCCCAGGTTGCGCGTCTTAACCGCCGTGATCAGCCGCCGCCATTGCAGCCGGCAATCGACGCTCGTCCAGTGCCGGCGCAGGGCGCGCGCTTCTTCGCGGTCGAGCGGCCGCACGCGCGCGATGTCGCGATCGCAGTCGCGCAGGCGTTCGAGGTCGATCTCGCTGTGGTCTTTGCTGAGCGAGCCGGGCCGTTCGACGGAGACGTAGCCGACCGGCGCCCCAACGAGGAAGCGCGCGCCGAGCGCAAGGGCTTTGGCGTAAAGTTCGTAATCTTCACCAAGGCGCATGTCGGCGCGGTATTGCAGCGCGTGCTCGGCGACGAAGGCGCGGCGAAACACGGGTTTGAGAAAGCCGAGATCGAGCGGCCCCTTCAGCGCGCCCAGATTGCCGAGCACGAATTCGGTAAAGCTCAGGCGCTCCGGCTTCAATTCGCCCCCGGCAAGGGGGGGCGGGTCGCCTTCGTTCACGCGGATCAGTGCGTCGGCAATGAAGTCAGCGTCGCCGGCGTGCTGGAGCATTGCGCGAAAGCGGCCATCGAGCATGTAGTCATCGGCGTCCAAAACAGCGATCCAGGGCGACGACGTCGCCGCGATCGCGGCGTTGCGCGCCGCCGAGGGGCCGGCATTGGCGGCTTGGCGCACGACACGCACGCGCGGATCGCGCGCGGCCCAGGCCTCTCCGACGTGCGCGGTGGCGTCGCCCGAAGCGTCGTCCACAACGCACACTTCCGCCGTCTCGCGCTGCGCGAGCGCGGACTCGATCGCGCGATCCAGCGTCGCCGCGGCGTTGTAGGCCGCGATCACGACCGCCACGCTGTTTTCCTGCGCCCCCGCCACGTGGTTCACGTCACGCCTTCGCAGAGCGAGCGGCCTTCATAGTGCTGGGCGTGGGCGATGCAGGAGACGCTAAGCCGCCACGGTCCCTCCCACGGCAGGATCGGCCCCAGCCAGTCGGTCAGCGTTTCGCTGTTCCAAAGGTGTAAATAGAGCCGCTGCGTGGCCTGCGGCAGCGGACCGTTCTCACCGGTTTCTTCGTGAATCATGCGCCCGTCGGCGTACCAGCGAATGTAGTTCGGCATCCACTCGAACGCGTACGTGTGCTGCCCGCTCGCGGCGTCGAACGGCAGTTGCAGCGTGGTGATGTGGCGGCGTCCGTGACGGAAGTAGGTCAGCTGGATCGCGCGCGTGTTGCGGCCAAGGATTTCGACGTCGATCTCGTCCCAGGTGTTCTCACCGCCCGGGCGGACATACGTGAAGAACCCGGTCACGAGCCCCGAGCCGCGGGGAACGCGCATGCGCACTTCGAAATAGCCGTAGCGATAGACGTCTTCCGACTGCAATTCGCCCGAAGAGAAGCGCTTGTCGCCGCCGCGCGTGCGCGCGAGCGTGATGTCGATGCCGGAGGACGTGCGCCGGACCTGCGAGCGGCGCCAATCGTTGGCGGTCCAGTCTCCGTTGGACCAACCGTCGGAGATGCGCCAGCGGCTCTCATCCAGAACCGCGAAATTGTCCGCAAACGCCGCCGCCGATGGCGTGTCTTGCGCCTCCGACCGAGCAGCGAGGGCGAACAACGCCAGCGAGGCAAAGATGAACGCGCGCGCGAACATGGGTCGAAGGTGCCACAAGCCCGCACCCATCGCTAGGCGTCTCGCTGACTCCGAGAGGCGTTAACCGGTTGCGGCGTCGCGTTCCAGCATTGTTGCCTCGAACGCCCGCAGCGCCGCCAGCGCAGCGCCGGCGTCCGCCGCCGGAAGCGCGGCGTTGGCGCGCACGCGTGCAATGCGCGAGGAGGAGAACAGCGTAACGCCGTCGGGGTTGCGGGCGCGCGCAGCCTGAAGCCACAAGTGACCCACAGCGTCCTCATCGCTGGCGTCGCGGCCGGTGGCGGCTTGAAACAGGGCGGCGGTCTCCCGATTGGCGAGCCGGTCGCGCAGGGCGGCGAACTCGGGGCCAAACACCGAGTGAATCACCAGTGTCGCGCCGCTGGGAAGCGCGCAGTTCGCATCGAGCCACGCGAGCGGCGCCTGCACGACCTGGCAGAGATTGGGATGCAGAGCGATAACCTTCATTGTCTCGGCGATCGACGTGGCCACGCCGGTCAAGCCGACTTGGCCCTCGCGCTGAAGGTCCTGCAGCGCGCGCAGCAGGTCATCTGTGATGTCGCCGGCGGCGACTTCGTGCAGCAGGAGCGCATCGACGAAATCGGTCCCCAACGCCTTGAGGCTTTGTTCGAAGCTCTCTTTCACCTGGGCAGCGGAGAAGCGACCGAAACGGGGATGCGCGCCGGGCAGTGTGACGATGCCGGCGGTCAGCTTGGCCGCTGCGCGGGCGAACTGAGTCGAGGGGGCGATGCCCGCCTTTGTAACGATCATCATCGCGTTGCGCTGATGCGCTGCGGCGTCACCCAAAACGCTCTCCGCCGCGCCTGCGCCATACATGCGCGCGGTGTCGAAGTGGCGGATGCCCGCGGCGACCGCGGCTTCGATCAGTGCGATCGAGTCCGCACGTGGCGATCCGCCCGGGATACCGGCGCTGCCGAAGCCCATGCGCATTTCGCCCGCCGCCGGTTTCAACCCTTGCACCTATGGCGTCCCATGCTTCAATGCGCGCACCCCCGCGCGCAAGCGGGGTCACAATAGCGGATGGCGCGTGTGAAGGAAGCCGGTTGCGCCGATCAGCCGAATTGCGACGGCTGCGCCTAGATGATTGGCGGACCCGACTCCGGCAAAGAGCGCTTCGTCGTGCTGGACGGCATGCGCGGGGTGGCGGCGCTCGCGGTCATCACCGACCATGTCGCCTCGCCGCTGATGCAGGCGGCCGTGCCGGGGCGCTACTTGGCCGTCGACTTCTTCTTCGTGCTGAGCGGCTTCGTGCTGGCGCATGTCTATCTGGCGCGCTTGGCGTCGGGGGCCATGAGCGCGGGCGCGTTCATGCGGGTGCGGATCGCTCGCTTCGCGCCGCTCTACCTGGCGGCCCTCCTTTTGGGCGCAGCGCTCGCCGTGCTCTATGCGATGCGCGGATGGCAGGACCATACGCTGCCGCACGTGGTCGCATCGGCGGCGTTCGGGCTTTTCATGGCGCCGACGCCGCCCGCACTGTCGATCTGGCCCGATGCGCCGTTCCCGTTGAACGGGCCGACCTGGTCGCTGTTCTTCGAGCTGCTGATCAATGCGGTCTTTGCGGTGGCGGCGCTGCGCTGGCTCAAACCCGCGGTCGTCGGGCTGATCGCCGTGATTGCGGGGCTGATCTACATCCCCGTCGTGTTTCACTACGGCCAATCGGATCCCGGATTTGCGTGGAGCAACTTCCTCGGCGGCTTCCCGCGCGTGACCTTCATGTTCTTCGCCGGTGTTTGGCTCTACCAGATGCGGGACCGCTGGAAGCTGCCGGTGCTGCCCGCGTGGGCGGCGTACGCGCTGCTGGCGGCCGTTCTCATGACGCCGGCGCAAGGCGTGTGGCGGCCGGTGTTCGATCTGGTGGCGGCGTGGGTGATCTTCCCTGCGCTCGTTCTGCTAGCGGCGGAGACGCCGGTGCGCGGCGGCGTTCGGCGCATCAGCGCGTTCATGGGGCTGGTGTCGTATGGCGTCTACGTCCTGCATGTCCCGCTCTGGGGATGGCTGCGGCTTGTGCTCGAACGTCTCGCCGGCGGGCCCGATCCGCTTCCGGGCGTGGTGAACGTGGCGCTGGTCGCGGTGATCGCCGTAGCTGCGGCCGCCGTGCTTAACGCCGTTTACGATGTGCCGCTGCGGCGCTGGCTTTCCGGGCGGCGCCGGCGCGCTCCCTGACGTGTGCGGCAACTGGTTTTGACGGGCGCTTTCGGAGCGAAAACGCTGGACCGCATGCCGCTTTTTCAGCCATCTAGCGATGTTCGCCGGCCAGAGCTCAGAATGAAGCAAGCGCTCAAGAAGCTAGTCCAGAAGACGGGGCTGCAGCGGCGGCATGTCGAGGCTGCGCGCATGTTCGCCGAGCGCCAGGCGTTGGCCACGGCGCCGCGGGCGCGCCCGCGCGAGCGCGGGCGCATCTTGTGCTATCACTCCGTCGGCCAGCCCGAGTTCGGCGTTAACGACGTTGCGCCGGCGCGCTTCCGCCGCCACATCGAGTTGGCGCTCGAGCTGGGCTATCGCTTCGTCGCGCCGGCGGAGATCGCCCACAACGGCGGCGGGCCGAAGGACCTCGCCGTCTCCTTCGACGATGCGCTGACGACGGTGTTGACCGAAGCCGATCCGATCCTGCGCGCGCACAACATCCCGTACACCGTGTTCATCGTGTCCGAGTGGTCAGAGCAGAAGCTCGATTGGCAGAAGACGGCTGTGCTCGGCTGGAAGCAGCTGGAGCAGATGCGCGCCAATGGCGTGGAGCTCGGCAGTCACTCGGCGACCCACCGCGACTTCGGCGAGATCGACCTCGAGCGCGCCATCGGCGAGTTCGAGCAGTCGCGCCGCACCATCGAGTCGCGGCTAGGTTTTGCGCCGGACGTGTTCGCCATTCCGTTCGGCCAGTCCGCCAACTGGAACGCCGCCGCCGACACGGCGGCGCGTGCAGCCGGGTATTCAACCATCTACGCCCAAGCGGAGGAGACGCGCCCGCCCAACACCGTGCCGCGCACGTTCGTCACCCATTTCGACGACGACCGTATCTTCAAGGCGCTGCTGCGCGGCGCCTATGACCGGTGGGAGGAGTGGACGTGGACCTACTGACCGCGAAACGCCGCGTGTCCGTCGTCGTGCCCACGCGCGACCGCCCCGACACCTTGCGCCAGGCGCTCGAAAGCATCCGGGCGCTCGAAGCCGAGGACCTGACTTTCGAGATCCTCATCGGCGACAATGGCGCCGATCCGGAGACAAAGGTCGTGGCGGCGGAGTTCGGCGCCATACACCTGCCGGTGGCGCAGAACGGGGCAGGGGCTGCGCGCAACGCCGGGTTGGCGGCGGCGACAGGCGAGTTCATCGCCTTCCTCGACGACGACGATGTCTGGTTGCCGGGCCACGTGCGTCCCCATCTCGCCATGCTCGACGCCGAACCCGATCTGGAAGGCGTGCTGGCGCAGGTCATGCCGGTCGATGAAGCGCTGCGCCCGATTGAAGACGGCGGTCCGTGGCCATGGCGCCATCCCCCGCGCGGCGATGCGCTCGTGCGCACCATGCTCGCAGGATACTATCCGCAGATCGGGGGTACGATCATTCGCGCGAGCGTGCGCGACGGCGTAGGACCGTTCGACGTGGCGTTGCTCGGTGATCAGGATTGGGACTGGCAATTGCGCCTCGCCCGCAGGCGCAAGCTGGGTTTCACGCCCACGCCCTGTGTGCTGTTCCGCCAGCGCCCGCCAGGCTCGTACGACGCCTTGCGCCTGCGCCGTCTGGGCTTTGGCCGGCGAGTGTTCTTCCGGCACGCGCTGCCTGAGTTCAAGGTGTTCGGCAAGGTGCGCGCGCTGACGCAAGCGTATCGCGACGTGATGTGGCAGTACTACGAATACTTCGTCGAAGCCGCCGTCGCACGTGCGGAGGCGGGTGCGGAGCGCAAGGAAATTTGGCGCGCGATCTGGGGCGCGTGGCGCACCTTCCCGATGCGGGCGACCTTCCACGTCGTCGCGCCGAAGCCGCTGCGCAAAGCGCTCCTCCAGTCGCTGCAGCCGCGCCGCCGCGCACACGCCGTCCACGGCGCGTAGGACATGGCGCGCGTCGACGTCATGATGCCGGCCTACAACGCCGCCGCGACGTTGCGCGAGGCTGTAGATAGCGTGCGCGCGCAGACGATGGCCGATCTGCGCATCGTGATCGTCAACGATGGCTCGACAGACGAGACGCCAGCGATCGCCGCGGCGCTGGCGGCGGAGGATGCGCGCGTGCATGTGGTGACGCAGTCCAATCGCGGCATCGTCGAAGCGCGCAACGCCGCGCTCGCGGCATGTGATGCGGAGTTCGTGGCTGTTCTGGACGCGGACGATCTCTCTTATCCGGCCAGGCTAGAACACCAGCTCGCATACCTCGCTGCTCACCCCGCGTGCGTCGCCGTTGGCGGCGAGGTGGATCACATGGATGAAACCGGCGCGGCGCTTGGCGGTCTGCCACAGCCCGGCCCGCCCTCGGGCGCCGACCCGGCCAAGGCGCCGGCGATGGAGCCCTACATCGTGCACTCCACGCTGCTTGTACGGCGCGCCGATATTGTGGCGGTCGGCGGGTATCGTCACGTACCGAACTCGGAGGACAGCGATTTGTTCTGGCGGCTGCAGGAGCGCGGCGCGCTGCACATCTTGCCCGAGCGCGTCGGCAAGTACCGAGTTCACGTCGCCAGCACGTCGAGCGAGATCGTCAGCGGCCGCGTGATGGCGGTCGGCTCGCAGCTTGGCGCGCTCTCGACGTTGCGCCGCCGCGCGGGCCGCGCAGACATCCGCTTCGCGTTCGAGATGCTGGCGGCGCTGAAGCAGGCCGCAACGCTGGAGGCGATGTGCGCGCTGGCGTCGCATGATCTGACCCAGGACGAACGCGAGCACCTGCGCATGGCGGCGGGAACGAAGTTCATGGAGCTGGCGCGCTATCGCCCCTATGAGCTTGAGGTTTCGGATTGCGTCTTCATTCGCGCCGCGCTGCCGTTCGCGCGCCGGCTGACGCTGCAGAACCAGAAGGAAGTGCGCTGGTACGTGACCGTGACCGCCGCGCGCCTTGTCCGCAAAGGCAAGCTCCGTGAAGCGATGCTGCTGACGCCGGCGAAAGACATTCCAGTCGCCGCGGCGCGCGTGCTGATGGCGCGCTGACCTCAGCTTGTCAGCGTGACTTCCTCGGGCAGCTTCAGAATGCCGTCCTTGACGAAGCGTTTGAACCATTCCGGCATCAGGTAGCTCGCCGCTTCCTTCTTGGTGCGGAAGGCGCCTGCATCGCGGACCTCGCGCCAATGCGCCATGCGCTGCCGGTAGGGCAGGATGGGCAGGTAACTCTTCACCAGCTGGATCACCGGCCAGTCGCCGCCGAAAATGTCCTCGTGGCGCCAGTCCGGCTCGCCGAACGACGGCGCTTCCACCTCTTGCAACATGGCGCGATTGTCGAGCACCGGCAGTTCCGCTGCGCGCGCGTACACGCTTTCGAGCCAGCGTGTCCAGCCCGGCGCATTGTGCTCGCGCGCGACCGCTTCACAGGCTTCCGCCGCCATCTTCTCGCGCAACGCCGGATCGTTGATCAGCCTTTCCAGCATCTCACGGTATTCATCGAACGAGCGCGCCTGTAGCACGCGGCCGACAAGCGCGACGTGATTGATGCCGAAGATGCTGGTCTCCTTCGGATAGGTGAAGATCGTCACGCCCGGCGCGCCGTAACCGGCAGCTTCCATCATCGAGGTGGACGACACGAACGGATAGGAATCCACGTAGATGTCCGCCGCTTCGAAATAGACCTTCGGGTTCGGCAGCTGCGGCGTGGTGCGCAAGCGATCGCCAACCTTGGCTTTCACCGGAGCCCAATCGTCCTGCTCGCCGGCGCCGACCACCAGCAGCGAGACGTTGGGGTATTTCTCCAGCACCGGCGCGTGGATGTCGGCGTAGGTGACGCCGTGCATGGTCTTGTATTTGAGTTGTCGGGCGACGGAGACCATCAAGATGGTTTCCGGATCGATGCCGAGCTCGCGCTTGGCCTCCTCGCGCGAACGCGTGCGGGTGACGCCTTCGGAAATCGTCGGCATCAGGATGTTTCGCTCGGGCGCGATGCCGCGCCGCGCCACCGCAAGGTCCATCGCCGCGTCGCGCAGATTGATGGCGAGATGGCAGACGCTGGGGCCGAACCAGAACAAATGGTCGGCGTGATTCAGCACCAGCACCGGCACGTGGTCTCCCGGTTCGGCGAACGCGATCAGTGGCACCACGTCTTCGCAATGGGTGTGCAGGATGACGAGGTCGTAGTCGCACGCCATGGCGCGCAGGCGCTTGGCCCACTCGATGTGACCGCCGGGGCTGTGGTTCAGGCGATGGACGCGGTTTTCGAACGCCGTGTGCACGAAATCGGGCACCGGCCCGCGATGCTGGGTCAGCACCAACGTGTGCTCGCGCTCCGCATCGGCGCCGACCCAGAGGCAGAGCATCTTGGTTAGGCCGCCGACAGGGGCGACCTGCGTGCTCACTTGCAGAATGCGGCGGTACTCTTTTTTGCGCGGCGCCGGCGGGCCTTCGCGCGGAATAGCGCGGCCGATGTCAGTGAGAAGTTTCTCGAGGCGCGGTCCCCAGAACACGCCGCAATGGTTTTGCACGGCGATGTGGGAGGCGAGCGCGGCGTGCATGGCCGCAGCCGCGTGCTCGCCCTGCGCAAAATAGCCTTGAGCGCGCTTCAGGTAGTGTTCGTACGCCGCGAAATTGCGCGCAAGCCGCTCGGTCTGCATGCTGCGGTCTTCAGACGGCGTCATCGCGCACCTCGCTGCGCTGCGGCGCGGCCGCGCTCACGCGCCACTCGCCGGGCTCGTGGAAGACGCCAAAGGCCAATGTCGACAAGAGCGGGTGGCGTACATGGAAATGGCCGCCGATCTGGGCGCACAGCACGCGCCCCGAGGGATCGCGCACCACGACATTGCAGCTGTAGAGATCCGAGACGATCTTGATCGGCGGCGTGCGCACTTCGATCACGCCTTCGCCCTCGACGAACGACATCGGCACGCTGTCGGCGAGCGAGGAGAACGTCATGCAGTGTGTGCCGTCGTCGCGGTCGAGGCCGACGCGGAAGTCCGGGCGCTCGATGCGGCCGTTGCAGGAATAGCGCATGCGTACGACCATGCGCTCGCCGAAATCGTAGACATTGCGCTCTTCGCCGCTTTCGCTCAGAAGCTTCACGTCGGTGAAGGTGATGCGGCGGCCTTCCTCCGGATTGTCGAACCACGGCGCATCGGCGAGGCGGCTGTCGTTTTCGTAGCGCTTGAGACCTTCCGCCGTCGGGCCGTCGTACACGATCTGGCCCTTTTGCAGGTAGATCACCCGCTGACACATGCTCTTGATCGAGAACATGTTGTGCGAAACGAACAGGATGGTCGCGCCTTTGCGCTCCAGCTGTTGGGCGAAGTTCATGCACTTGCGCTGGAATGCGAAGTCGCCGACGGCGAGCACCTCGTCGAGCAGCAAGATGTCCGGATCGAGATGCGCCGCCACCGCGAAGGCGAGACGTACGTACATGCCGCTCGAATAGCGCTTCACCGGCGTGTCGATGAACTCCGGAATCTCCGCGAAGTCGACGATGGCGTCGAACTTGCTCGCCACTTCCTTGCGGCTCATGCCGAGGATGGCGCCGTACAGGAAGACGTTCTCGCGGCCCGTGAGCTCGGCGTGGAAGCCGGTGCCGACTTCCAGCAGCGCGCCGAGGCGGCCGTGGATTTCGCCGCGCCCGGTGGTCGGCACCGTGATGCGCGAGAGGAGCTTCAGCAGCGTCGACTTTCCCGCGCCGTTGAGGCCGATGATGCCGACATTCTCGCCGCGCGCGATGTCGAAGCTGGCGTCCCTCAGCGCCCAGAACGTCTGTCGCGCCGTGCGTTCATCGCGCGCGGCCTTGGAGGCGAACATGTCGCGGGCGCCGGCGGCGATGACGTCGCGCAGAGAGTCATGCCGCTCGGAACGGAGCAAGCGGCGATAGCGCTTGCCAAGACCTTGGGCGGAGATGGCGATATCGGCGCGCATCAGATGACGTCCGCGAACGTGCGCTCGGCGCGGCGGAAGAAGATCAACCCGCCCACCAGCAGCAATGCAATGATCACGCCGCTGATGGCCAGCGCGCCGAAATTCGGCGCGCCCTGATCGAACACTGCCCAGCGGAAGCCTTCGATCACGCCGACCATTGGGTTCAGCGCGTACAGGCCCTGCCATTGTTCCGGCACCATCGAGAGCGGGTACACGATCGGGCTCGCGTACATCCAGATCTGCAGCATGAACGGCAGCGTGTGCTTGATGTCGCGGAAGCGCACATTGATGGGGCCAAGCCAAAGGCCGATCGACAGCGCCAGCAACGCCGCCACCATCATCAGCGGAATGACGACCAGCATCTTGAGGCTCGGCGCCATGCCGTAGAACGCCATCAGGATAAGCAGCACGACGAAGGCGATGGCGAAGTCGAGTAATGGCGAGACGACGTTGGCCAGCGGCATGACAAGGCGCGGGAAATACACTTTGCGCACCAATTCCGCGTCGGTGACGAGGCCAGTACCGGAGCGGCGCACGGCTTCGGCGAAATAGGTCCACGGCAGCACGCCGGCGAAGGCAAACACCGGGTAGGGGATCCCGTTAGAGGGCATATTGGCGAAATAGCCAAACACGATGGTGAAAATCACCACCGCGAACACCGGCTGCAGGATCGCCCAACCGGCGCCCAGCAGCGCTTGCTTATAGAGCACCTGAATGTCGCGCATCATCAGCACGATGAAGAGCTCGCGGTAGCGCCAGACAGCGCCCAGGTCGAGGTCGAGCCAGCCCCGGTCGGGCCGCAACTCAACCACGGGCGCAGACGTGACGGCGCCTGACGGCGGTGCGTCGGTGGTCATGCTGCGCACGCCTTCTTCAGCGTTTCGGCGACCAGCATCTGCTCTTCGTCCGTCATCGAGTGATAGAGCGGCAGAATGATACGGCGATCCTGCGCGAACTCGGAGTTCGGCAGCGCCCAGCCGTTCCTGTAGCCGTCCTCGCGGTGCGCGCACATGATGCCGCGGCGAGTGGCGATGCCGGCGTCGAGCATGAATTGCATCACCGCGCGCTGGTCGCAGTGCGCCGGTAGCGTAACGGAATAGCTCTGCCAATTGGAGCGGCGGTTGGCCGGTTCGGCCGGCAGTTCAATGCCGAGATTGTTGGCCAGCAATTCGTCGTAGCGCGCGGCGAGGCGGCGGCGCACGGCCACAATTTCAGGCACGCGCTTCAGCTGCTCGCGCCCCACCGCGGCCTGGATGTCGGTCATCCGATAATTGTAGCCGAGTACGGGATGGGTTTCGAACACGACCTGGTTTGAGTTGTGGCGCACGGTGTCCGGCACGCTCATGCCGTGCTGGCGCAGCAGCTTGAATTGCTTGTCGTAGGCGGCGTTGCGCGAGGTCAGCATGCCGCCATCGCCGGTCGAGACGATCTTGCGCGGGTGGAAGCTGAAGCAGGCGATATCGCCGCGCGGCGCGCCGATCTTCTCCCAAGCGCCGCCGATTTCGATCTCCGAGCCGATGGCGCAGGCGGCGTCCTCGATCAGCGGCAGATTGTGCTTGGCTGCGACCGCGAGGATCGCCTCCAGATCGCACGGCATGCCGATCTGATGCACGGCCAAGATCGCCTTGGTGCGCGGCGTGATCGCCGCCTCGATCTTGGCTGGATCCATATTGTAGGTTTCCAGCTCGACATCGACGAAGACGGGCTTGGCGCCGCAATATTTCACCGAGTTCGCCGTCGCGATGTAGGAGTGCGAGACGGTGATGACTTCGTCACCTTCGCCGACGCCCACGGCGATCAGCGCCAGATGCAGCGCCGTGGTGCAGTTCGAAACCGCCGTCGCGTAGGGCGCGCCGACATAGGCCGCGAATTCCTTCTCGAACGCGGCGACCTCCGGGCCTTGCGTGACCCAGCCCGACAGGATGACGCGCGACGCGGCCTCTGCCTCGCGCTCATCCATCAGCGGTTTCATCAGCGGGATGATCATGCGACGTGCTCTTTGTTGGCGCGCCACCAGGCGACGAGCCGCTCGAGGCCTTCATCGAGGCTCACTTGCGCTTCCCAAGCCAGGAGGCGTTTGGCCTTTTCAGTGGACGCCAACCGGCGCGGCACGGCGTTCACCTTGCGCTCAGGGCCGTATTCCGGCGTGAGCGTCTTGCCCATCACCCGCATGAGGGCGTTCGCCAGATCGTTCAACGTGGTTTCGACGCTGGAGGCGATGTTGAACACCTCGTCCGACACGTCCGACTTCAAGCCGGCGACATTCGCGCGGGCGATGTCCTCGATGTAGATGAAGTCCATCGAGGTCTTGCCGTCGCCCAGGATCAGCGGCGGCAGGCCGGCGTCGATGCGTTCCATCCAGCGGATCAGCACTTCGGTGTACTTGCCGTGGATATCCATCCGCGGGCCGTAGACATTGAAGTAGCGGAACGCGACGTAGTCCGTGCCGTACATGTCGTTGAACGAACGCAGCAGCCCTTCGAGCATGATCTTCGAGGCCCCGTACCAGGTGCGGTTGTTGTACGGGTGGTCCTTTTCCGTGGTCGGGAAGCTGTCGGCGAGGCCGTAGATCGAAGCGGTCGAGGCGGCGACGATCTTCTTGACGCCGGCGAGGTGCGCGGCTTCGACCACATTGAACGAGCCGTTGCACATCACTTCCATCGCCTCGCGCGGATTGTCCGCGCACGCGGTGATGCGAATGGCCGCCATGTGGATCACCGCGTCCATGCCCTCTGTGGCGCGGCGGATGGCGTCGGCGTCGCGGATGTCGGCCTTTATTAGCTCGACTCGCTTGTCCTTTAGGATCTCCGCCACGTTGTGCATCGAGCCGCGCACGAGGTTGTCGTAGATCACGATCTTGGCCACGTCTTCGCGCAGCAATTGGTCGATCGTGGTCGAGCCGATCAGGCCGCATCCGCCGGTGACGAGGATTTTGGCGCCCTCGATGTTCATCGCGCGAGCTCCCCGGCTTTGTGCAGCTCGATCACCGCGGCGACGACTTCCTCCTGCATTGCCGCAGTCAGCTCTGGGTACATTGGCAGCGAAAGCTGTTCTGCGGCGGCTTTTTCCGCGTGCGGGAAATCGCCGTTCTTGTAGCCGAGATCCTCGTAGGCCGGCAGATTGTGGATCGCGATCGGGTAGTGGATGCCCGATTGGATACCCTTGGCGTTCAGCGCGTCTTGCCACTCTTGGCGCTTCGTCGTGCGCGTCGAGTAGATGTGATAGACGTGGCGCGCCTGGTCTTGCACGAACGGCGTTGCAACGCCCGAGCCGGCGAACAGCGCATCGTAACGCTTGGCGGCGGCGCGCCGCGCTTCGGTCCAATTCTCAAGATACTTCAGCTTCACGCGCAGGATCGCGCCCTGCATGCCCTCCAGGCGCATGTTGTAGCCCTTGAGCACGTGCATGTACTTCTTCTCTGCGCCCCAATCGCGCAGCATGCGAATCTTGCGGGCGTATTCGTCGTTGTTTGTCGTCGTCGCGCCGCCTTCGCCGTAAGCACCCAGGTTCTTGCCCGGATAGAAGCTGAAGGCGGCCATGTCGCCGATGCCGCCGACGCGCTTGCCGTTCCACTCGGAGCCGTGCGCCTGGCAGGCATCTTCGATGACGATCAGGTTGTGCTTCTTGGCAACGGCCATGATCGCGTCCATGTCGCAGGCTTGGCCGTAGAGATGGACCGGCAGGATCGCCTTCGTGCGCGGCGTGATCGCCGCTTCGATCTTGGCGGGATCGATCAGATACGTCTTCGGATCGATGTCTACGAACACCGGCTTCGCGCCCGTGTACCAGATCGCCGCCACGCTAGCGACGAAGGTGAACGGCGTGGTGATCACCTCATCGCCAGGGCCGATGTCGGCCGCCAGCATGGCGAGGTGCAGCGCGCTGGTGCCGTTGTTGACGCCCATGCAGTGCTTGGCGCCGCAATAGTCGGCGAACTCCCGTTCGAATGCCGCCACTTCGGCGCCGAGCACGAATTGCGTGTTGTCGAGGATGTGCTGGATCGCCGCGTCGATCTCCGGCTTGATCGAGAGATATTGCGACTTCAGGTCAACGAAAGGGACGCTCACAGCACTTTCTCCGCACGCGGCAGGTGGATGGTTTCGCCACGCGCCTTCATCGACGACGTTGCGGCTTCAATGATCTGGATGACGCGCGCGCCAAGGCGGCCGTCGCACAGCGTCGTCGCATTGTTGGCGATGGCTTCGCAGAAATCCGTCGCGCCGGCGCGTAGCGCTTCGCTTTCATCGAGTTTCGGCGCCCACATGTCGCCGGTGCGATAGCCGACGCGCATCTGGTAAATTTTGGCGGGGTCGTCGGTGAAGGATACGCCCTTGTCGTAGATCTTCAGTTTCTCCGAGGGCTGGAGGTCGTCATAGACGAACATCTTCTTCGTGCCGCCGACGAGCACCGTGCGCACCTTCACCGGCGCCAGCCACGAACAGTTCACGTGGGCGATGGCGCCGGAGTCGTAGAACATCGTGATGTAAGCCAGGTTTTCCGGCGTGCCCGGGAAGTGGTTGATGCCGCCCGCCGACACCGCCACCGGCTGCTCTTCCAGCAGGTGATCCAGGATCGAGAAATCGTGCACCGCGAGGTCGCTGATGACGCTGACGTCGCGCTGGAACAGGCCGAGATTCACCCGGGTGGAATCGTAATAGAGGACCTTGCCCAGCTCGTCGTTGGCGACGAGGTCCTTCATCTTTTTCACCGCGCCCGTGTAGATGAAGGTGTGGTCCACGTGCAGGACGAGCTTCTTCTTCTCGGCGCAGTCGACCAGCTGACGCGCCTGCAGCGACGTTTCCGTCATCGGTTTTTCCAGCCACACGTGCTTGCCGGACTTGAGCGCGGCCATCGCCAGTTCGAAGTGCGTCGACACCGGGGTCGCGATGGCGATCGCGTCGATGGACGGGTCGCGCAGCATTTCCTGGAAATCGGTCGTCGTCTTCACTGCGGGGAAGCGCTTGTTGACGAGCTCGAGCTTCTTCGGGTCGAGGTCGGCCACCGCCGCTAGCTCGGCGCCTTTCAGCTCTGCGAAATTACGGACGAGGTTGGGCCCCCAGTAACCGTACCCGATAACGCCAATCCGGATCATTCTGATCGTCCTGCCTGATGTGTTGAGCGCGCCCGCGCTATTTCCGATTTTCCCGCGTGTCGCCCACGACTTTCGCCGGCACGCCAGCGACGATCGCAAAATCCGGCACGTCCTTGGTCACCACCGCGCCTGCGCCGATGAGCGCGTTCTGACCAACCGTGACGCCGCCCATGATGGTGGCGTTGGAGCCGATCGAGGCGCGCACCTTGATCCGCGTTTCCACCACCGACCAGTCCGCCTCGCTCTGCGCCGAGCCGTCGTCATTCGCCGCGCGCGGGAAGATGTCGTTGATGAACATGACGCCGTGGCCGACGAACACTTCGTCTTCGATGGTGACGCCTTCGCAAATGAACGTGTGCGAGGAAATTTTGCAGCGCGCGCCTACATGAGCGTTCTTCTGGATTTCGACGAACGCGCCCACGCGCGAACCCGCGCCCACCGAGCAGCCATACAGGTTCACCAGCTGCGGGTGATGGATCGTCACACCTTCGCCCAGGCGAACATTGTCCGAAATCGGCATCCTCAAACCCCCGCACGCCGCGCCCGCTTCGCGTCGCAAATTCCCTGCCGCGTTATGCCTAATGCGAACACGCCAGCACGTCACCAGAACCGCATGGATAGCGGTTTTTTGACGAAGCGCGGGCGTGTCTCCAAGCCAATGCGGCGCTAGGGAGAATTTCGCGCCTATTGGGACGTCGGCGCGCTTTCTGGCAAGGCTTTTTGCAGCGGTGCGGCGTCAGCGCCGCGCACGTAGTCAACCATTTGCGCAAAGCACGCCTGCGCCGAAAAGTGCGCCTCCGCGCAGGCGCGCGCGGCCGCGGCGAGGTCGCGCCGCCGCGCCGCGTCGCCCAGCAGTGCGATCACGGCGCTGGCGAAGCGTTTGGGATCGTCCTCGCAGATCGCGGCGCCTTCGACGATCGCCTCCACGCCCTGCATTGTGACCGAGGTGCCGACCACCGCCTTGCCGGCCGCCATCGCCTCGATCAGCTTGATCTTGAGGCCGGAACCGGTGCGCAACGGAGAGATCACGACCCCCGCGTTGCGGTAAAGCGGGGCAAGGTCACCGACGACGCCGAGCAGCGCCACGCCGTCCGGGGCGGCAGACAGCGCCCGGCCCACGGAGCCGGCGACGTCCAACTTGGCGTTTGGCCGCGCCGCGCGGACCGCGGGCCAAACCTCGCGAAAAAACCATTCAAGTCCAACGACATTGGGCGGAGTGTTAGACCCGACGAACAGGAGCGTGTCGTCAGCGCCGGCCTGAGGCGCGGGCGCAATGTCGGCGGCGTGCGGGCCCAGGATCACGTCCCGGTCCGGCAGCGCCGCGGCGACGCTGGCGGCCTCGGTTTGCTGAATGGCGATCACGGCGTCGGTCAGCCCGAGCAGCCGGAATTCCGCCGCCGCCGCCAGCCCCGCGACCGCGCCGGGAATGGCCTCTGTCGCCGCATCTGTCACGCGCGCTGACATGAGGTCGTGCATGATGGTGAGACTGGGCGCGGCGGGCGCCATCGCGTAGGCCGCCATCGGCGCCAGGAAGCAATAGTCGCAGAGCACCGCCGCCGCGTCGGGCGAGGCGGCGCGGGCGACGAACAACTGATCCGCCCGCGTCGCCGGCGCGCCCTGCGCGTACTCGGCTTGTTTCGAAAACCGTGCTGGCAACCCCAGTTTGCGCAGCAGCGCCTCGAGCACGGCGATGCCTGAGGCCACCCAGATCGCCGGATTGCGCACGACCATGAACGGTCCGATCCGCACGCCGCCATGCACGAGATAGCGTGAGAAGACGCGCGTTTCCGGCCTAAGCCGCATGGCCGCCCAGCGTCCGAACAGCTTGGGCGAGGCGCCGATGTAGTCGACCGAATAGCCGGCGTTGGCCAACGCGCCCGCCAACGCCAGCACGTAGGCGGAGCTGCCGTTCGTGGCGCCGACGATGCGCTGTCGTGACAGCAACGTCACGCGCCGCTCGACCTCCACAGCGCGCGGGCGCGGCCGGGGCCGCATCCGCGCGGCGATAGGATGGTGCAGCAAAGTCAGCGCGCCGGGCCGCGAAAGTGCGGCTTTCAGCGCGCCGCCAATGTCGCGCGTCTTCATCGCATCGATCAATCTGGTGAACGCCCGCGCGTCCGCCGCCGCGCCGCGGCCCTCTGCCAGCGCGCGTTTCAGCCCCGGGTCGCCACGATCGTCGATGCGCCGCGATGCGGCCTCGATGGCGTCGATCGCGGCGAGATCGAGCCGGTGCGAAATGGACGCGCTATGCTTGCGATAGAAATAGCCGAGCTCGGGATAGACTCGCATGCGCTTGCCGGCGGCGAGCAGGCGCAAGACGAGGTCGGCGTCTTCGGCGATGCGCAGCGTTTCATCGTAGCGGAGGTCCGCATTGCGAAAGACGGGCTTCAGATAGCCGAGCACGCGTCCGCCGCGCAGCAGATGGTTCGAGCGTTCGAATGCCGCTGCACTCACCCAGGTTGGCGCGCGCGCCATCGCCCCGCGCAGATGCGGATGCGGCGCGCAGCGGACGTCATCGTAGAAGGTGAGCAGGTCGTCGGCGGCGATGTCGGCGCCGTCGGCCTCCGCGGCGTCGATCAGGCGCTCCAGCCGTTCGGGGTGGATGAAGTCGTCATTGTCGACGATGGCGACCCAGCGCCCGCGCGCGCGCGTCAGCGCGCGATTGCGGGCCGCCGCTGGGCCGCTGCGCCGCTTTTCGCTCGTGAGGAGAGTGAGGCGGGGATCGCCCGCCGCCGCCGCTTCGGCGCGCGCGAGGCTGTCGTCGTCCGATCCGTCGTCGCTGACGATCAGTTCGAGCGAACGCTCCGTCTGGCGCAGGACCGAACGCACGGCCGCACCGATGTGCGCCGCGCCATTAAGGTTGGCCATGACGACCGAAACCCGTGGTCCGGCGCCCTTCTCGAACATCTGTGCTGATCAGCCTTTCCGCGCCTGGGTTTGCTGCAAGTTCCGCTCCGCCCGGTCCGGTAGGGGGGAACCACGTTGCCGCTCGCCTCAGACGAGCATAAGCCAAGGGCGATGGATTTGCTGCGGATGTTCGATCGTGCGCCGCCGCCGCCCGCCCGGTTTCCCCCTGGACGGGTCGGGTTCGCCGTCGGCGACATTCACGGTCGGGCCGACCTCCTGGCGGACATGATCCTGGAGCTGGAGGCGCTGGCGGCGGAGGAGCGCCGCGGGGACGCCGTCCCGCTCGTCATTTTCCTGGGCGACTATGTCGACCGCGGCCCGGATTCGAAGGGCGTGATCGACATGCTGCTGGAGCGCCGCCCGTTCGGGTACGAGCGGCGCTTCCTGATGGGCAATCACGAGCAATCCATGCTGGCGTTCCTGGATGACCCGCTGAGCAACCGCGCTTGGCTGCTGCAAGGCGGCGTCGAGACGCTTCTGTCCTATGGCGTGCAACCGCCGCCCCCGGTCGGCGCCGAGGAGCAGGATTGGATCGGCGTCGCCCAGCTCTTCCGCGCCAAGCTGCCGGAAACGCACCTCGACTTCCTCCGCAACCTGGAGCGCTACGTCGAGCTCGGGGACTACGCGTTCGTCCATGCCGGGGTGGACGCGGCGCGGCCGCTGGAGGCCCAGACCGACGAGGACCTCTACTGGATCCGGTCGCGCTTCCTGACCAGCAAGCGGCGCTTCACTCATCGTGTGGTGCACGGGCACACCCCGGTCGACGCGCCGTTCATGGACGAGCGCCGCGTCGCTGTGGATACCGGGGCGTACGCCTCCGGTCTGCTGACGGCCGCTCGTTTCGAGGACGATGACGTGGCGTTCTTAACCGTGTCGGACAGGCGGCCGGACTGGATCGCGGCCGGGGCCCGATTCTGAACCCCGCGACGCCGGGCCTTCTTGTTCGCACCGTCAACGCGGTCTACACCCCGCCCGGGATTAGAACCGGGAGTTTGGCGAATGGCGCAGCCTTCTAGCGCGCGTGGCGGCATGGACATTCAGGATCAGAAGAGCACGTTTTCCGGGTTCCTGGGCGCGACGGTGTGGGGCTGCACCTTGGTTGCGCAGCTGGTCGCGCTGTTGACGCTGTCGTTCGCCATCGGGTTCGGCTGGTGGGCCGGCCTTTCGGCGCTGGTCGCAATCGGCATCGCCGCGGGCCTCGTGTTCCGCATGTCGGGGGTCTACTGGGCCGTGCAAATCGCGCTTTGGGTGCTTCTGGGCATCGGCGGCATGGTGATCCCCGCACTCTCCGGCATGATGGGCTGACGCCTTGAAGATCGCCGTCCTCAAGGAGACCGCGCCGGGCGAAACGCGCGTCGCGGTGACGCCGGAGGTGGTGAAGAAGATCGTTGGCTTAGGCCACAGCGTCACGGTTCAAGCGGGCGCGGGCGCAAGCGCGAGCTACCCGGACGCCTTGTTTCGAGACGCCGGCGCCGAGATCGCCGAAGACGGCGGCGTCGGCGCCGCGGATCTCGTCGTCAAAGTGCGCCGCCCAGCCGACGCCGAGATTGGCAAGCTGAAACCGGGCGCTGGTTTCGCCGCGCTGCTTGAACCCTACGGCGACAAGTCCTGTGCTGAGAAGCTGGCGAAGGCGAAGGCGGTCGCGCTGGCGATGGAGTTCATTCCGCGCATCAGCCGTGCGCAGTCGATGGACGTGCTCTCAAGCCAGGCGAACCTGGCCGGCTATCGCGCCGTGATCGAAGGCGCGGTGCTTTATGGGCGTGCGTTTCCGATGATGATGACGGCGGCCGGCACGGTCGCGGCCGCCAAGGTGTTCATCATGGGCGTCGGCGTCGCCGGCCTCCAAGCCATCGCCACGGCGCGCCGCCTGGGGGCAGTGGTAAGCGCGACCGATGTGCGCCCAGCCACCAAGGAGCAGGTGGCCTCGCTCGGCGCCAAGTTCGTGGCCGTCGAAGACGAGGAATTCAAGCAGGCCGAAACCGCCGCCGGCTACGCCAAGCCGATGAGTGCGGAATACCAGGCCAAGCAAGCGGCGCTCGTCACGGAGCACATCGCCAAGCAGGATATCGTCATCACCACGGCGTTGATCCCCGGCCGCGCCGCGCCGGTGTTGGTGACGGAAGCGCAAGCCAAGTCGATGCGGCCGGGCTCGGTGATTATCGACCTCGCCGTCGCGCAGGGCGGCAATTGCCCGCTGTCGAAGCCCGATGAGCTGGTCGAGGTTGGGGGTGTGAAGATCATGGGCTTCACCAATCTGCCCGCGCGGCTGCCCGCGGATTCCTCCTCGCTCTACGCGCGCAATCTGCTGGCGCTGTTGCCGCTGCTCACCGACATGGAAAGCAAGGCCTTTGCGCCCGCGTGGGACGACGAGATCATCAAAGGCGCGCTGATCAGCAAGGACGGCGCCCTGGTGCATCCGCACTTCGCGCCGGCGAGCGCGGCATGAACGACATCGATTTCGCCAAACGCTACTATGAAGCGTGGAACGCACGCGATCTGAACGCGATCTGCGCGCTTTACGCCGAGGACATCGAGTTTTCCTCGCCCTACATCGCCGCGCTCGGCTTCTCGCCGGATGGCGTCATCCACGGCAAGCAGATGCTGCGTCTCTATTTCGAGAAAGCGCTCGAGCGCGCGCCGCAGCTCACGTTCACGCCCGAGGCGCTGTTCGTGGGCGCACGCGGCCACACCTTGATCTACCGTAACCATCGCGGCGAGCGGACGGCGGAACATCACGAGCTGGACAGTCTCGGCCTTATTGTGCGCGCGGAAGCGACGTACGAGACCGCCTAGCCATTCTGGTTGGAGGCCGTGCCATGACCAAATTTCTTCTCGCGCTGCTCGCTGCCGCAACCGTTTCAACCGCCGCTTTCGCGCAAGACCCGGACGCCAGCCAAGCGCAGGACCTCACCAATTGCGCCGGCGCCGTCGCGGCCGTGGGCGATCTCGATGTCGTCAGCTATCCGCGCGGCGCCGATGGCGCGTGGGCGCCGGTGCTGGGGCGCATCCTGGAGCAGCTCAACCGGGAAGAAGGCGTCGAGGGCATGACCGGCCGCTACGCCGCCAGCGCCGCCAGGGACTTTTGGCGCGAGCAGCCGCGTGCCGATCGCGAGGCCGCCGCCGAAACGTGCCGGGCGCGCTACGCCGGCTGATCGTTTCGCTTCGCGTTCTTGTTGACCGCGCGGGGCTTTCCTCGCTTATGTCGGCGCGCGCCGAGTCCCAAAGCGGGGAACACATGGAAGCCGTCGATCCGTTTGTCTTCTATCTCGCCATCTTCGTGCTGGCGATTTTTGTCGGGTATTATGTCGTCTGGTCGGTGACGCCGGCGCTGCACACGCCGCTGATGGCGGTCACCAACGCGATCTCGTCGGTGATCATCGTCGGCGCGCTGATCGCTGCCGCCGCAAGCGCGGACGTCGACGGCGGCTGGGTCGCCAAGGGTGCGGGCGGGCTCGCTGCCGCGCTGGCCGCAGTCAACATCTTCGGCGGCTTCCTCGTCACCCAGCGGATGCTGGCGATGTATAAGAAGAAAGAGAAGAAGTGACGGGCGCAGGTGCGCCCACCCTCTCCCTTGCGGAGAGGGTCGTCGTGAAGCGACGGGGTGAGGGGCGTTCCAACTCACAGGCGCCGGCTTGTTTGCGCGCCCCTCATCCCCTGACCCCTTCTCCGCGAGGGAGAAGCGGAACTGGTCGGCGTCATGCCACTTGCTGACTGGCGCGCGCTCATAGAGGCATATCTCGATGGCCGGATTTCGGCCGATGGCTTCGCGCGCCGCTTCAACGAAGCTTGGATTGCGCAAGCAAATGCGCGTGTTGGGGCTCATCCAGCGCTGTCGGGTCTGTTTGGCGCCGTTGAGCAGTTCTCGGAGTCCGATCCAGAGAGCGCCAACGACGATGACATGCGCCAGGCTGCGCAACGCGCGCTCGCCGAGCTTGGCGAAGAACCGGCCATCGCCCCGCACACGTTCGACCGCACGCGCGCCCGCGAGGAGATGCGCCGCTTCCAGGTGCACATGACCGGTTGCGCCGGCGTGGGCTGCCTGCTCGTGCTGGTCTGGGTGGCTCTGTGCGTGCTGCAGATCAATTTCGTGATCGAGTGGATTCACGCCAACGTCATCCCGAACGTGTGGCTGTCGTCGGTCGTCGGCTTTTTTCTGGCGTTTGTGCCGATTGTCGGAAACGTGCTGGCGTTCCTGGGCGCCACGGCCGCCGGCTGGGCGACTTGGCTCGCCGCGCTTGTCTTTTTCGCCGCGCCTGCGGTGACGCTATTCTCCGGCTGGTCGCGCTGGCGCCGCCAGGGACGTTGACTTGGCTTGAATAAGGGAAGATTCTTCTCACATGACTGCGCTGCTGGACACCGTGCTGGAAACCATTCGTGCACGCCGCGATGAAATCGAGGCGCGCTATGGGATACGGCTGCTCGGGGTTGTCGGCTCGGTCGCGCGTGGCGAGGAGCGTTCCGATAGCGATGTTGATATCACGTACCAGGTGCCTCGGCGCACGACGTTGTTTCGAGTTGCCGCCGCCTTGAACGAGTTGGAGGACGACTTGGGCCGACGGGTTGACCTCGTCGACACGAGCGCGATGCGCGCGCGCGCGAGGGCCTACATCGAGAAGGACCTGGTCCGAGCGTGATTTCCGAAGCCACTTGGCTCCTCTTGCAGGACATGCTGGCGCATGCACGCGACGCAGTTGAGTTTCTGGCCGATAGAGACTCTGCCGCGCTTGAGACGGAACGGATGCGGCGTTCAGCGGTCATTCGCGAGGCGGAGGTCGTAGGAGAAGCGGCGTCGAAGGTCGCGCCGGACCAGCGCAAGTTCTTTCCGTCGATCCCCTGGCGTGAGGCTTCCACCTTTCGAAACTTGCTCATTCATGGCTATCGAGAGATCCGAACTGCGGACCTTGTCGACACAATCCGCAATGATTTTCCTCCGCTCATCGCCGAACTCGAGCGCATTCTGAAATCCGATCCGCAGGAAAATCCATGAACGCTGATCTCGCAGCATTGCTGTATCTCGTGTCCGGGGTGCTCTTCATCCTGGCGCTGCGCGGTCTCTCCAGTCCGGAGACCAGCCGGCAAGGCAACATGTTCGGCATGGCCGGCATGGCCATCGCCATCGCCACGACGCTCTGGCTCGTCAGTCCCGACGGGACGACCTGGGGCATCATCCTCGCCGCGATCGCCATTGGCGGCGGCGCCGGCGCGCTGATCGCGCGCTCGATCAAGATGACGGCGATGCCGCAACTGGTCGCGGCGTTCCACTCGCTCGTCGGCCTCGCGGCCGTCGCGGTCGCGGCGGCGGCGTTCTACGCGCCGGAGAGCTTTCACATCGCGTCGGACGAAAACGTTGGCGCATACATTCTGCGTACGCCGATCCACATGCAGTCGCTGATCGAGCTGTCGCTGGGCGCGGTGATCGGCGCAATCACGTTCACCGGTTCGGTGATCGCGTTCGCGAAGTTGAACGGCAACATGTCCGGCGCGCCGATCATCCTGCCGGGGCGCCACATCATCAACATTGGCCTCGCCGCTCTGATCGGCCTGTTGATCGTGATGATGGCGCAGGCGCACGGCACCACCGAATGGCATTTCTGGGCGCTGGCGGCGCTGTCGTTCCTGATCGGCGTGCTGCTCATCATTCCCATCGGCGGGGCCGACATGCCGGTCGTCGTGTCGATGCTGAACTCCTACTCAGGCTGGGCGGCCGCAGCACTCGGCTTCACGCTGGAGAACGTGGCGCTCATCATCACCGGCGCGCTGGTTGGCTCATCGGGCGCGATCCTCAGCTACATCATGTGCAAGGGCATGAACCGCAGCTTCATCAGCGTCATCCTGGGCGGCTTTGGCACCGCCGATGGCGCGGCGGCGGCGGGACATGTCGAGACGCGGCCAGTCAAGCAAGGCAGCGCCGACGACGCGGCTTTCATCATGAAGAACGCCTCGAAGGTGATCATCGTCCCGGGCTACGGCATGGCCGTCGCGCAAGCGCAGCACGCCGTGCGCGAAATGGCCGACATGCTGAAGAAGGAAGGCGTGGAGGTGAAGTACGCCATCCATCCAGTCGCCGGCCGCATGCCGGGGCACATGAACGTGCTGCTGGCTGAAGCCAACGTGCCTTACGACGAAGTGTTCGAACTCGAAGACATCAACAACGAGTTCGCGCAGGCCGACGTCGCCTACGTCATCGGCGCCAACGACGTGACCAACCCGAGCGCAAAGACCGATCCCAAAAGCCCGATCTTCGGCATGCCGATCCTCGACGTGGAGAAAGCCAAGACGGTGCTGTTCGTGAAGCGCGGCATGGGCTCGGGCTACGCCGGCGTCGAAAACGAACTGTTCTTCCGCGATAACACCATGATGCTGTTCGGCGACGCCAAGAAGATGACGGATGAAATCGTGAAGGGGCTGTGAGCTATGCCCACGGTGCTGCGGTGGAACGGGTACCGCTTCTGTTTTTTCTCCAACGAAGGCGTTGAGCCGCCCCATATCCATGTCGACAAGGCAGGGGCGAGCGCCAAGTACTGGCTTGAGCCCGTCGCCTTGGCGCGAAATATCGGTTATTCTGCCAAAGCGCTCAGAGAGATCGAGGCAAAGAGATTTCGCAAGAGCGAATGGCATTCGTGGAGGCATGGCGTGTCTATTTCAGCTGAGCTCGACGATCGAGTGGCTGACGTTTGGGTCACGGATGACGCGCTCGGGGTGCGCCTTCGCGACGGCCGACAAATCTCCGTCCCGCTCTCGTGGTTTCCGCGTCTAGCGGCCGCAACGCCGGCGCAGCGCGCCAATTGGGAAGCCGCTGCAGCTGGCCACGGCATCCACTGGCCGGAGATCGACGAGGATTTGAGCGTGGCCGGTCTCTTGCGCACGGCATAGGGGCTGAATGTTTTGGGATGGGCGCTAAACACCACAACGCAGCGTATCAGCAATTGCGAGAGATCGACCGGGTGATGCTCGATCGCATCGTGGAACTGGGTGACGACTTAAGCCAACCTCGCCATACGCTCCTTTACTTTTGCCGGCTCGAAGATGGCAGCCGCACGTCTTTGGAAATCGTCGCCGCGGCAGCCTCAGAAAAATCACTCACTGTGACGCGGGAGAATCAGGACGTGGTGATCATGGAGGGTCACCTCCATGTCGATCCTGCGGCGGTCAAGGCTCTGGTCGATTGGGCTCTCGACCTTGCCAGCCACGCGAATGCGGAGTTTGACGGTTGGGAATGCGCGGTCATTGAGCTAAAGCACTAGGTGGGTGGTATGACAGGCCGTTGGCGCATTGCTCTCACGGCGTTTGTCCTTATCGCAGCAGCGCTCGTCCTGCTCTCCTTCCACGCCAATTCCCTCATCTACCATCCCGACGCCGAACGTGTGGCGCCGGACTTTCCGCAGACGCAGGCCGTCGAGATCGAGACCGAAGACGGCGAGACGCTGGTCGCGTGGCATCGCCCGCCCGCGGAAGGTCAGCCGATTTTCCTCTACTTCGACGGCAATGGCGGGCGGCCGCAGGCCTGGGAGGCGCGCTGGCGGGCGATCACCGACACCGGCGCGGGTTTCCTCGCCGTCTACTATCGCGGCTATTCCGGGTCGACCGGCCGGCCGAGCGAGCGTGGGTTACACCTCGATGCGCAAGCCGGTTACGCGTGGCTGCGCGCGCACAATTATCAACCGCGCGACATCGTCATTCACGGCTTCTCGCTCGGCTCCAGCGTTGCGCTGAAGCTCGCGTCAGAACGGCCGGCGCGTGCGCTGATCCTCGAAGCGCCGCTCACCGGCGTCGATGACTTCGCGGCCGCGCACTTTTCGCCGCTCGCACGGTTCTTCCTGACCGATACCTTCCGATCGCGCGATTGGATCGGCGATGTGCGCATGCCGGTGCTGATCGTGCACGGCGACCGCGATACCGTAGTGCCGTTCGCGCATGGTCAGCGCTTGTTCGCGCTGGCGCGCGCGCCCAAGCGCTTCGTGCGCATGGAGGGCTCAGGTCACGCGACGTTGGTGGACGACGGCATCTATCCGCACATCTGGGCGTTCCTCGCCGAACATGCGGCGCGGTAGGCGGGGACCGCCCGCCCGGACCGGCTAACCAGCTTTTCAGGTTCCCGCGCGCGCGACCCCGACTAGAACGCGATCCTCGGAGGGACGCCATGGCTGACGTGTTCGTTTCGTACAAGAAATCTGACGCTGATCGCGTGCGCCCGCTTGTGCTGCACCTGCGCGACGCGGGCCTCGATGTCTGGTGGGACGAGGGCATTCAGCCATCGACTTCGTGGCGCGCCGAGATCGCCAAACAGCTCGGCGAGGCCAAGTGCGTGGTGGCGGTGTGGACCAAGGACAGCGTCGATCACGAACAAGGGTCGTGGGTCATGGAGGAGGCCACGCAAGGCCTCGCGCGCAAGATTCTAGCGCCGGTGCGGCTGGACCTCGTCTCTCCGCCGCTCGGGTTCGGCGAAACCCAATACGCCGACCTCGCCGCCTGGAGCGGCGGCGCTGAAGACCCGCGCTTCCAGCACTTCCTGGGCGTGGTGCAGGCCATTGTGCGCAGCGAGCCGATTCCAGCGGCGCCGCGCCCGACGCATTTCGAAGCCCCCGGCATCAAGCTGCAGGGCGTGACGATGGAGAACGTCAACATCCATGTCGGCGCCGCTGCGCCGGATGCGGCCTCGGGCGGCGGCGATGACGGAGAGGACGCAGAACCGGTGCGGCGCACCGCGGCAAGGGGTGCGCCATTCTCGCTCTCCATGCTCTTTACCAGAGCGATCGGCGTGATTTTTCCGCTGATCGCCCTGGCGATCTTCGTCTTCTCGATGGGCAACATGGCGTGTTCCCAAGGCAATGCGCCAGCCGCGTTCTGCCGTGTCTTGACGAACATCACCGGTCGATAGCGAAATGGCGCGGTGAGGTGAATCGCTATGGCCGAGCCGAAGACCCAGAAGACCAAAGCCTCCGTCGCCGCCTTCATCGCTGCTGTTGAGGACGACACGCGCCGCAAGGACGCGAAGACCGTCGACAAGATGATGCGCGAAATCAGCGGCGAGAAGCCGGCCCTGTGGGGGCCGTCAATTGTCGGCTATGGCGAGTACGAGGGGCCGACGGGCAAGTGGCCGCGCATCGGCTTCAGCCCGCGCAAGGCTAATCTCGTGATCTACGCCATGGACGGATACGACCGCGAGCCGCTGATGAAGAAGCTCGGCAAGCACAAGACAGGCCGGAGCTGCCTCTACATCAACAAGCTGGCCGACGTGGATGAGGGTGTGCTGCGCCAGATCGTCGCCAACGGCTGGAAAATCATGGCGAAGAAGTATCCGGTATAGAAAAAGGGGAGCGGTGCGCACCGCTCCCCTCGATCTTTGCACGCCTGCGCGCGCCTACCAGATCGTGACGCGATCTGCCGGCGAGAGATAGAGCGCATCGCCCGGCTGCACGTCGAACGCGGCGTACCAGGCGTCCATGTTCCGCACCGTGCCGTTGCAGCGATAGACTGCTGGCGAGTGCGGGTCGGTCAGCACTTGGTTGCGCAGGGCTTGATCGCGGATCAGCGAGCGCCAGGCCTGCGCCCAGCCCAGGAAGAAGCGCTGGTCGCCGGTCACGCCATCGAGCACCGGCGCCGCAGCGCCGTTCCGCGACAGCGTGTAGGCGTGGTACGAGACTTGAAGCCCGCCATTGTCGCCGATGTTCTCGCCGAGCGTCAGGCGGCCGTTGACGTTGAGTCCTTCGAGCGGGGTAAACGCGTCGTATTGAGCGACGAGCCGATCCGTCACTTCGGTGAAGCGCCGGACATCCTCTTCGTTCCACCAATCGCGTAGCACGCCTTGCGCATCGGACTTGGCGCCCTGGTCGTCGAAGCCGTGACCCATTTCGTGGCCGATGACGCCGCCGATGGCGCCATAGTTCACCGCCGGATCGGCGTTCGGATCGAAGAACGGCGGCTGCAGGATCGCGGCCGGGAAGACGATCTCGTTGAACACCGGGTTGTAGTAGGCGTTCACCGTCTGCGGCGTCATGAACCACTCGTCCTTGTCGGTCGGGCGCGCCAGGCGCGCGACGTCGAAGGCCCAGTCGAACTCGCCGCGGCGTTTGTTGTTGCCGTAGGCGTCGCCAGCGCGGACATCGAGCGCAGAATAATCGCGCCAACGATCCGGATAGCCGATCTTCGGCCGGAAGGTGGCGAGCTTCTCGCGTGCGGCGACCTTGGTTTCGGCCGACATCCACTGCAACTGATCGATGCGCTGGCCGTAGGCCGTGCGCAGGTTCTCGACCAATTGCACCATCTGGTTCTTGGCTTCCGCCGGGAAGTGGCGCTGTACGTAAATCTGGCCGACGGCTTCGCCGAGCGCGCCGTTGACCGCCTGCACCGCGCGCTTCCAGCGGTCGCGCTGCTGCGGTTGGCCGTTCAGCGTGCGGCCAAAGAAATCGAACGTCGCATCGTCGATCGCCCGCGGCAGGACGGCTGAATTGTTGGTAACGAGGTGGAACGTAAGATACTCCCGCCACGTCGACACCGGCGTCGCCACGAACAATTCGGCCAGCGGTCCGATCGCGGACAGCTCCGAAATCACCACTTCCTGCACGCCGCCGAAGCCGGCGGCTTCGAACCCGGCGTCCCACGGGAACCGCGGCGCCAGGGCGCGCACTTCCGCACGGGTCTTCAGGTTGTAGGTCAGGTCGCGGTTGCGGCGCTGCTCGATAGGCCAGTGCCGTTCGGCGATCTGGGTCTCGAGCGCCAGGATGCGGCGTGCCTTCGCGGCGCCGCCGGTCTGGCCGATGAGATCGAAGATGCGCGCGATGTGCGCCGTGTAGGCCTCGCGAATTTGCGGGAACTCACCCTCAGTGCGGCGATAGAACTCGCGCTCCGGCAGGCCGAGGCCCGCTTGCGTCATGTTGACGATGTAGCGGTTCGGGTTGCGCTCATCGAGACCGACGAAAATGCCGATCGGCGAGTTCACGGCGATGCCGGGGCTGGCGATCAGGCGGATCGTCTGCTCGTGCGTGCGCAGGGCGTTGATTTGGGCGATGTCGGCGTTGAGCGCGGTAAGCCCCGCGGCGTCGATCGCGTCCTGGTTTAGGAACGAGTTGTAGAAGTCAGCGATCTTCTGCTGGTTCGTACCCGGCGCGCCGCCGGCCAGCGCCACTTCCTCGATGATGACGCGCTGATCGCGGTCCGATTTGTCGCGCAGGATGTCGAACGTGCCCCAGCGCGTGCGGTCCGCGGGGATCTGCGTGTTCGCCAGCCACGTGCCGTTTGCATAACGGAAGAAGTCATCGCCGGGCTTTACGCTGGTGTCGCGGGCGGCGAGGTCGAAACCCCAGGCGCCGATCGCGGCCGGCGGGCGGGCTACGTCCGCCACGGGCGTTTCGGTCGAGGCGCCGGTGGCGCAGCCGGCGAGCAGCGCCAGTGTCGACGCGCCCATGGCGCGACGGGACATTTGGATCATTCGTCTTCCCTCCGAGTACTCGATTATTCGGCCGCAGCCATTTTGCGGCGCCCACCATAAAGGCGTCCATAGAAGCCAAACAGGCCCGTAACGACGCGCTTGATATCGATGCCGATCATGTAGAACGCGGGCGTCAGGATCAAGGTCGCCGGCATGCAGATCAGCACGCCGAACGCCAGACTGATCACCATCGGCTTCAGGAACTGCACGATGGCCGCGTTCTCCAGGATCATCGGCGAAGTGCCGACGAATTCCGTAACGGAAGTCAGGAAGATCTGACGGAACCGCGAGATCGACGCTTCGGTGATGCCCACCTCGGCCTTTACCCGCATGACCTGGAAGCCCAATTGCTCGAGGTCGTGGGCGCGCTCCTGGTACTCCGAGCTGTCCCATTTCATCTGCGCCGAACTGCGCAGCTCGATGGGACCTTGCTGGAAGCCGGACGCCGCGCCTTCCGTGATCAACTCTTCGTGGGGCTCGAGGTCCGGCGCGATGCCGACATACTCCACCACCTGGCCGTCCGGCAGCGTGAATTCGTGCGGCTCCCAGCCGCCTTCTTCCGGCAGTGGCGCGTTGCCGGGGCGCTTCACGCGCAGCGCGAAGTAGCCGCGGATCTGGTTGCAGCGATCCACCAGCACGACGTTGTCGTTCACGACGACGCCGATGGCGGCGATCATGCCCAGCCATGAGAAGAGCGCGAAGCTGATGCCGAACATCAAGTGGCCGAGCAGCGCGCCCACGATCGAGAAGGGGATGACGCAGAGGATCATCGCCGGCTGCGCGTACGAGCGGAACGTCACCGCGAGCAGGAAGTAGATCGCAGCGAACGCCAGCAGCATGAGCCGCGTCAGGTTGGCCATGAATTCGGCCTGACCTTCCGCTTCGCCAATGGCGCGGCGCGACACGGTCGGGAAGCGCGTCTCAAAAGCGGGCCAATAGTCGCTGTCGAGCGTGCGCATGATCTCCTGGCGGGCCTCGCCGTTGACGAGGTCGGCGGTGACCATGATCGAACTCATGCGCTGACGACGGTCGAGGCCGGTGACGCCCGGCGCAAATTCCCAGGTCGCTACGCTGGCGAGCGGCACTTCGCGGCCGTCCGACGTGCGCACGCGGAATGTTCCCAAGCTTTCCAGCGTACGGCGATCGTCGCGCGGGTAGCGGACATAGACGCGCACGTCGTCGCCTTCGCGCGGCAGGCGCTGCACTTCGTCGCCGAAATAGGCCTGACGGACCTGACGCGTGATGTCGCCCAGCGTGAGGCCCAATTGTTCGGCGCCCGGCAGCAGTTGGAAGCGCAGTTCTTCGTTGGCCGCATCCTGACTGTCGCGGACGCTGGTGATGTCCGAGAACTGCAGCAGGCGCGCCTTCAAGTCTTCGATGGCGGCTTCCAGGTCTTCTTTGTTCTCGCCCATCAGCGCGAGATCGATGGTCGGGGCGCCGGAGCCGGACAGCGAGAAGCTGATCTCGTCGGCGTCCGGAACTTCGCCAAGGAGCTCCTCCAAGCGTTCCGTAATCTGACGCGAACGCAATTCGCTGCGGGTCTCAGGCGGCGTGAGGCCGACATAGGCGCGGATCGAGTTTTCTTCGATCGACTGGCTCCACGAGCGCACCACGCCGCGCGACATCGTTCCCGTGTTCGGATCCTCGACCGCGGAATCCGCCGTTTCCTGCTCCAGCGCGCGACGTGCGGCGTCCAGCTGGGCTGCGACCTGCTCCATGCGCGAGAACGGCGTGGTCTGCGGCAGCGTGATCGAAGCGATCATGAAGTCGCCTTCGACTTCCGGCATGAAGGTCTGCTTGACCCGGCCGGTCAGCATGAGGCCGACGCCGAGGATCATCACGACCAGAAAGACGGACCAGGTCAGGTAGCGCAGTTTCACCGCGGCGCGCACCAGCGGCGCGTGTAGGTTCTGCGCGACCCAGATCACCGAATTGGCGCACCTGTGTTGAATGCGCATCAGCTTGTCGAAGAGTCCGGCGCCCTGCGCATCCGGCCGGCTGATGTGCGCCAAGTGCGCCGGCAGAATGATCAAACTCTCGATCAGCGAGAACACCAGCGTCGACATGACGACGATGGAGATCGCGCGCGTGAACTGGCGCACGTCGCCCTCGAGCAACATCATCGGGCTGAAGGCGATCATGGTGACGAACACCGACGCGACCAGCGGCTTCAGCACCATCTGCGTGGCCAGGATGGATGCGTCGGCGCCCGTATGTCCTCGTTCCGCCCTTTCGTACACGGCCTCGCCGACGATGATTGCGTCGTCGACCATGATGCCGAGCACCAAGAGGAAGCCGAACACGCTCATGAAGTTGAGCGAGATGTCGAGGTAGGGCAGGATGAAGAAGGAGCCCGCGAACGCGGTCATGACGCCCAGCGTCGCCCAGAAGGCGACTTTCGGGTGCAGCGTCAGCAGCAGCAGCAGGAAGATGAGGAAGAAGCCCTGCGCGGCGTTCTGAAACAGGATGCCGAGCAGAGCATTGTAGTCTTCGGTCTCGTTGTAGATCGTCGTGATCTGGACGCCGGCCGGCAGTTCGGCGCGGATATCGGTCAGCGCTTCTTGCACCGCCTTGTTGGTGTCCCAGATGTTGAACTGGTCGGCGGTCTGCAGCGACACCAGCGCCGAAGGCTCGCCGTTCATGCGCGAATAGAGATTGGTGTCCTGGAAGCCGTCGATGACGGTCGCGACATCGCCGATGCGCACGACGCCGCCGTCGGGCGTCTGGCGGATGACGATATTCTCGAAGTCGAGTTCGCTGTCGGCGAGATTGCGCGCCTGTAGCTGGAAATTCCCGTCGGCTGTGCGCACTGCGCCCGCGCCGGCGTTGAGCGAGTTCGAGCGCACCGCGCGCGCGACTTCGTCGAAGGTGAGGCCATACGCTTGCAGCGTGGCCTCCGACACCTCGATCGAAACTTCCGGCGTGCGCACGCCGATCACCACCGTGTTGGCGCCGCCGGGCAGCAGCGAGAGGCGGTCGCGCAAGCGCTCGGCCGTGTCGCGCAGCGTGCGCTCCGGCACTTCGCCATGTACGCCGATGATGATCGACCAGTTGCGGCCGATCTGGCGCGCCACCTGGATCGGCTCCATGCCGGAAGGCAGGCCGCTGATCGACGCCACGCGCGAGCGCACTTCCTCGGTCATCGCGTCGATGTCGGCGCCGGGATCGGCCGCGAGGCGCACCCAGCCGAATCCTTCGCCCGAGCGCGAGCGCACCCAGTCGATATTGTCGAGATCGGCCGTCGCTTCCTCGATGCGAACGATGACCTGGCTTTCCATGTCCTCCGGGCTGGCGCCCGGCCAGAACGCCTGGACGAACACGCCGTCGTCGCGCCCAGGCGGCCAGAATTCCTTCTCCATCTGATTGAAGGAGAAGACCCCGGCGATGACGCTGAACAGCATCAGAAGATTGCCGGCGACGGGGTTGCGTCCCCACCAGGCGACGAGGCCCTTCAGCATGTGTCCGTTCCTTGTTGCTTCCCGCCGGGGCGGGAGCTGTCACGACGTGGCGCGCGAACGCCGTGCGTCATCTGCGAATGTCCAAGTCCTGTTGCGGCTGCGCGGCGGGTTGCGCCGTCGAGTCGCCCGCGCGATCGATCGGCGTCACAGCCATCCCGGCGCGCGGCGAGGTCAACACGGAAACGACGACTCGCTCGCCATCCGCGACGCCTTCACGGAAGAGCACCTCGTCGGCGGTGGTCTGCGCCGGGCGCACCTGGCGGATGTCGATCGTGTTTTCGGCCGTGACCACATAGACGTATTCGTTGCGCTTCAGCGCGCTGCGCGGCGCGGCCACGAGCGTCTCGCGGTTTGCGCCCTCGAGGCGCGCGGTCACGAACATGCCGGGCGCCAGGGGCGCCGGGTTACGCGCGTTGAACGGATCGCGCACCTCGACGATGCCATAGACGAGGCGCGTGCGCGCATCGACCGACGCTTCCGTGCGCACGAGGCGGCCTTCCCAGGTGTGGATGCGCCCGCCGGTGACGCTGGTGACGTGCGCGGCGGGGCCCGGATTGGCGCTGCTCGCGGTGAAACCGACGGGCAGGCGCATTGAGGCGAGGTCCGCATCGGTTAGCGGCACGCGGATTTCGATGGTGTCGGTGGCGAACATCACTGCTACCGGCGAGCCAGGACCGACATAGTCGCCGACATTGGCGCGGCGTTCGCGCACGCGGCCAGTGAAGGGCGCGCGGATCGAGGTGCGGTTGAGGTCGAGTTCAGCCGAGCGCAAGGCGGCTTCCGCCGAAGCCAACTGCGCGCGCGCCTGCGCCAATTGCGGTTCGCGCACCGCAAGCGGGGGCGGTTCGCCGCGGCCGAGCGCCTGCCAGTCCTGGCGCGCCAGCTCCGCCTCGGCTTCCTCGCGCGCCAGGCCTTCCTCGGCTTGCGCCACCTGACTGCGCGCGCGCACGACCGCGAGGCGATAGTCGGCGTCGTCGATCCGCGCCAGCACGTCGCCTTCGCGGAAGGCGCCGCCGTCGGCGTATTGCGGGCTGACCCACACGATGCGGCCGGCGACCTGCGACGCCAGCGTCGCTTCTGTGCGTGGGCGCGCTTCGCCTTGGACGCTGATCGAGATTGTCGTCGGGCGCGCCTGCGCCACCGCGAACTGCACCGCCGGCGGGTGCGGCGCGTCGGTCTTCTCTTCCGGACGCGGCGCGGTCGCGAACATCACCATCAGCAGCAGAATGCCGCCGCCGATCACGACGATCGGCGCAGCGAAGATCGCGAAACGGCGAATGACCCCGAACAGTCCGCCGGGCTTCTGTTCGTCGGACGAATCGGCCGTCATGTTGATGTCCATCTTGTTCATGGCGTGCTTGCCTGCGTGGGTTCGAATTCGCGCTCTCGGTCGATGCCGCCGGTGCGGGCGCCGCCGCCGAGTGCGACATGGTATGTGATGCGGTTGGCGACGCGGTCGGCGCGCGCCGAGATGAGGCCCCGCTCGGCGTCGATCCGGCGCGTGTAGGCGTCGATCAGCTCGAACAGGGTGGCGACGCCGCGTGAATACTCGCGCTCGGCCAGCGCCTGCGCTTCGCGAGCCTCGATGGCGGCGATCTCGAACTGCGCTTCGCGCACTTCGAGGCTCTGGTCGGCGCTGATCGCGGCTTCAACCTCGCGCCACGCGTTGATGGCGGTGCGGACGTAATCGGCGGCGGCGGCGCGGCGATCGGCGACGCTGGCGCGCGATTCCGCCAATAGTGCGCCGCCGTTGAAAATCGGCATGGTGAGGCCCGCCACCAGATTCGAGATCATGTTGGCGGAATCGTCGATGTCGGTGATGCCTTGGCCGCTCGCACCGGCCGTGCCGGTGAGCGTCAGGCGCGGCAGCAGCGCCGCGCGCGCGGCGTGAATGCGGAAGCCCGCCGCGCGCATGCGGTTTTCGGCGGCGAGCACGTCTGGGCGGCGCTCCAACAGATCGGAGGGCGCGCCGGCCGCGGCGAGCGGCGCAAGCTGCGGCAGATCGCCGGCGGCGCGCAGCGTCCCGTCGGGATAGCGCCCCATCAGCGCCTGCAGGCGCCGCGACGCGATCAGCACCTGATCGCGCGCCTGCGCTTCGAAGGCGCGCGCGGAGGCGACCTGGCTGCGCGCCGTACGCAGCGCGAGCGAGGTGGCGATGCCGACATCATAGCGGCGTTGCGTGAGATCGAGCGCGCGCTCGCGGGTTTCGAGATCCTGTTCGGCGAGCGCCAGCAACTGCTGCGCTTCCACAAGCGACACCCATGCGCTCGCGGCTTGGCCCGCGACCGAAATGCGCGCGCCGTTGAGATCTTCCTCGAGCGCGTCGGAGGAAAGATCGGAGGCGAGCACGTTGGCGGAGAGCCGGCCCCAGAGATCGATTTCCCAACTCGCGATCACGCTCGAGGTCATGATCTCGGTGCGTAAGCGCGCGTCAGAGGCGGCGATCGGAGTTTCGGTGCGCGTGCCGTCGACGCCAACGCTCAGGTCCGGCAACAGCGAGCGGCCGAACGTGCCGCGCGTGCGCCAGCGGGCGGCGCGGTACTGCGCCTCGACAATCTGCAGGTCCGGGCTGCCGGCCAGCGCCTCGCGGGCGAGCACCGACATCTCCGACGAGGCGAGGTCGTCGAGCCACGTTGTCGCCGGGGAGGCCGCCAATTCCGCGGCCCGCTCCGGTCCGATGGCGTCGGCCGAAACGTAACTATCTGGTTCTGGGGGCAAATTCCGGCCCGCGCAGGCGCCGGCCGCGGCCAGAAGGCCGAGCCCGATCAGAAAGCGCCTGCCGTTTTTCATCGGTCCCTCACAGCTCTGGCTCTTACTGAGCCATCTATCGAAAGTCAACAAAGTTGTATTGATTTTCGATAAGGTTGCAGGCGCACAAAACCCGCCGTCTCTCCCCTGACCATGTGTCAGATGCCGGCCACAGCCGGTTTGGATGCGCGCCTTGCACCTCAATGTGGCCGCGCCTATTGCGGACGCCTTAAGCATGGCGGCTCTCGACCGACATTTCGCAGCCCGGTGGCGGCTCGATAGGGCGCCCGCGTTGGCCTGGGCGGCGATCGCGTTGGCGGTCCTGGCGGCGGTTCTGGCGTTCGCGACCAGCGTCTGGGCGGCGGCCTTCATGGTGCTTGCTGCAGCCGCGAGCTACTGGGCGCTGCGCGAGGCGCGCCGCTTCGTCATTGCCCCCAGCGCCGACGAGATCGAGTACGTCGGCTTGGCCGAACTCGCCCCGCTCCTCGAGGCGTTGCCCGATCCGGCGCTGCTGATCGATGCGGAGGGCCGCATCGTCAGCTCCAACGCGGCGGCGCGGCGTCAATTGCAGTTCGAGGCGCGCGGCCAGTTTCTGACCGCGATCATCCGCCATCCCGACGTGCTCGAAGCGATGCAGGCGGCCGTGCGCGACGGCGCCACGCGCGCCGTCGAGTACGAAACGCCGACGCAGGCCGAGCGCCACACGCGCTGCTACGTTGCGCCCGTGACATGGGGCGCAGATCGCGCCGCACTCCTGGTTTTTCACGATCAAACGGCGCGGATCAGCACCGAACGGATGCGCGCGGATTTTCTGGCGAACGCCAGCCATGAACTCCGCACGCCGCTCGCCTCGCTGACGCTCCTGATCGAAACGCTGAACGGGCCCGCGCGCGACAACGCGCAGGATCGCGATCGCTTCCTGGCGATGATGCAGGTTCAGGCCGACCGCATGCGCCGGCTGATCGACGATCTGCTGTCGCTATCGCGCATCGAACTGGACGAGCATGTGCCGCCGTCCGACCGGGCCGACCTCGCCGGCGTCGCGCGGGAGGTGATCGACACGCTGAACACCGTGGCCGGCGAGCGCGGCGTGAAGGTCGTGGCGCGCTTTCCCGATGCGCCGGTGACCGTGGTCGGCGAACGCTTCCAGCTCGCGCAGATCGTGCAAAATCTGGTCGACAACGCCGTGAAGTACACGCCCGCCGGCGGCGAGGTGCGCGTCGAAGTCGGCGCCTCGGGCGACCGCGAAGAGGTGATCGCGCAGGCCGGCCGCCGTTGGGACGAGGCCGGGCGCGTGGCGTTGCTGACGCCCGCGTCGGCCGCGAACCGGTCCTACGCTTTCGTTCGCGTCGAGGACTCCGGCCCCGGCATCGCCAAGCGATTCTTGCCCCGTCTCGGGGAGCGCTTCTTCCGGGTCGAGCGCGAGTTGGGCGACGAGCGCGGCGGCACGGGGCTTGGCCTCGCCATCGTCAAGCACATCGTCAATCGACACCGCGGCGGGCTCCTGGTCGAAAGTCAGCCTGGACGGGGAACCGCATTCGCGGCCTATGTGGAATTGGCGGGTGAGGATTGAGGCGGCGGATGGGGCGTTTCACATCAGTGTCACGAAAGACCCATAGAAGACGTCCTGCGCCAGGAGGGGCGAATCGCGCTCCACTCCGTGGCCTTGGGAGGCGTCGATGGAGTTCTCGAGCGCAGGCGCCGATCGTCAGCCCGCCGCGGCCCCGCCCATGTCCATGACCGCGCCCGAAGTGCGCGCCGCAGCAGGCGCGCTGGTCGGTGCGCCGACCAAGGTCGCGGCGCGCGACATCAATGTCTTCTACGGCGACAAGCAGGCGCTGTTCGACGTCTCGCTCGACATTCCCGATCGCGCCGTCACGGCCTTCATCGGCCCCTCGGGCTGCGGCAAGACGACGTTCCTGCGCTGCATCAACCGCATGAACGACACCATCGACGGTTGCCGCGTCACCGGCTCGCTGCAGATCGAGGGCAAGGAAGCCTACGCACGCAACGTCGACCCGGTCGTGCTGCGCACCCGCGTCGGCATGGTGTTCCAAAAGCCGAACCCATTCCCGAAGTCGATCTACGACAACGTCGCCTACGGGCCGCGCATCCACGGCATGGCCAAATCGAAGGCCGACATGGACCAGATCGTCGAGCGCTCGCTGAAGCGCGCCGGCCTCTGGGAAGAGGTGAAGGATCGTCTGGCCCAGCCCGGCACCGGCCTCTCGGGCGGTCAGCAGCAGCGTTTGGTCATCGCCCGCACGGTGGCGGTGAACCCGGACGTGATCCTGATGGACGAGCCGTGCTCGGCTCTCGATCCGATCGCGACGGCGAAGATCGAAGAGCTGATCGACGAGCTGCGCGCGAACTATTGCATCATCATCGTCACCCACTCGATGGCGCAGGCCGCGCGCGTGTCGCAGAAGACGGCGTTCTTCCACCTGGGCAAGCTGGTCGAGACCGGCGCGACAGAGGAAATCTTCACCAATCCGCGCGATTCGCGTACGCAGGACTACATCACCGGCCGGTTCGGCTGACCCTGTGGCGGCCGGACTAGCGCGCCGTATATAGAACAACATGGCCGAACACACCGTCAAAGCCTTCACCGAAGAACTCGACGCGCTCACCCAAGAGGTCGCGCGCATGGGCGGTTTGGCGGAAACCGCCGTCAACGACAGCCTCGCGGCCGTCGCCCGGCGCGACACCGAGTTGGCGCAGCTCGTGATGCAGCGCGATCCAAGGATCGACGCCGCGCAGCGCGAGGTCGAGAAGCGCGCGATCAAGCTCTTCGCGCTGCGCCAGCCGATGGCGAGCGATCTCCGGGTCGTGCTCACCGCCTGGCGCATCGCCGGCGAGCTGGAGCGGGTGGGCGATCTCGCCAAGAACATCGCCAAGCGCACGCTCATCCTCAATCAGGACGAGCCGATCCAGCTCACGCGTTCGGTCGAGCGCATGGGCAAGATCGCGGCGACGCACCTGAAGCAGGTGCTCGACGCTTACGCCAACAAGGACGTCCAGGCCGCCATCGCCGTCTGGAACGCCGACGACAACATCGACGCGCACTACAACAGCCTCTTTCGCGAGCTATTGACCTACATGATCGAGGACCCGCGCATGATCTCTTCGTGCGCGCACTTGCTCTTCATCGCCAAGAATCTGGAACGGATCGGCGATCACGGCACCAACATTGCCGAGTACATCCACTTTCTGGTCACGGGGGAAGAGATCGCCACGCAGCGGCCGCGGGCCGACGCGGAGCCATCCGAGTGACGAGGCGATAGATGGCCAAAGCTCCCCACGTGCTGGTGGTCGAAGACGAAGACGCGCTGGCGCAATTGCTGAAGTACAATCTCGAGAAGGACGGCTATCGCGTCAGCGTCGCCGCCGACGGCGAAGAGGCTTTGGTGCTGGCCGACGAGAGCCTGCCCGATCTCGTCGTGCTCGATTGGATGCTGCCGAAGCAGCCCGGCATCGAAGTGTGCCGGCGTCTGCGCGCGCGCCAGGATACGCGCAACACGCCGATCGTGATGCTGACCGCGCGCACCGAAGAGAGCGACCGCATCCGCGGGCTCGACGTAGGCGCCGACGACTACGTCACCAAGCCGTTCTCGATGAACGAATTGCTGGCGCGCCTGCGCGCCGTAATGCGCCGGATTCGCCCGGGCTTGGCCGAGGACAAGCTCACCTGCGGCGATATCGTGATTGATCGCGTTGCGCATCGCGTGAAGCGTGGCGCGCGCGAAGTGCATCTAGGCCCCACGGAATTCCGCATCCTCGACCACCTGATGCAGCATCCCGGCCGCGTCTTTAGCCGCGAGCAATTGCTCGATGCGGTGTGGGGCTCGGACGTCTATGTCGAAGCGCGCACCGTTGATGTGCACATCGGCCGTTTGCGCAAAGCGCTGATGGTTGGCGACGAGAGCGATCCGATCCGCACTGTCCGCAGCGCTGGCTACGCGCTGGACGTGGAGGCGGCCTGATCAGGTCAGCCCGGACCGCCGGCGCCCCCGCCGGCATCTTGCGATGAAAATCGCGCGCCGTGGCGTCACGCTTCAACAGTGCCGGCGGGGCGCCGGCGGTCCGGTCTAGAGTCCGACATTTCGCGGCTCGATTGCATACTGCCTCGAACAGAACTGACACCGGGCGTGCAGCAGGCCGTCCGGCTCGATCAGGTCGCGCAATTCGCTCTTGGGAAATGTGCGCATCACTACGGTGAGGCGCGCTTCGTTGCAGGTGCAGCGGTCTTCGAGCGGCGCCGGTTCGGCCATCCGCACGCCGTCTTCGTGAAAGAGCCGGTAGAGCAGGCGGTCGGCGCCAAGCGCGGGATCGAGCAATTCCTCGTCTGTGAGGCTGGCGAAGAGAATCGAAGCGCGCGCCCAGTCTTCGCTCGTATCGCCGCGCGCGGCGTCGCCGGCGATGCGCTGCATCAGGACGCCGCCCGCGCGCCATTGCGCGCCATCGCGCTCCACGACTTCGCCGACGGCCAGACGGATCGCGGTGTCGGTCTGCTCACTGACGCGGAAATAGGTCTGTGCGCAGTCGGCGAGCGTGTCACCGTCGAGCGCGACGACGCCTTGGTAGGGCGTGGTGTTGTCGCCAAGATCGAGCGTCAGCACCAAGCTGCCCGCGCCCAGCAGCGCCGCCGGCGGCAGACGATGCGCGCCCGCGAGGTCCGCCGCCGCGCCCTGGGCCAAGCGCGCATACCCGCGCAGACCGCCCGCGCTGTGCTCGGCGACCAAGAGCGGCACCCGGCCTTCGCCTTGCGCCTGGACCACGAGGCGCGCCTCCGCCTTCAGCAGAGAGCCGATCAGCGCCGCAAGCGTCAGCGTTTCGCCCAGCAACATGGCGACAGGGCGCGGGTAGGCGTGCCGTTTCAGAATTGGATCGAGCGCGCCTGCGCCAACGCGCACGATGCGCCCGCGCACCGGCGCGCCATCGAGACTGAACGCGGCAACGATGTCGTCGGCGCTCACAATTTGCCCAAGCACCACAGCAGCACCGCTTTCTGCGCGTGAATGCGGTTCTCGGCTTCATCCCACACCGCCGATTGCGGTCCGTCCAGCACCGCGTCCGTGACTTCCTCGCCCCGGTGCGCGGGCAGGCAGTGCAGGAACACAGCATCTTTCGCCGCACGCGCCAGCATGGCGTCGTCGACCGCGTACGGCGGAAACGCCGCAAGGCGCGCGTCCTTGTCGGTGTCGCCCATCGACACCCACGTGTCGGTGACGACGATATCGGCGCCGGCGATCGCCGTCTTGGCGTCGGTCATAACGTCGATATCGGCGCCCGCGGCTTTCGCCGCCGCCACTTCCTGCGCGCGCGCGCGGTAGGCGGCGGGCGTGGCGATGCGGAGCTTGAAGTCGAGCTTTTCGGCGGCGTGGATGAACGAGGTGCAGACATTGTTGCCGTCGCCCAGCCAGGCGATGGTTTTGCCCGCGATGTCGCCGCGCCATTCCTCGATGGTCATGAGATCGGCGAAGATTTGGCAGGGATGCGAGAGGTCGGTGAGGCCATTGATGACCGGCACGTCGCTGGCCTCGGCGAAGTCGAGCACGTCCTGATGATTGTTGGCGCGGATCATCACCGCATCGACCATGCGCGACAGCACACGGGCGGTATCCTGCACCGTTTCGCCGCGCCCGAGTTGGGTGTCGTTGGCGTTCAGCACAATGGTGCGGCCGCCAAGCTGGGTCATGCCGATCTCGAACGAGACGCGCGTGCGCGTCGAGTTCTTTTGGAAGATCATCGCCAGCGCATAGCCGTCGAGCGGTGCGTCGTCGTCGCGCTTGGCCTTGGGATAGTCGAGCCGTGCGGCCTTGCGGGCGTGCGCTTCGTCGAGGATCGCGCGCACCTCGTCTTTCGTCAGCGCGCTGATGTCGAGGAAGTGACGCGGACGTTCGCTCACGCGCTCGCCTGCACGCTCTGCGCCGTCAGCGCGGCGTCGATCGCATCGACGGCCTGCCGGATCTGCGCGTCCTCGATGATGAGCGGCGGCGCAAGGCGCAGCACGTTGTCGCCGGCGACGCCGACAAGCACCTTGCGCTCGCGCACCGCGCCTTGGATCGGCTTAGGATCGATCTTCAGCTTGAGGCCGCGCAGCAGGCCTTTGCCGCGCACGTCGACCACGAGGTCGGGGTGGCGGTCCTTCAGGCCTTCGAGCGCTTGACCGAGATGATTGGTGGCGAGGTTCACGCGTTCGAGGAAGGCCGGCTTGGAGATTTCATCGAAGCACGCATTGCCGACGGCCATCGCCAGCGGATTGCCGCCGAATGTGGTGCCATGCACGCCGCGCACCATGCCCTTGGCGGCGTCCTTGGTCGCCAGGAACGCGCCCATCGGGAAGCCGCCGCCGACGCCCTTGGCGACCGCCATGATGTCGGGGGTCACGTCCGACCATTGATGCGCCCAGAGCTTGCCGGTGCGCCCGGCGCCGGATTGCACCTCGTCGAAGATGATCAAGAAGCCGTTTTCGTCGGCGAGCTTGCGCAAGCCGCGCAGGAAGTCCTGGCTCGCCGCGCGCACGCCGCCTTCGCCTTGCACCGGCTCGATGATGATCGCCGCTGTCGTCGGGCCGACCAGCGCTTTCACCGCATCGAGATCGCCCCACGGCGCTTGAATGAAGCCGGGCAGGCGCGGGCCGAAGCCTTCGAGATAGCCTGGATTGCCGGACGCGTTGATCGCTGCGTAGGAGCGGCCGTGGAAAGAACCTTGAAAGCCGATGATGTCGATGCGTTCGGGATTATTGTTGGCGGTATGATACTTGCGCGCTGTCTTCAGCGCGCCTTCGATCGCCTCGGTGCCGGAGTTGGTGAAGAAGACGACGTCGGCGAATGAACTGGCGACGTACTTCGCGGCGAGCTCTTCCTGGCCCTTCACCTTGAACATGTTCGAGGTGTGCCAAAGCTTCTGCGCTTGCTCGGTGAGCGCCCGCACCAGCACCGGCGGTGCGTGGCCCAGCGCATTCACCGCAATGCCGGCGATGCAGTCGAGATACTTGTCGCCCTTGTCGTCCCAGATCCAGCAGCCTTCGCCGCGCACGAAGATCTGCTCCGGCGGCGAATAGACGGGTAGGATATGGCTTTCTGCGGCGCTCATTGGGGCTCTCGGGCTTTGCGGGAAAGGCGGGGTTTTGAGCCGGATCGATTTTCCGGTCAAGCGGCGCTTGGAGCAACTTATGCATAGTTTATCCGGTATGTTGATAAACTAGGTAAAACTAGCTAAAACGCGCCCAATGGACCCTACCCGCAACCCTTTCACTCCCAGCGCCGGCCGCCAACCGCCCGAACTCGCTGGACGAACCGCTGTGCTTCAGCGTGCGCAGGTCACGCTCAGACGGGTTCGTGGAGGGCGCCACGACCGAAGCGCGCTCTTGATCGGCCTTCGCGGCGTCGGAAAGACGGTTCTGTTGAACCGCATTTTCGAGATCGCGGAGATCGAAGGGTATCAAACGGCGTATCTCGAAGCGCCGGAGGACAAGCAACTCGCGGATTTGCTGGCGCCGATGCTGCGGCAAATTCTGCTCCGTCTCGACTTGCGCAAAGGCGCCGCAGACAAGGTGCAAAAGGCAATTGGCGCCCTGCGGGCCTTCGCGTCGGTGTTCGAGATCAAGATTGGCGACATCGGAGTAGGCGTCAAGAATCCGGGCGCCGCCGACAGTGGAAGTTTGGAGGCGGACGTCACCGATTTGTTGGTCGCGGTGGGCGAAGCGGCAAGAGAAAAGGATGTCGCAATCGCGCTCTTCGTCGACGAGCTTCAGTACGTGCGCGCCCACGAACTTGCGGCATTGATCACCGCACTGCACAGGGTGAGCCAGCTGGAACTCCCCATTTTGCTTTTCGGCGCCGGTCTTCCGCAATTGGTCGGCATAACGGGACAAGCCAAGTCCTATGCGGAGCGGCTGTTCCATTTCGAATCCATTGGACAATTGAGCGACAGCGATGCAGCCGACGCAATCCGAAAGCCCATCGAAGAAGAAGGCGAGTCGATCGATCCGAGGGCCCTGCGGGGGATCATAAAGGCCACAAGAGGCTACCCGTTTTTTCTCCAGCAGTGGGGAAAGCACACCTGGAACCAGGCTTTCGCTTCGCCCATCTCGCTGCGCGATGTCAGGACTGCGACGCCCGGCGCCGTCGCTGAACTCGACGACGGTTTTTTTCGAGTCCGCATGGACCGGCTGACGCCGTCTGAGAAGCGCTATTTGCGCGCCATGGCCGAGCTCGGCCCCGGCCCTCATGGATCAGGAGACGTCGCCGCTGCGCTGGGTCGAAAGGTGGAGAGTGTCGGGCCGACGCGCGCAAAGCTCATCGCAAAGGGTGTGGCGTACGCGCCCGCCTACGGTGATATCGCGTTCACGGTTCCTATGTTCGACGAGTACTTGCGGCGAGAAATTCCCTTCTTTGTCCCCGAAGGGAAATCACCGGCAACAAAGCAAAAGCGAACGCCAAGTCCAAAATCAAACAGGCGACGCAAGTCCTAGGACATTGCATCAAGATGAGACGAGACCACTCTATTCCCCGCGGCGAGGTGCACCGCCTGCGTCACCAATCCGTCGTACTGGAGGGAAATTCGCTCGGCGATCCGACCGAGCGCGAGGTGCATGTCTGGACGCCGCCCGGCTGGAGTGCTGCGGAGCGGCTACCGCTGCTAGTCGATCTCACCGGCTATTGGGGCGCGGGGCCGGGGCACACGAATTGGAAGCCCGCTGGCGAGAATGTGCCCGAGCGGCTGGATCGCCTGGCCCACGAAGGCATGGCGCGCGCGATCGTGGCGTTTCCGGATTGCTTCACCAAGCTCTACGGCAACCAGTATCTGAATAGCGCCGGCTCAGGCCGCTACGGCGATTACGTCTGCGACGAGATCGTGCCGTTTGTCGAACAGCGCTTCGCCTGCGGCGGCGCGGGGCGGCGCGGCGTGTTCGGCAAGTCGTCCGGCGGCTACGGCGCGGCTTGGCACGGCATGAACCGCAGCGATGTCTGGAGCGCGATCTCGATCAATTCCGGCGACATGGGTTTCGACGCGCTCTTCATTCCGACCTTGTACGATGACGTCGATGCGCTGCGGCCCTTCGACTATTCGATCGAGAAGTGGGTGCGCCACGTCGAGGCCAAGCCCAAGCTCAAGGACAAGGACCGCATGATCCTGATGGATCTGGGGCAGGCCGCGTTCTACGACCCCGATCCCACGCAATTCCGCAACATGCGCCTGCCGCTCGATCCGCGTACGGGCGAACTCATCCCCGAGCGCTGGGCCAATTGGATGAAGCACGATCCGGTGGTGATGTTCGACACGCTGGGCGAGAATTTGCGCGGGCTGAAACTGATCTACATGGATTGCGGCTGGTCCGATCAATTCCGCATCCATTTCGGCATGCGCCGCTTTGCGAAGAAGCTCGCCGCCGCCGGCATCGCGCATACGTACGAAGAGTATGACGACGACCACACCGACGTGGACTATCGCATGGATGTGTTCCTGCCGCTGATGGCGAAGACGCTGAGCGCTTGACGGTGCGATTTAATGTATATACACTAAATGCCAAACCCGCCACCTGGATTCGAATGGGACGAGGCCAAAGCGCAGTGGAATCTGCGTGTGCACGGCATTTCGTTCGCTGCAGTTCGCAATTTTCAGTTTGAGACTGCGATCCTGACGGAGGACACCCGCGCCGACTATGGCGAAGAACGCATCTTCGCGCTCGGAAAGATTGGAAGGACCATTCATGCGCTCGTCTTCACGCGCCGCAAAGACAAAAGGCGCATCATCACGCTCCGCAAAGCAACCGTGCAAGAACGCGCGACGTACTTCGCCGCGGGGGGTCAGTGAGGAGCGTGCGGAGTTCGATCCTGACGACCTGCCGATGACGCCGGAGATGATGAAGCGCTTTCGTCCGTTCGGCGAAAAGGAGAAGGCGTTTTGGCGCAAGGCGCTTGGCCGACCGCCGTCGGAGTCGCCGAAACAAGCCGTGAGCCTGCGGCTCGATCAGGACGTCATCGCCCACTACAAGAAGGGCGGCCCCGGCTGGCAGAGCCGCATGAACGCGGCCCTGCGCAGACAGGCGAAGCTAAAGGGTTAACTCCGCAACCGGTACCCGCTCTTCAGCATCGCCCAGCAGACCCAGCAGAGCGCGAGCGTGATGGCGAGCGACCAGAGCGCGCCGGTCAAGAGCGGCGCATCGTGGTGGCCGATGAAGCCATAGCGAAATCCGTCGATCAGGAAGAACACCGGATTGTAGTGCGAGAACGTCCTGAACGGCTCGGGCAAGACGTCGGTCGAGTAGAACGTGCCGGAGAGGAACGTCAGCGGCACGACGATGAAATTGGTCACCGCAGCGATGTGGTCGAACTTGTCGGACCAGATGCCGCCGATGAGGCCGATGGCGCCGAACATCACGGCGGCGATCACGCCGTAATAGATCGCCACCAGCGGATGCGCCGGCGCCACGTTGGCGAGCCACGAGATCGCGATCAGGCTGACGGCGCCAACCAAGATGCCACGCGCGGCGGCGCCGACGATGAACGCGATCGCAAGTTCGAGCGCCGAGAGCGGCGGCATCAGGAAGTCGACCGCGTTGCCTTGCACCTTGGCGATGACGATCGACGACGACGAATTCTGGAACGCGTTCGAGAGGATCGACATCATGACGAGGCCGGCGGCGAGACCGTCGGCGTAGGGCCGCGCCGAGTCCGGCCAATTGCCGTCGCGCAGCACGAGGCCGAACACCATCATGAAGAGCAGCGTCTGAATGAGCGGCGCGAACACCGTCTGCGCGCCGACTTTGAGGAAGCGCTGCACCTCGCGGCGAACCAGCGTTTCCAGCCCCATCCAATTGACCGCGCCGTAGCGGCGCGAAGCGAGCGGGGCGTTGTCGACGCGAGTGTCCATAACGTGAACGCCTTTAGGAGATTGTTAACGCATTTCCGCGTTCGTTACCGAACGACAACTGGGCTAAGCGCTGGTTTGAACGGGAGATAGTGCGCCGTCATCGCCAGGGCAGCCCCAGAGCAACCTGTGAGCTAAGGGCCATGACACTGGGGATAACTACCGGATATAGTAGTCCACAGCGCATTAAACCTCCATTAGTTGACATTCACCCCAAGTACGCGAGTCTGTCACGTCCCCGTCAAAAACAGGCGGGGCCATGGGCAAAGGGGCTTTGAGCATGGGATGGACTGAGGAGCGCGTCGCGCTGCTGCGTAAGCTATGGGCTGAGGGGCTGTCGGCTAGCCAAATCGCAAAACAACTGACTGGCGTCACCAGAAACGCCGTCATCGGCAAGGTGCACCGCCTGGGCCTCGCGGGCCGCGCGACCCCGTCGCGACCGGCCAAGCGCCCGGTGCGTCAGGCGCGGCCGCGCGTGATCGGCCCGACGGCGCCGCGCATGCGTCTGCCGTCGAACGAACCGCGTGTGGTGATCCCGGACCTCGAGCCGCTGCGTGGAGAGGACGGCAAGGTCGCCACCGTGCTCACGCTGAACGAACAGATGTGCAAGTACCCGATCGGCGATCCGACTGACGCCGATTTCGCGTTCTGCGGCCGCGCCCCGTCGTGCGGGCCGTATTGCATCGATCACGCCCGGCTGGCCTACCAGCCGAGCCAAGCCAAGAAGCGCCGCGCCGCCGGCGCGCCGGACGAACTGCGCCGCATGCTGCGCCTAGCGGCGATGTAAGAGGATCGCACCCTCGTGTGACTTGAGCGCCGCGGCGAACGGGCCGCGGCGTTTTGTTTCGAGGATGCGACGATGCTGACCAAAGCGTCGCGCGTGAAGCTCGACGCAGGCACAAGTCCGGACCGCCGGCGCCCCGCCGGCATGCGCCAGACCGGACAAACGTCGCCGCTTGTCGGTAGCAGCCCGCGCCATGCCGGCGGGGGCGCCGGCGGTCCAGAATAAATGCTGCATCTGATCTTTCGCGTGTCGCCTTAGCGCGCGCTTCTCCGCCTCACGCCATCGCCCGATCGATCAGCACCGCGAGAAACAGCGCCGGGCCGCCGTGCGCGGTCCAGGCGTGGCTGACGCCGCGCTGGATCACGACTTGCCCCGGCTTCAGGCGGGCTTCGCCGTCGTCGAGCACGAGCGAGGCGTCGCCGGAGATGAGGCAGATGATGTCCAGCGAGTCTGTCTGGTGCATCGCCGGATGGCGATCCTGGTCGCGCAGATGATCGCCGGCGCCGAATTGGGTGAAGCGTTCGCGCGCGGCGGCTTTGATCAACTCCGGCGGCGCGCCCTCCGGGGGCGGTTCGATGACGAACCAACGCACCTTCACGTGACCCGTGCTTGGCGAGAGCAACGCTTCTTTCTCGCCGCGGTCGCGCGCGTCCGTTGCATCGAGCGCGTCGGCGACGCTCTCGTGCCAAATTTCGTACAGCCCGCCCAAGCCGGGCGCGCCGAGTTCGCCGCTGGGCGGGCCGTCAAGGACGATGAGCGAGCGGCCGTTCGCGCCGTCGCCGGTGATGACGCGGCGCATGGCGGCTTCGAAGGCGGGATGCGGCATGTCAGTTCGCCAGCCGCGACTGATGCGGCGAATCGAGCGCAAAAATCGGCACCGCGATGTCGAACGCGCCGCCATCGCCCAGGCGCTGCATCGAGTAGGCGCCCATCATCACGCCGGAGGGCGCTGCAAGCGGCGCCGCACTCGTGTACCGGAAGCTCTGACCCGGTTCGAGCACCGGCTGCTGGCCGATCACGCCTTCGCCGCGCACCTCCTGGGTCAGGCCGTTTTCGTCGGTGATGCGCCAGAACCGCGAGACGAGCTGGACGGTGTCGGCGGAGCGATTTTCGATCTCGATCGTGTAGGCCCAAACGAAGCGGCCTTCGTCAGGCCGCGATTCCTCGGGCAAAAACTGTGGCTCCACCCGCACCACCAATCCGGAGGTTTCCTGCTCGTACATGGGGCGCAGTCTAGCGGCTTAGCGGCGCTGGACAAAGCCCACGAGCCGCGCCAGCAACATGGCCATGAGCGCGACCCATGGCGTCCTTTCCGATAGCGAACTGAAACGCGCGATCAAGCAAGGCTGGATCGGCGCCGACGCGGCCTTCCTGGACGACCAGATCCAGCCGGCAAGCCTCGATCTGCGGCTGGGCGAAGTCGCCTACCGGTTGCGCGCGAGCTTCCTGCCCGGCGCCGGCGCCAAGGTGGCCGATCGGCTCGACGACGAACTTGTCATGCACAAGATCGATCTGACCGGCGGCGCCGTGCTGGAAACCGGCTGTGTCTATCTCGTGCCGGTCCTCGAAGAGTTCACGCTGCCGCCGCACATGCATGGCGCGGCAAATCCGAAGAGCTCCACGGGCCGCATCGATGTGTTCACGCGGCTGATCGTCGACGGGGCGCAATCGTTCGATCACATTCCGATGGGCTATCACGGGCCGCTCTGGGCCGAGATCAGTCCGTGCACGTTCTCGGTGCTGGTGCGCACCGGCACGCGGTTGAGCCAGGCGCGGCTGCGCCGCGGGCCGCCCCATCCCAAGCGCGAGATCGAGTTCACGATGGACCTCTCGCTCGCCGGCCCGGTCGGTTTCCGCGCCAAGCGCCACTCGGGCGTCATCGATGTCGACAAGATCGGCGGCTACGATCCGCGCGATTTCTGGGAGCCGATGGAAGCGCGCGGCGGGCGCGTCGTGCTCGATCCCGGCCAGTTCTACATTTTTGCGTCGAAAGAGAACGTGATCATCCCAGCCGACGAAGCCGCCGAGATGGCGCCGATCCGGCCGGAACTGGGCGAGTTTCGCGCCCACTACGCCGGTTTCTTCGACCCCGGCTTCGGCATCGCGCCCAACGAAGGCCGCGCCGTGCTCGAAGTGCGCTCGCGCGATGTGCCGTTTTTCGTTGAAGACGGCCAGCCTGTCGGCAAACTGGTGTTCGAGCCATTGTCGGGGCCGGTTGAGCGCCTCTACGGTGAGGCCGGTTCGAACTACCAGGGGCAGGGCCTGAAGCTCTCCAAGCATTTTGCGCCCTGGCGCTGAGGTGGGGAAAGAGATGAAGCTGAAATTCGCCGCGGCGATTGCTGCGCTGACGCTGGCCTGGGGCTGCGCGACGGCGCCGGAGCGCACCTATCCGCCGGGGCCTGCCCTCTATGTCGTGCGCGACGCGGATTCCACCATGTACCTGTTCGGCACGCTGCACATCCGCCGCGGCGATGCGCCATGGGGCGGGCCCAATGCGCAAGCGGGACTCGTGGCGTCCGATGAAGTGTGGACCGAGATGGAAATCTCGCCTGAGACGGAGGCGCAGGCGCAAGTGCTCGCCTTGCAGCGCGGCATCAATTACGAGCGCCCGCTCTCCAGCTTGCTCACCGCAGAACAGAACACGCGCCTCGCCGCATTCGCGCAGCAATACGGCTTGCCGCCGCAGATGCTGGACATCATGGAGCCGTGGTTCGCCGCCATCACGCTGTCCGTGCTGCCGATGGTGCAAGCGGGCTACGACCCCAACCAGGGCGCGGATCGCCTGATCGACGATTTCGCCGACCAGAACGGCAAGGCGGCGCGCCATTTCGAAACGGCGGAAGACCAGATCAACTTCCTCTCCGGCTTTCCGCTCGAGGTGCAAGTCCAGTGGCTGGTCGAGACGATGGACCAGGCCGATGAAGGTGCGGCGCTGTTCGAGGGCATGGCGCAGGCGTGGGAGACCGGGGACGTGCGCACGCTGGAGCGGCTTGTGGTCACCGACATGCGCGGGGAATCGCCGGACGTGTACGACGTGCTGATCGTGCGCCGCAACAATGCGTGGATGGAAGACATCGTGCGCGAGCTGCAGGGCGCGGGGACGGACTTCGTCGCCGTTGGCGCGGGCCACGTGATCGGGCCGGAGGGGCTCGTGGCGCAGCTGCGCGCGCGCGGCTATACGGTGGAGCGTATCGATCCATGAGATATGCGCCGCTTTTCGCCGCGCTGGCGGCTGTGCTCTGGGCGCCGTTCGCCGCGGCGCAGCCGCGCGAGGACTTCACGCCGGCGCTGTTCGTGGTGCGCGACGCCGATTCCACGCTCTACCTTTACGGCACCGTGCACATGCTGCCGCCTGGCTCGGAGTGGGCGAGCGAGCGCGTGCGCGCAGCGCTCGCCGAGGCCGATGAAGTCTGGACCGAGACCAACTTCTACGACGAGGAACGCATCCGTGTATATGCGGAAGAGTTCTGGGCCGGTCTCGATACGCCCGCGGCGACGCCTCTGACCCAGCGACTCAATGCGGCGCAACAACGGCGCATGCTGATGATCAGCAAGGCGCTCGGCATCTCGCGCCGTCAATTGGACGCCATGGAGCCGTGGGAAGCCGCGCTGATGCTGGTGGGCATTGAGCCGGAGCATGCAACATCGGAGGCGGGCGTCGATCAGCAGGTGGTGAACACCGCCCTGCGCGCGGGCGTGCGCACCAACTGGCTGGAGGAAGGCAGCGTGGCCGAGATGGCGGCGCTGCCGCAAGAGGTGCAGCTCGAATTCCTGCTTTACATCATCGAGGGCGAGCAGACCGACGATGACGTCTCGGAGGGCGACCGGCTCTGGCGCCAAGGCAAGGTCGAGGAATTGTTCGCCCGCGAGATCGAGCCGATGCGCGCGGCCTATCCCAATCTCTACGGCTGGATCGTGGTCGAGCGGAACACAGCGTGGATGGACAAGCTGGTGCGCGAAATGAACGGCGCCGGCGTCGATTTCGTCGCGGTGGGCGCTGCCCATCTCGCCGGTCCGCACTCGCTGCCGGCGATGTTCGCTCAGCGCGGCTACACCGTCGAGCGCCTGAGCCCGGCAAACTAAGCCGGCAGGATTAGCTTCGCAGAGAAGCCGCGCGGGCCGCGGTTGGCGAGCACGAGCCGCCCGCCGTGGCCGTCGGCGATGGCCTGCACGATGGCGAGGCCGAGCCCCGCGCCGTTCGTCGTGGACCGCGCTTCGTCGGCGCGGAAAAAGGGTGCGGCGAGTTTCGCGAGCAGCTCTTCAGGCACGCCCGGACCGTCGTCGATCACCTCCGCGACGGCCTCGCCCGCCTCGGTGCGATAGACCCGCATCACGCCGCCGCCGCCGTATTTGGCGGCGTTCTCCGCGAGATTGCGCAGCGCGCGCGCGATTTCGCTGGGGCGGCATTCGCACCGTACCACGGCATTCGCCTCGGCTTGAACATTCAGCCCGAGGTCCTGCAACTCGCCGCACAGCGTGCGCGCGATTTCGGCGAGATCGACCTGCACTCGCGCCTCTTCGCTCGCGCCGGCCCGCGCAAGCGCGAGCGCTTGCTCGGTGAGTCGCTCCATTTCTTCGACGGAGGCAAGAAGGCGTTGGCGTTCGCTATCGTCTTCGATCAGCTCCGCGCGGAGCCGAATTGCGGTGATCGGCGTGCGCAGGTCGTGACTCAGCGCCCACAGCATTTGCCGTTGCCGGCTGAGTTGGCGCCCCAGCCGCTCCGCCATGGCGTTGAACGCGGTGGAGGCGCGGCGCACATCGTCGGGGCCGCTCACAGGCGCGGCGACATTGGTCTGCCCCGAGCCCAGCGCCCGCGCCGCGCTGGCGAGGTCCGCGAGCGGGCGCCCGATTTGGCGCGAGACGAGCGCCGCGCCAACACCAACCGCGATCAGCGTCACCAGCGCGCCGACAAGCACGCTGAGCGGGGCCGGGCGCGGGCCCGGCAGACGCGCACGTGCGATGAGCCAGCTATTGGCGTCCAGTTGCACGGAGATCACCGCCTCGGTGCTGCGCACGATCGGCCCGTCGGGCGGCGGTTCGATGGTCTTGCCGTCACGCGGCCCGCGCCCGCTGTCGTCGCGCCAATCGCCGCGCCGGCGATCTTCGAACCGGCCCCCATCCTCGTGCGGCCGCCGCCATCGCCGCGACGGGCCTTCGACCGTGCGCGCATGCGCGCGGACCTCCGCGCCGCCGAGGCGTTCGGCAATGCCGCTGGCAAGGCGCGTATTGGCGCGCGCGCCGGAGTCCGGTTCGGCTGGCGCCGCCGCGACGTGATAGCGGATGGAGAAGTCGCGGATCTGGTCGGCGATATCGGTGCGCCGATCCGCAGGCGAATTGCGCAACCGCTCTGCGGTATAGGCGACGCGCTCGATGACGCTGGTTTCCGCCGCACGCCGGAGCGCCGCGCCGCGCTCGTTGGCGTAGAGAGCAAAGGCCGCCGCGTATGAGAGCAGCACCGCGACGATGGTGACGGCCACCATGCGTCCGGTCAGTGTGTTGAACGGATTGGTCACGCCTTTTCGACCGGCGCGGTGAAGACATAGCCGCCGCCCCACACCGTCTTGATCAGCTTCGGCGAACGGGGATCGGCCTCGATCTTGCGCCGCAGGCGGCTGACCTGCGTATCCACCGCACGATCGAACACGTCGCTGCCGCGGTCGAAGGCCAGCTCCAGCAATTGATCGCGTGACAGCACCATCTTGGGGCGCTGCAGGAACGTAAGCAGCATGCGGTATTCGCCGGTAGAGAGTTCATGCGACCGGCCCTCGTCGTCGACCAGCACGCGTTCGGCGATCATCAGCTTCCAGCGATCGAAGTGCAGCGCCTCGCCGGTGGGCGCCTCCGCGCTGGGCGGCAGCGCGTGGGTTCGGCGCAGCACCGCATCGATCCGCGCCATCAGCTCGCGGGGGTTGAAGGGCTTCACGACATAGTCGTCGGCGCCGACTTCGAGGCCGATGATGCGATCCAGTTCTTCGGCGCGCGCCGAGAGCAGGATCACCGGAATGTGGTTGGCTTCGCGGATATGTCGGCAGAGCGAAAGCCCGTCCTCGCCCGGCATCATGATGTCGAGGATGACGAGGTCGATCCGGTGCTCCTTGATCGCCTTGCGCGCGGTTTCGGCGCTTTCGACGGCGGTGGCGCGCCGCCCATTCTTGCGCAGGAACTGCGCCAGCGACTCGCGAATCTCGCGGTGGTCGTCAACGACCAGAATATGGGGGTCCTCGAGGGCCATGGCGCTGATGTGCGGCGCCATTCGGCAAAAATCTACCGGGCGGGCGTTTCCGGCCTGTGCCAAAGTTTGACGGGGCCCGCCGCTGGACACACATAGGCAAGAACGCGGACGATTTGGCCGCTGGGCGCCATAGAGCCGCCCAGGTCGGCGCTATCGCTTGGGGCGACAACGAGGGGACATTCATGAATCTGAAAACGGTTGCCGTTCTGACCTGTGCGGCTGTAGCGCTCGCGGCGTGCGCGTCCGGCGGCCGCCGGCCGTCCAGCAGCGGCGAGCCCGTGCGCGCGCTTCTCTCCGCCGACGTGATGATGCTGGTGAGCTTCGATACCGATTTCGATCTCGCCATCACCGCCGCCGAAGTCGATGCCGGCCTCAACCGTGAGTTCGCGCGCGCCGATACCAACAGGGACGGCCAGCTGCAGCCGATCGAGTTCCAGACCTGGTCAGGCGCGGCGCTGGGCGGCGCCTCGCTCGGCCCGTACCGCCTGGACTTCGACCGCAACGTCGACAACGTCATCACACGCGCAGAGTTCGATGCCGAAATCCGGGCGCGGGTCAGCGACTACGATGAAGACGAGAGCGGCGCGCTGACGCGCCCGGAGTTCATCCGCCTTGTCGGCCAAGCGCGTCCGCCCGTGCAGCGCCGTCAGCCGCCCGGCGGGCCGACGCCGCCGAGCGGGGGCTGACACATCTCGGCGCCAATCCGGAAAACGACGGACACAGGCGCTCAGTAGCGTTCAATCATCCGGACTGGCCGCGTGTTCTCCCAACATGGCGGTCCGGCCAGACGATCGGCGCCACTCCCTCCCAGCGCAGATCGCGCAGCCAAGCGGCCGGCGGCTCCCCCAGCGCCGGCCGCTTTTTTGTTTTGGCCGCCGACACACTTTGTCGCAAACCAGACCAACCGGCGAAAAGGCCGCGCGCTAGGAGTGCGAAAGTGGCCGGCGCGTTGGCGGCCCGGAAGGAGACACCCTCATGCGTAAAGTCATGCTCGCTGCTGCTGGTATTGCGGTTCTGGCGGGCGCAAGCAGCATCGCCCTGGCGCAGGATCGCGATCGCGACGGTCATCGCGGCGGCCTGTTCCAGTCGGATTCCAATAGCGATGGCGTCGTGACGCGCGCCGAGTTCGACGCGGGCCGCGACTCCATGTTCGCGCGCCTCGACGCCAACAACGACGGCCAGCTGGCGCGCGAGGAAATGCGCGCCGGGCGTCATGGCAGGCGCGGCGGCGGTCATCGCGGCGCGTTCATGATGCGCGGCGCCGACGCCAACGAGGACGGCCAGATCACGCGCGATGAATTCCTCGCGCGTCCGATCGAGCAGTTCAATCGCCTGGACCGCAACAGCGACGGCGTCCTCAGCGCCGACGAACAGCCGCAACGCCGCGAACGCGGCGGCGACGACGGCCCACGCCACGATCGCGGCGAGCGTCCGAACCCGGATGCGAACGGCGACGACCTGATCTCGCGCGACGAGTTCGCGGCCATGGGCGGCACGATGTTCGATCGTCTCGACGCGAACGACGACGGCCAGGTTACGCGGGAAGAAGCTCGGGCCGCTCATCCGCGCCACGGCCGGGACTGAGCGCCCAGCGGGCGCGGCCGGGAGATGGCTCACCCGGCCGCGCTTCGCATCTTCCGGGAGAATGGACTTGCCGCATCGGCGGCTCGCGCCATGTGAGGTCAGGCGATGAACATGCCGATGGTCAATGTCGACGCGGTCAAGGCGCGCGCGCAGGAGGCGAGAACCCGCGCGCAAGAGATGTGGGCGAAGCGCCCCGGCCTGCTGCGCGGACGCAATCTGTTCATCACCGGCGCCGCCGCGGCGCTGGCGCTTTGGGCCGGCTTCGCGATCTTCGGCGGCAAGAGCGACGCGGAGCCGTATCGCACCTCGGCGGCGGACCGCGGCGTCATCACGCGCGTCGTGAGCGCGACGGGCACGCTGCAGCCGCTGGTTTCCGCGAACGTCGGCTCGACTGTTTCGGGCCCGGTGCAGGAAGTGCTGGTCGACTTCAACACGCAGGTGCGCGCCGGCCAAGTTCTGGCGCGGCTCGATCCGACACCGTTCCAGCAACGCATCGTGCAGGCGCAGGCGCAGCTCGCACAGGCGCAAGCGCAAGCCGCGGTCGCCAACTCGGACTATGAGCGTTACGAGCTGTTGCAGCAGCGCGGCTTCGCTTCGGCGCAATTGATGGCCCAGCAGCGCGCGGCGCGCGACACCGCGCGTGCAGCGGTTGCGCAGGCTGCGGCGCAGGTGGCTGCGGCGCGCACCGATCTCGAGCGCAGCGTCATCCGTTCGCCGATCGATGGCGTCGTGGTGGACCGGCAAGTCAACGTCGGCCAATCGGTCGCGGCCAGCTTGCAGGCGCCGACGCTCTTCATTATCGCGCAGGATCTCTCCCGGCTGCAGGCCAATATCACCGTCGACGAAGCCGACATCGGCGAAGTGCGCCAGGGGATGGCCGTGCGCTTCACCGTCGATGCGTTCCCGGACCGCGAATTCGAAGGCCGGGTCAGCCAGGTGCGCCAGCAAGGCGTCGCCGAATCCGGAGTCGTGAGTTACACGGTCGTCGTTGAAGCCGACAATCCCGGCCGCCAATTGCTGCCCGGCATGACGGCCAACGCCGAGATCGTGCTCGAGCAGCGCGAGGACGTGCTGCGGATTCCGAACACGGCGCTGCGCTTCCGCCCAGCAGACGAGGAACTGGTTGCGCAAGGCCAGGCGCTGATGGCCGGCGGCGGCGCACGAGGCGGCGAAGATCGCGCCACGCAGACGCGCGGCGACGCGCAGCGCGGCCAAGGTCAGGGCGGTCGCGGCCGCGGCGTCGCGCAGCTCACGGAAGCACTTCAACTCAATGCGCAACAGCAAGCCCAAGCGCGCACGGCGTTCGAGGCCGCCATGGCGGCGATGCCGCGCGGACAAGGCGGCGGCGACCGCCGCGCGCAGATGCGGCGCATCCGCGACCAGGTGATCGCGCAGCTCGAACCCACGTTCTCGCCCCGCCAGCGCGAATTGCTGGCGCAGATGCGCGCCAATGGCGGCCCGCGCCAGGAGCTGCGCCAGCAAGCCGTGGTTTGGGTGCTGCGCAACAACCGCCCGGCGCCCGTGCTGATCGAAACCGGCGTCGCCGACAGCAGCTTCACGCTGGTGCACAGCGGGCTCGAGCCCGGCGACGAGGTCATCACCGGCGGCGGCCCGCAGGCGGAAGATCGCAACCAGCAGCGCGGCCCCATGGGCGGCAGGGGCGCTGGCCCGCCGCGCATCCGCGGGGCCTAGGCGATGGCGCTTATCGCCGCCGACCGGCTCACCAAGCTTTATCGCATGGGCGACGAAACCGTGCATGCGCTCGACGGCGTGAGCTTCGCCATTCCGGCGCGCGACTATTGCGCCATCGTTGGCCCGTCGGGCTCCGGCAAGTCGACCTTGATGAACATCATCGGCGGCCTCGACACGCCGACCAGCGGGCGCATCAGTATCGGCGGCGCCGACATCGGCGAGATGGACGATGACGCGCTAGCGACCTTCCGCAACCAGACCATCGGCTTCGTGTTCCAGAGCTTCAATCTGCTGCCGCGGCTGACGGCGCTGGAGAATGTCGAGCTGCCGATGATCTATGGCGGCGTGCTGCCAAAGGAGCGCCGCGAGCGGGCGCAGGAATTGCTGCATCGCGTGGGGCTCGGCGACCGCATGGGACACCGGCCGACGCAGCTCTCGGGCGGCCAGCAGCAGCGCGTCGCCATTGCGCGCGCGCTCGCGGGCAGGCCTGCGCTCATTTTGGCCGACGAACCGACCGGGGCGCTCGACACCAATACCGGCATCGAAATTCTCGTGCTGTTCCGCCAGCTCAATCGCGAAGGCGCGACCATCGTCATCGTCACCCACGACCACGAGGTCGCGGCGCAGACCAGGCGCACCATCGAAATGCGCGACGGCCACATCGTTTCGGATCGCATGAACGAGGAGGGCTCGCGCCATGATGCGCACGTCTGACCTCGTGTCCAGCGCCGCGCGGGCCTTGCGCGCCAATCCGATGCGCTCGGCGCTGACCGCGCTCGGCGTCATCATCGGCGTCGCCTCCGTCGTGGCGATGGTGGCGCTAGGCTCGGGCGCGCAAGCGCAAGTCGAGCGTTCGATCTCGAGCCTGGGCTCGAACCTGTTGATCGTGGTGCCCGGCGCGATGCGCGGCGGGGGCGGCGTGCGCGGCCAGGCCGGCGGCGGCTGGGATTCGCTGACCATCGACGACGCCGAAGCCATCGCCCAACTCGACGACGTACTGGTGGTCGCGCCGGCGCAGAACGCGCGCACGCAGGTGATCGCCAGCGGCTTGAACTGGAATCCGCAAGTGCTCGGCGTAACGCCGGACTTTCTGATCGCGCGGGATTGGGAAATCGCCAGCGGGCGCATGTTCGACGAGACCGAAGAACGCCAGGCGCGCCGCGTCGTCGTCCTCGGCGCGACCGTCGTCAACGAGCTCTTCCCGAACATGGACCCCGTCGGTCAGACGGTGCGCATGAATGGCGGCGCGTTCGAAGTGATCGGCGTGCTGGAGTCGAAAGGACAGTCCGGCTTCCAGGACCAGGACGACATCGTCCTCGCGCCTCTCACCACCGTGAAGCGGCGCATTTCCGGGCGCCAGCGCCGCGCCGACACGGTCAGTCAGATCTCGGTGAAGGCCGTCGACGAAGAATCGCTCGCGCAATTGCAGACCGACGTCGAGACGCTGCTGCGCCAGCGTCACCGCACGCGTGAAGGCGAAGACGATTTCACCGTGCAGAATCTCTCGTCCATTACGGAGGCTGCGGCGCAAACCACACAGGTGTTCACCTACCTTCTTGGGGGAATTTCGGCGGTCTCCCTGCTTGTGGGTGGTATTGGCATCATGAACATCATGCTGGTGAGCGTAACAGAACGGACGCGCGAGATCGGGCTCAGGAAGGCGCTCGGCGCGCGTCAGTCAGATATTCTTCATCAGTTCGGGCTGGAGGCCGTTGCGCTTTCCCTTGCCGGTGGGGTGATCGGCCTCATATTGGGCGTGGGCGGGGCGTGGTTAATGACGTCTTTGTTTACACTGCCCTTGGTAATTTCGCCGCTGAACGCGGCGTTCGCCATCGGCTTCTCAGGGTTGGTCGGCGTGCTGTTCGGCGCTTATCCGGCGTGGCGCGCGGCAAAGCTGGATCCGATCGAGGCGCTGCGGCGGGAATGAGGAAGAACGTTCTGATGCGTAGATTGATCGTCTCCCTGGCGGCGCTCGCCGCGGCAATCGCGCCGGCCTCCGCGGACACGCTGGGCGAGGCGATGGTCTCGGCGGTGGAATCCAACCCCACGCTTGCCGCGCAGCGCCAGCGCTTGAACGCTACGCGCGAAGCGCTGCCGCAAGCGTGGGCCGAAGCGCTGCCGCAAGTGTCCTTGTCCGGGTCCGCGACCGCCAGCGATCGCGACAGCGACAATCCGTTGCTGGAAGGTGATCGCGAGGAGAACTGGTCCGCCAACGCCAGCGCATCGCAATTGCTGTTCGGCTCGGGCCGCGTGCTTGCATCGACGCGCGCCGCGCGCGCGCAAATCCGCGGCGCTGTGGCCGATTACGATCTGGCTCTGCAGACCTTGCTGCTCGACGTTACGCGCGCTTACGCCGACGTGCGCCAGGCGCATGCGGTCGTGTTGGCGCGCGAAACCACCGTCTCCAATCTCACGCGCCTGGTGGAGTACGCGCAGGCGCAGTTCGACGCCGGCGTCGTGACGCGCACCGATGTGGCGCAGTCGCAAGCACGCTTGGCGCAGGCGCGCACGCAATTGGTGCAAGCGCAGGGCGCCTTGGCCGCGGCCACGCAGGCGTATCAGCGCCTCGTCGGACGTCCGCCCTCGGACCTCGCCGCCCCGCCGTCGACGCTGGGCTTGCCCGCCGATCTCGGCGCGGCGCTGGACGTCGCTGGCCGCGAGAGCCCGACTTTGCGCGGCGCCATCGCCGACACCGAGTTGGCGGACGCGAATGTCGATGTCGCGGCTGCGCAAGGGCGCATGCGCGTGACGCTGGAAGCAGGCCAGTCGGTCGGCGCCGATTTCAACGACGATCTCTCCGAGTCCGCCACCGATTCCGTCGGCGTGCGGGTGACGGTGCCGCTCTTCCAAGGCGGCGCCATCCGCTCGCGCACGCGCCAGCAACGGGCGCTGCGCGCCGCCTCCAACCTCGATCTCGCCGCCACCCAGCGCATCGTGCAGGAGACGGTGACCAACGCGTGGACCGGCCTGCAGAGCGCGCGCGCCGCCGTCGATTCCGCGCGCGAGCAAGTGGCGGCAGCCGAGTTGGCGTATGAAGGCGTGCGCCTGGAGCAGGCAACGGGCCTGCGCTCCACCGTGGAAGTGCTCGACCAGGAGCAGGACTTGCTCACCGCCCGCATCGCGCTGGCGCAAGCCGAGCGCGATCTCGTCGTCGCCGAGCGCCAAATCCTGGCCGCGATGGGCGCGCTGACGATCCCCGAACAAGCCGCCGGAACCATCGAAGACGACCAGCTCCGCGGCCGGTAGGCTCGAGAAGCTGGAGCGGGCGGCGGGAATCGAACCCGCACGAGAAGCTTGGGAAGCTTCCAGGCTACCACTACATCACGCCCGCGACGGCGCTCTCATAGCGAACTTCGTAGCGCGCCGCCAGCTTTTGACGCGCGCTCACCGGCGCGCGCGCAGCAGGAGCGGGCCGTAGGCGGCGGCGAACAGCGCGAACGCGCCGCTCCACACGAGCGCCGAAGCAATCAACAGGCTCGTGTAGTGCGCGGGCATAAGCGCAGACGCGACCCGGAGCGCGGCGCCGAGGTTCACGCATGCGTAGATGGCGACAGTCACCCGGTCGGCGGTCAGCGTCTGTCCGGTGTGGCCGCGGGTGGCGCGCGTCATGACCGCGAGCGTCATGACGCCGAACGCGCCTGCCGTCAGCGCGTGAACGCCGGCCGCGCGGGCGATCAGCGCCGGCGCCAGGACGGAGGCGCCGAGCAACACGAACGCGGCGCCAAGCCAGAGATAGCCAACATGCAGTATGGTCACCAGCGGCTCCGCAAACGTGCGCCAGCCTTGCCAGCGCGCGAGCCGCATGATCGTCAGCGCGCCGGCGCACACGAGCGCAACGCCCGCGAAGGCGGCGTCCGGCGCGAAGAGCCATGCGGCCAGGGCCGCCGCCACCGCCAGCAATCCGGCCGCGTCGAAGCGCGCGGGCGATGCCGGTTCCGGGGCCATGGAGCGCTTGGCCATCCAGTTGCGCGTGAAGCTGGGCGTGATGCGCCCGCCGATCAGCGCCACCAGCATCGCCACGACCGCCAGCGCAATGCGCTCGCCGAGCACAGAATCGACGCCGGCGCCGCGCAGATGCGTCATCAGATTCGCACCCGCCAGCACGCTCACCAGCACGCACACCGGCAGGTTGCGCAGATTGCGTCCGGCGATGACCTCGCGCGCAATGACGGCGGCCAAGGCAAACAGGAAGAGGCTGTCGATCCATGCCGTGATCGCGTCTGCCGGCGCGATCAGCATGGCGATGCGCCCCGTCGCCCACAGGCTGAACAGCAGCGCAAGCGGCGCGCCGGTCACCGGCAAGCGCCCCGTCCAGTTCGGGACCGCCGTCAGCAGAAATCCCGCGACGATCGCGCCGAGATACCCGAACAGCATTTCGTGGACGTGCCAGTCCCGCGTCAGCTGCGGCGCCCATCCGAGCAGCGCGCCGACCCAAAGCGGGATCGTCAGCGCCGCCCACACTGCGCCGAAGAAAAAGAACGGGCGAAAGCCCATCGCGAACAGCGGCGGGCCTGCGTAGGCGCGATAGCGCTCTGCGGTGGTGGTCATCTCAAACCGCGCTCGAGTGCCGCGCGGCGCTGCGCTGGGCGTAGACGTCAAACGCCGCAGCGACGAGGCGGCAGAACGCCTGCGCCGCCGGCGCCACCTTGAGCCGGTCGCCTTCGAGTGCAACGAGGCCGTCGTCGCGCATCGGCGCCAGCGCCGCCAGTTCTTCGCGCAGCGCGGCTGCGCCGCCCAGCGGTGCGAGGTCGGCGTCGAAGTCGCACATGACCTGCTCGATCACGCGGCGGCGGCGGCGGTCCTCGTCGCTGAGCGCATGGCCGCGGACGATGGCGAGCTTTCCCGCAGCGATGGCGCGCGCCCATGCGCCTGGCTCGGCGGCGTTCTGGGCGTAGCCGTGCGGAAGCGTCGAAATCGCCGAAGGGCCGAACCCGATCAGCGCATCGGCCTGCTCGATCACGTAACCCTGGAACGACCGGCGCAGACGCCCGCTGCGCGCCGCGCGCGCGAGCGCGTCGCCCGGTAAGGCGAAGTGATCGAGGCCGATCGCCTCGTAGCCGAACGCTTCGAGCTCGTTGCGCGCAGCAGCGGCTTGATCGAAGCGCTCGGCCGGGCCGGGCAGCGCCGCCTCCGGAATGAGCCGCTGGCGCTTCTTGAACCACGGCACGTGGGCGTAGCCGAACAGCGCGATCCGGTTCGGCCTCATGGCGGCGGCGGTGCGGATGGAATGGCGCAGATCGTCGGCGCTCTGATGCGGCAGCCCGTACATGAGGTCCATGTTGATCTCGGCGACGCCCGCCTGGCGCAGCGTGTCGATGGCGGCGCGGACGACCGCTACGGGTTGCACGCGCCCGATCGCCTGCTGCACGCGGTCGTTCAGGTCCTGCACGCCGAGCGAAACGCGATTGACGCCGGCCGCGGCGTAGGCGCGCGCCTTCCCGGCGTCGAGGTAGCGCGGATCGAGTTCGATCGCATGATGCGCCAGGCCGGCAAGGTCGAACCGCGACCGGATTTTGGCGGCGATTTCCGCGAACTGCGCGGCGGAGAGAATGTTCGGCGTGCCCCCGCCCCAGTGAATTTCAACCACGCGCCGCGCCGTGAGCGCGTCCGCAACAAGATCGGCTTCCCGCAGCAGTGTCTCGACAAAGCTCTGCACCGGCGCGTCGCGCCGGGCCGCATAGGTGTTGCAGCCGCAGTACCAGCACAATTGGCGGCAGTAAGGGACATGCACGTACAGCGAGAGCGCCGCGTCCGGGGCGAGCGCGCCAAGCCATTGGCGCACCGCAGCGTCGCCGACGCCCGCATTGAAGTGCGGCGCGGTCGGGTAGCTCGTGTAACGTGGCGCAGGGCGCTCGGCGTAGGCCTGAAGCCGGGAGTCCATGCCGCACCATGCGCATGCGGCGCGCCCGCCGGCTTTGATCCGCATCAAGCCGCCACGGGGACGGTGTTCCGGCGCCGTGCGGGCTGGAAAAATGGCGCCCGTGCGCCTAGGGATGGGCGAAAGAGGAGCCGCCGTGACCGAGCTAAGCCAGCAGCGTTTGCGCAAGTTCACCGATGCGATCTGGAATGACGAGATCGTGCCGACGCTCGTCGACTACATCGCCATTCCCAACAAGTCGCCGTCGTTCGAGCCCGACTGGGCCAAGCTCGGGCACATGGACAAGGCGGTCGACCTCTTCACCGCGTGGGCGCAAGCGCGGCTGGAGCGGCTGCCCGGCGCGACGTTGAGCGTGGAACGACTGCCAGGGCGCACGCCGCTCATCTTCATCGACGTGCCGGGCGCTAAAAGCGACGACGTCGTGCTGCTCTACGGCCACCTCGACAAGCAACCTGAAATGACCGGCTGGGCCGAAGGCAAGGGCCCGTGGATTCCGGTGCTCGAAGGCGACAAGCTCTACGGCCGCGGCGGCGCCGATGACGGCTACGCGATGTTCGGCGCGCTGGCTGCGTTGATGGCGCTGGCCGAGCAGGGCGTGCCGCACGCGCGCGCGGTGATCGTGATCGAAGCCAGCGAGGAGTCCGGCTCGCCGGATCTGCCGTTCTACATGGACGCGCTGGCGGAGCGGATCGGCGACGTCTCGCTGGTCGTCTGCCTCGATAGCGGCTGCGGCGATTATGAGCGGCTGTGGCTGACCACGTCGCTGCGCGGCATGGTCGGCGGCACGTTGCGTGTGGACGTGCTGGAAGAGGGCGTGCACTCGGGCGACGCCTCGGGCGTCGTGCCGTCGAGCTTCCGGGTGCTGCGCCAGCTGCTGGCCCGGATCGAAAACATCGACACCGGTGAGATTCGCGGCGCAGCGTTCAACGTCGAGATCCCCCCGGAGCGCATCAAGCAGGCGCAGATCGCCGCGCAAGCGCTGGGGGATCAGGTGTACGCGAAGTTCCCCTTCGTGGACGGCATGCGCCCGGTCAGCAGCGACACGACCGAACTGGTGCTGAATCGGACGTGGCGGCCGGCGCTCTCGGTCACGGGCCTTGCCGGCGCGCCCGCGCCGCGCGACGCGGGCAACGTCTTGCGTCCCTTCACCGAAGCGAAGCTCTCGCTGCGCGTGCCGCCCACGGCGGATGCGAAGAAGGCGAGCGTGGAGCTGAAGCGTATTCTGGAAGATAATCCGCCCTACGGCGCGCGCGTCAGCTACGCCGCGGAGAAGGACGGCTCCGGCTGGAATGCGCCGGCGGTTGCGCCGTGGCTTGAGGCGGCGCTCGAGGACGCCTCGCACGCGTCGTTCGGCAAGTCGGTGGCAATGATGGGCGAGGGCGGCTCGATCCCGTTCATGGGCATGCTCGGGCAGAAATTCCCGAAGGCGCAATTCGTGGTGACCGGCGTGCTCGGCCCGCACTCGAACGCCCACGGGCCGAACGAATTTCTGCACATCCCGACCGGCAAGCGCGTGACGGAAGTGGTCGCGCGCGTGCTTGCGGCGCACGCTGCGCGCTAAGCGCGCTTCTGGCCGATTGGCGTGACGGGCGCGGGTGCTTCAGCTTGCGCCGCCGGGCGCTTGCGCGCGTAGCGCATGACGGTGGCCGCGAGCATGTCGCGATCGGCCGGCTTGACGATGTGCTCGGCCGCGCCCAGCGCCATTGCATGGGCGCGATCTTCATTGACCGAGAGCACGACGACGGGGATGTCCTGCGTCTTCGGATCGTGCTTCAGACTTTGCAGCACGCGCCAGCCGGAACGATCCGGCAGGAAGATGTCCAGCAGCACGAGCGCTGGCGACTTCGCGCGCGCCAGCGCCAAGCCGGCTTCGCCACCCCCTACGCCCTGCACCGCGAAGCCCGCGCGCGTGAGCGCCCGCGCCGCGAGCTCGCGCGCGTCGGGCTCATCCTCGATCACGATCACCAGCGGCGCATCCGCGGCGCCTTGGAGGTCATCGATGGCCGCAGCCGCGCCCAGCGCCTGGGCGGCGTCGGCGAAATCGGCGGGAACGTGCAGCGTGAAGGACGAGCCCCGGCCCAACGTGGAGATGACCGACACGTCGCCGCCCAGAAACTGGCACAGGCGGCGGGTGATCGTGAGGCCGAGGCCCGTGCCGCCGTATTGCTGCGTGATGGCCGGATCGGCTTGGACGAACGGCTGAAACAGGCGCGACATGTGTTCGCTGGACATGCCGATGCCGGTGTCGCGCACGGTGACGAAGAGCTGTTCGACGCCGTTGTGCTCGCGCCGCGCGGTCAAGATCTCGATTTGGCCATTGCGCGTGAACTTGCAGGCGTTCGAGAGCAGATTGAGCACGCACTGGCGCAGTTTGGTTGCGTCCGTGTGGGCGCCGCCCGCCAGCGGCTCGCCCGCGAGCGAAATCGTATTGCCGTTGGCTTCCGCCAGCGGACGCATCGTCTCGACCAGATCGCCCAGCAAGCACATGGGATCGAAATGCGCCGGCGACGCTTCCATGCGGCCGGCCTCGATTTTGGAGAGGTCCAGAATTTCGTTGATCAGGCCAAGCAGGTGTTTGGCCGCGGTGAGCACGCGGTTGAGGTCCCGCACAGCCGCGTCGTCGCCCGAGTCCTCGGCGTCCTCCTGCAACATTTCCGCGTAGCCGATGATCGCGTTGAGCGGGGTGCGCAACTCGTGGCTCATGTTGGCCAGAAATTGCGACTTGGCCAAGTTCGCGGCTTCGGCGGCGTGGCGGGCGTGGGCCAGGGCGTCGACGCCGTCTTCGATGGCCGCGGCGCGGGCCGCGATCAGGCGCAAGCTCTGACTGAGGTCAGCTGAAAGCGCGCCGACGGCGTGCAGCAGATCCGGCGCCACGACGATCTCCTCGCCAAGCTCATTAGCGAGCGTCTTGAGCGTATCGTGTTGCGCCACCAGTGCGGCCTGTACGTCAGGAGACGTTGGCGTCATGGCCTGGGCGTTCTGGTCGCTCCGGCTGGAAATGCAGGTCAAGCGCACCGGCATGCCCTCCGGCGTCGTGCGCACGAATCCTTGGTGGTGCACGCGCACGCGTGCGCCGTCCGGCAGCAGCACATCGTGCTCAATGGAAATGCGCCGCGTCGCGCCGGAACTTGGCGTGAAGGCGGCGGACGCCAAGCCAAGATCCTCAGGTGCCGCAAAGCAACCGCCCGTCACGACCTCCTGGTAGCTGACGGGCCGGCCGATGACCGAAGCCAGGCGATGCGCGCCGACCAGACGTTGGCGCGCATAGTCGATTTCCCACGCCGCGGAGGCGCCGTCGCCGAAACTCATGTTCAGTTGACGCACCCATTCGGCGTCCTGCATCCGTGCGTGCGCGGCGCGGTAGGCCTGTTGCAGCGTGCTGACGAACACATAGCCGATGCCCAGCGCGCCCGCGATGGCGATCTCCAACGCCCCGGCGGCCGCGGCTTCAATGTAGAACAAGGCGCCGAGAACGGCGTACGGCGCGCACGCGGCAAGCGTGTGGGCGCGGCCGTGGCGGATGTCTTGCGCGGCAAAGGCCATCAGCACGCAGAGCATGACGCCGGCGAGCCCCGCGCCCGCCGCGACGCCGCCATACCAGGCGATCGCGGGCGCGGCCGCGAGGCTGGTCGCGCCGGCGACGTCCAAAGCCAACGTGGCCGCGCGCGCTTCCCGCACCGAGAGGCGCGCGAGCGGCGTCATCAGCGCCTTGCGCGCTTCGTCGACGAGCAGCGCGAGGCCAAGCCATACGGCGGCCGCAGCGGCGCCAGCAGCAGCGGCGACGCCGAGCGCAAGTATCGCAAAGAGGTAATAGCGCGCGCGCGTGCTCGAGAAGACCTCAGCCGCGGCGCGTTCGATCGCCGCATGGTTGACGAAGTGTTGCACAGCCCGCCCCAATGGCTAATTTCACGGTAAGCGTAATCGTACACCGTAAAGCAAGCGTTGGCGGCGGCGCGTTTTCGTGCCGATTTGAAACGAATACTGCGCGGAACGCGCGCGAGATGTGAACGAGAACTTGCCGCGCGCGGCGTGAGGTAAACCCGCTATGAATTTCCGATCCGACAACAACGCCGCCGCAGCAGCAGAGATCATCGCCGCGTTGACGAGCGCCAACGAGGCGTTCGCCGTCGCCTATGGCGGGGATCCGTGGTCGCAGAAACTGGACGAGACGTTCAGCGCGCTGTTCGAGCGCGAGGTGCGCGTGTTCACGGTCGCCAGCGGCACTGCGGCAAATGCGATTTCGCTGGCCAGCGTGACGCCGCCGTGGGGCGCGATCGTCTGCCACCGCGAAGCGCACATCGAATGCGACGAATGCGGCGCGCCGGAATTCTTTTCCGGCGGCGCGAAGCTGGTGCTCGTCGACGGCCCGGACGCCAAGGTGACGCCGGAGGCGCTGCGGGAGGCGGTCTCCCGCAACGCGCGCGGCATTCACTCGGTGGCGCCGAGCGCGGTGTCGATCTCCCAGATCAGCGAACGCGGCGGCGTGTATGCGCCCGCGGAGGTCGCGGCGCTCGGCGAAGCCGCGCGCGCGGCGGGGCTTGCATTCCATGTCGACGGCGCACGCTTCGCCAATGCGGTGGCCGCGCTGGGCTGCAGACCTGGGGACATCACCTGGCGCGCCGGCGTGGACGTCCTTTCGTTCGGCGCAACCAAGAACGGCGCGATCGCCGCCGAAGCCATTGTCTGCTTCGACCTCGACCGCGCCGAGGAGATCGCGCGCCGGCGCAAGCGTGGCGGGCACCTCTTCTGCAAAGGGCGTTACCCGGCGGCGCAATTGCTGGCGTATCTGGAAGGCGGCTTGTGGCTGAAACTCGCGGCGCGCGCCAACGCGCTGGCGAAGCGCTTGGCGGAGGCTGCGGGGCGATGGCTCGCCAGTCCGCCGGACGCGAACATGGTGTTCATCAATCCCGGCGCGGCGGCGCTCGCCAATCTCCGCGCCGCGGGGATGATGTTCTATGAGGGCGCCGGCGCCGATGAAGCGCGGCTCGTGGTGTCCTGGAACCAACCTGAGGCGGAGGTCGCACAAGCATGTGCGCTGCTGCGGAAGCTGTGAGGACACGATGATCACCCGCGCCGATGTCGAGGCCGCCGCGCGCCGGATCGCGCCGCATGTGCGGACAACCCCCGTCTTGGACTTGGCGGTTGGCGAAGCCGGGCCCTCGGCCGCGGTGCTGAAGCTCGAATGCCTGCAGCACACTGGGTCGTTCAAGGCGCGCGGCGCCTTCAACCGGCTGATGCAGCTTGGCGAGAGTCGCGGCGTCGTCGCCGCCTCAGGCGGCAATCACGGCGCGGCGGTGGCGTATGCGGCCGCAAAGCTCGGCGCGCCTGCGGAGGTGTTCGTTCCGCACTTCGCGCCAGCGGCCAAGATCGCACGCATCGAAGGCTTCGGCGCGAAAGTCATGATCGTCGAGGGCGATTTCGGCGCGGTTGTCGCCGCGAGCGTAGCGCGCGCCGAAGAAGCCAGTTTCGCGCAAGTCCATGCTTATGACGATCCCGATGTGATCGCGGGGCAGGGCGCAGCGTCGCTCGAGTTCGCGGCGCAAGCTACGTTCGACACGCTGCTCGTGGCGGTGGGCGGCGGCGGCCTCGCGGGCGGCGCCGTAGCCGCGATCGGCGAGAGGGCGCGCATCGTCGCTGTGGAAACAGAAGGCACGGCAAGTTACTGCGCGGCCAAGCAGGTAGGCGCGCCCGCGCCGTGGCAAGCGCGCGGGCTCGCCGCGGATTCTCTCGGCGCGCATCAGATTGGCGCGCACGGCTACGCGCTGCTTGCCGCGCACAATGCTGAAAGCGTGCTCGTCAGCGACGAGCAGGTGCTTGCGGCGCAACTTTGGCTTTGGAACAGGGCGCGGATCGCCACAGAGCCGGGCGGGGCCGTCGCGTTCGCCGCGTTGCTCAGCGGCGCCTATACGCCGGCGCGGGGCGCGCGTGTCGGCGTGCTCGTCTGCGGCGCCAACACCGATCTTGCCTGGGCGCGCTAGGGGTTCGATCACAGTTAGATTGTGCGTTGCCACGCTGCCGCGCCTGTGGATAAGTGTGGGGCGCATGTGAGTGGCGAGCATGGGCGTGGGCGGGGCACGGCGCGAGGCGTTTCGCGACGCAGCGGCGCAGATCGGCGCCGCTGAACTGGAGGCCGCGCGGTTCGGGTTTCACCGCGCGCACCCGCAGCGCTCCGCACGGCGGACATTTCACCTCACCCAACTCGCGGCGTTCGCGCTCTTGGCGGCGGCGTTTGTCTACGCCGCCGGCGCCGCGCCGGGCATCACCTGGGCGGTCGTGCACGCGGCGGCGGTGGCGCTGTTCGGCTTCGCCATTCTGTTTCGTCTGGTCGCCGCGGCGCATTTGAGCCCCGTGCTCTCGCGGCTTGCCGACCCGCAGCGCTGGCCCGTCTACACCATTTTGTGCCCGCTCTATCGCGAAGCGGCCGTCGTGCCGGATCTTCTCACGGCGCTCGACGCGCTGGACTACCCGAAGAGCGCGCTCGACATTAAACTCATCGTCGAGAGCGACGATGACGCAACGGTGTCGGCCGCGCTTGCCGCGAACCAGCCGCACATCGAGGTGATCATTGTTCCCGCTGCGTCGCCGCGCACCAAGCCGAAGGCGCTGAACGCGGGCCTGGCCCGTGCGCGCGGCGCGTTCGTTGTCGTGTACGACGCCGAAGACCGCCCGCACCCGCAGCAATTGCGCGCGGCGTTGGCGGCGTTCGAAGACGGCGGGGAAGAGCTTGCGTGCGTGCAGGCGCCGCTGGCGATCGACAACGCGGATGCATCCTGGATCGCGCGCCAGTTCGCAGCCGAGTACGCGATCCAGTTCCGCGAAATCCTGCCGCTGCTGGCGCGGCTCGGCCTGCCGCTGCCGCTGGGCGGCACCAGCAACCACTTTCGCGCGGACGCCCTGCGCGCGTCCGGCGGCTGGGATCCCTACAATGTCACCGAGGACGCCGACCTTGGCTATCGGCTGGCGCGCGATGGCTATCGCGCCGGCGTGATCGGTCCGCCGACCTGGGAAGAAGCGCCAGTGAGCTTCGGCGCCTGGTTCGGCCAGCGTACGCGCTGGATCAAGGGTCATCTGCAGACCTGGCTCGTGTTGATGCGCAACCCCATCCGCACGGCGCGCGAGATGGGCCTGCCGGCGTTTCTATCGATGCAGCTGATCCTCGGCGGCGGCATCATCGCCGCGCTCGCGCACGGTCCGCTGGCGTTCACCGTGCTCGTTGCAGCGCTTTCGCCCTACAATTTGACGCCGGTGGACTTTGTGTTGGCGCTGACCGGTTATTGCGTCGCCATCTTCGCGGCGCTATCCGCGTGTGCGCTGTCCGGCAATCTCGAGCCGGCGCGGGCGGCGCCGACGATGCCGCTCTACTGGCCGCTGGCGACATTGGCCGCCGTGCGCGCGCTGCTCGAACTGGTGCTGCGTCCCCATCATTGGTCCAAGACCAGGCACGGCGTCTCCGCGCGTCCCACGCGGCCGCGCGCGTAGCGTGTCCGGTTTCGGCGTGATCGTGCGCGGGCGATCGTCTAGAGAGCGCCGGCGGAGGACATGATGCAAGCTGACGAATTGCGCGCGCTCTTGAACGATGTGGTTGAGCGCGCGGTGGCGTTTCGCACCAGCCGCGCCAGCGCGCTGCATCGCCCGCTGGAAGGCTACACGGCGCTGTGCGCTGCGTTCGACGCGCCGGCGCCGGAAACGGGCGCGCCGCCGCGTGAGGTCGTCGCCGAATTGGCGGCGCTCAGCGAGGCCGGTCTCGCCAACATGACCGGCCCGCGCTTCTTCGGCTGGGTGATCGGCGCCACCGAGCCGGCCGGCATGGCCGCCGATTGGCTCACCAGCGCCTGGGCGCAGAACACCGGCAACGCACATGCGACGCCGGCGGCGTCGGCGTGCGAAGAGATCGCGGCGCGCTGGCTGCTGGACCTGCTGGATCTGCCGCGCACGTGCTCGATCGGTTTCGTCACCGGCGCGACGATGGCGAACTTCACCTGCCTGGCCGCGGCGCGCGGAGAAGTGTTGCGCCGCGCCGGGTGGGATGTGGAAGCGGACGGTCTATTCGGCGCGCCGCCTGTGCATATCGTGCTGGGTGAGGAGGCGCATTCGACCGTGTTCTCTGGCCTGCGCTACCTTGGCTTCGGCGCAAAACGCGTGGTGAGCGTGCCGGTCGACGCGCAGGGCTGCATGCAGCCGGGCGCGTTCGCCCGCGCCATCGCGACGCTCGATGGGCCGATCATCGCGATCGCGCAGGCCGGGCACATCAACTCGGGTGGCTTCGACCCGTTCGTGGAGATCGCTGAAGCGGCGCGCGCGAAGGGCGCGTGGATGCATGTCGACGGCGCGTTCGGCTTGTGGGCGCGCGCGTGTCCGGATCGCGCGCACTTCGGACGCGGTTTGGAGCTCGCGGATTCGTGGGGCGTCGATGGGCACAAATGGCTGCAGACGCCGCATGACAGCGCCTACGCCATCGTGCGCGATGCGGAAGCGCACCGCCGCGCCATGCTGATCGCAGCCTCGTACCTGCCAGCGGGCGCGGAGCGCCATCCCGCGGATTTCGTGCCGGAGTTGTCACGCCGCGCGCGCGGCTTCGCGACCTGGGCGATGATCAAGTCGCTTGGGCGCGCGGGGATCGCGGCGATGGTCAGCCGCCATTGCGCGCAGGCGCGGCGCATGGCTGAGCGGCTTGGCGCTGAGCCGGATGTGGAGATCATGAACGACGTGGTGCTGAACCAGGTCGCGGTGCGGCTCGGCGCCGATCTCGATGGCGCGCACGCCGATGCGCTCACCGATCGCACGATCGCCCGCATCCAGCACGATGGCGTGTGTTTCGTCGGCGGCGCCAACTGGCGCGGGCGTCAGATCGTGCGCGTGTCGGTGATCGGCGCCACCACCACCGACGAAGACATCGACAGGAGCGCCGACGCGATCCTCAGCGCGTGGCGCGCCGAGCGCCACGCGAACCGCTAGGCGGCCTTCATCAGGTCGCCGGCCAAGCCCTTGCGCAAGAGCGCGCTGGTTTCGCGCACGCCGAAGATCGCCGCAAACTGGCCGAAGCGCGGCCCGCTCTCGACGCCGAACAGCACTTCGTAGAGCGCCTTGAACCAGTCGCGCAGCGGCTCGAAGCCGTGCGCCTTGCCGACGGCGTAGACCTCGTTCTGGATCGCTTCGCCGTCGGTGATGTCGCCCGGCAGCGCGTCGAGGCGCGCGATCAGCTCTTCGAACGCGGCGCGTTCCTTGTCGGTGGCGGCGCGGAATTGTTTCGTCGGTTTCACAAAATCGTTGAAGTAAGCGATCGCGTAGTCGGTGAGCTTGTCCAGGAACGGATGCGTCTGCGGCGTCGTGCCCGGCGCGTACTTGCCGATGAACGCCCAGAGCAAATCCTTCGTCTCCGCATTCGACGCGGACACCAGATTCATCAGCAGCGCAAACGAAATCGGCGTCAGGTCCTTCGGCGGCTTGCCGGCGTGGATGTGCCAGGCCGGGTTCTCCAGCTGCTCCGCTGTAGTCTGCGTGTGATAGCTCTCGACGTAGCTCAGATACTCGTCCACCGCCTTGGGGATGACGTCGAAGTAGAGCTTCTTCGCCGTGCGCGGCTTCTGGAAGTTGTAGAGCGAGAGACTCTCCGGCGCCGCGTACGAGAGCCATTGCTCGACGCTGATGCCGTTGCCTTTGGTCTTGGAAATCTTCTCGCCCTTCTGGTCGAGGAAGAGTTCGTAGACGTAGTTCACCGGCGGCTCTGCACCCAGCGCCTTGCAGATGCGCGCATAGATGGGCTGGTTCGGCTGGTGGTCCTTGCCGAACATCTCGAAATCGACGCCGAGCGCGGCCCAGCGCATGCCGAAATCCGGCTTCCACTGCATCTTGGCGTGGCCGCCGGTGACCGTCTGCGTGATCTCTTCGCCGTCCTCGTCGTCGAAGGTGATCGTGCCCGCTTCGGCGTCGATCTTCTTCATCGGCACGTAGAGCACGCGGCCGGTTTTCGGGCTGATCGGCAGGAAGGGGCTGTAGGTCTTGCGCCGGTCCTCGCCCAACGTCGGCAGCATGATGGCCATGATCTCGTCATAGGCCTTCAGCGCATTCAGCAACGCCGCATCGAACGCGCCGGACTTGTAGAGCTCGGTCGCCGACTTGAACTCGTAGTCGAAGCCGAAGCCGTCCAGAAACGCGCGCAGGCGCGCGTTGTTGTGATGGGCGAAGCTCTCGTGGGTGCCGAACGGATCGGGGACATCGGTAAGCGGGCACTGCAGATAGGGCCGCAGCGCCTCGGGATTGGGGATGTTGTCCGGAATCTTGCGCATGCCGTCCATGTCGTCGGATACGCAGATGATCTTGGTCTTGATCGCATCGCCGGTGAGCACGCGGAAGGCGTGGCGCACCATCGAGGTGCGCACCACTTCGCCGAACGTGCCGATGTGCGGCAGCCCTGACGGGCCGTATCCGGTCTCGAACACCACCACGTCCTTCGGCGTTTTCTGCACGCGCGCCAGCACCAGGCGCGCCTGCTCGAAGGGCCAGGCCTTGGCGGCGGCGGCGAGGGTGGCGAGGTCAGACATCGGCGAATCCAAAACGGAAGCACCGATGTAACGGCCGCGCCGCCGCGCGCAAGGCGAGCCGCTATTCGGCGTGCTGCCCCTTGCCGCCGAAGAAGCGCTGCTTCAGCGCCGCGAGCTTGGCGCGCCGGCCGGCCAGGAACGACCAGCCAAGCACCGCCGCGCCCACCCAGAGCACGCCTTCGGTGGCGAAGGCGGCGATGGTGACCAGGATGGTCCAGACCGTGATGGAGGGGTCGAAGAAGAAATAGGCGACCGCCACCGCCGCCCAGGCGGCGACGGCGAGGACGATGGCTACAGTCAGGATGATCCAGCGCGCTTTCATGGGGCTCTCCTCAAGCGTTCGGGCCTCAGTGGCCGCTGCAGTCCCCAACAGATGCAGCCGGTTGCGCTTTTGGGGGCCGGGGCGGAGACTCTCGACTCATGCGGACCCTGATCCTTCTGCGTCACGCCAAGGCGGTGCGCGCGCACGAGGCCGAGAGCGACGAGGCGCGCGGCCTCACCGGGCGCGGCCGGCGCGAGGCGGCGCTCGCCGGCGCGGCGATGGCGGAGGCGGGGCTGCGGCCCACGCTGGCGCTCGTGTCCACGGCCGCGCGCACGCGCCAGACCGCCGAACACGGCCTCGCCAAGTTTGCGCTCGAAACCCGGTTCGAGGACGCGCTCTATCACGCCGCAATGGAGGGCGTCTGGGATGCGTTTGCAGCGAGCGACGCCGCAAGCGTCGTCATCGTCGGCCACAATCCCGGCCTCGGCGAGCTGGTGTCCTACCTGGTGCGTCAGGCGCATGACGGCTCCAAACTCGCGCGCGAGTTCGGCGGCCATTTTCCCACCGCCGCATTCGCCGCGTTCGAGGTGCGCGGTGAACTCTTGCGTGCAGCCGGTCCCAGCCTGATCGCCGCCTGGAAAGCGCCGCGCGAAGACTAACATGGACCGCTGGCGTCCCGCCGGCGCTGCTAGTTCGGAATAAAGCGTGCGTCGCCCAGCGCCGAATCCGCGACGCTGCGATTGGCGGCGACGTAGTCGTTGCCGTTCCACTCCCACACCGGGAACGAAAAGCCGGGCCCGCCGTCGGCCAGATCGTTGGCGCCGTTGTGCACGGCGGGCAGCACGATCACCGGGCCGCCGCGATGGGAATATATCTCGCGCCACGCGCCGTCGCGCGCTTGGTAGATCGTCACCATGGGCCCGTCGCCGTAGCAGGTCGCGCTGTTCGGCCCGCCGGTCATCACAAGCGCCACGGCGCGCCCGACGCCGTCGCCTAGGTTGGCCGCCAAAAGCTGCGGCGCAACCAGCTCGCCGCATTCGTTCTCGATCTGCGCCGGATTTCCCGCAGCCCCGGCCGCCGCCAACACGGCGGCGCGCTCCGCATCGCTGACCGCGGCGTCCAGGTCGGCCGCTGACGCGGACGGCTGCTGGCCGCACGCCGTAAGCATGAGCGCGAACGCGGCGATGACATGATGCACACGCATGAGGAACCCTCCCGCGCTAATGTGGCACGCCCCCGCGCCGGCGTCACGCACCGCGTCCGGCGATTGCCGCAGCGCGCCTGCGGTGGTTAGTTTGGCGCGCGAGGCAGGGGAGAGGCGCATGCGGGTCTTGGCGGTCGCGATTGCGCTGGCGGCCATGCTGGCCGTGCAACCCGCGACAGCACAGCCATTGCCGGACGAACTCCGCACAGCAGGCGTGACGCAAGCGCAATGGGACGCCATCCGCCGCGAGGCGCGCGCACAAGCGCAACGGGCGCACGTCTCCGAGGCGGCGCTTGTTGCGGCGGCGGAAGCCGCAAGCGCGAACCTCGCGCGCTCGGGCCGGTTCAATCCGCTGACATTGCAGCAAGCAATTTTCGAGACGTTGTCGGAGCAAGCAGATCAGATCGCAGATTTGCAGCGCCGCCTCGATGCGCTCACGGGCGATCCCGATCCCTCGGCGGCGGCTCTCTTCACCCAAGCACGCGCCGCACTCAATGAAGGCCGCCTCGGCGAGGCAGACCGTCTGCTGGCGCGGTCGCAAGCAAGCGATCTCGCAGCGATACAGCAGGCAGACGCAGAAGCCGAACGCCGGCGCCTGCGCGCCGGCGAGACGATCGCTAGCCGAGGGGAGGTGGCGTTGGTGCAGGCCGACCATCTTGGCGCGGCGCAGCACTACGAACGGGCGCTCGGCGTCGTTCCGGAAAATGCGGTCGTCGCGAGATGGCGATACACTGTCCGCCTTGGCTGGGCGCTCTACGTGCGCAGCCGGCTATTCAACGAGCCCGAACCCTTGCGCCAAGCCGTCGATGCATACCAGGCCGCGCTCATTCTGCGACCGCGTCACGCGTCGGCGAGCGATTGGGCGGCAACCCAGAATTATCTAGGCAATGCGTTTTCGCTTCAGGGCGAGCGCGGCGCGCCTGAATCGCTGGAGCGGGCGGTGGCGGCCTTCGAGTCGGCGCTGACTGTCTTCACGCGCGAGGCTGATCCCGTGAATTGGGCGACGACCAAGAATAACCTCGGCATCACGCTCCTGCGTCAAGGCGAGCGTGGCGCGCCAGGAGCGCTCGACCCAGCGATAGCGGCCTTTGACGCGGCGTTGACAGTGCGTACGCCAGCGGCGGATCCCGTCGGCTGGGCGGCGACGCAGAGTAACCTCGGCCTCGCGCTCCACCTGCAAGGCGAGCGGGGCGTGCCGGGGACGTTGGGGCGGGCGGTGGCCGCCTACGAAGCCGCATTGACAGTTCGGACGCGCGAAGCCGATCCCGCTGGATGGGCGCTGACACAGGTCAATCTCGGCAATGCACTCCAGCTTCAAGGCGAGCGTGGCGCGCTCGGAACGTTGGATCGCGCGGTGACGGCGTACGAAGCGGCATTGACCGTTCTTACGCGCGAGGTTGATCCTGCCAGTTGGGCGACGACGCAAAACAACCTTGGCAATGCGCTCTCGATCCAGGGTGAGCGCGGTGTTCCCGGCACGTTGGAGCGTGCGATCGCCGCGTACGAGGCGGCCCTACTTGTGCGCAGGCGCGACGCCGATCCGGCGAGCTGGGGAACAACGCAAATGAACCTCGGCACCGCACTTCGCATTCAAGGCGAGCGCGGCGCGCCAGGTGCGCTGGAGCGGGCCGTCGCGGCCTACGAGGCGGCGCTGACGGTGCGCACGCGCGGGGCCAATCCCGCCGGTTGGGCGCATACGACCTATAGTTTGGCGTTCGCGTATCGCGCCATGGGCCGTGTGCGCGAAGCGCGCGCGGCCGCCGAGGGTGCGCTCGACGCGTACGAGCAAGCGGGCAATGCGTATTGGGCCAACCAGACGCGCGGATTCATCGCGCGGCTGCCCCCGGACTAGCTCCAACGGGTCCACGGTCTCCGGCCTCCCCCTCGACGGGGGCGGCGCCCGCGCAGCGGCCGGAGGGATGCGCGCGCGCCGCTGGTAAGACGAAGCCTCACGCGGCTCGATCGCAAACATCAGCGGGCCTCACCCCCTCAGTCGCGCTCCGCGCGACAGCTCCCCCATCGAGGGGGAGCGGGTTTGTACAACATCTCTTCTGCGCGCAGAACCTGACTCCAACGGACCGCCGGCTTCCCGCCGGCAACCGGCGCCTCGGCGTGCAGGCAGCGAGGGCGTCTTGAGCGCTGTTGCCGGCTGGAAGCCGGCGGTCCATTGCAGCCATATCTGGAGAGGATTGTACAACAC
>JBFXCP010000002.1:0-351406 GCA_050182055.1 Hyphomonadaceae bacterium
CGTTCGCCGAGGAGTGCGTCTATCTGATGGGCGGCGAAGATAGGCCGATCGATGTCGTTTCCTATCCGAACGACGGCAAACGTTATCTGATCATGCAGACCGAAAAAGGCGCCGAGTTCTACGAACTCGGCGATCCGATCAAGCCGGTGGTGAAGCCGGATTAGGGTGCGCGTCCCTCTCTCCCTTGGGAGAAAGGCTAGGGGTGAGGGGCGCGAAGCTGCCGCGGTGATGCAGAATTGCGCACAATGTCGAAGAGCGCACCCGGCCGTTCGCCCCTCCTCCCTGCTCTCCTCCCAAGGGACGCTGCTTGTTTTTGAAAGTGGAGCGCCAACCGTGCTTGGCCATGCATGACGAAGCTCCAGCGCGCTGCTAGCAAGGGCCATGCGCCCGCTTCGCTATTCCATCAACGTCACGCTCGACGGCTGCGTCGATCATACGGCCGTCACGCCGACGGAAGACATCCATCGCTACGCCATGGCCAAGATCGCTGAGGCGGATGCGCTGCTGTTCGGGCGCGTGACGTATCGGATGATGGAGAGCGCCTGGCGCCCGCCCGCGTCGGACGCGTTTCCGGCATGGACGCAGCCGTTCGCGCGCACGATCGATGCGGCGAAAAAGTATGTGGCGTCGTCGACGCTTGCCCACGTCGATTGGAACGCCGAGCTGGTGCACGGGGACTTGGGCGCCTTTGTGCGCGCGCTGAAAGCCGAGCCCGGCGCCGGAATCTACACCGGCGGCGTGATGTTGCCCATGGCGTTGGCGGAGATGGGCTTGATCGACGAGTACGAGTTCGTCGTGCATCCGCGCATTGTTGGGCGTGGGCCAAGCTTGTTTGCGGGGTTGGCGCGCGCGGTGGATTTGAAACTGGTGGGGCGCGAGGAGCTGGGGGAGTCCGGCGCGGTGGTGTTGAGGTATGCGCCGCGCTAATTCCCCTCTCCCTTGGGAGAGGGGCTAGGGGTGAGGGGCGTGAAGCTCCCGCGCTGGGGCAGAATTGCGCACAATGTCGAAGAGCGCACCCCGTCGTCCGCCCCTCCTCCCTGCCCTCCTCCCAAGGGAGGAGGGATGCGCCTTGGCTTGAAATGGGAGCGCGGGCCTCCGGCCCGCATGCGCGGCGGCGCACTGGCGCTTGAAGGAGGGAGCGCGGCGCTCCGCGCCGCCTTTTCGCAGGGGCGTGGCGTCCCCTGGATCCCCGCTCTTAGCCCCGCCTGCGCGGGGCATGCGGCGGGGAAGCGCTGCCAACTCAAGTCACCACGCTTCCCTGACGCGTCCCCGGCGAAAGCCGGGGTGCGATCAGGGACCCAGCCTTTGTCTGAAAATGGGAGCGCGGGCCTCCGACCCGCATGCGCGGCGGCGCCGCGCGCTCCAACCTGCTACCAGTTCAACTTTAGTCCGATGACGCTGTCCGGTAGAGCATCATCTCACAGACTTGCATTGAAAACAGCGCCCTCCGCACAAATTGCACGCTGATTGAATCCGGCGCGTTCGAGATAAAAACATGTGTAGGCCGGCACCCGCCGCAGAGGTCCGGCATTTCTCCCTGGCGCCGTGCGATCCTTCGCAACTCCATCATCCCTGAGAATTCGTTTGCAGGCGCCGACAACGGCGGCTTCGCGCCGGCTGGCGCTAACCGAACGGTCGCTGCGCCAAACGTGCTGGCGGTTTCCGTCACGGTCTCCAAGACCAAGCCACTTCCGAACGTGATCCGGTTTGCCTCGATCGTCACGGCGCCCAGCGGCGTCTCGCGACTTGGAGTGAATGTGCCCCAAAGCGGGTTCGCCGATTGCATCAGAAACGCCAGTACGAGCGCCGCTGCGGAAACACTCATAGCACCCTCACAACGGAATGTTGTCGTGCTTCTTCCAGGGGTTTTCTAGTTTTTTGTTCTTCAGCGTGCCGAGGGCGCGCATGGGGGTCTCCTTTGTGCGCGCGACCCTACACCACGGCTCCGGTTCGCGCTCAGCATTTGCACGACGCCATGCGCGCGCAATCAGCAGCGCGCCATGCGGCGGTGCGTGGGGAGGGATGCGGGCGTAACCAACATTCACACCGCCGTCCCTCTCCCGCATTTGCGGGAGAGGCTAGGTGAGGGTGCGGCGCGGAAATTCTATCAGTTCGGGCAAAGCCAAACACACGCCGCCAGCGCTCCACCCTCACCCTGCCCTCTCCCTCCCAACGGAGGGAGAGGGTTCGCGCTCAAGTTTTGCAAACACACTACCCGTCATTCCGGACGCGCGAAGCGCGATCCGGAACCCAGGGGCCGCCAGCGCGTCGTTTGCCCCTGGGTTCCGGGCTCAACGCTACGCGTTGCCCCGGAATGACGAGTTCAGAGTAGCGCAAAAGAGTTGGTGTCGAGCGCAATGAGGAGCGCGCCGGCGGGCGGCACGTACCTGCTGGCGGGTCCTACTGCGTCACTGACTGATAGACGGTCAGGTTCTCGGAAATCTCCCGTATTGGACCAATGCCGCACTCGTAGGTGCCTACAACAATGTTTGGGTCGCCGTAGTCGGCGGCGCGCTCCCGAACCCACACCCGACACGCTTCAACCGACCCCACATCTCTCACTCGCTCGTAAACGAGTAGGTTGTTTCGATCTGGGTAATAGACGGCATCCACCTGGTTTGCCGTGGAGCAAAACAAGCCCGTCGCTGCGCAAATCGCCTGCGCATTCTGGAAGATCAGCAGCGACACCGTTAGCAGCGCGATCGGCACCGCCAGCCACCGGACCAGAAATCTTCTCCCCATCTCTGCCTCACAACGGAATATTGTCGTGTTTCTTCCAGGGGTTCTCTAGTTTTTTGTTCTTCAGCGTGCCGAGGGCGCGGATGATGCGTTTTCTGGTTTCGCGGGGCATGATGACGTCGTCGACGTAGCCGAGGCTTGCGGCGACGAAGGGGTTGGCGAAGCGGTCGGAATATTCCTTGGTGCGGGCGGCGATCTTCTCTGGATCGCCGATGTCGGCGCGGAAGATGATTTCGACGGCGCCCTTGGCGCCCATCACCGCGATCTCGGCGGAGGGCCAGGCGTAGTTCACGTCGCCGCGCAAGTGCTTCGAGCTCATGACGTCATAGGCGCCGCCATAGGCTTTGCGGGTGATCACCGTGACTTTCGGCACCGTGGCTTCGCCGTAGGCGAACAGGAGTTTGGCGCCATGCTTGATGAGGCCGCCCAGCTCTTGCTTCGTGCCCGGCAGGAAGCCCGGCACGTCCACGAAGGTCACGATCGGGATGTTGAACGCATCGCAGAAACGCACGAAGCGCGCCGCTTTGCGCGAAGCGTCGATGTCCAAGACGCCCGCCAGCACCATCGGTTGGTTGGCGACAACGCCGACGCTGGCGCCGTCGAGGCGGACGAAACCGGTCAGGATGTTACGGCCGAACTCCGAACCGATCTCGAAGAAATCGCCTTCGTCGGCGACCTTCTCGACCAGCTCCTTCATGTCATACGGCTTGTTCGGATTGTCGGGGATGAGGCGATCGAGCGAAGCTTCCTCGCGCGTGACGTCGTCATAGTGCGGCCGCGTCGGCGGCTTTTCGCGATTGGAGAGCGGCAGGAAATCGATCAGCCGGCGCATCTGCGTCAGCGTCTCGAAGTCGTTCTCATAGGCGCCGTCGACGACGCCGGACTTCGCCGCATGCACGCGTGCGCCGCCGAGTTCTTCGTGGGTGACGATTTCGTTGGTCACCGTTTTCACCACTTCGGGGCCGGTGACGTACATGTAGCTGGTGTCCTTCACCATGAAGATGAAGTCGGTCATCGCGGGCGAATACACATCGCCGCCCGCGCACGGCCCCATGATCACGCTGATTTGCGGGATGACGCCCGAGGCCAGAATGTTGCGCTGAAAAATGTCGGCGTAGCCGGCCAGCGATTCCACGCCTTCCTGAATGCGCGCCCCGCCGGCGTCGAAAATGCCGACGATGGGCGCGCCGTTCTTCATCGCCATGTCCTGCACTTTGCAGATCTTGGCTGCGTGCGCGCCCGAGAGCGAGCCGCCGAACACGGTGAAGTCCTTGGAGAAGACGTAGACGAGGCGGCCGTTGATCGTGCCCCAGCCGGTGACGACGCCGTCGCCGGGGATTTTGGTTTTCTCCATGCCGAATTCGTGGCTGCGGTGTTCGACAAACATGTCGAACTCCTCGAACGAGCCTTCGTCCAGCAAGAGCTCAATGCGCTCGCGCGCCGTCAGCTTGCCCTTGGCGTGCTGCGCCGCGTGACGCTTCTCGCCCCCGCCAAGGCGCGCAGCCGCGCGCTTCTCTTCCAGCTTGGCGATGATGTCTTTCATGGGAACTCCCGTGTTGCGCTGGGCTAACGCCCGCCGCGCGGCGGATCAAGCCGGGACGGCGTCGAACGGGGCGGTCAGCCGTTCGCCTTCGCTGAACGGGATAGTGCCGTGCCACATGTAGGAGGGGAACAGCACGAGCCGGCCTTCCCTGGGCTGCACCACTTTCTCCGCCGTGCAGCCCGGCGTGGGCCAGCGCGGTTCGCCGAACTTGATCCAGCCTTGCTGGCCTTCAGCGTCGCTCACGACCTTCGGCAGCGAGACGTAATAGGCCGAGCTGATCCAGCCGGCCGGATGCAGGTGGTTGATGTGGAAGCCGTTGGCTTTGAGCCTCACCGACCAGCAGCCGGTGAGTCGGTAGTTTCCGGTCTTGCGCCCGCTCCAGGGATGGTTCGGATCGCGCATGCGGTCCATGTAGGCGCGGATGGGCGCGTCGAGCGCCTTGACGTAGGCCTCGATCACCTCGTCGCGCACCGTGAGCAGGCTGCGCGTCGTTTGCGAACCGCCGCGCAGCGATTGATCCAGCGGATGCGCCTCGAGCACGTGCAGACGTGCGAGGCTCGCGCTTAGCGCTTCGTTAAAGGCGGCGATGTCGCGATAGCCTGGCGGCGGATCAAGATCGAATGGCGCCACCATGAGTTCGTAGTCGCAGAGCTCGTGATAACGCGGATCGCCGAGTTGGCGGAGCGCCATGGTCTCGTAGCAGATCCATTCCTGGTTCAGGGGCTCGGCCATGCGGGCGGGCGCGATCTCGCGCAACGCCTCGTCGCCGCGTCCAAGTCGCAACAGGGCGTTGGCGAGATTGACCCGGTACGGCGGCGCTTGCGGCACGAGCGCGACGGCGCGCTGCAGGTAGGGCAGCGCCTCCTGCGTGCGGTCGGTTTCATCCAGCATGACGCCGAGCGAAACCAGCAGACCCGGATGATCCGGCGCGCGCGCCAAGCCTTCGCGCAAGAGCGCCTCGGCCCGATCGCGCGCCTCGGCGCGGCGCATCAGGTCGGCGCAGGCGATGCGCAGCAGCACGGAGTCGGGATTGCGCGCGATCTCCGCTTCCAAGTCGCGCGTGAAGCCGAGTCCGGCGCCGCGCATCCAGCGCACATTGGCCAGCGCGTTCTGCAGGTTCTGATCCGACGGCCAGCGCTTCACGCCATCGGCGAACGCGGCCTCGGCATCGGCGGCGCGGGTGAGGTTGAGCAACGTCACGCCGCGGGCGAGCCACACGGCGGGCGCGTGCACGCCTTGCGCGATGAGGCCGTCGAGTTCTGCCAACGCTTCCTCGTTGCGGCCGATGCGCGAGAGCGCCACCGCCCGGGCGTGGCGCGCGGGCTTGTGCGCCGGATCGCGCCGCACGGCTTCGTCGGCTGCGGCGACCGCCTCCTCCAGCCGGTCCTGCGCGCGCAGCGCCGAGGAGAGCGTTTCGTAACCGTCCGCGCTGGGCTCCGCCGCCACCACAGCGCGCGCGGCTTGCTCCGCCTCGGCGGCGCGGCCCAGCGCCAACGCGGCGCGCGCGAGGCTGCGGCGCACGTGGATCAGCGATGGTTCGATGTCGAGCGCCGCGCGGAAACTCTCGTATGCCGCCGTCATGTTGCCGACCGACGCCATAAGTTCGCCGAGCGCGGCGTGGGCGCGCGGGTCCTTGGGCGCCAGCTTGATCGCGCGCAGCAACATGCGTTCGGCGTCGCCCAAGCGCTGCTGGCGGCGGCGCACGAGCGACCACAGGATCAGTACGGGCGCCGGCGCGCTGTTGGGGTCGGGCCACACGGCGGCAAGCGCGCGGTCGGCGCCCTGCCCGTCGCCGGCGCGCAGCAAGCGATCGGCTTCGCGTACGGCCTCTTCCGGCGTCATGGCGCGCCCTCCAGCGCCCCAATGAAACGCTCCAATGCCTCCAATTCCTTGCGCACGCGCAAAAGCCGCGCCTGCGCCTCGGCATCCTCACCCCAATGCTTCTGGCTCCAGAGCTCGTCCAGCATGGCGGCTTCGAATGCGGCTCTTGCGTCAAGGCGCCCACGCAGGAGCGCAAAGGCGATGAGCGCCGACCCGGTCACGCCCGTCGCTTGCGCCAACGCGGTGAGGCGAAAGTCGTCGAGCGCGGCGGCGTGCGCGCGTAGCGCCGATATGGCCTCCGGCTGCGGCGCTGCGGCAATCACGCCAGTGACGACGGCCAAGTCGGCGCCGAGCGTTTCAGCGCCCCAAGCGACAAGCGGATCCCAAGTCTGCGCCTGGTGCGCCGCCAGCGCAGCGGGGCCATCGGCGCGATGGCAGCACAGATCGGTTTGCCCGTGCGCGACGACGTAGCTGATGCGCTCGTCCCGGCGCGCGGCCCAGTCCAGCGCGGCGAACGCGAGCTGCGTCACTGGCATGCTGGCTGGGACCACCAGTTCGCCCTGCGCGGCCCATTCTTCGGCGATCAACGCCGCCAAGGCGCGCGTCGGCGACACGAACACCACGCCGCCGGGCGTGCGCAATTGACGCGCGTCGAGGCGCACGCCGAAACCTGTCTCGGCCTCCGCCACGCTTGCTGCCGCATAGAAGCGTTTGGCGTACGATGGCGCATCGTTGGGCATGGGCACCTCATACAGGCGCCCGCTTCAGCCCGGAAGCACCTCGAACGACGCCGTCAGGCGCTCGGCGCCCTCAAACGGGACGACGCCGTGCCACATGTAAGACGGAAACAGCACCAGCGCGCCCACGCGCGGCTCGATCATGTGATCGGGCCCGCAGCGGGGCGGCGGCCGGTTGGGCTCGCCGAACTTGAGCCAGCCGTTCTTCGGGTCGCGCGGGCGGTCCTCCGGCATGAGCGCGGCGCAATAGATGCCGCTGATCCAGCCGCGGTCGTGCACCCGCCCGGGCGCATAGCCGTCGCGCGTCAGCCGCGTCGACCAGAGCCGCTGGTAACGATAGCGGTCGCGCTTGCGCCGCAGCAGCGGATGTTCGGCGTCGGCGGTAAGACGTGAGACGTAGTCGCGCACGGAATCCTCGGCGGCGACGAGGAACGCCTTGATGGTGGGGTCTTGCAATGAGAGCAGGTTGCGCCCGGTCTGGGCGCCGTTGCGTAGCACTTGGTCCAGCGGGTGTGCGTTGGTGCGGTGCTGGCCGCGCAGCGTCTCCGCGAAGGCGGCGCTGAAGTTCTCGGCAGTGAAGTACCCGCGCGGCGCGGGCAGGTCGTAGGTGCGGACGAAGCGGGCGTAATCGCAGAGCGCGCGATAGCTGGGGTCGCCGATCATGCGCAGCGCCGTCGCCTCGCTGGCGATCAAGTATTGCTCGTCGGGTTCCGCTTCGCGAAGCCCGCGCACGATGGCCAGCGCTTCGTCAGCGCGGCCGACGCGCATGAGGGTCGACAGCAGGTTGCGCTGCGCCGTGCGCGAGCGCGGCGCCATCTGCGCCACCTTGCGCAGCAGCACGAGCGCCTCTCCGGAGCGGTCCAGTTCGTCCAGCACGACGCTCGCCGCGTTGAGCAGCGGCGGCGAATCCGGCGCAAGCGTCAGCGCGTCGTTGAGGACGCTGAGCGCCTTCTGCAGATGTCCGCCGCGGTGCAGAACTTCGGCGCAGGTGAGCCGCAGCGCCAAATCCTGCGGGCGCTTCGCGATCTCCGCCTCCAGCAGCAGCGTGCAGTCGGCGCCCTCGCCGCGCAGCCAGCGGATGTGGGCCAGCAGACCCTGGAGCGCGCCGACGCCCGGCCATCTGGCGACGCCCTGCTCGGCGACAATCTCGGCGTCGCGCCGGCGGCCATCGGCGTAGAGGGCGCGGGCGAAATGAAGCGCGAGATCGGGCGTGTCAAGATTCTGCTCGGTCAGCTTTTCATAGATCGCGAGCGCTTCCTTGCCGCGCCCCACCGCATCCAGCGCCGTCGCGTGGTTGTAGCGCAGACCGCGCAAGGTGGGGCCGAATTTCAACGCCTGCTCGGCGGAGTGGAGCGCATCCTCATGCCGCTCCTGGGCGCGCTGGACGCTGCCAAGCAACGTCCAGCTCTCCGGCCCGGGCTGCGCGGCGATGTAGGCGCGCGCCTCGCGCTCGGCCTCGCCCAGCTCGCCGATGGACATCAGGCAGCGCACGATCTGCACGCGCACCATGAGCGCGTTGGGCATCAAGGCCAGCGCCGCGCGGAAGATGCGCACCGCCTCCAGGAACTCGCCGCGCGCCTGGAGCACCAGGCCCAAGTCGTTATAGTAGCTGCCCTCGTCGAAGCTCTGCGCAATGGCGGCGCGGAAGTGACGCTCGGCGGCCTCAAGCTGATTGAGCTGCTTCTTGATGAGGCCCATCAAGTGCAGCACCGGCGCATCGGATCGGTACTGATCGAGCACCGGCGCGAGCACGCGCTCGGCCCCTTCTGCGTCGCCCTTCAGCAAAAGCTCGCGGCTGGCGTTGACGAACGCATCGGACTCCAGCGCGCCGCCGACATTGCGCTTCATCGTCCGCCCTCGAATGGCGCAAACGGATCGCGCGCGTCCGCCTCGTCGAAGCCAAGCTGGTCGAACGCGGCCTTCATGTGCTTGGGCAGCTTGGCTGTGACGTTCAGCTCGCCGCCCGAGGGATGCGGCAGGCGGATGGCGCGCGCATGCAACAACAGCGCGCGGTCGAGGCCGTTGGGGGGCTGGCGGTCGGACTTGTACTTGGGATCGCCGGCGATCGCGTGGCCGAGTTCGGCCATGTGAAACCGCAATTGGTGCGTGCGCCCGGTGACCGGCCGCAGCGCCATCCACGCCGCGCTTTGCCCAGCGGCGGAGATCACGGCGTATTGCGTGACTGCGTGCACGGCGCCGTCATCGGATTGCACGGCCGGCTGCATCATCTCACGATCCGCGTCGCGCGGCCCGGGCGCTTTGCGCATCCATGAGCGGATTTCACCGACCTTCGGGCGCGGGCTGCCGGCGACGATGGCCCAGTAAACTTTGTCAGTGTCGCGATCGCGGAACGCCTCGCCCAGCGCCGCCGCGGCGCGCGGATGGCGCGCCAGCACGAGACAGCCCGAGGTGTCGCGGTCCAGGCGATGCACCAGCTTCGGGCGCTTCTCGGCGTCAAACTTCAGGCCGTCGAGCAGGCCGTCGATGTGGCGATCCGTCTTGGCGCCGCCCTGCACCGCCAGGCCGTGCGGCTTATTGAGGACGATGACATCGTCGTCGCGATGAATGACGAGCGAGCGAATGAAATCCTCATCCTTCGGCGAGAGCGCGCTTGGATCGCGCGGCGGCGCGGCGTCCGGCAGCGGCGGAATACGCACGGTTTGCCCCGGCGAGACGCGGTCGGACGCTTTCACGCGCGCGCCGTCGACGCGCACCTGGCCGGTGCGCAGCAGCTTCTCGACTTGGCCTTGCGTCAAATGCGGGTAGCGGCGGCGTAGCCAGCGGTCGATCCGCGCCACGCCGTCGTCATGCCCTACCTCGACGGTCTCGACCGCCTTCATACGCGCCCCAGCGACAGCCCCAGCCAACACGCGCCCACGCTCAGCACCACAGATGCTGCGACGTAGAGCGCGGCGGACGCGGGTCCCTGCTCCATAAGCCGCACGGTCTCAAGCGAAAACGCCGAAAACGTGGTGAAGCCGCCGAGAAGCCCAACGCCCAGCAAGAGCCGCATGGCCTCGTCTTGCGGGGCGATGCGCGCGACGACGACGCCCATGGCCAAGCCGCCGATCACATTGACCGCCAGCGTGCCCCACGGAAAGGCAAGCCCAAACCAGCGCGCTGCCGCCACGCCCACGCCATAGCGCGCCACAGAACCGAGCGCGCCGCCGAGAGCCACCAAGAGAACTTGGCTCATTGCGCGGCGAGGCGCGCGCGGATGTTCAGCGAGGTGGAGTTGGCGTCGTAAGCGTTCGGATCGTCAGGCCGTGCGCCCTCGCCGAAGCGGATTTCAACCGTCGCCGCGCGCGCGCGCTGACCGCCGCCGCCACCGATCGGGAAGCTCGCGCCGACTCCGACGCCGACATGGGTGTTGCCGCTCCAGCTGCCGCTGCCGACGCCGACGGAGACGCTCGGCCCGCTGCGCGCATTGGTCTCGTCTACGCTGCGGCGATCAACCCAGAACCACGAGCGGCCGCTGGCCAGGGTGAGCTCGGCGGCGCGCAGCAGGGCATAGTCTTGCAGCAGCGCCGCGTCGGCAGGCTGCCCGGCGCGATAAGTGACGAAGTAGCGGTCGTTCTCGATGCGCTGCTCGGAATAACCCTGCCCCGCGGGCGTGGCCGCGGGCGCGTAGGGCGGCGCTGCAGTGGCGCAGGCGGCGAGGCCGAAAGCTGCGGCGACAATCAGAAAGCGGAGCATGAGCCGGTGTCCTTCGTTGGAATCCCTCGCCCCGAGTCTAGCAGATTTAACTCGCGGGCGCGGCTTCAAGCCCGAGTGATCGGAGCGCTTCCGCAAAGAGCGGCGGCGCCGGCGCGGAAAACGCGCGCCTCCCCCCGTCTGGGTGGGGCACATCGAGCCGGGCGGCGTGCAGCATGAGCCCAGGAATCTCAACCCCGCCAAGACGATAGAGGCCGCCATATTTGCCGTCGCCGGCGATGGGCCGGCCGATCGCCGCAAGGTGGGCGCGCAATTGGTGCATGCGCCCCGTTTCGGGTTCGAGTTCCACCAGGGCCGCCGCCCCGGTCGCGGCAAGCGTGCGGTAGCGCGTGCGCGCCGCTTGCGCGCCCGGCGTTCCCGGCGGCGCCGTTTCCATGACGTCCAATCCCTGGCGTGACGCCTTCTTCAGCGCGAGGCCGATTTCGCCCGCCTCCGGCGACGGCGCGCCGCCGCAGACAATCGCCAGGTACGACTTCTCGGCGCTCCGTCCAGCGAACGCTTCGGAGAAAAACGCCGCCGCCGGCTTGGTGCGTGCGGCGATGATGACGCCCGACGTCTCGCGGTCGAGCCGGTGCACCAGGCGCGGGCGCTTGCCGTTCGACTTGGCGAACGCGGCCAGCAAATCCTCCAAACTGCGGCTGACGCCCGAACCGCCCTGCACCGCCAAACCGGCAGGCTTGTTGAACGCGATCAGATGCGCGTCCTCGGCGATCACCAGCGACCGCGCGAAGGCGGCGTCGTCCGCGGCGATCGGCCGGGTCACTGGGCGGGCGTGCGCGACGCCGTTGCGGCGCGTTCGAAGCGGCGGGTCCAGTTCATCATGCTTTGCGCCAGCGCAACGGCTTGGTCTTTTCGCGCACGACCAGGCCCTTGCTTTCCAGATCTAGCTGCACCGTCTTCATCCACCACGAACTGGTGGTTCCGGGAAACGCATCCAAGGGAAGCGCGTCCCTCATCGCCGTCATCATCTCGTGCTGGGTCATACCGGGCGATTTCCGCGGCAGAACCTTCAGCATCGCCGCGCGCGCTGCTGCATACTTCGCTGCATCGACTCGCGCCGTTTGCCCGGGATGGTTGACGTTCTCCACCACGACCATCGCGCGCGCCGCTTGCGTGCTCACGCGCTTGGGCGCGCCCCGCGCAGCTTTGCCCATTGTTCCAGCCTCTCCTTGATGGCGCCTTCCCGCCCTCGCCCCTCCGGCGCATAGAACACGCGCCGCGGCATCTCGTCGGGAAAGTAGTTTTGCCCCGAGAAGCCCTGATCGGCGTCATGATCGTAGGCGTAGCCTGAGCCGTACCCAAGATCCTTCATGAGCTTGGTTGGCGCGTTGCGGATGTGCAGCGGCGGCCCGAGCGCGCCGGTTTCCTGCGCGGCCGCGCGCGCGGCCTTCCAAGCCACGTACGCCGCGTTCGACTTGGGCGCAGTGGCCAGATGGATGACCGCTTGCGCCAGGTGCAACTCCGCCTCGGGCGGGCCGATGAAATGGACCGCGTCCTTGGCGGCGTTGGCGATCAGCAGTGCGGTGGGATCGGCAAGGCCGATGTCTTCGGCCGCCGCGCGCACGAGCCGGCGTGCGATAAACAGCAGGTCCTCGCCGCCCGTGACCATGCGCGCGAGCCAGTAGAGGGCCGCGTCCGGATCGGAGCCGCGGATCGATTTGTGCAGCGCCGAGATGAGGTTGTAGTGCTCTTCGCGGTCCTTGTCGTAAGCGGGCGCGCGTTTCTGCAACAATTCGCCGAGCGCCTTCGCGTCGAGCGGCGTTTCCGCACGCAGCGCGAACAACTCTTCGCTGAGCGTGAGCAGATAGCGCCCGTCGCCGTCGGCCAGATTGGTGAGCGCAATCCGCGCATCGGCGGTCAGCGGCAAGTCCTGGCCGAGCAGCGCCTCCGCACGCTGCAGCAAGAGGTCGAGCGCGGGCTCGTCCAAGCGCTTCAGCACGAACACCTGCGCGCGCGACAGCAGCGCCGCGTTGAGTTCGAAACTGGGATTCTCCGTCGTCGCCCCGACCAGCGTGATCACGCCTTGTTCGACATAGGGCAGGAAACCGTCCTGCTGGGCGCGGTTGAAGCGATGGATTTCGTCCACGAACAGCAGCGTCGCCTTGCCGGAGGCGCGCCGCCCGCGCGCGGTCTCGAACGCCTTCTTGAGATCGGCCACGCCCGAAAACACGGCGCTGATCTGCTGGAACTCATGGCCAGTCTCCTCAGCCAGCAGCCGCGCCATGGTGGTCTTTCCAACGCCGGGCGGCCCCCAGAGGATCATCGAGGCCAAGCGCTTCTGCGCCACCATGCGCCCGATCGGGCCATCGGCTTTCAGCAGGTGATCCTGGCCAACCACCTCATCGAGCTTGCGCGGGCGCAGCCGTTCGGCCAAAGGCGTCGGCGCGCCCTGGTCCAGCCCCGCAGCTTGAAACAAATCGCTCATATCTGGCGGACCATAGCGGCTTCGAGGGAGAGAAACGATGGCTGAAGCGACATCCGCGATCCCCGCTGGCGTCTACCCGTACCTGACGGTGAAAGGCGGCAAGGCGGCCATCGCGTTCTACACGCGCGCCTTCGGCGCGACCGAGGAATATCGCGCCTACGCAGAAGACGGCGAACGCATCATGCACGCGCGCTTCCGCATCAACGGCTTCGCCGTGCTGCTGTCGGACGACTTTCCGGAGTTCCGCGGCGGGGGCGATGCGCCCGCGCCAGCTGCCGTCACGCTGCACATCGAGGTCGACGATGCGGACCTCTGGTGGAACCGCGCCGTCGAGGCCGGCGCACAGATTGTCATGCCGCTCGCCGACCAATTCTGGGGCGACCGCTACGGCCAGCTCCGCGACCCATTCGGCCACACTTGGTCGATCGGCGCACCGATCAAGACATAGCGGCGCCTAGAACCTCAGGTCCGCGCGCTGGCCGTTGCGCTCAACGCCGATCACCCAGGAGCGCGCGCCGGCCATGGCGCGATCGAGTTGGGCGGCGTCGCGGATGGGCTGGCCGTTCACGGCGTCGATGATGTCGCCGGGGCGGAAACCAATGCGCGCGGCGACGCCGCGCTGATCGAGCGCCTGGATGAAGACGCCCGTCTTGAACGGGTCGAGCCCCGAAGCTTCGGCGGTCGCCGGCGTCAGCGTGACGACGCGTGCGCCCGAGAGGGGATGGCGGCCGGTCAGCGCACGCGCTTCCGGCGCGCCGCCGGGCGGCGCTTCGGCGTTGGCGGTCAAGGTGATCTCGCGTCCGTCACGCAGCACGCGCAGCGGCACCCGCGCGCCAGGGCGCTGGGTCGCAAACTGGTAGCGCACGCCGCCTTCGTCGCGCACTTCCGCGCCCGCAACGGCCAGAATGATGTCGCCCTGGCGCAGGCCCGCGCGTTGGCCGGCCGCACGCGGATAGAGGTCGGTCACCAGAACGCCTTCCGGTCGGGGCAGCCCCAACGAGCGCGCGATCTCTTGCGTCACCGGTTGAAGGCGCGCGCCAAGCCAGGGACGCACCACCACGCTGCCGCCGCTGGCCGCACTCTCCACGACACGGCGCACCATCTCGGATGGAATGGCGAAGCCGATGCCGGTCGAGCCGCCGCTTTCGGAGAAGATGGCGCTGTTGATGCCGACAAGCGAGCCGTTCATGTCGACCAGCGCGCCGCCGGAATTGCCGCGATTGATGGCGGCGTCGGTCTGGATGAAGAACGCATAGTCGGAAATGCCGACGTCGGTGCGCGCCAGCGCCGAGATGATGCCGCTGGTGACTGTCTGTTCGAGCCCCCACGGGTTGCCGATGGCCAGCACGAGGTCGCCGACTTGCGCGTCCGCGGTGTTGGCGAACGCCAGCGTCGGCAGCCGCTCCGCGCCAGCGTTGATACGCAGCACAGCCAAGTCCACGCGCGGATCGGCGAGCATGACTTCGGCGTCGAACTCGCGGCGATCGGAAAGCACGACCTTCAGCGATTGGGCGCCTTCGATCACGTGGTTGTTGGTGACGATGATGCCGTCGGCCCGCACGATCACGCCGGAGCCCAGCGATTGCTCCACGCGCGGGCCGCTGAAGCGGCCATAGAACGGGTCGCGCGACATCGAGCGCACGACGCGCTGGGCGTAGACGTTGACCACCGCCGGCGAGGCGCGCGCCACCACCGGCGCGAACGAGAGCTGCATCTCGCCGCGGCTGTTGGGCGCCGCGCGCGGCAGCGGGCTGGCTTGCACCAGTTGCAGGTAGGGCTCGTCTTGGGAGACGGGGCGCGCGCGGTCGGACGCAAGCGGCGCGATCGCCAGCGCGCCGCCGGCGAAGCCTGCCACCAGAGCGGCATAGGGGGACGCCTTCAACAACGCGGCGCGGGTGATCTTCATGGTTGTCCTCGCCCGGAATCTGCGGGCCGGATTTTCCCGCCGGAATGGGCCAAAACATGGCGAGCGAAGCCGTTCGCGCTCTAGATCCGGGCGTTCATCGCGCTGAGCAGATCGCGCCAATGCTCGGCCTGACGCGCCTGAAAAATCATCAACGGGAAGCCGTGCCGGGCGGCGTGTTCCTGGGGCAGCGCATCCCAACCCCGGTGCTCAACCGTGACGCGCGTTTCATCGCCCACCGGCTCGAACCGCACCTCGACCTCAGTCGCCTGATGCGGCGCAAAGGTCGCTTGGCGCCAGGTGAAGGCGAGACGCTCGCCGGGAAGCCAGACGGTAATGCGGCCGATCTCGAACTCCTTGCCCGTGTCGAGCCGCGTGACGAGGCGGCCGTTCTCACCCGGCTCGAAGCGCAATGCGCCGTCGCCGCGCGGCGTCAGCTGGAACAATCGGTTCGGCCGCCACCAGGCGCCAATCTCCTGCGTAAACACATCGAACGCTTGCTGGGGCGTCGCCCGCACCCGGAGCGAGACGATGACGGCGCTCACTTGCGCTTCTTCTCCACGTGCGCCTTGAAGCCGGCCAGTTGCCCCGCCCACATGCGCTCGGTATCGGCCAGCCACGTCCTGAGATCAGCCATCGCGCCCGCCTTCAGCGCATAGATGCGCACGCGCGCATCGAACTCCGGATGCGTTTCTTCGACCAGGCCGCTTTGCCTCAGCATCCGCAAATGACGGCTCATCGCCGGCGGCGGCAAATCCAGCGCGTCGGCCAACTCGCCCGCGCGATGCGGCCTCTGACCGAGCAACTCCACGACGCGCCGCCGGGCCGGATCGGCCAGCGCGGCGAGTGTGGCGTCGATCCGGGCTGGCTTCATAGGCGCGTGCGGGTGGTGAGGCCGCTGGCTTTGTCCCACGCCTCGGGGCCGACCTCCGCCACGGTGACGCCGAAGGTCCAGATGTGGCCTTCAGGGTCGCGCGCGCGATAGGTGCGGTCGCCGTAGAATTGCGTGTCGGGTTCCTGGATGATTTCGGCGCCGGCCTTGCGCGCGCGGTCGCAGTGCGCGTCGATATCCTCACCGCGCGCAAGCTGAACGTGGACGGTCTGCGTGTTCTTGCCGCCCATGTTCTTGGGGCTGCGGTGATCGTCGCTCCACTCGTTGCCGACCATCACGACGCTGTCGCCGTAGCGCATTTCCGAATGCGCGAGGTTGTCGTTCTCGTCGAGCAGCACCATCAGCGGCTCGAAGCCGAACGCCGCTTCCAGCCAGCGGAAAGCCGCTTTGGCGTCGACGTAGCAGATGGCGCTGGAGAGCCCCTTCGGACGGTAATACTCGGACATGCGCCGCTCCTCTCGCGTTGGCGCAATATTTCTACCTTTTGATAATTATCTGTCAAGCAACGCCAGCGCGGTGTCCGCCAGGTCGCCGTCGTTCTCCTCCGGGCGCACCCCGGTCAGCCGCGCCAGCAGCGGATAGACCGAGACGTTGTCGAACGGGGCCAACGTCACGCCGCTGCGAAACGCTGGGCCGTGCGCGATGAAGAGCGCGGCCATCTCGGGGTCTTCATTGTCGTAGCCATGAGCGCCGGCGTTGGGGCCGGGAAACTGCGAGACCTGCGACGAGCGATAGCGCCAGCCGCGCTCGGCCAGGCACACGATGGCGGGCACGCGCCGGTGCGAGCCGAAGCGGAAACGCGCCGGCAGATCGCTGCGCCGCCAGCACTGCCCGTGCGCATGCGCGCTGAGCAGCGCCGCCTCGGCTTCCGCTTCGCGCCCCGCCGCCGGCGCGACGCCGGCAAACGGGCCGTCCCAGATCACCCGCGCCACAGCCGGATCGATGCGCGCGTCGAGATTGACGATGCGGTCGTCGGCGATCGCGCTCATGCCGTGGTCGGACACGATCACCAGATTGACGCGGCCCTCGTAGCCGCGCGCGCGTAGGCCCGCCGTGAGCCGGGCGATGGCGGCGTCCACCTCAGCCGCAGCCGCTGTCGTTTCCGGCGCGTCCGGCCCGTAGCGATGACCGGCGGTGTCGACGAGATCGAAGTAAAGCGTGAGGAAGCGCGGTCGTTCGCTCGCCGGCGCATCGAGCCAGGAAAGCAGCGTGTCGACGCGCGCGAAGCCGGGCAGCGTCTGATCGAAGGCGCGCCAGCGGCTTGGGCGCACGCCGAAGAGCTCGTAGTCCGAACCGGGCCAGAACATCGTCGCGGTGCGGACGCCTTGCTGCTCGGCGCTCACCCACAGCGGCTTGGCCCCGGCCCACCAGATCGGATCGGCGGCGACAGCGCGATCCGACAAGGTGAACACCACGCCCGGGCGTTCGGGATCTTCCATCCGGTTGTTGATCATGCCGTTGCGGTCGGGCCGCAGACCGGTGATCAAGGTGTAGTGGTTCGGGAACGTGACCGAGGGAAAGCTCGGCCGCATGCTCGCGCGCACGCCCTCGGCGGCGAGGCGCGCGAGTTCTGGCGTCTGGCCGCGCTCGAGATAGTCGGGGCGGAAGCCATCGATCGAAACGAGGATCGTGATCTCGTCGCGCTGCGCGTCTTGCGTTCGCGACGGCGCCTCGACCGCGCCGGTCGCGCAGGCGGCGAGGAGCGCGCTGAGCGCAAACAAAAAGGACCGGCGCCAGATCATGGGGCCGGTCCTAATGGTCTCATGTCACACCTGAACGACGCTGTTAGCCTTCGTCGGTGTAGATCGCTTCCGGGCGCGGGCCGCTGTCCTGGCCGCGCGCGCTCTCGTCGCGATCGACCAGCTCGATTACCGCCAGCGGGGCGTTGTCGCCGTAGCGGTAGCCCGCCTTCAGCACGCGCGTGTAGCCGCCGGCGCGCGTCTTGTAGCGCGGGGCGATGGTTTCGAAGAGCTTCTTGGTCTGCGTTTCGTCGCGCATGCGCGCGAGCACGAGGCGGCGGGCGCCGAGATCGCCCTTCTTGGCGAGCGTAATCAGGCGCTCGACGACGGGGCGAAGCGCCTTCGCCTTCGGCAGCGTCGTTACGATCTGCTCGTGCTTCACCAGCGCGGCCGCCATGTTGGCGAACATCGCCTGACGGTGGCTGGCCGTGCGGTTGAGCTTCTTGTGTCCGACACCGTGACGCATTTGTATTCCCCGGGATTTGGGATTGGGGGTTGGGGATTGGATTGAGCAGAACCCAATCCCCAATCCCCAAAAACCAATCCCTAAATTTGGTCTTCGTACTTCTTGGCGAGATCTTCGATGTTGTCCGGCGGCCAGTTCTCGACCGCCATGCCGAGGTGCAGGCCCATCGAGGCCAGCACTTCCTTGATTTCGTTCAGCGACTTGCGGCCGAAGTTCGGCGTGCGCAGCATCTCGCCTTCCGACTTCTGGATCAGGTCGCCGATGTAGACGATGTTGTCGTTCTTCAAGCAGTTCGCCGAACGCACCGAAAGCTCGAGTTCGTCGACCTTCTTCAGGAGCGCCGGGTTGAACGGCAGGTCAGGCTTGTCGCCGCCTTCCTTCTTCTGCTTCGGCTCTTCGAAAGTGATGAACACCTGCAGCTGGTCCTGCAGGATGCGCGCGGCGTAGGCGATCGCGTCTTCCGGACGGATCGCGCCGTTGGTTTCGACCTCGATGATGAGCTTGTCGTAGTCGAGCACCTGGCCTTCGCGGGTGTTGTCGACGCGATAGGCGACGCGGCGCACCGGCGAGTAGATCGAGTCGATGGCGATGAGGCCGATCGGCGCATCGTCCGGGCGGTTTTGCTCGGCGGGGACGTAGCCCTTGCCGTTGTTGATCGTCAGCTCCATGCGCAGCGAGGCGCCGTCGTCGAGCGTGCAGATCACGTGGTCCGGATTCAGAATCTCCATGTCGGAGACGGTCTGGATGTCGCTGGCCTTCACTTCGCCGGGACCGGTCTTGGTCAGCATCACGCGCTTGGGGCCTTCGCCGCGCATGCGGATGGCGACCTGCTTCAGGTTCAGCACGATATCGGTGACGTCTTCGCGCACGCCCTGGATCGAGCTGAACTCGTGCACGACGCCGTCGATCTGCACCGACGTGATCGCCGCGCCCTGCAGCGACGAGAGCAGCACGCGCCGCAGCGCGTTGCCGAGCGTCAGGCCGAAGCCCCGCTCCAGCGGCTCCGCAATCAGAGTCGCCCGCTTGGCTGCGTCGTACGCATGCTCAATGATGGGCTTCTTCGGGCGGATCAGTTCTAGCCAGTTCTTTTCGATCGACATTCATCGCTCTCAATCAACGGCGCAGCGGAGGGCGCGCGCCAGTGCAGTATTCCGTTTAGACGCGGCGGCGCTTCGGCGGGCGGCAGCCATTGTGCGGTATCGGCGTAACGTCGCGGATCGAGGTCACCGTGAAGCCGACGGCCTGCAGCGCGCGCAGCGCGCTTTCGCGCCCGGAGCCGGGGCCAGATACGTTCACTTCGAGTGTGCGCATGCCGTGCTCCATCGCCTTGCGGCCGGCGTCTTCGGCGGCGACCTGCGCGGCATACGGCGTCGACTTGCGCGAGCCCTTGAAGCCCATCGTGCCCGAGCTCGACCACGAGATCGCATTGCCTTGCGCGTCGGTGATCGTGATCATCGTATTGTTGAACGAGGCGTTCACGTGCGCGACGCCCGTGACGATGTTCTTGCGTTCGCGCTTCTTGACGCGTGCAGCTTCCTTGGCCATCGCGGCGTGTCCTTATTTCTTCGTTGCTTGCTTCTTGCCGGCGATCGGCTTGGCGGGGCCTTTGCGCGTGCGCGCATTGGTGTGCGTGCGTTGACCGCGCACCGGCAGGCCCTTGCGGTGACGCAGGCCGCGATAGCAGCCGAGGTCCATGAGACGCTTGATGTTGGTGGCGGTCTCGCGGCGCAGGTCGCCCTCGACGGTGTAATCGCGGTCGATGGCTTCGCGGATTTGGAGAACTTCCGCGTCGGTCAGTTCGGCGACGCGGCGATTGTCGGCGATGCCGGCCTTGGCGCAGATTTCCTTGGCGTAGTGCTGGCCGATCCCGTGGATGTATTGCAGCGCGATGACGACGCGCTTCTGGGTCGGAATGTTTACGCCGGCGATACGAGCCATGTTGGCGGTGCTCCAATACGCAATAGACGCGACGCCGCCTGACCGTTCGGCCAGGGGGGCATCGCGCCGAGGTGTTCGCGAAGGAGGCGGTTATAGCGGGGCGAAATGCCGCGTCAACCGGCCGAAACGCGCTTCTGTTGCGGCGTTTCCGCCGCTCCGGAGGCGTCAAATCGGGCGCGCGCGGCTTGAATACAAGGGGTGTGCTGGATCGCCCAAGCCCCCAGAGCTGAGACCGGGATCAAGAGGTCGCGTCCGAGTTCCGTGAGCGCATAATCGACCCGCGGCGGCACTGTGGGCGTCACCGTCCTGCTGACAAGGCCGTCGCGCTCGAGGTTGCGCAGCGTCAGCGTCAACATCCTCTGCGAGATGCCGCCGATCATCCGCTTGATTTCATTGAAGCGCCGCGGCCCGTCGCCGAGTCGGGTGATGATCAGGACGCTCCACTTGTCGCCGATCCGGGACAGAATCCCGCTGACCGCCCGGCAGTCGTTGGAGTTCGGATCGGAGACACCAGTGTGCCCTGGTATGGCCGCTGTGCGTTCTTGAGGCTTTTCCATAGGCTCACATATAGTCCCGGTTACTCATTCATACCAGGGGTAGAAAAATGACCGCCAAAGTGGCCGTGATCGTCGGCAGCCTGCGCAAGGACTCCATCAACCGCAGTTTCGCGAGCGCCCTCGCCCGTTTGGCCCGGGCGAAACTGGATTTGCACGTGGTCGAGATCGGCGATCTGCCGCTCTACGACCAGGACCTCGAAGGCGAGCTTCCCGCCGCGGTGCAGCGGTTCAAGCGCGAGATCGAAGCCGCCGATGCGGTGCTGTTCGTGACGCCGGAGTTCAACCGCAGTTTCTCCGCGGCGCTGAAGAATGCGATCGAGTGGGGCAGCCGTCCGTGGGGCCGCAATTCGTGGGCGGGCAAGCCGGGCGCCATTGTCGGCGCCACCCTCGGCGCGGTCGGCACCGCGGCGGCGCAGTCGCAGCTGCGCAGCGTCGCCGGCGCCGTCGGCGTCGCGCTGACGGTGCAGCCGGAAATCTATCTGAGCTTCCGCGACGGCCTGATCGTCGATGGCGAGATCACGGACAATGGCCTGCGCGCCCTGCTGCAAGATTGGACCGGCAAGTTTGCCGATTGGATCGCGCGGCTGCGCACGCCCGCGCTGACGTTCTAACTGGCCCCCTGGCGTGCGTTCCCTTAGCTTGGCCTGCACGGGACAAACGGCGGAACGCACGACATGGCGCGCAGTGTTTTCATCGCCGCGATCGCGGCGGCGTTTCTGGCGGCAAGCGCATCGGCGCAAACGAACGTGTGGGCCGGCCCGGACGAGTCGCGTCGCGGCCACCTGGTCGGTCACGCGCTCGACAACATGCAGACGGCGATCACCGAGATCTGCTTTCCGTTCATTCTTCAAGGCGCCGAGCCGAATGCGTGGACGCGCAATCAGCGCGCCGGCGTCGTCTGGCGGCCCGACACCGGCGTCTTTCAGGGTCTGACGACGTACCAGGTCGGGGGCAGTTCCGCGACAAGCGTCGGCGTCGGCGATCGGGGCAACGGCCGCGAGTGCACGCTGGAACCCGACAACCGCGTGGATTCGGGCGAAGCGCTGGCGCTGTTACGCGCGCAGATCGCGCGCATGCCGTTCGAAATGCGTGAAGCGGCGCACGTCTTTCCGCCCGGCAATTACGCCCAACGCATCGTGTTGTGCGCGCCCGCCGGCGGCCCGCAAGTGGTGATGATCGCCAGCGTGAACGCCGCCGACCGCCCGCGCAACGCGCCGGCGTTGATTGCATCCTTTGCGATCATGCCGTCGCGCGACTCGCGCTGCGATGCGCCGGCGAGCTAGGCGAGCGCCGCGGCGATCGACTTCGCCACGCTTTCGATTCCGGCCATGCCGTCGACGCCGCGCAGTTTGCCCTGCCCTTCGTAGTACGGGATCAACGGCGCCGTTTGCGCGAGATAGGCGTCGAGCCGAACTTTGAAGCTCTCTGGATTGTCGTCGGCGCGGCCTTCGTCGGCGAAGCGCTTGGCGACGCGGTCGAGCAACTTCTGCGGATCGACTTCGAGCCGCACCACCCGGTCGATCTGCTTGCCGTGTTTCGCAAGCATGGCGTCCAGCGCCTCGGCTTGCGCGACCGTGCGGGGGAACCCATCGAAGATGAAGCCCGGCGCGTCCTTGTGCGCGGCGAGCGCTTCTTCGATCAGGGCAATGACAATCTCGTCGGAGACCAGCGATCCTGAATCCATGATCGCCGCCACGCGCTGGCCAAGTTCGCTGCCGGACTTGCGCGCCGCGCGCAGCATGTCGCCGGTGGAAAGCTGCACGTAGCCGCGCTCTGCGGTGAGGCGCTTGGCCTGCGTGCCCTTGCCCGCGGCGGGCGGCCCGAACAGGATCAGGTTCATTTTCTCGGCGTCGGCCCGCCGCCGCCGCGCAGTTTCGAGCGCTTGATCAAGCCCTCGTATTGGTGCGCGACAAGGTGCGACTGGATTTGGGCCACAGTATCCAGCGTCACCGAGATGACGATCAGGATCGAGGTGCCGCCGAGATAGAACGGCACGCCGTAATAGGTGATCAGCATTTCCGGCAGCAAACACACCGCCGTGATGTAGGCGGCGCCGATCACCGTGAGGCGCGTCAGCACGTAGTCGAGATACTCGGCTGTCTTCTTGCCAGGGCGGATGCCCGGCAGGAATCCGCCGTACTTGCGCAGATTGTCCGCCGTCTCTTCCGGGTTGAACACGATCGAGGTGTAGAAGAAGCAGAAGAAGATGATGCCGATCGCATAGAGCGCCATGTGGCCCGGCTTGCCGTAGCCGATATAGGCCTGCATCGTCACCAGCCATTCCGGCGTGTCCGCGCCCATGCCGGCGAAGCTCACGATCGTCGTCGGCAGCAACAGCAGCGACGAGGCGAAGATCGGCGGAATCACGCCCGCGGTATTGATCTTGAGCGGCAGGAACGAACTCTCGCCCATGAACATCCGGTTGCCCTGCTGGCGTTTCGGATATTGCACGACGAGTCGCCGTTGCGAGCGCTCGATGAACACGACGAAGACGATCACCGCCGCCATCACCGCGCCGATGGCGATAATCGAGAACGGGTTGATGTCGCCGACGCGCGCGAGGTCGAGCGTCTGCAGCAGAATGCGCGGCAGCTCCGCCACGATGCCGGCGAAGATGATGAGCGAGATGCCGTTGCCGACGCCGCGCGCCGTCACCTGTTCGCCCAGCCACATCAGGAACATGGTCCCGCCCGTCAGCGTGATGACGGTGGACGCGATGAACTGGAAGCCCGGATTGATCACCATGCCCGCGCTCGACTGCAGGCCGATGGCGATGCCGTAGGACTGGAAGAGCGCCAGCACCAGCGTGAGATAGCGGGTGTACTGGTTCAGCTGCTTGCGCCCGACTTCGCCTTCCTTCTTGAGGCGCTCCCAGGAGGGAATCGACGTCGCCATCAACTGGACGATGATCGACGCGGAAATGTACGGCATCACGTTCAGCGCAAAGACGGCCATCCGCTCGACGGCGCCGCCTGAGAAGGTGTTGAACATGCCGAGGATGCCCCCGGCCTGCCCCTGGAACGCGCGCGCGAAGGCTTCCGGGTCGACGCCCGGGATCGGGATGAACGTGCCGATACGATAGACAACGAGCGCGATCAGGGTGAACCAGATGCGCTTCTGAAGGTCGGTCGCCTTGGCGAACGCCGCAAAATTGATGTTTGCGGCTAGTTGTTCTGCGGCTGATGCCATGTGAGGGCGCTACTCCGAATCTGTTCCGGCGAGGCCGGACAACTCCCCGGCCGGAGAGCGAACCTTAGGCTGCGGCGTCGTCCGCGGCAGGCGGATTCAGCAGCGTGACCTTGCCGCCGGCCTTTTCCACCGCGGCGATCGCCGCGGCCGACGCGCCGGACACGGTGATGTTCACTTTGGCCTTCAGCTCGCCGCGCGCAAGGAGGCGCACGCCGTCTTTCTTCCGCCGCACCACGCCGGCTTCTACCAGCGCGTCCTCGGTGATTTCGGCGGTGGCGTTCAGCTTCTTGTTATCGATGGCGTTTTGCAGCGTGGTCAGGTTGATCCACTGCATGCGCTTTTGCGCCGGCGGGCTGAAGCCGCGCTTCGGCATGCGCATGTGCAGCGGCATCTGACCGCCTTCGAAACCATTGATCGAGACGCCGCGGCGAGACTTTTGGCCCTTCACGCCGCGGCCGCCGGTCTTGCCCTTGCCCGAGCCGACGCCGCGTCCAACGCGCATCAGCTTCTTGGTGGAGCCGGGGTTGTCGGCCAATTCGTTCAGTTTCATGTCGCTTCGCTCCAGGCCGTAGGCAGTGGGCAGTGGGCAATTGCGAGATCAACTCGCCGCGCCCTATTGCCCATTGCCCATTGCCAACTGCCTTACTTCACCACTTCCACCAGGTGCGCGACCTTGCGGATCATGCCTTGAATCGAAGGCGTGTCCTCGAGTTCGACGACCTGGTTGGCGCGCTTGAGGCCGAGACCGACCAGCGTTTCGCGCTGGCCGTGTTCACGGCGGATCGGGCTGCCGATGCGGCGCACCTTCACGGTGGCGCCTGATTTTTTCTTCGTCGCCATCGATCAGCCCTCCGCCGCCACTTCGCCCATGCTCGCGCCGTCCTTGCGGCGGTTGGCGAGATCGGTGGCCTTCAGGCCGCGCCGGTTGGCGACCTGGCGCGGCGAGCTTTGTTCTTTCAGCGCGTCGAATGTCGCGCGCACCATGTTGTACGGGTTCGAGGAGCCCTTCGACTTGGCGACAACATCCGAAACGCCGAGCACTTCGAGCACGGCGCGCATCGGGCCGCCCGCGATCAGCCCGGTGCCGGCCGGCGCGGCGCGCAGCATGACCTTGCCCGCGCCCCAGCGGCCGGCGCCGTCATGGTGCAGCGTGCGGCCTTCGCGCAGCGGCACGCGCACGAGCGACTTCTTGGCTTCTTCCGTCGCCTTGCGGATCGCTTCCGGCACTTCGCGCGCCTTGCCGTGGCCGAAGCCCGCGCGGCCCTTCTTGTCGCCAACCACGACGAGCGCGGCGAAGGCGAAGTTCTTGCCGCCCTTCACCACCTTGGCGACACGGTTGATGGCGACGAGCTTGTCGACCAGTTCGCCCTCGGCGCGCTCTTCTGGACCGGCATTGCGGTTGCGATCGTCACGGCGCGGGCCGCGCTCGCCGCCGGGGCCGCGTCCGCCGCCGGGGCCACGGCCGCCGCCAGGGCCGCTGCGACGCGGACCACGCGCGCCGCGCGCGGGGCGTTGCTGTTCTGCCGGCGGTGCGTCAGCCGGTGGGCCGCCTGCGGTATCGTCGGTCATCGCTTCTTCCTCAGAATTCGAGACCGCCCTCGCGGGCGGCGTCGGCCAGGGCTTTCACCCGGCCATGAAACACGTAGCGGCCGCGATCGAACACGACCGACTTCTTGCCGGCGGCGAGCGCGCGGGCCGCCAACAGCTTGCCGACTTCGGCGGCGCCAGCCTTGTCGGAGCCCTTCTTGCCGGACTTCTTGAACGCCTCGTCCTGCGTCGATGCGGACGCGACGGTGACGCCTTTCAGATCGTCGATCAGCTGCGCCGAAATGTGCTTCGACGAGCGGAAGACGGATAGGCGCAGGCGGCCTTCGCCGGCGAGCTTCTTCAGCCGCGTGCGGTTGCGCTGGGCGCGGCGCTCGATGGGAGAGAGTTTCCGGGCCATGGCTTACTTCTTCTTGCCTTCCTTGCGGCGGATGGACTCGCCGACATAGCGCACGCCCTTGCCCTTGTAGGGCTCAGGCGGACGGTAGGAGCGGATTTCGGCGGCGGCTTGGCCGACGGCCTGCGGATCGATGCCGCTGACCTTGATCTCGGTCGGCTTCGGCGTCGCCAATGTGATCCCTTCCGGCGGCTGGTACACGATCTCGTGGCTGTAGCCCAAATTGAGCTGCAGGTTCTTGCCCTGCATCGCCGCGCGATAGCCGACGCCGGTCATTTCGAGGTTCTTCTCGAAACCCTCGGTGACGCCCTTCACGTTGTTGGCGAGCACGGCCCGCGTGGTGCCCCACAGCGCGCGGGCGCGCGGCGTCTCATGGCGCGGCTTCACGCTGATGGCGCCGTCGCCGAAGGCGACTTCGACATCGTCGTGGGCGCGGAAATTCAGCGTGCCCTTCGGGCCCTTCACGCTCACCTCCTGGCCCTTCACCGTGACGGTGACGCCGGACGGCGCGGGGATCGCTCGTTTGCCGAGGCGGGACATCTTAGTAGACCTCGCAGAGGATTTCGCCGCCGACATTGGCGTCGCGTGCGGCGTTGTCGCTCATCACGCCCTTCGGCGTGGAGAGAATGGAAATGCCGAGGCCGTTGCGCACCAGGCGCAGGTCCTTGATCGACGAGTAGACGCGCCGGCCCGGCTTCGACACGCGCTGGATTTCGTGGATCGCGGGCAATCCCTCGAAATACTTCAGCTCGATCTCGATCTCCTTGTGGCCGTCATTCACGACTTCGCGGAAGTCGCGGATGTAGCCTTCGTCCTTCAGCACTTGCAGCACGCGCATGCGCAAGGTTGACGCCGGCGACACGAGCTTCGAGCGGCCGCGCAGATGCGCGTTGCGGATACGGGTGATGAGATCGCCGACTGGATCGTTCAGGTTCATTGCCCGCCCCTTACCAGCTCGACTTGACCATGCCCGGAACCTGGCCCTTGGAGGCTAGATCCCGCAGCGCGATACGCGACACGCGAAGCTTGCGATAGAACGCACGCGGCCGCCCGGTCAGCTCGCAACGGTTGCGCACGCGCGTCGGCGAGGAATTGCGCGGCAGCTGCGCGAGCTTGAGGCGCGCTGCGAAGCGCTCCTCGAGCGGCAGGTCCTCGTTCAACGCGGCGGCGCGCAGCTTAGCGCGGCGGGCGGCGTACTTTTTCGCCAGCCGTTCGCGCTTCTTGTTGCGTTCGATAGAGCTTGTCTTCGCCATACTCTCTTCTTCTCCCGATACGTTCTGGGGTGGATCGCTCGCGCGATCAGTTCCGGAACGGGAAATCGAATTCCTTCAGCAGCGCCTTGGCTTCGCCGTCGGTCCGCGCGGTGGTGCAGACGACGATGTCCATGCCCCAGATCTGGTCGATCTGGTCGTAGTTGATCTCCGGGAACACGATGTGTTCCTTGACGCCGAGCGCGTAATTGCCGCGCCCGTCGAAGCTCTTGCCGTTCAGGCCGCGGAAGTCCTTCACGCGCGGCAGCGCGATCGTGACCAGGCGATCCAAGAACTCGTACATACGGTCGGAGCGCAGCGTCACCTTGGCGCCGATGCTCATGCCCTCGCGCAGCTTGAACGCCGCGATCGACTTGCGCGCCTTGGTCGGCACGGGCTTTTGGCCCGCGATCGCCGTCAGCGCCTGGATCGCCGATTGCAGCTTCTTGGAGTCCGCCGTCGCTTCGCCGACGCCCATGTTGATCACGATCTTCTCGATGCGCGGGATCTGCATGTCGTTGGTGTACTTGAACTCTTCGCGCAGACGCTTTTTGATCTCGCTGTTGTAGCGGACCTTCAGGCGCGGCACGTAATCGCCCTTCGGCGTGGGCGCGCGCTTCGGCGCGGCGTCCTTCGCCGGCTTCTTTTCGGCCTTCGCGGCCTTGTCGGCCTTCGGCGCGTCAGACATCGATCTGTACTCCAGAACCCTTGGCCACGCGGACCTTGCGGCGCGAGGCGCCCTCGCCGACTTCCTTCCAGGCGATGCGCGTGGCCTTGCCTGTCTTCGGGTCGCGCAGCGCGACGTTGGAAACGTGGATCGGCGCTTCCTTGGCGATGATGCCGCCCTGCGGATGGGCGACGCTCGGCGCGGTGTGGCGCTTGGCCATGTTCACGCCCTCGACCAGGACGCGCTCTTCCTTCACGAACACCTTGATGACCTTGCCGGTTCGGCCCTTGTCCTTGCCGGCGATGACGACGACGACGTCATCCTTGCGAATGCGGGCGGCCATTAGAGCACCTCCGGCGCGAGCGAGATGATCTTCATCTGGTTCTTGGCGCGCAGTTCGCGCGGCACCGGTCCGAAGATACGCGTGCCGATCGGCTCGCCTTGGTTGTTGATCAGCACCGCCGCGTTCGAGTCGAAGCGGATGGTCGAGCCGTCCTTGCGCTTGATGTCCTTCGACACGCGCACGACGATGGCCTTGCGGACATCGCCCTTCTTCACGCGCCCGCGCGGCATCGCTTCCTTCACCGACACCACGATGATGTCGCCCACGGTGGCGTAGCGGCGCTTGGAGCCGCCCAGCACCTTGATGCACATCACGCGCTTGGCGCCGCTGTTGTCGGCGACGTCCAGATTGGTTTGCATCTGGATCATGGCTTACGCTCCGACGCGGCCGACCACTTCCCAGCGTTTCAGCTTGGACTTGGGCGGGCACTCTTGGATCTCGACCTTCTCGCCGGTCTTGTAGGCGTTGGCTTCGTCATGGGCGTGGAACTTCGCCGAGCGACGAACCGTCTTCTTCAGGAGCGGATGCAGATAGGTGCGTTCCACCTGCACGACGACGGTCTTGTCGCCTTTGTCGCTCACAATCGTTCCCTGCATCACGCGGCGTGGCATGGCTCTGGTCCTTAAACTTTCTTCTGCGGCGACTTCTCGCGCAGCACCGTCTTGGCGCGCGCGATCTGGCGGCGGACGTCGCGCATGCGCGACGACTTTTCGAGTTGGCCGGTAGCTTGCTGGAAGCGCAGGTTGAACTGCTCCTTCTTCAGGTCGGCGAGCTCTTCGGCGACCTTGGCGGCGTCGCCGCCGCGGAAGTCGCCGAGGTCCTTGCGGATGTCGCGCAGTTTCATCAGAGACCCTCCACTCGAGACACGATGCGGGTGCGGATGGGCAGCTTCGCCGCGCCCAGGCGCAACGATTCACGCGCCACCGCTTCCGGCACGCCGTCGATTTCGAACATGATCCGGCCCGGCTTCACGCGCGCAGCCCAGAACTCGGGCGCGCCCTTGCCGGAGCCCATGCGCACTTCGACCGGCTTCTTCGACACCGGCACGTCCGGGAATATGCGGATCCACACCCGGCCCTGGCGCTTCATCTCGCGGGTGATGGCGCGGCGCGCGGCTTCGATCTGACGCGCAGTGACGCGCTCGGGCTCCAGCGCCTTCAGCCCGAACTGGCCGAAATTGAGCGCGGCGCCGCTGGTGGCGACACCTTTGATCCGGCCCTTATGGGCGCGCCGGAACTTGGTTTTCTTCGGCTGCATCATGATGGATTAGGCCTCCGAATCCGAACCGGCGTCTTCGCCGCGCGGCGGGCGGCGGCCGCGGCGCGGGCGGTCGCCTGACGGGGGACGATCGTCGCGCGGCCGCGGCGGGCCGCGGTCGTCGCGGTCACGGCGTTCGCGGCTCTCGCCGGTCTCCAATGAGCGCTTATCTTGCGCCATCGGATCGTGTTCCATGATCTCGCCTTTGAAGATCCAGACTTTGCAGCCGATCTTGCCGTAGGCGGTGTCCGCTTCAGCGAAACCGTAATCGACGTCGGCGCGCAGCGTATGCAGCGGCACGCGGCCTTCGCGGTACCATTCCATGCGCGCGATTTCCGCGCCGCCGAGGCGGCCCGAAACGTTGATGCGGATGCCTTGCGCGCCCAGGCGCATCGCCGACTGCATCGCGCGCTTCATGGCGCGGCGGAACGCAACCCGGCGCTCCAGCTGCTGGGCGACGCCTTCGGCGACGAGGTTCGCATCCGTCTCCGGCTTGCGGACTTCGACGAGATTCAAGTGCACTTCCGCCCCCGGCGCCATCTTGGCCAGGTCCTTGCGGAGCTTCTCGATGTCGGTGCCCTTCTTGCCGATGACAACGCCCGGCTTGGCCGTGAAGATGGTCACGCGGCACTTCTTCAGCGGACGCTCGATGATGATCTTCGAGACGCCGGCGGCCTTCAGCTTTTCGCGGACAAAGGCGCGGATCTTGATGTCTTCGTGCAACAGCCGCGCGTAGTCCTTCGTGTTGGCGTACCAACGCGAATCCCACGTGCGGTTGACGCCGAGGCGCAGACCGATCGGATTGACTTTCTGACCCATTACGCGGCCTCAGCGGTTTCGGGCTGCTTGGTCGTATCGCGCAGCACGATGGTGAGTTGGGAGAAGTGCTTTTCGATGCGCACGCCGCGGCCCCGCGCGCGGGGATGCATGCGCTTCATGGTGATGTTCTTGCCGACGTGCGCTTGCGCGACCACGAGCCCGTCGACGTCGAGCTGGTGATTGTTTTCGGCGTTGTCGATTGCCGATTGCAGGCACTTCAGCACGTCCTTGGCGATGCGCTTCTGGCTGAAGCGCAGCTCGTTCTTCGCCTTCTCGGCGGAGAGACCGCGGATCGACTGGGCGACCAGATTCAGCTTTTGCGGGCTCGTCCGCAGCGTGCGCAACACTGCGCGCGCTTCGTTCGAGGCCTGCTTCGGAGGAGCCTTCTTCTTGCTCATCTCACTTCCTCTTGGCCTTCTTGTCGGCGCCGTGGCCGAAATAGTTCCGCGTCGGCGCGAACTCGCCGAGCTTGTGGCCGACCATGTCCTCGCTCACGAGCACCGGCGTGAATTGCTTGCCGTTGTGAACCTGGAAGGTGAGGCCGACGAATTGCGGCATGATGGTGGAGCGGCGCGACCAGGTCTTGATGGTCTCGCGGCGGCCGCTGCTGGCGACCTTCTCGGCCTTTGCCAGCAGATAACCGTCGACGAACGGGCCTTTCCAAACAGAACGCGGCATCTCGATTAGCTCACTTTCTTCGAGTGACGACGGCGGATGATCAGACGATCCGACGGCTTGGTTTTGCGGGTCTTCGGACCGCGGGTTTTCTTGCCCCAGGGCGTGACCGGGTGACGGCCGCCCGAGGTCTTGCCTTCACCGCCGCCGTGGGGGTGATCGACCGGGTTCATCGCGACGCCGCGCACCGACGGCTTGCGGCCCAGCCACTTGGTGCGGCCGGCCTTGCCCCAGACTTCGTTCATGTTGTCGGGGTTCGACACCGCGCCGATCGTGGCCATGCACACGTCGGGCACCATGCGCACTTCGCCCGACGCCATGCGCAGTTGGGCGTAGCCGGCGTCGCGGCCGACGACTTGTGCGTAGGTTCCGGCCGAACGCGCCATCTGCGCGCCCTTCAGCGGCTTCAGTTCGACATTATGAACGATGGTGCCGACCGGGATCGCCTTCAGCGGCATCGCGTTGCCAGGCTTCACGTCGACGCGCTCGCCGGCGACGACGGTGTCGCCCACCTTCAGGCGCTGCGGCGCGATGATGTAGGCCAGTTCGCCGTCCGTGTACTTGATCAGCGCGATGAACGCGGTGCGGTTGGGATCGTACTCGAGACGCTCCACCGTCGCTTCAACGCCCCACTTGCGGCGCTTGAAGTCGATCTTGCGGTACGAACGCTTGTGCCCGCCGCCATGGCGGAACGCTGTCACGCGGCCGGCATTGTTGCGGCCGCCGGACTTCGTCAGGCCTTCGGTCAACGCCTTCACCGGCTTGCCCTTGTGCAGCTCGGCGCGATCGACGATCACGAGCTGGCGGCGACCCGGCGAGGTCGGGCGGAATTGCTTAAGCGCCATCTCAGAGCCCCGTCGTCACATCGATGGAATAGCCAGCCAGCAGCGTGACGATGGCCTTCTTGGTGTCGGGGCGCTTGCCCGGCGTGCCGCGGAAGTACTTCGTCTTGCCCTTGTGGCGGATGGTGTTCACCGCGCCGACCTTGACGTTGAAGAGCTTCTCGACAGCTTCCTTCACGTCCTTCTTGGTCGCGGTCAGCGGCACACGGAAGACGACCTTGTTCTGCTCGGACAGCAGGGTCGCCTTTTCCGTGATCACCGGCTTGATGATCGTGTCGTAGTGTTTGCTGAGCGCGCTCATGCCGCGGCTCCCTGTTCAGCGGTTTTTTTCTTCGCGGGCGCGCGCTTCTTCGGCGCGGCTTCCGCTTTGCCAGAGTCCTTGAAGCGCGCGTGGATCGCGTCGACGGCGTCTTGCGTCAGCACCAGCTTCGAGCAGCGCAGCACGTCATAGACGTTGAGGCCGGCGTTCGGCAGCACGTCGATGTTTTTGATGTTCGCCGCGGCGCGGGCGAAATTCGCGTCGACCTCGGCGCCGGCGATGATCAGCGCGTTCTCGAGCTTCAGCTTGGCGAGGCTCTTCGACAGCGCCGCCGTCTTGGGTTCCTTCAGCGCGATCGTGTCGACGACGACGATCTCGCCGGCCTTCGCCTTGGACGACAGCGCGTGGCGAAGCGCGAGCGCGCGGAACTTCTTGGTCAGGTCGTGCGAGTAGTCGCGCGGCAGCCGGTTGTGCGCGTGACCGCCGCCACGGAAGATCGGGGCGTTTGCCGCACCGTGACGCGCCTGACCCGTGCCCTTTTGCTTGTAGAGCTTGGAGTGCGAGCGCGAGACTTCCCCGCGCGATTGGGTCTTGTGCGTGCCTGCGCGGCGCTTGGCGAGTTGGTACTTCACCATACGCTGCAGGATGTCGGCGCGGATGTCGGCGATGCCGAACACGGCGTCGTCGAGATCGATCGAGCCGGCCTTCTTCGCGTCGAGGGTTTGGATGTCGAGTTTCATGTCCGCCCTCACTCTGCCGCGGCTTCGGCTTGACGCAGACCTGCAGGCTTCGGCGCGTCTTTCGGCAGCGCGGCCTTCGCCGCGTCGCGCACTTCGACCCAGCTATTTTCCGCGCCTGGCACGGCGCCGCGCACGAACACCAGGCCGCGCTTGGCGTCGACGCGCACGACTTGCAGGTTCTGCACCGACGCACGCTCGTCGCCGAGGTGGCCGGCCATCTTCTTGCCCTTGAACACCTTGCCCGGATCTTGGCGCTGACCGGTCGAGCCGTGCGAGCGGTGCGACACGGACACGCCGTGCGTCGCGCGCAGGCCGCCGAAATTCCAGCGCTTCATCGCGCCGGCGAAGCCCTTGCCGACGGTGATGCCGGCGACGTCCACCTTCTGGCCGACAACAAAATGGTCGGCGCTGATTTGGGCGCCGACCGGCAGGAGGTTGTCTTCGGAAACGCGGAATTCGCGGACGATCGCTTTAGGCTCGACCTTGGCGCGCGCGAACTGGCCGCGCTCGGCCTGCGACTTGCGCTTGGCTTTCGCGGCGCCGGCGCCCAGCACGATCGCGTTGTAGCCGTCGCCCTTCGGCGCGCGCGCTGGCGGCGCCTTCTTTTCGTTCTTGCGCGACTTCTTCGGCTTCAGCGCGACCTCTTCGCCGACCGCGTTCTTGAACGCTTCCGCGTTCACGGTGCGACGGCCGACAACCTGGCAGCCCGAGAGGTCGAGCACGGTGACCGGCGTGTGCGCGCCGTCTTCACCGAACACGCGCATCATGCCGACTTTGCGCGCGATCACGCCGGTGCGACGGGAAGGTTCTTTGCTCATCGCGATCAACCCAGGACTTGGATCTGCACATCGACGCCGGCGGAGAGGTCGAGCTTCATCAGCGCGTCGACGGTCTGCGGCGTCGGTTGAACGATGTCGAGCACGCGCTTGAACGTGCGAATTTCGAACTGCTCGCGGCTCTTCTTGTCCACGTGCGGGGAGCGGTTGACGGTGAACTTCTCAATGCGGGTCGGCAGCGGCACCGGGCCGATCACGGTCGCGCCGGTGCGCTTGGCGGTGCTCACGATCTCTTTCGCAGAGAGATCGAGTGTGCGGTGATCGAAGGCTTTGAGCCTGATCCGGATATTTTGCTGCATCATCGCCAAACTTCCCGATCTCAATTCCCTTGCGCGGCGATCTGCATCGCCGGACGCACAACACACCGGCGCGCCCGTTCGGGCCGCCGACGAGAAAACGCCGCCCGAACCGGGCGGCGCTTCGTGACGTTGGTTTCGCAAAAAACGCTGGCAATACGGAGCCTTGGGCCCCGCACGCGCGACCCTCTTTGTCCCGGGAGGCGGCCTGCGTCGGTTGCGAACCGCGTCTAGGCATGCGCCTACGGCCGGTTCGAAGGGGCGTCAGATACAGGCGCGCCTAGTGGGCGTCAAGGCTCGTTTCGCCCACTTTTCATCGCCCGATGCGCACCTCGCCCGAGCCGAAAATCTGGCGCTGGACGGTCCCGGTCACCGCCTGCACCGAGACGCTGCCGGAGCCCGCGACATCGGCTTCGAGATCGCCCACCGTATTGGTGACGTCAACACCGCCAGAGCCGACGATCGACACGTTGAGCGTGCGCACGGGCGCGGCGATGGTGACGACAGCGGAGCCGGCGAGATCGACTTCAGCGGTCCGGACATCGCCGCCTTGAACCGTCACCGACCCCGAGCCTGCGGCATCGGCGTTCAAGTCGCCGGTCAGACTGGCGATGGTAATGGTCCCCGAGCCGGCCACATCGAGTTCCGCCGCCTCGGCGATGGCGCCCGTCGTCATATCGCCCGAACCCGCCATGTCGACGTTCAACGACCGCGCCGCGCCCGTACGCACCGCGCCGGACCCGGCCAGGTCGACCTCCAGATCGCCCGCAACGTCGCCTGCCGTGACCGCGCCGCAACCGCTGAAATCGAGATCCAGAGCCTGCGCAGGGCCAATTTCGGTGGTCCCGGCGCCGCTGCGGTCGAGGTCGACCGCGCGCGGGGCGCGGATGGTGATGGCAGGAAGCTGATCAGCGGCTAGCTCGCCGTAGTGCTCAAGATCGGCGCCGCCGTCGGAGCTGCAATCGTCAATGCGTCCGCGCAGATGGCCGTCGATGATTACTTTGCCGTCCGAGACCGTGACCGTCGGCATCGGCGCCCGGCCTGCGCTGTTGTCGATCTCGACCTGGAAGTCCTGGCGGTCCTCCGGGATGATGATCACACGCGCGGCGGCGTCGCGGATGCGCAAACTCGCGCCGGCAAAGGCGGCCGCCTCCATCCGCCCCGGACTGACCTCCACAAGTTCCGAGGCGCCAAAGGCGTCCGCGTCGCCGAAATGGACGCCGAACTCTTCGTCGCCGAGGACTGCGACAAGCGCGAAAATGACAGCCACCGTAATCGCCGCGACAAACACAAAGCGTTCCATCAACTTCTCCCTCGCGCCGCCGGTCCGACGCTTCCTAACGCTCGGATGCCCGTTCCGGCGCGATTGGATGCACGGGCGCCCTGGGGCCGGCCCGGGAGAACCGCTTCGTTGGGTCGGGTCCACGCTCGCCTCAAAAGTTAATCCGCGCGTCCCGAAACGCTTGCGAACCGAGTTTTTGCGGCGCTAGTTACCGCATCCGCCGGGCGCCGAGGCGCCGGCAAACAGGGGTGCATCATGAAGAAGACAGCACTTTTCGCCGCCGTGGCGGCGCTGATGACGGCCACGCCGGCCGCGGCTGGGGGGTACGTCGGGCTTTCGTACGGCAGCACGGATGCCGATGGCGCATCGTCGGACATCGACACTTGGCAAGTCGAAGGCGCAGTCGGTCACAATTCCGGCGGTTGGGGCTTTCAAGTCGACGGCTCGATCGGGAATAGCGAAAGCGACACCGGCGACGCCGACCACACCCAATTTGCCGGCCACCTCTATTGGGGTGGTGAGGGATGGCGCTTCGGCGGCGTGATCGTAGCGGCAAACGTCGATGACACCGGCCTCGAAGTTGAAGAGTTCGCCTACGGGATCGAAGCCACGCGCGACTTCGGACCGAATACGGTGTTTGTGGCTAGCGCGACCTTTGGCGAAGTTGACTACATCACCGACATCGACACCTGGAACATCGATGCGGGCCTAAACTTTTACACTGCGCCGAATTTCAAGTTCGGAGTCAATTTCGGCTTCGGCAATCTCGACGGCGGCGGCGCGGACGCCGACACGATGACAGGCGGTCTCAACGCCGAGTGGGCGCCGTTCGCAGCGCCCGTCAGCTTTACACTCGGCTGGAACCACTTCGACGATGATGACGCCATCATCGGATCGTCAGACACGATCTCGATGGGCGCACGCTGGAACTTCGGGGGCGGTTCGCTGCGTGATAGGGACAACGCCACGCCGTTCGACACCCGCACCGGCTTCTATCCGCGCGTTCTCGATCTGCGCTAAGCTTACGCCCTGAACGCCCCGGAGCAATCCGGGGCGTTTCTTTGTATCGGCGCAAACGAGAAGGGCCGCTCTCGCGAGCGGCCCTTCCGTTTGTGTGCGGTCGCCGGGACTACTCGATGACCTTGGCGACGACGCCCGAACCGACGGTGCGGCCGCCTTCGCGGATGGCGAAGCGAAGGCCTTGGTCCATCGCGATCGGGTTGATGAGCTCAACCGTCATTTTGATGTTGTCGCCCGGCATCACCATCTCGACGCCGCTCGGCAGCTGCACGATGCCGGTCACGTCGGTGGTGCGGAAGTAGAACTGCGGACGATAGTTGGTGAAGAACGGCGTGTGGCGGCCGCCTTCTTCCTTCGTCAGCACGTACACTTCGGCTTCGAACTTCTTGTGCGGCGTGATCGAACCCGGCTTGGCCAGAACCTGGCCGCGCTCGACGCCTTCGCGATCGATGCCGCGCAGCAGCGCGCCGATGTTGTCGCCGGCTTGGCCCTGGTCGAGCAGCTTGCGGAACATTTCGACGCCCGTGCAGGTCGACTTCACCGTCGGACGGATGCCGATGATTTCGATTTCATCGCCAACCTTGACGATGCCCTTCTCGACCCGGCCGGTGACGACCGTGCCGCGGCCCGAGATCGAGAACACGTCTTCGACCGGCATCAGGAACGGCTGGTCGATCGGGCGTTCCGGCTGCGGGATGTAGGTGTCGACCGCGGTCATCAGTTCCATGATCGCGTCTTCGCCGATCGGCGCATCGCGGCCTTCGACGGCGGCCAGAGCCGAGCCCTTCACGATCGGAACGTCGTCGCCCGGGAAGTTGTACGAGGAGAGAAGCTCGCGGACTTCCATCTCGACGAGGTCGAGCAATTCCTTGTCGTCGACCATGTCGACCTTGTTCATGAACACGACCAGCGCCGGCACGCCGACCTGGCGGGCGAGCAGAATGTGCTCGCGCGTCTGCGGCATCGGGCCGTCGGCGGCGGACACGACCAGGATGGCGCCGTCCATCTGGGCGGCGCCCGTGATCATGTTCTTCACGTAGTCGGCGTGGCCGGGGCAATCGACGTGCGCGTAGTGGCGGTTCGCCGTTTCGTACTCGACGTGCGCCGTGTTGATCGTGATGCCGCGCGCCTTTTCTTCCGGCGCGGCGTCGATATCGGCGTACGACATCGCCTTCGCGCCGCCCTTCTTGGCCAGAACCATGGTGATGGCCGCCGTGAGCGTCGTCTTGCCGTGGTCGACGTGACCGATCGTGCCGATGTTGCAGTGCGGCTTCGTCCGCTCGAACTTTTCCTTGGCCATTGTGAGGTCCTGTCTCTCCGGCGTGTCAAATAGGTCGTCGGCGCTAAGGCCCGGCCGAAGCGCGCGTAAGGAGCGGGTCTTTAGCCGCAGTTCGGCGAACGTCAAGCCCCGGGGCGTATTGCGGGGGCCACAGACACACGCCATGGTGCCGCGTGCGTCGGTCGTCCCGCAAGGGACGCGAAAATGGGAACGCGGAACGGGAGGTCGATTCCCGGAGCCGCGGCTGTGCCCGCAACTGTAAGCGGCGAGCATCCCGCCAACAACGCCACTGGCTGCGCGCAGCTGGGAAGGCGGCGGGACGCGTCGAGCCGTAAGCCAGGAGACCTGCCGCCGCACGTCGCTCGTTCGCCCGGCCGGGACCAGCCGCACGAACCGGATCTCTCCGCAGCAGCGACGCGGGCGGCCCCCTTTGCCCCGCACTTCGCTGCATGGCGCGCCAACGGGGTCGAGGCGCGCGAAAACGGGGACCACCCATGCGTAACTTGTTCGTGGGCGCCAGCCTTGCGGCTTCGTTCATGGCGTCAGCCTTCGCCGAGGACGCCGAAATCGTCGTCACCGCAACCCGCGCGCCGGCGCCCGCCGAAGACTTGCCTGCCCGCATCGACGTGATCGATCGCACCGAGATCGAAGAACGCGCGCTGGCGAGCGTTGCAGAGGCGATCGGGCCAGAGGCGGTGCAATCCGGCGGCGCCGGTCAGCAGACATCGCTCTTCCTGCGCGGCGCAAACTCCAAGCACGCGCTGGCGCTGCTGGACGGCGTCCGGCTCAACGACGCGTCCAACCCGACCGCGCAGTACGATTTCGGGCTGGACACTTTGGGCGCGCTCGAGCGGATCGAGGTGCTGCGCGGACCGGCGTCGGCGGTCTACGGCTCGGACGCCATCGGCGGCGTCGTCAATCTCATCCCGAGGCGCGGCGGGGCGACGGCGTTCGAGCCGTTTCTGGAAGCCGCCGCCGGGTCGTTCGGCGCGGCGCGAGGGTTGATCGGCGCAGCTGGGAGCGCCGGCGGTTGGGACTACGGGATCAGCGGCGAACATGTCCGCAGCGCGGGACACGATTTGACGCCCGCCCGCATGGCCACCGCCACCGGCGACGCGGACGCGGCGCGGCTTTCAACGGCCACCGCCGCGGCGCGCTATCGCACCGGCGCACTCGCATTCGACATGCTTGCGCGCGCCCGCGACACGCGAGTCGAATACGACACCTTCTCCGGCGGGCCGTTCTTCGACTTGCGCGCCGACGATCCCGATCTCGAAACCGAGGCGTCGCAGCGGCTCTGGCGCGTGGGCGGCGAGGCCGGCCTTGCGCCGGCGTTGAGCTTCCGGCTGAGCGGCGGCGAAGTGCGGACGCGGCGAACCGACATCGACGGCGGCTTGGCCATCAGCTCCGCCAGCTCCGTCCGCGCCTTCGCGGACGCGGCGCTGCGCTACGAGGACGGCGCACTCAGCTTGACCGGCGGCGTGTCGTTCACGCGCGACCGCATCGACACGCGGCCGCAGTTCGCCAGTCCTCTCCAGGTCGCTGAAGATCAAAGCGCTGCGTACGCCATCGCCCAGGTGCGCCTGAACCCGGCCACCACCCTCACCGCCTCGGTGCGAACGGACGACTACGAGAATTTCGGCGCGCACACGACGTATGCGTTGGGGGCGGTGACGCGCGTCGGCCCGGTGCGGGTGTTCGCATCCTACGGCACGGCGTTCAAGGCGCCGTCTCTCAGCGAGCGCTATGAGACGAGCCTGTTCAACATCGGCAATCCAGCGCTCGAGCCCGAGACGTCGCGGTCCTGGGAGGTCGGCGCAGACTGGCGCCTCGGTCCCGCGTTTCGGCTCGGCGCCTCGTATTACGAGACGCGGATCGAGAACCTCATCGAGTACGACTTCGCCGCGCTGCAGAACCTCAATATCGGGGCGGCGGACATCAGCGGCGCCGAGGCCTTCGCCGAAGCCGACGCCGGCGATTGGGCTACGCTCCGGATCGCGTATGCCTGGACCGACGCGCAGAACGCCGTCACCGGCGCGGCGCTGGCGCGGCGCCCTGAAAATACGTGGCGGCTGGACGCCCGCATCCGTCCGAACGATAGACTGACATTGGCGGCGACATGGAGTTACGTCGGCGCGCGAACGGATGTCCTCTATAGCGACGCCGGCGCGTTTCTCAGCGCCGCGGGCCGGACCCCATCCTTTCAGGTCGCCAGCGCAGCCGCCAGCTTCGACCTCGATGCAGCGGCTCAAGTCTTTGTCCGCATCGATAACTTGACGGACGAGGTCTACGAGCAACCGGCCGCGTTCGCCGGCCCGCCGCGCAGCATCATGTTCGGCGTGCGCGCGGACTTCTGATCGGCTAGCGTCGTTGCGGGGCAACCTGAGGAGACCACCATGGCCGTCGCCAAAGTCATTGAAATCACCGCCGGCTCGAAGAAGGGCCTGGAGGACGCGATCGAGCAAGGCTTCGCGAAGGCCTCGGACACGCTTGAAAACATCGAAGGCGCCTGGATTCAGGACATCAAGGTGACCGCCAAGGACGGCAAGATCGCCGAGTGGCGCGTGAACATGAAAGTCACGTTCGTGCTGACCTGAGCGTCACGGCGGTGGTGAGAGGTTGAGGTCGTCGCCGGTGACTTCTCGCGTCGCGGCGTCGTAGCAGAGCGAGCGCAACGCGCCGTTGACGCGCCCGCTCGGCAGCTGGCCTTGCCGGAACCATTGCCGGCCGAGCGTGACTTGACCTTCGGCCGGCACGCCGACATCGCCGTAGGCGGCGGCGAACCGGGTGCGCGCGCTTTGCGTGCGCGCCCACGCCGGCCAACCGTCGGCCACGTGTGTGAAGCGCACACGCAGGTTGCCGCATGGGTATTGGCCCCATTCCATGGCCGTGATCTCGACCACGCGCCGCTGCGACGGCGCGCAGAATGTCGGCCGCTCGCCGCCGAAGGGCGACCCGCGCAGATAGGCGACGCCTTCGCTCGTCAAGGTGTACTCAACAACGCCTGCGCCGAGATCGGGCCGCTCGCGCCGGACGAGAAACCCGGTGTCCACCAGCTCCTGCATGCGCGCCTGGTTCGTCGCCGTGACATCGGCGCCCCAATCGCGCGACATGAGATCGTAGCGCACGATGTAGACGTTGCGCCGGTTGTTCGGCGGATCGAGCCAGATGCCCGGCCACGAGAAGCACACCGGAGCCGCGCTCACCATCGCCTGCACGGCCTGCAGGACTTCGTCGCGCGACACGGCCGCCTCCACGCGCCCGATCGCCATATCCGCGGCGCCGGTGCGCACCTCGCGCGGCATGCGCGGGCCCTGGTCCGCAGACTGGGGGGGCTCAGGCTCCGGCGGCTGCGCCGGCTGCTCGCGCGGCGCCGGCGGCTCAAAAATGGTGTCGACGACGGCGGCCGGCCCGGCGCACGCCGCAAGGCCCGCCGCCAACAGCACCGCGCGCGCGCCCACCACTCGTGCCAGCGGCATCGCCGCCTCCCCGTCAAGGTCCAGGCCCCATTATTGACCGCGTGCGGCGCACCGCAAACAGTCGCCCGCATCGGGAGAGCGCTTTTCAGGGGATGGTCCGCGCTGGCGCCTCCGGGCTGCGCATCTCTGCGCCTCGACGAAGCGCCGCCGAACCGCTATCTCGCACCTCCGCGGCGGGTATAGCTCAATGGTAGAGCCGCAGCCTTCCAAGCTGAAGACGAGGGTTCGATTCCCTCTACCCGCTCCAACCTCCGGCCTAAGCTTGCGGCGCAGGGGGTTGGCGGCTAGAAGCCGCGCTCCGGCTGGAAGGGTGGCCGAGTGGTTAATGGCAGCAGACTGTAAATCTGCCCGCGCGAGCGTACGCTGGTTCGAATCCAGCCCCTTCCACCATCTCTCATAGAAGCAGCAAAAAATGGCCGGCCGGCCGCCACCTTCGAAGCCGCACGGCATCCCCGCCGACCGCCTGCCCCGCCGCCAGTTCGAGCAAGAAACGGGCGGCCCGTCCTGGATCTGGGGCGTGCACGCCAGTCTCGCTGCGCTGGCCAATCCAGCGCGCCGCATCGAGCGCGTCGTGGCGACGCGCAACGCCGCGTCGCGCCTGCCTTCGCAGCTGGAGCCGCAGATTCTCGATCCGGACGCGATCGACGGCATGCTGCCGCCCGGCGCCGTGCATCAAGGACTCGCCGTTCGCGCCTTCCCGCTCGAACCGCTCGCGCTCGAAGCGGCCTGCGCCCCGCCGGACGGACGCAGCGTGCTCATCCTGGACGGCGTCACGGACCCGCAGAACGTCGGCGCCGCATTCCGCTCAGCGGCCGCCTTCGGCGCGCGCGCGGTGGTGCTGCAGGACCGCAAGTCGCCCCCGCTCACCGGCGTGCTGGCGAAAGCAGCCGCGGGCGCGATTGAACTCGTCCCGCACGTGCGCGTGGTCAATCTCGGCCGCGCCGTCGAGACGCTGCGCAATCTGGGCTACCTCACGGTGGCGCTGGAAGGAGAGTCTTCGCTCGCTCTCGCCGAAGCACTCGGCGATCCGCGCTCCGCGGCGCTCGTGCTCGGCGCCGAGGGCAAAGGCTTGCGGCCGGGCGTCGCCGAAGTCTGTGAGAAGCGCGCGCGGATTCCGATCGCGCCTGCAATGGAGAGCCTCAATGTCTCCGCCGCCGCGGCGATCGCGCTCTATGAGGCCCGGCGCAGCCGTTCCTAGTGCGCGGCCTGGCCGCGCCGGAACAGCATGCTCTTGATCAGGTAGAAGACGGCCAGAATGATCAGGTAGCCGAGAAACAGCACCAGCACGCGGGTCCAGAACGACTCTTCCATCAACGGCGGCAGCGTGACCTCGCCGCCGCTGCCCGCCAGCACTGGCGCCAAGCGCTCGATGGCGATGTAGATGATGGTGGCGACGAGCGCGACGGGAATCCACTGGCGCCAAGAGCCCATGAAAATCACGGCGGCGAGCGCGATAATGAGGCCCTTCGGATCGTTTACCGTGCCGAAGCCCTGGCGCAGGTATTCGACCGCCTGATCGACATATTCCATGATCGCCCCTCCGCGATGTCCGGGTTCGTCCCCGCCCGGGCAATCGCGAATTTTTAGGAGGGAATTCTGGAGCCGTCTAGCGGCGCGGAAGCCACATCGAGTGTCATGAGGACATCGTCCGCGGGACCGCCGGCGACCATGATGCCGCCTGGGATGCGGCCGGTTTCGCGGAACCCAAGCCGTCCGTAGAGCGTCCGCGCAGGCCCGTTGCGCTCATTGACCCACAGCGCGAAGCGGGTGGCCCCCTCGGCGCAAGCCGCCGTCATTGCAGCCATCATCAGCGACCGGCCGGCGCCCTTACCGCGTGCGTCGGGGTGCAGATAGACCGCGTGCACCCAGCGAACGTGGCCAAGGCATGCATACGGCAAAGCATCCAGCACCAGCTTGCCCACCAAACGCTCGCCTTCAAACATGCCCCAGCCCTCGCCGCGCGCGAGCATAGCGGCGATCGTCGCATCGGGGCGCGCTGCATCGTTTTCGAGCGTTTCGACGAACGAGTCCGGCGACTCCTGAAGGCCGTACCGGTGCAGCGCGCGATACGCCGCCACATGGTCCACGTTAAGTCTTCGGACTGGCATCAGCCGCCGCCGAAGCGTTCGGCCCAAACGGCGACGTCGGCGTCTTCGATCTTCTTGAAGAGCACGTCCGGCGGCGTGAACGCGTGGCCGCGCGGCAACGCATCCCAGACGCCTCGATCCGCTGGATCGGGCCAGGTGCGGTTGGCCTCGGGAACACCCAAAGCATCGAGCACCGTCTTCGCCGCATCCGGGATGAAGGGCTGCGCCAGGATTGCAAACAGCGCGCACGCGTTGAGACCCGTCCGCACGCCGACCGCCGCCGCGTCGCGGTCGGTCTTCAGCGCCGTCCACGGCGCGGCGACTTGCAGATACTCGTTGCCGGCCACCCAGATGGCGCGGAGTTCCGCTGCTGCTTTGCGCATCTCCATCTGATCGTGGAACTGAGTCAGCGCCGCTAGGCGCTCGGAGAATTCCCTCGCGAGCTTGGCTTCGGCCTCGCCGGGCGCGCCGCCGTCAGGCACTTGGCTGTCGAATTTCGAGGCCGCGAACCGGGTGATGCGGTTGACGAAATTGCCGAACACATTGGCCAAATCAGCGTTGATGGTCTGCTGAAACTGCTCCAGCGTGAACGCCGCGTCCGAACTCTCCGGCGCGTTCGCCATCAGATACCAGCGCCAATAATCGCTCGGCAGGATGTCGAGCGCCTGATCCATGAAGATTCCGCGCTTCTCGCTGGTCGAGAACTTGCCGCCGTACCAGGTGACCCAATTGAACGCCTTGAGGCGATCGACCAGCTTCCAAGGCTCGCCCGAGCCCATGATCGTCACCGGAAAGCTGACGGTGTGGAAGGCGACGTTGTCCTTGCCCATGAATTGTACGTAGGTGACGTCGTCGGCGCCCTTGTCGGTGCGCCACCACCGCTCCCAGTCGCCGCCGGTGGCGTCCGCCCACTCGACGGTTGCGCCGATGTATTCGATCGGCGCGTCGAACCAGACGTAGAACACCTTGTTCTCGAACCCAGGCCGCAGCTTGCCGTTCTGCGTCACCTTGATGCCCCAGGCGAGATCACGCGTGATCGAGCGGTCGATCAGGCCTTCCTCGAGCCACTTGTAGGCGATCGAGCGCGCGAGATGGGGCCACTCCGTCGCGCGATCGACCCACGCTCGGATACGATCTTGCATCAGCGCCTGCTTCAAGAAGAGGTGCGCCGTGTCGCGCGGCTCGACATTGGTGGAGCCCGATATCTTCGAGCGCGGATTTTTCAGTTCGATCGGATCGAGCAGTGTCCCGCAATTGTCGCACTGATCGCCGCGGGCGCGCTCGAAGCCGCAATTGGGACACGTGCCCTCGACGTAGCGGTCCGGCAGAAAGCGCTTGTCGTCGATCGAGTAGATCTGCTTCGAGACGCGCTCCTCGATCAGGCCATTTTTCTCGAGCGTCTCGCAGAAGTGCTGCGTCAGCTTGTGGTTCGGCAGATTGGAGGAGCGGCCGAAATGGTCGAACGACAGCTTGAAACCGTCGCAGGCGTCCTTCTGCACCTGAAACTGCTGCGCACAATAGGCGGCGACATCCTGCCCAGCCTCGGCCGCCGCCAGCTCAGCGGGCGTGCCGTGTTCGTCCGTCGCGCAGATGAACAGCACCTCGTGGCCCTGCAACCGGCGAAATCGCGCGTGCACGTCCGCCGGCAGCATCGAGCCAGCGAGATTGCCGAGATGCTTGATGCCGTTGATGTAGGGAAGCGCGGATGTGATCAGGTAGCGGGCCATAGGGCCCGCTACCTAGGACGCTTCCGGCGCCCCAGCAAGTCACGCGGTCGGTCCGCCGCCGACCGCGCTTGCGCCAGCGCCAGCGCCCGGCGCCGGGCCTTTCAGACGCTCATATGCTTCGCGCAGCAACCGGCCATAGCGCTCCACTTGGCCGAGGCCGTTGTAGCCCGCAGCAAAGCCTTCCCAATCCTTGCGCACCAATTCGTCCACTAGATTGTTGGTGCGCACGAACGCCGCAAACGCCTTGAGCTGCTGGGCTTGCGAGCGGCACATGTCGGTGACGAACGACTTCGGATCGGGAAAGCCGCAGGCTTCGTGGTTGAAGCCCATGATCTGAAAGAGACCGTAGCTCGCCGACGCGATCGCGTTCTGCGGATCGAGGAGATACGCCTCGCGCAACTGCGCCCAGCGCCCCTCCTGCGTCCGCGGATACTTGGAGGCGTCCCAGGTGCGATACGAGACATTCGGATTGGTCGTATCGTACTGACGGTTGGTGCGGCGCGAGAAGATGTGCGGTTCGAACAAGATGATCGGCCGCCCGTCTTCGGCGAATGCGCCGAGCCTTCCGCTCTCGACCTCAACGACGGCCTGCACCGCTTCCACCTCGCAGCCGAAGTCGGCGGCCACGGCTTCGAAGTCCGCGCGCGTCAGCGGATCGCGATTGCCGGCGACCAGCGACGCCAAATAGCCGTCCGGCTCAGGCGGCAACGACGCGAACGCGCGCGCGAGCGCGGCGGAGTATTGCCCCGCGCCGGCTTCGCCCTCGTAGGCGCGGGCGAAGCCGTCCCAGTCGCGCACGCGTAGTTCGTCGGCGAGCCCTCTGCGGGTGATATAGGCTTCGAACGCGGCGAGCTGGCGCGCCTCCGAACGCGCGTGATCGGTGACGAACGCGTAGACGCTGTCATAGCCCGCATCGGGATAGTAGCGGCCAGGCAACTGGAAGGCGCCCCAACTCGTCGCCCCCAGCGCAGCGGCGGGATCGAGCGCATACGCCTCTGCGAGTCTCGCCCAGCGCGACGCCTGGCTGCCGCCCAGATAAGCGCGGCTCGATGACTTTGAGATCGCCGGATGGCTCGCGTCATAGCGTCCCCCGGTCGATTGGCTGAACACGAACGGCTCGAACGAAATGAGCGGGCGATTGTCCGAGAAGCCAGGGCCAGCGCTCTCCACCTTGATCACGGCGCGCAGCGCATTGACCTCGATGTTCAAGCGCCGCGCCGCCGCTTCGATTTCGGCGTCGGTCAACCGCGCCGTGCTCTGCGCGCGCAGGCCGTCGAGCGAAAAGCCCGACGGCGGCCGGTTCGCTACCGGCGGTGGCGGCGGCGCAGGCGGTGGTGTTGGCGGCGTCGGCGGTGTCGGCGGTGTCGGCGGCGCGGGCGGAGGCGGCGCGGGCGGCGCAGGCGGCGTCACCGGCGGCGCGGGCGGTGGTGGAGTGGGCGGCGCAGGCGGAGCTGGCGGCGGCGTCACCGGCGGCGAAGGCGGCGCGGGCGGTGGCGGCGGGGGTGGAGGCGGCGGCGCCGGTGGACGCCGTGTGCCGAAGATCGCGCGAAACACCGAACTCCAAAAACTCATCGAGGGTCCCCACTCTTCTGCGGCCGCGCACTGAATACGTCTGTCTGGACGCAATTTTGGCGATTGTCGCCGCTTCGTCGACGCGCGCCGCGTCGGCTGTGAACAACGTCGCGACGAGCCTAGGCCCGTCCCGCGCGCGTTGGATAGATTTTCTCAGTGCCGCCAGAGGGACTCGAACCCCCGACCTCCTGATTACAAATCAGATGCTCTACCAGCTGAGCTATGGCGGCGCGGGCCCTATGTGCCAGCAGCCGCGAACCGGGGAAAGGCCGTGCGCGACTACGCCGCGCGCCATCCTGCTTGCGCGCGAAAGCCCGGCGCCGGAAACCTAGGCGACCGATAGCTGGGGATTTTCAATGCGCTTTCTCGCCGCCGCCGCCCTCGTAGCCTTGCTTGGCGCCTGCGGACCGCAGGACCCCGCCAAGAACGGCGCCTCCAGCGTGGCGGCTCCATCGGCTGCAGAGACCAACGCCGAGATGCAGGCGCGCATCGCGGAACTCCCGGCGCCCTACAACCAGGCCAGCTACGAGGCCGGACGGCGCGTTTTCGCCCAATGCCGGTCCTGTCACACCATCGGCGCGGGCGAAGGCAATCGCGTCGGCCCGAACTTGCACGGCGTATTCGGCCGCGAGATCGGCACGGCGCAGGGCTTCACCTATTCCGACGCCGTCGCGAACGCGAACTTCGTATGGGACGCGGCGCAGCTCGATCACTGGCTCTCCAATCCCAGCACGTTCCTGCCGGGCAATCGCATGGCCTTCGCCGGCGTGCGCGACGAAACCCAGCGCCGCGACGTGATCGCCTTCCTGATGGTGGAGACCGACCCCGATGAGGGGACGCCGCCCGCGCCTTGAGTCTATTCCGCCGGACGGGCCATCGCGTCCTGGTGCGCGTAGGCGTCGATCTCCCGCGCGGTGGCTTCGGGTGACTTCGTGAACCGGGCGAGCAGATCGTAGAACGCAGGGACGACGAACAGCGTCAGCAGCGTCGCCACCAGCAGTCCGAAGAAGATGACCGTTCCGATCGTCATCCGGCTTTCGGCCCCGGCGCCATGCCCAAGAATGAGCGGAACGGCGCCGACAATGGTCGCCACAGACGTCATCAGCACCGGGCGCACCCGCAGATCGGCGGCCTCCAGGATCGCATCGCGGATCGAACGTCCCTCGTCGCGGAGCTGGTTAGCGAATTCGACGATCAAAATGCCGTTCTTGGCGCCCAGCGCGATGAGAATGATGAGCCCGATCTGGCTGTAGATGTTGAGGGTGTTGTCGAACAGGTAGAGACCGAAGAGCCCCCCGGTCAGCGCCAGCGGCACCGTCAGCATGATGACGAAGGGGTGCACGAAGCTTTCGAACTGCGCCGCCAGCACCAAGAACACGACGATCAGCGCAAAGCCGAATGCAAACACGATGGCGCCGGTCGACTGCTTGTACTGCCGCGCAGCCCCGGTGTAGTCGATGGAAATCGGCTCATCGCCGATCTCAGCGCGGGCGATCTGCTCCAACTCACTCAAGGCGTCGCCGATGGCGTAATCGCCGACGATGGACGCCGACACGGTGATCGCTGCTTGGCGGTTCATGCGCCGGCGCTCGGACGCATCGCCGACGGTGCGCATCGTCACCAAGGTGGAGAGCGGGACGAGTTCGCCGGTGCGGTCGGAGCGGACGAACTTGTTGGCGAGATCGGTGATGTCGGAGCGTTCGTTCCGCTCGGCCTGCAGGAAGACATAGTATTCCTCGCCGCGGTCGGTGATCGTGTTCACGCGCCGCGAGCCCATGGTCGCCTCGAGCGTGCGCCCCACCGACTGCACGGAAACGCCCAGCGCTGCGGCGCGCTCGCGGTCGATCTCGACCAGCACGCGCGGCGACGTCGGTTCGTAGTTCATGCGCGGGCGCTGGAAATTGGGGCTCTCGCGCATCCGGTCGACAATCCGGCTCGCCACCGGCGCCACCGCTTCGTAGGTGGAGCCCAGCAGGACGATCGACGCGCCGTCCGCGCCGCCGCCGCCACCGCCGCCGCCCTGGAAGGGGTTCTGCATCCGCGCGCGCACCGTGGCGCCTGGGATTTGGCCGAGACGCTGATTGATCTCCGTCTCGATCTCGGCGCCCGTGCGCTGGCGATCCTCCCAATTGGCGAGGAAGACGCGCGCCAGCCCGCTGGAGAACCGGCTGGTGCCGGCGTCGCCGAAGCCGGGCGCCACGATCAGCACGCGCTGCGCTTCACCGCTTTCGACATAGCTCAGCAGGATCTCTTCGACCTGCCGCATCACGCGGCTGGTGTACTCGAAGCCTGCGCCCTCCGGGGCTTGCGCGAACACGGTGAGGTTGCCGCGATCCTCCGGCGGCGTCAGCTCTGATGAAAGCTGCGTGAAGATGTAGCCGCCCAGCACCACGACGCCCGCGAACACGGCGAACACCACGATCTTGGCCTTGAGCGCCATCTCCAGGGAGGCGCGATAGGAGGCGCGCAAGCCGTTCAGGACCGCGTCCACGCCACGGCTGAGCGCCGTGCTCGTCTTCACCGGCTTGATCAGCTTCGAGCACATCATCGGCGACAGCGAGAGCGCCGCGAACGCGGAAATGATCACCACTCCGGCGATGGTTACCGCGAGTTCGATGAAGAGCTTGCCGACATAGCCGCCCACGAACAGCAGCGGCGCAAACACGGCGACCAGCACCGCCGACGTCGCCACGACGGCGAAGAACACCTGCCGCGTCCCGCGCTCGGCGGCCACCAGCGGCGGCTCGCCCAAGGTGTCGACGCGCCGTTGCGCATTCTCCAGCACCACGATGGAGTCATCGACGACGAGGCCGATCGCCAGCACCAACGCGAGCAAGGTCAGCAGATTGATCGAGAACCCGAACATCGACATGACCGCGAATGCGCCGATGAGGCAGACGGGGATCACCGCCGCAGGCACGAACGCTGCACGCCATGAGCCGAGGAACAGGAAGATCACCAGCACCACCAGCGCCGTCGATTCCAGCAGCGCCTGCCCAACGCGCTCGATCGCGCGCTCGATGAACAGCGTGGAATCGTAGGTGAGGATGATGTGCGTGCCTTCGGGCAGGTTCGGCGCGATCCGCTCGATTTCGGCCTTCACCCGCCTGCCGACATCCAGGGCGTTGGAGCGAGACTGGCGCACGATGCCGAGGCCGACCTGTTCGACGCCGTTGCCGCGGAAGATGCGCCTCGTTTCCTCCGGCGCCATTTCCACCCGCGCGATATCGCCCAGGCGCACGATTGCGGCGTCGTCCTCGGCCGAAGACCGCAGCGGCAGGCGCGCGAACTGTTCGGGCGTTTCGAACGCCCGCGCGACGCGCACCTGATAGTCGCGCTCCTGGCTCTGGACGTAGCCTGCCGGCAGTTCCACGTTTTGCGCGCGCAGCGCGCTCTCGACGTCTTGCACCGTTAGCCCGCGCGCGGCCATGGCGTTGGTGTCGAGCCAGATCCGCAGCGAACGCCGGAAGCCTCCGCCCACGGTGACGCTTGCGACGCCATCGAGCACCGCCAGGCGGTCGACAATGTAGCGTTCGGCGTAGTCGGTGAGCGCCGTGCGGTCGAGCGTCGTGGATTCCAGACTGAACCAGATGATCGGGTCGGCATCGGCGTCGGCCTTGCGGATCACCGGATCGTCGATGTCGGCAGGCAATTGTCCGCGCGCGCGGTCCACGGCGTTGCGCACGTCGTTGGCGGCGTCTTCGATGTCGCGGTCGAGGGTGAATTCGATGTTGACCGAGGAGCGTCCGTCGCGACTCGAGGCGGTGATGGAATCGATGCCGTCGATGCCCGACAGCTGATCCTCGATCACGCGGGTGATCTGGTTTTCGACCACCTGCGCGGATGCGCCCGCGTACGACGTCGTGATCGAGACCACCGGCCGGTCGACATCGGGCAATTCGCGCAGCGGCAGCGACGTGAACGCAATCGCGCCGAAGGCAATGATGATGAGCGACATGACCGTCGCAAGCACGGGCCTGCGAACGGAGAGATCGGAGAGCGTCACCGGCGCCTACCCGCGCGGCCGCAGCATGTCGGCCCCTTGCGCAGGCGCTGGCGCGGCGACCTCGACGGGTTGGCCCGGACGCACCGCCTGCACGCCCTCGGTGACCACTTGATCGCCGGGGTTGAGGCCCTCCAGCACTTCGGCCATGCCGCCGGCGCGTTGGCCGGTGCGGATGCGCACCAGATCGACCGCGCGCGCGCCGCCTTCGCGCGCAGCGATCCGATAGACGTAGGCGCCGTCGGCCTGATCCAGGATCGCGATCTCGGGGATCGACAACGCCTCGCGCGGGTTGGAGCGCACCTCGACGGTCATCAGCATGCCAGGACGCAGCGTCTCGTCGGCGTTCGGCAACATGGCGCGCACGCGGACCGTGCGCGTGGCAGGATCGATGCGGCTGTCGACGTGCGCGATCGCGCCCGTGAAGATGCGTTCGGGGAAGGCGCTGGTGCGCGCGACGATCTCGACGCCGGTGCGCAGCCGCGCGATCTGCGTCTCGGGAACGTCGAAATCGAGCCGGATCTCGGAAATGTCGTCGAGCGTGCCAATCTCGTCGCCGGGACGCACGTACTGACCGGGGCTTGCATTGCGCAGCCCCACCACGCCCCCAAACGGCGCGCGGATGGTGCGATCGGCGATGCGCGAGCCGCCTGCGTTGAGACGCGCCTCGGCGGCGTCGGCCGCCGCTTGCACGGTGTCCAGCCGCGCTTGCGAGGCAAAGCCGCGGTTGAACAGTTCGCGCGCCCGGCGGAGCTCTTCCTGCGCGGCGTCATGGGCGGCGCGCGCTTCGGCGAGGGCGGCGGCCTGCTCTACGCTCGACATCTCGACCAGCACCTGGCCGCGCCGAACCCGATCGCCGCTGTCGAACCGGATGACGCGGATCGTGTCCGCCACTTTCGGCGTGATGACGATGCTCTCGCGCGCTTGCGCGGTGCCGATGGCCTGGACGCCGTCGGTGAAGGTGTGCATCGCCGCGGTTGCGACGACGACGGTGGGCGCGCCGCCGCGCCCGCCCCGCCCTTGCGCCCCGGTTGCAGACTTCGCGCCTTGCAGATCGTCCGCCGCGGTCAGCGCGCTCTTGCCGATGACGACGAGGCCCATCAGCCCCAGGCCCGCGGCGACCACGGCCGCGAAACCAAAGCGTTTGACGATCCCCAGCATGTAATGGACCTTACAGGCGAAACTTTGCGTATGTGTGTCGTGCGGGTGCGACACGCTAGCCCTGAGCGATCAGTCGCCCGGACGGCCCCACAAGCCTACCACAAGCGCCGGTTCGCTCGCCTCCCCATCCACCCGCGCGCGAATACCGAACTGCAGCCCGCGCCCGTTATCCCCGAACCGCACCAGGGTAATTTGCGCCTGAACCCGCTCGTCGCCTTCTCGCGGCGCGTCGAGGAACACTTGGCCCATCGCCAGCCAGCGGTCATTGGGCCTGTACCCCAGCGTCAGGTCGATCCGGTCGCTCTCGCAGCCGCCATCCAGAGCGCGGGTGGCCGCTTCCAGATTGACGAACCCGCCCTCGCCAAACGAGAGCCCGCCCAGCCACCGGAGTTCGGCGCCGCCTTCGCTGCAGGCGTCATCGGGTGGATGCGACACCCAGAGCGCGCCAGCTTGAAGCGCCATGACGAAGTCTTGGCCGCGGAAGATGGCGCGCTTGACGCCGACGACAGCCTCGGCCCGCCAGCCGTCGATGGTGTCGTAGTTCTGCTCCAGCCATGGCGCGACGACGATCGAACTCTGCGCTTCGAGTTGCACTTCCCAGTATGCAGAGCTCTCGTAGAAGGACGTCTCGTTGCGTTCGCCGGCGACGTTGGTCCAGATTTCCTGGCCGCCGACAGGCGCGATCCAAGCGCCGGCCGCAGCCGGCGCGGGCGACATCGCTGCAACGACTGCTAGGAGTCGTAGCCCGGCAGATGCCGATCCAGTTTGCGCTTCAGCCCTGGCCACGCCAGCCCCGCCACCATCCCAAGCCCTTTGCTCTGGCCGACCGTTTCCAATTGGGCGGCCTCCGGCGCGATCAGCACTTTGTCGCGGCCGCCGGAAACGGCGTTGACCTGCTGCGCGCACGCGCGTTCGAGAAAGAAAATGCCGATGAATGCTTCCGCCGCGCTCGATCCCACCGACAGCGTGCCATGGTTGCGCAGCAGCATCATCTTCTTGTCGCCGAGGTCCTTCACCAGCCGTTCGCGCTCATCGAGGTTCAGCGCGACGCCTTCGTAGTCGTGATAGGCGAGGTTCGGGATCACCAGCAGTGAGTTCTGCGAGATCGGCAGCAAGCCGTCCCTCTGCGCCGACACGCCGACGCCGGCGTCGGTGTGGAGGTGGATCACACACAATGCATCCTCACGCGCGGCGTGAATCGCCGAGTGGATCGTGAAGCCGGCCGGATTGATGTAATACGGCGTCTGCGCAACGATATTGCCGTCGAGATCGACCTTCACCAGTGACGACGCGGTGATCTCTTCGAAGAACATCCCGTACGGATTGATCAGGAAGTGGTGCTCGGGGCCGGGGACGCGCATCGAGATGTGCGTGAAGATCATGTCGTCCCAGCCGTAATGGGCGACCAGACGATAGAGCGCCGCGAGATCGACGCGCGCCTGCCACTCCTCGGCGCTCACCCGCCCCTTCAGCGAGCCCCCAACGTCGTCGGCCATCGTTCGCACTCCGCCTGCCTCTGTGGTAGGAAAGCTTAGGCCCGCCGAAACGATAAGCAAAGAGCGCCCCCTCCCATGAAGCTCGCCTTCACCGCCAGCGCCCGTCCGGAGGCGCAGGAAGCCCTACGCCGGCTCCGCCATACCTATGGCGAAGCGGGCGAGGCCGACGCCGACGTCATCGTCGTGCTGGGCGGCGACGGGCACATGCTGGAGACGCTGCGCCGGCGGCTCAAGGACAAGAAGCCGGTCTACGGCATGAACCGCGGCACCGTCGGCTTTCTGATGAACGACTATAACGACGCCGACCTGATCGATCGGCTGGGAAAGGCGGAGAAGGTCCGCATCCGCGCGCTGGTGGCGCGCTGCGAGACCGCCCGGGGCGTGGTCGAGGAACGGGCGTTCAACGAGGTGTCGCTGCTGCGCGAGACCGCGCAGTCGGCCAAGTTGCGAATCCTGATCGACGGCGCCGAACGGATGCCGGAGCTGCTCTGCGACGGGGTCATGGTCGCCACGCCCGCAGGCTCGACGGCCTACAATTACTCCGCCCACGGCCCAATCCTGCCGATCGACTCCCGGCTGTTGGCGTTAACGCCCATCAGCGCGTTCCGGCCCCGCCGCTGGCGCGGCGCGCTGCTGCCGCACCGCGCGCACGTCCGCATCGAGGTGCTGGAGCACGAGCGGCGTCCCGTCAGCGCCGTCGCCGACAATCTGGAGACGCGCGACGTGATCGCCGTCGAAATCCGCGAGGACGCCAATTCGGCGCAGCAACTCATGTTCGATCCCGGCCACGCGCTGGACGAGCGAATTCTGCGCGAACAGTTTAACGTCTAGCCAACGCGTCAACGCTCTGTTCATTCCGCGCCGCCATGCTCGCGCGCCATGAGCAAGCCGCGCGTAGAGATTATCGACCCTCGCGACGTAGGCCTGCGCACGCTCGACATGAAGACGCCGGTGTTCGACGGCGAGGCGCTGGCGCGCGCGGACAAGACGTTGGAAGCGCTCGGCGGCTCGATGGAACAATGGCTCGACGCCGACATCGAGCGGCTCCAGATCGCCCGCCAACTGGCGGCGCAAACCCATTGGAGCGCCCCGTCAGTGGAGGCATTGGCGGCGGCGGCGCATGACTTGAAGGGCGTAGGCGCGACCTACGGCTATCCGCTCGCCGGCCAACTGGCCGCGTCGCTCTGCCGCCTGATCGAGAGCCCCGCAGGCAAGGCCGATGCGGCGAAGAACGCGGGGCTCATCGGCGCCCACGTCGATGCGCTGCGCGCGGTCGTGCGGGACCGCATCAAGACGGACGGCCATGCGACGAGCCGTGCGCTCCTGCGCGCGCTCGAAATGGAAGTCGCGCGCCTAGATGTCGCCCCGCGCTGACAGCGCTAACGCAGGCTTCACCACGTTTGCGCGCCGATCCTTAACTGCGTTGGGCGTATCAAGGCCGTTCGATACGGCCATGAACGTCATTCCCTTCCGCCCGCGCGCCGCACCGGCGCCGTTGTCGTTCGCCATCGGCGCGCGCGTCGATCTGCGCGTCGGCGCGCTGGCGTCGGGAATCGTCCGCCCGCACGGCGACGCCGAAGAGGCGTTCGCCTACTCCAACCTGGCGCGCACGCTGCGCGGCGCGCGCATGGCGTGGCGCGAACGCGGCGCGTTTTCGCCGCTGGCCCTGTCGGTGCCGGGCCACCTGCATGCCACGCTTGAAGCGGACCTTCTGAGCGAGGCGGCGATCGAGGCCGGCTGCACGCGCGTCGGCCTTGCCTTCGAACTGAACGAACGCGCCATTGTCGATACTGGCCCCGCCCTCGCCGAGGAGCTGCGCGCCCGCGGCTGGGCGGTCGTGTTGCGCGGCGATCCCGAGTGCCCGATCCCGTTCGGCGCGCGCGCGCGCGCGCTCTACGGCGAAGTCGTGCTCGACGCGCCGGCGGCGCCCGACCCCTTTCTCGCACTAGATTGCGGCGACCGCTCGCCGCTCGGACGCCGTCTGCTTGCCGCCAAGGCGGCGGGGCTCTTGATCACCGCCGAGTCCGTCGCCACCGCCGCCCAGGCGCGCATGCTGACGATGATCGGTTTCGACCGCGCCGGCGGCCCCTTCGCGGAAGCCGGCCTGCGCTAGGCCGAGCGCGCCTTCCGCCCCATCGCGACGACATAGACTTCGGCGCTTTCGGCGCGGCTTGCCGGCGGCTTGGCATGGCTCACCTTGGTGAAGCTCTGCTTCAGCCGCGCCAGCAGCGCCGCATCGAGCCCGCCCTGGAACGCCTTCGTCACGAAGGCGCCGCCGGGCGCGAGGTGGGCGATGGCGAACTCGGCGGCGGCCTCCGCCAGCGCGCCGGTGCGGATTTGATCGGTCTTGGCGTGGCCGGTGGTGTTGGCGGCCATGTCCGAGAGAACGACATCCGGCGCGCCGCCTAGCGCCGCAAGCAGCACGCCGGGCGTCTCGGGCGCCGTGAAGTCCATCTCGAAAAACACAGCGCCATCGAGCGGCTCGACCGGCAAGAGGTCGACGCCCACCACCGTGCAGCCGCGCTGCACGGCGACCTGGGCCCATCCGCCTGGCGCTGCGCCCAGATCGATCACGCGCGCGCCGCGCGTCAGGATGCCGAACTGGTCATCGAGCTCGATCAGTTTGTACGCCGCCCGCGCGCGATAGCCGTCGGCGCGCGCGCGCGCGACATAAGGGTCGTTGAGATGCCGCTTCACCCAGTTGCGCGAACTTTCGTCGAGCTTCTTGTTCTTGACGCGGATCTGCATCTGCCGCTCGCCGCCCGCGCCGCTTTTCGGTTTGCCAGTCCAGCGCCGCTTCGGAGGGGTGTCGTCGCTGCTCATCAGGTGCGTTCCGCATGCCCCGCCATCAGCCGGAGCAGGACGCCCTCGCGCAGACCGCGGTCGGCGACGCGAATGCGCGCCGCCGGCCACACGCGCAGCACCGCGTCGAGGATGGCGCCGCCGACGACGACCAGATCGGCGCGGTCCTTGCCGATACAGGCGTTGGCGGCGCGTTGCTCGCGCGTCTGCGCCAGGAGCTGCGCAATGACGGCGCGGCAGTCGTCGACGTCGAACCACATGCCGTCGACCTTGGCCCGATTGTAGCGCGGCAGATCGAGGTAGACTCCGGCAAGGCTGGTCACCGTGCCCGAGGTGCCGATGATATGACCCTTGCCAGCGGCGAAGGCCGCGCGCAGCGCGTGCGCGCCGCCGACGGTCTCGATCTGCGCGGCGACGCGCGCCACCAGCCCTTCGTACCAGTCCTGCTTGCCGTGGTCCGGCTCGGGATCGTCCTCGGCCAAGGTGACGACGCCTAGCGGCGTGGTGCCCCAGGAGATGATCGGCGGCTTTAGCCCGCCCTGCAGCGCCGCTTCCGGCGCCACCCACGACATCTCCGTCGAGCCGCCGCCGATGTCGACGATCATTGCGTAGTCCGCCTCCGGCTCGAGCAAGGTCGCGCAGCCAAGCACGGAAAGACCCGCCTCCTCCTCTGCGCTGATGATGTCGAACTTGAGCCCGAGGTCCTTCTCCACGCGGTTCAGGAACATTTGTCCGTTCGCCGCCGCGCGGCACGCCTGCGTCGCCACGCAACCCACCGCCACCGGCGCGCGCGCTTCGATGCGCTGCGCGCAGGCGACCAGCGCTTGATACGCGCGCGCCATCGCGCCTTCGCTCAAACGCCCGGTGTGGGCGAGCCCTTCGCCGAGACGCACGATGCGCGAGAAGCCGTCGACCACGCGCAAGCCGCCGCGCCCGTCGGGCGCGGCCATCAACAGACGACAATTGTTGGTGCCGAGATCGAGCGCCGCAAACAGCGGCGCGCGCGATCGCTGGCCTTGGCGCGCGCCGCTCCGCGACGCCTGCGCCCGCCCGATGCTGTCCATGTCGAACCGTTCCGGCAGACGCACGAGCCGCCTGCGCAAAAGCCTATTTCACCGTCATGCTTAGCCTAAAGGCCGCCGCCAGACACCCTGCTTTCGCCCGCTTTTCGCCCGGATTGCACGCCGAAGCGGCAAAACCGCGCCAGGAACGACACAGCTTAACGCAGTTCTGGGGACACGAATTCGTGTGGGCGGCTCGAAAGCTTGTGGCGCGCGCGCTCGGTGCATACCTTACCATTGCGAGAGGATGGAGAGGTACGGAAGGAGTCATGGAGGAGAACATGCGCGAAGCGAAATTCTCCATCGGGCAGGTCGTGAAGCACAAGCTGTTCCCGTTCCGGGGCGTTGTGTTCGATGTCGATCCTGAATTCTCCAACACCGAGGAGTGGCTCGACGCCATCCCCGAACCCATCCGGCCGCGTCGAGATCAACCCTTCTATCACCTCTTCGCCGAGAATTCGGACAGCCACTACGTGGCCTACGTCTCCGAACAGAATCTGATGGCGGACGAGACCGGCGAACCGGTCGAGCATCCGCAGATCGAGTTGATGTTCGACGAGACTGACGAAGGCGCTTACAAGCTGCGCCCCGAGAGCCTGAACTAACGCCCTCGGACAATGCGAACATGACGGCGGCCGCAGCAATGCGGCCGCCGTTTTCGTTTTAGCCCCGCTGGAACGGATAGAAGCCGCCGCCAAGCGGAAGCACGCGCGTGAGGTCGTCCAGCGCGGTGTGCACTTCGCCCACGAGCGCGGGATCTCCCAGATCGGCGGGCGCGAGGTCTTCGCGGTAGTGCTTCTTCACCCAAGCCTCCAGGGCGTCCGCGAGCGCGTCCGTCAGGAAGAAGCCCTGCGCCGCCGCGGCGCGCTCCTCAGGCGTCATGACGATGCGGAGACGCAGGCACGCAGGCCCGCCGCCGTTGCGCATGCTTTCGCGCACCTCGACGTACTCCACGCCGCCGATCGCAGCGCCGGGCGCGGCAATCATCTCCTGCACGAACGACGCTGTGCGGTTGTTCTCGCGCACCTCCGTCGGCGCTATCAGCGTCAACGCACCGGCGCCCGGCGCGTGCACCAGCTGCGAGTTGAACAGATACGACGCGACCGCGTCGTCCAATCCGACGCGCGTGCGCGGGACTTCCACGAACACCGGCGCGAATCCTTGCGCCTTGGCCCGCACCTCGGCGTAGAGCGCCGCTTTGTCGGCGAAGGCGTCTTCGTGGTGAAAGAGCACGTGCTCGTGGGCGACAGCCACCACGTCATTGTGGAACGCGCCCGCATCGATGGCCTGCGCCGCCTGGCGGGCGAAAACGGTGCGACCGGGGTCGAGGCCGTGGCGGCGCGCGACGGCGCGCGACGCTTCCAGCGTCTGGCGCGCCGGAAATCCGGCGCGCGCTTCACTCGCGCCGCGGCCGTAGACGAAAATCTCCACGCCCCGCGCACCCGGCGCTGCGGCCATGCGCATGTGATTGGCCGCGCCCTCATCCGATAGCGCGTCGTGAGCCAGCAGCGCCGGATGCACAGCAAAGCGCGAGTCATCCGGCAACAAGCAGCGCAAGGTGCGCTCGGTCTGCTCCGCTTCGAGGATGCGATGCAGCATCGTCTGCAGGTTTGCGACGGAGGCGTGGAGCCTGCCGTCAGCACAATCGGCGCTCGGCGAGATCGTCGCCGCGTTCGCCGCCCACATTGCCGACGACGCCAGCGCCGCGCGCGCGAGCGTCGGTTCGCGCGTCCACGCCGCCTCCCACACGGCGCCGTCAGAGCCAGTGAAGCCAAGCGCGCGCAGCCACGCGATGTTCGGTCGCTCGTGCGGCGGCAGCACGCCTTGGCTCAAGCCCAGCGCCTTGAGGCGGCGCATCTTGGCGATGCCTTGCAGCGCCGCCTCACGCGGCCGCGCCACCGTGTCCGCGTTGCGGGCCGACGCCAAGTTGCCCTCGGAGAGTCCCGCGTAGTTGTGGGTCGGGCCAACCAGCCCGTCAAAATTGATCTCTTCTGCCTGCGCGCTCACGAAGGAAGACCGGGCGCAGCGATCGGCGCGGCTTTCTCGGCGAGCTGCGTCGCGACCGGATAAGCCACGTAGTCGGCCGCGTAGTACGCGCTCGGGCGCAGCGAGCCGGAGAGGCCGGGGCCGCCGAACGGCATGGCGCCCGAAGCGCCGGTGGTCGGCCGGTTCCAGTTCAGCACGCCCACGCGCAGTTCCGTTTTCACGCGCGCCCAGAGTGCGGGATCGTCGCTGATGAGGCCGCCAGCCAGGCCGAAGCGCGTGGCGTTGGCGACATCGAGCGCATGATCGAAGTCGCTGACCCGATAGACCTGCAGCACCGGCCCGAACAATTCCTCATCGGGCGGCGACAGGCCGGTCACGTCGATGATGGCCGGGTGCACGAAGGCCCCTTCGCGCCGCACCGGGACGATCGGCGTACCGCCCATCGCCACCAGCCCCTGCTCGAACTTCACCGCGCGCTCGGCGGAGACGGCGTTTACGACCGGCCCCATGAACGGCTCAGGCGTCTGCGTCGCCGGGCCGACCGCGATCTTCGGCGCGAGTTCAGCCAGCGCGGCGACGATGGCGTCGCCCGCGTCTCCCTGCGGCACGATCAAGCGCCGCGCGCACGAGCAGCGCTGGCCGCTCGTCGCAAACGCCGAGTGTGCAATCAGGTTGGCCGCCGCCTGCGCGTCGACCCGGGGCCACACGATCAGCGGATTGTTGCCGCCCAGTTCGAGCGCCAGCATCACGTCCGGCCGTCCCGCGAATTGACGATGGATCAGCGCGCCGGTGTGCGCGGATCCGGTGAAGAGAACGCCGGCGAGGCCCGGAACGTCCAACACCGCAGCGCCCGTGTCGCGCCCGCCCTGCACGAGATTGACGACGCCCGCGGGCAAGCCTGCCGCTTCCCACGCCTCCACCATCAACGCGCCGACGCCGGGCGTGAACTCACTCGGCTTGAACAGCACGCAATTGCCCGCCAGCAGCGCCGGCACGATGTGGCCGTTCGGCAGATGGCCTGGGAAATTGAACGGCCCGAACACCGCCAGCACGCCGTGACCGCGATGCGAAAGCGTCATCGCGCCGAACGCGGCCTTCTCTTCGCGGCTGCCGGCGCGTTCGGCCTGCGCGCGGATCGACAATTCGATCTTGCCAACCATGGCCTGGACTTCGCCCTTGGCGTCCCAGAGCACCTTGCCCATCTCGCGAGAAATCGTGCGCGCGATCTCCTCGCTCTGCGCTTCGATCTGCTTTGCGAACGCGCGCGCGACGGCGATCCGCTCCTCCACCGGGCGGCGCGACCATGCCGGGAACGCCAGCTTGGCCGCTGCCATCGCCTCGGCGACGTCTTCCGCGTCAGCTGCGCGGCCCTGCCATACTTTGTCGCCGGTCGCGGGGTCGTGCGACTGGAACCGTTCGCCGCGTCCTTCGCGCCAGGCGCCGTCAATGTAAAGTTCAGTGCGCATTGTCGGTCCACACCAAGGCTTCGGCGCCGTAATCTAGCTGAAGCGCCGCCAGAACGGAGGGCGCCACGTGCGCAGCGTCGTCGCTCACGACCGCTTGCGCCGCTACACAGCGGAATGTGTTGATCGCTGGCGAGGCGATCAAGGCGCGGCCGCCGGGCGCCGCCGCCGGATCGGCCGCCAAACGCACGCGGCGAGACTCGCGCTTGGTGCGGATGGCGTCGCGGCGGGCGCTCATCAGCGGGCCGCCGTCGAAAATGTCGACCACATTGGAGAACGTGAAGCCTTCCCACTCCAGCAGCCGGCGCGCGCCCTCGCCGTCGGCGTGGCACGCGCCCAGCACAGCCTGCGCCGCCTTCGGCAGCAAATCGACATAGACGGGATGCTGCGGCATCAGATCGAGAATGAACTGATTGTCCGTGGTGGCGCTCAGCCGGTCGGCTTCGGCGAAATCCATGCGGAAGAAATGGCGCCCGACCGCCTCCCAGAACGGCGACACGCCTTCGGGTGAAACGACCCCGCGCAACTCCGACACCACCTGCTCGCGGAAACGCTGCGGCGCGGTGGCCATCAGCATGTAGCGGCACTGCGCCAGCGCCCGGCCGACGCCGGCGGCGCGGTGCTCGGGGCGCACAAACAGCGAGCCGACTTCCGAGCACCCGGTAAAGTCGTTCACGCCGATCAGCACGCGCATGTCGAACCGGCGATTTACGGCGGCGGACGATTGCGCCTCCGTGATGATGCGGAAGTTGAAGAAAGGCGGCGTCTCGCCGATCGTCGCCTTCACGCCGCAGCAGCCCGCCAGCTGCCCGGTCGCGATGTGTTCGAGCGCGATGAAGTAACGCTCAGCGCCGACGGCCGCCGCCGTCGAGCCGAAGCTTCGCTCGGAGAGCGCAAGCTTTGCCGCCATCGCCGCGTCATCCAGCATCAGGCTGGTGAAGCCCGCGCCGGCAATGGCGCGCAATTGCTTGAAGCCTTCGAGGTCGCGCGGACCCGCGGCGCGCATCACGTAGACTGGATCGCTCACGAACGCAGGTCCTTGGGATCGAATACGCCGCGTTCGAGGCCGGCGAGAAGCAGGAAGGAGAGCTTGGCGCGCTCGGCGAAGCTCGCGAGCAGCACGAATTCCTCATCGCTGTGCAAACCGCCGCCGCACGGACCCAGCGTATCGATGTTGGGGCAGCCCGCGGCGGCGAGGTTATTGCCTTCGCACACGCCGCCGGAGGCTTGGAACTGGAGATCGAGTCCCAGCGCCTCGCCCGCGGCGCGCGTCCAGCGCACCATGGTTTGCTGCTGGGCGTTAAGCGGCTTGGGCGGGCGCGTCATGCCGCCATGCAGATGCGCCTCGATGCCGTCGCGCGCATGGATCGCCGCCACGATCCGCCGCACCTCCGCCTCGGCCCACACGCCGCTCTCGGCGTCGGGCGTGCGCACGTTGAAGCGCAGCACCGCGCGCTCCGGCACGACGTTGACCGCCGAGCCGCCATCGATGGCGCCGACATTGAACGTCACGCCATCGCGTTGACCGTTGAGCGCGTTGAGCTGCATGGCGGCTTCAGCGGCGGCGATGACAGCGTTGCGGCCGTCGGCGAAGGCGCGGCCGACGTGCGCCGCGCGGCCGCGCACGACGAGGTGGAAGTTGCCCGAGCCCTTGCGCGCGTCGACCAAGGCGCCGCTCGCCATCGCCGGCTCGTAGGTCAGGCCGAGATGCGCCCGCGCGCCGAGTTCGGCGAGCAAGGGCGCGCTTGCAGGCGAGCCCACTTCTTCGTCCGGACTCAACAGCACCTCATAGCCGACGCGTTTGGCGCCGGGCAGCTTCTCGAACGCGCCGAGCGCCGCCAGCATCACCGCAATGCCGCCTTTCATGTCAGCCACGCCCGGGCCGCGCAGCACGTCGCCTTCGCGCCACGGTTTCTGAAAAGGATGCGCCGCGGGGAACACGGTGTCGTAGTGGCCGGTGAGCGCCACTTGGATGGGCGCCTCCGGGCGCACCCGCACGCGGATCGAAGCGCCGTGGTCGACCGCCAGCGCTTCGCCGTCGGGCTTGATCCGCTGCGACGGCGCGAGCGCCACCACTTCGGGAGCGCCAGGCAGCGCCGACGCCGCTGCCAACAACGGCTCGCGCATGCGCTCGAGGCCGGCAAGCTCCCAGGATCCGGAATTGATCGCCGACCACGCCTCGGCGCGCGCGGCCATCGCCGGGCCTTCAGCGTCCAGCGCTTGCAGCACTGCGTCGACGCCCGCGCCCCAAGTGCGCGCCACCGCCTCGTTCAACCCGGATGACATGGCCGGAACTTGCCCAGGCGGGCCTCGCATGTCCAGCGCGTGCGGGCGCCCAATGCAAATGGGCCCAGCCTTGCGGCTGGGCCCATCCCTCAAACGAGAGGCAGGTGCGCGATTAGCGGAACGTGATCGTCACCGCCGTGCGGCGGTTCAGAGGCTCGCGCACGCCGTCGCGCGTCTCGCGCGCGAGGTTGGTTTCGCCACGCGCTTCCGTGCGGATCATCGACGCTGCGATGCCGCGCGCCACCAGCGCGTCGCGCACCACCGAAGCACGACGCTCCGACAGACCCTGGTTGTACGCGGCCGAACCCGACGTGTCGGTGTGGCCGACCAGCACGATGCTGCTGATGTTGCAGCGGCGCGCGTTCGCCACAGCCGCGTCGATCGTTTCGATCGCCGCAGCGTTCAGGTTCGAACGATCCCATTCGAAGTAGATCGGGAAGTTCGCCGTCGGGCACGCAGCCGCAGGCGGCGGCGGAGGCGGAGGCGGTGGCGGCGGGGGTGGCGGAGGCGGCGGCGGAGGCGGCGCGGCCGCTGCGCCGAACTGCCAACGCAGACCGACCGTCACGGCCTGGTGCGTGTATTCGACGTCGTAACCCGTGTAGTCATTCTCGGGCGCAACGAAGTAGCGATAGCCCACGTCGACCATGGCGCGTTCGCTGAGCGCGATGCCGACGCCGGCGAGGCCTTGATAGGCCAGACCATCCGAACCACCCGAGCTCGGCGTGTCGATGTCGAGGTGATTGTAGCCGACGCCAACGCCGAGATACGGTTGGAACCGGCCGCCGCGATTGAAGTCGTAGTAGAGGTTCGCCATCAGCGCGCCGTCGTTGGTGCTGACAGCCGGCGGCAGGATCAGATCGTTGTCGCGCCAGTCGAGCGCACCTTCCAGACGGAAGCCGTTTTGGAAGGCGTAGCCGATGCCTGCGGAGAACATCGGACCGTCATCGAGGTCGTAGGGCGTCGGCGCGACGCCGTCGTCCGCTTCCCCATCGACGCCGTAGCCGACATCGAGGCGGCCGTACCATCCTTCGGTCGCGTTCGCGACGCCGGCCGTTCCCGCCATCAGCGCGGCGAGCGCCAGCGTCCGCTTCAATTTCTTGCTCATGTTGGCCGTCCCCTGGTGCAAATAAGCCCTCTACGGCCCGGGCTTCGCCCGCGCCGTTCGGCAGATTTCTAGACCGTTTCGCGACCGGCGTTAACCATTTTCTCGTCACAATTGGGCCCATTTCGCACGCCCGGGCCGGGCGGCGGCCTTCGCTACCGCGGGCGCCCAATGCAAATGGGCCCAGCCTTGCGGCTGGGCCCATCCCTCAAACGAGAGGCAGGTGCGCGATTAGCGGAACGTGATCGTCACCGCCGTGCGGCGGTTCAGAGGCTCGCGCACGCCGTCGCGCGTCTCGCGCGCGAGGTTGGTTTCGCCACGCGCTTCCGTGCGGATCATCGACGCTGCGATGCCGCGCGCCACCAGCGCGTCGCGCACCACCGAAGCACGACGCTCCGACAGACCCTGGTTGTACGCGGCCGAACCCGACGTGTCGGTGTGGCCGACCAGCACGATGCTGCTGATGTTGCAGCGGCGCGCGTTCGCCACAGCCGCGTCGATCGTTTCGATCGCCGCAGCGTTCAGGTTCGAACGATCCCATTCGAAGTAGATCGGGAAGTTCGCCGTCGGGCACGCAGCCGCAGGCGGCGGCACGGGCGGGGTCGGCGGCGGGGTCGGCGGGGCCGGCGGCGGCGGCACGTAGGCCGGGGCCGGAGCGGCGAATTGGTAGCGCAGACCGACCGTCAGGGCCTGATGCTCGTAATCGGTGCTGCCGACCACGCTGCCTTCATCCCATTCCACGTCGTCGGCGATGAAATAACGATAGCCGACATCAAGATCGAGTTGATCGGTGATGCCGACGGCCACGCCGACGAGAGCTTGGTACGCCAGCACGGTGTCTTCGCCACGGAACGACGCAGGGCCGTCCCAAGCCGAACCGTTGATGCGCGCAGCGCCGACGCCGAGGCCGATGTACGGCTCAAGCGAACCACCGCGGTTGAAGTCATAGAACAGGTTCGCCATGGCCGACCACGCGTGCACGTCGCCGTTGTCCAGGAAGATGCCCGGTTCCATTTGATTGAAGCGATGGCCGAGTTCGCCTTCGAGGCGGAAGCCGTTCTGGAAGGCGTAGCCAAGGCCCAGATGCTGGGTCCAGTCGTGCTTCAGCTCCCACTGTTCCGCCGAAATGTCGGCGTCCATTTCGCCTTCGAAGGACCAACCCACGTCAGCGCGGCCGTACCAGCCTTCCGTGGCGTTCGCCACGCCGGCGGTGCCAGCCATCAAGGCAGCGAGCGCCAAACCTTTGGTGATGCGCGATTTCATATTCACCCCTCTCAAAGTGATTCCCCTGCGCCAGTTCCTCAGCGCAGCCAGTCGCGCCTGAGCGCTCACGGCCGAAGCTGAGTCCCGGATATGCGCCGATGAGCCCCGACGCCCCTTACTGAACCCTTACAGCCCAGCAGAGGTTCCTGCTCCGTCCGATGTCGCGGAGTTTGGCGCCGCGATTCACCAGAGTCCACGCAAGTCCATAGCCCGGACGCGATTTTCCTGAGGACCGTTGCCTTTTTTCCTCCCTCCCTGGGGAAGGAGGCTCTCCGTTTGGACAGGAAATGGGCCGCGTCCCCTCCCGACGCGGCCCAATCCCCCTCACGCCCCTGCGTATGGTCCTCAAAGGGCCGGGCCCCGAGGACGTCCCCCGCCGAAAACCGAGGCCGACGCACTCTATGCGGGGGCCCACCGGCGGCCAGCCCAAATGGCGCCTCCCTGCGGTCATTTCCGAGCAATGTTGCCAGTCCGTCACACGCGCCCGTCCGGGGCCGGTGCGGCGGGCGCCGGAACCGATCCGGGCGGCCGCGGTTGAGAATCCGACCCCGTTCTCCAGGAGAATTTCCATTGCCTGCCGATCCCTACGCCCCGCCCCCCAGGCACCATGACCGCAGCGGCGCAATCGTTCGCTTGGCCATCGCCGGCGTACTGATCGCCGGCGCTGCGTGGGCCTATTTCGAATTTGGCGGCCGGGAGACCGCGTCACTGGTGCCGCAGCCCGCCGCAGAAGAGCAGTCGCTCGCGGACGTGAGCCAGGACCTGCCGCCGGTCGCGATGCCCTCGGCGGAACCCGCGCCGGCGTCAGCGCCAAGATCTGCAACGCGAATGCCCGCCCCCGCGCCGCGGACGCAAGATTCGCCGCCCCCGATCGATGCGCCTGACCAAGCGCCGGTCACGCCGGACGCGCCGGACGACCCGCCGCCGGCCGGCTGAAGCACGCCAGCGGTTGCGCGCGCGAGGGCGTCGGCTTAAGTGCGGCCCTCGCGCGAGCCCGTAGCTCAGTCGGTAGAGCATCTGACTTTTAATCAGAGGGTCTCGGGTTCGAATCCCGACGGGCTCACTCCGCGACCGCCAGAACGCCGCGCACGGCGTTGGCCCACTCGCCTCTCAATCGGTTGCGTTCGCCCGCGGCCATCGTTGGCGACCATCGCTGGGCGGTCGCCGCACCAGCCTCGTCGAGCGAGGCGATCAACCCGGCGCCCAGCGCAGCCAGCTTCGCCGCGCCCAGCGCCGTCATTTCCTGGAACTGCGGGCGCGCGACCTCGACCGCGCAGATGTCCGCGAGGAATTGCATCGCCCAGCCGTTGGCGGTCATGCCGCCGTCGACCAGCAGCTGGTCGACGCGCGCACCGTCGGCGCGCAACGCGTCCAGCAGATCCGCGGTCTGGTAGGCCACCGCTTCGAGTCCCGCACGCGCCAGATGTGCGGCGCTGGTGTCGCGCGTCAGCCCGACGATGGCGCCGCGCGCATCGGCGTTCCATTGCGGCGCGCCGAGGCCGGCGAATGCGGGCACCAGGTAGACGCCGCCGTTGCTGTCGAGGCTTTCGGCCATGGCTTGCGACCGCGCCGAGGAGGCGATGATCTTCAGCCCGTCGCGCAGCCACTGCATGGTCGCGCCGGCCGAGAAGATCGAGCCTTCGAGCGCGTACGCGCGGGCGCCGCCCGCTTCGTAGCCGACGGTGGCCAGAAGACGGTTCTCCGACCGCGGCGGCGCAGCGCCCATATTCATGACCAGAAACGCGCCGGTGCCGAAGGTCGCCTTCGCCATGCCAGGCTTGAGACAGCCGTGACCGATGAGCGCGGCCTGCTGATCGCCGGCCATGCCGCGAATGGGGATCGGCGCGCCGAACAGGCTGGCGTCGGTTTCGCCGAACGCGGCGTCGCACGGTTTGGCGTCCGGCAACAGCGCGCGGGGCACGCGCAAGAGCGCGCACATGCGCTCGCTCCATGCACAGGCGGCGAGATCGAACAGCAGCGTGCGCGACGCGTTGGTGTAGTCGCTGACATGGGCGCGCCCGCCGGTCAGGCGCCACACCAGGAACGTCTCGATGGTGCCGAACGCCAAGTCGCCGGCCTCGGCGCGTTGGCGTAGCCGCGGATCGCGATCGAGGATCCAAGCTATCTTGGTTCCGGAAAAATAGGGATCGAGCAAAAGCCCGGTGGCGGCCTGCACCTCTGGCTCATGGCCCGCTTCGCGCAGCGCCGCGCATGAGTCCGCGGTGCGGCGGTCCTGCCAGACGATGGCGCGCTGCACCGGCGCGCCGGTCTTGCGGTCCCACAGCACCGTCGTTTCGCGCTGATTGGTGATGCCGATGGCGGCGATCTGCGCGGCCCCGGCCACGGCCGCGATCGCCTCGCGGCACACCTTCAGGGTCGCGTCCCAGATCTCTTCGGCATCGTGCTCGACCCAGCCGGGCTGTGGATAGTGCTGCGCAAGTTCGACCTGCGCGACCGCTTTCGGCGCGAAGTCCTTGTCGAACACGATTGCGCGCGTCGAGGTGGTGCCTTGGTCTATGGCGAGGATGTGGGCGCGGGTGCTCATGCCCGCATGAAAAGAGCGGGGAGGCGCCGAGTGTCAACCGAAGATGGGGTCTCTGAAAGTCTTCGGGCGGCGCCTCCCCTGCGCGGCGGCGCTATCGAGCGCTCTTCTCCGCGGTCTCAAGCGCGGCGCGGAAGGCGGCTGACGCAGCGCGCACGCGCGCCATGGCGGCCTCCATGTCGGCGCCGCTGACCGGCTGGCCGCTTGTTGCGCGCGCTTCGATGTCGGCGCGCACGGCCGCGAGCTTCGCGTTCAGGTCGTCGAGACTGCTGGCGACCGAAACGCCTGCCGCCAGCGCCTCGGCGGCGAGCTCCAGGATATCGCCCGCACGGGCGCGCGCTTCGGCGGGGATCAGCGGCAAGAACGCCGAGAGCGCCGCAAGCAGCAATTGGACTTGGATGAGGACGGTCTGCATCTCAACGCTCCCGGCGCGCGCGGACGAGGCCGCTCAATTCAGCGATCGGCGCTTGCGCCGCTTCGATGGCTTCGTTCAGCCTGCGCATGGCTACGGCGAAGGCGATGGCGGCGCGATCGAGCGTGGTTTGGCTCGCCCCTGAAGCCGCCTCGAAGTCTGCGCGGGCGCGCAGATATGCCGTGATTGCGGTTTGCAGCAGCTCGACGCTCGGCGTGGCCACGCGCTCGGCTTCGCCCAGCAGCCGCTTGAACGCGATCGGCGCGGCTGGATCGGCAGCGATGTCCGCCGCCTCTTCGACCACCGCCGCGTAGGCGTGCAGCAACGCATAGGCGCGTTGGTCCAAGCTTTGCGCGGCAGCGAGCGGGTTTGGCAGGTCCGGCGGCGCGAGCGCCGCGCAGGCGGGCGTTGCGGCGAACGCCAACGCCAGTGCGAAAACGCGAAGCGGGTGTCTCATCGCCGCCTCGCTCAAACAATCGGGCCGCGGGCGCGGGTTCTGCCGATGGCGACGCCGACTAGGCCGAGCGTGACGACAAGGTCGATCAGCACAGCGGCGATGTCCTGCGCGGCGCCTTCAGGCAGCGCGATCTGCAGTTCGCTCGCGGCAGCGGCGATGGCGATCGCGGCGGCGCTGCGTAGCGTCAAAGACTGGATCGCGGTTTTTTCGGTGGGATTGGCTGTCATGTGCTCCTCGGTGAAGGAGGAGCTTAGGCCCGGTCCGGACCCAGTCGGATTGATTGGGCCAACGCCGGGATCGCCGGACCCGCATCTCGTTGACTACGCTTGCATTGCCGGCGGGCGCGCGCGCGTCGAGCGTTGGATAGTTAGCCGCACAATCCCCACTTCGCGGCGTCATACTCGCGCTTCAAGCGCGCGATGAGGTCGGCCGCAGGCACGATCTCGCGCACCGCGCCGACGCCTTGTCCGGCGCCCCAGATGTCCTTCCAGGCCTTGGCGGCGCCGAAATTCATCTTGCTTGGATCGCTTTCGGGAAGATTGTCCGGATCGAGACCGGCGGCGCGGATGGAGCCCTTCAGGTAATTGCCGAGCACGCCGGTGAAGAGGTTCGAGTAGACGATGTCGTCGGCGTTCGAGTCGACGATCATCTGCTTGTAGGCGTCCGTCGCGTTCGCCTCGGCGGTGGCGATGAAGGCGGAGCCGATATAGGCGAGGTCGGCGCCCATCGCTTGCGCGGCGAGCACGCCCCTGCCGGTGGCGATGGCGCCGGAAAGCAGCAGCGGACCATCGAAGAAGGTGCGGATCTCGTGCACCAGCGCGAAGGGCGAAAGCCCGCCCGCGTGACCGCCTGCGCCGGCGGCCACCGCGATCAGCCCGTTGGCGCCCTTCTCCAGCGCCTTCTGCGCGAACTTGATGTTGATGATGTCGTGCAGAACGATGCCGCCATAGGATTGGATTGCGGCATTCACTTCGGGGCGCGCGCCGAGCGATGTGATGACGATCGGCACCTTGTGCTTGACGCACAATTCCACGTCTTCTTCGAGCCGCGCGTTGGTCTTGTGGACGATCTGGTTCACCGCATAGGGCGCAGCCGGCGCCTCCGGGTGCGCTTCGTCATAGGCCGCCAATTCGTCCTTGATGCGGTAAAGCCAGTCGTCGAGCAACGGCTGCGGGCGCGCGTTGAGTGCGGGAAACGAGCCGACGATCCCGGCCTTGCATTGCGCGATGACCAAATCGGGGTTGGAGACAATGAACTGCGGGGCGCCCACGACGGGCAGGCGCAACTTGTCGAACAGCGGCGGCAGAGCCATGATCTTCTCCGGTTGCCATCAGGCGTAGCCTGCGTTCAAAAGCGCGTCGATGCCTGACATGGCGTCAAGCGGAGCGGAAATGGCGGACTCGACCCTCCAACTCGGCGAGCCGGCGGACGAAGCCGATTGGCGCGCCCTCGTGGAGCAAGGGCTGCGCGGGGCGCAGTGGCAGCGCCTCGTGGGCCAGACCGCGGACGGCGTGGCGATTCAGCCGCTCTACCGCGAGCCGGACATCCACACCGCCACCGATGTGTCGGGCATGCCGGGCGCGACGCCGTTCGTACGCGGCGCGCGCGCGGGCGACTGGCGCGTGCGCCAGGCCTACGAACATCCCGACCCGGCGCAAACCAACGCCGACATCCTCGCCGACCTTCAAGGCGGGGTCGCCGCGATCGAGCTTGTCGTCGATCCCACGGGCGCGCGCGGCGTCGCCATCACGGACGCGCGCGATCTGGATCTGGCGCTTGCCGACGTCATCCTCGAAGCGGCGCCGGTTTCGCTCGATGCCGGCGCGCGCGGGCTCTGGGCGGCGGAATTGCTCGAGTCGAAACTCAAGGGCGTCGCCGCGCGCGGCACGGCCTTCAATCTCGATCCGATCGGCGCGCTGATGCGCACCGGTGCAGAGAGCGCCGACACGCACGCCGTGGCGGCCTTGGTCGAGCGCCTGCGCGAGGCGCTGCCGGACGCGCGCGTGGTCCGCGCCGACGCGCGCCCGGTGCACGAGGCTGGCGGCACGGAAGCGCAGGAGATCGCCGCCGCGCTTTCCTGCGGCATCGCCTATCTGCGCATGGCGGGAGACGCTCACGCCGCAAGCGCCGGCGCATGGATGCAGTTCGCGGTCTCTGTCGGCCCTGACGTGCTGATTGAAACGGCGAAACTGCGCGCGCTGCGTTTGTGCTGGGCGCGGGTGCTGGAAGCGAGCGGCGCGCCGCCCGAAGCGCGCGCGGCGCACATTCACGCTTTCACCTCGCGCCGCATGATGACGCGCCACGACGCGTGGACCAACATCCTGCGCGTCTCGACCGCCGCCTTCGCCGCCGGCATCGGCGGCGCCGACGACATCACCACCTACCCGCTCACCGATGCGCTGGGCTTGCCGACGCCATTCGCGCGCCGCGTCGCGCGCAACACCCAGCACGTGCTGCTGGAGGAATGTCGCCTCGGCCACGTCGCCGATCCGGCGGGCGGGGCGTGGTTCGTGGAGAAGCTCACCCGCGATCTCGCCGCGCGGGCCTGGGCGCTGATGCAGGACATCGAGCGCCAGGGCGGCATCGTCGCGGCGTTTCAGTCCGGCCGGTTGCAAGGCCAAGTCGCCACAGCGCGGGCCGCGCGTCAGAAACTGATCGCCACGCGGCGCGAGACCATCACCGGCGTCACCGACTTTCCGCTGCTCGGCGCAACGATGCCAGAATTCTTGGCGCCGACGGACCGCCGGCTTCCAGCCGGCAGCCGGCAAGATGCCGGCGCTCCCTTACAGTCCGTCCTGGCGCCGATCCGCTGGGTCGAACCGTTCGAAACATTGCGCGATCGCGCCGAAGCGAAGCGCGCGCGCGTGTTCTTCGCCCCTCTGGGCCCACTCGCTGACTTTGGCCCCCGCGCGCAATGGGCGCGCAATCTGCTCGGCGCGGGCGGCGTCGCCGCGGTCGGCGCGGAGGAGGCGTACGCGTCCATGGACGCGCTGACCGACGCCTTCCGCCAAAGCGGTGCGCGCGTGGCGCTCATCGCCGGCGCCGACGCCGCCTACGCCGAACACGCCGTGAATTGCGCACAGCGCCTGAAGGCGGCGGGCGCCGGCTGGGTCGTGCTTGCGGGCAAGCTAGGCGAGCGCGAGACGCAATGGCGCGCCGCTGGCGTCGATCAGTTCGTGCACGCCGGCCAAGACGCCCTCGCCGAACTCGAAACGCTGCTCGCGGCGTTGGGGATTGGGCCGTGACGGCGCAAGCGCCCCATGGACCGCCGGCGTCCTCGCCGGCCAACATCGGAGCCGGCCGGCGAGGACGCCGCCGGTCCATATTTATTGCGCTCGCCGCCGCCGCACTCGCGCTCCTGGGCGCGGGCGGAGCGATGGCGGGCGGGTGGTGGACGCCTTGGGCGGGCGCGGGCGTGCAAGGCGTCGACGTGTCGTGGCACCAAGGCCCCATCGATTGGCGCGCGCTCGCCGCCGACGATGTCGCCTTCGCCTACATCAAGGCGACCGAAGGCGGCGACCATGTCGATCCGCGCTTCGCGCGCAACTGGGAGGATGCGCGCACGGCGGGCGTGCGGCGCGGCGCCTATCATTTCTTCACGCTCTGCCGCCCCGGCGCGGTGCAGGCCGAGCACTTCATCGACACCGTGCCGCGCGAAGCGGGCGCGCTGCCGCCAGCGCTCGATCTCGAACACAAAGGCCCCTGCCGTCTCGGGCCCACCATGACCAACGTCGTCGCCGAGGCGCGCATCTTTCTCGACCGCGTCGAGGCGCATTACGGCGTGCGCCCGATCATCTACACCACGCGCGAGTTTCACGACGCGCACCTGCGCGAATTGCAAGGCGAACGCTTCTGGCTGCGCTCGCTCTTCACCCGGCCCACTTGGCGCGAGCGCGAGTGGGTGATCTGGCAACATCACAATGGCGGGCGCAAACGCGGCGTCTCCGGCCCCGTCGATCTCAACACCTTCCGCGGCGATGAGGCCGCGCTGGCGGCGTTTGCGGGGGACTCAATATGACTCTTCTCTTTTTCTCCGTCATTCCGGGGCGACGCGCAGCGTTGAGCCCGGAACCCACGGACAAACACACAGCTTGTGGCCCCTGGGTTCCGGCCCGCGCTCCGCGCGGCCGGAATGACGGGGCGCGGTGTACGCAATGACCCTGCCTGACTTCTCCAAACTCTCGCTCGACAGCGAGATCGCACGTGCGCCAGCGCCGCATGGCGAATCCTGGCTGACGCCGGAAGGCATCGCGGTGAAGAGCGCCTACACCGCCGCCGACCGCGCGGGGCTCGATTTCGTCGATGGCTTTCCGGGCATGGCGCCGTTTGGACGCGGGCCGTATCCGACCATGTACGTGCAGCAGCCATGGACGATCCGGCAGTATGCGGGCTTTTCGACGGCGGAGGATTCCAACGCCTTCTACCGCCGCAATCTCGCGCATGGGCAGAAGGGTCTTTCTATCGCGTTCGATCTCGCCACGCACCGTGGCTATGACTCAGATCACCCGCGTGTTGTCGGCGATGTCGGCATGGCGGGCGTGGCGATCGACTCCATTCTCGACATGCGCACGCTCTTCAATGGCATTCCGCTCGACCAGATGAGCGTGTCGATGACCATGAACGGCGCGGTGTTGCCGATCATGGCGCTCTACATCGTCGCCGGCGAAGAGCAGAACGTGCCGCACGCCAAGCTCAGCGGCACGATCCAGAACGACATCCTCAAAGAATTCATGGTGCGGAATACGTTCATCTATCCGCCGAAGCCGTCGATGCGGATCGTCTCGGACATCTTCGCCTACACCGCGACCGAGATGCCGAAATTCAACTCGATCTCGATCAGCGGCTACCACATGCAGGAGGCCGGCGCGACGGCGGACCTCGAACTGGGCTACACGCTGGCCGACGGCGTCGAGTACATCCGCGCCGGCATTGCCGGCGGGCTCGACATCGACAAGTTCGCACCGCGGCTTTCGTTCTTCTGGGCCATCGGCATGAACCCGTTCATGGAGATCGCCAAGCTGCGCGCCGCGCGGCTGTTGTGGGCGAAGCTGACGGCGCAGTTCGGTCCGAAAGACGACAAGTCGCGCGCCCTGCGCACGCACTGCCAGACCTCGGGCTGGTCGCTGACCGCGCAGGACGTCTACAACAACGCGGTGCGCACCTGCGTCGAAGCCATGGCGGCGGCGTACGGCGGCACGCAATCGCTGCACACCAACTCGCTCGACGAAGCGCTCGCGCTCCCGACCGACTTCTCCGCCCGCATCGCCCGCAACACGCAGATCCTGCTGCAGGGCGAAGGCGGCGTCACGCGCCCCGCAGATCCGTGGGGCGGCTCTTACTATGTCGAGCGCCTCACTGCCGATCTCGCGGCGAAGGCATGGGCGCACATCGAGGAGGTGGAAAAACTCGGCGGCATGGCGCAGGCGATCGATCAGGGCTTGCCGAAAGCCCGCATCGAAGAAGCCGCGGCGCGCACGCAAGCGCGCATCGATACCGGACATCAAACCATCGTCGGCGTGAACAAATACAAGCTCGCTGAGCCGGAAGATATTCCGGTGCTGAAGGTCGACAACGCCAAGGTGCGGGCGATGCAGCTGGAGAAACTGAAGCGGCTGAAGGCGGAGCGGAAGCAGGCGGAAGTGGACGCGGCGCTGGAGGCGCTGACGGCGGCGGCCTTGGACCGCGGGTCTTCAGACCCGCAAAGAGGCGGACCTGAAGGTCCGCGGTCCAGGAACCTCCTCGACCTCGCCGTCAAAGCCGCGCGCGCCAAGGCCACGGTCGGCGAAATGAGCGCGGCGCTCGAACGCGCTTTCAACCGCCACCAGCCGCCGATCCGTTTGGTGACGGGCGTCTTCTCGCGTGAAGCGGGCGATGACGCGGCGGTCGCACGCGCCCGCCAGAGCGTCGCCGCGTTCGAGGAAGCCGAAGGCAAGCGGCCGAAAATACTCGTCGCGAAGATGGGTCAGGACGGCCACGACCGCGGGCAGAAAGTCGTCGCTTCCGCATTTTCCGATCTCGGCTTCGACGTCGAAATCGGCCCGCTGTTCGCCACGCCCGAGGAAGTCGCCGATCAAGCCATCGCCAAAGGCGTGCACATCGTCGGAGTTTCTTCGCTGGCGGCGGGGCACCTCACGCTCACGCCTGCGTTGCGCGCGGCGCTCACCGAGCGCGGGCGCGGCGACATCATGATCGTCGTCGGCGGCGTGATCCCGCCGGAGGATGTGGAGACGCTGAAGGACATGGGCGCGGCAGCGGTCTATCCACCCGGCGGCGTCATCGCCGAAATCGCCCAAGACCTGCTGAGCGCGCTGAACCAGAAACTCGGCTACGCGCAGCCGCCAAGGCGGGATTGATGATTGGCCGCTCCCTTAACATATAGTCTAATGCAACCATGCCTCGCTTCGCCGACCTCTCCGAACATGTCCGACTGCGGATACGCGCCGAGCTAAAAGGCGCGATGGCGCAAGGCGCTCAGCAAGCGTTCGCCGACGCTAATGATCCTCGGAAGATCACGGTGATATTTCCCAACGGGCGTATCGTTCGCCTCGAAGTGGAAGACCGGTTGCTGGCCCCCGGCTATCGGCCTGGTGATCCCCCGGTGCGAACCGTCGTTAAGGGATGAGCCAACCTCGTTTGACCCTGTTTGCTGGGCCGAACGGCTCAGGAAAATCGACCTTGGCCAAACAACTTGCACCGCAATGGATCAACCCAGACACCGCGCCAGGCACAGGACAAATCGCCAAGGGACGGTGGGCGATTGGCGAGGCGCGCCGACGACTCTCAAATCACGACGACATTGCGCTTGAAACGACGCTGTCGGGCAAGTGGACATTCGCACTCGTACAGAGCGCTTTGTCCGCCGGCTATAGTCTCGAGATGCACTTCATTGCACTCTCGTCAGCGGCGCTCGGCGCAGAGCGCATAAAGAGTCGCGTTGAACAAGGTGGACACGATGTCCCGCTCGAAGAGCAACAACGTCGATTTCCTCGCGCGTTCTATAACGCCGCTGAGTTAGCAAAATCGTGCGACCTCATCGCGCTATATGACAACAGTGGTGACTTTCGCGAAGGCCACGAACACCGCATGATCGCGAAGCGCACGAGGGGCCGCCGTGCTTACTATGCGCCAGCTTGTCCGCCGTGGGCGCGATTGATCCTTACCGGGAAACTGTAACGAATGCGCCCTGTACTGCTCGTCCTCTCGGCCATCCTCGCCATCGCCTACGGCTTGTCCGGCTCAAGCCTTTACCAGGGCGAGCCGCCGTACGTCGCCGGCGCGGTCTTCAAAGCCTCAAGCATCGTCATCTTGGCGCTGACCGCGCTTTTTGGCGCTGATGACGGCAGGTTGGACCGCGCGCCTCCTGGCGCGCATGCGGGCCGGAGGCCCGCGCTCCAACTTGCAAACAAACTCCTCGCCGCCGGCCTCCTCTTCGGCGCGCTAGGTGACGCGCTGCTGGCCTGGAGCCCAGACACGTTTCTCTACGGCGCGCTGGCGTTTCTGATCGGCCACCTCTTCTACATCGCGCTGTTCCTGCGGGCCGGCCTCGGCATAGCCGCATTGAGGCAGCCGCCGCGCCTCATCGTCGCGATTGCGCTCATCGCCGCGGCCATCGTCATGACGTCGCTCCTCGTGCCACGCGACAACGCGATGTTCGTTCCGCTCGCGATCTACACTGGCGTGCTGACGCTGATGGCCATCGCCTCATTCACGCTCCCCGCGGCGCACCGGTTGGCAATGGCCGGCGCGGTGCTCTTCTTCATCTCCGACGGCTTCGTCGCCGCCAACATGTTCCACCCGCTCGACGATCCCTCGCTCGGCTATTGGCGCAGTTTCGCGGGCTGGATGATCTACTGGGCCGGGCAAGCTGCGATCTGCTTCGGCGTGCTTGGATTGCAGCGGCCGAAATCAAGCTAGCGAACAACCCATTCCCGGATTGGCGCGCAGCCGGGACCCATGGACCCACCTCTTTCCACGCGGGCGCAGCGCGCGCCGGGGGTGGGTGGCAGGATTGCGGCCCATCGCCAAACCTGTTCAAACCGCACATGCCCGATCTCACCGCCGCTCGCGACACGCTGCGCCGCGTGTTCGGCCACGACGACTTCCGCGGCCTGCAGGCTGATGTGATCGGCGAAGTGCTCGAGGGCCGTGACGTGATGGCTGTGCTCCCGACGGGCGGCGGCAAGAGTTTCTGCTACCAGATCCCCGCGATCCTGCGCCCCGGCGTCGGCCTTGTCGTCTCGCCGCTGATCGCGCTGATGCAGGACCAGGTTGCGGCGCTGCGCGCAGCTGGCGTTGGCGCAGCGCGCCTGGACTCCACGCTCGACCGCGACGCGCGCCGCGAAACATTGAACGCCGCGCGCGAAGGCCAATTGGACCTGCTCTATATGTCGCCGGAAGGTCTCTTCGCGCAGGGCTTCCTCGATTTCCTCGAACACTGCCCGATCGCGCTCATCGCCATCGACGAAGCGCATTGCGTCAGCCAATGGGGGCATGATTTCCGCCCGGATTATCGCGCGCTCGGACAGCTGGCGGATCGTTTTCCCGGCGCGCCGCGCATGGCGGTGACCGCGACGGCCGATCTCAAGACCCAGGCCGACATCCGCACCCAGCTAAAGTTGGAACACGCCAAGAGCTTCGTCGCCTCGTTCGACCGGCCGAACCTCGTGTTGAGCGCCGAGCGTAAGGGCTCGCGAAGCCAGGACCGCATCTCCGATCTCGTCCGCGCCAGGCGCGGCAAGTCCGGCATCGTCTACGCCGCGACGCGCGACAATGTCGAAAAAACGGCCGCCAACTTGCAGCAGCACAACATCCCCGCGCTCGCCTATCACGCCGGCCTGGATGCGGCCCTTCGCGCCGAACGCCAGCATCGCTTCCAGGAAGAGGACGACGTGGTGATGGTCGCGACCGTCGCCTTCGGCATGGGCGTCGACAAGCCCGATGTGCGCTTCGTCATCCACGCGGATTCGCCGAAAAGCATCGAGGCCTACTGGCAGGAAGTCGGCCGCGGCGGGCGCGACGGCGAGGTGGCGGAGGGCTTCTGCATCTATTCCGCCAGCGACCTCAGGCGCGCGATCATGTTCGCAAACCAGGGCGGCGCCACCGAGCAGGTCAAGGCGGTGCAGATCAAGAAGGCGCGCCAGCTCTACGCGTTTCTCGACGGTCTCACCTGCCGGCGCGCCGGCGTGCGGCGCTATTTCGGCGAAGAGAATGTCGAGCCGTGTGGCGTCTGCGATATCTGCACCGAGCCGCCTGTGTCGATCGATGCGACTGAGCTGGCGGCGAAGGCGATCTCGGCGGTGCTCCGCATGGACCAGCGCTTCGGACGCGGCCGCGTCGTGAACCACTTGCTGGGCAAAGCCGGCGACGAGATCGACCAGCGCTACGCCGACCGATCGACCTTCGGCATCGGCGCCGATCAGCCCGAAGCGCTCTGGCGCAACGTGATCGAGCATCTCTTGTTCGAAGGCGTGCTCAGCGAAGGCGACGACGAACGCCCGACGCTCTCCATCGGCGACGACGATGCGGTTCGCGCCATCTTCCGCAAGGAACGCGCCGTGCGCATCCGCGAAACGGCCAAGTCCACGCGGCGCAGCAAAGAGGAGCGCCGCGCCTCGCGCGATGCGAAGGGCGCGGCCAAGCAAGGCTTCCAGGGCGCTGACGCCCAGCTCTTCGAAGCGCTCAAGAGGTGGCGGCGCGAGACCGCGCACGCGAGCGGCGTGCCGCCCTATGTGATCTTCCACGACGCGACCCTGGCGGCGATGGTGCGCGCAAAACCCACGGACCTTGCGGCGCTCGCCCGCGTGCCGGGCATCGGCGAAGCGAAACTGAAGAAGTACGGCGCCGAGGTGCTGGCGGTCGTGATCGCGGGCTGTTGATGCGACGCTTCTCCATCCCTCCTTCAGGGGAGGGTGTCAGATTGTGCGTCAGCACAAGCTGACGGGTGGGGTGGGCGGCGGTCGTGAATCTCCACCAACAGGCCATCGCCCCACCCGTCGCGAAGCCAGCTTCGCGACACCCTCCCCTCGCGGGGAGGGAAAAGGGCCCCTACGTCGTCTCGTCTTCAGCAATGCGGCGGGCCGCCGCCACGCCCTCGCGTGCGAGATCGGCGGCTTGCTCCACCCATTCCTCGTTCTCGACGCGCCCGCCCAGACGGAAGTAGGCGTCGATCCACGCGACGTTCTCCGGCGTCCATGCCGCGATCTGATCGAAATGGAACACGCCGATGGCGTTCAGCGTGAGCTGCTGCTGCTGGCTGAGGTTCTCGATCAGCGTGAAATCGTCCGGGGCGCCGTTGCGCGCGGACGCCAGCACGGGCGGTTTGACGCTGCGGCGCGCGCTTTGCACGGGCGCCGCCGGCTCGCTCTCCGCGATGGCGGCCGCAGCGGGCTGCGGCGCAGCGACCGGGCGCTGCTCGAGGTGACGCACGCGCGCCTCAAGATAGCGCGCCCGCCACTTCCACCGATCGGGATCGGGACCAGGCTGCGCAACTGGCGCCGCGACGGGTTGTGGCGCCGGCTCCGCTGCTTGCGCCTGCAAATGCGCCACGCGGCGTTCGAGGTAGAGCATGCGCCAGCGCAAGAGCGCATCGACGTCGGCGTTCGCGGCAAACGGCTCAGTCTCGGGCGCCGCGGGCGCAGCGCGCAGTCGCCGCAATTCTTCTTCCAGATGCGCCGCACGCGCCTCTGCTTCGCGCGCGCGCCAGGCGTCGATCGGCGGTTCCTGGATCGCGGGCGCGACCAGCTCCGCTGCGCGCTGCGGCGCGGCGGGTCGAGATTCAAGGTAGCGCACGCGCTGCTCGAAGTAGCGCAGCCGCCAGCCCTGCAGCGCCACCGCTTCGTCTTCGACCGGCGTCGCCGGCGCATCGATGACGCGCCGCTTTTCCTCCTCGTGCGACGCCACCAGCGCGCGCAGACGCGTCAGCTCTTCGATGTCGGCGCTGGACCGCTGGCCGCGCGCCGCCTCGGCGAGTTCGGCGGTCAATTCGTCCACGCGCGTGCGCGCTTGCCCAAGCGCGCGCTCCAGTTCGGCGATCCGCCCTTCGCGCACGGTCGCAAGCCGGCGCATCGCGTCGGCTTCGCGTTCCGCTTCCACTGTAGACGGCTCGCCCACATCGCCGGACGCCAGCTTCGCCAGATCGCGCACCAGGTTTTCGCGTTCGCGGGTGAGCGCGCGATCGGCCGGCGCCGCCCGCTCGGCGGCGAACCACCATCCCGCAGCGGCCATCGCCAGCGCCGTCAGCAGCAGCCACACCGACATTTGCCCAATGAGGTACATCATGACGCGATCCTCATCCGGTGACGTTGAATTCGATGCGGCGGTTGGCGGCTTGGCCCGCCGGCGTCGTGTTCGGCGCGCGCGGCGCATCCGGCCCGTAGCCGCGCGCCGTCAGCCGCGAACGCGCCACGCCTTGGCTGGCAAGGTACGCAGCGACGGCGTCGGCGCGCTGGCGGGAGAGCTCCATGTTGAGCTCGCGCGAGCCCTGATTGTCGGTGTGGCCCGCCACTTCGATTGCGTAGCGGTCGCAGCGCAGAGCGACCGACGCCAGCGCATCGAGGATGCGCCGGCTCGACGGATCGATCTCCGCAGAACCTTGCGCGAAATTGATGACGTTGCGCTCCATCAGCCGTTGAAACGCCCGTGCGCAGGTTTCGGCGTTGCCGCTTGCGAGATTGAGACCCTGGAGTTCGGGATTGTCGACGTCGACGCCATCCACCGTCACGGCGAGGCGCACGCGAAACGGCGCAGGCGGATTGGCGAACCCGCGGCGAAGCGCATCCACCGCGCGCTGATTGCCGTCGCCGATAATGACGATCTGGGAGTCCACGAAGCGCGCTTCCCCAGTCGCCAGATCGGGCAGATACCGCAGCGCCGCGGCGGCCATCTCGGCAAACGCGGGCGACGGCGCGCCGCCGGCCACGTGCATCCGGTCCACCGCCTGCGTGTTCGGGAAGCGGCGTTGCGCGGCTGCGAGCAGATCTTCGCGCACGTTCTCGCTGGGCGCGGCGCCCTCCAGGATGACGCGGGCGCCATCGCGGCGAACGCTCCACGCAAACGGCGCGTCGATGCGGCCGACGCTGACGCCAGAGACGTTGACCCCGGTCACGCCGCCCGCCCAAGGCCCGCCTGGACCCGCCGCTGTCAAAGCGGCGCGGCGCGCGGCGTCGATGTCGTCTTCGGCTGCAACTACCCCGCGCAGCACGGCGCGCTGACCTTGCATCTCGATCTCAAGCCCGGCGTGCCCGGAGGCGGTGAGCGCCGTGGCGATCTGCTGCTGCAGGACACGCGGCACGCGCCATGTGGCGCCGTCGTAGGGCGCAAGCAGCCCCAGCAAGGCGAACACGCCCGCGGCGGCCAACGCCGCGTACATCAGCGGCCGGCGGCTGGCCTCCGCGTCGCCGAGAGCGGGCGTCATGACATCCGCGCGCGGCGCACTTGCGCGTTCGCGAGCGCCTCGCGCAAGTGGTCGACGTCGGCCTGGGCGGCGCGGCGGCGCGCGGCGCGCATCTGATCGAACAGCCACCAGCCGGCCGCGAAGCCGATCACGGCCGCCGCCAACAGCAAGATCACCTGGGACAAGAACAGGCCGAGCATGTTTCCCGCGACGCGTGCGCCCCTTTACGCCTTAACGTCCTTCTAATGCCTGGCGAACTAGGCGAAAACTGGAAACCCCCCGGCAAGCGAACGGCGCAACCAGCCCCATGGCGCACCAGATCACCAGCGCATCCAATCCGCTGATCAAGACGCTGAAGAGCTTGCACGCGAAGAAGGGGCGCGCCGAGACGGGGCTGTTCCTCGCCGAGGGCGCGCGCTCGGCGATCGAGGCGGCCGAACTGGGCGTGTGGCCGGAGGTTCTGGTGTTTGCGCCGGCGGCGCTGGCGCGCGAGCCGGTGCGCGCGCTGGTGGACGAAGCCGGGCGCCGCCGCGTGCGGGTGATCGAGACGAGCGAAGCCGTGCTCGCCCAGGTTTCCAAGCGCGACAATCCGCAAACGGTGATCGGCGCCTACAAGCAGCAGCTGCACGCGCTGGACGATCTGGAGGGCGAGACCATCGTGGCGCTTGAAGGCGTGCGCGATCCCGGCAACCTCGGCACGATCCTGCGCACCGCGGACTCCACCGGCGCGGGCGGCGTCGTTCTGATCGGCGAGAGCTGCGATCCCTTTTCTGTGGAGGCCGTACGCGCGAGCATGGGGTCGCTGTTCGCGATGCGGCTGGCGCGCGCGTCATTCGACGACCTCCTGCACTACAAGACCTCGCGCGGCGCCAGCATGATCGGGCTTTCGCTGAAGGGCGCCGCGCTCGATGCCGAGCGCTCAGCGCCGGCGCGGGCGATCGTGCTGATGGGCAACGAGCAATCGGGGCTGGCGCCTGACATGGAGGCGGCGTGCGATCTGCTGGTGAAACTGCCCATGCGCGGGCGCGCCGACAGTCTGAACCTTGCGGTGGCGACAGCGGTGATGCTCTACGATCTCTGGCGGAGACGCGGATATGACGGCGCGCGCGCCTGAGCTTTTGATCGCTGACGATTGGCAAGACTACCGCCTGCTGGATTCCGGCAATGGCGGCAAGCTCGAACAAGTCGGCCCCTATCGCTTCGTGCGCCCCGAGCCGCAGGCGCTGTGGGCGCCTGTCTTGGCCGCCGACGATTGGGGCCGCGCCGACGCCGTCTTCACCGGCAATGCCGGCGACGACGAAGACGGCGGGCGCTGGCGCTTCAATCGGGACCTGCCGCAGAGCTGGACGCTGAAGTGGGACGACCTCACGTTTCTTTCGCGCCCGACGCCGTTCCGGCACCTGGCGTTCTTTCCTGAGCACTCGGTGCATTGGCGCTATGCGCGGGCGTGGTTGAAGGAGCGCAAGGGCGGCCAACCGGAAGTGCTGAATCTGTTCGGCTATACCGGGCTCGCGAGCCTTGCGTGCGCCTCTGCCGGCGCGAAGGTGACCCACGTCGATGCGTCGAAGAAGGCGATCGGGTTTGCCCGCGACAACCAGCGCGAAGCGGGATTGGATGGCGCGCCGATCCGCTGGATCTGCGACGACGCGCTTACCTTCGTGAGGCGCGAAATCCGGCGCGGTCGGCGCTACGACGGGATCATTCTCGATCCGCCGAAGTTCGGGCGCGGGCCGGGCGGCGAGACCTGGCGGCTTGAAGAAAACCTGCCGGAGCTGTTGGACGCTTGCCAGACCTTGCTGCGTGTCGACCCCGCGCTGCGCGGTAGCGCGCGCGGGTTCTTCATCGCCACAGTGTACGCGGTGCGGCTCTCCTATCTTTCGTTAGAGCAAACGGCGCAGCAGGCGTTCGCGGGCTGCGCCGGCGCGTGGCAGTGCGGCGAGATGGCGTTGCCGCACGCTCATGACGCGCGGCTGTTGCCGACGGCGATCTTCGCGCGCTGGCGCGGCTAGTGGAAATTGCGGCCTTTCGGCATGACGCCGGCGGCCTTCTCGACATCGAGCTTGATGCGCACCTCGCGCGGGTGACGCGAAGCGTCGCCGCGCCACGAGCCGCCGGGACCGGCCTTGCGCGGTTCGTCCGTCGGCGACGTCGGATCGATCTCCGGCCCGTGCGCGGAGAGATGCGCCAGCAGCGGCGTAAAATCATGCACGCGCTCGGCGATGACGTGGATCACGCCGCTTTCCCTCTGCACCGGACCGTCGATGGCGACGAGACGCCCGCCCAGTACTTCGCGGCGATACTGCTCGAACAATTTCGGCCAGACGACGATGTTGGCGATGCCGGTCTCATCCTCCAGCGTCATGAAAATCACGCCGGACGCTGTGCCAGGGCGTTGCCGCACCAGAACGAGGCCCGCCACCCGCACGCGCTCGCCGTTGCGCATTTGTGTGAGTTGCTCGGACTTGATCACGCGGCGCACGGCCAGCTCCGCGCGCAACAAGGAAGCGGGATGCGCCTTCAGCGAAAGACCGATAGTGCGATAGTCCTCCACGATGTGCTCGCCCAACAGCATCGGCGGCAGATCGAAATCGGGTTCTCCAGTTGCGCCTCTTTCGAGTCCGCTCCCCCTCGATGGGGGAGCTGTCGCGCGGAGCGCGACTGAGGGGGTGGGGCCCGCTGGCGCTTCCGATTGAGCCGCGTGAGGCTCCGTCTTCACTACCTGTGCGCGCACCCCCTCCGGCCGCTTCGCGGCCACCTCCCCCATCGAGGGGGAGGCTGGACGCAGCTCGGATCGGCGCTCAAACAGCGGCAAGTCTTCCTGACCGCCGACGCGGTTTAAGCCGCGCGCGGCCCAAAGCGCGTCGCGGCGGTCGAGGCCGAGCGAGCGGAAGGCGTCGATGTCGGCGAGCCGCTCGACGGTCGAGGGCGGCAAGCCGCTGCGCAGCCACACATCGCGCACGGAATCGTAGCCCGCGCCGCGATTGGCGACGAGACGCTTCAACTCTTCTTCCTTAAGGCCCTGCGCCTGGCGGAAGCCCAGCCGCATGGCGTGGGTGGCGCGTACATCGCTGACCATCTCCGTGTGGCGCTTATGCAGACGCTTCGCCGCATCGGGGCCAGGCTCCAGCGTATTGTCCCAGTCCGAACAATTCACATCGATCGGCCGGATCTCCACGCCGTGATCGGCTGCGTCGCGTACGATCTGCGCCGGCGCGTAAAAGCCCATGGGCTGGGAATTGAGCAACGCGGCTGCAAAGACATCCGGATAATAGCACTTCAACCACGACGATGCATAAACCAGGATTGCGAAGCTCGCGGCATGGCTTTCGGGAAAGCCGTATTCGCCGAAGCCTTCGATCTGCGCGAACGACGCCTCGGCGAACTCCTTCTCGTAGCCGTTGGCGATCATGCCGTTGATGAACTTGTCTTTCAGCGACCCGATGGTGCCGACGCGCTTGAACGTCGCCATGGCGCGGCGGAGCTTGTCGGCCTCCGAGGGCGTGAAGCCCGCGGCGACGATGGCGATCTGCATCGCCTGCTCCTGGAAGAGCGGCACGCCCAGCGTGCGCTTCAACACGTCCCACAATTCCGGCTTCGGCGCTGTGGCCTTCTCCAATCCCTGCCGGCGCTTCAGGTAAGGATGCACCATGCCGCCCTGGATCGGGCCGGGACGCACGATGGCGACCTCGATGACGAGATCGTAGAAACATTTCGGCTTGAGGCGCGGCAGCATCGACATCTGCGCCCGGCTCTCGACCTGAAACACGCCGATGGAATCGGCGCGATTGAGCATCTTGTAGACGCGCTCATCGTCGGCATCGGAGGAGTCCAGCTTGACGATCTCGTGGCCGGGATAGTGCGCGGCGCAAAGATCGAACGCCTTCTTCAGGCACGTGAGCATGCCAAGGCCGAGGATATCCACTTTGAGGATGCCCAGGTCTTCCAGGTCGTCCTTGTTCCATTCCACGACAGTGCGGTCTTCCATCGCCGCGTTCTGCACCGGCACGACATCGTGCAGTTTCTCGCGGGTGATGACGAAACCGCCGACATGCTGCGACAGATGCCGCGGGAAACCGTGCAACTCATTGGCGAGCGCGATGCACTGCATCAGCCGGGTGTCGCTCGTGTCTAAGCCTTGCTCCTTGAGGTCACGATCTTCGACGCCGCGCGACCACCAATGCAGCGTCTTGGCCAGATTGGCGATCTGATCTTCCGAATAGCCGAACACTTTCGCCACCTCGCGGATGGCGCTGCGGCCGCGATAGCAGATTAAGGTCGCAGCCAAGCCGGCCCGGTCGCGGCCATACTTCTTGTAGATGTACTGGATGACCTCTTCGCGCCGCTCGTGCTCGAAATCGACATCGATATCCGGCGGCTCGCCGCGTTCTTCGGAAACAAACCGCTCGAACAGAAGCTCGCTCTTGGCCGGATTGACGGCCGTCACGCCGAGGCAATAGCAGATCGTCGAGTTCGCCGCCGAGCCGCGGCCTTGGCAGAGGATGGGGTCGACCTTGTTGCCGTCCTTGTCGAACCCCGAGCGCGCGAAGCGGACAATATCGGCGACCGTGAGAAAATACGGCGCGTACCGCATCCGCCCCACGATCTCGAGTTCGCGCGTAAGCGCGTCGGAGACTTTCTGCGGAACGCCCTCGGGATAGCGCGTGCGCGCGCCTTCCCACGACAGCGCCTCGAGCGCCTGCTGCGGATCGGCATACCCCTCCGCCACTTCCTCCGGGTACTCGTAACGCAGCTGCTCCATCGAGAAGCCGACGCCCTCGAAAAAATGCATCGTCTCGTCCACTGCCTCGGGCGCGCGGGCATAGAGGCGGCGGATTTCCTGTTCGGACTTCAGCTTGCGCTCGGCGTTCTTGGCGAACAGCGCACCGGCGTCATCGAGTTTTTTCTTTTCGCGAATGCAGGTGACGACATCGAGCAGCGGGCGGCGCCCGCCATGGTGCATCAACGGCTCGGTGGTGGCGATGAGACGCGCGCCGGCTGAAGCGGCCAGCTCTTTCAGTAGTCGCAAACGGCGCCGCTCTTCGCCATCGAACCGAATTGGCGCGGCCAGCCAGACGAACCCGGCCACGCTTTTGATTTCTGCAAGATAGGGCGCGAGATGTTCGTACCCGGCGTCGGTCTCGTCGCCAGGCATGAGGATCGTCTGCAAGCCGGGCGCGTGGGCGAGATAGTCCGCGAAATCCAGCCAGCATTCGCCTTTCGGCGCGCGGCGGTTGCCGAGCGTGAGAAGGCGCGTGAGATTGGCGAAGGCGGCGCGGTCTTTGGGGTAGACGATGAGGTCTGGCGTTCCGTCGCGAAACACAAGACGCGCGCCGACGACGATGGGGATGTCGACACCCTGCTCCGCCTTCAGCGATTTCGACTTCACATGCGCGCGCACCACGCCCGCGAGCGTGTTGCGGTCGGCGATGCCGATGCCGGCAAGGCCCAGCGCCGCCGCCTGCTCCACCATCTCCTCCGGGTGCGAACCGCTACGGAGAAAAGAGAAGTTCGTGGTGACGCACAGTTCTGCGAAGCTCATTGGCAGAAGCCAGAACGCAGAAACCAGAATACAGAACGGCTCATGCCTTAAGACCAATTCTTGGCTAAGCCGCGCAGCATCTTCGCCAGCTCGACATACTCCGCACGCCACTTGGCGGCGGCCTCTTCCTCCACATAACCAAGATCAGATGCGTATCGCACCCACACCCGCATTTCGTCGCATGACCCGACCGCTATGTTGAGGAAGCGTTTGAATTCGGCGCTTGAAGCGCGCTGGCGGCCGAAGCCTTCCGCCACATTGGCGCAGATCGACTTACTGGCGCGACGCATCTGATCCGCAAGCGCGTATTGCTCGACTTTCGGCAGCGCCAGTGACGCGCGATGTATGTCGAGCGAAAGCTCATAAGCCCTTTGAAAGACATCCAGGTCCTCGAAGGTCCGGACAATCCCTGTCATAACCCCTCCTTCTGGTTTCTGGTTTCTGGTTTCTGAGTTCTGATCTCCGCTCATGCGAACACCCCGTGCACGAACCAGCGCGGCGGGGTGTCTTCGCCGTAGAGGCCTTCGCGGTAGAGCCAGTAGCGGCGGCCTTGCTTGTCTTCGACGCGATAATAATCGCGCGTGATCTCGCAGCGGCGCCAATCGCCGGAAATGCGTTCCGGCCCCTCCGCGCGCACGACTTCGCGCATCACCCGCCTCCAGCGAAAGCGGATCGGCGGCCCATCCGGCACGCTGGCCATCACTTCGATCGGCTGCGCCGGCGCGAAGAGACGGATCGGGCGGCGTTGAACGCTCCCCCTCGATGGGGGATCTGTCGCGCGCAGCGCGACTGAGGGGGTGAGGCCCGCCGGCGCTTCCATTTGAGCCACGTGAGGCTTCGTCTTCACCACCGGCGCGCGCACCCCCTCCGGCCGTTGCGCGGCCACCTCCCCCCTCGAGGGGGAGGTGAGCGCCGCGCGCCAGCCGGCGGCGCGTTCGGGGGCGTGATCTTCGTGCAGGTGCGGACGCAGCACGCGCTTGGCGCCAAGCCGCGAACTCAGCACATCGACGATCGAGCCGATCTGTTCGGCGTTGGCGGCGGCTTCTTCGGCGGAGACGAGCGCGCGTGCGCGCTCTTCGATTGGCCCAGTACGGACGATATCGAGCCGCGCGGCCTCGAAGCCGAACTGTGCATCGAAATTTTCCGCGACGATGTTGAGCTTCTCACGAAAGAGCCGCAACAGCGGCTTCACCTCGCGCAGCGGCCGGCTGACATTCACCGGCACGACGCGGTCGCGCCCATCGACGCCGAACAGAACCAGCTCCGCGCGGAGCGCGCCAGTCCCCCGCAACTCCAGCTTCTGCACAACATCGACGCAGAGGTCCTCCGCGACGTGGAGAATGGCGTCCGTGGTGAAAATCGGTTCGAGGAAACGGCGCAGCGCAAACACCATCGGCGCGGGACGGCGCGGCGTCAGCACTTCGCTGGCGCGCCCCAGCGCTTGATCGAGCCGCAGCATGGCGTGCGCGCCGGCGCGCGCGGTGAAAGACGAGCGCGGCGCGGCAGCGATTTGACCGACAGTCTTCAAACCAAGGCGGCGCATGAGCGCGGATGCTTCAGGCTCGAGACGAAGCGCTTCGATGGGAAGCCGCGCGAGGCCGAGCAGTATTTCTTCTCCCCCTCTCCCTTGCGGAGAGGGGGGCGGGGGGTGAGGGGCGTTCAATTGATCCGGCGCCTGCTTGTCGGAACGCCCCTCACCCCGCCGCTTCGCGGCGACCCTCTCCGCAAGGGAGAGGGTTGGTTTTGCGCCATACCTAGAAAACGCCCACGCCGCGCCCGGCGTGGGCGCGATGGCGGCGCGAGCGGCGAAGCCTTGGGCGTTGAGACGCGTGACGATCTCGTTGTGCAGCGCCTCTTCGCCGCCGAAGAGATGCGCGCAGCCGGTGATGTCGAGAAACAAACTCTCGGGCGGATCGAGCACGACAATGGGCGTGAAGCGTTCGCACCAGGCGGCGATGTTGTCGAGCGCGCGCGCGTCTTCTTCCGGTTCGGCTTCGACCGCTTCGAGCTTCGGCTGCATGGCGCGCGCGTCGGCGAGCGACATGGCGAGCTGTAGGCCGAGCGCGCTCGCGCGCGCGTCGACGCCGGTCAGCTGATAGGCGCCGGCTTCTTTCGCATAGACCGCAAGCGGGCGATCGTCAGCCGGCCCGCGCCCGGCGCGGATCAAGCGATCCGTCCGAATGCGCGGCAGATAGATCGCCAGCCAGCGCGCGCCGGTCATGCTTGGCGCACTTCTGGACGGAAAACCGCTTCACGCTTTTCCTGGAAGCGCTCGGCGAAACGCCGCTCCTGCGCATTCCAATCCAGAGTGAACGATGCGCCGGAAGGGCCAGCGCGGTTGCGTGTGAGTTCGGCGCGGAACGCGGGGGCCCCGAGTTCGTCCGGCTCGGCGTTGCTTTCGGCCGGCGCGATGCGCCAGCGCGTGAACGCAGCGCTCGGACCGTTCTCCGGCATCAACAGCAAACAGCGCGCGTGCGCGCGTTCGGCAAAGAGCAGCAATCTGCGGCTAGCTTTAAGATCGAGCGCTTTGCCTTGAGCGGCGAGCGCGCAAATCACGATCGCACGCGGGGCGGCGAGCGCTTGCTCGGCGGCCCAGAGCGCGTCCTCGCGCTTTCTGGCGCGGATGACGATGAGGCGTTCAAGATCGAGACCGTAGTGCGCGAGGCCGCGCGGGTACGGCGCGCCCTCCTCCGCGAACGCGGCTTCCTCGCCGGCCCAGAACACCCCAGCCGGCCCGGCCCATTGCGCCGCCAGCGCCAGGGTGAAGCCCAAAGCGGCGGCCTCCGCGCCCGGCGCGGCCGGGCCGATCTCGTGCAGCGGCTGGGCGGCCATGGCCGCCAGATAGCTCTCGACTCCCCCTCTCCCCTGCGGAGAGGGGGTTGGGGGGTGAGGGGCGTGCAAACGCACCGGCGCCTGAGCGTCGGAACGCCCCCCCTCTCCCTGCCCTCTCCCCCGCAAGGGAGGAGAGGGTTTTATGGCTGGACGCGGACTCATGTTCTCTATATGTTCTACACCCCTGAGTCCTTCCCGGCAAGGCGGTAGCGGAATGAAGTTCGGAGACCGGTGATGTTCGCCTACGCCCTGTTTGACACCGCCATCGGCCGCTGCGCGCTCGCTTGGGGCCAGCGCGGGATCATCGGCGTGCAACTGCCCGAGCGCAGCCCAGAGGCGACGCGCACCCGGCTGATGCGGCTCTGCCCCAACGCCGAAGAGCTCGAGCCGCCGAAACACATCGCACGCGCCATCGAGGACATTCAGGCGCTGTTGCGCGGCGAGAAAAAGTCGCTCCGCGCCGTGCAGCTGGACTTGGCGCGCGTGCCCGCGTTCAACGCGCGCGTCTATGAAACTACACGCGCCATCCCGCCGGGCGCGACGCGCACCTACGGCGAAATCGCCCGCGCCATCGGCGAGCCGGACGGCGCGCGCGCCGTCGGCCAGGCGCTCGGACGCAATCCGTTCGCCATCGTCGTGCCGTGTCATCGTGTTGTCGGCGCTAACGACAAACTCGTCGGCTTCTCCGCCAATGGCGGCATCCGCACCAAACTCAAGATGCTGAAGATCGAGGGCTGGCGCGAAAACGAGCCAAGCTTGTTCGAGGAAGAACTGGTTTAACGCCGCGCGGCGTCAGAAGTCCACTTCCACGCCCAGCCCGACGCTCGCCGACGTGACGCGGTCGCCCGGCCTGTCGTACGACGCCATGCCCAGCGACGCGATCAGATTGAGGCTGTCGGTGAGCGGCTGCACCCGCCGCAGCATCGCGCCGTAATCCTCGCCGGAAAACGTATCCGGAATTTGCAAAGTGTCGAACGAGGCGGCGCCGGCGCTCAGCCAGAGCTGCGTCCGCCCATCGCCGTTCGCATCGTTCAACACGACATTGACCAGATGCGCGGCAAAGCTGTCGCGTCCGTCCGGGCTCACGTAACTCAAGCGGTAGGAGACGGAGCCCTGCTCGAAATAGCGCCGTGCCCCGGCCGAGATGAAGTACACGTCCTGCGATCCGAAATAGCGCGCCCAGCGCACGCCCAAGGTCGCCGTCGTTTGCGGCAGTACGCGGAAGGTCACATCCTGTGCGATGTCGCGCGAGGCGAAGACCGGCGAGTCGTCTGCGATCGCGATGTGCGTCCGGGTCGAAACGCCGTTGTCGAACTCATAGTAGAGCGTGCCGGCCAGACCGAAGCCGGTCTCGGCGACGCCGGGCGCGCGCCGTTCGCCGATAGCGGCGCCCAACACGACAGTGGCGTCGCCATCGACGGTGCGGAAGGTGCCGCGCAACGTATCGCGCGATCCCTCGCCCTCGGAAAGGTCCTGCGCCTCGGCAACGACCGCAACGGAGCGCTCGCCCGCGGCGTCGGACGTCGCCAACGCGACGCCGGGCGCCGCAAGCGCGCCGAGCGCTGCGCCCGCAGCCAGGAACGCGCGTCCGGCACTCATGACGCAACCTTTCTGTCGCCCACCGCTTCAACGGCTTCGATCGTCTGCTTCAGCCGATAGTGGCCGGCGGGATAGTTGCGGGCGATCGTCATGTGCGGCTCGAAGATCGAGTTCGCGGCGATCACTCGGCCCGGCAAGATCACCACCTGAATGCCGAGCGCCGCCTTGGCGCCGATCCAGCAGCCGAGCTTCTCGCAGCCGGTGTCGATATCGCGCCCCTCATGGCGCACGTGCACGCTGCGGCCGTCGAGGCGATGATTGGAGGTGCGCACCATGGCGCCGAGATAGGCCTCCGGGTCGACGATCGAGTCGGCGACGTAGCACATCGGCCCGATGCTGACGCGGTTTCGGATCACCGCGTTCTTGATCTCGGTGGCGAGGCCGATCCGGACGTTGTTGCCGAGCGCAATCGGGCCGCGCAGCACCGCGTTGTTGCCGAGCATGCAGTCGGCGCCGATCTGAATTGGGCCTCTGACGATCGCGCCGGCGCAAATCTTGGTGCGTGCGCCGATCACGATGGCCCCGCCGCTGTCGTCGAGCGTTGCGCCCGCTTCCACGATGGCGGTGGGATGAATGCGTGTTTCGCCGGCGGCGATGCGCTGGCCGATGGTTTGAACTTCAGTCCACCACATGGGCGTACCTCACCGGTTTGTCCCGCGCCGGCTCCCAACCGGTCAGCAGGCTGCGGAGGCCGTGGATCAGCCAGATCCCGTAGGCCAGGAAAACGTAGAACACCGCCGCCGGCGCCAAGCCGATCAGCGCAGGCTTCTTGTGATGCATCGCGCTGACAGCGCCGATGGCGAACGAAATCGCCAGCCACAGCAGCGGGAAGAGCAAGTAGTGGAAGCCGCCGAGTGCGCCGTTCGCGGCGCTCGACAGCAGCGTCATCGCATAGGCCGCGATGCCGGCCAGCACGACGAGAAACATCGGCAGGATGCTGAACAAACCGAAGCGCGTCAGCAGCAGGCGATGGTGGAGACGCATGCACACGGCGTAGCCCACGATCCAACGCCGCCAGCGCAGCCACTCGGCCTTCAGCGAGTTGCATTCCTGCGAATAGACGACGCAGCGCGAGCTCTGCCGCACCTTGTAGCCGCGCGCGACCAGCGACCAGGTCATGTCCAGGTCCTCGACCTTGGTGCGATCGCTGAACGGCACGTCGTGCAGCACTTCGGTCCTGAACAGACCGCACGCGCCGGAAATCAGGAACGGCGCGCCGCCGACGATCTGCTGGAACGTCCGCTTCAGCGCGATCATCGGCAGTTTCACGGTGGCGCGGATGTGCGGCAGCAGGCCAGCGCCTTCGAGGTTGGAGGCCGGAATACCGCCAACGGCGTCGGCGCCGCGCTCCATCTCGGCGATCAGATAGCCGATGCCGTCGCCGTCTTCCGGCATGACCGTGTCGGCATCGGTCAGCAACACGTACGGCGCTGTGACCTGGCGCATGCCTGCCATCAGCGCGCCGCCCTTGCCGGTGTTGGCCTGATGCACGACGATCAGCTGCGGATACTTGATCTCCAGCAGCGCCAGAATGGCGGGCGTGCGATCGCTGGATCCGTCATTCACGACGATGACGCGATGGATGTAGCGGTTCGCCAGCAACCGCTCGACGGCGTCCTGGATGCAGAGCTGTTCGTTGTAAGCCGGCACGATGGCGTCGACGCACCCATACGCGCGGCTGGGCGCCAGGCGCCGGCGCGACGCGAGCCAGAGCCCGGCGACCACCACCACCAGCAGGAAGGCGATGGTCTTCATAGCCGGCCCAGCACCATCTTGTAGGCGACGAACGCCTCGCTCGGGCCCAGTTCGACTTGCGCCCCGCGAAACTGCGCCGCGGCGCGAATGTTCTGCTCCTGCATGTAGACGCGGTCGCCCTGGCTGCGGTGATGCTGGATGGCGCGCACTTTCGCGGCCAGGAAGTCGCCCACCTCTTCATAAACGGTCGGACAGAAGTTCGGATAGGAACTCGGCGTCTCGTAGCCGAGCACTTGCGGCGCGTCGCGGCACGCCACCGCCGACGCCTCATAGACGGCGCGATGATCGCTGTGGCGATCCTGATGGAACATCGTGTAGACGCGGACGGGCGACAGCGCGTCCATGTGGTCTTCCAGCGTCCTGATCAACGCGCTTCCGTTGCGCCACAATTCGGTGTCTTCGAATTGCAGCACATGCACGTCGCGCACGCCCAAGAGCGCCAACGCCGCGCGCGTCTCTTCAGCGCGATCTTCCAAGCGGTAGGTCCCGCGTTCGCCCTGCGTGAAGACGATCGCGCGCACGTGCGCGCCCATCGCCGCGAGCTTGGCGAGACTGGCGCCGCACCCTAGCTCGATGTCGTCGGGGTGCGCGCCCAGAGCCAGAATTGAGCGCTTGTCGGCGGCCAACCGCGCCCGATCCATACTTAACCCTTAATTTACCATCGCGCATGCTAAGCGGCTAAGGTGAACGTTTGGTTGCGTTCGCGCGCAGTTCGGGCGCGGCCACGGCGCTTGCGCGATGGAGTCGCGCACAGCCGGTCTAGCCGCCGGGCAGTTGCGCCAGGAAAGCCCGGGCCCGGCCGGCCCACAACGCATTGCCGATCTGTTCGTAGACTTCGAGCGCGCCTTGCATCGCCGCCCGCGCTTCGGCGTATCGTCCCATCGCGCGATAGGTTGTGGCGAGACCGTAGACGGCGTCCGCCCAGGTGACGGGGTTGGCCTCGCGCGTCATTACCGTCAGTGCGTCCTGATAGGCGGCGACCGAGCGTTCGAAAGCCCCCGCAGCGCCAAGTTCGCCTCGCATGCGATGCGCATTGCCGAGGTTGAGCTGCGCGGAGGCCCAGCTCGAAGGATCGGACGCGCGCGTCATAACGGTGAGCGCCGCGTCGAACGCCACGATGGCGCGCTCGATAGCCCCGGGCGCGCCTGCCCGGCCGAGGCGCAGGAGCGCAATGCCCAAATTGTTCTGCGTCCGCGCCCAATTCGTCGCGTTGGCCTCTCGCGTCAGCACGCCGAGTGCGCCCTCGAACGCCGCCACCGCCCGCTCCAGCGCGCCGTCGACACCGCGCTCGTCCTCCATCAGCATCAGACCACCCAGGTTGAGCTGAATGAGCGCCCAGCCGACAGGACTCGCTTCGCGCGTCAACACGGTCAGCGCCGCCTCGTACGCCGCTGCGGCGCGCGCCAAGCGGCCGGGCGCGCCGCGCTCGCCCTGGACGCTCAGCACGTTGCCGAGGTTCATCTGGATCAGCGCCCAACCTCCCGGGTCGGACTCGCGTGTGATGACGCCCAGCGCGGCTTCGTAGGCGGCGACGGCGCGTTCCATCGCGCCGGGCGCGCCATACTCGCCTTGCATGGCGAAGGCGTTGCCGAGATCGGCTTGCAGCGAGGCCCAATCCAACGGACCGGCTGCGCGCGGCCGCAACGCTAGGCCCGCCTCATATGCAGCGATGCTTCGCCGCAAGCTGTCTTGTTCGACGAACAAACGGCCGCGGTCATAGAGCGCGCGGCCGCGCCGGGTCGTGTAGTCCCATCGTGCGTCGATGGCGCTTTGCGGCGCCGTTTCGCCCGCGCGCGCGTAGAGATCGGCGCCGGCGAGATAATCGGCCTGCAACACCGCCACCAGCGCGCGGCTGGCGATGGTCTCGCCCGCGCGCAGACGCCGCCGTTCGGCTTCGGCGTCGGCGGCCTGGATCGCGGCGAGATCGCGCTGCGCCACTTGCGCCAGCAAGCGATCCGCATCCGCCAGCCGTCCCGCACCGAGCGCCACACGCGCCTGCGTGAAAATCGCGGCGATGCCGGGATCGGCGTCGCCGGTGAGCGCGGCCAAGCGGTGCTGCAGCTCGGCGATCTGGTCAGCCTGATCCGCGAGCGCGTCGAAGATCGTGCGTTCGAGCCGCCGCGCGTTGAACCGTCCGGACGCCGCGAAGTTGGCGCTGGCCGCCTCGGCTGCGGCCAGCAACGCCGCCTCGGAGATCCGCGCGCGTTCGGCTTGAACCCGCGCCTCGGCGCGAATGGCGTCCCACTGCGCCTGGGTCACGCCCGCCGACCGCAAGGCGTCCGGGATCGGCTGGGCAAAAGCAGGCGCCGCGACAAGGGTCGCCAGCATCAGCGCCGCGATCGTCAGAAGCCGCATCGACCTCTCCCCGCGCCCTCGCGCAGAGAGCTAACCACCAATACCGCAAATGGCCAAGCACGGCGCACAGGTGAAAGCGCGCGCCAGCGTGACGTGAAACTGGCGCGGGTGAACCGTTCAAATCCCTCGGGCGCGTCCCCGTTATGACTCACCGCCCCTCGCTGCCCGGTCCTTCAAGCCGCCTGCCCGCCATCGTCACCGCCCCGTCGGCAGATCCTTGAACGCCACGCCTTTGTCGGCGCGGTGATCCTGCGGCAGGCCGAGCACGCGCTCGGCGATGATGTTCTTCAGAATCTCATCCGTGCCGCCGGCGATGCGCAGGCCCGGAGCGAACATATAGCTCTGATGGAACGCGCCTTCGAGCGGGGCGAGATCGGGATCGGAGATGATGCCGTAATGATCCTGCGCTTCAATGGTGGTGTTGGCGATGTCCATCATCTGGTTGGCGTTGATCACCTTGCCGATCGAGCTTTCCGGTCCCGGCGTCTGGCCCTTCGAGAGCGCCGTCATGGTGCGGAATTTCGCCAGCTTGTAGCCCTCCGCGCGCACGATCCAGTCGGCGAGCTTCTGGCGGAAGCTCTCGTCCTTGATCAGCGGCCCCTCGCCGGTGGGCGAAGTGATGCGCTTCGCGAACTCGAAGATCTCGCGATAGTCGGGTCCGTAGGAGCCGCCCACCGCGAGGCGCTCGTTCATCAGCGTCACCAGCGCGACACCCCAGCCCTGACCCGGTTCGCCGAGGCGGTTCTTGTCGGGAATGCGCACGTCGGTGAAGTACACCTCGTTGAAGTCGCGCCCGCCCGACATCTGGTGGATCGGCCGCACGTCGACGCCCGGGCTCTTCATGTCGACGATGAACATGGTGAGGCCCTTGTGCTTCTCCACGTCCGGATTGGTGCGCACCAACAGAATGCCGAAATCGGAGAATTGCGCGCCGGTGGTCCAGACCTTCTGGCCGTTGACGATCCAGTCGTCGCCATCGCGCACGGCCTTTGTCTTCGACGCCGCCACATCCGATCCCGCGCCGGGCTCCGAGAACAGCTGGCACCAGATTTCTTCGCCGCGCAGCGCCTTGGCCACGTAGCGGTCCTTGGTGGCGTCATCGGCGAAGGCGATCACCGTCGGCACGCACATGCCGAGGCCGATGGCGAACACGCCGGCGGGCGCATCGAACTTCGCTTCTTCCTGGTTGAAGATCACAGAAAAGATCGGCGCCAGGCCGCGCCCGCCATGCTCCTTCGCCCAGGTGATGCCGGCAAACCCCGCCTCGGCCTTCTTCTTCTGATAGGCCTTCGCCGCCTTCATGTATTCCGCCGGCTTCAACGAGCGCGATATGCGGTCGTTCTCCGCCGCCTTGGGCTTGCAGTTCGCCTCGAGAAACGCGCGCGCTTCGGCGCGGAATTTGGCTTCCTCGGGCGTGTCGTTGAAATCCATCTGCGGAAACTCCGGTGTTCGCCACAAACTAGGCGGATGAGTGCTGCCCAGCAACGGCGCCGTGACGGCATGGGCGGGATGTGCTAGGAACGGTCTATGGCAGACGCTGCCCGCCTCCCGCCGTCTTCACCCCGCCCGAAGACGCTCGCCGAGTTCCTGGTCTGGGAAGAAGCTCAGGCCGACAAGCACGAATTCCGCGCCGGTCAGGTCAGGATGATGACCGGCGGCACGCAGCGCCACAACACGATCGCTGGCAACATCTTCAGTTCGCTCAAAGTGAAGTTGCGGGGCGGCCACTGCCGGCCCTATGCGATGAACGGACGGGTTGCGCTGGAAGAAACCGAGGCCGGCTACTATCCCGATGTGGTCGTCGATTGCGGCGCCTATGTTGGTGACGCGCTGGCGACTACCCAACCCACCGTCGTGTTCGAAGTGCTCTCGCCGACCACACGCGACAAGGATTTTTCCGAGAAAGTCCCCGACTATCGCGATACCGCATCGATGCAGCAGATCGTGCTGGTCGAGCCGGACGAGCGAAAGCTGTACGTCTGGACGCGCAAGGAAAGCGGCTGGCGGCAGAGCGAACTGGGCGCCGCGAGCGCGAAGCTCGATCTGCCGCCGCTCGGGATCGCGCTCACGCTGGATGAGATCTACGAAGGCGCTTAACCGGCAGCGGCGGTGTTCTGAAAAGACTCCACCCTTTTGTACAACCTAGACGCCGCAACACGCGCGCTCTCTCGGCCGCAACATGCGCGCTCTCTGGATGGAGGGCCATCATGATCGGTCCTCAGTGCGATGTGTCGAAGGGCGCGGCGATGCTGGCGGCGAAACCGGCGATGGCCGCCAGCAGCGTCGCGCCCACGAACAGGTTGAGACGGTTGAGCTCGATGTTCGCGCCCGACGCGGCGGGCGCGATCACTTTGTCGAAAAAGCTGATGTAGATGACGCCGGCGCTAAAGCCCCAGGCGCCGGTGAACGCCGCGCGCCGCGCCGGCGTCGGCTTGCCGGCGATGAAGGCGCCGGCGATAAGCGCGGCGCCGACGAGAAAGTCATCGATCCACCACACCAAGTCGCGCTCGCCCCACGAGCGCAGCGCCTCGCCGCCCATCACGATGAGCGCGAGCCCCAACGCGGCGAGGCGAAGCATCTTCATGCAGCGTTCCTTTGCTCAAGCCGCCTCACCAGCTTCTCCTTCCACACCGCCGGCGCGCCGGCTTGCACCGCGAGCAGCTTGGCGCGGCGGAAGAAGAGGTGGCAGTCCATCTCCCAAGTAAAGCCAATGCCGCCGTGGGTTTGGATGTTCTCTTTGGCGCAGAGGTAGAAGGCGTCGCATCCGGCCGCGCGCGCCGCCGCCGCTGCGAACGGCAGCTCGGCGGCTTCCGTCGAAAGCGCCCAGGCGCCGTAATACGCATTCGAGCGCGCCACCTCGATGGCGACGTACATGTCCGCCAATTTGTGCTTGATCGCCTGGAACGAGCCGATCGGGCGCGAGAAGGCGAAGCGATTCTTGGCGTAGTCGAGCGCCATTTCCAAGCACGCCTGGCTGCCGCCGATCTGCTCGAACGCCAGCAGCACGGCGGCGCGGTCGAGCACGGCTTCGGCGAGCTCCCAACCTTGGCCTGCAGCGCCGATGCGCTCGGCCTTCGCGTTCTTGAACGCGAGCTTGGCGTGGCCGCGCGTGGGATCGAGCGTCTTCAGCGTCGTGCGCGTGACGCCGCTCTGCTTCAGATCCACCAGCACCAATGAGACGCCGCCGCCCTCCTTCGCCGCGACCACGGCGTAGTCCGCGCAGTCGCCATCGGTGACCGGGATCTTCGCGCCATTCAACGTCGCGCCGTCAAACTTGGCTTGGATGCTCGCCGCGGACGGCGCCCCGGGCCCTTCGCTCAGCGCAAAGCAGCCGATCAGCTCGCCCGCCGCCACCTTCGGCAACAGCGCCGCCTTCTGCGCATCGCTGCCGGCGAGCATCAGCGCTTCGGCGAAAAAGTACGCGGTCGACGAGAACGGGATCGGCGCCACGGCGCGTCCGAGTTCCTCAGCCAGCACGCACAACTCAAGCCGGCCCAGCCCCAAACCGCCATGCTCTTCCGGGATCGCGGCGCCCAGCCAGCCCAGTTCCGCGACCGATCGCCAAAGCGTCTCGTCATACGAGACGGCCGCGTCATCCAGCACGCGGCGCGTGACCTTGGCGCCGGCCTTCTCCGACAGGAATTTGCGCGCCTGGTCCTTCAGCGCCTTCTGGTCGTCGGAAAAGTCGAAATTCACCCTCGCCTCCCGGGTCTTATGGTTGACGCCAGTCTAACGCCTGGCCCGCCGGGGCCGAAAGAGTGTCTTGGCGTCAAGCGTTGTTCACGAAGGCTCAATGCCGATGCGCTAGCGTGGCGGTTCGAATTTCAGGGTGAGCAACCATGGCGAAGGCGGTCTTCCACAAGGGCCAGCGCGTCTACGTGAAGCCGGTGGCGACGTGGGCGGTGGTCGAGCACGTGAACCCGCAATGGGTCAAAGGCGTCGAGGAACCGCTGCGCGTCACCTATGACGCGGGCCTCGGGCGCGACTTCCATGCGCATGAATTGGCCGCCGAAGACCGCGGCCCCGACAAGCCCGACCTGATCGAGACCGAAAACTGGCGCGTGCTGCGCGCCGTCAACCGGCTCTCCGCCGATGCGCGCGATCCGCGCCACCCCTACCCGGGCACCTACCCCATCGTCGTCACCGACGACATGGATTGGGGCGGCTGGCGCGTGCCGATGGCCGAATACGATCGCGACCCCAATCGCATCGAGATGCAGTCGCGCCTGATCGCCAACGCCATGCGCCTGATGCGCGTCGCGCGTGAACTGATCGAATTTGCGCAAGACTTCCCACAGGAAACGCCGCAGCAATTGATGGAACTGGCGCAGCAGGCGGAGATCGTGCTGGCGGCGGTCTACCACGATCCGACGCCCAAGATGGAAACGGCCGCCGCCGCCGAATAGCGCGCCGCGGACCTTCGTGTCCGCCTGCCCCGCTGAAAGTTCGGACGTTCGCGCATTGATTTTGCATCACGTGCGGCTCATGTCAGGTCCTGCTTGGAGGCCTGAATGCGCGACGCCGACACCGCGACCGTGAGATTGTCCGACTATACGCCCCCGGCGTATCAGATCGACGAGATCACGCTCGTGTTTTCGCTTGAACCAGAAGCGACCATCGTCGCCGCGAGCAGCCACGTGCGCCGCGCCGGCGCGGCCCCCGCGCCGCTCGTGCTGGACGGCGAACGGCTGCAGCTGGAAAGCATCTCGATCGACGGCGAAGAGTTGAGCGCCAGCGCATACCGCTTGGAGCTGGGCAAGCTCGTCATCCTTGATCCACCCGCCTCGTTCCGTCTGGACATCATCACCCGGATCGCGCCCGCCTCGAACACGCAGCTCGAAGGGCTCTACATGTCGGGCGGCCGCTTCTGCACGCAATGCGAAGCGGAGGGCTTTCGCGCCATCACCTATTATCTCGACCGCCCGGATGTGCTCGCGCGCTTCGCCGTGCGCATCGAGGCCGACAAGGCCGCCTGCCCGACGCTGCTCTCCAACGGCAACCCGACCGAGCGCGGCGACATGGAAGATGGGCGCCACTACGCGGTGTGGGTCGATCCCCATCCCAAGCCCGCTTATCTCTTCGCGCTGTGCGCCGGGCGCTACGAGTCGATCCACGATACGTTCGTGACGGCGAGCGGCCGCACTGTCGCGCTCGGCATCCATGTGGATCCAGGCGATTCCGGGCGCGCGCGCTACGCCATGGATGCGTTGAAGCGCGCCATGAAGTGGGACGAAGAGGCGTTCGGCCGCGAGTACGACTTGGACGTGTTCAACATCGTCGCCGTGCGCGACTTCAATTTCGGCGCCATGGAGAACAAGGGCCTCAACATCTTCAACTCGTCGCTGATTCTGGCCGACGCCGACACCGCCACCGACGCGGACTTCGAGGCGATCGAGGCGGTCGTCGGCCACGAGTACTTCCACAACTGGACCGGCAACCGCATCACCTGCCGCGACTGGTTCCAGCTCTGCCTGAAGGAGGGGCTTACCGTCTTCCGCGAACAGGAATTCTCCGCCGACCAGCGCTCGCGCCCCGTGCAGCGCATCAAGGACGTGAAGCGCCTGCGCGCGCGCCAGTTCGGCGAAGACGCCGGCCCCCTCGCGCACCCCGTGCGGCCGTCGAGCTATCAGAAGATCGACAATTTCTATACCGCCACCGTCTACGAGAAAGGCGGCGAAGTGATCCGCATGCTGAAGCGGATCATCGGCAATGCCGCCTTCGCGCGCGGCATGGCGCTCTACTTCGAGCGCCGCGACGGCACGGCATCCACAGTGGAAGACTTCATCGCCTGCTTCGAGGAAAGCGCCGGACGCGATCTCGGCGCCTTCATGCGCTGGTACGATCAAGCCGGCACGCCCGTGCTCAAGGCGCGCGGCGTCTACGATCCGGCGGCGCGCACGTACGCGCTGACCGTCTCGCAGCGGACGCCGCCGACGCCGGGCCAAGCGACGAAGCAACCTTTGCCGATTCCGCTCGCCATCAGCTTCATCGGCGAAGACGGCGCGCAACTCGAGACCAAATACGATGGGCGCACAGCCGGCGCGCATCACCTCGTGATCGATGGGCCGGAAGTCACGCTGCGGTTCGAGAATGTTACCGCGCCGCCGATCCCGGCGGTGCTGCGCGGCTTCTCCGCGCCGGTGACCTTGGACGACGGGCTCACCGTTCCGCAACGCCTCGCCCAGATGGCGCACGAGAGCGATCCGTTCACACGCTGGGAAGCGGGCCAGGCCATCGCGCGCGCGCTGATGCTCGGGGCCGCGGACGCTTCGCCGGCGTTGTTCGCGGCGGCGCTCGGGCGCGAACTGGACCGCGCGCAAGAGGATCCCGCCTTCGCCGCGCTGGCGCTTCGGCTGCCGGATCTCAACGAACTCATCCTTGCGGCGCCCGCGCCCGATCCGGAAAAGCTTCACGCCGCGCGGGAGGCGCTGCGGCGCACGATTGCGGAAGCGCTCAAGGACCGGCTCGCGCCGATCGCGCGCGCCAAGGGCGAGACGCCGTTCTCGCCGGGCGCCGAAGCGGCCGGTCGGCGCGCCCTGAAGAGCGCGGCGCTCGACGTGCTCGCCGCGCTGGGCGACGCGGAGAGCGAAACACTGCTCGAAGCGTTCAACGCAGCAGGCAGCATGACCGAGACGATTGCGGCGCTCGAGGCGCTGGGCGCCTCCGGCAACGCGTCGTTCGACGCCGCGCTCGCGCACTTCTACCGGCGCTGGCAGGACAACCCGCTCGTCACCGACAAGTGGTTTGCCGTGCAGGCGGCGTCGCCGCGCGCCGACGCCCTCGAACGCGCGCGGACGCTGCGGTCGCACCCGGCGTTCAACTTGCGCAATCCCAATCGCGTGCGCGCGCTGGCCGCCGCCTTCGCGATGCGCAATCCGCGCGCGTTCCACGCAGCGGACGGGACGGGCTACAAGTTCGTCGCCGCGCTCGCCAAGGACATCGACCCGCTGAACCCGGCGCTCGCCGCGCGCCTCTTGACCCCGTTCGAATCGTGGAAGCGATTCGACGCGCAACGTCAGGGCCACGCGCGCGCGGCTCTCGAAAGCCTCGCCGCGCTGCCGCAACTCTCGAAAAACACGCGCGAGATGGTGGAACGCACGCTGGCGTGAGCGTCGTTTCGTCTGTGGATTAACCGCGCGGACGTGCGCCAGCACGTCGGCTCGACATCACGTTCATCTCTTCGTTACGATTGGCGCTCTTCAGGATTCCGAACGGCGATTCGGGGCTGGCCGAGGAAGTCTTGTGAACGCGACTACATACAAAGCGGCCGCGGGCGCGTCGCCCGAGAAGGCCAGCAAGGCGTTCATGGCGCTCGTCGCCGTGTTCGTGATTGCGTTCGCCGCAGCCATCGGCGCGCAGATCAAGGCGCACGTCGATCAAGCCGCGCAAACCATCGTCGCCGCGCAGGCCTCGGCGGCGGGTCTGATCGCCGAGCGCGTCAACGCCAATCTCGCGGTGGCGACCGGCGCCTCAGCCGGCGTCTCCGAACTCACCCGCAACGGCGGCGCAGCGAGCGCCTTCGCCGTCGCCAGCGCGGCGGCGCACGCGCCGCCAGCGACCGCCGCTGCGGTGTTGACGCGCGGCGGCGAGATCGAAGCGCTGACCGATCCCGGCTACGCCGCATTGGCAAGTGCTGCCGCGCGCGCCGCCAATGGCGCGCCGCTCTGGATCGGCGCCCCGAACGTGGGCGAACTGGCCACCACGCCGGCGATCGTGCGCCAAGTCGGCGACCGCACCATCGTGTCGGTGATCGATCCGGCCCGGCTGCTGCCGGACCTGGACGCCAACGCCCGGGTGCTGATCACCTCGCCGTCCGGCGCCGTCATCTACGCCTCGCCGGCGATGCAGGCGGCGGGGGCGCGCGCGCAGCAGCAGGTGCTGTCGGCCTTGCGCGCCAATAGCGGCGGCGCCTTGCTGCGCGACAGCGCCGGCGACACCTGGGTCGCCGCCGAAGCGACGGCGCAGATCGGCGGCTTCCACGTCATGGCGGCGGCGCCTGCGCCGGGCGGCGCCGCGCTGCTGATCGAAGCCTTGCTGCGCTTCGCGCTGCTGGCAGCTGCGCCGCTGGCGGCGATCGGCGTGCTCTATCTGCTGATGCGCCAGAACGCGCAGATGGCGCGCGACGCCGAGGCGGACGCCGTGCGCGCCGAAGGCTATCTGCGCATGACTGCCGACGGCGCGCGCGTGGGGATGGTCGAGTGGCGCCCTGGCGCCGACGAAGTGCAGCTCTCTGAGCAGGCCGCGCGTCTGCTGGGCGCGCCGCGCGATACGCTCTCGCTGCGCCAACTCCTGGAGCTCGTCGTCGCGGAGGATCGCTTCGCCCTCGACGAAGAGTTTCGCCGCGCCAAGCAGACCGGCGTGCTGGACGCGCGTTTCCGCGTCACCCGCGGCGCGGGCCTAGCGTGGATCGAGGCGCGCGGCGCAGCCGTGGAAGACGCCAGCGGCCGCGCCGAAACCCGCCTGTTCGGCACCGTCATCGACGCCACCCAGCGCCATGAGGCGGAAGCCCGTGTCTCGCGCCTCGAACAGCAGCTGCGCGCCGCGATCGAAAACTTCTCAGGTCCGTTCGCGCTGTGGGACTCCCGCCGGCGTCTGCTGCTCTGGAACCAGAGCTTCGCCGACGCCTTCGGCCTCGGCCCCGACATTCTACGCCAGCGCGCCTCCTACGAAGCCATCTCGGCCGCCGCCACCGCCCGCATCCGCCGCGAAAAGCACGACCCCACCAATCCGGACGTGCGCGTCATCGAACTCACCTCGGGCGACTGGCTGCATATTGTCGAGCGTCGCGCCGCCGATGGCGGCATCATCACGGTGGGCGTCGACATCTCGCCGCTCAAGCGCAAGGAAGAAGAACTGGCGCGCAACGAGCGGCGTCTGGCAGAAGCGCTCGGCCGCGCCGAGACGCAGGAATATCGCATCAAGGCGCTGGTCAAAGAGGCGCACGAAGAGCGGCAGAAGGCCGAAGAAGCGAGCCGCGCGAAGTCGACCTTCCTCGCCAACATGAGTCACGAACTGCGCACGCCGCTCAACGCCGTGATCGGGTTCTCCGAGATCATGGCCAAGGAATTGTTCGGCCCGATCGGCAACGACCAGTACCGCCAATACTCAAACGACATCTTCGACAGCGGCAACCACCTGCTCGAGCTGATCAACGACATCCTCGACATGGCGAAGATCGAAGCCGGCAAGCTGACCCTCTCGCCGCGGCCGCTCGATCCGAGCGTGGCGATCGAGCAGGCCGTGCGGCTCACCAAGCGCAAGGCCGAGGAAAAAGGCCTCACCATCATGGTGGACGCCGAGGACATGGGCGAGATCGAGGCCGACCACCGCGCCGTGAAGCAGATCTTGCTGAACCTATTGTCGAACGCGGTGAAGTTCACCGATCAGGGCGCCATCATGGTGCGCGCGCGCGGCAACGCGCACGGGCTCACATTGCGCGTCATCGACACCGGCTGCGGCATCCCGCCCGAGCATCTGCCGCGCCTGGCGCGCCCGTTCGAGCAAGTCGAGCAGGAATTGACGCGCAACACCGGCGGCACCGGCCTCGGTTTGGCGCTCACCAAATCGCTGACGGAAATGCATGGCGGCAAGCTCGCCATTCAGAGCGAGGTCGGCAAAGGCACCATCGTTACGGTTTGGCTGCCGCGCCGGTTTGGCGGCCGCGAGGCGGAAGCGACCGCCGCCGAATAGTCAGGGCTGGCCCTGGCGCAAGCGTTCGCGGCGCTCTTCGCGCCGGCGGCGCTGTTTTTCCCGCCACGTCTCGCCGTCAGCCGCCGCCGCACCGTCGCCCTGCGCCGCGGGCGCTGCGTCCTCCTGTGTGTCGCGCGGCAAGGCAGACCGGCTCGCGGGCGGGGCCGTGCGCAGCGCCTCCAGCGCCTCGCGCCGTTCGTCCGGGCTCAGCTGTCCGAACGCGCGCACGATGTTGTCCTGAAAGACGGCGAGCGCGGCCTGGTCGGCTTCCCGCAGCCGCTGAAAAGCGGCGCGGACGCGCGCTTCGTCATAGGGCTCAGCGCGGGCAGCCTGGAACGCGTCGCGGCGCGCCTGCAGCGCGGCGCGGCGCAGGTCGCGCGACTGCGTCCAACTCGACGCCAATTCATCGCGCATTTTCGCCCGCGTCTCCGGCGGCAACGCCGCCAAGAACGCGCGCGGGCCGGGAATGCGCTCGACCAGCGCGCCCGGCGGTTGTTCGCGCTGCACCCGCACGCCCGCGCCGAGCGCGCCGACGATTCCGCCGATGACCAGCAGGTTCACCGCCAGCGACAAGAACAGCAGCGTGCGCCAGGGGAAGCGGCGTTCGCTCATCCCTCGTCTCCAACGTCATCGGCAAAGAACGGCGCTTCGAACGCGGCGGCGAAATGGGCGTCGTCGGTCTCGATCGGCGGCGCCAGCAGGCCGCCGCCGTAGCCGATCAACACCCCGAAAACCGCGCACGCCGCCAGCGCGAACATCGCGCGCCGGTCGAAACCGGCGCTCTGCCGCTTGGGCGCCTGCGCCAGGATGCGCCCGGCGAGCGCGCTGGTGTCGGGCTCGCCGGCGCGGCCCGCGTCGAGCACCGCGTCGGTCGCACGCGCGTCGGCCAGGATCGCGTCGGCTTCGCCCTTGTGCGCCGCCGCGTACGCCGCCGCCGCCGCGCGCTGATGCGCGGGCCAACGCTGGAGATCGGCGCCGTAGGCCTCCGCCAATTGCCCGAACCGGGTGCGGTCCATCGCCCTTCCTTCCTTACACCTGGGATGCGCCGTCGGCGCTCCCCATCAAATCCTGCGCCACGTCCGCCAGGGCAGCCTTCATCGCGCGCCGGCCCCGCGCCAGCAGCGATTCAAGAGCTTCAACGCTGATCTCCAGCATTTCCGCCGCGGCAATGTTGCTCAGTTCCTGAAAATGCACGAGCGCGATCGCCGCGCGCTGACGCTCCGGCAGGTCGGCCAACGCGGCCTGCACCCGCGCCGCGCGCTGGCGCGCAAGCCAGACCTCGCTCGGCAGCGGCACGGAATCGGCGACGGCAAGACCCGCGTCGGGATCGGGCTTCTCGCGCCGGCGGCGCAGACGGTCGTAGCAGAGATTGAGCGCGACCCGGTGCATCCAGGTCTCGAACTTGGCCGCGCCGGGCTTCCAGCGCGGCGCTTCGCGCCAGACGCGCAAGAACACCTCCTGCGCCACGTCTTCGGCTTCGGCGGCGTCGTTCAACATCCGTCGCGCCAAGCCGACCATGCGCGGCAGATGCCGGCGCACGAGCTGTTCGGCCGCACGCGCGTCTCCCGCGCCGGCGCGCCGGACGAGCTCGGCGTCCGGATCGATCATGCAACGCTGAACTCAGACACGGGTGCGAGTTTAGCCTCCGCCCCTCCGTGCGCGAGCGTTTTCGATCTCCGCGGCGCTGAGGACGCCATCGCTGTCGCGGTCGAAGAGGTCGAAGCCGCGATAGGGCGCCGCCATGGCTTCGGCGCGGCTGATGCGACCGTCGCCGTCGGTGTCGGCGCGGCCCATACCGCGGCCGGCGCGGCTGGCGCTGCGCTCGGTCTCGCTCAGATACCCGTCGCGATCGGCGTCGAGGCGCGTGAACATGGCTTCGCGCGCAGACTGCGCCTCGGCGCGGGTAATTTCTCCGTCGCCATTGCGGTCCATCGCCGCCAGCAGGTCGGCCCCATTGCGCTGCGCCCACGCCGGGGCGGACGCCGCAAGGCTGATGGCCACGACGACCAGGATCATCCGCATTGAAGTGCTCCGCTTCTGGAGCCTCTAACGCTGCAGCGGCCGCGATCCGTCGCCCGGCGGGCCGACCAGCTGCACAAAATCGGCGCGGACCCTGGCCTGCATTTCCCGGAGCGCCTCTTCCGCCTGCTCGAACGTCTCCGCCCCCAGGATCGCCGCCAACCGTGCATGCAGCGCCGGCAGCGCCGCCTCGGCGGTGAAATCGCCCTCGACGCAGATGCGCAAGAGCTGCTGCAAGCCGCCGAGCATGCGCCACGCCTGCTCCAGGCGCGCGGCGGTCTGGTCCCCCAGCACGCCGTTCGCCGCGAGCCGCGACAGCGCATCGCCGGTGTTGACCGCCAGCACCTCGGGATGCGCCGCGGCATGCGCGAGCTGCAGCGCCTGGGCGATGAACTCGATGTCGACGAAACCGCCGGGCGCGAGCTTCAAGTCCCAAACGCTGCGGCTCTTGCGCTCGCGCTCCATCAGCCCGCGCATGTTGGCGACGTCTGCGCGCACGATCGCAGCGTCGCGCGGACGCGCCAGCACGCCCCGGACGATCTCCGCCACGCGCGCGCCGAGCGCCTCGTCGCCCGCGACAGGGCGCGCGCGCGTCAGCGCTTGCAACTCCCACAGCCACGCCTCGTCGGCGTAATAGCGCATGAACGAGGAGAGCCGCACCGCCACCGGCCCTTTCGAGCCGGAAGGCCGCAGCTTGGTGTCGATTTCGTAGAGCGCGCCTTCCTCGGTCGGCGCCGAAAGCGCGCTGATGAGCCGCTGGGTGACGCGCGTGAAGTACTCCGCCGCGCGCGGCGCGGCTTCCTCCGCCGCATCGTAGACGAGCATGAGGTCGAGGTCGGATCCCTCCGCCAATTCCCGGCCGCCGAACTTCCCGAGCGCGAGCACGGTGAAAACGCCGGGCGGGGGCCCATGCATGCGCGCGACCTCCGCGAGTGCGGCGTCCGCCATGTGCGCCACGCACGCCTCTGCAAGCGCTGCATGCGCTGCCCCGGCCTCCTCGGCGCTGGCCAGACCTTCGAGCACCTGCACGCCGATCCGGAACGCCTCTTCGCGATGCACGCGGCGGGCGATGTTGAGCTTGTCCTCGAAGCCTGCCGCCTCGTGCATGCGGTCCGCGAGCGCGCGGTGCGCCGCGCGCGCCTCGTCATGGCCAAGTGGAGCGAGAAAATTCGGTTCGATCAGGCCGTCGAGCAGCACGGGCCGGCGCGCCAGCGTGTCGGCCAGGCGCGGCGCCACGCTGAGGACGCGCGACAACAGGTCCAGCAGCGCCGGACGCGCGTCGAGCAACGCCAGCACCTGAACACCGGCGGCAAGGCCGGCGAAGAACGCGGTGAAGCGCGCGAAAGCCTGGTCCGGATCGCCCGCGTTGGAGAAGGCGCGCAGGAGTTTCGGTGTGAGCCGCGTCAACAATTCGCGCGCGCGCTCGGACCGCATGGCGCGGATGCGCCCGTGGTGCCAGCCGCGAATGGTCTGGCTCACGAACGCGGCGTTGGCGAAGCCAAGCTTGGAAATGGTGGCGAGAGTGTCGGGGTGATCCTCGACGCCGGTGAAGATGAGGCTGCCCAGCGGGTCGGCGAGACTCTCCTCGCGCCCAAACAACTGGTGATCGATGTCGGACACGATCCGGCGGCGCTCGATCAAAGCCGCATCGAATGCGGCGAGCGTCTCGAAGCCGGCGAGGGCCGCCACGCGCGCGCGCGTCTCGGTATCGCCCGGCACGCGATGCGTCTGCGCATCTTCCAGCATCTGGATGCGATGCTCGACCTCGCGGAAGAACACGTACGCCTCGCTCAACGCGTCGCGGGCGGAGGCGGCGATGGCCCCCGCTTCCGCCAACGCCTCGAGCGCGGCCACGGTGCCGTTGACGCGGAGCTTGCGATTGCGCCCGCCAAGAATGAGCTGCTGGGTCTGCGCGAACAGCTCGATGTCGCGGATGCCGCCGCGCCCGAGCTTCAGATCGAACACCGGATCGTCCAGTTCCGCGCTTTTGTGCGCGGAGAGGATTTGCCGCTTGATCGAGTGCACGTCTTCGACGGCGGCGAAGTCGAGGTGTTTGCGCCAAATGAAGGGCTGCAAGGTCGCCAGGAAGTCGCGCCCCGCTTGGCGGTCGCCGGCGGCGGCGCGCGCCTTGATGAAGGCCGCGCGCTCCCAGTTCTGGCCGAGCGACTGGTAATAATGCTCGGCCGACGCGATCGACACCGCCACCGGCGTCGAGCCTGGATCGGGCCGCAAGCGCAGATCGGTGCGGAAGACGTAGCCGTCCGCCGTCACCTCCTCGAGCGCGCGCACGATAGGCGCAACCAGCCGCACGGCCGCGACGCGCGGCTCGCGCGCTTGCGCCAGCATCAGGCGCTCGGCGTCGAAGAAGACGGAGAAATCGATGTCGCTGGAATAATTCAGCTCGCCTGCGCCCATCTTGCCCATGGCGATCAGTGCAACGCCAGGCGCAGGGCCGGTGTCGCCATCGAACGCTCCCAACACGAGGTCGCCGCGGCGCGCGCTTTCGGCCGCGCCAAGCGCGACGGCGGCGCGGAGCGCGGCGTCGGCGAAATCGGTGACGGCGCCGGTGACGCGCGCCAGCGGCCACGCGCGCGCAAGATCGGCGATGGCCGCACCCAGATGCAGCGCATGTTTGGCGCGGCGCAACGTGCGCATCGCCTCTTCGATCGGCGGCGGCGCCAGCGCGATCTGGTTGGCGGCGGCGATCGCCTCGCGCACCAACCGCTCGGGCCAGTCCGCGCTGACCTGCTCCAGCAGGTCCGCGCGTCGCTCCATCAGGCGCGACAGGTAAGGCGCGTGCGCATCCGCGGCGGCGGCGGCGTCAGCCCAAGTGGAACCTGCGAACGGCGCACGCGGCGCGCTCCGCGCCAGCGCGAGTTTCACAGCCTGCATCACCGCGCCGCCACGCTTGGCGCTGGCAACACCAAAGAGACGCCCAGCCCGCAGCCGCCTTCGCGCGCCAAGCCATCGCGCAAGTGAAGCCCGCCCTGATGCAAACGCGCGACCGCGGCGACAAGACTCAAGCCCAGACCCGCGCCTTGCGTGGTGCGCGCGCTCTCGAGGCGCACGAAGCGGTCGAGCACACGGTCGCGGTCCACTGGATCGATGCCCGGGCCGTCGTCGAGCACGGAGATTTCGATGCGCTCGTCGGCGCGGCGCACGGCGTGCAATTCCACATGGCCGCCGCGCGGCGTGTACTTGATCGCGTTCTCGATCAGGTTGGACACGGCCTGGGTGAACAAGCCTGGCTCGCCGCGCAGCGCCAAGCCATCCTCGATCTGCGCCGTGAGCTTCAGCCCTTCGTCTTCGGCGACCGGCTCGTAGAACTCGACCAGCTCGCGCAGCACGCCCGTGCCGTCGATCGGCGCAAAGGTCCAGTTCGAGCTGGCTTCGACGCGGCCCAGCTTCAGCACGCCGGAGAACATGTCCTGCAGGCGATCGGCCTCGTCGAGCGCTTGGCGCAACGCCTCGCGATCCGCCTCCGAACTGGGCGGCGCTTCGAGCGCGGCTTCCAGCTTCTGGCGAAAGCGCGTCAGCGGCGAGCGCAAATCGTGCGCGATCGCGTCGCCCGCGGTGCGCATGGTCGTCATCAGCTGTTCGAGCCGGTCGAGCATGGCGTTGATGGCGAGGGCGAGGGCGTCGAACTCGTCGCCTTCGCCGCGCACCGGGGCGCGCCGCTTCATGTCGCCGGCCATGACGTCGCGCGTGGTGTCGGCCAGCGCCTCGACCCGGCGCGAGGCGAACGAGGCCGCCATCAGGCCGCTGGCGATGGAGAGCACCAGCCCCAGGATCGCCACCGTCCAGAGGCCCTGCGTGATCCGCCCGGCGATGAGCGCGCTGTCGCCGACGTCGCGCGCGACCAGCAGGATCGGACCGTTCAGCAGGCGCCCGACCTGGCCGCGTGCGCGGCCGCGCCGCGGCGCGCCGTCATCGTCCACCCGCTCGAAACTGAAATCCACCCGCTGCACGGTGTCGCCCGGCAGCTGCGGCAAACGCGGAAAGTCGCCGGTGACCACCGCGCCGTTGCTTTCGGCCAGAACGTAGAGCAGCGGCCCTTGCCGCGCCGCGCGCTCGACGACTTCCTGGTTGAGCCGGCGCATGCCACCTTCGGCGTAAGCGCGCTCCAGCGCGGCGAACTCCTGGTCGGCGAGCACGTCGGTATCGGAGTTGAGCTGGCCGACGGTGGCGAAATAGACGTACGCCAGCAGCGCGACGACAAACGCCAGCACCACGCCGGCTTGCGCAAGGGCAAGCCTGAAGGTCGTTGTCCGAAGAAGCGCGAGGCTTGGCCTCATGCCTCCAGTCGATAACCCGCGCCTCTCACCGTATGCAAAAGGGAATGCGGGAAATCTTTGTCTATTTTCGACCGCAGCCGCGAAATGTGGACGTCGATCACGTTTGTTTGCGGGTCGAAATGATAGTCCCACACGTTCTCGAGCAGCATCTTGCGCGTCACCGTCTGACCGGCGTGGCGCATGAGGTATTCGAGCAGGCGAAACTCGCGCGGCTGCAGATCGAGCTTCTGGCCGCCGCGCTTCACGGTGCGGGCGAGCAGATCCATCTCGAGGTCGCCAACCTGAAGCCGGGTCTGCGGCTCGCGATCGCGTCCGTTCCATAGCGCGCGCACGCGCGCCAGCAGCTCGCGCGTCGAGTAGGGTTTGCCGAGATAGTCGTTGGCCCCGGCGTTGAGCCCCTCGACGCGGTGGTCTTCCTCGTGCAGCGCCGAGAGAATGAGCACCGGCGTGGAGACGCCCTGCTCCCGCAACTCGCGCACCACCGACACGCCGAGCTTCTTCGGCAGCATGCGGTCAAGCACGATCACATCGTAATTGCCCGCAAGCGCCATGGTCTGGCCGGTCTCGCCATCGCTGGCGAGTTCGACCTCATGATCGTCCGCGGTCAGCGACGCCTTCAGGTTCGCCGCCATTTCGAGGTCGTCTTCGACGACAAGGACGCGCATCGACTTCATCCTCTATCTCACTCGCTCAGGTTCAACGCCACGTAGCGCCGCCCCGCCCGCCCTTCGATCGCCAGGAATACCGGCCGCTGACCGCTGCGCGCAGCGCCGACGATCCGGTTCAATGCTTCCACATTCGGCACCGCCGCGCGATCGGCCTCCACGATTACGTCGCCGACGCGCAGTCCCTTCTCGGCTGCGTCGCTCGCCGGCTCGATGGCGGTGATCACCAGGCCGCTTTGGTTGGCGCCGAGTCTGTAGCGGGTGCGATCCTCCGCCGTCAGCGGGCGGACGCTGAGCCCGAGCGCGGCTTGCGCCACGCCGCCGCTTTGATTGCTATCCGGCTCCGGCGTTGCGTTCGGCGCCGGGTTGGCGCTGGCCAGCGTTTGCTCGGACGGCCGCTCCGCCAAGCGCAGCTGCAGCGTGCGGCGGGCGCCGCCGCGCAGCACTTCAACGCGCGAGGTGCGCCCGATTGGCGTCGCGCCGACGCGCTGCGTCAGATCGCGGCTGTCCTCGATGTCGTGACCGTCAAACGTGAGGATGACGTCGCCTTGCTGGATGCCGGCGCGCGCGGCCGGGCCGTCCGGCACGACGGTCGCAACCAAAGCGCCGCGCGCCTGTTGCAGACCGAGGCTGCGCGCGATGTCTTCGTCCAACGGTTGGATCGAGACGCCGATCCAGCCGCGCGTCACACGGCCGTTCTGCAGGATTTGCTGCACGATCGCGTTGGCGGTGGGCGACGGGATAGCGAAGCCGATGCCGACGTTGCCGCCGGTCGGCGAGAAGATGGCGCTGTTGACGCCGATGACGTTGCCGCGCAGATCGAAGGTCGGGCCGCCCGAGTTGCCGCGATTGATCGGCGCGTCGATCTGCATGTAGTCGACATAAGCGGACGAACCCGCATCGCGCCGGCCCATGGCCGAGACGATGCCGGCGGTGGCGGTGCCGTCGAGGCCGAACGGATTGCCGACCGCGACGACCCAGTCGCCCACGCGAACATGGCTGGCGTCGTCGAAGGTCACGAAGCGGAACGGGCCGCCGCCGCCGCGGATGCGCAGCACGGCGATGTCGGTCGCCTCATCGGAGCCGACGATGTCGGCCGGCAGATCGCGCCCGTCGCTGGTGCGGATGGTGATTTCTTCCGCGCCCTCGATCACGTGGTGGTTGGTGACGATGACGCCGGTCTGATCGATGAAGAAGCCCGAACCGAGCGAGGTCGGCGCGGGGCCCGGCCGGCCGGGCCGGCCGCGGAAATAGTCCTCGAAGCCGGGCGGCAGGCCTTCGATCGCCGGGCCGGTCGCCGCGTCCGGGCGCTGGCGCACGGAGATGGACACGACCGCCGGGCGCACCCGCTCGATCAGATCGGCGAAACTCATGGGCGCGCCGTTCGGCGGCGCCACGGCGGTAGGGTTGATCTCCTGGGCGTCCGCGCTCCGGGCGAGGATCGTGGGAACCGCCGCGAACCCCGCGAACAGCGCAAGCGCCGCGCCGCCAGCGATCAGGGTGCGGCGGATGTACTTCAACGTGACTGCGTCAAGCATGGAGGACCCTCAGAAGGACACTGCAATTGGAGGCTTAGCCCAGCTTGGTTGCAAGCCCCAGATCGCCCACGGCTAGATAATGAGCGATCCGAGCCCGGTAAGCACCGTTTGGGGCGAAGTTGCGGTCGAGTAAGGCGGCTGGCAGCGGCTTTTTTGGGACTGGGGGCTGTGGAATACGACGAGCCGCCCCGCAGGCGCGACGATTACCGCTCGCTCTCTTCGGGCTCGAGCGCCGCCGCGCCGGGCGCGGCTTTGCGCCGGGTCGCGTAAACCGCCGCTAACCCGCCGCCGAGCAGCAGCAGCGGCGCGCCCCAAAGCAGCCAAGTCCGGGCGTCCCAGGGCGGACGGAACAGGACGAAGTCGCCGTAGCGCTCGCGGAAGAAGGCGCGGATCTCCGCGTCGCTGTCGCCCGCGGCGATGCGCTCGCGCACCAGGGCGCGCATGTCGGCGGCCACCTCGGCGGAAGATTGCGAGATCGGCTCGTTCTCGCACTGCACGCAGCGGATTTCCTGGCCGAGCGCGGCGGCGCGCGCTTCCTGCGCGGGATCGGCAAGAGCGGCGGGCGCGGCCGCCGCGACTATGAGAGCAAGCCAACTCATGCGGGCTTCGTCTTTGCGCGGCGCTGGAGCGCGATCAAGCTCAACACGCCGCCCAGCGCCATCATCAGCACGCCGAGGAAGATCAGGTGAACCACGGGGTTGTGATAGAAGCGCACGGCCCATGCGCCCTCCGCGCCGCGCGCCGGCTCGCCGAGCGCGATGTAGAGATCGCCATCGAGGCCGCTCAGGATGCCGACCTCCGTCGTCGGCATCGGCGAGGTCGCATAGAATCGCCGCTCGGCGGCGACGGTGCGCGCCGAACCGTTGTGCTCGACCCGGAACTCCGCGCGCGCGGTGGTGTAGTTTTCGCCCTCGGTTTCTCCGATCAGCAGCAGCGTGATGCGCCGTCCGGCGAAATCGACGCTCTGGTTCGGCGCCAGCGCTGCGGCGCGTTCGGTGCGGAACGCCGTTTCGGCGATGGCGCCAATGGTCAGCACGCCTGCGCCCACATGCGCCAAGCTCATCGACCACACCGCCAGCGGCAGCAGCGTCAGCTTGCGCATCGCCGCGCCCTCGCCGCGCTGCACGCGTGTCCAAAGATAGGTGAGGCCGCCCGCGATGAGCCACACGCCGATGGCCAGGCCGATCGCCGGCGCGGCGCGCCAGTGCGAGAGCGCGAGTGCAGCAACCAGCGTGAGCAGCGCCACGACCGCCGCAGGCGCCAGCTTGCGCAACGCCGCGCCGAAATCGCCGACGCGCCAAGTCAGCATCGGCCCGAACGGCAACACGATGAAGAGCGCAGCCAGCATGGGCGCGACCGTCATGTTGAAGAACGGCGGGCCGACAGAGATGAGCCCGCCGCCGGCGGCCTCCACCATCAGCGGATAGAGCGTGCCGATCAGCACGACGCCCGCCGCGATCGCCAGCCCGTAATTGTTCCAAACCAGCATGCTCTCGCGGCTCACCGCGGCGAAACCGGCGGGCGCGCCAAGCTTCGGCGCGCGCCACGCATAGAGCGAGAACCCCGCGCCGAGCGCGACGGCCAGCAACACCAGCACGGCAAGTCCGCGCTTGGGGTCGATGGCGAAGGCGTGCACCGAGGTCAGCACGCCGGAGCGCACGAGGAAGGTGCCGAGCAGCGCCAAGCCAAAGCCGATGATCGCAAGCAATATCGTCCAATTCGCGAGCGACCCGCGCCGTTCGGTGACGATCGCCGAATGCACCAGCGCGCAGGCGACCAGCCAGGGCATGAAGCTCGCGTTCTCGACCGGGTCCCAGAACCACCAGCCGCCCCAGCCGAGTTCGTAATAGGCCCAGTACGAACCGAGTCCGATGCCCAGCGTCAGGCACGTCCACGCGATCAGCGTCCAGGGCCGGAGGGCGCGCGCCCAGGCTTGATCGGCACGGCCCTCGATCAGCGCCGCAAGCGCCATCGAGAACGGCACGCTGAGGCCGACATAGCCGAGGTAAAGCAGCGGCGGGTGCGCTGCGAGCGCAGGGTCTTGCAGCAGCGGGTTGAGCCCGTCGCCCTGCATCGGCGCCGGCGCAAGCCGCGCAAACGGGTTGGAGAGGAAGAGCGTGTAGATGAGCGCCCCGGCGGTCACGAAGCCCTGCACGCCGACCGCGCGCGACCAGAGCCCGACGTTCTGCGCGCCGCGAAAGCTCGCGAGCATGGCGCCGAACACCGCAGACACCAGCGACCACAAGAGCATCGAGCCCTCATGGTTTCCCCACGCGCCGGCGATCTTGTAGATGAGCGGCTTGTCGGTGTGCGAATAGGCCGAGACCGCGGCGACCGAGAAGTCCGACTGCACGAACACTGCGATCAAACAGGCAAACGCCAGCACACAGAGCGCGCTGGCGGCCTGCGCGGTCGCCACCGTCGCCTGAACCCGCGAGTCGCGCTTGATCGCGGCGAGGCCCAGCAACGCCTGCGCCAAACTGAGCGCCAGCGCGAGCGCCATCGCGAACGCGCCAATTTCGGCGATCATGGCGCGTCTTCGCCCTTCCATTGGCCGCGGTCCTTGATCGCTTCGGCGACCTCGCGCGGCATGTAGGTTTCGTCGTGGCGCGCCAGCACGCGCTCGGCCTCGAACGCCTGACCCGGCTGCCAGCGGCCTTCGGCGACCACGCCCTGGCCTTCGCGGAACAGGCTCGGCAATTCGTCGGCGTAGCGCACCTCGACTTCGACAGCGCCGTCGGTGACGTTGAAATGCATCGCGCCGTCCTCGCCGCGGCGCACGGTGCCTTCCACGACGAGGCCGCCGAGGCGAAGCCGTTCGCCCGCGCGCGTACTCGCCAGATCGGAGGGCGCGGCGAAATACATCGCCGTCTCGCGCAGCCCCGTCAGCGTGAGCGCCATGGCGCCCACGAGCACGGCGCCCGCCGCGACAATCATGATCAGACGCTGGTCACGCCGCCGCACGAAAAGCTCCCAAGTCTCAAGCGCAACATGCCCGCGCGCGCACGGGCGCGCCAGCGCGGCGCCTGCGCCCTATCGCCCCGCCTCGAAGTCGCCGCGCGACATGCGCAGCGCCATCTCGCGGCGCGGATCGTCCGCCGTCATGCGCAACAGCGCTTCGGCGCCGTAGCGGCGCGCAGCCGCGTTGTCGCCGCCTTCGAGTGCGCCGATCGACAAATAGATGAACGGAGTCGGGTCCGTCGTCCGCGCCGCAGCCTGCTGCAACAGGTCCATAGATTCCGGCGTCGTGCGCCCGTCGTTGATTGCGATCAACGCGCGCGCCAGCCCCATCATGGCGTCGGGCGATTCCGGGGCGCGCCGCAGCGCGGCCGTGAACGCACGCGCGGCCTCCTGGGGACGGCGCTCGCCGAGATAGAGCTGCCCCAGAAAGAAGTGCGCGGACGCATCCGTGGGATCGGCCTTGGCCTTCTCGGACAGGAGCGCGATCCACTCCGCGCCGGCATAGGTCGACGGATCGCGCGCCTTCAGCGCTTCGAGCCGCGCGCGATACGGTTGACCCGGAAGTTCAGGCTTGCCCAGGACGAGATAAATGGTCAGCGCCGCGAGCGCGACCGCAGCCGTCGCGCCGAGCGCCTTGGGCACAGAACCGCCGCCCGCGCTGCGATATGCGCGCAGCACCCAAAACGCTGCGCCGGCGGTGATCGCCGCTGCAATCAGGAGAATGGTGAGTGACGTCCACACGGGGCGCGCTCTAGCGCGCTTCGCGGCGGGACGTAATCGGCGGCGGCGCCGCAGGCGCCTGGAGCGCCGGGGCTGCGGATTAGTCGGTCGCCGGCAGCCGCAAGCGCGCCTTGAGGCCGCCGAGTTCCCCCTGCTCGAACAGGAGTTCGCCCGCGTAGAGATCGACGGTTTCCTTGAGGATCGACAGCCCGAGCCCCTGGCCAGGCGTCGCTTCGTCGAGCCGCTCGCCGCGCGCCATGGCGCGCGCTTGCTGCTGGGCGGTCATGCCCGGCCCGTCGTCTTCGACGACAATCTCGAACAAGCCATCGCCGAACGCCGGCAGCAGCCGCACGATCACCTGGCTCTTGCCGTACTTACAGGCGTTGTCGAGCAGGTTGGCGGCCATCTCGAGCAGGTCTTCGCGCTCGCCGCGGAAGGTGACGTCGCCCTCGGCTTCGATGGAAATGTCCATCGCTTTTTGCGTGTCGTACTTCTGCTCCATCATGAAGACGAGGTCCTCGAGGTTCTGGAGCACGGGGGTGCGATAGGCGATGGTCGGCGCCTGCGCCCCAGCGTGAGCCTCGGCGCGCGCCGCAACGCGGGCGCGGCGCAGCTGGCGCTCGACGAACGCCTCCATCTCCTCCACCGACTGTTTCAGCACCTCGGCGTCGGCCTCGCCGCTCGCGGCGGCGTTCTTGAGCACCGCAATCGGAGTCTTCAGCGCATGCGCCAAATTGCCGACATGGCGGCGCGCGCGCTCCACCACTTCGCGGTTGTGCACGACGAGAGCGTTCAGTTCTTGCGTCACCGGCTGCAGTTCGGCGGGATAAACGCCGTCCAGCGCGTCGCGGTCGCCGCGCCGCACCGCGGCGATATCGTCGCGCAGCGCCTGCAGCGGCTGGAGGCCGATGCGCACCTGGATGAACGTCACCAAGGCGACGATGCCAGCGCAGAACAGCAAGAACACTGCGAACGCGATGCCGACAACACGCGCGGCCGGCGCGATGACCGAGGTCGGCTCGACGGCGACCAGAAAGAGATAGCGTCCCTCCAGGTCCGGAATCTCGTCCACCCGCGCGGCAATGCGCAGCGGCGTGTTGTCCGGTCCCTTGATGTTCAAGCGCAGCGGCTCGTGCTGGCGCGGCAAACGCGCGATCTGGTTGCGTGTCAACGGATCGAGTTCGATGTCGGTGTCGTACAAGGAAGGCGAAATGTACTGCGTCACCAGCGCGCCGTCGTCCATCACGCGCGAGATCTGAAAATAGCGTCCGCTGAGCGGGCGCAGATAGCGCGGATCGTAGGGCAGGTCGCGCAGCGCGACCTCGCCGGCTAGGCCCGGCGCTGCATTGGCGATGAGTTCCCGCGACACGCTGTCGATCTCAGGATCGATCAGCAGGCGCAGCATCTGGGTGTTGAATTGCGCGTGGGCGATCCAGCCGATCGCGATCAGGCCGGCGATGCTCGCCGCGGCGATGGTGATGAGGCGCGCCGCCAGCGACTGCCGGATCAGGCGGCGGAAACGTCCAAGCGGGCCCGACGGGGCTTCGCTCACTGCTGTTCCGCGGGATCGACCAGACGGTAGCCCAAGCCCTTCTCGGTGATGATGCGGTCGGCGCCCACCTTGCGGCGCAGAATGCCGATGAAGACCTCGATCGTGTTCGAGTCCCGCTCGTGGTCTTGGCTGTAGATTTTCTCGGTCAGTTCAGCGCGCGAGACGATGCGCCCGGCATGATGCATCAGATAGTCGAGCACCTTGTATTGGTAGGCGGTCAGCTTGATCGGCACGCCGTTCACCGTCACCTGGCCGGTCGCGGCGTTGAGGCGGAGATCGCCGACTTCCAGCACCGAGGATTGATGATCGGTCTGGCGGCGCACGTTGGCGCGCACGCGCGCCAACAGCTCCGCCATGTGGAACGGCTTGGTGACGTAGTCGTTGGCGCCGAGATCGAGGCCCTCGACCTTTTCGCTCCAGCGGTCGCGCGCGGAGAGGATCAGCACCGGCAGCGTGCGCCCCTCCTTGCGCCAGGCCTTCAGCACGGTGAGGCCGTCGACCTTGGGCAGGCCCAGGTCGAGGATCGCCAGATCGTAAGGCTCGGTCTCGCCGAGAAACTGCCCGTCTTCCCCGTTGTCGGCGGTGTCCACGGTGTAGCCGGCGTCGCCTAACGCCGACGCCAGCTGCTCACGCAGGTTCTTGTCGTCTTCAACCACCAAAACCCGCATGCGCATCCCTCTCGCGGATCAGCGTTCGGCGTTGACGCGGAAATCGCGCAGCTCGCCGTCCGGCATCCGCCAGCGGATCACATAAATTGGCCGGGCGCCTTGCTCAAGGCGATGCCCCTGGTATTCGCCGCCATAGCGGGCGCGGAGCTCCTCGACGATGTCGCGGATGGGGCGAAGTTCGCGCTGCGGCCCGCCGCGATCCTGGGCGCCGAACACCCAGTTCGGCTGGATCTGCGGCGCCGGACGCGCGGACACCGGCGCGGCGGCGCCAAGCATCACAGCAGCAGCAAGGAGGAGCGACTTTGCCCACATGACGCGTCGTGTTTACCGGAACCGCCGTGAATGGCCGCTGAATGTAACGGCCGCTCTGCCCTAACCAGGCGGCCGTGGCGGTAAGTAATCGCGTTTAGGCCACTTTTTCACGAACTTCTTGAGCTCTTCGTCGACCGTTTCCGGCAGCACAACCAGCAGGCGGACGAACTGATCGCCCTGGCCGGCGACGCCTTTGCCCTTCAAACGCAGCACCTTGCCGGTGTTGGATCCCGCCGGAATTGTCAGCGTCACCGGCCCGCTCGCCGTCGGCGCCTGGACCCGCCCGCCTTCGACCGCTTCGGTCAGCGAGATGTTGAGGTCCATGTGGATGTCCTGGCCTTCACGGCGGAAGAAGGCGTGCGGACGCACGTTCAATTCTACGAGAGCGTCGCCCGCGGGGCCGCCTTGCACGCCCGGCCCGCCCTGGTTCTTGAGCCGCAGCACTTGGCCCGTTTCGACGCCCGCCGGGATCGCCACATCGAGCGTGCGGCCTTCCGCGAGCGAGATGCGCCGGCGCGCGCCGTTAACCGCATCGAGAAAGTCGATCTCGAGCGTGAAGCGGATGTCGCGCCCGCGCATGCGCGTGTAGCCGCGGCCTTGGCCAAAACCGGGACCGAAGAGATCGGAAAAAATATCGCCCAGGTCGAACGCATCTTGCGCTGCGCCCCCGCCAGATCCGGCGGCGCCTGCGCCGGCATGGGCGCGCGCGCTGTGCCTGGGCCGGGAATTGAACGCCGCCCGCTCATTGCCGTCGGCGTCGATCTCGCCGCGATCGAAGCGCACCTTCATGGCGGGGTCGGAAAGAAGGTTGAACGCGGCGGTGGCGCGCTTGAAGCGCTCTTCGGCGTGCTTGTCGCCCGGGCGCACGTCCGGGTGCAGCTCCTTGGCCAGCGTACGGTACGCGCGACGAATGTCGTCAGCGGTGGCGCTCCGCGGAACGCCCAGGGCGGCATATGGGTCCCAGCTCACTGTGTTGACTGCGCTCCGGCGTCCTCTGGGACAGTGACGGCGTTGCGGTCCGAATCCAAGCGATGGAATCGGCCCGTTCGCAGCCATTCTGGCCTGGCGACCTATAATGTTATGGTTAACTCCTTGTTCAACCCTGCGGCGCCGCCCGCCCCCAGCTGCGCGACCCGGATGCGCAATGAACCGGGCGGCGCCCCGAAATCCGCCGTCTGCTCGGCGCTTCCGTAGAGATAGGCAGGGCTGAACGTCGTGACCGAGCGCACGACCGCGCCGCCGCTCAGGATTTCCAGCCGGTAGCTCTCGCCCTCTTCCCCGAGCGGCGCATCGCCTGCGCCCCAGGCGTCGCCGCCGGCCCTGGCGCAGCGCACCCAGGCGATGGCGACATCGCCGCTTCCCTCGCGGCGCGCGCGCAGATGCGCGGGCGCCCACGGACGCAACGCCGCGTTCGGCAACGTGACCGCAAGAGAGGTCGTGCGCGCATGCGTGACGGCCGCGCCGCTCGGCGGCGCCAGGAATGTCAGCGCTTCGCCCCATTCATGCGCGGCGAGGTCGGCGCGCGTGAGCCGCCGGTCGAGCACGACGAAGCGCGCGCCGGCGGGATGGGGCGCAGCCATCGCGTGGCCGGAGCCCAGGCATCCACGCAGCAAGCCAGAGAGCCCGTACTCGTTCTCGCCGACGAGTTCGCAGCCGCGCGCCTGCACGATTTCCCATTCGCCGGCGTTTTCGATCGCAAACAGGTTGGCGCCGGACAGCACCGCGCCGCGTTCCGCGCTCGCAAGCGCGCCGCCATAGAGCTTCACGCGCGTGCGATTGCCCTCATCCCAGCGATCGACCGGGCCCGGCCACAGCGCCCACGCCAGTTCGCCCATGATCGCCGGCTGCTGGACGCGCGCGCGCAAGCTCTGCGCAACGGCGGCGTAAATCTCATGCGCGCCGAGCCATGGCGACGCGTGCACGGCGACGAGCGGGCGCGCATCGTTTTCCGCGCCGCTCAGGGGCGGCAAGTCCAGCACAGCGATCGCCGGGCTCGGCGCAATCGCGACATCCGCTGGCGCGTGTTCGGCCAAGCTCCAGCGCGCGGCTTGCGAAAGCGGCGGCGCACGGCGCAATTCGAGGGCGCGCGTTTCTGCGTCCTCGATGCCCACGATCTCGAATGGCTCGCCGCCGTCGAGCGTGACGCGATCGCCCGGCTCCAGCCCGATTTGGCCGGGGCCGAGCGCAAAGCGCATGGTTTCCGTTTCGGCGCGGCGTGCGGCAAGTTCGCGCTGCGCCAGCTCTTCGGCCGCTTGCGCCTCCAGCACGAGCGGCGCCTCGATGCTGACGACGCCGCCCTCGGCGCTGTCGCGCCGGCGCGCGCTCACGCCGCCTACCGCATAGTCGCGCGCGCTATCGAGGAAGCGCACGCGCGCCTCGATGGGAAGCTCCGCCGCATCGGCGCGCGCAGCGTAGGCGCTGGCGACGGTCGCCGCCGTGAGATCGTCACGGCCGAGCGCTGCCGCGCCATCGCCCGGATGGAAGAACACAATGGTTCCCGCGCGCTCGGCGGCGTCAAAATCGAACGCGGCCATCAACGGCTCGAGCGCCGCGCGCGCGCTCGCCGGCGCGTCGACCACATAGCCGCTCACCGCTCCCGCCAACGCGCTCACGTCGACATCGTCAACACCTGCACGCGCGCAAAGCGCACGCACGACCTCCGCCAAACCCGAAAGCCCGGCGCGCCCGTTGAGCCAGTGGCCTAAGCGCCAAGCGCCGCCATCGGCCCACACGTCGCGGCGCGCCGGAAACGCCGGATACGGCCGCGCGTCCCAACACCACAGCGCGATTTGTTCGATCATCGGCTCGCCGGTGACGGCGGAGACCGGATTGTCGCCCGCCTCGACGTCCCAATGACGCAGGTAGGCTTCGAGCGCACGCCGTTGAATCAGGTCGTCGCGCTGGCCTGAGGAGAAGGGCGGCAGTGCGCTTTCGCTGCTCTTCGCATCTGAAAAGAGATTCGGCGCGTTCGCGCCCTTGTCGACGGCCGGGCATCCCAACTCCACGAACCAGATCGGCTTGGATTGCGCGATCCAGGCGGTCGGCGATCCATTGCGCACGCCGCCCGGCCGGTCATGGTGCGCGCGCGACCAGAAATTGCGAATGTCCTTGGCGCGCCAGATCCATGGTTCGGCGTAGGCGCCGTCGGCGATGGGCGTGCGGGTCTGCGCGGCGCGATCGGCGTCGCTGGCGTAGAACCACTCGTAGTTTTCGCCCGCTTCGATGCGGCCGCGCAGATAGTCCGGATCGTGGATCGACGCGGCGAGGTCTGCGTCGCGGTGGGTTTGCCCTTCGCGCCAATCCGTGAGCGGCGGATACCAATCGACGCCGACGGCGTCGATATTGGCGTCCGCCCACAGCGGATCGAGGTGGAAGAAGACGTCGCCGGAACCATCCTGCGGCTGATGGCCGAAATACTCGCTCCAATCGGCGGCATAGGTCAGCTTCGTCTCCGCCCCCAGCATCGCCCGCACATCAGCGGCGAGATCGACGAGCGCGGCGACAGCGGGATAGCCCGACGCGCCGTCGCGGATTTGCGTAACGCCGCGCAGCTCCGAACCCAGCACAAACGCATCCACGCCGCCGGCCAGCGCGGCCAGTTTCGCGTAGTGCAGAACGAAGCGGCGGTACGACCATTCCGCCGGCCCCGTGTAGGCTGGCGCGCCGTCGCTGACGGCGAAGTCCGCCGGCGAGGCGTCGCCGAAGAACGCCGCGACCTGCACCGTCGCGGCCGCCGTCTTGTCGGGCGAGCCTGGTTCGCCCGCGGCCGGGTGCACGCCGATGCGGCCGCGCCAGGGATAGGCCGCCTGCTCGGCGCCGCCATAAGGATCCAGCAGACCGTTTCCGGGCGCCACGTCCATCAGCAGGAACGGATAGAGCGCGACCTTGTAGCCGCGCGCCTTCAACTCCGCGATGGCGTCGAGAACGGTGTCGTCACTCGGCGTGCCGCCGAATGCGGGCGCGCCGTCATGGGTGCTGACGACATGCGCGCCGCCGCGTGTCACGCCGCCCGCGCGCCACACGATGGGTGACGTTTCCTTGTCCGCGATCTCGACGCCCGGCCTAATCGCGCACGCCCCGCAGCGCAGATCGTTTCCAAACCAGGCGGCCACGAGAAACACCGTCTCCACGTTCGGCAAGTCCGCCGCCAGCTGATCGAGCGACACGAGCAGGTTCGCCCGCTCGCGCTCGGCATGCACGTTCTCCGCCGTCTGCGCGCCGGGGCCGATGTCGCGCAGCACCGGTTCGGTTGCGTACACGAATTCACCGGCGCCGGGGATCAGGCAGACCGCCTTCACGCGTTCCTCGAACCGCTTGCCGCCGATCGCCTCCGGCGCGGGGCGGATGACCTCGAACGAGATCTGCGGGATCGTGTTGCCGAACGCGTCGAGCGCCAAGTCTTCGAACACGACATAGGCCAGCCCGCGATAGGCGGGCGCGCGGTCTGCGCCCTCGATCGCTTCGATCAGCGGATCGGGCGCCTGGTCCTCGCCGCCCGCATGCAGCCGCCACGCGATCGCCGACATGTCGAGCGCCTCGCCGTTGGCCCAGACGCGCCCGATGCGCGCCACTTCGCCCTCACAGAGTCCGACCGCGAATGAGAGCGTGTAGCGATAGGTGCGCGTCGTAGGCCCGCCCTTGCCGCCGCCGGACTGCGTCTCGGCGTGCTCCTTGAAGCGCGCTGCCCAGATCACCTGGCCGGCAATGCGCACGCTGCCGAACACGGCGGGAATCGAGGCGCCTTCGCTGGAGCCCTGCAAATGCAGATCGGTGAGCCGCGGTCCTTCGCGGCGCGCGCCGAAGAGCTGTTGATCGATGACGCCGCCCAGCATCGCGCCAGCGGCGCGGCCGAGCGTTGCGCCGAGCGCGCCAAGTGCGCCGGGCAAGCGCGATCCCAGCGCTTGGCCGACCGTGGAAAGAACTAGCTCGGCCATGGTCCCGCTCCCGGAAACGCAAACGCCGCGGCCAGCCGCGCGCGCCACCATGGCGCAAACCGCGCGCGCACCACCGCCCGGCCCCAGTAGGCGTGAATGAGATGCAGCCCCTCATCGAGGATCGCCGCGTGCTTGGCGGGCGAACGCGCGTCCATGCGGAACAGCAGCACATCGCCCGGCTCGGCCTCTTCGCACGGGCGCTCGATCAGATACGCGCGCGCAGCGGTGAGCAGTGTCTCGTCGCCGCTCCGCTCAGCCCAGTCGGGCGTGTAGGCCGGCGCGGCTTGCGGCTCCGGCCCCACACACGCGCGCCACACGCCGCGCACGAGCCCGAGGCAATCGCAGCCGGCGCCTTTGACGCTCGCTTGATGCTGGTACGGCGTCCCGATCCAATCGCGCGCCTCCGCGAGGATCGCCGTGCGCGAAATCATGCGAAGCGCGAACCGCCGTCGAGGCGCGCGCCTGGCGCAGGGCCGCTGACGATGGCGTCGTTGCCGGGCATATGCGGGAAGCCGCGGAAGTTGAGCGTGTTGGCGAACTTGAGGCGACAGGTCTCGAAGCGCTTGTCGCAGCCGGCAAAGATGGTGAAGGCCGCGCCGAGCACCGGCAGCGGCCCGCGTGGATCGAGCACCTCGATCACGGCTTGCCCCGCCTCGACGCGATGGGCCGCGACTTCGCCGCCGCCGCCGTCATCCCAGACGATCCGCCCGCGCGCAAACCAGCCCTCGGCGAACCCGTCCAGACCGTTGGCGCGGAACGCTGTGGCGGAGATCGCTTCCGTCACCATGCCCTCGCCGCGGAAGGCGGGGCCGTCGATGTCCTTGCCGCAGCGGGCGTCGCCGAGATCGGCGTCGCAAAAGCGCGAAAAGACGCGGCCAACGGGGACGTTGAGCGGCGCCTGCAAGCCCCGCAGTTCGGCCTCGTACGCCTGCGCGCCACGGCGCACCTCGCCAATGCGGCCGGCGAACAGGTGCACGCGCAGTTCGGGCGCCGTCCAGTCCACGCGATAGAGATCGATGCGCGCGCCGTCCCAGAGGCCGCGCGCCAGGTCTTCCTCGGTGATGGCCTCGGACGACAGCGCGCCAGCGAGGCTTGCCGTATCGGCGCCGAGCCCGACGCTCTTTTCAACGGCGCCGACGCGCACGCCTTCGGCCGGTGCGCAGGTCAAGCCATCGAACGCCAGCTGGCGGTCGTGATCGGTGAAGGCGAAGACGGCGCCGTCGCGACGGGCGATGCGCCAGACATGGCACAACGTGCTGACGCCGGTAGCGAGACGCGCGGCAAGTTCGGCAGAGATGGCGCGCATCAGGCGACGATCTCGATCAGCGGCGCTGAAACCGCGCGCCCGGCGGCGAAGCCGTCGATGGAGAGGTCGAGCCGGTCCGTGTCGAAGCGCACGGGCGTGTCAAACAGAAAGCCCGCGCTGATCGCCGCGTCCTCCGGCGGCGGCTCGGCGAAGGTGAGCAACCCTGTGAGTGCATCGACGCTGAAGCCCGTCTCCACTTCTTCGCCGTCGAACGCCACGCGCACGCTGGCGGCGACGGGTTTCGTGATCGGGCGCACGTAAGCGCTCGCGCCGGCGCCGTAGGTCTTGATCAACGCAAACGAAGTTGCCGCGCCGTCGCCGGCGCCGATGAGCTGATCGGTCGCTGCGATCGCGGCGGAGGGCGCGGAGGATTTGTAGTCGAACGGGTCGCGGAAGCGGAAGCCGTGCAGCTTGCCGCGCCGCGCCTCGAAGAACGCAATCAGTGTGTGCAGATCGTCCAGCGTGCGCACCGCGCCGCCGATATCGTAACGCCGCCGCCCGTGCGCCCAAGGCGTGTTGCGCGCTTCGCGGCCGGAGCCGAGCGTGACGATGTCCACACGCCGCTCCGGCCCACCCGTGGCGCCGAGCGCGAACGGCAGCGGCAGCGCCACATCATGAAACGCGCTCACAGATTGCGCCTCCCGTACGCGACCGCGCGCGCGATGGCCGCCGCGATCTGGCCTTGGTGGCGCGCGATGGCGTTCGCATCCGCGCCCGCGCCGAGATGGAAGTGCACCGTGACGGCGCCGGCCGCGCCGGCGCCGATGCGGCCGCTCTGGTTCGGAACGAACCACTCCGGTCCGCGCTCGCCGACGAGATACGCGCCGCCTGGATTGACGCTGCCCCCGCCAGCGCGGGCGCCGAAAAAGGGCGTCTTGGCGGAGAACACGCTGTTGAGAGCGATCTTCGCCAGTTCTTCCAGGATCACTTTGGCCATGCGCTTGAACGCGCCTTCGCCGTCGCTTGCGGCGCGCCCCAGGGCGCGGGCGATACGCTGGCCCGCGTGCTCGAACGCCGCGCCCAGCTCGTCGGCCGCGCGCCGGCCGGGGCCCTGCGCGAACGCCTGCAGCGCGGCGGCGGCGCCGGCGAGTTCGCCATGCAGACCGCCGAGTGTTTCATCTGTCATCGTGGTTCATCCGGAAAAGCGCGGCGCAGCGCCTCGAACTCGGTGCGGCGCAGTGCGTCGGCGTCGCGCGCCGTGAGCGCGCGCCACTCGCGCACGCCGAGACGCCAAAAACATTCTGGCGAAAGCCCCAGCATTGCCGCCGCGCGCAACATGCGCGCCCAAGCCTCACGCATCGAACGCCAAGCGGAACGCTTCGGCCACAGCCTCGGCCGCCGCCTTCGGGTCGATGCGGGCCGCCCAGAGGTCGGCCGCACCGAGCGGTGCGCCGCCGCCGGCGCTCAACGCGGCGATCACGGTGATGAGGTCGGCGGCGGTGAGATGCGCCAACCGTTCTCCCAACTCGGCCAAAGAGCCGACATCGAACGCCGCCTCCAATTCCGCCAACGCGCCCAGCGTGACGCACAGGCGCACCGCGAGGCCGTCGATCTCCAGCAGCACTTCGCCGCGCGCGGCGTTCACCGGCTCGCGCATCAGGCGGCCGTGAAGCTGAGCGCGCCGGCGGAGGCGAGCGTGATCGCGAACGCGGCTTCGCCGTCGTGGTCGCCGGAATAGTCGAGCGACTCCACCAGGAACGGTCCCTGCAACGCGCCGAAACCGGGGATCACCAATTGGAAGCTCTTCGCCGCCTGGCTGAAGAAGGCTTCGCGGATCTGGGCGTCGGAGGCTGCGTCCTTGAACACGCCCGCGCCGCTGACGCTGGCGCTCTTCACGCCGGCGCCGGCGATCAGTTCGCGCCAGGCGTCCGGGCTTTCGCCCGATGTGCCGTCGACGGTGCGGGCGTTGAGCGAGATTGTCTTGGCGCGAATGCCGGCGACGGTGGCGAACGCTTCCGGCGCGCCGCCGTCGCCGATCTTGATCAGGACGTCGCGTCCCTTCTGGCCTGCCATGTCAGTCCTCGGTTGGTTCAGTGAGGGCGCGCAGACGCAGCACGCCGTGGGTGGTGCGCCCGTCGCCGGAGCGGAAAACGTCGGCGAACTGCGCAAACAGAAAGACGAGGCGCCGCCCTTCGACCGCGAGCGCCGCATTGTGGAGCGCGCCGCGCAGCGCGCCGATAACGTCGAGCGTCTCCGCGCGCCCGCCATAGCGCGACCACACGTGCAGCGTGAGCGCATGCTCGAGCGCTTCGGCCGCAGCGCTGTCCGCCGGCCGGCTCTCGACGCGCCCGATGGTGAGATACGGAAACACCACGTCCGGCGGCGGATCGTCATAGACCCGCGCCGGATCGCCCAGCAGCGCCTTGACTCCGGCGTCCGCCATCGCCGCGGCGCGCACGCCTGCCGCAAACGCGCGATCGGCGCTCATAGGATTTCCTCCTCGCAGGCCAGGTCGATGCGCGCGCCGCCGCCGTCGCTGACGCCGGTGATGCGCAAGCGCCGCGCGCCCCAGACAATCCGCCAACCGGCGGCGACCGCGCGGCGATTGATGCTGACGCGCAGCGCGCCATAGGCGGGCGCGCCGTCATAGGCGGCGATCTGGGCGCCGCTCAGCGCTTCGATCCGCGCCCACGCCTCGCCCTCGTCGGTCCACGCGATCGCGGCGCCGCCGATCTCATCGGCGACGCGCGTGGGGCTCTGCAGCACGACGCGCGCCCGCATCGCGCCCAGCGCATCGCTCATAGGCGCGCCGGCGCGAACGGACGCATCAGCGCCCGCGCCGTCTCCGGCAAGCCGCCATCGCCGCCGCGCGCTTCGTAGAGCGCGGCGACGATCTGCAGCGTGGCGATGCGCAGCGCGAGCGGCAGCTCGGCGGCGTCATCGGTGAAGCCCGCGTCGTATTCGATCTCGATGCCGCCCGCGGTGCGCAGCGTTGCCGGCACGCCGGAGGCGAACACCAGGCGCGGCCGGTCGCGATGGCCTTCGAGACGATAGCGCTCCGGCCCGATCACGCTCTGCGAACCGTTGTCGGCCAGAAGCCGCACCGCGATCACGTCGCTGACGGGGCCAAGCCCCAGCACCGCCCCGCCCACCGCGTCGCGCCGCCAGATGTCGAGGCTCTCGCGCACCCGCCGCGTGATCAGCGCCCGCCCGCAGCCAGCTTCCACCGCCTCGCGCGCGGCGCCGATCAGCGCGGCGATCAGCTCGTCCTCGCTGGCGTGATCGATGCGCAGGAAGAGCTTCGCCTCGGCGAGCGAGACAGGCTCGTTCGCCGGAGGCGTCACCACGACGATGCTCATCAGCTGTCGCCGAACTTGAGCGTCTTGATGGCGTCGAAATTCTGCACCCCGCCGCCGACGCGCTTGGTCACATAGAACAACACGTACGGCTTGGCCGAGTACGGATCGCGCAGCACCCGCACGCCGACGCGGTCGACGATCAGGTAGCCGCGGGCGAAATCGCCGAACGCAATGGCGCGCGCGTCGGTCGCGATGTCCGGCATGTCCTCGATCTCGGTAATCGGGTAGCCCAGCAACGCTGCGCCGCCCGCGTCGTTCGGCTCCCAGATGTAGCGGTCGTCGCCATCCTTGAGTTTGCGCACCGCCGACACCGTCTTGCGGTTCATGACGAAGCGGGCGTTCTGCCGGTATTGCGTCTTCGGCGCGTAGATCAGGTCGATCAGCCGATCGACCGGCGCCGCGCCGAAGCCGCCGTCCGCGCCGGTCAACACGTGGCCGATCTTGCCCCAGACGTGGCTGGCTTCGCCTACCGCATCGTAGTTGAGGAAGCCCCGCGGCTTGTCACTGCCGTCGCCGTTGACGAAGGCGGCGCGCTCCTGGCCGGCGAACGCCTCTTCGACCTCGCTCGCAATCCACTCTTCCAGATTGACGAAGCTGTCGTCGAGCAGAGTCTGGGTCGCGGCGAGGTTGGCGTAGAGCTCGGCCGTTGGAAATTCGAGCAGCGCCAACGTCGGCGTGTCCGTCTGCGTGCGCGATCCGGTTTCGGCCACCCAGCCCGTGCCGGCCGCCGTCAGGCTGATCGGCTTCTTGAACACGTTGGCGCCGGTGGTGCGCACGGTCGCGATCTCGCGCATCGGCGAGACTTGGCGCAAGCGGCTCTCGATCATGCGGTCGAGCTCGGGCGGGGCGACATAGCCGCCGTCCGGATCGGAGCCGACAGAGAGCGCCTTCGATTCGAACTGCGTCAGCGCCGAGATGTCGCCGCGGCGCATGTAGGCGTTCCACGCCGATTTGTGCTCGGACACGGCCGGATCGGCGCCAAGCGCAGGGCGCCGCCCCGCCATCGCCGCGCGTTCGAGCAGGGATTTCTGTTCGGCCAGTGCGCGGTCGATGCGGTCGACCTTTTCCTCCAGCAGAACATCGCCGCGCTTGCGCTCAATGGCGGCAAGACGCGCGTCGTTGGCGGCTTTGAAGTCTTCGAATGCGCGCATGAGCGCGTCGGCGGCGCCGGGCGGCGCAGCCTTGGTTTCTTTTCTCACGTCATTCTCCTTAGGCAGCGCGTGCGAACCCTCGCGCCAGGGTCAACCGCGCCTGCGGTTGCATCGGATGCGTCACGATCGACACCTCCAGAAGTTCAATCTCTTCGATCACGCGGCCTGCGCCGCGGCGATGCGTCGCCAGCGGCACGAAGCCGATGGACAGGCCGTCGACGCCGCGCGCCAGCAGTCGCCTGGCGCGTGCAGCGCCCGGCTGATCGTCGCGCACCTCGCCGCGCAGGAAGAGGCCGCGCGCGTCTTCGTGCGTTTCGGTCCAATACCCCGCGCGCAAACGCGGCTCGTGCTCCACCAGCATCGGCAGCGGTTCGCTGCGGCGCGCCAGGCTCGCCGCGAACGCTCCGGCGCGCACGATGTCGGCCATCTGGTCGGGCACGCCGAACAGCGCGGCGTAGCCTTCAAGCGTCATTTGAACGTTTCCCCGCCGCGTGCCCCGCGGAAGCGGGGCCAAGAGCGGGGACCCAGAGCCCCAAGCAGCGATGTGAAGACTCTGGATCCCCGATCGCGCCCCCGCCTGCGCGGGGGACGCGTCAGGGAATCGTCTAAGGCGTACAACAGCGTCACTCTTCTAGCCGCGCTTCGATACGCGCCAGCGAACGGCGCGCCTCCGCCAATTGCTCTTCCAGGCGCGCCAGACGCTCGGCCACTTCCGGCTGCGTCGCCACGGCGCGCTCGACCTCTTCCAGACGCGCCGCCGCCCGGCCGGCCCAGATCAGGCCGCCGGCGGTTTCCAGGAACAAGGCAAGGATGAGCGCCAGCGTGATGCGCGGATCGATCTTCATTCGGCGCGCTCCGGCGTTTCGATTCCCGCCAAGCGGCGCTTCTCGTCGATGCTCAAGAAATCCGCGGCGGCGAGGCGCGACCAGAGCGCTTCGCGCTCGAGCGTCAGCGCGGGCACCGCGTCCACATCGACGCTGACGGCGGCGGGGCCTGCCTCGAGCCAGCGGTCGCCGAGCCACGCCTCGATGCTGCGCGCGGCCTTGAGCGCCAGCGGCAGCGCTGTCTGGCGCCAGAACGCGAGCGTCGCTTCGCGGTAGTTGGAGTAGGTGTTGTCGCCCGGAATGCCCAGCAACATCGGCGGCACGCCGAACGCCAGCGCGATGTCGCGCGCGGCCGAATAGCGCGCCTCGATGAAGTCCATGTCCGAGGGCGAAAGCGACATCGGCCGCCATTCCAGGCCGCCCTCCAGCAGCATCGGCCGCCCGGCGTTCGCCGCGCCGACATGCATGGCGGTGAGTTCGTCCTTCACGCGCTGAAACTGTTCGTCGCTCACGCTGCCGCCGCCGCCGAACACGAGCGCGCCGCAGGGGCGCGCGGCGTTGTCGATCAACGCCTTGTTCCAGGCGCCGCCGGCGTTGTGAATGTCGATGGCGAAACTCGCCGCCTCCATCGGCGAAAGCCCGTACCAATCGTCGGCGGGATGAAAGAGCTTCAGGTGCAGGATCGGCGAATCGCCCGAGACCGGGTCGCGCGCAAAGTGGCGCACATTGGCGCCGACGCGATGCTGCCAGCCCACCGGCCAACCGTCCGCGCCCGGCACGACGCTCATGCGGTCAGGCCGCAGCACGTAGAGTTCGCTCGGCGGCGCGCCGTCCAGACTGGCCGCTTCGAGATACGCGTTTCCGGACACCTGCAAGTATCCGTAAAACGCTTCCAGCAACTCGATCCCGGTCTGCTCCGGATTGGGCTTCGCCAGCACGCGCGCCAGCGGGTGATCGGCAGGGCCGGTCTTCAACGGCGCGCTCGCGGCGGCCTCGGCGATCATGCGCACGCAGCGATAGGCGATGGCGTTGCGCATGTAGCCTTCGCGCGCAAACCCAGAGGGATCGCGGCTAGGCCACACCGGGCGCCCGAGCCCGTGCCAGGCCATGAGTTTTCGCTCCGCGCCCGGACGGGCGAGGCGGCTACGCAACCAGTCGAACATCGTCTTTCTTTCGTCAGAGCATCCGCGCGCGCGGCTCGCCGCCCGCGAACAAGTCGGTCAGCGCCCACACCAGCGCATCCAGCCGGTCGGGACTGCCGGCAAACCCCTCCACGCCAAAGGCGCACATCTCGTCCTCGAGCGCGGGAAACGCCGCCGCGTGGGTGACGCGGCCCTGCGCGTAGTAGGTGGCGATCGGCTCGGCGCGCAGGCGCTTGCCTTGGCTGGCCCGAACCAGCCGCACATGAATCTCAGGCGCAGCCGCGTGCAGCACGGCGCGCACCATGTCGCCGCCATTGTTGGCTTCCGCCACCAGCGCATGCGCGCCGAGCGTGCGCGCCAGTTCGCAGGCGCGCTGCGCCCACACAGCGGGCGGCGCGCCCTGAACCGTCGCGTCCGCAAGCACCACGGCGCGGCGTTGGCCGCCTTGATAATGGACGCCCGCAGCGACAATGCCGCATGCATCCGCATCGGGCCCCGTACTCGCCGGAGGATCGACCGCCACGACGATGCGATCGAGCCGCGGATGCGCGCGCACGCGCAGCGCCTCGAGGTCGTCGCGCTTCCACAGCGCGCCCTCGACATCCTCGATCAGTTCGCCCTCGAGCTCGCGCCGCTCATGCGCGGAGCCTGTCCAGCGCGCTTCCAACGCGGCGATGAAGTCCTTCGCCAGGTTCTCCTTGTTGTCGAGCGTCTTCGACCGCGTCACCACCGTGTCCGGTGCGGCCAGCAGGCGCTTCAGCGCCCGGATCGGCCGCGGCGTCGTCGTCGCCAACAGGCGCGGCTGGCCCTGACGCAAACCGTGCTCCAAAGTCGCCAGGGTTTCGTCGGGGTAGGACCAGTAGCAAAGCTCATCGGCCCACGCCGCGTCGAACTGCGGCCCGCGCAAGCTCTCGGGGTCCTCCGCGGAATAGCAGTGCGCCTGCGCGCCGTTCGGCCAGATCAGCCGCCGCCGGCTCGCTTCGTAGTACGGCCGCGCGCCGCTCAGCGCGCGCAGACCGGAGGCGCCTTCGATCATCACCTCACGCACGTCGTGAAAGGTCGGCGCGATCAACGCGAGCCTGCCGGCGCGGCGGGTCCGCACCAAGCCCGCGACCCACTCCGCGCCCGCCCGCGTTTTGCCCGCGCCGCGTCCGCCGAGGAAGAGCCACGTCCGCCATGCACCCGCCGGCGCAAGCTGCGCCGGCCGGCCCCACAGGTCCCAGTCATTCAGTAAACATCTCGCGGGCCAGCCGCCCGAGTTCCTCTGCACTGCTTCCCTGGCGGTCCGCGTCAAGGAATAGATCAAAGCGCCGCTTGAGTTCGGCGCGCATGGCTTCGTCATCTTCGTCCATCGCCACGCCGCTTGCAGCGGCCAACGCGGCCAGGTCGCGCTCAGCGCGCGCCATTGCCGATACCGCACGCGCGTGTCGTTCCGCTTCCGGCGCATCCCCGGCAAGGAGCTTGCCCCGCGCCTCCTCCAGCGCCGCGCGCAGCGCCGCCACCGCTTCGTTCATCCGTCCTAAATCCTGATAGCTCGACTGTGCCGGAACCTTACCCGCACACCGGGCCGGTCGGATTGATTTTGCGACGTCCGAGGCGGATCAAGGATTTAGCGGCGCTGCGCCATGGATACGTGACAGATCTATCCTCGTTCCCTCTGGCCAGAATTCGGCCATACCTCTATTGGACACCCCCGCCCGGAGATCACCTTGTCCGATAACGAAGATCGGCCCGACCTGCGCCGCAGCATCGACTGGGCGAAAATGCGCGCGGCGGCCGCCCAGCAGCATCTGAAGGATATGCTCGCCGACCGCTCGCGCTGGAACTGGCGCACGTTCGCCAGCATCGCCGCGGGCGGGGTCCTGCTGATGGTGGTCTCGCTCTGGGTCTGGATCTACTGGGGCCTGCCGCGCGTGCCGGACGCCGAGGCGCTCTGGGCGCTCAACCGCCAGCAATCGGTCATGTTCGTCGACCGCGACGGCGAAATCCTCGGCGTGCGCGGTCCGTATTACGGCCGCCGCGCGCGGCTCGCCGAATTGCCGGACTTCGTGCCGCAGGCGTTTCTCGCCATCGAGGACCGGCGCTTCTATCAGCACGAAGGCGTCGACCGGCTCGCCGTACTGCGCGCGCTGCTCGCCAACCTGCAAGCCGGCGAAACCGTGCAAGGCGGATCGACGCTGACTCAACAGCTCGCGCGCAACCTCTTCCTAACGCGCCGCCAGACCGTAAACCGCAAGCTGCGCGAGATGGTGCTGGCCTCGCGCATCGAGCGGCGGCTGACCAAAGACGAAATTCTCGAACTCTATCTCAACCGGGTCTTCCTCGGCGAGCAGGCGTTCGGCGTCGACGCCGCGTCGCGCCGCTATTTCGGCAAGCCCGCCACCGAACTCACGCTGGCCGAGGCCGCGCTGCTGGCGGGCCTGCCGAAAGCGCCGTCCGATCTCAATCCAAGCTCGCACCTCGACGCCGCCCTCGAGCGCCAGCACGTCGTGCTCGACGCCATGGTCGCAGCGGGCTTCATCACGACGGAGCAAGCGTCCGAAGCGCGCGAACAGGACATCAGCGTCGTCGACCGGCCAAACGTCGAACGCTCGATGGGCTATGCGTTCGATCTGGCCGTCGAGCAGGCGCGGGCGCTGGTGGGCGAAGAAACGCCGGACCTCGTCATCCAGATGACCGTCGACCGCGACGTACAGCAGGCGGCCGCCGACTCCATCCGTCGCCGGCTCGGCAATCGCGCCTTCGGCCGGCGGCCGTTGCAGGCGGCCTATGTGGCGCTCGACCGCGACGGCGGCGTGCGCGCGCTCGTCGGCGGCACCGACTACAGCGCCTCCAAGTTCAATCGCGCCACCCAGGCGCGGCGCCAGCCCGGCTCGACCTTCAAGACCTTCGTCTACACCGCCGCCCTCGAAGCGGGCCTCGATACCGAGGACGTGCGCTACGACGAACCAGTCGTCATCGACGGCTGGCGTCCGCGCAATTACGACGAGGGCCATCGCGGCGCCGTGACCTTGCGCACTGCGTTCGCGCTTTCGATCAACACCGTGGCCGCGGAGGTCGGCTACGAGATTGGCCCTGCGCGCGTCGCCGACGTCGCGCGCCGGCTCGGCATTCAGAACATGCCCGACCGCAATGCGTTCGTGCCGCCCTCGATCGCGCTGGGTTCGGTCGAGACGACATTGTGGGACATGACGGCTGCGTTCGCCACCTACATGGACGACGGCCTGCGCGTCGATCCGCACATCGTCATGCGCATCACCAATTCGGCGGGGCAGGAAATCTATGTGCGCCCGCCCTACACCGGCCCGCGCGTGCTCGATGAAAGCGTGGTGCGGCGCATGACCAGCATGATGGGTGCGGTGGTGCTGCGCGGCACCGGCACAGCCGCGCGGCTTGACCGCGACGTCGCCGGCAAGACTGGCACCAGCTCGGATTGGCGTGACGCCTGGTTCATCGGCTACACCGCCGACTTCACCGCCGGCGTCTGGGTCGGGCACGACAATTTCACGTCCATGGGCCGCACCACCGGCGGCACGCTGCCGGCGCAAATCTGGAACGACACCATGCGTGTCGCCCACCGCGGCGTCGACGAGCACCCGCTGCCGGGCATCGAGCAGCCCGCCCGCTCGCCGCGTGAAGTCGAGATGGCGTCGTTCTTCGATGAACTGGCCGACGCCTTCGGCGAGACCGGCTTGGACGACTTGCCGAGCCTAGGCGAAATCTTCCAGTAACGCGGCCATGGCTGGACCCGCGCTCGCGCAAGTCAGAGGCTTGCGCCTCACGCTCGGCGGCGCAGCGCCGCTGTTCGACGGCGCGGACTTCGTGCTGCACAAGGGTGAGCGGGTGGCGTTCGTCGGCGCCAACGGCGCCGGCAAATCCACGTTGATGCGCATGCTGGCGGGCTTGAGTCAGCCCGACGGCGGCGAGATCGCCTTCGCCGCGGGCGCAACCATCGCCTTCGCCGAGCAGGAGACGGACTTCGCGGGCTTCGCCACTTTGCGCGACTACGCCTGCGCGCCCTCGGCCGCGCGCGCCGGCAGCGACGCAGCCGCGCCCGCGCACGCCGCTGAGGCGGCGCTCGCGGCCTTCGCGCTCGATCCCGACCGCGCGCCCGCCGGCCTCTCCGGCGGCGAAGCGCGGCGCGCGTCGCTGGCGCGCGCGCTGGCCGCCGACGCCGACGTGCTGCTGCTCGACGAACCGACCAACCATCTCGACATCGCCGCCATCGAAGAGCTCGAGCGGCGGGTCGCCGCCTTCCGCGGCGCAGCGCTCATCATCAGCCACGATCGCCGCTTTCTGGAGCGGGTGACGACGGCGACGCTGTGGCTGCGCCAGCGCCGTCTGCTCAAGCTAGATCGCGGCTTCGCCGCCTTCGACGATTGGGCGGCAAGCGTCGAGCAGGAGGACGAGCGCGCGCTGGCGCGGCTGGAAACCCACCTCAAGGCCGAGGAGCATTGGCTCCAACGCGGCGTCACCGCACGCCGCTCGCGCAACGAGGGCCGGCGCAGGCGCCTCGACGCGATGCGCGCGGAACGGCGCGCACGCAAAGCGATGTCGGCTGCGCCAGCGGCAGCGCTAAAGGCCGAGCGCGGCGGCGAGTCTGCTGCGCTGGTGATTGAGGCGAAGAACGTCTCCAAGAGCTACGGCGGACGCACGCTCATCTCCAATCTCTCGCTCCGCGTCACGCGCGGCGACCGCATCGGCGTCGTCGGCCCCAACGGCGCCGGGAAAACGACGCTGCTCGAAATTCTGCTGCAGCGGCGGGCGCCCGATTCCGGCAGCGTCCGTCTTGGCGAGCAGTTGCAGATCGCGTTCGTGGATCAAAGCCGCGCCGCGCTCGATCCCGCCGCCACGCTACAGCAGACGCTGACGCCGCTTGGCGGCGACCAGGTCATGGTGCGCGGCAAACCGCGCCACGTCGCCGCCTACGCGCGCGACTTTCTGTTCGGCCCCGAGCACTTGCGCCAGCCCGTGTCGGCGCTCTCCGGCGGCGAGCGCAACCGGCTCGCGCTGGCGCTTGCGCTGGCGCAACCGGCGAACCTCCTGGTGCTCGACGAGCCGACCAACGATCTCGATATGGACACGCTCGACGCGCTGGAAGAGATGCTCGCCGCCTACGACGGCACGGTGCTGCTGGTCAGTCACGACCGCGCCTTCCTCGACGGCGTCGCCACCCAGATCGTCGGCCCGATCGGCAACGGGCGCTGGGCCGAGACGCCCGGCGGCTGGTCCGACTTCGAGCGCGAACATCGCGCCGCCTTGGCGCCGCAAGCCAAGCCGGGGGCGACACGCGAACCCGCGGCCCAGCCGCAGGCGCCGCGCCGGCAAACCAAACTGAGCTACAAGGAAGAGCGCCGTGCGGCCGAGCTCGCAGCGTCGCTGCCCACGTTGCGCGCCGAGATTGAAACACTCGAGACAGCGCTCTCCGATCCCGCGGCCTTCGCACGCGACGCAGCCGCGTTCGACCGCACGGCGCAGCGGCTCGCCGCCGCCCGCGCCGCGCTCGACGCGGGCGAAACCGAGTGGCTCGAACTCGAATTGAAGCGCGAGGCGCTGGCCGCCGAGGAGTGAATCCTCTGTTAACCCAAATCGGCGCAGGTTCGGCGCATGCGCGCCCTCATCGTGTTCGCCGCCGCCCTGGCCCTGGCGCTGCCCGCCGCGCGGGCGCAGCAGGCCGGCGCGTATGAGACGTTGACTGCGGCCGACGCCGCCACATGCGCGCGCCGCTGCGCCGGCGACGGCCTCTGCATGAGCTGGCTTTTCCGCGCCGATGGCGCCTGCGAGTTGCGCGCGATCGGGTTGCCGTCCGGCGCCGAGCGGGCCGCCAGCGGCTACGCCAGCCGCGCGCCCAGCTTCTTGCGCACATCAGCCGCAACGGAGCCGCCGGCGCCGCCCGCGGCCATCGTCGAAGCGGACGGGCCGCCCGCGCCGCCCGCCGATCCGCTTCCGGTCATGGACGACGACCTGAGCGCAGGCCTGCTCGGCGGCCCCGATGACAGCCGCAGCGGCATCCGGCCGCGGCTACAAAATTGAGGTCTCGTTAGCGTTTGTTTACGGGCGCGCGGCTAGGCTCGCGCCCGGTCGGAATTCAGGGGCGGTCATGTCTCAATCGCGGTTTGCGAAATTGGTGGACCTCGCGCGCGCCAGCGACAGCGAACAGCGGCGCGATCTGCTGCGCGAGGTGACCGACCTCTTCTTCGAGACCTCAGGCTCGCGCAACGCCCGCGAAACCGCGCTATTCGACGACGTGCTCCAGCTGGTCGCCGCCGAAATGCAGGACACCGTGCTGGCGGAATTGTCCGAACTGTTCGCCGATGCGCCCGACGCGCCCGCCGGCCTCATGCGCGACCTCGCCAACCATTCCTTCGAGATCGCGGCGCCCGTGCTCAAGCGCAGCAAGGCGCTCGACGAGCAGACGCTGCTGCAAATCGTCAACTACCAGAGCCAGAACCACATCAAGGCCGTCGCCGAGCGTCCGGACGTCACCGAGACCGTGTCGGACGCCATCGTCCGCTTCGGCGACGACCACGCCCTCGACGCGCTCATTCGCAACGACACCGCGAAAATCTCCCGTCCCAGCATGGAAGCGGCGGTCGATCGCGCCCGGCGCAACACCTTCCTGCACGAGGGCGTCGTCCGCCGCCAGGACCTGCCGCTCGATCTCTTGAACGAGATGTACTTCGTGGTCGAGAACACGCTGCGCGACCAAATTCTGAAGCGCAACGCCTCGGTCGATCCCAAGACCTTGGACGACGCGCTCGCCCGGGCGCGCGACCGCATGCGCCGCTCGGCCGGCGACATGAGCGCGGAAGCCAAGAACGCGATGGCGTTCATCCAGTCGAAACGCGCCAGCGGCGAGTTGAATGCGCGCTTGCTGGTCTCGCTCTACCGCGAAGCCAAGCAAACGCACTTCCTCTACGGCCTTGCCGAAATCACCCATTTGGATGTCGACACCGTCGCCGATCTGATCGAACGGCGCGACATCGACGGCCTCGCCATGATCTGCCGCGCCGCCAACATCGAGCGTCCGCTGTTCGTGACGCTGGCCGTGCTCGCCTGCGGCGGCGACGACGCCATGACGCGCGCCGAAGAATTCGGCCGCATGTACAACAACGTGCCGGTGGAAGCGGCGCAAAGGGCGATGCGGTTCTTCAAGGTAAGGAAAGCCGCGGCTTAACAGGTCCGCCGTGTCGAGACGATCTCGTCGGGCGGCTGCCTGCGGACACGCTTACGTCAATAGACGCATCCCGGAGCGCTTTGCGGCGTCCTTGTCGAACGTCACCGTTTCCGAGCAGCCCTCGGCGACATCTATGGCGACGATCAGTGCATCGGCAAAGTCAGCGCCTGCCTTGCACTGCGCGATAGCGCGATGGGCGCAGTCCGCCCGTTCCACGACGAGCGCATCCGAGGCCAAGAGCGCATCCATAGCGTTCACAAGCTCTGCTCGCGAGGCTCCGTAGGTGTAGCTGAGCACCCATGCGAGTTCAGCCAGAACGACTGCGGAAACGTGGCCCGGCTCGCTCTGCGTGAGGCTCGCCAGAAATCCCGTCGCGGCGCGCGCTTGCGCCGGATCGTCCTGCATGATGTGACGCACCAGCACATTGGTATCGACACCGATCACGACTTCTTGCGCTTGGCTCTGGGCATCGATCCCTTTGTTGCGCCGGCGATGATGGCTTCCTGCATTTCCTTGAGGGTAGCAGGCTTCCGCCGAAGCGGAATAATGCCCTTCAACGCCATTATCGACTTGGTCGCGGGCTTGATGGCAAAGCCTCCCCCCTCCATCGGCACGAACTCGATGCGGTCGCCTTCGCTCACGCCCAGGGCGCGCCGCACATCTTGCGGAATCGTGATTTGGCCTTTTGACGTGATCTTGGCGGCGGGCACGACTGTTCCTTACTTGCAGTAAGGACAAAGGTAAGGCGCCACGGCGTCCCCGTCAATGGCGGGCGACGCTACCCCGCCCGCTCCTTCCTTGTGCTGAAGCGGACCTTCGGGTTGCGCTCTTCGACGTAGCCGATTTCCCAGGCGCTCTTGCCGAGGAACACCGGCGCGTTGTCGACGTCTTCGGCCATTTGCGCTTTCGACTTGTCGATGAACGCATCCAGATCGGCGCGCGCATCGGCGCTGATCCAGCGCGCCGCCTGGTAGGGCGATGGTTCGAAGATCACCTCGAGCCCGTATTCGGCCTTCATCCGCTCGTCGAGCACCTCGAACTGCAGCTGGCCGACCGCGCCGACGACGAGATCGCCGCCGCTGATCGGTTTGAACACCTGCGTCACGCCCTCTTCGCCCAGCGACTCCAGCGCTTTGCGCAAGTGCTTCTGCTTCAGCGGGTCCTTCACGCGCACGCGCTTCAGGATTTCCGGCGCAAAATTCGGAATGCCCTGAAACACGATGTCGCCCGCTTGCGAGAGCGAGTCGCCGACGCGCAGGCCGCCGTGGCTCGGAATGCCGATCACATCGCCCGGAAACGCCTCGTCGGCGATCTCGCGATCCTGCGCCATGAACATCATCGGGTTGTGGACGTTGAAGCCTTTGCCCGCCGCAGTCCGCAACGTCATGCCGCGCTGAAACTTGCCGGAGGAGATGCGGAAGAAGCCCACGCGGTCGCGGTGCTTGGGATCCATGTTCGCCTGAATCTTGAAGATGAAGCCGCTGACGTCGCTGCGTCCGGGATCGACCTCGGTTTCCACGCCCTTCACCACGGCCTTCTGCGGGCGCGGCGCGGGCGCGTGCGCGCCGAGGCCGGCGAGCAGTTCCAGCACGCCGAAACGGCGCAGCGCCGAGCCGAAATAGACCGGCGTCAGATGGCCTTCGCAGAAGGCCCGCAGATCGAATTTCGGCAGCCCTTCGCGCGCCAGCTCGGCTGTCTCTTCCAATTCGGCGCGCACATCGTCGCGCACATCGTGCAGAAAATCGTTCGCGCCGCGTTTCTGCCGTTGCTCGACAGCGAAGCCCTCTTCGCCGTGCTCGAGACGCCGGAACGGCACGAACTCGTCGCGCGTGAGGTCCAGCATGCCGGCGAAGCGCTGTCCGGACGCCGCGGGCCAATACATGGGCGCAGTGTCCATCGCCAGCTTGGAGTGGATCTCGTCCAGCAGCTCGAACGGATCGAGCGCTTCGCGGTCCATCTTGTTGATGAAGGTGGTGATCGGGATGTCGCGCAGGCGGCAGACCTCGAACAGCTTCAAAGTCTGCGGTTCGATGCCCTTGGCGGCGTCCAGCACCATGATGGCGGAGTCCGCCGCCGTCAGCGTGCGGTAGGTGTCTTCCGAGAAGTCCTCGTGGCCCGGCGTGTCGAGCAGGTTGAACACCAGCCCGCCGTGCTCGAACATCATCACCGACGACGACACCGAGATGCCCCGCTCGCGTTCGATCTTCATCCAGTCCGAGGTCGTGCGACGCTGCGCCCCGCGCGCGGCCACCGCGCCGGCCAAGTGGATGGCGCCGCCCGCCAGCAGCAAGCTTTCCGTCAGCGTCGTCTTGCCGGCGTCCGGGTGGGAAATGATCGCAAACGTGCGGCGGCGGCGTGCTTGTACGCCAATTGCGCTCAGGGGTTCGGCCTCGGTGGCGGGGAATGACATCGGGGAAGGTTTCTCAGCTCTGTACGGCGAGGCCGAGCGCGCGCGCAGCCTCCGCCATCTTCTTGTCGAACGTAAAGACTTCGGCGCCCAGTCGCTGTGCAATCGCCAGATTGGCCGCGTCCGCCGTGCGCAAGTGCAAATCCAACCGTCGCACCAGCGCAATCGTCGACAGCAAGTCACCGGCTTCCAGCGGGACGCGATTGGCGGCGCGAGCCGACCACGCATCGAATGCCGCGAACACTGCCGGCGCCTGCTCAAAACCAAGATCGCCCGTGCGAACGCGCCGCGAAATCGCCGCAGAGAACTCAGCCGCCGCCAGATCGCTGATGAACAGCGCCCGTCCCTGCAGCCTCGCCTGCGCGTCGTCGCTACGCGCCTCGGAGACGAACAACGGCACCAGCACGCTGGCGTCGAGATACAGGTTCAATGACCTTCCTCGTCGCGCATGCCAGACACGAGGTCGCCGCCCGGTTGCGCGGTTGGACGCGCCGGCTGCAGCCGGTTTGCCGCGAGCCAATCGAGATCGGCTTGCGCGACGGTCCGGATCTGGCCTGCGACCGGGCGGAGTTCGACAACCGCAGCGCCGTGGCGCGTGATCACGACGCCTTCGCCCCGAAGGGCGCGGTCGATCAATTCCGAAAGGCTGTTCTTGGCCTCAGCGACACTGTAGGTGGTCATGACAACATTATAGCTATCGTATAGCCACAATTCCAGCTGTTACCGCGCGTCGACCCGCTCCTCCAAAAAATGCCGCCCCTTCTTGTCCTCGATCTCGATCACCCAGAGGTCCGGGTCGGTCTCGGCGCGCTTGCGGATGTAGGCGTCCACGTCCGCTTCGGCCTCCCCGAGGGGGCCTGCCGAGAGGTCCAGCCAAATCCGCTCGCCTTCGCCATCCCGCGCCGGTGCGTAGAGCCGAGCGCGGCCGTCCATCAGCGCAACCTTGACCAGCACCGCTCCAGCGTCCTGATCGCCCTTGCGGGTAATCGCGGCGAAGGCGCCGGCGATTTCGGCGCGGCGGATGAGCGCGCTGGCCCAGAAGTCCGTCTTCAGCTCTGCCGTCATGGCCTCGTTCACCGGAACGCAACGGCTTTGCCTTAACCTATTTCGCTCGCATGCGCGCCCTCGTCCTTGCCGCCGCCCTCGCCGGGCTGGCTTCCGCCGCCTCGGCCACGGAGGCGCCCAACGCGCGCGCCGCGTATGTCGAGCGGCGCGGCCTGATCGAAGTCGACGCCCAATGCCGCCTCTTCACGCCAGAAATTCGCGCAGCGCTGCACGTCGGGCTGGCGCAAGCGCGCGGCGCCCTGCTGCGCTCCGGTTGGTCCAACGCACAGATGCGCGACCTGGAACAAACCGTCGTCGCCGCCGCGCGCGCGCGCCAATGCTCGGACCCACGCACAGCCAGCGCCGCCGCTGACGCGCGTACCGCATTCGCGAGTTGGGCCTATGCGGGCTCGATGGCGTTTCCCGGCTGGGAGCGCGAATGGCTCGCCCGGCGCTCATCGGTCACCGGGTGGCGCTTGAGCCAGGCGATCGACGCGCCCGTCGCCGCGATGTTTGGCGTGCGCGAAGCCGACGGCGTTCAACGGCTGACGTTGGCGGTTGCGGTGACGCGCGGCCAAACGGCGCCAAGCACCGCGCGTCTGCTGATGCGCGATCCTGCACGCGCACGCGCGGTGGAAGTCACACTGCCGCAACGCATGAGCTACGGCCTGGAAGCTGGCGCGCCACCGGCCGGCGCGGCGGCGGCGACGCCCTCGACGCGCAGCGTCGAACGCCTCGATGGCGGGCGCACCCAAACCGTGTTCGTCTTCCCCGACACCGCATTCCAGGCGCTGTTGGCGCTCGACCCGCGCGAGAGCGCCGTGATCGAACTGCAGAACGGCCGCGCTACGCAGCGTCTGCTGGTGGAAGTCGGCGACATCGCCGCCGCGCGCGGCTTCCTCACGATCCGGCGCTAACCAGCACCGGCAGCGTGATCCGCACCAGCGCGCCGCCGCCAGGCGCGTCGTGAAAGCTCAACTCGCCGCCATGCAGCGCCGCCAGCGCGCGCACGAGCGACAAGCCCAAGCCGGTCCCCTCCGCGCGCGCCGACCCGGTTTGATAGGCTTCACCGAGTTTCGCGCGATCCTCTGCGGAAAAGCCGGGCCCGTTGTCGATCGTTTCCAACATCAATGCGCCGTCCGCCACGGACGCGCTCGCCATCACCCGCCCGCCCTCGGGCGTGAACTTGATTGCGTTGCCGATGGTGTTGATCAACATGCGCCTGATGGCGCGATCGTCGGCGCGGACCATCAACGGCGCCTGCGGCGTGATGATGCCCAGCGCAATCTGGCGCTTGTCGGCGGCGTCGGTCGAGAGCCGCACCACTTCTTCCACGACGTTGCGCACGTCGAACTCCCCCAGCTCCAAATCGTAGCGGCCTGCTTCGATCTTCGAGAGATCGAGCAAGTCGTTCACCAAGCCGAGCAGATGCGCGCCGCTCTTGCGGATGAGGCCGGCGTATTCGACGTAGCGCGCGCCGATTTCACCGAAGATCTGACGCTCGATCATTTCCGAGAAACCGAGAATGTGCGTGAGCGGCGTGCGCAGCTCGTGCGACACCTCCGCGATGCGCTGGCCGGCCGCGCCGTCGCGGACGCGGCGCCCGCGCGCGCCTTGACCGAGCGCCATCAAGCCGGCGGCCAGCGCGATCGCCGCCACGGCGAGCATTTCCGGATACGCGCCCAAAGCCGCCCGCGGCGGCGTATCCATGAGCGACGCGCCCACGCCGGCGGCATACCCCAGCACGGCGCCCGCCCCGGCCTCCGCGGCCCAGCGCCGGCCCAAAGCCAGCGCCAAAGCCGGCGCCACGGCGAACATCGCCGCCAGCGGCGAGCTAGCGCCGCCCGTCCCCGCCACCAGACCCGCCGCCGCAACTATCCAAACGGCAATGAATCCGGCCGCAATCCAGCGGCGGTGTACATGCGGACTAAGGATGAATCCCGTTAACGCAGGCGCGATCGCCAGCGCAGCCATCGCCGCGACGCCGCGAACGTCCGCCCCACCAGCCCACGCCAACGCCGCGGTTCCCGCAATGGCGATCAACCAAAACCAGCAGGCCAGCACCAACGGCATGTGCTTTGGCGCTGCATTTGCAGGCGAATTTACTGCGTGTTGAGTTGACACGGAAACCGGGCCCGCGAGTAAAAGACTTCTTAACGTGCTCGCGGACATGCTGCCCGCTCTGAGTCGCTGCCGGAAGCGAACTCACCAATCTAGGACTAGGGAGTAGGACCTGATGCGCAGCCTAGCGGTCTGGACGACCACCGCCGCGGTGGCCCTTCTCGGCGTCGCCAGCGCCCAAACCACCGACGCCACGCCCGCGGCGGCGGCGCCGTCGGAAACCGATCTCGGCGCGGCCATCGCAGGCTACGCGGCCTACCAGCACGACGTCTCGGAACTGCGCGCCGCCCAGCTGCGCAGCGACAGCGATCTCGAAGCGGCGCTCAACCGCGTCGCGCATCACAATCGCGGCGCGCTGACCCGCGGCTGGGTCGCCTACGGCGCTTCCACCGCCGCACAATCGCCGGCCTTCGTGCAAGGCGTGCGCGACGCCGCCGCTTATTACGGGCGCGACGCCGTCGTCTGGGCGGTGACGGTCGATCCGAGCTATGCGCGCAGCTTGCGCGGCGGCGCCGACGCCACCCGCATGTTGCTCGAGTCCGCCAACGCGGACTCGGCGCGGATTCTGAGCGTCGCCGACCGCTACAGCGAACTCGCCTATTCGATCCAACGTCAGCGTTGGGCGAACGCGGTCGCGCCGCAGCAGGCGGCGCGCGTGCAGCGCGTGCGTCAGCTCGGCCGTGACGGCCAGGGGCCGACGACGCTTCCTTCGAGCATGACGCCGCGCCTGACGGTTGCGCCGCTGACGCTCTCGCCAGGCACCGATCCAACCGCGTTCGGCGGGCGCCGTTTCTGGGACGCCGTCGGCGGCGCGCCGCAAGTGACCGAAGTTTCCGCGCCGGCCGTCACCTACCAATGGCGGGTCAACGCCTCGCGCGGCGAAGCGCTCGACCGCATGGCCGCGCTCGCGGCGCTGCAAGCGCTCGACGCCGTCAACACCAACCAGAGCGCGGTCAGCCGCCTCATCAGCGATCCCCGCTCGGAGCAGTGCTTCGAGATGGCGCAGCTGCAGCTCTACCAATGCATGTCGGCGGCGCGCTTCCGCTATGAGAATGCCTTCTGCCTCGGCCAGCACGGCCTGCGCGACATCGGCGTGTGCATCGGCGCCGTCGCCCAGCCCGACAGCACGGCGCTCGCGCCGGCGGCCGGATCGGGCGGCCGCGACTAACCTTGCCGCGAGGCCGCGCAGCGCGCATGTGTGGCGCATGAGCGGAATCGGCGCGGCGATCCAAGAGCTGGCGGACGAATTTGCGCTCCTCCCCGACTGGGAGGAGCGCATTTCGTATGTGATCGAACTCGCGCGCGCGCTGCCGCCCTTGGCGGACGCCGAGCGCAGCGAGGCGACCCGCGTGCGCGGCTGCGTCAGCCGCGTCTGGCTCGTGTCCGAGCGCCGAAGCGAAGCGCCCGACAAGCTCTACTTCCGCGGCGATTCCGATGCGCATCTCGTGCGCGGCGAGATCGCCATGCTGCTGCGCATTTTCTCGGGGCGCACGCCGGAGGAAATCCTCTCGGTCGATCCGCGCGCCGTGTTCGAACGCCTCGGCCTCCAGGACGCGCTGACCCTGCAACGTTCCAACGGCTTGATGGCGATGATGACGCGCATCCAGGACGAAGCGCGCGCGGCGCTATCCGCTTAGGGCCGCCGCCAACTGCGCCAGGGCGAGCTTCAGCGCGAGTTTGCCGGAGCGGGCGGGCCAGCCTTCCGCGCGCTCGAGCACCTCCAGGCCGTCCTCGCGCAAGCACACGCGCTCGACCACGCGCCGCAAGGGCGGCGACAGCGCGTCGAGCGCTGCGGCCATGCGCCGGCGCGCGTCGCAGCGTTTGGCCAGCGCCGCTTCTTGTGCAGCGCCCGGCCCGCGCGCGGCGCCGCTCTTGGGCGCGGCGGACCAATCCGAGCCGCGCACCAGCCCGGCTTGCGACGCCTCCCAGTCCGCGCGCAAACGCTGCGCCGCCGACAATTCTTCGCTCGAGAGCCACGGCGCGCCGGCGCCGCTTTGCAGCGCCGCGAGGCGTTGCACGACGGAACTCTGCGCAACCGCGCGCGTCTTGCGCAAGCCGCCAGCGGCCGCCGCGCGGTCGACGATGTCGGCATGCTGGGTCAGGTACGCTTCGCTCTCGCGCGCGCTTTCGCGGCGCAGCCGCGCCAGCCCGGCCGCGGTGATGACGTAGCCGTGCGCCGCCGCAGCGATGGCGCCGTCCGCTTCCAGCGCACGCGCGTCAGCGGCGCTCACCCGCGCCTCCGGCCTGCGCCGCCGGTCGCCGCGCGCATAAACGCCGAAGCCCGCCCCGGATGGCAGCGGCGCCAGCACGCCGCCATGGCGCATGCGTTCCAGCGCGCGCAAGGCGGCGCTCATGCGCTGGCCGCCCTGCGCTGCTCCGGCGCGCTGTGCAGCATCGCCTCAAGCGCGCCGATCCAGACGTCGAAGTACGGCTTGTCGCGGCGATTCTCGATGACGTGACAGGCGTGCGACACGGTGGAGCGATCGCGCCCGAACGCCACCGCGACACGCTGCAAACTCCAGGCGAAGCCGACGTGACAGAGGTACATCGCCACCTGGCGCGCGAATGCTGCGCCGGCGCTGCCGCGCCCGGGATCGATGATCTCCGCTTCCGGCACCCCCAGCGCATAGCTGACGACGTTCGCCGCCAGGCGCGCGGCGGCGTCATCCTCGGCGCGTTGTTCACGCACGCCCATTCCAATCCTCCAACACCGTGCGACCCCAGTCCGCCGACACTATGCCGCCAGCCCGCAGTGTTGGATAGATTTTTAGGACTATTTTCCTAGCCGCCCTTGCGCCCCGTTCCGAGGCCCATGCGCTTGGCGAGGGTGGAGCGCTCCTTGGCGTAGTTGGGCGCGACCATCGGATAGTCGTGCGGCAGGCCCCATTTCGACCGGTACTCGTCGGGCGTCATGTTGTAGCGGGTGCGCAGGTGACGCTTGAGCGATTTGAATTTCTTGCCGTCTTCCAGGCAGATGATGAAATCGGGCGTCACCGATTTCTTGATCGCCACAGCGGGCTCCTGCTCCAGCTCAGGCCCGGACGCCGGCGCCCCGGACACCTCCCGCAGCGCGCTGTGCACGGTGCGGATAAGGCCGGGGAGCTCCTCCGGCAGGACGTGGTTCGCGGAGACGAACGCGGAGACAATCGTCGCAGCCATGTCCACCAGGTCGCGCTGCTTGTCCATCGCCTCGACGCCTCGTTTGAATGATCGCGCAGTATAGAAGCGAGACTAGGCGTTTCAAGGTTAGTCTTGGCTCAAATATTGATCCCGCATTCACTACGGCGCGCCTGCGGCGACTAGTACTCGCCCGCGCTTAGACCGCAGCTAGCGAACCAACAACATGACGAGCAGCACGCCCGCCGCCGACAGCAATTGCAGCGCGCCGCCCAGCCGCGCCGCGTACGGCCGGTCGAACCGCGCCGCAAGCTGGCCCAGCGTGCGCGTCGACCCCGCCGCGAGGCGGGCGCTGAACACCTGCCAGGCGCCGTAGCCGCGCAGCAGCAGCACGCCCGCCCAGCGCCCCGCCGCGGTCAGTGGGCCGCGATAGAGCGCATCGATGTCGAGCAAGCGCACAGGCGCGGGCGCTGTGCGCCGCTCCGCGAGGTGCAGCAGAACGAAAGCGAGCCCCGCGAAACCGAGCGTCTCCAGCCGCCCAGCCACGCGATCCGGCGCAAACGGCGCGAACGACAGCTCCGCCGGCATGAGATCGTAGAGCCAACGCGGCGCAAGGCCGACCGACACACAGAAGAACGCCGCCAGCGCCGCGCCGAGCAGCATCGGGAACGGCGCTTCGTTGCGCGTCGCGCCCGTCTCGCCGCCGCCCCGGAACACGCTCAACGTCGGACGCAGCGCGAGGCTAACGAACACCACCGCCGATGCGCCGCTCATCAGCGCCCACAGCCATCGCGTCTCCCATTGCGCCGCCGCTTCGAGCGCGACGGCGTGGCTGGCGTAGAGCGCAAGTCCAGGCACGGCCGAGACCGCCAAGCCGGCGGCGATCAGCAGCCACGCGGTGACGGGCATGCTGCGCGCAAGCCCCTGCGCGCGCGCGATCGAGGCGTCGCCGCGGCGCTCGACGATGGCGCCGAACGTCATTTGCAGCGCCATGAAGGCGAAGGTGATGGCGAAGGCGTGCGCTTCCGCCGCGCCCATCGCCAACGGCGAGCCGATGCCGATCAGGGCGACGCACACGCCGGTCTGCGACATGAGTCCGTAGGCGCCGGCGCGGCGCATGTCGTCTTCCGCCGCGGCGTAGAACGCGCCGACGACGATCATCGCCGCGCCAACCGGCACAAGCAGCGGCTCGGCCGGGAACATGCGCGCCAATGCGTAGACGCCGACCATGGTCGAAAACGCCGACAGCGCCACGCCGCCCGACGGCGAAGCGTGCGAGATCGCATCTTTGAGCCACACATGCGCGAACGGCGCGCCGACGCGGATCAGCACCGCGGCCAACAAGAAGGCGCCGCCGATGCTGCCGGGATCGATGCGCGTGAACACCGAACTGTCCTGATGCGCGGCCAGATGGAACGCCGCGCCGAACAGGAAGAGCAACCCCTCGAGGCCGTGCCAGATCAGCAAGCGCGCGCCCGCGTTGCTGGCCCCTGGCGCGGGCGACGCAAACGCGATCCACGCCGCGGCGAGCCCCGCCAGCGCGGCGGCGGCGACAAAGCTGATCAGATCGCCCACGAACAGCGCCGAAACCGCGCCGCCCGCCAACAGCAGGATCGCCGCGTCTTCCGAGCGACTCCGCCGCGCGCTGGAGTAGAGCGCGACGACGATCAGCGCGATCAGCATGGCGATGCCGAAGATGCGGTTCAGCGCATCGAGGTTCAGCAGCACCACCGGCAAGCCCATCTGGCGCATCGCCGAGGCGGCGCCGAACTCGTGATCCAGCAACAGCCAAAGCGCCAGCAGCGCCGCGCCCGCCATCGCCAGCGCGCGCGCGCCGCGCGGCGCCGCCAGCACGGCGATCGCTGCGAGGATCAGGACGAATCCCGGATTAAGGGTGAGCGCCATCGCCGCCTCCCTTCGAATCGCGCGCGCGCAACACCAGACGCGCCACGCGCGCGGCGAGCAGCGCGAACACCGCCGCGCCTGCGCCGATCGCTGCGCCGCCGCCGGGCTCCGCGCCCAGCCAGAATTCGGACGGGCCGCCCGACAGGATCGACAAGCCCAGCCCCGCGGCTGCGCCCGCGATGGAGAACACCAGCCAGACGCCGGCGATGCCGCCGCGCGGTTTTGGCGACGGCGCGGTCATGGTTGCGGCTCCCACATCGGACGCAAGAACACCGCGAGCGGATCGGCCAAAACCAGAAGCCAAAGCGTCGCCGCCGCGCCCAAGATCACCGGCGCCGCGAGCAGGATCGATGCGCCGTCGGGGCGTTTGAAGGCGTCGGTCGGCGCGCGCCCGGCGAACGCCGCCGCCGCCAGCGGCCCCAAATGCGCGAACGTCAGCACCGCCGCCAAACCGACCAGCGCCGCCGCCCACACCAAGCCTGCGCTGGACGCGGCGGTGATCAGCCAAAGCTTGGCCCACGCGCCGGAGAACGGCGGCATGCCGACCATGCTCGCGCACGCCAGCGCAAACCCCGCGAAGGTCCACGGCATGATGCGCCCGAGCCCGGCATAGTCGGCGACCTGCGTGCGCCCGGTGATGGCCCACACGGCGCCGGCCGCCATGGTCAGCGTCGCCGCCGCACAGCACAACGCCACAATCTGCAATGCCGCCGCGAACAACCCCGCCGGCAACGCCAGCAGCGCGCCGACAGCGGCGGCGAGCGCCTGCGCCATGCACGAATAAGCGAGACGCTCGCGAATATCCTGTTTCGACAGCGCGATCAGCGCGGCGATGCACATGCCGCCGCCGGTGAGGATCAGGAGGCCAAGGGTGGCGATCTTTGCATCCGCCAACACCGGTCCGAACACATAGGCGGCGACTTTGATCAGGCCAGCCGCGCCGGCCGGCAGTACGGCGATGGCTTGGATCGCGACCAAAGCCGGAAATGGCGCCGGGCTCGATCGCGGCAGCCAGCGATGCAGCGGCGGGATCGCCGCCATCGCCAGCCCCAGTACGAACAGCACCAGCAGCACATTGGCGGTGACGACGTCGACGCGGCCCGCAAGCACGCCGCCGGGCTGAAACTCGAGCGCGCCGGTCAACGCGTAGGTCCACACCATCGCCGGCAGGAAGAAGCCCATCGACGCCGCCAACAGCGTCGCCAGGAAGATGCGCCCCGCCGGGCGCGCTTCGTCGTCGCCGCGATGCGCCACCAGCGGAAACGCCGTCAATGTCAGCGCCTGATAGGCGACGAAGAAGGTGAACAGATTGGCGGAGAAGGCGACCGCCATCGCCGCGGCGGACGACAGCGCGATGAACGCCATCATGCGCGCGGGCGCTTTTTCCTGAGCGGCGCGCACCATGCCGGCGGCGTGCGCCGCATGCAGCGCGCCGAGGCCGGCGACCACCGCGCCCATCAGCACGCCGAACGGCTCCAGCACGAACGCCAGTTGCACGTTCGGCAGCGGGCGCGCCAGCACGACGCGCGCCTCTTCGCCCGCCAACTCAGCCTGGACCAGCATCGCCGTCGCGAGCGCAAGCGCCACCGAGAATCCGATGTGCACGACATCGCGCAGGCCGGGCGGGCGCGACAGCGCCAGCACCAAGGCGGCGTGCGCCAAAGGCAGGCCGAGCACGGCCAGCAGCAGCAGCTCCGCACTCATGCGCCCGCCCCCAGCGCCTGCAGCGCAGCCGCGTCGGCAAGGCGCAACAGCAAATCCGGAGCAAGGCCCGCCGCCAGCGCAACGATCGCAGCGATCGCCGCGGGCGCTTGCAGGAAACGCCACGCGTCGCGTTCGCCAGCGAAGCTCTCTTCCGCGCGGCGGAAATAAAGCCGCTCGACCAGGCGCCCGCCGTAGAACACGCCCGCGAGCGACGCCAGAATGACCGCGCCCGCCGCCCACCACCATCCCGCGCCGACGCCCGCTTCAATCAACCGCCAGCGGCCGAGAAAGCCGGCGGTGAGCGGCGCGCCCATCAGGCTCAGCGCCGCCGCGGTGATCGCCGCGCCCGCAAGCGGCGCGCGCCGGCCCAAGCCGTCGAGCGATTTCAGCTCCTGCACGCCGCCGGCCGCGGCGCCGCCGATCAGCGCCAGCGCCGCCGCGCACATGGCGAACAGCTGCACCAGCGCCGCCGCGAACGCCGCCGGCGAGCCGAGGCCCAGACTCAGCAGCACCACCCCCGCTTGCGCGGATCCCGCATAGGCCGCGAGGCGCAAGACATTCGTCGCGCCGATCGCCTGCACCGACGCAAACACCACGCTCAACGCGCCGATCAGCGCCAGCGCCAGCGACGCTCCCGCGCCGATGTCGGGCGCAGGCAAGACGCTGGCGGCGAAACGCACCAGCACCGCGAGTGCGCCGATCGCGCCGACGGCGCCCAGGATCAGCGAGGGCATGCGACCAGCCCGGCCATATGCGGCGGCGGCCCAGTCGTCCGCCGGCACGAGCGCGGCCTTGCCGGCGAGCGCCACGATGATCAGCCCCACGCCCACCGCCGTCACGCCGGGCGAGGCGATGCGCGCATAGGGCAGCGCCGCCAAGTCGCTCACGCCCGCGCCGCGCATGACGAAAGCGATGCCGAGCAGCAGCAGCGCTGCGCCCACGCCGCCGACAACCAGCATCCGGTGCGCGCCGGCCAACGCGCCGCGCTGTGGCGACATCGCCACGAGCGCCAGCCCAGCGAGCCAGGCAGTCTCGACGCACACGAAGATGGCGATGAAATCCGCCGCGAACAGCGCGCCGAGCCAGCCGCCAATGCAGACAAGCGCCAAAGCGATCGCGATCGCGCCGGTGCGTTCGGGAAATTCCCTAAGCTGCGCGCCGGAGGCGAGCAGCGCCAGAAACGCAGCGGCGCAGAGCACGGGCGCGGCGAAGAGCGCAATGCCTCCCGCCTCGAGCGCGACGCCCTCGTGCGCCGCCGGAACGGCGCCGAGCAGTGCGCGCAACGCCAGATCGCCGGCAAGCGCCGTGGCGAGCGCCGCAGCCACAACGGCCACGCCCCAGGCAGCGCGCGCTGACGGCAGCACGAACGCCAACGCCGCCGCCGCCAGCGGCGCGGCAAGGATCAGCAGCGGCGCATGCGCGCGCGCGAGGTCGGCGTAGGCGGCGATCATTGCGGCGGTCCCGCGCGTTCCGCCTCAGCTTCGGCGCGCTCGATCTCCGGGACTTCAACGCCGCCGTAGCCCTCCTGCAAACGCACGACGAGACTGACGGCGACCACGACATACGCGAACGCGACGCCCACCCCGGCGACGATCAGCGCCGGCGGCGCGCCCAGTCCGGCGCACCCGATCATGGCGCCGATCAGCGCGACCGCGACGCCGACCGCGCGCTTGACGGCGTTGGCGGCGGTCCAAGCGCCAACGCCGCCGCCGATCGCGAGCGCGACAGCCACCGCCACCGCCAAACGTTCCGTCAGGAGCGGATCCGCATTCATCGCCAGTCCGCATCGCGCAACGTCGGCGCGCGTCCGAACAGCGCAGCGACGATCAGAGCCGCCGCGCCGGCGGTCGCCGCAAACGCGCCCGCTTCGATCGCCTGCGGCGCGTAAGCCCAACGCGGCAAGCCCGCGCCCGCGAGCGCCAATGCAACGCCAACGCCCACGCACAGCCGCGCCAGCACCTGCGGAAACGCGCGCTGCGCGGCGCTCGCGCCAAACACCAGCGCATGCAGCACGATCACCAGCGCTGCACTCAGGCCGGCGAGGAAGCCGGCGCCCGCGCCCGGCGCGCGCCACACCAAGAGGCTCGCCGCAAACAGCGCAAGCAACGGCGCGAAAAAACGCACCGCCGCGCTCAACACCGGATCGGCGCCCGGTCTCATGGCTCGCGCTCCTCGCCGCGCCGCAGGAACGCGCCGCGCTCGCCGTAGCCCAGCAGACCCACGCAGGCTGCAGCGGCCGCAAGCAGCAGCGGCGCAAGCCAGAACCCGAGCGCAACCGTGCGCGGCGCCGCGCGCGCGGCTTGCGGCAGCGGCGGCAGATCGAGCATCGACGCCACCACCACCGCCGCCGCCAGCGCGGCTGCGGCGACCGAGAGCCATGGGAAGGCGCGCCGCGCACGCACCGCCGGCGCGCTGGCAAGCGTGGCCGCCATCAGCAGCACCGGCGCCAGCCCCACCGCGAACACCGCGAGCGCCAACGCGCCGTCGCCAGCGCCCAGCAGCAACACGGCGGCGGCCGCGAGCGCGCCAAGCCCGGCAAGATGTGCGCAGGCGGCGAACAACGTGCGCGCGCCGAGCGCGCCCAACGCAAGCACGAGCGCGCCCGCGGCCAGCGCGACGGCGAGGATGGCGAACGCGGCGCTCATCTCGGCGCACCCGGGCGCGGCGCGGCGTAGGCGCCCGCGATCGGCGTGACGCCCGACGCATGCGCGGCGCTGGCGATCATCTGGTTGAGCGTCGGCGCGACAGCCATCAGCAACGCGCCAAGCAACAAAAGCCTGAGCGCAAGGCCGCCGTCGCCGCTGACAATCGCCAGCCCGCCCAGCACCAGCAGCGCGCCCGCCCCGTTGGCGACCGAGGCCGCGTGCAGGCGCGTGTAGATGTCGGGAAAGCGCAGCACGCCGATGGCGCCGCCGAGCATCAGCGCCAAGCCCGCCGCGCACAGCGCGCCGCCGAGTGTGGCGCGCGCGAATTCGAGCACCGCCATCATCGCCGCTCCTCCGCGGCGCGCGCGATGGGCGGCTGGAACGAGCGGGTGCGGAAGAATTTCGCCGCGGCGGCGTTCACCGTCAGCAGCGCGAACGCGAGTGCAAGACTCACATCGAGCCAGTCGCTGCGGTTGGCCGCCACCGCCGCGGCGGCGCAGATGACGCAGACCTTCACGCCCACAGCATTGGCGGCGAGCAGGCGGTCGTGCAGCGTCGGCCCCGCCAGCAGGCGCACCGCCGACAGCACCAGCACGGCGGCAACGCCGATCGCCGCGATCAGCGGGATCATGACGCTTCGTCTCCACCCAGCACGCCGTTCTCCAGGCGTCCGAGATCGGCGGCGTCAATCGCATCTTCGTTCAGAACATGCGCCAGCAATCCGTCGGCGTCGGTATCGACGACGACCAGGCCCGGGGTGGCGCTCAGCAGATGCGCGAACGCGGCGCGCGTCTCCGTGCGCCGCGTGCGCGTGCGCAGGCGCACGAGCGCGGGGCGCATCGTCACGTCCGCCGAAACGGCGGCGCGCAGCACCGCCAGCGCGCCGCGCGCGACTTCACCGGCGCGCGCCAACGTCAGCCAGGCGCCGCGCGGCGCGCGCGCAAACACGCCGCCGACGCCGCCGAAGCGCGCGGCGATCGCGACACACGCCAGCGCAACGCCCGCCGCGACTGCGACATCCACAGCCGTGCGCGTCTGCTGCGCAAGCATGAGCCAAAGTAGAAACGATCCCGTCAGCAAGGCTGCGGCGTGAAGCATGAACAAGCCTCCCGCGCCGCCGGCGCGCGGTGTTCAGGCTTAGCCGCCGCGCGATGGATTCGCCAGTTGGAAGGCCCGCCGGTCTCAGCCGTTGCGGTTGAACAACAGCGCGGCGTTGCGCCGCGCCAACGGAAGCTCGGCGCCGTCGTCGTAGGCGACGCGCTCAATCCCCACTGCGTCGGCGGTGAACGACCAATTCCAATACCGCAACACGGTCTGCGCCTTAGCGGTAGCCAAGGTGTCGAACACGTAAAGCGCGCGCCCCAGTGGATTATCCGGGCGATCCGGATCGCCGTGCGGACGGCGCAACGCGCGCCACAGCGCCACCATCAGCGGCCGCTTCAAGCCCACCGCCTTGCAGAACACGCCGATCGCTTCGCCGCCGGGATCGGAGAATATCTGCGACACAGTGGTTGGCTTGACGCCCGCCAAATGCGCAATTTCGCTCATCAGCCCGCTGTCGAGCCCGCGGTCCGCGGCGGCCAGCGCGCCTTCGAGCGACCCATAGGGGCTTTGCGCCGCCGCAGCGCGATTGCGCTGACGGCGCTCGATCACCTGCAGCGTCTTGCGCGTGTCGGCGTCGGCCCAGCCTTCGGCGGCGGCCAGCTTGAACACCTCGGCCAATTCCTGGATCAGCACATTCCGATCGACGGCGAAACGACGCAAGATGTGCAGCCGCGCGTCGAACCCCGCCCACCAGAAAAGAACGAGCGCCTGGGTCGGCTTTAGTTCCGCGCGCGCAACCAAGGCGCCCGGCAACGACGGCGCCTGGCGCGAGCGCGCGACCACCAGATCCACCCCTTGTGTGGACAAGCGTGCGCCGTGGTTGCGCAGAACGGCTTCGATCACCGAGGTTTCGCCCGTCTGCAGCAGGGCGTCGCACACGGGCTCGCTCAGATGGCGCCGGCGTGCGATCGCGAGCCAATGGCTGGCGACGCCGGCGCGGACCGTGGCGATCAGATCGGAATCGTCCAACCCGACGCCGTTTTCGAGCAGCGTTTGCGCGACGCCGATCTCATCGCGCGCCAGATAGCGCAGCAGCGCCTTCGGCGCGTCGTGCACCCGCGCCAGACCGGCCGCGCAGCGCCGCCGCAGATCGACGCTCGAGGTGCGCAGCAAGCCGACGAGAACGTCGGCCGCCAACTGGCGCTCGTAGCCGGGCAAGCGGTTTTCCGGCCACGACACGATCTCGCACAGCCGCTGCACCAGAGCGGCGCGCGCAGCCGGCACGTGCGCCGCCGTGAGCTCCAGCGGCTGCGGCCCGGCGGCCTCCTGGCGCGAGTGATTCGCGATCGACATTTCAGCGTGAGGTCAGCACGAGAGGGCTTAAGCGCGCGTCAACGGCCTCCGGCGTACTGGACGCGGGGCTGCGCGCGAGACTAATCCAAAACATGGACCCAGAGGATCGCGAGGGGCGGGATCGCGAGGGATTGGCTCCCGAGCAGCGCGGACGCGCGCCGGGGGGACGCTGGTTCGGCGTCATCACCGAGCTGCACCTCTACTATCTTCTGGTCGCCTGCTATTTTTTTGCGTTCGGGATGCAGTTCGTTCTGTTCCCGTCGCTGGTGGCGTTTTCGCTGGAGGCGACGCCCGCGGGCGTCGGCTTGGCGCAATCGGCGCTCTCGGCGCCCATGTTCTGCTTTCTGCTGTTCGGCGGCCTGTTGGCGGAGCGTGCGAAGGCCGGGCCGACGCTGGCCAAGCTGCACCTGCTGTTCTGCGCTGCATCGCTGGCGCTTTGTTTCATCGTCGCATCGAACGCGCTCACCTACGCGGCGCTGATCGCCTATGCGGTCTTCGTCGGCGGCTGCGCGGCGTTTCTGATGCCGGTGCGCGATGCGGCGTTGAATGGCGTGGTGTTGCGCGAGGCCGGGTTCGGACGCCACACGCCGATCGCGATGGCCGCCGCCGCCACCACGGCGGTGCAGATCGGCGCGCAGATCGCGGGCATTCTGGCGGCGCGTTTTGCCGGCGCGAACCCTGCGCCGTTCCTTGCCCTGCAGGCGCTGGCGCTGGCGATCGGCGCCGGCGTCGCGCTGCTGCTGCAGGCGCCCAAGCCCACCGGCCACGAGCGCACCATCGCCGGCGCGCTGAAGGACATGGGCGATGGCCTCGCCTACGCGTTCCGCAATCCGATCATGTCGCCGATGCTGATCTCGGCGGCGTATGTCGGCGTGTTCGTGATCGGCTCGTTCCAGGTGCTGTTTCCGCTGATCGTGCGCGACTCCTATGGCGGCGATGCGCAGACGCAAGCGGGCCGCCTGGGCGCACTGCTGGCGTCGTTCTGGGGCGCGTCGTTCGTGTCGGCGGTGCTGCTGAGCCGCTTGAAGCCGCTCAACAAGCCCGGCCGCGCCATGATCGGCTCGCACCTCGTCGGCGCGGCGGCGCTGTTCACCTTCGCCTTCGACAAACCGTTTCTCTGGTTCGTCGCAATCGTGATGTGCTGGGGGCTCGCGGCGGGCGTCGCGATTTCGATGAGCCGCACGATCGTGCAGGGCGCCGCAGGCGAGCGTTATCTCGGCCGCGTGCTCGCCGTGTACTCGATGGGGTTCATGGGCGGCGCGCCGTTGGGCTCGGCGTTCGTCGGCTTCATCGCCGCCGAGATGGGTCCGCGCGCGGCCGCGCTCATCCCCGCTGGGGGACTTGCGCTGGCCGCGATCGCGCTTGCGCTGTTCACGCCGTTATGGCGCTACACGCCCGAGCAGCACCTTACCGGTCGGGATTCGTGAGCACGCCGCCGCGCTGACGCCGCTGCGGTTGCGCCGGACGGGCGGAGAATTCCTGCACTTCCGCGTTCCACGCCTGCACCGTCTGCACGCGCTCGGGGCCAGCGGCGTTGAACGCCGAGACCATCGGCGCAAGCTGCGCTTGCAGCGCGTTGATCTGCGCTTGGCAGGCGGCTTCCTGTTGCTCGCGTTGCGAGACCCAGGCCGCGATCTCGGTATTCTTTTCGGTCATCTGATCGTGGGTGGCGGCGGCGCCGTCCGCGAGCTGCGGAGCGGGCGCGAACGTGCACGCGTCCGTCTGCGCGACGGCGGGGGACGCCAGCAACAGCGCGGCGGCGGCCACTACGGCCCCGGCAAAAACCTTCATCGGTAGTCTCCTATCCAGGTGCGCGCACCCTATCCCTCAAGCGCGGCATGTGCGAGCCAAACGCGGCCAAAATGCGGTGGCCCGCCGCGCTCAATTTATCCTTGAACGCGGAACGGCACGCGCATGCGGTAGCGGCCCTCGACCGGCAAGCCGTCGCGGCTGGCGGGAACCATCAGGTGATCGCGCGAGATGCGCCGCGCCGCCTCGGCAAATCCCCAACCGGGCGGTGTTTCGGAGACTACGCTGCAGGCAAGCGCGCCCCGCATGCTGACGAGGCAATCGAGCACCACATCGCCCTCTACGCCGCGCTCCAGCGCCCGCGCCGGGTAGTAGCGGGTCAGGTTGGACGGCCGACGCAGCCAAGCGGGGTTGGTGATCTCCGCCGGTCCGGGCGGGCCGGGGACGTACACGCCGGCGCTGTCGTCCGGCGGCGCCGGCGGCGGCGGCGCTTCTTCGAACGTCTCGGCCGGCGGCGCGTCGGGCGGCAGCGGACGCGCTGCCTGCGGGCGCAGGATCGGCTCCGGCGGCGGCGGCGGGCGCTCCATGAAAATGGGCGGCGGGGTCTGCCCCCAATCCTGCGTCCGTTGCAGCGTGATGCTCATACTGAGCGCGGCCAGCCCGATCAGCCCGATGAGGGCGGACGCCGCCGCGAAGGACGTGGCGCGCGCGCCGATCGATGTCGTCATGTCGCTTCTCCCGATGCACGCCGTTCTGACGACGGCTGTGCATGGAGGGTCTCGCGCGCTTGACGCTGCGGCTATTCACGCCGGCGCGAGCGCGATCACAGATGCGCGACGCCGCAAATGCGAAGAACCGCAGCGCATCATGGCGCTGCGGCTCTTGCTCAGTCCGTTTTGGCGCGCGTCAGCCGCCGGCGAGGTTGAACCGGATCGGCACGTTGACGCGTCCGCCCGACGTGGCGACGCCGTCGCGCGTCGCCGGCGCCATGCGGAAGTGGCGCGAGATGCGCAACGCCGCTTCACCGAAGCCCCAGCCCGCCGGATCTTCCGACGTGACTGTGCAGGCGATGCGCCCGTCGGCGGCCACGACGCACGCTAGGCGCACCATGCCCTCCTGGCCGCGCTCGAGCGCGCGGTCGGGATAGTAGCGTTCGAAGTCGCGCGCGTTCGGGCGCTCGAGCCATTGCGGGTTGGTGATCACCGACGGCGTCGGCGGCGCTGGCGGCGGATCGACTTCGACCGGGTCGTAGGTCGGGGTCGGCGGCGCGTCGATCATCGGCGGCGGCACGCGCTGCTCGGGCGGCGGCGGCGGCGGCGGCCGGTTCGGCGGCGGCGGCGGCGGTGGCGGCGGCTTTTCCTTGTCCTCGATCTCCACCTTCACGGCTTCGGAATCGTCGAACAGGTCGGTCAGCGCGCTGAACTTTTGCGTCACCGCCATCCACACGAGGGTGGCGCAAATCAAGGCCGCGAGGCCGAGGGAAATGAGACGAAGGCCAACCATGGTGCTTACCCTTCGCTCGCGAGTTCAGCGAAGATCCCGACTTTCACGAAACCCTCTTCCTGAAGCAGACTCATCACGTTCACGACGTTGCCGTACGCCGTCGACTGATCCGCGCGAACGAGGATGCGCGCGTCCGTGTAGATCCGCGTGATGTCGAGCGCAGGATTGTTGCGGATCGCGTGGTCGAGCGTGCGGCGCGCGAGTTGCGACATCTGCACGGTTTCTTCATCGACATAAATCGCCAGCCCGCCTGGGGTCTCGCGAATGCCGATGAAGGTCGGGCGCTGGCCTTCCGGCGGCGGCATGCGCACCGGATTTGGCGGCGGCAGGTCGACGCGGATGTCAACGGTTGGGATCGGCGCCGTCACCATGAAGATGATCAGCAGCACGAGCAGGATGTCGATGAACGGGATGACGTTCGGATCGGAGTTGGGCTGCATTGCCCCCCTGCGCCCGCCGCTTCCCGTTGCGGAGATTTTTCCAGCCATGAGCCTTATCTCCGCTTGTCTTCGGCGACGAAGCCGATGCGCATGAAGCCCACGTCCTGCAGCCGGTTCATTGCCCGCACGACGTTGCGATAGGCGATATCGGAGTCGGCGCGGATGTAGATGCGGCAGTAGGGCGCCTTCTGCGTCTCCGCGAGCAGGCACTCGTCGAAGTCGACCTGACCGGCCGTGTTGGTCTCCCACACCTCTTTCGTCTTCGTGCCGAGCTCGTTGATCGGCACCGCGTCGTTCATCACGAAATAGGTGAGGCCCTCCGGGCCGTCCTGGATCGAGACCCAGGTCGGCCGCGGCGGACGCTTGGACGGCTGGATGCGCGAGTCCGGCATCGCCACTTCGATGTCCACGCTCGAGATTGGCGCCGCGATCATGAAGATGATCAGCAGCACGAGCATGACGTCGATGAACGGGATCACGTTCGGGTCCGCAGTGACGTCGAGACGCCCCCGCTTTCCGCCCCCGTGCCCGGGTGCTGAGACTTTACCCGCCATTGGGGTCCTCCAAAGCTAGGTCAAGCTCAGCCGGCGCGGCGGTCCATGTCGCGCGACACGAGCGCGATGAATTCAGCCGCGAAGTCTTCGAGCTTGCCGCCTTGCTTGGAGATCTGCTTGGCCGCGAAGTTGTAGATCAGCACCGCCGGGATAGCAGCGGCCAGACCGGCCGCGGTGGCGAGCAGCGCCCCGGCGATGCCGGGCGCGACGACCGCGAGCGAGGTGGTCTGCGTCTTCGCGATGCCGACGAACGCCACCATGATGCCCCACACCGTGCCGAACAGACCGATGAACGGCGCGTTCGCGCCGATCGAGGCGAGGAACGTCATCGACGAGCCGAGGTCTTCCAGGTGCTCGTTCTGGCGCGAGGTCATCGCCGCCGCGACGCGCTGCATCGTGTGGTCGCGCGCATCGCGCATCGTGTAGAGGCCGAGGTCCTGGGTGCGGCGGACTTCCGCCATGCCGGCGTCGAACATCGACTTGATGCCGGAGTTCGGCAGCTTGCGGACGATCGCTTCGGCTTCTTCCACCGAGGTCGCCTTGCGGAAATTCTGCAGGAAGTGCTTCGTCTGCGACGTCGCCTTCCGCATGACGTAGATTTTTTCGAACAGCAGAGCCACCGCGTAGATCGCGCACAGGCCCAGAATGATCATAACGCCGAGTTCGACCGCATTGAGCTCCTTCACGAGCTCCATGAGGCTGACCTCGCCGTGACCGGCGTCGGCTTCTTGCTGCTGGACGCCTTTCGCCTTGGCCGCGTCAATTTCGGTTTGCGAGGCAGACGACGTCGTCGTGGTCGTGGCTGCATCGCCTGTCGTGGTGGTCGCGCCGGAAGCGGTGGTTTGCTGCGCGAACATCAGCAGCGAATTCATCAACGTCATTGTCTGCCCTTTTGCCTGCCCTGATTGGTGCCAGTTGGTTTGTGTAGTTGCAACTTTCGGAAGCCTGCGCCTCGTGCTGTCGGCGCTGCGTCCATGAAGTGTGTCGCGCGTTGGCGGCCGGATGCCTCGCCGGGTCCTGTGCGACCTGCCTTCTCATCCTCCCGCGTTCCGAACCGGCCCGCCGCGCTATCGCGATCTTGTACCCGGTCAGTGCATTTCCGCGCTGCCGCGCAGACCTGCCTAAATTTTCGGAAAAGGTGCGCTTGTCAACGTCTCCCACGCAGTGGGCGACCGTTTCCGGCGCCCGCTCCCCCCTTTGCCGCCTCTGCACCGGACGGCCCGCTCGACGCAACCAAAACTTTCGTGATCGTCATTAGCGCCGCCGGCCGCCCGCGGGCGGAACCGGAAACTGCCCCTAACTGAAACAGGATGATAGAAGGCGCCCCTGTGACGGGAGAATGCGCCCCATGGCGATGCAGATCGAAGAGCTGGAGCGTCTGTTGCGGGCGGCCTTCCCCGACGGCGACATCCGGATCGAGGACCTCGCCGGGGACGGCGACCACTACCGTGCGGTGATCCGTTCCAGCGCCTTCGCCGGCAAGAGCCGGGTCGTCCAGCACCAGATGGTGTACGCCGCGCTGAAAGGCGCCATGGGCGGCGATCTCCACGCCTTGGCTCTGGATACGGCGGCAAAGGGGTAGCTGCGCCGCATTGCGCTCCCGCCGGCGCCCGCTTACCTAGCGCGCATGTCAGACGCCCTCGCCGCCATCCAACGCACCGTCGCCGACCATGACGTGGTGCTGTTCATGAAGGGAACCGCCGATCAGCCGCAGTGCGGCTTTTCCAGCATGGTGGTGCGCATCCTCGATCACATGGGCGTCGCCTATCACGACGTGAACGTGCTGGCCGACGACGGCATCCGCCAGGGCGTCAAGGATTTCGCCAGCTGGCCGACCATTCCCCAACTGTACGTCAAGGGCGAATTCGTCGGCGGCTGCGACATCGTGCGCGAAATGTTTCAGACCGGCGAGTTGAAGGCGCTGTTCGAAGAGAAGGGCGTCGGCGGCGCCTGAGCGCCACGTCACGCCGCTTCGGGCCGCTCGGTGACCCGCAGCTCCAGCTGGACGATCTGGCCGCCGCGCAGCACGTCCAGCTTCACGCGTTTGCCGATCTTGTCCCGGCTCAGCAGCTTGTGCACGGCGTCCACCGACGGCGTGGCTTCGCCGTCGAGTTTCAGCACGACGTCGCCAACCTGCAGGCCGGCGGCCTCTGCGGGACCGCCGCTCGAAATCGCCACCACCAGCACGCCGCTTTCGACATGCAATCCGAGCCGCCGCGCCAGCGCGCGCGACAATTCCTGCGTCTGGCCGGCGATGCCGAACCAGCCGCGCGCCACGCGCCCACTGCGCATCAGCTCCGGCACCACGAGCTTTGCGGTGTTGCTCGGCACCGCGAAACACAAGCCCTGCGCGCCGCCGACGATGGCGGTGTTGATGCCGACCACCGCGCCTTCGCCGTCTACCAGCGCGCCGCCGGAATTGCCTGGATTGAGCGCGGCGTCGGTTTGGATCACGTCCTCGATCAGCCGCCCGGTTTGACCGCGCAGCGTGCGCCGCAGCGCCGAAATCACCCCCACCGTCACCGTCGCCTGCAAGCCCAGCGGGTTGCCCATCGCGATCGCCAGCTCACCCACGCGCAGGCCGTCGGAATCTCCCAGCGCAGCGTTGTCGTGGCGCGCGCCTTCGAGGCGCAGCAGCGCCAGGTCGGTGTCGGCATCCGTGCCGACGATCTCGGCGCCGACGACGCTGCCGTCGTGCAGCACGCCTTCGATCCGCCCCGCGCCGCTGACCACGTGATTGTTGGTGAGCGCGTACCCATCCGGCGAGATGATCACGCCGGACCCGGCGCCGTCATAGAGCGCGTTGCGCGCGCTGGTGCGACGCACGCTGATCACCGACGGCGCGATCCGGTCGACGACGCGGATGACGGTTTCGGAATAATGGTCGCGCGGGCCGCGGCGGCGCGGCGCGGCGGCGAACGTCCTTTTGCGTCCAAACATGGACCGAAACGTAATGATGCGCCCAGACGAGCGCTAGGCCCTGGCTTCGCCGCTTTGAGGCCCCAGCGCCATGGCCTACATCCGCGCCATGGATTCCCACTTGCGCCGACTGAACCTGCTGACCTGGCTTCGCAACTCGTTCCTGGCGGGGGTGGCGCTGGTGCTGCCGTTCGTCATCACCGCCTGGCTGATCTGGCTGGTCGTCACCTTCATCGACACCAACGTCGAACCGCTGGTGCCGCCCGGGTTCGAGTTCTTCACCCGCTTCCCAGGCGGGGGCGTGCTCGTGGCCCTGGCCGCGCTCACCCTGATCGGGGCGCTTGCGGGCAACCTGATCGGGCGCTGGGTGGTGGGCGCCGCCGACCGGGGCATCGCCAATCTGCCGCTCATCCGCAGCATCTACGGCAGCGCCAAGCAGGTCTTCAAACAGATCGCCGCGCCCGAGCGCACCAGCTTCAAGCAGGCGGTGCTGGTGGAGTTTCCCCAGCCCGGCTCCTACGCCATCGGCTTCATCACCAATGAAAACACCGCCGAGGTCGCCCACGACGTCGGCGCCGATCTGGTCGCCGTCTACGTGCCGCAAGCGCCAATCCCGACGTCGGGCTTTCTGCTCTACCTGCCGCGGGAACGGCTGAAGCCGCTGGCGTTGCCCCCCGAAGACGCGCTCAAGCGCGTCATTTCTCTGGGCATTATCCGCAAGGACGAAGAACTCGCCGGGAAATAGCGCCTACACCACCTTCATCGCCGCCGGATCGAAGTCCGCGGCCGGGTATTGCGGGTTCATGTCTTCCAGCGTGTGCTGCACCACGCTGGCGACGATCGCATTGCGCCGCCACTTCTTGTCGGCAGGCACCACGCGCCACGGCGCATGCGGCGTCGAGGTGCGGTCGAGCGCGGTTTCATAGGCCTTGGCGTACTCGTCCCACAGCGCGCGATCTTCGAGGTCGCTCGGGTTGAACTTCCAGTGCTTGGACGGATCGTCGAGCCGCTCCTGCAGGCGCTGGCGTTGCTCGTCCTTGGAAATGTGCAGCATGAATTTGAGGATCGTGACGCCGTTCTCGTTCAGATGCTGCTCGAACGCGTTGATCTGCGCATAACGCCGCTCGATCGCCTCGGCGGGCGCGAGCTTGCGCACCTTCACCACCAGCACGTCCTCGTAGTGGGAGCGGTTGAAGACGCCGATCGTGCCCTTCTTCGGCAGCGCCTTGTGGATGCGCCAGAGGTAGTCGTGCGCCAGCTCCTCCTCGCTCGGCCTGCCGAAGCCGGTCACCGTCACGCCGAGCGGCCCGCATTGACTGAAAACGCCGCGCACCGTGCCGTCCTTGCCGGAGGTGTCGATGCCCTGCAGCACGACCAGCAGCGCGCGCTTGCCTTCGGCCCAGAGCCGGTCCTGCAGATCGTCGATGGTCTTGGCGCAATGCCGGGCGTGCGCTTCCGCCGCGTCCTTGTCGGGAAACAGCGCCGCGCCTGCCGGGTCGCGTTTGGCCAGCGCCGACTTCTTCCCCGGCTCGACGCGGATGGCGGCTTCGATGTCTGCGATCTCTGTCATCCGCCCAGCATACAAACAAAAAGGCCCGCCGCGAGGGCGGGCCTTCAATCTGTTTGGCGTCGCGGCCGTTGGCTTACGACGCGTAGTACTCGACCACCAGGTTCGGCTCCATCTGCACCGGGTACGGCACATCTGAGAGCACCGGGATGCGCTGGAAGCGCGCGGTCATGCCCTTCGGATCGACCTCGATGTAGTCCGGCGTTTCACGTTCCTGGCTTTGCAGCGCCTCGAGCACGATCGCCATCGACTTGGCCTTGTCGCGGATTTCGAGCACGTCGCCGACCTTCACCAAGAAAGACGGGATCGTCACGCGGCGGCCGTTCACCTTGACGTGGCCATGGTTCACGAACTGACGCGCCGAGAAAACGGTCGGCGTGAATTTCGCGCGGTAGACCACCGAGTCCAGCCGGCTCTCAAGCAGGCCGATCAGGTTTTCAGCGGTGTTGCCCTTGCGGCGCGATGCCTCTTCGTAAGTCTTGCGGAACTGCTTCTCAGTGATGTTGCCGTAGTAGAAGCGGAGCTTCTGCTTGGCCACGAGTTGCAGGCCGAAGTCCGAGGTCTTGCCCTTGCGGCGCTGGCCGTGCTGGCCCGGGCCGTACTGACGCTTGTTGACGGGAGATTTCGGACGGCCCCAAAGGTTTTGGCCAAACCGGCGGTCCGACTTGTACTTCGCTTGGATACGCTTCGTCATGCGCTGATCGCGCCTTCTTCCGTGACGGGGACCGGCGGCCTCACAACGAAGCCGCGACTGCCCTGGCGGTGACGCCCGTCGCCCAGCATGACCCGCCGCCGGAACGCGCCGGTCCGCGGGAAAGCGGGGCTTCTAGAGGCGCCGGGACGCTGGGTCAACCGCTGTCGCGCGTGGCCGCCCGGAACCCACCGGGGTAGAAGCGCCCATGCACCGGATCCTGCTTCTTGTATGCGCGCTTGCGCTGGCTTGGTTTGCGGATGCGCGCGCCGAGCCCGCCACGCTGCTCAGCACGCCGGCCGCCAATGGGGGCAGGCTCGATGTCGTGATCGGCGGCTGCGACGCCGAAGCCTGCGAACTGATGGTCGAGTTGCGCGACGAAGCAGGCGCCGTCGCCCGCCACGCCACCGGCTGGGCGCTGCCCAACCTGGCGCCGGTGCGCGACGACAGCGCAGCGGCGCGCGAAATTCTGGTCAGCGCCGGCGCGCCCGCGGCGGCGTGGACGTTTGGCGAGGAGGCAAGCTGGACGGTCATCGCCGCGCGTCACGTGCGCCTCGCCGGCGACGGCGAGGGCCTGCTGCTCATGCACATGGGCGGTTTCGAGCACGTCAAGCGCAGCTTCCAGCTCGTCGTGATCGACCGCGGCGGCGTGCGCAACCTCTGGACCGGCGGCGACGGCCCGGGGCCGCAGGTGAGCTGGATGGAGATCGACACGCGCAGCGGGGCCGACGATCTGGTGTTCTTCCGCGCTTTCCTGCACCCGGACCCGGTGGAGCTCGAGACGCTCACCGCCAGCCGCCTCAGCGGCGGCGCCGGCGGCGTCACTGAGGTCCCGGCTCGCGACCTTTGGGCGGTGGTCGCTGGCGGCTATGCTGACGCCGCCGCCGCGCGCCAAGCGCGCGACGCGCGCAACGGCGCGCCGTTCCTGGCGCTCGCGCCGGACATGCTCGCGCGCCGATCCGATGCGCCGGTGGTTCTGGCCGCCGTCACCGCGTTCGAACCGCGCGCCCGCGCCTGGCGCCGCGAGGCGCGCCGCAACGGTTTCCCCCGCGCCCGGCTAACGCGCGCCGGATTTTGAGCGCGCGGCGGCCGCGCGGCCCAGAAGCGGATCAGCCAGCTACGGCCCGCTATCCAGTTCGTACTGGCTTTGCAGGTAGTTCTGCAGGCCCATCTGATCGAGGTTCAGGAGCTGCGTTTCGAGGAAATCGATGTGCTCCTCGGTGTCGTCCAAGAGCTCCGTCAGCAGATCGCGTGTGACGTAGTCCTGCTTGGTCTCGCAGAGCGTGACGCCTTCCTTGATCGCGGCGTGACCCGTCTTCTCGGCGTTCAAGTCCGCCTGCAGCCGCTCCGGCACGCCTTCGCCGATCTGCAGCTTGTTCAAGTTCTGCAGATTGGGCAGGCCTTCGAGCAGCAGGATGCGGTTCACGATCCTGTCGGCGTGCTTCATCTCTTCGATGGATTCGTCGTACGTCTTCTTGCCGAGCTTGCCGTAGCCCTCGGACTGATACATCCGCGCATGCAGGAAGTACTGATTGATCGACGTCAGCTCGTTGGTCAGAATCTGGTTGAGCTTCTTGATGACGTCTGCGTCGCCCTTCATCGCGCGTTACTCCGCTGCGACGAGGCTCCGCTTACCGCAAGCCATACCGCCGCTTGAAATGCCGTCGGCGATCTCAGGCAGGCAGCGCCCGCAGCATGGCTCGCACCCGTGATGGGCGAGAACCTCCTCCGGCCCCTGCGCGCCAGCGGTGATGGCTTCGTCCACCTCCGCCCGAGTCACGCCGTTACAATTGCAGACGTACATCCAGCACTTCTCTGAAAGCAAAAGCATTTCCGGCGACTGAGAGTCAGGCGCAAAGAAACCTTAGCTTCCCGCGAGCGCTTCTGCAAGTCATTCGCAGTCAGGCTCGTTTCTGGTCGGTATTGTTGACTAGTTGAATTTTCTGACCTAAACTCCCCTGATGATCAAAGTCGGAGCTTTCGAGGCAAAAACGCAGCTCTCCGCCCTGCTTGATAAGGTCGAGCAAGGCGAGGACATCATCATCACGCGCCACGGCAAGCCTGTAGCCCGGCTGGTCAAGGCGGGCGCTGCGTCGAACGAAGAAGTCGACGCCGCGATCGCCCGGATCAAGCAGCGCCGCGAGGGCGTCACGACCGGCGGCCTAGGCTGGCGAGCCCTGCGCGACGAAGGCCGCAAATACTAGTGGGCGTTGTCATCGACGCCTCCGTGGCCGCGTGTTGGATATTCAACGATGAAGCCACGCCCGCCACCGACGACTTGCTGGCGCGCGTCCGAGACACCGGCGGCGTCGTCCCCGCGCTCTGGAACTGGGAAATGGCCAATCTGCTCATCGCAGGCATTCGTCGCGCGCGCATCAGTCGTGCAGACGCGGCGGGGCATTTGTCTGACCTAGCGCTGCTTCCAATCGCCATCGACGCAGAGTCCAGCGCACGCGCCGGCCGCGAGACGTTTCTCCTTGCTCAGGCCCACAATCTTACCGCCTATGACGCCGCCTATCTTGAACTTGCGCAACGCACCGGGCTCGACTTGGCAAGCAAGGACGCCGAACTGCGCATGGCCGCCACAGCAGTTGGCGTGAAGCTTGCGCTCTGACACCGGCGAACGCCGGCCCAGCAAGGCAATCGCGACCTCGATCGCAAACGAGCCGACACCGCGCGCCGCGGGCTCGCCGGCCCGCATCCGTCTCCCCTCACTTTTTCTTGCCAATCCCACATCGATGCAGTATCGGTAAGAAATGGCCGATACGGCGACACTCTCGTCCAAATTCCAAATCTCCATCCCGAAGGCCGTGCGCGAGGCGCAGGGCTGGGAGGCGGGACAGGAGTTTGTCTTCATTCCCAAGGGGTCGGGAGTGCTGCTCGTGCCTGTGCCAACGCGCGAAGAGATGTTCGGCTTGGCCGAAGGCGCCGATCCTAGCGACTATCGCGATCGTCGCGACCGCTATTGATGCGGGTGGTTGATACTTCGGCTTGGATTGAATGGCTGATCAAATCGCCGACTGGCGCGACCGTCGCCGCGGCGCTGCCCCCGAATGCGAACTGGCTGGCGCCGACCATCGTGCAATTCGAACTCGCGAAATGGGTGCGGCGGGAGCGCGGCGAAGAAAAGTCCGATCAAGCCATCGCCTTCTCGGCGACGTGCGTTGTGGTTCCGCTCGACACCAGTATCGCTGTCGCTGCGGCGAGGGTATCCGCTGAGCACAAACTTCCCTTGGCGGACGCTATCGTTTACGCCACAGCGCGCGCCTATGACGCCGATCTGCTGACCTGCGACGCGCACTTCAAAGACCTGCCCCACGTGATCCTGATCGAGAAGCAAACGCCGTGAGCGGCAAAGCCCCCACCATCGGCGTCGTGTCGCTCGGCTGCCCCAAAGCCCTTGTCGACAGCGAGCGCATCATCACGCGCCTGCGCTCGGAAGGCTATCAGCTGAGCAGCAGCTACGAAGGCGCCGACCTGGTCGTGGTGAACACGTGCGGCTTCCTCGACAGCGCCAAGGCCGAAAGCCTCGAGGCCATCGGCGAAGCCATCGCCGAGAACGGCAAAGTCATCGTCACCGGCTGCCTCGGCAAAGAAGAGTCGCTCATCCGCGAAGCGCACCCCAAAGTGCTCGAGATCACCGGGCCGCATCAATACGAAGCCGTCGTCGGCGCCGTGCATACGCATCTGCCACAGATGCACGATCCGAAAATCGATCTCGTGCCCGAAGGCGGCTTCCGCCTCACGCCGCGCCACTACGCGTATCTGAAAATTTCCGAAGGCTGCAACAATCGCTGCAGCTTCTGCATCATCCCGAGCATCCGCGGCGACCTCGTCTCGCGCCCCGCCAACGCCGTGCTGAAGGAAGCGGAGTCGCTGGTGAAGGCCGGCGTCAAAGAGCTGCTGGTGATCTCACAGGACACATCGGCCTACGGCGTCGACCTCAAGTACGCTGAGAGCAAATGGAAGGACCGCACGGTCCGCGCCAAATTCTACGATCTTTGCAAGGAACTCGGCGAACTCGGCGCGTGGGTGCGCCTGCACTATGTCTATCCGTACCCGCACGTCGATGACGTCGTCGGCTTGATGGCCGACGGCAAAGTGCTGCCGTACCTCGACATCCCGTTCCAGCACGCCGCGCCGAACGTGCTGAAAGCCATGCGCCGCCCCGCCAACCAGGAAAAAGTGCTCGATCGCATCAAGACGTGGCGCCAGATCTGCCCCGATCTCACCATCCGCTCAAGCTTCATCGTCGGCTTTCCGGGTGAGACCGAGGACGATTTCGAGACGCTGCTCGATTTCATCGAAGAATCGGAAATCGATCGCGCCGGCGTGTTCAAGTACGAGAACGTCGACGGCGCGCGCTCACGCGATCTCCCCGATCACGTCGATCAAGATGTGGTCGACGAACGCTACGATCGCTTCATGGAAGCGCAGACCGCCCTCGCGCACGCGCGCGGCCAAGGGATGATCGGCAAGACCGTCGACGCCATCTGCGACGGCTGGGACGACGACGCCGAAGCCTACGCCTTCCGCACCAAAGCCGACGCGCCCGAAATCGACGGCGTCGTCTATGTCGACAGCGACGAAGAGATCGCCCAAGGCGCCATCACCCAGCTCGAAATCCTCGCCGCCGAGGGTCACGAATTGGTGGGCCGCGTTGTCCGATCGCGCTAGGCTGCGCGCGTGAAGCTGATCTTTCTCTACGGCCCGGTCGCGGCCGGCAAACTCACCGTCGCCCGCGAGCTGGCGGGCATCACCGGTTTTCCCCTCTTCCACATAGCCTGCCTCGCCGCGATGCCGGCGCCGCAGATCGTGATCGACACGGAGACCGCAACGCCTGAAGCCGCCGCGCGGCAGATTGCGGCCGCGCTGGCGCGTAGATTGCAATGATATCGATATCGTGATAGACACGCCCTATGGGTCAGATCCTTATCAGAAATGTCGATGACGCAGTTCTCAAGGCGCTAAAGGAGCGGGCCGCTCAAACCGGTGGTTCGCTTGAAGAAGAAGCGCGCCGCGCGCTCGCGGCCTCCGTGGGACTCACCCGGGACGAAGCGCTCGCCCGACTCGAGAGTGTCCGTGCGCGGATCGGCGCGGTCGCTGGTCCCTCCATCGTCGACGACTTGCGCAGCGATCGCGCGCGCGATCGATGACCTCCGTCATCGACGCCAGCGTTGGCTTGAAGTGGGTGCTGAGTGAACCTGGGTCCGATCGGGCCACTGACTTGCTCGCGAAGGACGCGCTTGCCGCGCCAGAGTTGTTCTGGGTTGAGTGCGCCAACGTACTCTGGGTCAAGGCGCGGCGCGGACTGATCACGCCAGCTGACGCGCGTGCGGCCTACACCGCGATCGCCGCCGCTCCCGTGAGCGTCATTCCCGCGCAGGCGCTTGCAGACGGCGCGCAGGTCATTGCATTCGAAATTGATCAGACCGCCTACGACAGCCTTTACCTAGCAGCCGCACTTGCCGCTCGAAGCATCCTCGTCACCGCCGATGAAGCATTCGCCGACGCAGTGCTCGCTCATCCGGTCTATGCGGCAAGCATACGCAAGCTGTGACGCCAGAACACGCCGCCTGCCGGACGATCGTGGCTGGGCCGCACTGATCCGAGCGTGCGCCGCGCGCGTAGCCGCAGCATGACCCGATCGACGTCCCTGGCGACAGCGTTGGCCTTTGCCGCAATCCTCCTGGCCGCTTGCGCCACCGCCCCGCCAATTCCCGCCAGCGCCAGCGAAACGCCCTTTGTCATCGAGCGCGATCTTGCGGGGCGCAGCGTCGCGCGCGGCGCGTTCCGATCCATCACCGGCGCCAATCGCAGCTTCACGGCTCAGCTCAACGGAACGTGGGACGGCGAGACGCTCACGCTCGTGGAGGACTTCGTGTTCGACGACGGCGAACGCGACCGCAAGACGTGGCGCCTCCAGCGGGTGGCGCCGGGGCGCTATGTCGGCACGCGCGAGGACGTCGTCGGCCAAGCCATCGGCATTCAGCAAGGCGCCGTGTTCCGGCTCGAGTACGATGTTGTTCTGCCAACTGAGAACGGCCGCGGCCGCCGCGTCCGTTTCCGCGATGTCATGGCGCTCAACGCCGACGGCGATGTCGTGAACGACGCGACCGTGGGCTGGTTCGGCATCCGCGTAGCGCGGGTTTCGCTCGTCATCGAGCGCGAGCCCTGACGCGCGCCGCATCGCGGGCGTAACGGCAGGCACACTGCGCACGCACACGCAGTGTGATATATGCGCGGACATGGAGGCGCAGATGGCCGACACCCCGTCCAGCAACGACATCCCGATCGAAGCTTGGAACACCGTCCTGTTCGAGAAATTCGTGCGCTTCCGGCGCGTGCTGACGTCGGGCCTGGAAGAACACGGCGACGCCGCCTTGCGCCAATGCGCCTTCGCCCCGGGCCAGCGCGTCATCGATATCGGCTGCGGTTTCGGCGACACCACGCAGGCCATCGCACGCATGCTGGGCCCAAGCGGGCAAGCCGTGGGCGTCGATTGCGCCGCCAACTTCATCGCCCGCGCGACCGAGGAGGCCAAGCAGGCTGGCGCCTCCAACGCGTCGTTCTTGGTCGCCGACGTTCAAAGCGACGATCTGCGCGGGCCGTATCATCACGGCTTCGCCCGCTTCGGCACGCAATTCTTCAATCTGCCGGGCGCGGCGATGCGCAATATCGCACGCGCCCTCGAACCCGGCGGAACCTTCACCATGGTCGTCTGGCGCAAGCGCGAGGACAATCCCTGGCTCTACGACGCCGAGCAGGTCGCCCGCGAACTGGTGCCAGTTGTCGCGCATGAGGACACCGACCAGGTCCATTGCGGTCCGGGCCCGTTCTCGATGGCCGGGCCGGACATGGTCTCCGCCATGATGCAAAGCGCAGGCTTCCGCCGCGTCCGCTTCGAGCGCCACGATTGCGACATCTGCATCGGCGCGAACATGGACGAGGCTGTCGAGTTCGCCATGGCGCTCGGACCGGCCGGCGAGATCATCCGGTTGGCCGGCGAGGAAGGCGCGCGGCGCAAGCCCATGGTCGCCGAAGCGCTCCGCGCTCTGTTTGCGCGCAACCGCCGCGGCGAGGAAGTCTGGGGCGCCTCCTCGAGCTGGATCGTTAGCGCCGAACGCGCCGGTTGAGGCTGCCCACAACCACACATTCCGCGCCGTTGCGGTGCGCCGCGGTTCGTGAATACAGTGGGAAATGGCTGCAAAATCGCTTCGTCCGCGCAACGTCACACCGCGCTGGGCGAGCCTCCCCGACGAGGACTTGCTGCAAGTTCCGTTGAAGCAGTTGCGCCTGCAGATCGCCGGCACGTGGCTCGACGGCTGCCTCGCCGATCTCCGCGAGGAACTCGCCGAACGCGGCCTCAAGGTTCGCCCGCACGCATGGCTTTCCGATGAATGGTTCAGCTCGCCCGAAACGCCGGGCATCGCCATCCCGTTCTATCTCGCGCATCCGCGCCTGATGCGCCTCGAGCGGCGGATCATGCTCGAAGTCGAAGGCGGCGCGCGCCGCGAGTGCATGCGCCTGTTGCGCCACGAAGCCGGCCACGTCGTCCAGCACGCCTACGACTTGCACCGGCGCAAACGCTGGCAAACGTTGTTCGGCAATCCGGCCAAGCCGTATCCCGACCATTACCGCGCCAATCCCACCAGCAAGAAACACGTCCAACACCTGCGCCGCTGGTACGCGCAATGCCATCCCGACGAGGATTTCGCCGAGACGTTCGCGGTCTGGCTCACGCCGCGCGCCAATTGGCGCAAGCGCTATTCCGGCTGGCCGGCGCTGGCGAAGCTCGAGTACGTCGATCAGCTGATGGCCGGCATCGCCGGGCAGAAGCCGAAACCGCAACAGCGTCTGCGCGTCGATCCCCTCTCGAAACTCCCGGGCACGCTGGGCGATCACTACGAGCGCAAACGCGAACGTTACGAGATCGATACGCCGACCGTGTTCGACCGCGATCTGCTGCGCATTTTTTCGGATGACGCCAAGCATCGCGCCGCGCCTTTGGCGGCCACCGCCATCCGCAAGAACCGCTCACAGATCATTCGCTCGGTGTCGCGCTGGACCGGCGACTATCCCGTTGCGCTCGATGCGGCGTTGGACGACATGATCGCGCGCTGCCGCGCGTTGAGTCTGCGCGCGCCCGGTTCGAACACGAGCATAAGGCTTGAGATCACGGCGATGCTGAGTTCGAAGGCGGTGCACCAGCACTATTCCTCCACACGCCGCAAGTGGTTCGCCGTATGAAGCCGCTCTGCGTGCTGGCGGTGTGCCGGCCGGACCAGGTTCCGCCCGACACGCTCGAAGGCCTCACCGAGCAGCAGAAATACGCCTGCAAGATGGAATTCGACATCGAGAAGACATTGGTGGAGGCGGGCCACGAACTGCATTGGCTGGGCGTGCAGTACGAACTGGCGCCGATCCGCGAAGAGATCGAGCGCGTCAAACCGGACATCGTCTTCAACCTGCTCGACCAGTTTCACGGCGACACGCTCTATTGTCAGCACGTGGCGAGCTTTCTGGAACTGATGCAGGTGCCGTACACCGGCTGCAACCCGCGCGGGCTGATGCTGTCGCAGGGCAAGGACCTGCCGAAGAAGCTGCTGAAGTATCACCACATCCCGACGCCGGCCTGGACGGTGTTTCCGATCGGCCGCAAAGTGGCGCGCCCGGGTCGCTTGCGTTTTCCGCTGATCGTCAAGAGTCTGACCGAAGACGCCTCGCTCGGCATCTCGCAGGCGTCCGTCGTCGACAGCGACGAAAAGCTGAAGGAGCGCGTGCAGTTCATCCACGAGCGCGTCGGCACCGCCGCCATCGCCGAGCAATACATCGACGGGCGCGAAATCTATGTCGGCGTGCTGGGCAACGACCGCCTGCGCGCGCTGCCCGTTTGGGAGCTGCGCTTCACCGATCTCGCCACCGGCGCGCTGCCGATCGCCACCGAGCGGGTGAAGCACGACGTCGAGTATCAGAAGAAGCGCGGCGTGGTGGACGGCCCGGCGCTCGATTTGCCGCCGCAGCTGCAGACCAAGATCCACAACATGGTCAAGCGCATCTGCCGCATCCTCGAACTCGACGGCTACGCGCGCATCGACCTGCGCCTCGGCAATGACAGCGTGCCGTACTTCATCGAGGCAAATCCGAACCCGGAATTGTCGGCGAGCGAAGAACTCGCCCAATCCGCCAAGCACGACGGCATCGAATACAGCGACTTGTTGGGCCGCATCCTATCGCTCGGCCTCCAGCGCGCCGGCGCGCAGGGCGTCCTGGCTTAGGGGCGATCGCCCGCTTCGAGGGGGGAGCTGTCGCGCGAAGCGCGACTGAGGGGGTGAGGCCCGCCGACGTTTGCAGGCGAGCCGTGTGAGGCGTCGTCTTCGCCAGCGGCGCGCGCACCCCCTCCGGCCGCTGCGCGGCCACCTCCCCCATCGAGGGGGAGGTTGACTGCCCGGAAAGCCGGCGCCTGAGCTAACGCCGCACCGTCGGCTCGCCCAATGTCATGAAGATCACCGGGCCTTCGGTGGGCGCGCGATAGACGCCGTAGGCGGCGTTCACCTTCATCGCCAGCGCCGTCATCTGCCAGGCGCCCTTCTCGTCCATCTTGAGCGCATTGGTCGTCAGTTCTTCGATACCGTGACGCTCGCCGAACCAGCGCGTGCGCAGCGCGTCGTTGCGCAGACGCTGCTGCACCAGCGGATGATCCCACGCCCAGCGGAACATGCCGGTGCGCGGATTCCAGGCACCGATGATCTGCACCGGCGCCGTCACCGTCGCGCCGTCCTTGCGCGCGAACTGGATCGTGCCGGTCGCCTGATCGACGATCCAGGGCGCGGTTTCGAGCTTCAGCTTCTTGGCCAGCCAGCGTTGGCGATTGAGCAGATCGATCCAGCTCTCGGCCCAGAAGCGCTCGAGATCGACGCGCTCGCCACCCCACGGCACGAGTTCGAGCGACTTCGGGTGGACCGCGTCGTCGCCTTGCTGTCTTCGCCGTGGCTTCGCGGCCATGCGTCCTCCACCCCGTCTTGTGGATAAACAAAATTCCCGCGTGGCGGGAAAGTCATTTCCTAGACGTCATCTTTCTTGCGCCCGCCGCGGCCGATCGTGAGCGCCTTGATGACGCCGCGCAGGGTGGAGACTTCGTGCTTGGACAGCCGCGCGCGCACCAGCAACGTGCGCAGGTTGCGCTTCATCAGCGGCGTCTTGTCGGGCGGGTGAAAAAACCGCCCGTGTTCAAGCTCTTCTTCCAGATGCGCGAACAACGCTTCGAGATCTTCCTGGCTCGCCGGCGGCCCTTCCCCGGTGCTGAACCAGGCTGGCAGATCGGTTTCCTGGCGCGCTTCGGCATAGGCGAACGCAACCACCGCCACCGCCTGCGCCAAATTCAGCGAGGCGAAGCCGGGGTTAACCGGCAACGTCACGATCGCATCGGCGCGGGCGATTTCGTCGGACTCCAGGCCCGCCGCCTCGGGCCCGAACATCACCACCGGCCGTTCGCCCTGGGCCAGCGCGGCGCGGAGGTTCAACGCCGCCTGACGCGGCCCCCAGACCGGCTTTTCCATGTAGCGCGGCCGCGCCGACGCGGCGATCACCAGCGTGGCGTCGGCCAGCGCATCCTCCAGCCGCCAGTCGACGCGGGCGCGCTCCAGTACGATGTCGGCGCCGACCGCCACGATTTGCGCCTTCGGATTGGGCCATGTGTCGCGCGGCTCGACCAGGCGGAGCGAGACCAGGCCGAAATTCAACAGAACCCGCGCCACCGCACCGATGTTCTCTCCCATCTGGGGACGCACCAGACAGACCGCCGGCCATTCCTCGGCGATCGGCGGCGGCATGTTTCGTGCGCGTGTCATCGGTCAGGGTTGTATCGGCACATGACGGCGCACGTCATTTCGCATCGCAGGGCGCGCCGCAAGCGCAGGGCCGCGTGGTCATGGGCGGTGCGCCGCTTCGGCGCGCTGGCGGTGACTGTCGCCGCCCTGGCGGCGGCGACCTGGCTTGCGCCGCGCTACCGCCAGACTGCCGCGCCTACGCCCGCCACCCTGCCGCCGGCGGTGGTGGAAACCATCGCGCCCGCGATTGCGGTTAAGCCGATCGCCGCCGAAGCGCCGCCCGCCGCGCGTCTGCGCCCGCGCGTGCGCAGCATCCGCACGGCGGCGCAGACGCCGCCGCCAATTCCGCTCAACGGCGCCGGCGCCGGCCGCCTCGACGGCTTCGAGGTGCTCTCCGCCGCCGAGCTCGCCGCCATCTCGCAAGCGCGCGACTGACGCCGCCCATTGGCCGCACCCCGGGCCCGGTTTGCGCGCCCGCCTCTAGCTGCTACCACGCGCCCGAAACGCGCGGACGCGAAAGAGGACCAGATGGCCAAGCTCAAGGTGGACAACCCGATCGTCGAACTCGACGGCGACGAGATGACCCGCATCATCTGGGCGCTGATCAAGGAGCGCCTGATCCACCCCTACCTCGACGTCGATCTCAAATATTACGACCTCGGCATCGAGCATCGCGACGCCACCGAAGACCAGGTCACCGTCGACGCCGCCAACGCCATCAAGCAATACGGCGTCGGCGTGAAGTGCGCCACCATCACGCCCGACGAAGCGCGCGTGAAGGAGTTCGGTCTCAAGAAGATGTGGCGCTCGCCGAACGGCACCATCCGCAACATCCTCGGCGGCGTCATCTTCCGCGAGCCGATCATCTGCAAGAACGTGCCGCGCCTAGTGCCGGGCTGGACGCAGCCGATCGTCGTCGGGCGCCACGCCTTCGGCGACCAGTACCGCGCCACCGACTTCAAGTTTCCCGGCAAGGGCAAGCTCACCATCAAGTTCGTCGGCGAAACCGGCGAAGTCATCGAGCACGAAGTGTTCGATGCGCCCGGCGCAGGCGTGGCGATGGCGATGTACAATCTCGACGAGTCGATCCGCGAGTTCGCGCGCTCCTCGTTCATGTACGGGCTGATGAAGGGCTGGCCGGTCTATCTTTCGACCAAGAACACCATCCTCAAAGCCTATGACGGGCGCTTCAAGGACATTTTCCAGGAGATCTACGACGCCGAATTCGCCGATCAGTTCAAGGCCAAGAAGATCTTCTACGAGCACCGCCTGATCGACGACATGGTCGCCTCGGCGCTCAAATGGTCCGGCGGCTTCGTGTGGGCGTGCAAGAACTACGACGGCGACGTGCAGTCCGACACGGTGGCGCAGGGCTTCGGCTCGCTCGGCCTGATGACCTCCGTGCTGCTGACGCCCGATGGGCGCACAATGGAGTCCGAGGCCGCGCACGGCACGGTGACGCGCCACTACCGCCAGCACCAGAAGGGCGAACCGACCTCAACCAATTCCGTCGCCTCGATCTACGCCTGGACACGCGGCCTCGCCCATCGCGGCAAGCTCGACAACAACCAGAAGCTGATCGACTACGCGCTGCTGATGGAGAAGGTCGTGGTCGACACGGTCGAGGCCGGCCAGATGACCAAGGACCTCGCTCTCCTCGTCGGCGACACGCAGAGCTGGCTCACCACCGAGGGCTTCCTCGACGCCGTCGCCGACAACATGGATCGCGCGATGGGCAAGGCGGCGTGACATGGCCAAGCGCCGCGCCTCGCTGACCGGCAGCTGGAGCGGCGCGTTTCGCTATCCCGACGCCTCGTATCCGGAAATCGTGTTCAGCGCCCGGATCGAGGAGCGCGACGGCGCCTTCGTCGGCGAGACGCAGCAACCCAATTTGGAGCGGCCGTGGCTGAGCGCCTCGATCTTCACCGCCGAGATCGAGGGCGTGCGCATCGGCGCCCAGGTGACGTTCACGAAGTTCTACAATTCCGAAGCGCAAGCGAACTTCGCCATCCGCTACGAGGGCGAAGCCAACGACGCCCTCACCCGCATCGACGGCAGATGGATCAACCCGAGCTGGTCGGGCACGTTCTTCATGGTGCGCGACGACGACGGCGCGGAAGCCGAAGTGGAAGCGAAGGCCGAAGCGCCGGTGGAGCGGTAGCGGGGATCGGGGATCGGTTTTCGGGTTTCGGGATTGGGACGAGAGTCATTCCAGACACGCGCAGCGTGATCTGGAATCCAGGACGGATGACAATCGTGGGGGCCTGGATTCCAGATCGGCCTTCGGCTGTCTGGAACGACTCAGACTCCCCAATCCCCAATCCCCAATCCCTAGACTGTGTCGGTCAAAGCGTCCTCAAGCCAATCATGCATGGGACTTCGCGCGTTGCGGGCGTGGCGGGCGACCGAAACGGGAAACTCGCGAACTGCAAATGGCAGCTTGAGCACGGTCAACCCAAACGAACGGGCGAACCGCTCTGCAAAGCGGCGCGGCACAGTCGCCAGCGCACCCGTCGCGCGCACCAACGCCAGCGCCGGCAGAAAAAGCGGCGTGGCGCTGATCACACGCCGCTCTCTCCCCAGCTGCCGCAGCGTCGTGTCGACGATGCCGGTCAATTCGCCGGAAGGTGAGACCAGGATATGAGACGCCGCGCAGTAACGCGCCAACGTCAATGGCTTCCGGGCAATAGGATCTTTCGTTCTCGCAACGACCGCATAACTCTCTGAATACAGCTGCTTCAGCAAGATCGTACTCGACGCGCTCCAGAAATACCCAATCGCAAGATCGAGATCGCCCTCTGCCAACGCGCCGAGCGCTTGCTCGCGCCCGATTGCGCGCGTCACAATTCGAACTCCGGGAGCACGATCGGCGATTGCGCCGACCAGGGGCGGGAGCAGAGTCGAAAGCTCGTAATCGAATGCGCCGATGCGAACGACCGCTTTGGCGCTGGCTGCATCGAACTCGACCGGCGCCGAGAAAGCGGCATGCAGCTCCTCGATCGCACGGCGCACGCGCGGCTCGAGCATGACCGCAAAGGCGGTAGGCTCCAAACCATGAGGGCGGCGCAGGAAGAGTTCGTCGTCAAAGACCTCGCGTAGCCGCTTGAGGGCATGACTGACGCCCGGGGGCGTCAGTCCCAGCTGTCCTGCGGCTGCTGTAGCTTTGCGCAGGCGCATCAGCGCCGCGAAAACCAACAGCGTTGTCAGGTCGAGTCTGCGCAATTTCGTCAGGCGAATATCAGACATGACGCGATTTCAGTATCCGTTTCCGCACCCGCTAGTCTAGCTTCCGTTGCGCGAGAACGACCATGCAGATCGCCATCATCGGTGCAGGCAATGTTGGCGGCGCCTTGGCGCGAGGCTGGGCGCGGGCGGGCCACAAGATCGTGCTGGGCGTGCGCGACCCGGAAAACGCCAGCGTCGCCGCGCTCGGAAGGGAGACCGGGGCTCAACTCCTGCCGCCCGCTGAGGCGGCGGCCGCAGCCGAAATTGTGGTTCTTGCTTTGCCCTGGAACGTGGCTGAGCAGGCAATCCGATCCCTGGGAGGTCTTTCAGGCAAGATCGTCATCGATTGCATGAACCCACTCGCGATGCATGACGGGATCTTCGGTCTGGATCGCGGCTTTTCCACCTCCGGCGGCGAGACGGTTGCCGCTTGGATACCCGGAGCGAGGGTTGTGAAGACGCTCAATCAAGTTGGCGCCGAGATCATGGAACACGCGCGTCGCCTCAGCGCTCCCCCTGTGATGTTTGTCGCCGGCGACGATGAAGATGCGAACAAGATTGTGACTGTCCTTGTCGAAGCTCTCGGATTCGACACGCTTAATGCCGGCCGGCTCCGCCAGGCGCGCCTGCTCGAGCCGCTCGCGATGGTGTGGATCAACCAAGCACTACTGCGCGGCGCCGGGCGCGACTGGGCATTCAGCAGAACGTCGCGCACCACATGAGCATTGTGAAGTTTCTCCTTGGCGATCGGCCGCGACCGACGCCTGTTATCCCTGCGGAGCCCAAGATGTCCGAGTCAGCCTCGCCCAGCCGGCGAATCCTCATGATCGCCGCGAACCCGGGCGTTTCACCGACGACGGGATGGCCTGTTCGCTTCTGGTGGGCGGAACTCACGCATCCCTATTTCCTCTTCAAGGAAGCGGGCTACGCGATAGAAATCGCCTCTCCGCACGGCGGCGACTTGTCGGCAGACAGCTTCTCGGACCCGGAGGACGCGAGTGGCTATTCAGCCCACGACTTCCTTTCGCTTGGATTCAAGAAATCGCCCACACACGCCGCCCTGCTCCGAGACACGCGGGCGATCTCCCAGTTCACGCCTGCGGACTTTGATGCGCTCTTCATTGTGGGCGGGCAATCGCCCATGATCACGATGGTCGGCGACGACGCTCTGCACGGCTTTGTGGCGCGGGCGTATGAAGCAGGCAAGGTCGTCTGCGTTGTGTGTCACGGCGCGAGCATTCTCCTGCGAACACGACTCTCCAACGGCGACCTGCTCGTAAAGGGCAAGACCTGGACCGGCTTCGCCAATTCGGAGGAAGCATTCGCCGACAGTTTTGCTGGCAAAAAGATTCAACCTTTCTGGATCGAAGACGAAGCGCGCAAGCTCGATGACACCAACTTTGTCGTGCACGGGCGCTTCCAACCGTTCGCAGTACGGGACGGAAACCTGATAACGGGTCAACAGCAATACTCCGGAGCAACGGCAGCTGCGCTCGTGGTGGAGGCGCTCGGGCGCTGAGCCGCCGGCGCGGAAGGCGGAGCGGTAGCGGGGTTCGGGTTTCGGGATTGGGGAGTCTGAGTCATTCCAGACGGCCGAAGGCCGATCCGGAATCCAGGCCCCCACGATTGTCATCCGTCCTGGATTCCAGATCAGTGTTTGGAATGACTCTCGTCCCAATCCCCAATCCCGAAAACCGATCCCCGAAAACCGAAAACCGCCCCACCCTATTCCCGAAACGGCGGCGTTGGCCGCCACGGGAACGGCTGCGGCATGTCTTTCGACACTTTGTCGGGATAGACCGGCGCGCGCTTTTCGAGGAACGACGTCACGCCCTCCTTGGCGTCGCCCGCCTTGCCGCGCGCGACCATCAAGCGGCTTTCCAGCCGGTGCGCTTCCATCGGGTGGCCGGCGTCGAGCATGTCCAACATCATACGCCGCGCCAGCGCCACCGAAACCGGCGCGGTGTTGTCGGCGATCTCGCGCGCCAGCGCCTGCGCGGCGGGCAAGAGATCGTCGGGCTTGTGCAGCGAACGCACCAGGCCGCGCGCGTGCGCTTCTTCGCTGCTGAAGACGCGCCCCGTCATCGTCCATTCCAGCGCCGCCTGCACGCCGACGAGCCGCGGCAGGAAGTACGACGACAACGTTTCCGGCACGATGCCGCGGCGCGCGAACACGAAGCCCATCTTCACGCCTTCGGCCGCGAGGCGGATGTCCATCGGCAGCGTCATGGTCGCGCCGACGCCTACCGCGGCGCCGTTGATGGCTGCGATCACCGGTTTCAGGCTCTCATAGATGCGCAAGCCGACGCGCCCACCGCCATCGCGCACGCGCTCTTCCTCGAACGCCGCCGCGTCGCCGCCGCGCGCCGCCAGGCGCTTCTCGTAGTCGAACGTCGCCCCACCCGCGCCCAGATCGGCGCCGGCGCAGAAGGCGCGGCCCGCGCCGGTGACGATGACCGCGCGCACATCGTCATCGGCGTCGGTCTCGTCGAACGCCGCGATCATGTCGCGCGCCATCTGATCGGTGAACGCGTTCATCCGGTCCGGCCGGTTGAGCGTCAGCGTCGCCACGCCCTGGGCGACTTCGAGTTTGATGGTTTCGTAGTTAGGCATGCGTTCCTCGGCAGTCGGCAGTCGGCAGTCGGCAGTCGGCAGAACGCTAACACGCTTCCGTTCCGCCAACGCAATGGCTCAAGTCGCCGACTGCCGATTGCCGACTGCCGACTGCCGCTGCTAGAGGCGCAGCATCTCCACCTCTGCCGCTTGGTAAGGGTCGAGCTTGTAGATCAGCTGACGATGGATCGCGACCAGCGCGCCCGCGCCCCAATCCTCGATCATCTCGGCGTCGTCGCGCTCGACGGCCTGCCATTGCGAGCCGTCCTCGCAGATCAGCACGCGCCCGCCGCCCAGCACGCAGTCGATCGTGGAAACGGCGCCAGATTGCACGCCGGCGCCTAATCCGACTCGGAACACGGAGAGAATCGCGTCACGCTGTCCGTGATTGAGGCGGCTCCACTCCAGCCGCTCAAACAGCTCGGGCCCAAGATAAGCCGCGAGCGCATCGTTCTGAGTCATCCGGACTGTCCCCACAACCGAATCGAGTCGTCCAAAAACGACTGATTTGGTTTCCGAGACATTACCGGCGCGTCGCCCGTCAGAGCGGCAGCTTCCAGATCAGATCGCGGTCGGCGGTTTCGCCGACCATGAAGTCCCACTCGCCGTGATCCTGAAAACCGAAGCGGCGATAGAAACGCTGCGCGCGTTCGTTGTTTTCCCAGACGCTGAGATAGAGCGCCGAGGCGCCCTTGCCGCGCGCCCAGGCGATGCAATCGTCCATCAGCGCGTCGGCGACGCCGCGCCCCTTCGCCCGCTCATGAATGTAGAGGCGATGCAGCTCCAACCCGCGCGCGTCATCGACCGGCATCGCAAGCGTACCCATCATGCAATAGCCGGCTACGCCCTCGCCATCGCACGCCAGGCGATAGCGGATCTCGGCGTCGGCGATTTCCGCGCGCTGAATCTCCGCGCCGTAATTCTTCGTGAGATACGCCGCCAGATCGGCGGGCGGATACGGTAAGTGTCCGAACGTCGCCAGCCACGTCTCGCGCGCGAACGCCGCGAGCGCCTCGGCGTCGCCCGCTTCCGCGTCGCGATAGACAAACGCGCTCACGCCGCGAGCGCGCCTTCGAGCGCGCTGCGGATGGCGTCGAGCGCCTTCGCCGCTTCCGCGCCATTGGGGCCGCCGCCCTGCGCCATGTCGGGGCGCCCGCCGCCGCCCTGGCCGCCGACGGCGGCGACGCCGGCCTTCACCAGGTCGACCGCGCTCACCTTGCCCTTCAAGTCATCGGTCACGCCGACCGCGAGCGCGGCCTTGCCGTCTTCGACGCCGACATAGGCGATCACGCCGGAGCCGAGCGACTTCTTGCCTTCATCGACAAGTCCGCGCAGCTCCTTGGCCGGCACGCCGTCGAGCACGCGTGCAAGCACCGCAACGCCCGCAACCTGCTCCGGCCCCGCAGCCGCGGCTTGGCCGCCGCCGCCGGCAAGCGCCAGCTTCTTTTTCGCCTCCGCCAGCTCGCGCTCGAGCTTGCGGCGCTCATCAGCCAATTGGCTGACGCGTTCGGTCACTTCCGCGAGCGGCGCCTTGATGTTGGACGCAATGGCTTTCGCCAGCGCCGCCTGCGCCTTCAGATGCGCCAGCGCGGCGGCGCCCGTCGCCGCCTCAATGCGGCGGATGCCCGCCGCGACGCCGCCTTCCGACAGGATCGCGAACACGGCGATGTCGCCCGTGCGCTTCACATGGGTGCCGCCGCAGAGCTCGACCGAATAGGCTTTGCCGCCGCCGCCCGGCGCATCGCCCAGACGCAGCACGCGCACGCTGTCGCCGTACTTCTCGCCGAACAGCGCCAACGCCCCTTCTTCGATCGCCTTCGCCGGCGCCATTTCCTTGATCACGCCTTCGGCGTTCTGGCGGATGATGGCGTTCACTTCGTCTTCGATGCGCCCGATCTCGTCGGCGCTCAAAGCCTGGCCGTGGCTAAAGTCAAAGCGGAAATAGTCGGCCTCCACCAGCGAGCCTTTCTGCGTCACGTGCGGCCCAAGCGTGTTGCGCAGCGCCGCGTGCAGCAGGTGAGTCGCGGAATGGTTGGCGCGAATCTTCGTACGCCGCTCGTGGTCGATCTCAAGCTTGGCTTTGTCGCCAACCTTGACCGCGCCTTTGCTGAGGCGGCCGATATGCGCATGCAGCGCGCCAGCCTGCTTTTGCGTGTCCTCGACCACGAACACGGCGCCGTTGGCGAAGGTGATCGCGCCGTGATCGCCCGCTTGGCCGCCGCTTTCGGCGTAGAACGGCGTGCGGTCGAACACGAGTGCGGCCTGCACCCCTTCGCGCAACTCATGTTGCTCGGCCCCGCCGGCGACGATCGCGGCAAGCTTGCCCTCGCCGCTCTCGACGGCGTAGCCCAGGAACTCGTTGCCCGTGGTGCGTTCCAGGATCGCGCGCCAGATCGCGGCATTGTCGCCGCCTTCGCCGCCCTGCCAGCTTTTGCGGCCCTTCTCGCGCTGGCGCTCCATCGCCGCATCGAAGCCGGCGGTGTCCACTTCGAGCCCGCGCCCGCGCAGAATGTCCTGCGTGAGATCGAGCGGGAAGCCGAACGTGTCGTACAATTTGAACGCGGTCTCGCCGGGGAGCTTCTGACCCTGCTTAAGGCCACCCAGTTCCTCTTCCAGCAGCTTCAGCCCGTTTCCCAACGTGCGGCGGAAGCGCTCTTCCTCCTCGTGCAATTGCGCCTCGATCACAGGGCGCGCGCGTGCGAGCTCGGGATAGGCCGCGCCCATCTCGGCGATCAGCGCCGGGGCCAGACGATGCATCAGCGGCTCTTTGGCGCCCAGGATATGCGCGTGGCGCATGGCGCGGCGCATGATCCGGCGCAGCACGTAACCGCGGCCTTCGTTCGAGGGCGACACGCCGTCGGCGATCAGGAAGCACGCCGAGCGCAAGTGATCGGCGATCACGTTGAAACTCGGCGCCTGCGCGCCCTGCGCCTTCACCTTCAGCAATTCTTCCTGCGCCGCAATCAGCGTGCGGAAGAGATCGGTCTCGAACACTGAGTCGACGCCCTGCATCACGCAGGCGATGCGTTCGAGGCCCATGCCGGTGTCGATCGACGGCTTCGGCAGCTTCTCGCGCGGGCGCCCATCGGCGAACTGCTCGAACTGCATGAAGACGAGATTCCAAAACTCGAGGAAGCGGTCGCCGTCCTGCTCCGCCGATCCCGGCGGTCCGCCCCAGATCCGCTCGCCGCGGTCGATGAAAATTTCCGAGCACGGGCCGCAGGGGCCGGTGTCGCCCATCGACCAGAAATTGTCGCTGGTGGCGATGCGGATGACCTTGGCGTCGGAGAGGCCCGCGATCTTCTTCCAGAGCGCGGCCGCTTCGTCGTCGTCGTGATAGACGGTGACGAGCAGCTTGTCCTTCGGCAGCGCGAAGTCCTTGGTGATCAGCGTCCACGCCGCCTCGATCGCGCCCTCTTTGAAATAGTCGCCGAACGAGAAATTGCCGAGCATCTCGAAGAAAGTGAGGTGGCGCGCGGTGTAGCCGACATTGTCGAGGTCGTTGTGCTTGCCCCCGGCGCGGACGCACTTTTGCGAGGTGGCCGCGCGCGGGAATGGCGGCTTGGCCGCACCGGTAAAGTAGTTCTTGAACTGCACCATGCCGGCGTTGGTGAAGAGCAGCGTCGGGTCGTCCTGCGGCACGAGCGACGACGAGCCCGGCGTCGCGTGATCGCGCGCAGCGAAAAATTCCAAGAACTGCGTGCGGATGTCGTTGACGCTGGTCATAAGCCTCGGAGCCGATTCAGGGTGTGGGGCTGGTATAGGGATTGGGTGGCGCCCAGCCAAGGCCGCTGGCCGCGTCCATCGGCGGCCTGGGCCAGCGATAGCGCGCGAACGCCTTCCTGTGCGCCACGGCGCACTCGATTCTCCGCCGCGAAGGATTTATGCAGGCAGAGCGTGGGCGCGAGCACGGGAGGGTGCGATGCGGCGATGGATCTCAATCTTGGCGGTGGCGGCGCTGGCGCTTGGAGCGTGCGAACGCGCCGGCCAGAGCGAGGGCGGGCCGGCGGAGCAAAGCCAGACCGCGTCTGGCGAGGGCGACAGCGCATCGGCGACAGCAAGCCTGCAAGCGCAATTGGACGCAGCGTACCTCGGCAAGACCACGCCGCCCGAACCGGACGGCTTCACCTCACAGGGCGGAACGCTTGACGGCGAGGAGATCGGCGTCGGCGCACTCTGGGTTGTCTATGGACCCTGGACGCACGCCAACACGCAGCAATGGGTGGCGTACGTGCAGCGGACGACCGGGACGGCGCCCGCCAATGAGCGCGGACAGTTGCCCGCGGAGATCGTCAGCGTCCTGGCCATCCCGGCGCCGCAAGCCGGCGAGATCATTCTGTCCGAATATTGCGCGCATCCGGACTACCCAGAGCCAAGCGCGCGCATCTTTGCGATCGCCGCCACGCGGCCCAACCAGGAAACGACCGCTCCGCCGAGCGCCGCCTGGCGGCTCGATCGCGCGAGCGCCCGCCTGCTGCCCATCGACGACCCAGCCCGCGTGACCTGCTCGGTCGAACCGTCCTGAGCGGCTGCGCCGCCGGCGATCTCGGCGCGGCGATGCAGCGATGTACGCTTCATCACGACTATGTGGGCGCTCCGCGCCTCACCTCCGGCGTTCGGCTTTCAGCGGGCGCAAGGCTCACGCAAATCGCGCCACAGCCACTCATGCAACAGCACGGGCCATGGCGAGATCACCCCGCCGCACCGCGCCTTCACATCGACCACCAGACGGTTGGGGAGAGCCTTCACTTCCGGTCCCTTACGGCGGCAGCGAGAGCGCGCCATCGGCCGCCAGCGGGAAATGGGGATTCCAGGCAATCTCCCACAAGTGCCCGTCGGGGTCGGCGAAGTAACCGGACTGCCCGCCCCAGAACGCCTCTTCCGAAGGTTTCACCAAGGTCGCGCCCGCGCCCACCGCTTCGGCGATCACCGCCGCTACCTCCTCGCGCGTGCGCACATTGTGCGCGAGTGTAATGCCGCGAAAACCAGAGCCTTCCGGCGCTACCCCGGCGTCACACGCCAAGCTCTCGCGCGGGAAGAGCGACAGGCCCAACGCGCCGATCTGGAAGAACACCACGCCATCGCCGCCAACGGACGAGGCCTTGAATCCGAGCTTCTCGTAGAACGCCCGCGCCCGCGCCAGATCGGCGACGCCCAGCGTAATCAGGGAAACGCGCGGCTCCATGGTCTATGGCGTGAACACGCGCCACAGCACTGCGACGATCATCGCTGTGTTGAAAGCCAATATCCAGGAATGAAGATCGAGCTTCGCTTCCACGCGCATGAAGCGCTCGTCGACCTTGAACCGGTCGCTGAGCAAACCATCCGTCCGCGCCAACGCCTCGGCGGCGCGGCGCGCCTTCTCGTCGTCGGCGCCAGCCGACTTGAAGGCCTCGAAGACGTCGTAGTTCAGCATCGCCACCCCGCCCATTGAACACCAACCCATTCGGCCGCGGAAGCATTTGCCTCAGGTAATTCGCCGGCCGGCCCGAAGCCTGCACCAGGGCATGGGGTCGGGTCGGCTACAGCGCCCCGAACCAGCCGGCGAAACCGCTCAACCGCCGTCGGCGGCGTCCTTCTCTTCGTCGCCCTCCGGCGGCGCATACATCGCATCTGCCATCGCACCGGACTTGCCGCGGATCTTGTCCTCGATCTCGAGCGCGACGGCCTTGTTCTCCTTCAAGAAGCGGCGCGCCGCTTCCTTGCCTTGGCCGATCTTCTGCGAACCATAGGCGTACCAGGCGCCGGACTTGTCGATCACGCCGGCCTTCACGCCGAGTTCGATCAACTCGCCGGTCTTGGACACGCCTTCGCCGTAGATGATGTCGAACTGCACCTGCTTGAACGGCGGCGCGACCTTGTTCTTCACCACTTTGACGCGCGTCTCCGAGCCAATGACCTCGTCGCGCTCCTTGATCTGGCCGGTGCGGCGGATGTCGAGCCGCACCGAGGCATAGAATTTCAGCGCGTTGCCGCCCGTGGTCGTCTCCGGGTTGCCGTACATGACGCCAATCTTCATGCGGATCTGGTTGATGAAGATCACCAGCGTCTTCGACTTGTTGATCGAGGCGGTCAGCTTGCGCAGCGCCTGACTCATCAGCCGCGCCTGCAAGCCGGGCAGGCTGTCGCCCATCTCGCCTTCGATCTCCGCGCGCGGGGTCAACGCCGCCACCGAGTCCACCACCAGCACGTCGATCGCGCCCGAACGCACCAAAGTGTCGGTGATTTCCAGCGCCTGCTCGCCGGTATCGGGCTGCGACACCAGCAGATCGTCGAGATCCACGCCCAGCTTGCGGGCGTAGATCGGGTCGAGCGCATGTTCGGCGTCGACGAACGCGCACACGCCGCCGGACTTCTGCGCCTCGGCGATGCAGTGCAGCGCCAAGGTCGTCTTGCCCGAGCTTTCGGGACCGTAGATTTCCACAATGCGGCCCCGCGGCAGGCCGCCGATGCCGAGCGCGATGTCGAGCGAGATCGAGCCGGTCGAGATCGCCTCGATCTCCACCACCGGCTTTTCGCCCAGCCGCATCACCGAGCCTTTGCCGAAGGCCTGGTCGATCTGCTTCAGGGCGGCGGCCAAAGCCTTCTGCTTGTCCGTATCCATGTCCGTCTCAACAAGCTTCAGTTTGGCCATCGTTTCCGCTCCCACTAGACCTTGAGTCCAGGCCCCAAGCCATGATTGGCGCGCACCGGCGCCGAGGAATCGTTTGTACTGTGTTTGTTCTAGGAACACAAGTGGAACATCGGCCTCGCGCCCTGACTTTCGATGGCCCGGGCTTTGCCTTAAGACAATGCGAGGGGGAAACGGAGAGGATCGTCGGATGGCTCAGTCCCTGGCGCCCATACCGCCCAGCGGCGGCGGACATCCGCCCACGCAGGAAGGCATCACCTCCTTCCGCGTGAAGACGGCGGCGCTGTCGCGCCCGGCCGGGCCGATCCAGCGCCCCAACCCCGACCTGGTGCTCCTCACCAGCGAGGACGGCGGCCTCGTCGTCTATCCGCCCAGCGACAAGCTGGTGATCCTGGCCGCGCGCCGTCCGTCGCGTCCCAAGAGCGCATAACAGTCTCACGCTTGACCGGGCGGCGAAGCTTTATCATGGCTGTCGCGCGAGGGCAGACGGCGCTGGCGACGGCGTGCATGGAGACGAGCTTGATCAAGAAACTTCTCGCGGCCGCCGCGCTGGCCGCTGCCGTCGTGGCGACCCCGGCGTCGGCGTACGAACAGCGCGACTTCATCGGCACCTTCACCTGCGCTGTCGGCGGCCTCACCGCGCGCACCACCTACACCGCCGACGGCCGCTTCTTCAGCGAAGGCGTCATGGAAGACGCCCCCACCCAGCTCGGCATGCTCGATCTGGCGATGACCGTCACCGGCGTCTGGACCGTCGCCGGCGATCAGCTCACCGAGACCGGCCAAGGCTACGAGCTGGTGTACGTGCGCATCGACGATCAGCCGGTCGACCCCAATTCCGAACTCTACGCGCAGATGCGCGCGGGCATGGATCAGACCATCGGCACAGACAACGTGCGCACGGTGCTCGGGCTGTCGCCGGCCTCGATGTCGGTCTCCTACCAAGGCAGCCCGCCGCTCGAGTGCGCGCGTAGCTAAATCGTCATCACGCTATACGCCTCCCCGCCCCCTCGCGGGGCGGGGGTAGGGGGTGGGAGGCGCTAGGCAGCGTGCGGTGTTGTCGAAGCGCGCGCGAGTGTGCGCGCCATCTTTCGTAACACCGGCGCGTCGGTCCGCCCCCCCTCCGTCGCGCTTTGCGCGACACCTCCCCCGCAAGGGGGGAGGGCCTACGCAAACGCCGACATGTCGCCGAAACGGCCAGCGTTGAAGTCGCTCACCGCTTGGCGCAGTTCGGCTTCGGTGTTCATGACGAACGGGCCGTACCAGGCCACCGGCTCATCGATCGGCGCGCCGCTCAGCAGCAACACTTTGGCGTCGGTGTTGGCTTCAAGCGTGATCGCCCCGCCCTCGCGCGCGAAAATCGCGAACTGCGCATCGCGCGCGATCGCCTCGTCATTGAGCAGCACCGTGCCGCTTTGCACCAGCACGCCCAACGTATGCCCTTCCGGCAAGTCGAACGTCGCTCTGCCGTCGCGGTTCAGACGCACGTCCCAGATGTCGATCGGCGTGAACGTCTTGGCCGGACCCTTCGCGCCTTCGTATTGACCCGCGATCACCCGCACGCGGCCCGCGCCATCGGGCAGGTCCGCAGTCTGGATCTCGGCGTCGAGCAACGTCTGATAGCCGGGCGGCGCCTTCTTGTCTTTCGCCGGTAAGTTCACCCAGAGCTGCACCATTTCCATCGTGCCGCCCGCGCGCGTGAACGCGGCGGAGTGAAACTCCTCGTGCAGGATGCCGGACGCCGCCGTCATCCATTGCACGTCGCCGGGGCCGATGTGGCCACCCTTGCCGGTGCTATCGCGGTGATCGACTTCGCCGGCATAGACGATCGTCACCGTCTCGAAGCCGCGATGGGGATGCACGCCGACGCCGCGCTTCTGCGACGCGGGCGGAAAATGCTCCGGCGGCGCGTAGTCGAGCAGGATGAACGGCGACAACGCCGCGCCATGTGTCTGCGGCGAAAACATCGAGCGCACATGAAATCCGTCCCCCACCCAATGCGGGCGCGGCGCATCCTGAACGGCAAGCAGCTTTCTCATCGGCAAATCTCTTGGCGCTTAAGTATTGCGTCGCGCGCGCCGCGCAATAAGGCACAAGCGTGATCCTGCTCTTCCCCTCTCCCTCGCTCCCCCTCGACGGGTGAGGTTTACCGGCCCGGACCGCCGGCGCCTCGCCGGCATGCGCTTAATCGCGCGGGCGCCGGTGTTGGCGCAATCACACCAAGCCGGCGAGGGCGCCGGCGGTCCGGGCTTGACTTGGGCGGCGGCGATCAAGCGCGTGCTGGCGTGGCAGGTAGAGAAAGCCATGCAGGACGGCGCCCTCTCCAAGACTGAAATGGCGCGGCGCATGAACACCAGCCGCAGCCAACGCGACCGCCCGCTCGATCCAGAGAACCACACTGTGAGCCTAGAGACACTCGCGCGCGCAGCGCATGCGGTGGGACGACGTTTGAAGTTGGAGTTGGTTTAGGAGCGCCAGCCCGGACCGCCGGCGCCTCGCCGGCATGCGCTTGATCGCAGGGGCGCCCGCGTTGGCGCAATCACACCATGCCGGCGGGGCGCCGGCGGTCCGGGCTTAACTCAAGCCGCCGCCAGCAGCTCCTTCACCCGCCCGACCAGCTGCTCCATCGTCACGGGCTTGCTCATATAGTGCACCGGATATTGCTCCAGCATGTGGCTGAAGCTTTCCGGCGCGTACCCCGACAGGAACAGCACCTTGGCTTTGCCGATCATCTCCGGCTCGGCCTCTTGCAGCATTTCCGGGCCGGTCATGATCGGCATCGAGACGTCGGAGATGATGATGTCGTAGGCGCCGCGGTTGCGCTCGAGGATTTCGAGCGCTTCCTCGCCGTTCTCGGCTTCTTCGACCTCGTAGCCGCATTCTTTCAGATTGCGCACGATCGAGCGGCGCACCGCGGTCTGATCCTCCACGAACAGGATGCGGCCGCGCCCGGCGACGTCCTTCGGCGGCGGCGCGATCAGCGCGCGTTCCTTGGCGGCGATCTCTTCCAGCTCTTCGGCGGTCGGCTCATAGGCCGGCAGGAAGATGCGGAACGTGGTGCCGACGCCCATCTTCGAGGTGAAGAAGATGTAGCCGCCCGATTGCTTGATGATGCCGTACGAGGTGGCGAGGCCGAGCCCCGTGCCCTTCCCGGCTTCCTTGGTCGAATGATACGGGCGGAAGATCTTCGCCGCATGCTCCGGCTTGATGCCCGCGCCGGTGTCTTCCACCTCGATCATCGCGTACGTGCCGTCCTCGATCGGATGATGGCCCAGCCCGCGCGCCGCTTCTGCGGTGATGACCGAGGTGCGCACGATCAGCTTGCCGTCCTTCGGCATCGGCGCGCCCTTGGGCGTCATCGCATCGCGCGCATTGGTGGCGAGATTGACGATCACGCGCTCGAGCTGCGTCTTGTCGACCTTCACGTACGGCAGATCGCGGCCGTGGCGGATTTCGTAATGGATCGAGGCGCCCAGGATGCGCCGGATCAGCTCCTGGCGCGCGCCGATGAAGTCGCCGACGTCGAACACTTCGCGCGCAAACGTCTGCTGACGCGCATAGGCGCGCAGCATTTCCGAAAGCTCCTTGGCGCTGGCGGCGTTGTCGGAGATTTCCTGCAGCGTCGGATAATCCGCATCGCCCACCGGGTGGCGGCGCAGCAGATACGAGCAATTCTGCATCACCACCGTCAGCAGGTTGTTGAAGTCGTGCGCGACGCCCGCCGCCAGCTCGCCGATCTCGCGCATCTTCTCCGATTGCGCCAACCGCGTTTCCAGTTCGCGCTGCTGGCTGACGTTCAGCACGAACGCCAAGCCGCGCCCGTCCGGCGCGCGCGCGAAATGCACGTGCACCGCCGTCGGCGGCTGCGTCGCCAGCGTGATCTCGATCGGATCGTTCAGCGCCTGGCGCAGGCGATGCGCCAGCGCGTTCGGGCCTTCGGATGCGTCGAACAAATCCGCGAACGGCGCGCTGGGCGTGGCGCGCCCTTGGGTCATCTCCATCAACGCCGCGTTGGCGTCGAGCACCGCCGCCAGCCCCGGATCGCCGCCGTCGAGCACCGCCACGCCGAACGGCGCATGCGTGAACACGCCGTCCACCGCCGTCGCCGGCGCGCGCGCAATCGCGGTCATTTCCGGCGCTTCGGCGTCGGAGAAGAACACCAAGGTGCGCGAGGCCCCGTCCACGTCCTCGGAGGGCCAGAACGACAAAGCGGACGCCATAGTCTCGTGCCCATCGACGCCGCGCAGCGTGATGCGCGAACGCGACGGCCCGAAGCCGCGCCGGTCGCGGCGGGTGAAGCGCGCTGCGTCGTCCTTGACGATGTCCTTCACGCGCAGCGCCGCCGGCTCATCGCCCAAGCCCAGCACCGCGCGCAGGGCGCGGTTCATGTAGAGGATCGTCCCATCCGTGCGCGCGACGAAAAACCCAACCGGCGCGTCGTCCAGAAACACCTCCTGCGCCTGCGCGCCGACCGCGCCCTGTTCGCCGGCGCCCAGTTCGCGCAAACGCCACAGCACCGCCCCGCCCGGCATCGGGCCGACGGAGGCTTCGTAGCGCGCGTGCTTGCCATTGATGGCGGTGGTCGCGGGCAATTCCTCGCGCCGCGTTTGGCCAAGTTGCGCGGCCTTCGACAAACGGAACATCGGCGCCGACAGCATCGGGTCGGCGCCGAACAGGCGGCTCACCATCGGCGGGCGATCGCTCTCGCCCAGCACGCCGGCGGCTTCGGCGATGGTGAGATAGGCCATGTTGCCGATCAGCGGCGACAGGTTGGCGTCGGTGATGAGGGCGGCTTCGTCCAGCGCGTCGATCCAGGCATGCTCGCTGCGCCCGCCAAGCAAGGCGGCGGCGGCGACCGCGCCGCGTTCGGGAAACGCGCCATGATTGCGGCCCGCGCCGCGCGACATCCAGAAGAAGAGCACCATGCCCGCCGCCGCGATCAGCACGAGCAGGATCGCGCCCGCCTGGCCCACCGACGGGCCCGCGGTGATCGCGACGCCGGCTGCGGCGACGCCAACGGCGACAGCGCCCCAGAACAAAACCTGGAGCGGGTCGAGCCCGCCGCCGGTGCGCGGCGGGGGAAGGTCTGCGTGATCGGTCATAGGACCGCTATTTGAGCCCGATTCGGGCTCCGAAGTCCGGTTGGGGGCGCCGCGGAATCCATCCGCCATCGGGGGTCTCCGTTACAATCCGCGCCGGCCGGAGCGGCGCCGGCGCGCAAGCCGCATGACAAAGCCGATGACTTTCGCCACCGCCTCGTAGTGTTCCTTGGGAATGGGCTGATCGATGTCGGCCGTCGCGAACAAGGCGCGCGCCAGCGGGGGATCTTCCACGATCGGAATGTCGTGCTCTTGCGCGACCTCGCGAATCCGTTGCGCCACCGCATCGACGCCCGTGGCGAGACAGATCGGCGCCGGCGTTTCACCCGGCACGTACTTCAAAGCGACTGCGTAGTGGGTCGGGTTGGTGATGACCACGCTCGCCTGCGGCACGCTCTGCAGCATGCGCCGGCGCGAGCGCTCCATGCGGATGGCGCGCAGCTTGGCCTTCACCAGCGGATCGCCGTCCTGTTGGCGCAGCTCTTCCTTGATCTCGCGCCGGCTCATGCGCATGCGCTGCATGTAGGACTGGCGCGTGAACACGTAGTCGATCGCCGCCAGCAGCGCCGCCGCGCTCGCCAGCGCGATCAACATCGAGACCGCGCGCTCCTTCACGAACGGCAACAGCGCGGCCGGATCCATGAGCGAGATGCGCTCCAGTTCCGCGTCGTGGGGCCAGAGCGTCCACGCCAGCACCGCGCCGACCAGCGCAAGCTTGGCCAGCGACTTCACGAACGCTGCGACCGCGGCCTTGCCGAACACGCGCTTGAAGCCCTCGATCGGGTTCAGCTTGTCGAGCTTCGGCGTGAGGCGTTCGCCGGTGAAGGTCGGCTGGTCCTGCAGGTAGCGCGATCCGATGCCCGCGACCGCCAACGTCAGCGCCACGAGGCCAAACACCGCCAAGAGCTTCACGCCGACGCCGATCATGATCGCGCGCAGCGATCCGGGATCGGCCGAGAATTGATCCGGCATCGCCAGAAAGCCGATGAAGCTGTGCGCCATCTGCGACGCGATCGGCCCCGACATGAAGGCGACGATCGCGGTGGCCGCGATCAGCGACAAGGCGGCGCCCACTTCCGGCGTGTAGACGATGTCGCCGCGCTTGCGCGCGTCGTCGAGCTTCTTGGCTGTCGGCTCCTCGGTCTTGTCGTCGTCGTTCTGCTCAGCCATGGCTCACAACGCTCCGGCCGGCTGTTTGCAGGTTGGACCGCGGGCCTCCGGCCCGCATGCGCGGCGGAGCCGCGCGCTCCAACTTGCGAGCACTGGCGCTTGGGAGCGCGGCGGTCCGCGCCGCACGCATGCGGGCCGGAGGCCCGCGCTCCAAACCCCGACGCGTTGCAACATCCACACTCATGGGCCGAGCCATGTTGCGTAGCGCTCGAGACTGTCGAGCCAGATCAGCATGCCGGTCGACAAGCCCAGCGCGAACACCACCAGTCCGCCCATGATCTGCAGCGGCAGCGCCACGAAGAACACCTGGATTTGCGGAATGAGCCGCGACAGCACGCCAAGCCCGATGCGGAAAATCAGGCCCGCGGCGATCACCGGCATGGCGATCTGGAAGCCGACGCGGAACGACGTCGCCGTCGCATCGAGCGCCAGTTGCGCCGCATCGCCGAACGGGGGCGCAGCGCCGAGCGAAATCACGTCGTACGAGCCGACGATCCCTTGCAGGAACATGTGATGCAGGCCGGTCGCGAAAATCAGCGTCACGCCGAGCATGCTGAGGAACACCGCGGTGAGCTGGCCCGACTGCGACATGGTCGGGTCGGCGGTTTGCGCGAAGGCCAAGCCGATCTCGAGGCCGACGATGTGGCCCGCCGTGGCGAGCGCGGTCATCAAGAGGCGCGCGGCGCCGCCGAGCAGAATGCCGATGATGACTTCGCTCACCACCTGTCCGGCCATGCCGAACGCCGTGGTCGCCGCCTCCGGCACGCGGTCGGCGAGCACCGGCCCCACCGCGATCGCCAACGCGAGCGCAAACGCAAGGCGGATGCGCGCGGGCACCGCCGTCTCGCCGAACCCCGGCAGCAGCATGATCATCGCGCCCACGCGGGCGAAGATGAGCGCCGTGGCCCAGATCTCGACGCCGTAGAGCGTGAGCGTCATGGCGCGAGCTTCGATCCCTCCCCGCGAGGGGAGGGTGTCAGCGCACCGCGAAGCGATGCGATGACGGGTGGGGGGGATGGCGGTGGACTCTCAGGACGCGGCGCTGTCGCCCCACCCGTCGCGAAGCAAGCTTCGCGACACCCTCCCCTCGCGGGGAGGGATGGCGCCGTGCGGATCCATGCTCTGTCGGCCGCCATCTCAAAACGCCGCGATGCGTTCGAAGATGTCGCTCATGAAGCCGCCGAGCAGGCCGCCCATGATCGGCAGGAACAGCAGGATGGCGAAGAAGATCGACAGGATCTTCGGCACGAAGACGAGCGTCTGCTCCTGAATTTGGGTGAGCGTCTGCAGAAGCGAGACGACCAGACCGACGATCAGCCCCACGATCATGGGGCCGGCCGCGACCAGCACCGTCACCCAGATGGCGTCCCGCCCGAGATCGAGGACTTCGGCGCCCGACATGGGCCCTCCTTCGCGTCGGCTGGCCCGGCAAATTCTGCCGGGCATCGTCCAGAAGGACGCCCGGCGTGGTTAATAGGAGGTTTCGCGCCGGACGCCGGCCGGCTTAAGTCTCGGCAACACGCGCGGGGCCCGCCGCCGCCCCGTGAAAGCGTGCCGCGCGAGCCACACTGCGGGCGAGTTTCGCGCCGGGACCTCCCTTTCTCCGAATCGTCCTCATGTTGGATTCAGGCGTGCATTGGAACGATGGGCCGTTCCCAAACGCAGAACGCGCCAGGGACGTGGAAGAACAAGATTTGAGGAACGCCATCAGGGGGCAGGAATCATGAGCTTCAGAGCCATCGCCGCATTCTTCGGCCGCTTGTTCGGCCGCAAGAGCGACAACTACAAAGACCTCCTGATCGCCGACCTGGGCATCGAGCGCTAAAGCGCCGGGCGCACGGACCGCCAGTCCGGACCGCCGGCGTGGCGTCGGATCGAACAAGCGTCGGCGTCTGTCGGTAGCAGCGGCGCCGTGCTGGCGCGGATGCCGGCGCTCCATACAGTGCGACAGTCCCTGCCGCATGGACGCGCGGGGCGCTTATCCCCCCGGCGGGGCGCCGCTGGAGAAGCTTTCGACGAGGCTGCCCGCCACCAGCCGCCAGCCGTCGACCAGCACGAAGAAGATCAGCTTGAACGGCAAACTGACCGTCACCGGCGGCATCATCATCATGCCCATCGCCATCAACAGCGACGACACCACCAGATCGATGATCACGAACGGCACGAACAGCATGAAGCCGATCTCGAACGCGCGCCTGAGTTCGGAGACCATGAACGCCGGCGCGAGCACGCGCAGCGGCGCCTCCTCGGCGCTGGCGGGCGGCGTTTCCAGATTGGCCATGTCGATGAAGAGCGCGAGGTCCGCCTCGCGCGTCTGCGACGCCATGAAGGTCTTCAGCGGCGCGACGATGCGCGGAAACGCCTCGTCCAATTCCATTTCCTCGCGCATCACCGGGCCGATGCCGGCCTGATAGGCCTCGTTCCATACCGGCTGCATCACGAACGCGGTGAGAAAGAGCGAGAGCGAGACGATCACGATGTTCGGCGGCGCCTGCTGTAAGCCGATGGCGGTGCGCAGCAGCGACAGCACCACCACGATGCGCACGAAGCTCGTCGTCATGATGACGATCGAGGGCGCCAGCGACAGCACGGTGATGAGCGCGGTCAGCTGCAGCACGCGCGCGGTCAGCCCGTCGCCGGTGCCGAGATTGACCGAAAGCGCGGGCTCCGCGTTTTGCGCGAACGCATCGCCGCCGCCGAACAACACGAACGGCGTGATCAGCAACGAGGCGAGGGCGAGTTTCGTCCAGCGGCGCGATAACGAGCTCACGTCTGGTTCTCCGTGCTGGCTTGCGCCTTCGCCGCCGTGTCGCTTACGACGATGTCTCCGCCCGGTCCGAGCAGCAGCACATGCTCACGCTCGTCGCAGCGCACGATGACCAGGCGCCGTCTCGGATCGAGCATCAGGCTTTCGCTGACCTTGAGCCGCTTGGGCCCCTGCGCTTCGGGCTGCAGCATGCCGAGGCGCCGCGCCGCGTAGGCCGCGCCCGCGATCAGCGCCAAGGTGGCGATGAGCGCGAAGACCGCGCGCGCCCAATCCAGCAAATCCACGGAACACCCCTCCGTTCTGGAGCCTCCTCTCGCTCGGCTGGTTTGGTAAACGAGACCTTAATTTGCGCGCCCGAAATTAAGCCGCGCTTAACCATGCGCTGGTCGACTAGGCAAAGTTTGCAGCCCCGAGTCGGGGACGGGGAAAGAGTCAGCCCACGTGGATCTCGCCAACACCCCCTTCTTCAGCGTCTTGCGCGCGCGGCTCGATCAGCTGAGCGAGCGCCAGCGGCTGATCGCGGAAAACATCGCCAACGCGTCCACGCCCGGCTACCGCCCGCGCGACGTCGACACCGCAGGCTTCGAGCGCATGCTCGCCACGGCCTCCGGCGGACGCGGGCTCTCGATTGCGCGCACGCAGCCCGGCCACATGGGCGCGGGCGGTTCGGCCGACGTCAGCGTCGTCACCCGCGACGACAGCGAAACGACAATCGACGGCAACGCCGTCGTGCTCGAAGAACAGATGGCGCGCGCCGCCGAGACGCGCATGCAATTCGAGACCGGGATCGCGCTCTATCAGAAGGGCCTCGAGCTGGTGCGGCTTGCCTCGCGCCTGCCGGGCCGCGGCTAGGAGAGGCCTGAATGACCGACCTTCAAGGCGCCATGTCCGCCGCCGCCTCCGGCATGCGCGCGCAGACCGTGCGCATGCGCATCGCGGCTGAGAACGTCGCCAACGCCTCCTCCACCGGCGCCAGCCCCGAGGAAGAGCCGTTCCGCCGCCGCATTCCACTCCTGGAATCGACGACGCTGTCGAACGGCGCCCAAGGCGTGCAGGTCACCGGCGCGGCCTACGACATGACGCCCTTCCGCGAGGAATATAACCCGAGCCATCCGGCGGCGAACGCCGACGGCTACGTGCGTCTGCCCAACGTTGACACGCTGGTCGAGATGATGGACTTGCGCGAAGCGACGCGCGCCTACGAAGCCAACCTCAACATGATCGAAGCCGCGCGCGGCATGACCAATCGCGCGCTCGATCTTCTGCGGAGATAAGCCATGGCTATCGATCCCGTATCGGCCGCACGCGCCTATCAGCAAGCCGCGCAAGCGGCGTCGCAAGGCGGCGGCGTTTCCGGCGGCGAGAGCGTCGATTTCGGCGGCCTCGTGCAGCAGGCGATCCAGCAGGCCGGCCAGAGCGCCAGCGCCGCCGAGGGCCAAGCGCTCGCGGTGGCGGCCGGTCAAGCCGACATCGTCGACGTCGTCACCGCCATCGCCGCCGCGGAAACGCAGCTGCAGACGGTGATCGCCGTGCGCGACCAGGTGATCAGCGCCTATCAGGAAATCCTGCGCATGCCGATTTAGGTTATCGGGGTTCGGTTATCGGTCATCGGTTATCGGTTGTCGGGGCTCGGGTAGACAGACCCCCCGGTTCCCGATTCCCGATAACCGAACCCCGATCCCCGATCCCCGCCTTGGAACCTCCGCACGGAACCGGCGTTCTCGCTGCATCGGTTCTCATGAACGGAGGGTATCGCATGCTTGGCTGGGCGATCGGCTTTTTCATTGCCGCCTTGGTCTCGGCGGTGTTCGGGTTCGGCGGCATCGCGTCGGCGTTCACCGGCATCGCCATCATCTTGTTCTGGGTGTTCGTCGCCCTTTTCGTCCTCTCGCTGCTCTTCAACACGTTCGGCGGCGCGCACGCAGTGGGCCACGGCGGCTCGGGGCGCACGTTCGCGACCGTTGCGCTGATCGCGGGCGTCGCGCTGCTCGTGTACGCCTGGGTCGACAACGACATGTCGGCGGAGCGCGTCGGCCGCGAGATCGATCAGACCGCGTCGGAACTTGCGGAAAACACCAGCGAAGCGCTGAGCGAAGCCGGAGACCGCGCGGCGACGCTGGTCGAAGAAACCGGCGAACAAGTGCGCCGCGACGCCTCCGACGGCCTCGACGAAGCCTCCGACACCGTCGATCCCGAAAACGACGCCAAGAACTAGGACATCCCGCGACCTTCGCGGCCCGGGCCCTCGGCCCGGGCCTTTTCTTTTTCCGCCTTGCGCAAGACCAAATCACCTATGGAAAGTGCAGTAGTCTTTGCCGCGCGCCCGCGCTAAGGCGCGCGCGATGCCGCTGCCGCTCTCCGCGATCCCCGCCCCGCTCGCCGACAACGACCCCGCCAACGCGGCCTGCGAAAGCGCCGAAACCTTGGCGCTGCTCGCGCGCCGGCGCTCGATGAAGCTGATGCATCTGGCCGAGCCCGGCCCCTCCAACGCCGAGATCGACGCGCTGATCGCGCTCGCCGGGCGCGTGCCCGATCACGGCAAACTGGGACCGTGGCGCTTCGTGGTGATCGCCGGCGAGGCGCGCGCGCGCGCCGGCGCGGCGTTGGCCGATGTGATCCGCAACGACGAAGGCGTCGACGAGAGCCGCCTCGAGTTCGTGCGCAACACCTTCCTGCGCGCGCCTGCGTGCGTGATGGTCGTCTCGTCGCCGAAGGAAAGCCCAAAGGTGCCGGAATGGGAGCAGCAGCTCTCGGCCGGCGCGGCGTGTTTTGCACTGCTGCTCTCCGCGCACGCTTTGGGCTACGCCGGCTGCTGGCTGACGGAGTGGCAGGCCTTCGACCCGCGCGCCGCGAACGCGCTCGGCGTGCGCGACGGCGAACGCGTCGCCGGCTTCGTCTATCTCGGCGCCGCCGCACAACCCGCCACCGAACGCGTCCGCGCCGACGTCGCGACGCGCGTGAGCCGGTTCTAGTTAGCTCCAACGGACCGCCGGCTTCCAGCCGGCATGCGGCGCCCGAAAACTCCCCGCGGCTAGCAGGCCGAAGCACCGTTGCCGGCTGGAAGCCTGCGGTCCGTTGGAGCTACGTTCTGCGGCGGGCCGAGGACCACGGCCAGAGATCCGCGCGTTCGACGAGGCCTGCGTCCACCGGATTGTTCTCGACATAGTAGATCGTCATGTTGAGGTGATCGTCGTCGCGCATGTAGCGATCGAAGTACTCCCGCAGCCAAACCCTGCCCGAGCGGCCCAGGGCGCGATTGATCTGATTTGCCGTGAAGGACTTCCAGGCGTGGACGACCTGCGCGAGCGGCCAGCCCTCCGCTTGCTCCGCTACGACGTGCACGTGGTTGGGCATGACGCACCACCCAAGGATGCGATAGCGTACTGAATCGAAGTGCAGCAGGGCGCGTTCAACGATGCCAGCCGCCTCGGCGCCGGCCAGCAGCTTCTGACCGAAGTTCGCTTCGATTCCGCAATCGGCGCCGATTGTCGACATCACGATGTGCTGGACAAGTCCCGCGCCATCGCAGTGCGGAAGATAGCCGCGAGATCGCCAGCCTGCGTGGTCCATGCCGGAGTGTGAATCTCTGGCCTCCGGGGTTCAAGCTCAAGAAGCAAGCGTGGATAGATTTGCCCAGCCCAACGGCGCAAAGCTCAAACGGAGCGCCGGCTTCCAGCCGGCAAAGGCGTCCAAACCCTTCGCGCAGCCAGCAAATTTGAGCACCGTTGCCGGCAAGATGCCGGCGGTCCGGTTGAGATTCACGTGGATAGATCCCGATCAATCCGACCTGGTTGGCCGCGCGCGTATGCTTCCCGCCCATGACAGCCCCGCCCCTCATCACCCGACTCTGGACCCACGCCCGCGATGCGTTGATGCGCCTGCGCGCGAGCTTGCCGCGGCTCGACACGTTGTTCGGCGCCGAGCGCCGGGCGGTGCGGACCTGGCTGCGGGCGATTGAAGCTTTGGCGCGCAAGACGGTGCTGCTCGAGGCGATGCAGTTGGCGGCGCAGCCAGCGGCGGCGATCGCGCGCGCGCCCGCTTCCGCTAAGCGCGCAAGCGTCGGCGCCAAGCCGTTGCCTGCACTGCGGCTGTGGCCGCGCTTTCGCCGCGCGCGCGCCCGCGCGCGGCAGTTGGGGTCGCCGCTTTTCGTGCGCGAGATTTGGCGCGAACAGGCGCGGCGCGCGCTGCTCGCGCGCCTGCGCGCGGGCAAGCGCCGCCCAGCGCACATCCGCCTGGCCGATCGCCTCGACGCATTGGAGCGCTTGATCGCGGCGCCCTTGCGCGCCGCGCGCCGGCTCGCCCGCAAGCTGCGCGTCCATCGCCGCCTCGCCTACACGCTGGCGGCCGCGCGCGCGCCGCGTTGCGCCGGCGTCGATTCCGGTCTCGCCGGCGAACTCAGCTTCGCAAGCTATCGCGGCGCCATCGCCTTCAACTCAAGCTAGCTTCAGCCGCGCCCCTTGTACGACGCGACGCCTTGATCCGGCAGCCAGAGGCTGTCCGGCGGCGCCCCCGTTTGCCAAAACACATCGATCGGCATGCCGCCGCGCGGATTCCAATAGCCGCCGATGCGCAGCCACAGCGGATCGATCGCCGCAACCACGCGCTTCGCAACCTCGAGCGTGCACGCTTCGTGAAACGCGCCGTGATTGCGGAAGCTTTGCAGGAAGAGCTTCAGGCTCTTCGATTCCACGATCCAGTCGCGCGGCGCGTAGTCGATCACCAGGATGCCGAAGTCCGGTTGGCCGGTGACCGGACAGATCGAGGTGAATTCCGGCGCCGAAAAACGCACCAAATAGATCGTCCCCGCATGCGGGTTCGGCGCGCGTTCGAGCTGCGCTTCGGCCGGGCTCGCCGGAATGGCCGCCGCGCGGCCGAGCTGGGTGAGATCGGACATGCAGGCCCTATGCGCCGGGCTTGGCGGCATTGCCAGCCTTCGTCAGACTGTGCATACTATGCACATGAACTTGCGTGAGTTGCAAATGCGCTTGAGGCGCGCTGGGCTGACGCAATCCGCCATTGCGGCGCGCCTGGGCGTAACTCACGGGTCCGTCTCTCGAATGCTAAGCGGCAAGTCGCGCATGCGCGTCGACACGCTCGCGGCGCTTGAGCGTTTGATCGCAGATGCCGAAGGCGCAAACCCGCCGCATGCCGGCGGGGTGAGCGAGACCGCGGCGCCGGCATTTCAACATCGGGCCCCATGTCTCACGCTCGAAGAGGCAAAGGCGGCGCGCCACGCGCCGCGCGTGCGCATGAGCGAGGAAGAACGCCAGAATTGGGAACGCGAAATGCGCGAGATCGGCGAATTGGGCCGCCGCCTTCCGCGCGTGACCGACATGACGGACGACGAGATCCTGGGCTACGACGACGCGCAATGATCGTTCTGGATTCCTCGGTCATTGTCGCGCTTGCTCACGGGGAACCGGAAGCGGCGCGCTTCAGCTCGCTGATCAGCGACGACGGGGCGGCAAACGTGTCCGCCGCGAACTATCTTGAAGCATCCAATGTGCTCGAAGGACGTCACGGCGCGCCGGGACGAATGATGTTCGAGGCTGTCATAGGTCAGCTTCAACGCGCCGGACTGGCGACGGTCGCGTTCGACCGCCAACAAGCGGAACTCGCGCGCGAAGGGTTTCGCCGCTACGGCAAAGGCCGTCATCCCGCGGGCTTGAACCTCGGCGATTGCTTCGCCTATGCGCTCGCCAAGGCGCTCGACGCGCCGCTCCTCTTCAAGGGCGGCGACTTCGCCAAGACCGACGTCGCGTGCGCCTGAGCGATTTCTATTGCGCCATCCCAGACCGCGCGACGAGATAGGCGACGTAGAGCATGTAGCAGATCAGCAGCAGCGTGCCCTCGCCGCGCGTCACCTTGGCGCCGCGCCAGGCGTGCAGCACCAAGAGCAGCGCCGCGCCGACGAACGCGCCCCAGTCCACCGGCGACAGATCCGCCGGAAACGCGACCGGGCGAATGAGCGCGGTCACGCCGAGAACGCCCAGCACGTTGTAGATGTTGGAGCCCACCACGTTGCCGAACGCGACGTCGGAGCGTCCCTTGGCGGCCGCCGCCAGCGTCGCGACCAGTTCCGGCAGCGAGGTGCCGACCGCGACGATGGTCAAGCCGATGATGGTTTCGGAAAGACCGGCCATCCGCGCCAGCGACACCGCGCCCTGCACCAGCAAGTCGGCGCCGAAAATCAGGATGGCGATGCCGCCCACCGCGAACAGCACCGACGTCCACAGCCGCGGCGGCGCCGGATCGTAAGCGTGGCTCTCTTCGCGGTGCAGCTCCGCCGACGGCGTATTGGTGTTGCGCTCGCTCAGCCACGTGCCCGCGATGTAGATCGCCAGCAGCGCCAGCATCGCCGCGCCCGCCCATCGGTCGATCGTCGGCTGCATCATGGCGAACGCCACGAGCGCCACGCTGACCGCGATCATCACCGTGCCGTCGCGCGTGACCGCCGCGCGCGTCACCGTGATCGGCTTCACGATCGCCGCAAGAGCGGCGATCAGCAGGATGTTGGCCGTGTTGGAGCCGACGACGTTGCCGATCGCGACGCCGTCCGATCCGCGCAGCGCGGCGCTGACGCTGGTCATCAATTCCGGCGTCGAGGTGCCGAAGCCAACGAGCGTCAGCCCGATCAGCAATTCCGACACGCCCAGCTTGCGCGCCACGCCGACCGCGCCGCGCACCACGGCTTCGCCGCCGAGCGCCAACAGCACGAGCCCACCGCCGATCTGCAGCCAGACGTCCACGCATCACCCCCCGGAAAGTCCGCGCACATCTGGGGCGGCGCGGGCAAGCTGGCAAGCGCTACCTCGCCGCGCGCTTGCGGCGCGCGTGCAACAGCGGCGGGCCCTTGCGCATGCTTGCGGCGGCCGCGGGCTTCAACCGCCCGCGAAAGTAAGGCAGAGTGCGATTGTGGCGTCGGCGCCACGCTTGACGCTTTGCCGACACGCGGACTCGCCCGACGCTCCGTCCGCTTAACCATTCGTTCACGCTGAAACGTGAGCCTCGCCAAGCGCGGCGAGTACCGCGGGGAAAATAGGATGCGCACAATGAAGAAGATCATCGGTATGGCCCTGCTGGCCAGCGCCGCGACTGCTGGCGTCGCCAGCGCTCAAGAGGGCACGATTTCCGGCTCGGTCACGCTGACGACGGATTACGTCTTCCGCGGCATTTCGCAGACCGACGAAGGCGCCGCGATTCAAGGCGGCTTCGAATACGAGAACGGCATCTTCTACGCCGGCGTCTGGGGTTCGAACGTGAACTTCGGCGCCACCGCGCCGACCGAAACCGCCTCGATGGAGATGGACCTCTATTTCGGCTTCCGCCCGACCACCGGCCCGATCAACTGGGACATCGGCATCCAGGGCTACTTCTATCCGAACGGCGACGACGCCATCACCGGCGGCGGCGAGATGGATTATTACGAAGGCCTAGTCGGCGCCTCGATCGACCTCACGCCTGAGTTCGCCCTCGGCGCGCAGCTGGGCTACACGCCGGAATATTTCGGCGAGACCGGCGAAGCCACCTACCTCGAGATCAACGGCACGTACGAGTTCTCGGACGCGTTCGCGGTTTCGGGCGCCTTCGGCAATCAGGAATTCGACGCCGGCGGCGACTACGACACCTGGAACCTCGGCACGACCTGGGCGATGCACGGCTTCGAACTCGACCTGCGCTACCACGACACCGACATTTCGGGCCTGGACGAGATCATCAACTTCTCGATCAGCCGCGAACTCTAATTAAGTCTCGGGTAGATCCAAGATTGGGGCCGCCGCAGCAATGCGGCGGCTCTTTTCGTTCAAGGCCATTTCGGCGCGCGCGAGACCATGCCGGGCGTCGCGCGCCCGAGCACGCCGCCGATGAAGCGCGCGGTCTCGATCGCGCGATCGAGATCGATCCCGGTGTCGAAACCCATGCGCGCAAACATGTAGAGGAGGTCTTCGCTCGGCACATTGCCCGCAGCGCCCGGCGCGAACGGGCACCCGCCGATACCGCCAAGCGAACCGTCCAGCACGCGCACGCCCTCTTCGACCGCGGCGACGGCGTTCGCCAGCGCCGTGTTGCGCGTGTTGTGGAAATGCGCGCGCAATTGGATGTGCGCGGGCAGCACCGCCTTCACGGCGCGGAAGCGTTCGTGCACGTCGCTCGGCGCGGCCACGCCAATCGTATCCGCCAGCGCCAGTTCGAAGATAGTCTGTCCGGCGCAATGCTCCGCCACCTCGACAACTCTGCGCACCGGCACTTCGCCGTCGAACGGACAGCCAAACGCCGTCGACACCGTCGCCGACAGCCGCGCGCCGCCTCGCGCGGCCAGCGCGGCGACCTCCGGCCAGACGCGAAACGTCTCTTCGACCGTGCCGCCATTGTTGCGAATGGAGAAGCCGTCGCTGGCGCAGAAGACGTAATTGATCTCCTTGGCGCCGGCCGCCAGCGCGCGCTCGACGCCGCGCGGATTGAGCGCGAGCGCGATGAAGGTCACGTCGTCGCGCTGTTGTGCCTGAATATGGGGCAGCCCGGCGAACACCGCATCGCCATCGGCCATCTGCGGCACTTTCTTCGGATTGACGAAGCTCGCCGCCTCCAGGCGGCGAAAGCCCGCGCCGGCGATGCGCGCGATCAACGCGAGCTTGTTTTCGGTCGAGACAATGTCGGGCTCGTTCTGCAGCCCGTCGCGCGGGCTGACTTCCACCAGTTCAAGCTTGTCTCTTGCCACGTCTGTCTCCGAACGACGGCAACGCCCAGCGATAATGTATGGCCCCGGCGCGCAAACCAAAACCCGCTACCGCGCCGGCGACGCCCGCCCACACCGGCGCGACGCCCATCGCCTCCAGCGCGACGAAGCCGCCCGCCGCAAGCAGGGCCGCCGAAATGGTGATCTCGCGCTTCAGCAGCGCCGAGGGCTGGCCGGCCAGCACGTCGCGGATCACGCCGCCGAAGCACGCCGTCAGCACGCCCATCGCTGCGGCCACGAACGGATCGACGCTGAACGCCAGCGCCTTGGCCGCGCCGATCACGGCGTACGCCGCAAGCCCCACCGCATCGAGCCAGATCAGCGTCTTTGCGCGTTCGAGGTGCGGGGCGAGAAACCAGACCGCGAGCGCGGCGGCCAAACCTATCCCCAGATATGTTGCGTCCCCGATCCAGAACACCGGCGCGCCGATCAGCAGATCGCGCAGCGTGCCCCCGCCCACGCCGGTGACCACGGCGAAGAACCAAAACGTAATGATGTCATGACGATCGCGCGCCGCCGCCAGCGCCCCCGTCAGCGCGAACACCGCAACGCCCGCATAATCGAGCACGGCCGGCAATGTGGGCAGAGCGTCGGGGGAGATCACAATCGTTGTATGGGTTTGAGTTGAATCGGTTCACGCTGTCGCGCGTTGTCGTCCGGAATACAACCCGCCGGGGAGGCATGCATGTTCTTCGCCGAGACGCTCGGTCCTGCGCTCACCACCGCCAGCGGCGACGCGCTGTTCGTGTACCTGCGCAACAAGCTCGGCGCGTCCACGACCGGCGAGGCGCTGCGCGCGGCGACGGGCGATTTCCTGCGCCTGGACGGCAGCCGCGTCGGCGTGGACCAGGCGCTTCTCTACCTGCTGCGCCGCGGCTTCATCGCCAGGCAGAGCGAAACCACCTTCCGCATCATCGATCCCCGCCGCGACGCAGCGTAAGCGCCGGGCCGGCGATGGTGCGAGCGGCGGGAGTTGAACCCGCACCGCCTTGCGGCGAACGGATTTTAAGTCCGCTGCGTCTACCAGTTTCGCCACGCTCGCGTGTCCGGACTAGAGAATCTTTCCGGAGTCGCCGCAACGCGGAAATGACGCGGGACGCGGGGTCCGCCATTGGGGCCCGCAATGGCAGCAATCGATCCGGCTTTGCGCCCGCCGCTGCGCTTGAACCCGCGTCCGCGCGCGCCCACCTCCGATCCTGTGCGGGCCGGGCCCCTCTGACGCTCACGTCCTCGGACGTTTCGTGATGTCGGACCGCACCGGGAGCATCCCGGCGCCGGCTCGGCCGTCAGCCCGCGTGCGGGCGCCTGCTGCTCTCGAACGATCCACCGGGAAGAGGAGCAGAACATGCCGCTGATCAAGTCCCCCATCGACGGCGCGCCGATGCGTCAGATCCATCGCTACGGCATCGAGTTCGACGTGTGCCCGACCACCGGCGGCGTCTGGCTCGACAAAGGCGAGTTGGAGAAGCTGATCGCGCTGGTGCGCGAAGAAACGCTCGCCGAGGCCCGGCCGCGCCATCGCCATGACGACGACGATGACGACTTCGACGACGATCGTCGCTCCCGCCAGCGCGGCGGCCGCTCGCGGCTCGCCGACATCTTCGACTTCTAAGCTCGGCCTCAGGGTGCGCGCCACATGCGGGCGCGCACCTCCACGGCGACGGCGCCTACGAAACCGGAGAAGAAACATGCTCGCCAGAATCATCATCGCCGCCGTGGCGGCCGCCGCACTCGCCGCTTGCGGCGACCTCGGCGCCAACCTGGAGCAAGCCAAGCAAGACGCCGCCACGCTCGCCCAAGAGACCATCCAAGCCGGGGCCGGCGCCCTCGATACGAAGAACGCCTGCATGCTCGCCGGTCAGCCGGAAGCCTTCTGCGGCTGTCTCTCCGATCGGCTCGGGCCGGACGCCAGCACTGAGCAGCTGCAGGCGATGACGGACTACGTGCGCGCGCGACTGAGCGGCGAACAAGCCGAGGCCGCCGCGTTGGGCGCGGACGCCGCCACGCGGGAAGCGTTGCTCACCTGCGCGGCCAGTAGCGCCATCGAAGGCGGCGCGGTAGAGAGCGCGAACTAAAGCGCGCCGCCGCGCCGGCCGGAGAACACGACCGAATGCCGTCGCAGAAGCCCCGCCTGGTCAATCTCGACCTCGATCTCGCGCGCGCCTTCGTCGCCGTCGCCGAGGCCAAGAGCTTCACCCGCGCCGGCGTGCGGCTTGGGCGCACGCAATCGACGGTCAGCCTGCAGATCAAGCGGCTCGAAGAACAGCTCGACGCCGAGCTGTTCGCGCGCGACCCGCGCAAGGTCGCGCTCACCGCCAACGGCGAGGCGCTGCTGACGCAGGCGCGCAAACTGCTGCGCCTCAACGATGAGATCCTGGGCGAGATGTTCGAACACGCGCTGGAAGGCGAAGTCCGCTTCGGCGCGCCGGAGGACTTCGCCACCACCCACCTGCCCGGCATTCTCGGCGACTACGCGCGCGCCTATCCTCATGTCAGCCTTTCGGTGACCTGCGACCTCACGCTTCATCTCATGGACAAAATGAGCAAGGGCGAACTCGATCTCGCGCTGATCAAGCGCGAGCCCGTCGGCGCCGATGTCGGCCAGCCTGTCTGGCGCGAGCACCTGGTGTGGGTCGGCGCGGGCGAAGACGTGCTGCCGAGCAACGGCCCGCTGCCGCTGGTGGTTGCGCCGACGCCGTGTGTTTACCGCAAGCGCGCCATCGCGGCGCTCGACGCGACGGGGCGCCCGTGGCGCGTCGCGTACACGAGCCCGTCGTTGGCCGGTCAGCACGCTGCGCTGCGCGCGGGGCTCGGCGTCACCGTGCTGCCCACCGAGATGGTCCCGGACGATCTGGTGAAGTTCGGCGCCGACCACGGCTTTCCGCCCCTCGCCGACGCCGAGATCGCCCTCGTCCGCGCTGGCAAGACGCTGCCGGTCGCCGCAGAACGGCTGGCCAATTTCATTCTCGTTTCGCTCAACAGCGCGGGCGCGCAGGCGTGAGCCCCCGTTGCGCCGGCCGAACGTTGGGCCGATGCCTGTCATTTGCGAAACTCATCGCCCTGCGCCTTGCGCGGCGCGCCGGACTTTTCCATTTCGCATGGGCGGGCCGGGCCCCTCTGGCGGCATGTGCTGCGATGTCGGCCCGCATCACTTCGGAGCGGACAATCCCGCCGCCCGAGTGGATCGTGAGGAGCAGATGATCAACGCAATCGGCGCCATGCACGCGACGCTGCGCACCAAGAAGCGCCCCGTCGAGCCGCGCAGCGAACCGAAGGGCGACGCCCGCGACACACGCGCGGACGAGCACGCAGGCGATCGCCGCGAACCGGCGCGCAAAGGGCGCTCGGCATGAGCGCCGCGCCCACCGCCCGCCTCGCACGCCGCCATGCGGCGCTGGAGGAGGCGTTGCGTCAGGAGCTGAAGCGTCCAAGCCCGGACTTCATCCGGGTCAAGCAGATCAAGCAATTGAAACTGCGCGCCAAGGACGCCATCGCCGACACGGCGCGCTCCTAAGCAGCAACCTCAGGCCGCGCGCGCACCTGTCGCCCCCCCGCGCGCGCGGCCGTCCCTTCCGCCCATCGCCGTCACGCAGACCGAAAGCTCTCAGCCCCGATGACCATCGTCGACCGCCTCCTGATGCGCGAAGAACTCGACGCGCTTGAAGTCGAGCTGGCGCGTGCGCGCGCCGCGTCGCGTCCCGATCTCGACTCATTGCGTGAGCGCATGCGCACGCTCGAGCGCCGGCTGCGCGAACCTGCGGGCAAGGCGCGGCGCGCGGCGCCGGTCAGCGTCCTCTAGCGATCGCGAAGCCCTGGCATGATCGACACTGTCCTCGCGGCGGCGCAGGCCAACCTGCTTGCGCCGGCCGTGCTGTTCTTTGTGCTGGGGGCCGCCGCCGGCGCGCTGAAGTCCGACCTCGACATTCCCGATCAAGCCGCCAAGGCGCTCGCGCTTTATTTGATGCTGTCGATCGGCTTCAAGGGCGGCATCGAGGCGCGCGACTCCGGCTTGAACGGGGACTTCTTGACCGCCGGCGGGCTGGGCCTCGCCTTCAGCTTTCTCACGCCATTCGCCGCCTACGTCGTCCTGCGCCGGGCCTGCAAGCTGGACAGCATCACTGCCGCGTCCACCGCCGCGCACTACGGCAGCGTCTCGCTGGTGACGTTCGCCGCCGGCACGGAATACCTCCGCGCGATCGGCGTCGAGTTCAGCGGCCACATGACCGCCGTTCTGGCGCTGATGGAGACGCCCGCCATTCTGGCCGCATTGCTGATCGCCCGGCGGCCCGCGCGCACCGCGTCCTCGCAAATGCACACGCCGCTCTGGCGGGAGGTGCTGCTCAATGGCGCCGCAGTCCTGCTGATCGGCGCTTTCCTCGTGGGCCTGGCGACCGGGGCGCGCGGCGAGACACAGCTCGCGGGGTTCGTGAGCGGCGCAGTGTTCTACGGCGCGCTCTGCTTCTTCCTGCTCGACATGGGGCTGGTCGCCTCGCGCAAACTGAGCCAAAGCCGCCAACTGAAATTGCCCGCAATCGGCTTCGCGGTCGCGTGGCCGGCGTTGAACGGCGCGCTCGGTGTGTCGGCGGCGTCGGCCTTGGGGCTCTCGCTCGGAGATGCGACCCTCTTCGGCGTGCTGGCCGGCTCTGCGTCTTACATCGCCGCGCCCGCGGCGATGCGCGTCGCCCTGCCGAAAGCGGACGCCGGCGTTTCGCTGCCTATGGCGCTGGCGATCACCTTCCCCTTCAATCTGCTCGCCGGCATCCCCTTCTATCACATGCTGGCGCGGAGCTTCACCGGGTAGGCACTCATGCAACTCTCGCACAAGAAGCGTCTCGACATCTTCATCGAAGCCCACAGCCTGGCGCCCGTGGAAGCGCTCTTGAGTAAATGCGGCTTCAAGGGTTGGACCGTGCTCGAGGGCGTCGAGGGCAGCGGCGCGCACGGGGCGTGGCGACAAACCGGCATCGGCGAACAGGCCGCCTATCTGGTCGTCGCCATCGGCGCGGAGGCGGCGGCGGAAGCGGCGCTTGCCGAATTGTCCGCGTACTTCACGGACTATCCCGGCATCGTGACCATCACCGACGTCACCGTCGTCCGCGGCGAGCGCTTCTGAAGCGCGCACGCTACGTCTCCGTCACCTCCTCCGGCGTGGCGCCGCACGCGCGGATGAGTGCGATCAAGTGGTTGGCGGCCTGCTCCAGCGCTTCGGGATCGGTGGAGCGCGCGACGAGGTGCAGCCCGTAACCGTCGGGCGAGAACCAGGGGTACGAGCCGAACGACACTGCGCCGTTCGCCGCCGCCTCCAGTTTCTCCAACCCCGCCGCGATGTCGCCCTCGCGCACGCCCTTGCCGCGCACGATGCGCGACCCCACCACGGCGCCGCCGTCGAGCCGCGGGCCGACATCCTCCAGCATGCCGCGCATGATCGACGGCACGCCCGCCATCACGAACACGTTGCCGAGCTGGAAGCCCGGCGCGCGCGACACCGGATTGGCGATCAGCGTGGCGCCATCGGGGATGCGCGCCATGCGCAAGCGCGCTTCGTTCAGGTGCTGCGCGCCCTTGTAGTGGGCTTCGAGAATCGCGCGCGCATCGTCGCGCACGCCGATGGACACGCCGAACGCGGCCGCGATCGCATCCGCGGTCTTGTCGTCATGGGTCGGGCCGATGCCGCCGGTGGTGAACACGTAATCGTAGCGCGCGCGCAGCGCGTTCACAGCGGCGGCGATTTCCTCGATGACGTCCGGCACGACGCGCGCCTCCGCGATCTGCACGCCGAGCGGCGCGACGAACTTGGCGATCGTCTGCAGGTTCACATCTTGGGTGCGGCCCGAGAGCAGCTCGTCGCCGATGAGCAGAACGGCGGCTTTCACTTGGCGTTGCGTCATGGACGGATGATAACACATCGCGCTCGACGGCTAATGCCTTTGCCCGAAGCGGGTCAGCGCAACTCGACCAAGTGCTCGCCGCTTTCGAGCAGCCGCCGCATCGCCTGCATGCGGGAGGCAAACCAAGCTTCGAACACTTTCAGCTTCAAGTTTCCGCAGCGAATCCACACGACTTGGACGGTGTGCTCCCTGAGCGCGCGCATGGCGAAATCTGAGTCCTTGCTCACGATGACCATCGCTTGTGTGCGCGCCAGCTCCCAGATCGCATCGTCGGGCGAGGCTGCCGGCAGCACATCGTCGACGTAGACCGCGTTGGTGTTCTCGTCCCAGAGCAGGCGGACCAGGGCGTCCGGCAGGTTCGCGTCGACCAGGAAGTTCACTTGGCGGTGACGATGGGATGGTCGAACTCACGCGCTGCATAGGCCAGCGCCGCGCGGATGTCTTCGGGCGCGAGTTGGGGGAAAGCCTCTAGGATGTCCGCCTCGGTCATGCCCGAGCCGAACATCTCCAGCACTTCGGCCACAGTGATGCGCGTGCCGGCTATGGTCGGCCGGCCGCTGCGAACATCCTCAATTGTGACGATGCGGTCCATGGCGTCAGTATAGCAGGCGCTCGGCAAATCCGGCAGCGTACAAAATAGAAACGGCAGCAGGCGATTGCCCACTACCGATTGCGCACTGCCTACTGCCGCGCGAGCAAAGCTCGCGCTCCTTACTTAATCTTGCCTTCGACGAACTCGACGTGCTTTTTCGCAATCGGGTCGTACTTCTTGAACTTGAGCTTCTCGGTCTTCGTGCGCGGGTTCTTCTTCGTCACGTAGAAATAGCCCGTGTCGGCCGTCGAGTTCAGACGGATCTTGATGACGGTCGGCTTAGCCATGGGTCGGGCTCGGAAGTCTCTGGTTCAAGGAAGCGCGCGAAAATAGGGGCCGCGGCCCTAAAGTCAACTCGTCAGCCGCTCCAGGGTGTGCGCCCCCCGGCTCCAGCGCAGGAACGGCGGCTGCACGGCTTCCCCGGCGAGGCGCGCCTCGACCTCCTTCAGCACGAACCGGGTGATCGAGGGCAAGTCCAGCGCCCGCGCCTCCTCAAGGCTAAACCACCGAACATGCAGCAATTCTTCGCCCTGGACCGGCTCGTGATGGGCCAGGACGGCATCAGCGTCGGCCATGAAAAAACGGGCGTCGAAGCGCCGCGGGCGGTAAGGCGGGGTAATCGCGCGGGCGATGAAATTGAGCTTGTCCAGCTCGGGGCCGGCCGCGCCGCCCAGGGTCAGACCGGCCTCCTCCAAGGTCTCGCGGACCGCGGCCAGCGCGAACGCCCGCGGCGGCCGCCGGCTCAGCGTGCCTTTACGAAGCAGCGCCTCGGTCTCAGCGCTGAGTTCGGTCGCCGCCTTGGCGCGGGCGTCGCCGGGATCGACCCGCCCGCCCGGAAACACCCACTTGTCCGGCATGAAGACGTGGCCCTTGGAGCGCTGGCCCATCATCACCTCGCGCCCGCCCCGCACGAGAATGAGCGTTGCCGCGTCGCGCGGGCGCGACGCCTTTGGCTTCTCGGCGTCCGGCGCGTCGAACGGCTTTTCGTCTTCGTTGAGCTTGAACTCGTTGGCGCTCATGCGCCCCTCCTAGCACGGCCGGTGGTTCGCCTTGGAACCCGAACCGCACGCGCCTATCGTCGCGTGCGAAGAACGGGAGAAGCAAGATGGCGCGACGTAAACCTGGGGAGGGCCAGACCGCCCTGCTGACCGGCGCCTCCGCCGGCATCGGCGTCGACCTCGCCGAATGCTTCGCCAAGGATGGCTACAACCTGATCCTGGTGGCCCGCAGCGAGGGCGCGCTGAAGACCGTGGCCGACAGGATCGCCGCGACGCACGGCGTGGCGACACATGCGATCGCGCAAGACCTCGGCGCCCATGGCGGCGGCTCGGCGGTCGCGGCCAAGATCGCGGAGAAGGGCCTCAACGTCGACGTCGTCGTCAACAACGCCGGTTACGGCCACGCCGGCGCGCTCACCTCGTCCGATCTGGCGACGCAACTCGGCATGATCGATTTGAACGTGCGCGCGCTGGTCGAGCTTACGTATCTGTACTGGGACCGCATGCAGGCGAGCGGGCGCGGCGGCGTCTTGAACGTGGCCTCCACCGCTGCCTTTCAGCCGGGGCCGCTCATGGCAAACTATTACGCGTCGAAGGCCTACGTGCTCTCCTTTTCCGAAGCGATGTGGGAGGAAGCGCGCGGCACGGGCGTGCATGTGAGTTGCCTCTGCCCCGGCCCGACCGTGTCGAAATTCCGTGAACGCGCCGGCACTGACAAGACACGGTTGGCGACGGCAAGTACGGCCGTGCCGTCCGCACCGGTCGCACGCGCGGGCTATCAGGCGTGGAAGCAGAACCGGCCCGTGATCGTCACCGGCGCGCGCAATGCGTTTCAAGCGGGGCTGGTGAAATTCCTGCCGCGCGAGACGCTGCTGAAAATCGTGCGGCGCGTGCAGTCGCCGCCATGAGATTTTGGGAGCGCGCGCATGAGCCTGCACGGAACCTACGACGACGCCAACCTGTTCGCGAAGATTCTGCGCGGCGAGATTCCGGCGGTGAAAGTCTATGAGGACGACGAGGTGCTCGCGTTCATGGACATTTTCCCGCAGACGCGCGGACATTTCCTGGTCGTGCCGAAGAACGTGCGGGCGCGGAATTTTCTCGAACTGCCCGGCGACCGCGTCGGGCCGCTCATGGAGCGCGTGCATCGCTTGGCGATCGCTGCGGAAAAAGCGCTGAAGCCCGACGGCGTGACGGTGACGCAGTTCAGCGGCGAGGCGGCGGGGCAGACCGTCTTCCACCTGCACGTCCACATCATTCCGCGCTATTCCGGCCAGCGCCTGGCCGGTCACAACCACGGCAAGCAAGCCGACATCGCCGAACTGCAGCAGATCGCGGGAGACATCGCCGCGCAGCTATAACCGGACAAACCATGCAGCTGCGCTTCGAACTTTAATTCGCGCACAAACCGGGCGCGCGCTCGGCGTCCGTGCGCGTGTCGGCGTACTTTTTCTCCACGATCAAATAGACCGTGCGCTGATCGCCCACATTGAGCGCCTCGTGGCGCACCTCGACGTCGCTCGAGAAGTGCGTTCCCGCGCGCACCGGGCGATCGACAACCCCATCCGCCGTGGTGACGCGCATCACGCTCTCGCCTTCGAGCACATACCCAAAGTGCGGCGGGTGATAGTGCGGCTCGTGACCGACGCCCGGCGGGAACGCACAGCGCAGCACGCGCACCTCGCCATCCTCGTGCAGCAGCTCACAGGTGCGCTCGCCCTGCCATCCCGCGCACAGCGCCATCGGCAGCGGCGCGCGCTGCGCGGACGCGGTGGCGCATGCGCCAAGCGCCAGCGCAACCATCAGGGCCGGTCGTCTCATCCGCATCCCCCAAACGCAAAGCGGCGGCCGCATCAGCGGCCGCCGCCTTGTAGCATACGCGATCTGCGCTTACGCCTTTTCCGGCTTGCGCCCGAAGCTCAAGAGGCCCCGCGGTTCTTGGCTGTAGGTGAACTTCAGCTTCGTATCGTCGGCCGGATCGGTGTCGATCTTGACGATGCCGCCATCCTTCAGTCTGCCGAACAGCAACTCATCCGCCATCGGCTTCTTGACCTGCTCGTTGATCAAGCGCGCCAGCGGGCGGGCGCCGAAGCTTTCGTCGTAACCGCGCGTCGCCAGCCAATCGGCCGCCTTGTCGGTGATTTCGATCTGCACGTTGCGCTCGGCCAGCTGGCCTTCGAGCTGGATGATGAATTTCTGCACCACGTTGCGCACCACTTCCGGCGGCAGGCCGTTGAAGTGGATCGAGGCGTCGAGGCGGTTGCGGAATTCCGGCGAGAACAGCCGCTTGATCGCCTCTTCGTTCTCTTCGTCCTTCTTGCCGCGGCCGAAGCCGATGCCCTGCTTGGCCGCATCCGCCGCGCCGGCATTGGTGGTCATGATCAGGATGACGTTCCTAAAATCGACCTTCTTGCCGTTCGCGTCGGTGAGCGAGCCATGGTCCATCACCTGCAACAGGATGTTGAACAGGTCCGGGTGCGCCTTCTCGATCTCGTCCAGCAGCAGCACCGAATGGGGATGCTGGTCGACGCCGTCAGTCAACAACCCGCCCTGATCGTAGCCGACATAGCCCGGAGGCGCGCCGATGAGGCGGCTCACCGTGTGGCGCTCCATGTATTCCGACATATCGAAGCGCAGGAGTTCGATGCCCATGATGTTGGCGAGCGAGCGCGCCACTTCGGTTTTGCCGACGCCGGTGGGACCCGCGAACAAATACGAACCGATCGGCTTTTGCGGTTCGCGCAGCCCCGCGCGCGCCATCTTGATGGCCGCGGCAAGCTGATCGATCGCATCGTCCTGGCCGAACACCACGCGCTTCAGATCGGCCGGCAGCGACGCCAGCATTTCGCTGTCGTTCTTCGACACCGACTTCGGCGGGATGCGCGCCATGCGCGACACCACTTCCTCGACCTCGGCGACGCCGATCTCCTGCTTCCGCTGCCCGGGCGGCAGCAGCATCATCGAGGCGCCGCTTTCGTCGATCACGTCGATCGCCTTGTCCGGCAGCTTGCGATCGCCCATGTGGCGCGAGGACAATTCGACCGCCGCCTTGATCGCGTCGTCGGTGTACTTCACTTTGTGATACTCTTCGAAGTATGGCTTCAGCCCCATCAGGATCTTGATCGAATCCGGGATCGACGGCTCGTTGACGTCGATCTTCTGGAAGCGCCGCGCCAGCGCGCGGTCCTTCTCGAAGTGCTGGCGATATTCCTTGTACGTGGTCGAGCCCATGCAGCGCAGCTGCCCCGATTGCAGCGCCGGCTTCAGCAGGTTCGACGCATCCATCGCGCCGCCCGAAGTGGCGCCGGCGCCAATCACGGTATGGATCTCATCGATGAAGAGGATCGCCTTCGGGTGGTTCTCGAGCTCCTTCATCACGCTCTTCAGGCGCTCTTCGAAATCGCCGCGGTAGCGCGTGCCCGCGAGCAGCGAGCCCATGTCGAGCGAAAAGATCGTCGCGTCGGCCAAAACTTCCGGCACCTGCTTTTCGTTGATCTTGCGCGCCAGGCCTTCGGCGATGGCGGTCTTGCCGACGCCCGGATCGCCCACCAGCAGCGGATTGTTCTTCTGGCGGCGGCACAGGATCTGGATCGCGCGCAGCACCTCGGGTTCGCGTCCGATCAGCGGATCGATTTTGCCGTCGCGCGCCTTCTTGTTGAGGTTCACGCAATAAGCCGCCAGCGCTTCCGAACCCTGCTTGACGACGCGCTCGCCTTCTTCCTCGTTGGCGCCGCGCACCGGCCGCGGCTGCGCTGCGCCCGCGCGCTTGGGCATGCCGTGCGCAATGAAATTCACCGCGTCGTAGCGGGTCATGTCCTGCTCTTGCAGGAAATAGGCGGCGTGGCTTTCGCGTTCGCTGAACAGCGCGACCAGCACGTTGGCGCCGCTGACTTCGCGCCCGCCGCTGGAATCGACGTGCAGCATCGCACGCTGCAGGACGCGCTGGAAGCCCGCGGTCGGGCGCGGCTCCTCGTGATCGCGACTGTGCGCGACGAGGTTTTCAAGATCGGTCTCGAGATAGGATTCGAGATTGGTGCGCAGCTTCTCGAGATCGACCTTGCAGGCGTGCATCACGCCCGCCGCATCGTCATCGTCGACCAGCGACAAAAGCAGGTGCTCGAGCGTCACATACTCGTGGCGGTGCTCGTTTGCGAGAGAGAGCGCGCGCCGGAGCGTGTGTTCGAGCGTGCGGGAGAATGTCGCCATTCGACGTTATTCCTTTTCCATCGTGCATTGCAGCGGATGTTCGTGCCGCCGCGCGAGATCGAGAACTTGGGCGACCTTGGTTTCGGCCACCTCGTAGGTGAACACGCCGCAGACGCCGACGCCGTTCTGGTGAACGTGCAGCATGATCGTCGTCGCCTCTTCGCGGGACTTCTGAAAGAACCGCTCCAGGACGTAGACGACGAACTCCATGGGCGTGAAATCGTCGTTGAGCAGCAGCACGCGGTAAAGCGACGGCTTCTTGGTGCGCGTGAGCGTCTGGGTTCCGGCGCGGCCATCGGCCCCGCCGCCCGGATCGTCATGATCGTCGCTGTCGCTGCCCATGGAGGTCCGTGGTCCCGGCGAGCCTCATGCGGACTCGCTTGCGCAAGCCTGCGGCCCTCGTGGTCAATAATCTATGGATTCAACGCGCCGATGGAAGAGCCGCTCTGCCGCCGGGTTTGCACCGCTGCCAAACGAAACGGGCCCGGCGCTGAGCCGGGCCCGTCCGTTGTTTCAGCCCCTCGGCGCGAGCGCCGAAGCGGTTGCAGGCTTAGCGGCCCGCGGTTTGGATCAGCTGGCCGACGGCGTTCACGCGCTCGTTGATCGGCTGCAGCGTGTCCTTGGCGACGCCGGCGACGAGGTCAGAAACCGTCGTCAGTTCCGCGACATAGGCTTCAAACGAGGCCTTCGCGTAGTCGTTTTGCTTCTCCACGAATTCCTGGACGCTCTTCGAGGTCATCAGCGCCTTTGTGGCGGCGACGTGCTTCTCGAGGGCTTCCTTGTGGAAAGCGACGGTGCGGGCCGAGAGGGCTTCGAGTCCCTTCTGCGCGGCGGTCGCCGAGGCGATCCAGGCTTCGACGTTCTGCTTGCCGAAGGCCGAGGCTTCCGACAGGGCGGCCAGGCCGCGGTCGAGGTTTTCACGAACCGCTTCGCCAGACGCGCTGGTGACTTGTTCAAACGCCTCAGCGGCCGTCTTGGCGGCGCGGGGGGCGGTCTTCGCAGTGGCCATTTTTGGTCTCCGTTCCGGGTCGCCTGACCCGCTGGTGGGTTTCCCGACTGCCGGCGAGCCGGCGAATCTGCGTCCTATATGTTATGCTGCACCTGCGAAGTCAACCGGAATTTGCTGCACTGCAACATGCAACGCTGCCATGCCAAATTGCAGCGGAACCCAGTTTCGTTCAGCTGCCGTTCATGCAGATTTCCACAGCCTCAGGTGGGCGCGCGGAGCCCGGTAACCACCTTGGGGAAGGCGTTAACCGGCCACAGCAACGCTCGCTTAACCTGGTCTAATGAATCTGTAAGCTGCACGGCACGTGATTTGCCTGAAAAAGTCCGTGTTTATGCGGGATCGGACGAAGATGAACTCAGCGGGGCGTTCACTGTTCCAGTTTGTCGCGGCTGCGGTCGCGCTGATCGGCCTGGGTTTCGCCGCCCCGGCCGTGGCGCAGGACCGGTATGCGGCTATCGTCATGGACGCGCGCACCAACGAGGTGCTGCTCGAAGATCAGGCCGACGAGGCCCGTTACCCAGCGTCGCTGACCAAGATGATGACGCTCTACATGCTGTTCGAGGCGATCGAGCGCGGCGATCTCCATATGGACTCGCGGCTGACCGCCTCGCGCAATGCGTCGCGCCAACCCCCGTCCCGCCTCGGCCTGCGCTGCACGCGCCGCGGCGTGTGTGACTCGATTACCGTCGACCAAGCCATCCGCGCCCTGGTCGTTCAGTCCGCCAATGATGTCGCCACCATGGTGGCCGAACGCCTGGGCGGCTCCGAGGCGCGCTTCGCCGCCGCGATGTCGGCGCGCGCGCGCGATCTGGGCATGACGGGCACCCGCTTCGCCAATGCGAGCGGCCTGCCGGACAACCGTCACCGCACGACGGCGCGCGATATGGCGCTGCTGTCGCAGGCGCTGTGGCGCGACTTCCCGGAGTATTATCACTACTTCCAGACGCCGAGCTTCTCCTGGCGGCGCGGCGCGGCGCGCAGCCACAACCGCCTCATCGGCCAGGTCGAGGGCGTCGACGGCATCAAGACCGGCTACACCCGCGCATCGGGCTTCAATCTGGCGACAATGGCCGAACGCAACGGCCAGCGCGTCATCGTGGTCGTGCTCGGCGGCGAGACGGCCGCCGCCCGGGACGCCCAAGTCGCTTACCTGGTCGAAGGCGCCTACCAAGAATACGCCCGCCGCGAAGATCCCAACGCTGCGGCCTTCGCAAGCCTGCCGACCCGCCGCCTCGATGGCATGGCGCCCTCGCTGTCGACGGCGAACGCCACCGCGTCGGCGTCGCCCTACGCGACCTACCAGGGCCTCGTCATCGAGACGCTGTCGCCGGTGCGGGCGCCGATCGACCCGCCGCTCGGCCAGGGCGACGAGGGCGATGAGGACATGGTCACCGAAGAAGAGTAGCGCCGGGGCCGCCTAGCGCCGCCGCAGCAAGCGATCTCGCGCGGCCGTCAGCCGTGCGGCTTCGCTATGTTTGCCGCCCCGGTCCGGGTGCGCCTGACGCATCTTGGTCCGGTAGGCGGCGCGAATCTCCGCCTCTGTCGCTTGCGGGCCGACTCCCAGAATCGTCCGCGCCTCGGCGTCTTCGCGCGTGTCGGACGCCGGCGGCGGCGGCGCGGGCCGGCGCAGCGAAGGCCAGAGCACCCAGGCCGCTGCGGCGGCGGCCGCCAAGAGCAGCCCAGGCCATATCCCCCCTCGTGATAGGGCAATTAATGCTGCACCTGCTAACGCAACAGCAGGCCAGCGCGCCAGCAGGTACTTGCGGTACATCCCGCCGAACCGCGGAATCAGCAGCAGCAGAAACAGCCCCGCGATGACGAGAATGGCCGGCAGCACGATTTGTGTGGGCTCCCCCCTGCCCAGCTCAGAACTTGAGGGGCTCGCCGTCGAGGCCCGGAAGCTTCAGGGCAATGAAGAGGTCGCGCAACTCCTGGCGGGCGGCCAGGTGGCTCATCCGCAGCTCCCCGTCCGCGCCCTCGCCATCGAGGTCGAGCAGCGTCAGCCCCTGCGGAAACAGTTCGCGGTAGATCACCCGCTCCGAGAGCCCCGGCGCCAGGCGGAAGCCGATCCGCTGCGACAATGTCCGCAGCGCCTCGCCAACCTTCTGCTTGTTCTTGGCCTCGATGCGGCTTGCCGAGGTGCGGTTGCGCAGCACCACCCAGTCGATCGGGCTGCGCGCCGCGAGCGCCTTCTTCTTCCGGCTCTCCCAGACCATCTCGCTATAGATCGACGGCCGGACGATCTCGGCGCACTTCGGATCGACCGCGCCTAGTAGATCGAAGTCGACGAAGCTGTCGTTCAGCGGCGTCACCAGCGTGTCGGCGTGGGCGTGCGCCACCCGCGCCAGGAACGAGTCGCCGCCCGGCGCATCGACTACGATGTAATCGCATGTTTGCGAGAGCCGCCGGAGCGCGGCGCGGAACGCGCCTTCTTCTTCCGCCTCCGCCGCATCGAGTTGCCGCTGTTGGCTTTCGCTCAGCTCCAAAATCTGCGGCGCGGCGAGCTGCACGCCGCGGCTAGCGATCCAGCGGCCGCGGTTCTCGATATAGCGCGTCAGCGAACGCTGGCGGACGTCGAGATCCAGCACCCCGGTGCGGCGGCCCATCCGCATCAGCGCGACCACCAGGTGCATCGCCACGGTGGACTTTCCCGCACCGCCTTTCTGGTTGCCGGCGACGATCACGTGCGCGCGTTTGGGCGCGGCCGTGGCGTCGGGGGCGTAGGCGAGGCTCATCGCCCGCCCGCATGCGCGGGCGCTGCGGCCTGCGGAATAGGCGCAACGCGATGCATAGCCTTAAACCTTCAGCCATTGAGGTTAAGGCGCGCTTAACCTGCTTGACGGCGGATCGCCCGCATTGGATGCGAAACGGATGGACGCGCCGCCTCTCCAAAGGGCTCTCCCCGTCGTCCGCGATGTCCCCGCCTTGCGCGCGGCTGTCGCGGATTGGCGCAGGCAAGGCCTGCGTGTCGGCCTCGTGCCGACCATGGGCGCGCTCCATGACGGGCATCTCTCGCTAGTGCGCGCCGCCAAAGCCGCGTGCGATCGCGTTGTCGCCAGCCTGTTCGTGAACCCGAGACAATTCGCGCCGCACGAGGACTTCGACCGCTACCCGCGCGACGAGGCCGGCGATTCCGCGCTGCTCGCGTCCGCCGGCTGCGATCTGCTGTTCGCGCCCGAACGCGCGGCGATGTACCCGGACGGCTTCGCCACCAGCGTCACCGTCGCCGATGTGTCGGCCCCACTGGAAGGCGAGCACCGGCCGCACTTCTTCGGCGGCGTCGCCACGGTCGTCGCCAAGCTGCTGCTGCAATGTCTGCCGGATGCGGCCTTCTTCGGCGAGAAGGATTATCAGCAGCTGCAAGTGATCAAGCGCCTGGTCCGCGATCTCGACATTCCCGTCGAGATCGCCGGCTGCGCCACCGTGCGCGAAGCCGACGGCCTCGCCATGTCGTCGCGCAACGCCTATCTGAGCGCCGACGAACGCCGCATCGCCGCGCAGCTCAACGCCGTGCTACGCGATGCGATCAAGGCGGCGCGCGCGGGCGGCGCGATCGCCGGCGCCGAAGCCGAAGCGCAGCGCCGGCTGCTCGCCGCCGGCTTCACGCGGGTCGACTACGCCGCCATCCGCGATGCGGAAACGCTGGCGCCGATCGCCGATCTCTCCCGCCCCGCCCGCATCCTCGCCGCCGCCTGGCTCGGCAATACGCGGCTGATCGACAATATGGCGGTGTGAGTGTGGCGGATGCCCTGACCGACCTTCGGGTGCGCGCGCAGCGCCATCCGGCCTTGGCGGTGCGCGACGTCGACGACGGCGTACGCCTCGCGGCGCCCAATCCAGGCGGCTTCGACATTCTGGTGCGGCGTGTGTCTAACCGCTGGCTCGTCGCATTCGGCAGCGGTTGCTTTCACGAAGAGTTCGACGATGCGGATGACGTCATTAGCTTCGTGGCATTTGCGCTTTCGGAGCGATGCCAGGTGAAGGAGATGGGCGTCCCCTTCCTTCGCCGCTCCATCGTCCAGCGGCGCGATGGCGATGCCTGGACCCCGATCATGGAAGTTGGCGCGCTCTGGTGGCCATGGTTCAAACGGGCGGAGACATATTCAGAACCGCCTGCCTGGCGAGTTCTGAGCAACAACAACGTCGCGCCGTCATTCCGGGGCTCGCGCAGCGAGAGCCCGGAACCTAGGGGCAAACACACGAGCTTACGGCCCCTGGATTCCGGCCCGCGCTCCGCGCGACCGGAGTGACGGAGTTAAACCTACGCCCGCGCCTCGTTCACGCCGCGGCCGAGCGCCAGCAATGCGGCGTTGGCGATGGCGTCGGCGTCGAGGCCGGCTTCGGCGTACATCGCTTCAGGCTTGTCCTGATCCTGGAAGATGTCCGGCAGCGTGAGCGTGCGGATCTTGAGGCCGCGATCGAGCAAACCGTCCTTGGCCAGGAAGTGCAGCACGAACGCGCCGAAGCCGCCCATCGCGCCTTCCTCGATCGTCAGCACCACTTCGTGCTCGCGCGCGAGACGGCGGATCAGGTCTTCGTCGAGCGGCTTGGCGAAGCGCGCGTCGGCGAGCGTGGCCGAAAGCCCCATGGCGGCCAGCTTGTCGGCGGCCTTGTTGGCTTCGCCCAGGCGCGCGCCGAAATTCAGCAGCGCAACCGATGTGCCCTCGCGCACGATGCGGCCCTTGCCGATTTCGAGCGGCGTGTCCGCGTCGGCGCCTAGCGCGCCGTCGGCGTCGCCGCGCGGATAGCGGAAGGCGCTCGGGCGATCGTCGATCTGCGCCGCAGTGGCGACCATACGCGAAAGCTCGTTGCCGTCGGCGGCGGCCATGACGATCATGCCGGGCAGCGCGCCCATGTAGCCGACATCGAAGCTGCCCGCGTGCGTCGGCCCGTCGGCGCCGACCAGGCCCGCGCGGTCCATCGCGAAGCGCACCGGCAGCCGCTGGATGGCGACGTCGTGGACGACCTGGTCGTAGCCGCGCTGCAGGAAGGTCGAGTAGATCGTGCAGAACGGCTTCATGCCGTCCGCCGCCAAGCCGGCCGCGAACGTCACCGCGTGCTGCTCGGCGATGCCGACATCGAAGGTGCGCTCCGGGAATTGCTTGCCGAAGATATCGAGCCCGGTGCCCGACGGCATCGCCGCGGTGATGGCGACGATCTTCTCGTCCTTCTCGGCCTGACGCACCAGCGCTTGCGCAAACACCTTGGTGTAGCTGGGCGCCGACGCCCCTTTGGCCTGCTCGCCGGTGACGACATTGAACTTCGCCACGCCGTGATATTTGTCGGCGGCGTTCTCGGCCGGCGCGTAGCCTTTGCCCTTCTTGGTGACGACGTGGATCAGCACCGGTCGGTCGTTGAACTCCTTGGCGTTGTTGAGGATGAGCCGCAGCGTATCGAGATCGTGGCCGTCGAACGGCCCCAGATAGTGGAAGCCCAATTCCTCGAAGAAGGTGCCGCCGGTGACCAGGGTCCGCGCGTACTCTTCGGCCTTCTTCGCCACGTCATGGATCGGCGCCGGCAGATGTTCGGCGACGGATTTCGCGGTCTTGCGGATGCGGCGATAGGTTTTCGACGACGCGAGGCGTCCAAGATACGAACTCATGCCGCCGACCGGCGGGGCGATCGACATGTCGTTGTCGTTGAGGATGACGATCAGCCGCTTGGTGGTTTCGGCGGCGTTATTCATCGCCTCATAGGCCATGCCCGCCGAGATCGAGCCGTCGCCGATCACGGCGATGACGTTGGTGTCACGCCCAGCGCGGTCGCGCGCGACGGCGAAACCCAACGCGGCGCTGATCGACGTCGCCGCATGCGCCGCGCCGAACGGATCGTATTCGCTTTCGGCGCGCTTGGTGAAACCGGAAAGCCCCTGCCCCTGGCGCAAGGTGCGGATGCGGTCGCGCCGGCCGGTGAGGATTTTGTGCGGATAAGCCTGGTGGCCGACGTCCCAGATGATCTTGTCGTCGGGCGTGTTGAACACATAGTGCAGCGCCACCGTCAGCTCGACGACGCCGAGCCCCGCGCCCAGGTGCCCGCCCGTGGTCGACACCGCGCTGATCGTCTCGGCGCGCAATTCGTCGGCCAGCTGCCGCAATTGCGACGGGTCGAGCTTGCGAAGATCGGCAGGCAACTTGACCTGGTCGAGCAGCGGCGTTTGCGGGGCCATGGATCCTCGGGCGTTCTTGGTCGAAAGCCAAGGCTAGCCCCGAACCGTTTCAAAATCGACGCCCAGACCACGGCAGCAACAAGGAATTTCCGGTGGTTAAGTGCGGCGCAGGCGCACAGTCGACCTCCCCCGGACCGCCGGCGCCTCGCCGGCATGCGCTCAAGCGACTTGTCGGCGGCGCTTGTCGTCTAGCAGCTGCGCCAGTGCCGGCGGGGCGCCGGCGGTCCGGGCGCGCCTCTGCCTATGCCCCCAGCGCCTCGGCGATGTCTTCGATCAGGTCGTTGACGTCCTCGATGCCGACGGAGAAGCGCACCAGGCCGTCGCTGATGCCGAGCGCTTCGCGCAGCGGCTTGTCGATCGAGGCGTGGGTCATGATGGCGGGGTGCTCGATCAGGCTTTCGACGCCGCCCAGCGATTCCGCCAGCGAGAAGAGCTTCACCCGCTCGAGGAAGTTCCGTGCGGCGGGCAGGCCGCCTTTCAACGTCGCGGTGATCATGCCGCCATAGCCGCCGTGCATTTGGCGTTTGGCGATCTCGTGCTGGGGGTGATCGGCGCGGCCCGGATAGATGACGCGTTCGATCTGCGATTGCCCGGCCAGGAAGCCGGCGATCTTGGCCGCGTTCTCGCAATGGCGCTGCATGCGCACGTGCAGCGTCTTGGTCGAGCGCAGCAGCAGGAAGCAATCCCAGGGCGCGCTGACGGCGCCGACGGCGTTCTGGATGTAGTGCAGGCGTTGGCCTAGATCGTCGTCGCTGACGACCAACACGCCGCCGATCACGTCCGAGTGGCCGCCGATATATTTGGTGCAGGAGTGCAGCACGATATCGGCGCCGAGCTTCAACGGGTTTTGCAGCACCGGCGAGGCAAACGTGTTGTCGACGCCGACAAGCGCGCCCTTGGCCTTGGCGAGGCGCGCCACCGCTTCGATATCGACGATCTTCAGCAGCGGATTGGTCGGCGTCTCGATCCAGCAGAGCTTGGTTTTCGCCGTGAACGCCGCCTCGGTGGCGGCGAGGTCGGTCATGTCGACGCGCGTGTAGGCGATGCCGAATTGCTTGAACACTTTGTCGAGCGAGCGGAACGTGCCGCCATAGACATCGTCGCACAGCACGACATGGTCGCCGCTTTGCAGTAGGTGCACGCACCCCGCCAAAGCCGCCAGGCCCGACGCGAACATGATCCCATGACGCCCGCCTTCGAGCGAGGCGATGTTGGCTTCCAGCGCCTTGCGCGTCGGGTTGGCCGAGCGCGCGTAGTCATAATCCTCGATGATGACGCCCGGGCTTTGCTGGACGTAGGTCGACGTCTGGTAGACCGGTGTCATGATCGCGCCCGTCGTCGGATCGGGCTGCTGGCCGGCGTGGATGCAGCGTGTGGCGAAGCGTTTGTTATCGTGGTGCATGCGCCGTCACCTTCTCCCCGACAAGTACTCGATCAAATCGATCTTCGAAATCACGCCGACGACATTGGAGGAATCCACCACCACGGCGACATTGTCGGCGGCGAAGATGTGGAACAATTCTTCGATCCGCGCCTTCGGGTAGATCAGCCCCGCGATCGGCGAAGCGATCGACTTGGCCGGCGCGTCCAAATTGAAATCGCGCTTCTGCATCCGCGAGAGGATGTCGCTCTCGTGCACGATGGCGTTCAGCTTGCCGCGTTCGATCAGCGGAATCTGGCTGACGCCGTGCGTGCGCATGAGATCGACCACCTGGCGCAGCGGCGCCTCGGCGCTGGCGGTGATCGGCTTGGTCTTCAGCCCTTTCAGCAATTCCTCGACAAAGCCCAGTTCGCGTTCGGTCTCGGTGAAGCCGTGTTCTTTCATCCAGGCGTCGGAGAGGAATTTCGAGACGTAACGGTTGCCATGGTCGGGCAGCACCGTGAGCACCACCTTGCCGGGGCCGAGCTCCTTGGCGATCTCGATCGCGACGTGCACGTTCGAGCCCGACGAGCCGCCGCAGAACATTCCTTCCTCACGCACCAGACGGCGCGCCATCACGAAGCTGTCGCGGTCGTTGACCTGGCGCATGTCGTCGACGACGGAGAAATCCATCGCCCGGCATTCGATGTCCTCGCCGATGCCCTCGACCATGTAGACGTGCGCGGTCGGCAGCGTCTTGGTGTGGAAGAGATGGTAGTGCACCGAGCCCAGCGGATCGGCGCCGATAATCTTCACATGCGGCGCGTGTTCCTTCAGGTAGCGGCCGACGCCCGACACCGTGCCGCCAGTGCCGGTTCCGCCGACGAAGGCGTCGAACTTGCCGCCGTCGGTGTCTTCGTAGATCTCACGGCCGGTGGAGTGATAGTGCGCGTCGATGTTCCAGGCGGAATGGTACTGATCGACATAGAACGCGCCCGGCGTTTCCTCGGCGATGCGCTTGGCGACGTTGACATAGTGCTCCGGTGAATCGCCCGGCACATCCGTCGGCGTGATGATCACTTCGGCGCCGTAGGCCTTCAGCGAGTCCTGCTTCTCCTTCGACATCTTGTCCGGCATCGTGAAGATGCAGCGATAGCCCTTGATCGCCGCCGCCATCGCGAGACCCTGGCCGGTGTTGCCGGAGGTGTTCTCGACGATGAGACCGCCGGGCTTCAGGAGCCCCGCCTCTTCCGCGCGCTCGACGATGTAGTTGGCCATGCGGTCCTTGATCGAACCGGCGGGGTTTAGATACTCGCACTTCACCCAGACTTCGGCCGCGCCGGCGGGCACGACCTTGTTGAGCTTCACGAGCGGCGTATTGCCGATCGCGGCGAGAATATTGGGCTTCAGTCGCATGAGAGTCCTTCCGCGCCGCCTAGTAGCGGCGCTCGACGATGAAATCGACGGTGTCGAGGAGAATGCGCGCGCGCGGGCCGAACGGCGCCAGATGCTGCTTGGCCTGCGCCGCCAGCATGCCGACCCGCTCGCGCGTGGCCTCGGCGCCGAGCACGGTCACGAAATTGACCTTGCCCCGGTCGCGGTCCTTGCCCACGGCCTTGCCGGTGTCGCGCACGACGCCTTCGGCGTCCAACAGATCGTCCACCATCTGGAAGGCGAGGCCCACGTCGTGGGCGTAGCGGCTCAGCGCGGTGCGCTCGGTTTCGGAGGCGCAGCCGATCAGCGCGCCCGCTTCCACGGCGTAGTTGATCAGCGCCCCGGTCTTTTGCCGGTTCATGCGCGTGACGGCGATCAAGTCGGAGCCAATCTCGGCGCCGGCCATGTCGGCTGCCTGCCCAGCCACCATGCCGAGCGGACCGGCTGCTTTGGCGAGCCCGGTGATTAGCAGACAGCGCATCTGCGGATCGCGATGGGTTTCCGGATCGGCCAACAGCTCGAACGCGAAGGTCAACAGCGCATCGCCAGCGAGAAGCGCCGTCGCTTCGCCGTATTGGCGATGCAGCGTGGGCCGTCCACGGCGGAGATCGTCATCGTCCATGCACGGCAGGTCGTCATGTATCAGCGAATAGGTGTGCACGCACTCTATGGCGCACGCCGCACGCAGCAGCGCCGTCTCGTCGCAATCGAACATGCGCCCGACCTCGAGGGTGAAGAACGGCCGCAGGCGTTTGCCGCCGCCGAGGGCGGAATAGCGCATGGCTTCGAGCAGCCGCCCCTCGGGCCCATGCGGGCGCGGCAGCAAGCCGTCGAGTGCGGTATTGGTGCGTTCGGCGGCGTCGCGGAGACGGGGTTCGAGGTTGGACATTCGGCGCCTGCGTTAGCAGAGCGCCGGGCGCGCGCAAGCGCCGGGCGCCTCGCCCCGCGCAAGCGAAAGCATTGGCGCTGGCCCAGAGACTTCCCAACACCCGCCTATCCGGGGCATCATGCGCCCGCTTTGGACGGGCCCGCCTTCGGCGCGGACGTCCAAAAGAGCTGCGGGCCTGGGGCTTCTGGGTTGAAAGTGTGGGGAAATTCGCATGCCAACGGTGGTGATCATTCACGCCGCGGAAGACACGCTGCCCGCCCGGGCCCTGGCTGAAAAGCTGCGCCAAGCGAAGTTGACGGTCGTCTTGGAGAAGCCCCCGGGCGATGAACTGCGCGACGCCGTCAAGGGCGCGCCAGTGACGATCGCGCTCTGGTCGCCGCGTTCGGTGACGCAGCAGCCGCTGATCGAAGAGGTCAATTTCGCGCGCGGCAAGAGCAAGGTCTTCCACGCCTGCATGCAAAGCGCGGCGATCCCGGAGCAATTCCGCAACGACAAGTCGGTCAATCTCACGGGCTGGCGCGGCGAGGATGAATTCGCGGCTTGGCGCGAACTGGCGAAGCTGGTGACGGACAAAGCCGGCGTCGCGCCGCTGCCGCCGCCGGCGCCCAAGCCGCCCTCCGGCTTCTTCCAGCCGGGACGCCCCGACGCCGGCGGCGCGCAACAACAGCCCGCCCGCGGCGCTCAGCAGGGCGCGCGCCCGGCACAGCAACCGCAATCCCGTCAGGCGCCGCCGCCGAGGCAACAGCAACAACAGCAAGCGCCCCGCCCCGCCCCGCAACGCCCCGCTCCGGCGGCATCCGCCTCGGGCGACGCCCCGAAGAAGGGCGGCGGCATGATGATCGTCGCCATCCTCACCTTCATCGTCGTCGCCGCAGCCGGCGGCGGCGGCTATTGGTGGTGGAGCCAGCAACAGGGTGGCGCATCGGCGGCGACCGCGTGGGAGCAGGTCGACCAGAACGACGCCTCGTCATTGCGGGCGTTCATCTCCGCCGACCCCGGCGAGTATCGCGACGAAGCCGAAGCCGCGCTCGTCGCGCTCGAGCAATCGAGCTTCCAAGCGGCGATGAGCGCCAACTCGATCGAGGCGCTCGAAGCCTTCGTCAACGACTTCCCGGAAAGTGAGCACGCCATCGCCGCGCAAGGCCGCATCGCCGAGTTGCGCACGCTGGCGCCCGCCACAACGACCAGCGGCGCCACAGCGCCCACCGAAGCGACGGACCCTGACCTTGTGCCGCCAGGTTCGACCACAACGACGCCCGCGCCGGACGCCGGCGGCCCCGCGGCGCTCAGCCCGCCCGCGGAAGAGCCAGCGCCGGAACCCGACAGCGCGCCAACAAACTAACTCAGGAGAGAGTGCTGATGATCTCGATTTCGAGCCTGTGCCGCGCGGTTGTGGCGGCGCTTGTATTGTTCGCCGCGGTCGCGCCGGCAACGGCTTCGGCGCAGACGCGACAAGACTATACGGGCGGCTGGGCCGGCGTGACCGACTGGCGGGGCATCGACGGTTACGACAACCCAAACGGCCAGTGGACCTTCAATTCCGACGGCACGTTCTATGACGACTTCAACGCGCCGGGAAATTGGTACGTGAACGACGAAGGCTACATCGTCTTCCAGTACGCGCGCGAAGGCGGTTCGATCTATACTGGCATCATCGTCGGCAACACGCTTCTCGGCACGATGACGAACGGCGAAGTGTACGGCGTGTTCGCGCTACAGCGCCGCTGATCTCCGCTTTACGCAAAACAAGACGGCCCGCCAGCAATGGCGGGCCGTTGCTATCCCGGATTGCAAGCGCTATCTCGCCCGACATGACTGTCGAGGAAATGGTCGCCCGACTCGCCGAGCTTCCGCGGCCGCCGTACATCGAGGAGCGCGACGAGGAGGAATTGCCAGAGCCGCCGGGCATCTGAGCAAGGCCTTAAGGTTGAGGTTGGTAGGCGTTAGTAGAGCCGTCCGCCCTGCAACGCCGGGCGATCGACGTTCAGCAGCACCACGTTGCCGTTGCGGTCCGGGAAACCGAGGCAAAGCACTTCGCTCATGAACTTGCCGATCTGCTTCGGCTCGAAGTTCACCACGGCGGCCACGCGCCGGCCCAGCAATTCGCCCAGATCGTAATTGTGCGCGACTTGCGCGCTCGACTTCTTGATCCCCAGCGGCTCGCCGAAATCGATCCACAGCTGATAGGCGGCCTTCTTGGCCTCCTCGAAGATTTTCACATCGACAATCGTTCCCAGGCGGATGTCCACCTTCAGGAAGTCCTCCATCGAGATCAGCGGCAGGCGCGCATTGTTTTGCGGATCGTCGGCCATGGGATGTGTCTCTGTTTCCTTCCTATGCGCCGAGCTTCGCGGGCTCGGTGCGCGGGCCTTCCGGCGTCATCACGATCTGTTCGACCTCGAGCTGCGACTCCCGCAGCTGCGCCTCGCAGCGCGCCTTGAGCGCCGCGCCGCGCTTGTAGATTCGAATCGAGTCGGCCAGTGGGACATCGCCGCGCTCCAGGTGCTCGATGATCTTCTCCAGTTCCGCCAAAGCGTCCTCGAACTGGAGCTGGGCGGGGTCGCGCGATTCAATTGCCATAGGCGCAAGGTATGGGCTCGCTCGCCCCCGCACAATGGAAACCGCCGTTCGCGGGTGCAGCAATCATTTCACTTTCTCGTACCGGCGGAACGACCAGTAATGGTCGCCTTTGTTTTCGACCTCGCGCCAGCCCTGCGCGCGCAGCACCGGGCGCATCATCCGGTTGAACCAGCCGTGCGCGCACAAGAGCACGTTCTGGCCGCGCAGCGCTTGCGCCGTCAGCGTCGCCACCGCCGCCTCGGCGCGGACCTCCGCTTCCTTGCGGCTCTCGCCGTTCTCATGGTGGCCCATCCACCACGCCGCGCGCGACCAGATGCCCCACGCGCTCGGGCCGCGCTTGCCGCCAATCGCCGGCGGCGGCAGCGGCGCCTCGATGAAGACCGGATCGGTGATGATCTCGCGCCCGCCCGCCACCAATTCCGCGGTGTGAATGGCGCGCGGCAGCGTCGACGCAAAGATCAGGTCGCTCGCCTCGGCCAGGCGGATCAGCGCCGGCGGCGGCTTCTCGTCGGGATGCAAACGGCTGCGGTCGTAGTTGGCCCACCATTGGCGGTAGCCTTCGCGATCGACGCGCACGCGGCGGTCGACATGCGGGCGGCCGTGCCGTGCGATCACGATCGTACCGATGCGCGAAGCTGAACGGCGATCGAGCGTCTCGGTGGGCGCTATCGTCGTCATCCCAACCCTTGCGCGATGGCTCGCCCTCTCCCCGTGAGCGGGTCTTATGCGCGCTGGAGCGCCGCCAGATAAGCCGCAGCAGACCCGGCCAGCGCGGGCAAGTCGTAGCCCCCCTCCAGGGTCGAAACAAGCCGACCCTTGCAGTGCTGTAATGCCCGCTTCCGCAATTCGCGCCCCGCCCAGGCGAAATCCTCGGTTTCAAGCTCCATCTGCGCGAGCGGATCGGCTTTGTGCGCGTCAAAACCCGCCGAGACGAGAATCAACTCCGGCGCGAAGGCGTCGAGCGCAGGCAAAACGCGCGTCTCCATCGCCGCGCGCCAGGCAGCGCTGCCGGCGTACGCGGGCAACGGCGCATTGACGACATTGCCGGCGACGCCCGTTTCATCGGCAAAGCCCGTGCCCGGATACAGCGGCGACTGGTGCGTAGAAGCAAAGAAGAGACGCGCGTCCTTCTCCGCGACACTCTGCGTGCCGTTGCCATGGTGCACGTCGAAGTCGACGACAGCGACACGCGCAAGCCCATGCGCCTCCAGCGCATGCAGCGCAGCGACGGCGACATTGTTGAAAATGCAGAACCCCATCGCCGCCGTGGGCTCGGCGTGATGCCCCGGCGGGCGCACGGCGCAGAACGCCATCTCGCTTTCGCCCGCCATCACCGCATCGACCGCGGCCACGCACGCGCCCGCCGCGCGATAGGCGGCCTCGCGCGAACCGGCCGAAAGAAATGTATCCGGATCGAGCCGCACCCGCGTCTGCGCCGCCTCGGCGAACGCGGGCTCCAGCGCGGCGACATAGTCCGGCGGATGCACGCGCGTGAGCGCGGCCACATCCGCGAGCGGCGCAGCGCGACGGTCGAGATCCATACCCTCCAGCGCGTCGAGCACCGCTTGCAAGCGGGCTGGGTGTTCGGCGTGACCGGGCGGCGGTTCGTGGCGCAGCATGGCGGGATGGGTGAATAGCAACATCCCGCAAGTATGGACCGGCTGCGCCACCTCAGGCTAGCACGCAGCGCGCCAAACTATTGCGGCGTCTCGCAGCGCAGCTGTTCGAAGCGCTGCGCCATCGCCATCAGCCGCGCCTGATCGAGCCCGGCCATGGAGTCTTGCAGCCGGCCCATTTGCGCGTCATGGCGCGCGCGGTTGCGCGCCGCTTGGTCCGCGTAGCTGCCTTCCTGCGCTTGGCCGCCCTGCGCCGCCTGCTGCTGCGCCTGGGCTTCGCGGGCGAACTCCGGATCGAGCTGGCGGTTCATCTGTGCACCCGCCATGCCCAGTTCGGCGGTCATCTGTTCGCAGGTCATGGTCTCGACGGCGGGCGGCGCTGCGGCCTCCTGTGCAACCGCGGTTGCGGCGCAACACAGGCATATGGCGGCGGCGGTGAGTAGACGTTTCACGGGCGTCCTCCCAACTTCAGTCTCGCATCAGAAATGAGCGCCTTGCGCGCATCCGCGTCAAGGCGCGGCGGCGCCCGGCTAGAGCATGAGCGAGCGGCTCCGCGCGAACGGCTTCAGCATCCAGGCCAGGAATTGGTGCAACATGGGCGTCCTCCGACGCCGCCCAGCGTGCGCGCGCGGGGCTGAACGGGCGAAGCGGCGACCGCTCAGACGCGATTCAGCATGCATTTTTGCGTAGCACGGATTTCGCTGGCGGCGCGCCTGCAACGCGGTTACCGTCGCGCCCTGAGGGACCTCTGCTCCAGGGGTAAATTCATGCGCAAACTGCTTCTCGCCGCGGGTCTCGCGGTCTCGCTCGCGGCCGGCGGCGCCGCCGCGCAAGTTCAACTCCCGCAAGGACCGCCGATCACCCAGCCGCAATTGCCGCCGGGCACGCCGACGCCGCAGATCACGCCGCCCTGCCGCGTCGATCTCGCCATCACCAGCATCACGCTGAACAAGCTCTCCCGCCCCGGCTATGCGCGCGTCGAGTTCGAGGTCGTGAACCTTGGGCCGAGCGCCTGGAATTCCGGCGCCAACCAGCAGCTCGCCAACCTCGTCGTCCACAACAATGCGAGCGGCGCGGACTACACGCTTTCGGTGCCGTTTGGCGCACGCCGCATCGCCCGCAACGAACGCGCCGCGCGCGTGGTGTCCACCACCATCGCCAACGCGTGGGACACCTTCGAGTTCGGCGGCACGGTGCAGGCGTCGCTCTCGTTCGATCCCGACATCGCCATCGACGGCAATCCCTGCAATGACGACACGAACGCCGCCAACAACACCTTCAACCTGACGCACGCCCAGGTGTGGGCGTTCATCAGCAGCACGCGCACGACGCAGACGTTCCGCCGCTAGGCGCCGGCCGCAGACAGACGAAGGCCGCGGAGGGGGAGCGCCTCCGCGGCCTTCTTGTTGACCACTCTGGTATCTGTCGCGGGGAGCTACGCGACGATCTGGGCGGCTTGGTTTGGCAGTGGGCGGTGGGCGGTAGGCAGTGGGTGATGACTTCCAGGCGGGCGGTCAGGAACAAGTTTTCCTACTGCCCATTGCCGACTGCCTATTGCCGAGACTCAAGCAACCATCTGCGCGGCTTGGTTCAGCGTGGCGTACGCGAAGGGGGCCAGCAGCAGGGCGGCGAAGAGAATGCTGTAGAACTTGGTCATCTGGGTCGCTCCTCAATGAAGCCATCGCTTCGATGAGGAGAAGGTAAGCCGGCCTATACCCTTTGGCTGTGACCCGGGGCACGGGTCGTGGCGACGGGCTAACTGCATGATTTTACTTCGTTGTGTCAGTTTCTCCGAAGTCGGCCTAATGCAGCACAACCGATTCACATGATGGTGTTGTACGGACTCCGTTACGCGGCCCGGACGCGAAAGCGTCCACTGGCGCAACGTCATTAAGGTCTGCCTTTATCCGCTAGAGGAATCCCCAAACCTCGCGAACACGGCTTCCAGGTAGTCCGCCTCGTCCGGCAGATCGAGGAACGGCGGCGCGATCCCGGACGCCTCGTATTCGGCGCGGCGCATGTCGCCCCACTGGCCGAGCTCGAATTCCACGCGCGCCCATTCCTCTGCGCCTTTCGTCCAGTTCCACAATCCGCGCGGCATCGCCGACCCTCCGGCGCGCACTCTACGCCAACGCGCAATCCGGCGCAGCCCGCCGGCGGCTGGGCGGAAAAGCGTTGCGCGCGCTGCGCTTGGGCGGCTTAGTCGGGCGCACTCTGGGGGACGCCATGGGCTTTCGGCCGTTTGCATTTCTGATCGCGCTGGTTCTGTTCGCGGCGGGACCCGCGCAGGCGCAGCGGCAATGGTTCGCCGACGGCCCGGTCCCGTCGCGCTACGAGATCTCGATCACACCGAACGCCGAGGCCGCGACCTTCACCGGCGAGGCCCGCATCACCATCACCACCGAGACGCCTCTCGCGCGCGTGACCATGAACGCGCTCGATCTCACCATCGCGCGCGCCACCATCGACGGCCAGCCGGCGGCGTTCGACACGGATTCAGATGCGCAGACGCTCACCCTGACGCCGCGCCGGCCATTGCGTGCGGGGCGCCACACCATCCGCGTCGTCTATTCCGGCACGATCTATGACGACGCCTACGGCCTCTTCCGCGTCGCCTACGACGACAACGGCACGCAAAAACGCGCGCTCGCCACCCAGTTCGAGCCCGGCGACGCGCGCCGCTTCGCACCGATGTGGGATCAGCCCAATCGCCGCGCCGTGTTTCAGCTGACGGTCACGGCGCCGTCGGATCAGATGGTGATCTCCAACATGCCGGCCGAGCGCGTGCAGCGCCTGCGCGGCGGGCTCACCCGCACCCGCTTCGCCGAGACGCCGGCAATGTCGAGCTATCTGCTGTTCATGGCGATGGGCGATTTCGAGCGCATCACCACCGATGTCGACGGCGTCGAACTCGGCGTCGTGGTGCGCCGCGGCCAGGGCGAGCGCGCGCGCTTTGCGCTGCAAGCGGGCGCGGAATCGCTGCGCTATTTCACGCGATATTTCGACATCCCCTATCCGCTGCCAAAGCTCGACATGATCGGCGTGCCGGGCGCGGGCGGCTTCGGCGCCATGGAAAACTGGGGCGCCATTCTCTATTTCGACCAGTACCTGCTGCTCGACGAGTATTCGAGCGAAGGCGAGCGCCAGAACGTCTTCTCCACCGTCGCCCATGAAATCGCCCACCAATGGTTCGGCAACCTCGTCACCATGGTGTGGTGGGACGATCTTTGGCTGAACGAAGGCTTCGCGTCCTGGATGGCCGCCAAGGCGATCGAAGGCGTGCATCCGGATTGGAACCCCTGGATGGCGCAGCTCACGCTCGGCACCGCCACTGCCATGGCGCTCGATGCGCGCGAAGGCACGCACCCCGTGGTGCAAACGGTCAACACCATCGACGAAGCCAACCTCGCCTTCGATACGATCACCTACGAAAAGGGCCTCGCCGTCATCCGCATGCTGGAGGCGTACGTGGGCGAAGAGGCGTTCCGCACCGGCGTGCGCGCCTATCTGCGCGGCCACGTCTACGGCAACGCCCGCACCGAAGACCTATGGGCCGCGATCCAGGCAGCCTCCGGCCAGCCGATCCTCGACATCGCCCGCAGCTTCACGACGCAGGCGGGCTATCCCATTCTGCGCGTTTCGGCGCCCGAGTGCGGCGCGCAGATCGCGTTCCAGCAGCGGCGCTTTGCATTGGACGACGCATCACGCACCAGCGAACGCTGGACTATCCCGGTCATGGTGCGCCGCGTGGGGCAGCCGGCGCAGCACATCGTCTTGCCCGCCGCCGAACGGCACGAAGCGGCGATTGAACCCACCTGTGCGCCATATGTCGTCAACGCCGGCCAGTCCGGCTTCTTCCGCGTGCTCTACGATCCGGCGAACTTCGCGCAGCTGATCGCGGGCTTCCGCCAGCTTGAGCCGGTGGATCAGCTCGGTTTGCTGCTGGATTACTGGTCCTTCGGCCGCAGCGGCGATGCGCCCTTCACCGATTATCTCAACCTCGTCAGCGCGCTTGGGCCCGATGCCGATCCGTTGATCGTCATGGACACCGCGGCGTCGATCGCGGCGTTGGTGCAGTACGTGCGCGGCCGGCCGAGCGAAGCGGCGGTGCGCGCGTGGGGCCGCTCGGTACTGCGGCCCTATCTCAATCGCGCCGGATGGACCGAGCGCGAAGGCGAACCCGCCAACGAGACTTTGATGCGCGCGGAACTCATCGCGCAATTGGGCTACCTCGGCGACGAGGCCATCATCGCCGAGGCGCGCCAGCGCGTGCGCAGCGACAATCTGAGCGCTTCGGTGCGTGGTGCGGCGCTCAGCGTCTACGCCATGCACGCCAGCACGCAGGATTACGAGACGCTCGTGCGCGCCGCCCGCACCGCGAACGACTTCGTCGACCAGCGCCGGATGTGGCTGCAGGTCGGCAGCGTCGCCGATCCCGCGCTGGCGCAGCGCACGCTGCAACTCACCTTGGGCGAAACCATCCCCCGCCAAATCCGCACCCAGGTCATCGCCACAGTGGCCGGCGAACATCCGCGCCTAGCGTGGAATTTCCTGGTCGCCAACCGCGGTGCGATCGAGCAATTGCTCGATCCTCTGACGCGCCTCGATTTCCCGACCGCGGTGGCCTCGATCAACTCAGATGTCGCGGTGGCGTCGGAGCTGGAAGCCTATGCGCGCAACTTCCCGGAGGGCGCGCAGTCGAGTGTCGCCGCGGCGGTCGCGGCCATCCGCCTGCGCGCGCGCACGGTCGATGAGCGCATGCCGGCGGTGGAGGCATGGGTGGCGCAGCGCGCCGCGCAGCAACGAAGCCGCTAACCTCCCCCTCGAGGCGGGAGGTGGCCGCGAAGCGGCCGGAGGGGGTGCGCGCGCCGGCGGTGATAACGAAGCCTCTGGCGGCTCCGCCGGAAGCATCAGCGCCCCTCACCCCCTCAGTCACGCTCACGCGTGACAGCTCCCCCATCGAGGGGGAGCAAGCGCACCGGCTACTACCCCAGCTTCTCGAAATTCGCCGGCCGGCGCTCCATGAACGCGGCGAACGCTTCGGCCGCTTCCGCCGTTTGCAGGCGTTCGGCGAAGATCGCGCCTTCCTCGCGCATGCGCGTCATGAGCGCATCGCGGTCACGCATCAGCGCTTTGGTGAGGCGCAGCGCTTCGGCGGGCCTTTTCGTCAATGCCAACGCCGCGGCGCGCGCCCGCGGTTCGACCTCCGCCGACGGCAGCGCCGCGTTGGCGATGCCCGCGGCGGCCGCGTCGCGTCCGCTCATCGGTTCGCCGAGCCCAAGCATGGCAAACGCCCGAACGTGGCCAGCGCGCGCCGGCAATGTGAGGCTGGAAGCGTTTTCCGGCACGAGCGCCAGATCGACGAACGGCGTCGTCAGCTTGGCGCTCTCGGCGATGTAGACGAGGTCGCAATGCAACAGCATGGTCGCGCGCCCACACCGATGGCGTGGCCCTGCACCGCGGCCACGATCGGCTTCTCGAACGCCAACATCCGCTCCAGAAAACGGCTGACATGGCGCGGGCCCTGGAAGGCGCCGGTGTTCTGCGACGCAAAATCCAGGATGTCGTTGCCGGCGGTGAAGAAGTCGCCCTCCCCCGTAAACAGCACGGCGCGCACGTCCTTGTCCGCCGCCGCCGCCTCCAGCGCGTCGGCGATCACACCGTACATCGCATTGGTAATGGCGTTCTTCTTGGCGGGCCGGTTGAAGCGGATCTCCAGCACGGCATGCTCGCGCGAAACAAGGATATGGTCGTCGCTCATGGGCGTGGCTCCTGGCCGGAGCCTTACACCCGCGCCCTGCACGCGGCGAGATGCCGGGGCGTCAACGGGCTCAGACCTTCAGCCGGTACCCGGTCTTGAAGATCCACCAGACGATGCCGAGGCACGCGGCGAGAAAGCCGAAGATCGCCAGCAGGCTAACGCCGATGCCGACATCCGCCGATTGCGCGCCGTAGAACGCCCAGCGGAAGCCGCTGATGAGATAGACCACCGGGTTGAAGAGCGTGATCGAGCGCCAGGGTTCGGGCAACATCTCGAGCGAATAGAAGGTGCCGCCCAGGAACGTCAGCGGCGTCAGGATCAGCATCGGCACAATCTGCAGCTTCTCGAAGCCGTCGGCGAGCACGCCCAGGATGAAGCCGAACAGGCAGAACGACAGGCTCGTCAGCACCAGCATGCCCAGCATGGCGAGGGGATGCTGCACCTCGTAGGGCACGAAGAAGCGCGCGGTGATGAGGATGACGATGCCGATGATGACCGACTTCGTCGCCGCCGCGCCCACATATCCCGCCACCGCCTCGAACGGCGACACCGGCGCCGAGAGCAATTCATAGATCGTCCCCGCCCAGCGCGGCATGTAGATGCCGAACGAGGCGTTGGACACGCTCTCGGTGAGGATCGAGAGCATGATCAGGCCCGGCACGATGAATTCGCCGTAGCTCACCCCGCCCACCTCAACCATGCGCGAGCCGATCGCCGAGCCGAACACAATGAAGTAGAGCGATGTCGACAGCACCGGCGAGAACAAGCTCTGCCCGAGCGTGCGAAACCAGCGCGCCATTTCGAAGCGATAAATGGCTCGGATGCCGTGGGTGTTCATGATGATCCTCAGGAACGCACGCGCGGGCGAACGCGTGCAGCGATCTCTTTGCCCTTTTCGGCTTCGGCTTTCGAGAGGTCGTGCGCGGCTTGCAGGTTCATCCAAAAGCCCGGCGTCGTGCCGAAATAGCGCGCCAGCCGCAGCGCTGTGTCGGCGGTGACCGCGCGCGGATTTTCCGCGCGGATAATGTCGCCAATGCGCGTTGCGGGGACGGCCAGCTCAATGGCGAGCTTGTTGGCCGAAAGCGCCAGCGGCGCCATGAACTCTTCCTTTAGCACTTCTCCCGGGTGTGTGCGAACACGCGGCACGGCCGCCTCCTCTAGTGGTAGTCCACAATCTCGACGTCGTCACCGGTGCACCAGCGAGACGAAAATGTCCTCCAGCGAAGATTGCTCGGTGTGGAGGTCTTTGAAGTCGATGCCGAGTTCGTGCAGCCGGCGCATCAGACCGGCGATGCCGGTCTGCTCGGCCTGGGCGTCGAAGGTGTAAATGAGCTGGCGCCCGTCGCCGGCGAGTTCCACGGCATAGCCGTTCAGACCCGGCGGCACCGCGTCGAGCGGCGCTTGCAGCTCGAGCGTCAGCTGCTTCTTGCCGAGCTTGCGCATCAGCGCGTTCTTCTCCTCCACGAGGATCAGCTGGCCCTTGTTGATGACGCCGACGCGGTCGGCCATCTCTTCGGCTTCTTCGATGTAGTGCGTCGTCAAGATGATGGTGACGCCGTTCTCGCGCAGGCGGCGCACCATCTCCCACATGTCGCGCCGCAGCTCGACATCGACGCCGGCGGTTGGTTCGTCGAGGAAGAGGATGGTCGGCTCATGCGAGAGCGCCTTGGCGATCATCACCCGCCGCTTCATGCCCCCGGAGAGCGCCATAATCTTGTCGTTGCGCTTGTCCCACAGCGACAGATCGCGCAGCACTTTCTCGATGTGGGCCGGGTTTGGCGCAAAGCCGAACAGGCCGCGCGAGAAGCTCACCGTGTCGATGACGCGCTCGAACGCATCGGTGTGCAGCTCTTGCGGCACCAGACCGATCCGGCGGCGCGCCTGCTTGTAATCGCGGATGATGTCGAAGCCGTCGGCGGTGATCGTCCCGCTTGAGGGGTTGACGATGCCGCAGATGATGTTGATCAGCGTCGTCTTGCCTGCCCCGTTCGGACCGAGCAGCGCGAAGATTTCTCCCTTGGTAATCTCGAGGTTGGTCGGCTTTAGCGCCTGCAAGCCGGACGCGTACGTCTTGCTCACGTCACGGACGGAGATGATGGGCGTCACGATACGACTCGGGGATTGCTCACAAAGAGGGCCGGACATACGCACGCGGCGCCGCTTGTGCTAGAGCCTTTCGCCCACCCGCGTGTCTCAGCGGCGCAACGGCGGCGGATCCTGCGCCAGCGCTTGCTGGGAAAAGAAGTCCCAGATGACCTGGCCGGCATTGATATCCATGTTGATGACGCCGTAGCCTTCGGGCAACGGCACAGGGCTTGGCACGCCCGGCCAGACATGGCCGCCCCCGTTGATCAGATAGAACATGACCTGGCCGCCGGGATTGCAATTGTGTGGCGTGAACCGGATGACGTGCGAGCCCGGCGACTGGCCGCGCTCCGGCAGCGTGGTCTGCGCCCCGCTCAAGCTGCACCCATTGCGGCGAATGAAGAAGGCGACGGTCTCGGGCGTGCTGAGCGACACCGTTGTCGGTTCCCGGCCCTGTCCGTCGCGGATAATGACGCCGGTGTAGGGAACGCTGATGTCGGCGGTGCCGTGCATGATCAGGATCGGGATCGGCCGCGAGCCCCGGCATTCGTCCTGCAAGTCGGTGTAGAGATTGGCGCCCACCGCCGCGAACCCCGCGAAGCGCGCCGACGAACACGCCATGCGATAGGTCATGAAGCCGCCATTGGAGAAGCCGGTGACGTAGGTGCGGCGGCGGTCGACGTTGAAGTCGGCGCCGATCTCTTCGACCAGCGTCTCCAGGAACCCCACATCGTCCTGCGGCGCCACCGAGCGGCGCCCGGTAATGTCGTGGATGGCGTTCCACTCGTTGTTGAGGCCCTCGGGATAGACGACGAGAAAGCCGTTACGCGCCGCGATCGGGTTCATCTCCGTCGTCAATGCGATGCCGGTGGCGTTCTGCGGGCGCCCGTGCAGCACCACAACGAGAGGCATGGGCCGCGCCGGATCGTAGCCCGGCGGCGCATAGACGAACCAGGAGCGCGAACGCGGACCGCTGTGACGCGCATCGGGCAGCGCGTAGCTGGCGCGCTCGAAGAAGAAGCGGCCGATCTCGGCGACGGCGTCGAGGCCTTCGCGATTGAGCCGGTAGCCGTCGCCGGCGCGGAACCAATCGTGCTCGCCGCGCTCCAGCCCGACATACGCCAGCGGCGCGCCGGCGCACTGCGCGTAGAGCTGGCTGCCGCCCCGCGCCGTCGCGCTCGCGCGCTCGCCGCAGCCATTGACGCGCCGCCAATGCGCCAGCGTGTCGACGACGCTCAACCGCGTCGCGGTGAAGAGCGCGCCGCGCGGCGGTTCGGCGCCGTTGACGGGAAACGTATCGTCCTGGCGCCCGTGCAGGATCAGCATCGGCGCCGCGCGGGGACTGGCGCAGGTCTGCGTTTGATAGTCCCACAGCAGCGCACTGACGACGGCGACGCCCGCGAACGCGATCTGCCCGTCGCACGCCAGCTTGAAGGCCATCGAGCCGCCGGTGTCGTAGCCCACGAGAAACACCCGTGCGGGATCGACGGCGTATTGCGCGCGCACAGCGGCGATCGCCTCCGCAATGAACGCAGCGTCCTCTTGCGGCGGCTCGCGCCGGCCCAGCGCTGCGTGCCCGCCGTCGTTCCAGAACGCGCCCGCCGTTTGCGGATAGACGAGGATCGCGCCCCGTTCCTCCGCCACGCGCGCAAGATGGCTCATGGCGTGAAACGCGACAGCCGAGGAAAAGCGCCCATGCAGCGCCACGATCACCGGCGCCGCCCGCGCGGCGTCGTAGCTCGACGGCACATAAACGCCCACAGTGCGGTTCATGCCGCCGTGCGCGAGCGTGTTCAGCTCGATGTTGCGCGCGTAGCTCTGCGCCGCGCCCGCGCCGCAGAGCGCCAGCCACACGCATGCTGCAAGCGCGAAGGTCCGCATCATCCTGCTGCTCCGCCCCCGGGCTAACGCACGTGCGGCGCGGCGCTAGTCACAAGCGCGCGAGCACTCCGGTTGGGCGACGAACGCCGTTCGTCGGCAGGCGCGGGTGGAAATCCGGAACCGCGGGGATCGTCGCGCGTAGGACGAGGCCCTAGATTGCGGTCGCGCGCGCCGGGCGCCGGGGAACGACGGAGGCTGAGTTGAAAACGCTGAAGCGCGCCGCACTGGCCATCGCCGCCGCCGTCGCCCTCGCCGCTTGCGGCGACCGCGACGGCTCGGTCGGCGAATTCTCCAACGACCTCTTGGGCAACGACATCATGGTGGAGGCGTTCGTCGATCCGGAGATTCCCGGCGTCGTCTGCCACGTCTCGTATTTTGACCGCAGCGTGCTCGATCGGCTGCGCCAGGGGAACTGGTTCGAGAATCCGTCCAACTCGGCGGTTTCCTGCCAGCGGATCGGCGCCATCGACCTCGCGCCAGCCGACCTCGCCCGCTCGGGCGAGGAGATCTTCAACCAGCGCCAAAGCCTTTTCTTCAAGAATGTCGCCGTCCGCCGGATCGTGGATCTGGAGCACCGCTCGCTCCTCTATGTCTCGCATTCGCGCGAGATCATCGAGGGTTCCGCCAAGCTCGATATTTCCAGCGTCGCGCTGACGGCCCAGGAAATCGCCACGGCGCGCCGCTAGCCCCGCAAATCCGCCGGCGCCTTTCGCGCGTACCGGGCGTTACGATACTGGAGATCACAATGCGCCGGCTTCTCGCGACCCTCGCGGCCTTGGCCCTCATTGGCGTGGCGCCGGCCGCCGCGCGCCCCGCCGAGGTAGCGCGCGTGCTGCCCAATGCGCGCATGGTCGGCGAAGCGACCTACGCGGTCGTCACAGTGCGCCTGTTCAACGCCGAACTCTGGACCGAGAGCACCCGGTTCTCGTGGGATCGCCCGTTCGCGCTGACGCTGACCTACGAGCGCGGGGCGCGGGGCTCGCTTCTGATCAACCGTTCGATCCGGGAAATGAGCCAACGCGGCGCCGGCAACGCCGAGGCCCTGGCGCCGCTGCGCGCGCAACTCGAGCGCTGCTTTCCGAACGTGTCGCGCGGGGACCGCATCACCGGGTTCAGCCCGTCGCCGGACGTGGCGCAATTCTATTTCAACGGCGCGCAGCGCTGCGACGTGCGCTGGCCCGGCTTCCGCCGCCAGTTCTTCGGCATCTGGCTTGCCGGGCGCGGCGGCGCGGACGCTGAATTCAGCGCCCGGCTTCGCGGCGAAACCTGACGCTCACCCCGGCAGCTGCGGCTTGTCGCGGATGAATTGCGACAGCAGCCATTTCTCGCCAGAGGTCGGCGGATCGCCGGCGTGCTGGGTCAGCACATCCGGCGCGCCAGTTTCGTCCACATTGCGCCAGAACAGCGCGTCGCCCACGCCGCCGCGAAACTTGCGGTCGATGGCGATGAAATTGGTGTGTCCGCCCGCGAACGCCTCGTTGAGATAGACCAGGAACGTAAGCGGGCGCTGGCCGCGCGCGCGGATTTCGGCGCTGAAGTCGGTGCTGATGTAGTCGGCGTGATCGGCGAATGTCTGCCCCACCTCGTAGCGGAAAATCGACGTGCGCTCGAAGTGCGCTTGCGGCGCGGCCAAGGTGTTGGCGATGCGATGGCGAATGAGGATGAGCGGCAGGTTCAGATCGGACAATTTGAATGTGCCCGCGGTGTTGGTGCGGCCGGCGTCACGCACCGGGCGCCCGGTCGCCGGATCGTAGACAAACGACGCTTCCTGCAACGGCCGCGCCCGCTCGATCAGCCAGGCGCACAGCGCCGGATCGATGAACCCACGCGAGACGCCAATGCGCGGCGTTTCGTTCACAGTTTCCGCCGTGCGCGGCGCGATCCAGACCGCAACGTCGCCGCCGGCACCCAGCATCTCAATCTGCGCCGCCGCGTCCCGCGCACCGGCCTTCTCTGCGATGAACATGTTCGCATACGCGCGCGCGAGATCGACCGCGCAGCCATAGCCAATGCCCAGCGCGTAGGCTTCAAACAAGAGCGCGTCCGGTTCGCCCGCCCGCGCCGCCGCCTCGATGATGGCGAACGTCTCGCCAATATCGACGGCGCGATCGGCCTCGATGGCGGCGCGTGCGTCCCGGAACCGCGCGATCGCCTCGCTCAAGTCTTAGGTCCCATGCTGACGCCGGGCGGCAGCGGCGTGTTCTCCGGCACGAAGAAATCCGGCATCAACGGCTTGGTCGGATCGACGCGGTACTTGTCGAAGTCGCGCTCGCCTTCGGCATAGAGCAGCACGTCGTCGATGAAGAAATTCCCGGTGCATTGCCGCGCGGGCTTGTTGAAGATCGCGTAGGCGGCGTCGGCCATGATGTCGGCGGTGCGGCAATGGCGCATGCCCTCCTCGCCCGCGAGCGCGAACTCGATCGCGGCGGTGGCGATTCCGGTGCGCGGCCACAGCGCGTTGAACGCAATGCCCTCGTCCTTGAACTCTTCCGCCATGCCGAGCACGCACATGCTCATGCCGTATTTGGCCATGGTGTAGGCGACGTGATTGCCGAACCAGCGCGGCGACATGTCGAGCGGCGGCGACAGCATCAGCACGTGCGGATTGGACGCCTGCTTCAAATGCGGGATGCAGGCGCGCGAGGTGATGAACGTGCCGCGCGCGTTCACCTGGTTCATGAGATCGAAGCGGCGGATGTCGGTCTGCAGCGTGCCGGTGAGCTGGATGGCGCTGGCGTTGTTGATGCAGATGTCGATGCCGCCGAAGCGCTCGACCGCGGCGTCCACGGCCGCCTTCACGCTGTCGGGGTCGCGCACGTCGACCACCACCGGGAGCGCCTTGCCGCCCGCCTTCTCCACCTCCTCGGCGGCGGTAAAGATCGTGCCGGGGAGCTTCTTGTGCGGTTCCGCTGTCTTGGCGGCGATCACGATGTTGGCGCCGTCGCGGGCCGCCCGGAGCCCGATCGCCAGGCCGATCCCCCGGCTAGCGCCCGTAATGAAAAGGGTTTTTCCGCTGAGGCTCATGCCGGGCTCCTTGTTTTTCCCAGCATAGGCGCTTCCGCGCGGCGTTCCACCGCCCCTGAGACGCAGCCGCCCCTTGACGTCCGGATATGAAACGCGAAATTCCCGCTCGAGGGCGAGTTTGGAGGACCTAGGATGCGCACGATTGCGCTTGCCGCCGTGATCGGCGTTGGACTGACCGTGGGCGGCGTAGCGCTCGCCGGTCCGTTTACCGACGCCCAAGGGCGGGTCAATTTCAACTCACCGTTCAGCGCCATGGATCCGCCGACGCACTCGGCGACCCAAACGACGGTCCTGACGTTCGACGGCAGCCACGATTGCTTCGTCATCGGCCGGGTCAACACCGTCACCGCCGGCCACCCGGCGGCGGACGTGATCTACACGACCCGCAATCCGCTCGCGGCCGACGCCTGGACCGCCACCGCGAATTCTATCCGGGACTTTTTTCCGCAGCGCAACGCCACGCTGACAAGCCAAAGCGTTGACACCAGCGGCGTTTGGCCCGTGCAGCGCGCCGAATTCGGCGGCTCAGCCAACGGCCCCGTGCATGCGGCGATGCAGAGCCGGCCAGGCGTCGACCTGATGGCGTTCTGCCAAGCGCGCGGCGGCGCGAGCACGGCCCCGTTCGAGCAACTCTTCGCCTCGCTGTCGCATCCGAACGACGCGACCTGGCAAGCCGAGGTCGCCCAGTCGGCGGCGGCGCGCGCGGCGGCTGCAGAGCAAGCGGCCGCCCAGCAGGCGGCGCAACAGCAACAACAAACGCAGCAGGGCGCGCAAGCCGCCGAAGATGATGACGACGATCGCCGCGACAACTCTCGCCCGTCGCGCGATCCGCGCAGCCGGCGCAACTAAGGTAAACGGAAGGTTGCCGTTCATCAGCGTAAACGCTTGGTTATCCTAGCATTTACGCGCAATTCACGACGTTGGGCTCATGTGATGAGCCATGAACGGGATCGTCGATACGCAAACGCCAGCGCCGCCCAGCGGTGTTGGCGTTGCTGTTGAGCGAAGCCTGATCGCTGCAATCATCGCGCTGGCCGCAGGCGGCGCGGCGCTTGTTTCGCCGCCGCTCGCCCTGTTCGCGCTCGCCGCGCTCGCCGCGCGCGCCTTGATCGCCAGCCAAACGGCGCGATTCGATATTACGGCCCTCGCCGGGCCAGTCGTTGCGGCCTTGATCGCCTACGCCTTCCTCGGCCCCGCCGGCGCGATGGGCGTTCTGTTCGTCTGGCGCATGTTCGCGGACACGCTGTGGAGCGTGCGGGAAGCGCAACGATTGGCCGCCGCAGCCGGACGCCCGGCCGAGAGCCGCCGCGACGCGCTCGCGCACGCTTGGCTGACGCCGGCGTACGGTCTGATGCTGGTGGCGTTCACCGCGCCGCACATGGTCGCGGGCCTGCCGCTCGACCTGCCGCACGTTCCGTTCTGGATTCCGCTCATCGTTGGCGGCCTGGCGCTTGGCGCGTGCTTCGACTGGGCGCTTCGGCGCGCGGCCGATTGGCGCTTGGGCGAACTCGCGCAGGCGCCGGCGGCGCACCTGCTCGCGCACCACCTCGTGTTCTTAGCCGCGTTCGGCTTGATGATCGACGTGTCTGCCGGCGTCGTCGCGCTGATCGCGTGGCGCTTGGCGAACGCGGTGCGTCAGCCGAGCTTCACCGCCGTACCGTAAGCCAGCACTTCCGTCGCTTGGCCTTGGCCGGCGTCGGTGGTTTCGAAGCGCACGCCGATGACGGCGTCCGCGCCCAGGCCTTGCGCTTGCGTGATCATGCGGTCGAGCGCCTGCTCGCGGCTCTCGGCCAGGAGCTTGGTGTATTCGTGGATCTCGCCGCCGACGATCATGCGCAACCCGGCGACGATGTCGCGGCCAAAGAAGCGCGAGCGCACGACGTTGCCGCGCACGAGCCCCAGATGCTGGACGACCTGACGCCCCTGCACTTCAAACGTAGTGGATAGAATCATGGCGCCTCTCCAAGCTCCGCCGCCTGCACATAGCGTCTCGCTCAGAGCGGCGGAAGGGGCGCGACCGGACTACCGCTCCACATCGCGATAGCGCTTTTCGCTGGAGTCACTGGTTTGATCGGCGACCACGCGCAGGAACATCCAGATGCCGCCGATCAGCATCAACACGAAGCCGCTCATGCCGAGCAGCACCAAGCCAATGGTGGCCAGCATGCCGCCGACGACCACGGTCGGGTCGCCGCCGGTCAGCGCCGCCGCGATCACCGTGCCGACGCCCATGAAATAGGCGAGCGCGGACAAGCCGATGCCGATGCAGAAGCACAGCAGCGCGTTGTTCGAGCGGTGTTCGGGATTTCGGCCTTCAGATGGATTCATAGTAGAGCACACCCTGTTCGTCGGCGACCGCGCGCGCAAGCCCGCGCCCGATCAGACAATTGAGATGGGCGATCGCCTCGCCCGTGGCCATACCCTGCAGCTCGGGCCCAATTCTGCGCGCGAACAGCGCCACGAACAGGTCGACCGCGCGCTTCGGCCCCTGGCGCAGCCGGTGCAGCACCCGCTGCAAGGCTCGTTCGTGACCGTCGATCAGATTGTCGAGCCGCTCGTGCAGGCCGATGAACGGCTCGTTGTGCGACGGCAGCACCAGAACATCGTTCGGCAGCGCGGCGCGTAGCTTCTTGCAAGAGGCGATCCAGTCCGCGAGCGGATCGCCGGCCGGTTCGGTCGGAAACACCGACACGTTGGAGGAAATGCGCGGCAGCACCTGGTCGCCGGAGATGAAGAGCTTCAGCTCGTCCTGCCACAAGCACACGTGTTCCGGGCAATGGCCGTTGCCGGTGATGACGCGCCACGGGCGGCCGCCAATCTCGATCACATCGCCGTCGGCGATGCGGCGATACGCGTCCGGCATTTTCGACACCGCTTTGCCGAAGCCGCCGAAGCGGATCTTGTAGCTGTCGATGGCGTCCTCGTCCCAACCGGCGGCGCGATAGAATTTGACACCCTCTTCCGGCGCTTCGCGGCCAGTGTCGGCGACCAGCATGCGCCCGGTGATGTATTCGAGCCGGCTCATCCAGAACTCGGCGCCGAACTTGCGGCAAATCCAGCCCGCAAGTCCCATGTGATCGGGATGCATGTGCGTGCAGATGACGCGCGTGACCGGCTTGCCCTTCAGCGTGGCGTCGAAGATCGCGCGCCAGTACTCGCGCGATTGCTCCATGGCGATGCCGGTGTCTACGATGGTCCAGCCTTGGCCATCCTCGATCAGCCAGAGATTGATCCATTGCAGCGCAAACGGCAGCGGCATGCGCACCCAATAAACCCCCGGCGCAATCTCACGCGCCACGCCCGCCTCAGGCGGATCGCCCAAAGGATACGCAAGCTGCGGCCGCCCCCGCGGGGCGGCGACGTCGTCTTCCAGACCGTCCATGGACATGGGCTGAGCCTAGCGGGCCGACACGTGACAGGCTAGCACCACCCATTCCATCCACCCACTCCCGGGGCGATGCGCAGCATCGAGCCCGGGACCCAAGAACGCATCGCGCGCATGGCGCGAAGCTTCCAACGCCGATGTTCATGGGGCCCGGACTTGGCGCAAGGCGCCAATCCGGGGATGGGTGTTAGATCCCATCCAGCACATCCGCCCCGATCTTGACCTCTGCCAGCCGGGACGGCGCGCGCGCCAGCACGGTGCGGGCGTAGAAGCGGAGGAGCGATGCTTGCTCAGCATTCGCCGCGCGCGTCTCGCCGTGCACCAGCAACATCCCGCCGACGACATCGCCGGCCAGTTGCAAATAGGCGTAAGCCCCTGCCAGCGCATCGTCGCGCGGCGCCGAGAGCATGAAGTCCGTCGCTTCGGCGAGCGCATCGAGTGCTGCGCTGAGTTTGGGGTGCGTCGCGCCTGCGATGGCGCGGCCCTCCGCGATCAACACACGCATCGCTTCGCCGCGATCCCCGAGCAGTTTGCGGCCATAGAAATCGATCGCCTGGATGCCGTTCGTGCCTTCGTAGATCGGCGCAATCCGCGCATCGCGGTAGAACTGCGCCGCGCCGCCCTCTTCGACGTACCCCATCCCGCCATGCACCTGCACGCCAAGGCTCGCGGCCTCGACGCCCAGATCGGTGCACCAGGCTTTGGCGATGGGCGTCAGCACATCCTCGCGCGCCTTGTCGCCGGCGTCAGCCGCGACGGCGGTGGCGTAGCAGATCGCGCGACCGGCTTGGATCTTGGACCTCATCGTCATCAGCATGCGGCGCACGTCCGGATGCTCGACGATGAGTCTGCCGCCTTGTTTGCGCTCGCGCGCGTACGCCAGCGCCTTCTGATAGGCGGCCTCGGCGATGGCGACGCCTTGCATGCCGACGTTGAGCCGCGCCGCATTCATCATCGTGAACATGGCCGCGAGGCCCCTGTTCTCTTCGCCGATCAGCCAGCCCTGCGCGCCCTCGTAGGCCAAGGTGCAGGTGGGGGACGCGTGGATGCCCATTTTCTCTTCGACGCCGATGCAGCGCACGCCGTTGCGCGACCCGTCCGCGTCGCGGAACTTGGGCACGATGAACATCGAAATGCCCTTCGAGCCGCTGGGCGCGCCTTCGATGCGCGCGAGCACGAGGTGGATAATGTTGGGCGCCAGATCGTGCTCGCCCCAGGTGATGAAAATCTTCTGGCCGGTGATGGCGTAGGAGCCATCGGCCTGCGGCGTCGCTTTTGTGGTCAGCGCGCCCAGATCGGAACCGGCTTGCGGCTCGGTGAGATTCATCGTGCCGGTCCATTCGCCGGAGATGAGCTTTTCGAGATAGAGATGCTTTTGATCCGGCGCGCCGTGCTGCTCGATCGCCTCGATGGCGCCGAGCGTCAGCATCGGCAGCAGGCCGAAGCTCATGTTGGCGCTGTGCACGGTTTCGAACACCGCCAGCGCCACCGCGCGCGGCAACCCTTGACCGCCATAGTCCGGATGCGCGGCGAGCCCCTGCCAGCCGCCCGCCTTGAACGCCTCGTACGCGGCGCGGAACCCGGGAGCCGCCGTCACCACGCCATCGGCCAAGCGCACGCCCGCCCGGTCGCCGCCGCGGTTGATCGGCGCGAGCGTCTCCCCCGCCAAAGCCCCCGCGCCGTCCAGAATCGCGGCCAATGTGTCTGCGTCCAAGTCCGGGTAGCGCGCGCCGAGGCGCCACAGATCGGCGCACGCTTCGAGCGCAAAGCGCATGTCGGCGATGGGGGCGGCGTAGGTCATCGGTGCTCCTGGTGGCGCGAGGATAGCGGCTCGTCACGATTCCGCGAGATGGCTGCGTTGAAATCCCACCGCGCGGCGGCGAGGGTGTACGAACCGGCGGGGCTTGGAGCCAAACCATGCGCAGAACGTTCGCCGCACTCGGTCTCGTGCTTTGCCTCGTGCTTGCCGGCGGCGCGCGGGCGCAGAGCGCCCCCGATGTCCCATCGGGGACCTACCAACTCGATCCCCGCCACGCGAGCGTCCTCTTCCGCATCCAGCACCAAGGGCTGGCGTGGTTCACCGCGCGCTTCGACATCAAGGACGCGACGCTCGACCTCGACGCCGCCGATCCCACGCGCTCGCGCCTCACCGCGAGCGTCGACGCCGGCTCCGTCAACACCGGCGTGCTCAATCGCGACAACGAGCGCGCTTTCGATGCCCAGATCGGACGCGCGCTCGGCGGCGAGGCCAACCCGCGCATCACCTTCGAGTCGCGCACGGTCGAACTGACCGGCGAGCGCAGCGCCAGAGTGTCCGGCGACCTCACCATGAACGGCCAAACCCACCCGGCCGCCCTCGACGTGACCTTCGGCGGCGCCACCGGCGATCTTCTGCGCGGCGGACGAACCGTGCTCGGCTTCTCCGCCCGCGGCGTCATCCGCCGCAGCGACTGGGGTGTGACCCAGTGGCGCGCCTTCACCGGCGACGAGGTCGAGATCGTTATCGAGGCGGAGTTTGTGAAAACCTGACAGCGCCGGTTGCTTGAAGGCGCAGGGGCCGGGGCTAGGTTACGCGCCTGTGCCCCATGGCGCGCGCGGACGGGCGGGCTACATACACCGCATCATTGGAGGAGAACCCGGATGAGAGTTTGGACGATTGCGGCCGCCGCCCTGGCGCTCAGCGCCTGCACGGCGCCGGAAGAGAAGGCGGACACGCCGGCGGAAACGGCCATCGCCGTCAACGCGCCGTCGGGCGCCTACACGCTCGATCCGCACCACACCACGATCACGGTGCGCGCCCAGCATTTCGGACTTGCCTATTATACGCTGCGCCTCAACACGGTCAGCGGCACGCTCAATTTCAACGCCGAGGACCCGGCCGCCTCGACCGTCGAAGCGTCCGTGGCCACAACCTCGCTCGACACGCCTTATACCGGTGACCGCGACTTCGACGCCGAATTGCAGAACTCGCAATGGCTCGATAGCGCCACCCACCCAACCGCCACCTTCCGCTCGACCGCTGTGGAGCGCACCGGCCCGAACACGGCGCGCGTCACTGGCGATCTCACCATCCGCGGCGTGACCCATCCGATCACGCTCGACGTCGCCTATCGCGGCAGCCACGCACAGCACCCCATGGGCATGGCGGTGTCGCTGATCGGCTTCTCGGCGCGCGGTACGTTCGAGCGCTCGCAATACGGTCTGAACGTCCTGCAGCCGACATCCGGCAGCGACGGCGTGGCCAACGAAGTCGAACTGCTCATCGAGGCCGAGTTCACCCGGACCGTGGCTGGCGACACGCCGACCTCGACCACGCGCGAGCCGGTGAACTGACGTGAGCGCGCAGGCGCAAAGATACACCGCGGTGGCGATCGTCCTGCATTGGGCGATCGCCTTCGCGATCCTGTTGCTGATCCCGCTCGGTTTCTGGATGCACGAGGCCGCCGAGCACGGCGCCGTCAGCGACAACGTCTTCCGCGCCTACCAGCTGCACAAATCCATCGGCCTCACGGTGCTCGCCCTGAGCATCGCGCGCCTGGCTTGGCGGCTCATCAACCCGCCGCCGCCGATGCCCGCCCACATGCCGGGCTGGGAGCGGTTCGTGGCGAAGGCGACGCACTGGGCGTTCTACGCGCTGATGCTCGCTCTGCCGCTTTCGGGCTGGCTCTACGTCTCCGCCGGCTGGTCGATCCACGATGAGCAGCCGTTGGTGGTCACGACGCGCTATTTCGATCTCTTCCGCGTGCCGGCCTTGTTCGGCTTGCCGCAGGCGAGCGAAGGCGTCCGCGCCGCCGCCGCCGAGGCCGCCTTCACCGCGCACTGGGTGCTGGCCTACGCCATGATCGCCCTGGCCGCGCTGCATGTGCTGGCCGCACTGAAACACCACTTGTTCGACCGCGACGAAGTGCTCGCGCACATGATCCCCGGCCTGCGGGCGCCGCACGCGAGCGAACCGCCGCCGAAAAACCCGCTGCGCCTCGCCATTCTTGGCGGCGGACTGGCGCTCGTTGGCGTCGCCTTGGCGGCGGCGTTGTTTGCCGTCGCCAACGTGGTGACGCCCTCTGGTTCGCCGCCGCCGGCGACCACCGCGGAAACCACCGAGACGCCGGCGACCACCACAGTGACGCCGCCGGCCTTGGCGCCCACCGCCGCACCGGCTTGGCGCGTCGACCCGCGCGCGAGTTCGATCGGCTTCGCCTTCACGGTGCGCGATGAAGAGAGCGGCGAAGACAGCCGCTTCGAGGGCCGCTTCACGCGCTGGAGCGCCGACATCCGCTTCGACCCGGACAATCTCGCGCAATCGGCCGCGGCGGTCAGCATCGACGCGTCCTCCGCCACCGATGGTGTGCCGGTGCACGACAACTGGATGCCGCAGGCGCCCTGGTTCGATGTCGCCAGCCACGCGACGGCGACGTTCCGGACAACGGAAATCCGCCGCGCCGGCGACGCCTATGAAGCCCGCGGCAGGCTGACGATCCGCGGCCGCAGCCGTGATGTCCGGTTGCCCTTCACGCTGGCCATCAGCGGCGACAGCGCCACCATGCGCGGCCAAGTCACGCTCGACCGGCGCGACTTCGATTTGGGCAAAGACACCGAGGCCGACGATCTGGTCTCGCGCGATGTGGTCGTGACGGTGCGCATCGAGGCCGTGCGCGCGCCATGAGCGTCGCCCGGGCCGCCGAAATCCTGCGCGAGGGCGGCCTCGTCGTCTTCCCGACCGAGACGGTCTATGGCCTCGGCTGCGACGCCACAAACCCCGCCGCTGTCGCGCGCCTCTACGCGGCCAAGGGGCGCCCCAGATTCAACCCGCTGATCGCGCACATTCCAGGCTTGGCGGAAGCCGAAACGCACGCGCATCTGCCGGAGACGGCGCGCGCCTTGGCGCAGCGCTTTTGGCCCGGGCCGCTGACCATCGTCGCCGAGCGGCGCGAGAGCAGCAGCGTCGCCGAACTTGCTTGTGCGGGGCTCTCCACGATTGCCCTGCGCGCCCCATCGCACGAACTGGCGCGCGCCCTGCTGAGCGCGTTCGGAGGGCCCATCGCCGCGCCGAGCGCCAATCGCTCGGGCCGCGTCAGCGCCACCAGCGCGCGCCACGCCGCCGAGGATCTGGGCGCAGCGGTCGATCTCGTCCTCGATGGCGGCGCGAGCCCGATCGGACTGGAATCCACCATCGTCAGCTTCGCGGACGGCGCGCCGGTGCTGCTGCGCCCCGGCGCGATCACGCGCGCGGCGATCGAAGCCATCGCCGGACCGCTGCGCGCGCCGGTCGCGGACGCCGTCGCCGCGCCCGGCATGCTGGAGAGCCATTACGCGCCGCGTGCGCGGCTTCGCCTGGACGCGGACGCGCCGCGCGCCGGCGAAGCGTACTTGGCGTTCGGCGCGCCCGCGCCGGCGCGGAGCTTGAGCCTGTCGCCGGCCGGCGACCTCGTCGAGGCGGCGGCGAATCTCTACGCGGCGCTGCGCGCGCTCGATTCGACCGGCGCGGAGGTGATCGCCGTCGCGCCGATTCCCGCGCACGGCCTCGGCGAAGCGATCCGCGACCGCTTGGCGCGCGCCGCCGCCCCGCGCGGCTGAGAACGTCGCGCCGCATCGGCCGATGCGGTACGCTGACCCCATGTCGCAGGACCTCTTCGCCAAGATCGCCGCGCGCCTCGGCCCCGCCGGCGTCACCTCGGACGCCGCCGCAATCGCACCGCATCTCACTGAATGGCGCGGGAAATTTCAGGGAACGACGCCCTTCATGGCGATGCCCTCGACGACGGGCGAAGTGGCCGACGTCGTGCGCCTCTGCGCCGAAGCGGGCGCGGCCATCACGCCACAAGGCGGCAACACCGGGCTCGTCGGCGGACAAATCCCGAATGGTGAGGTGCTGCTTTCGCTGCGCCGCATGACTCGCATCCGCGAGGTCGATGCAGACAACGACTCACTCATCGCGGAGGCTGGAGTCGTGCTCGCGGAGGTCCAAAAGCGCGCCGCCGATTCGAGTCGGCTCTTCCCTTTGAGCCTCGCGAGCGAAGGGTCAGCGACCATCGGCGGCCTGATATCCACAAATGCGGGCGGCGTGCACGTGCAGCGCTACGGCATGATGCGCGAGCTCGTGCTCGGGCTCGAAGCGGTGTTGCCGGACGGGCGCGTGCTCCGTGGGTTGAAGAGTCTGCGCAAGGACAACACCGGCTACGACCTGAAGCAGCTCTTCATCGGCGCCGAGGGCACGCTGGGGGTGGTGACGGCGGCGAGCCTCAAGCTCTTCCCCCGCCCGCAAGCGCGCGAGGTCGCCCTGGCCGGGGTCGCCTCACCCGTCGAGGCGCTGACTTTGCTGCACCGGATGAAAGGGGCGACGGGCGCCGTCTCGGCCTTCGAGATCATGAACCGGCTCGCCGTCGACCTCGTCGTCAAGAATGTGCCCGCCAGCCGCGATCCCATGCCCGACGCGCCGCTCCTGGTGCTGATCGAGTTCGAGTCGCACCAGCCGGACGGCTTGCGCCAGAGCGTCGAAACCGCCCTCGCCGCAGCGCTTGAAGCAGGGGAAGCGCAGAACGTCCTGATTGCGCAAAATGCAAGTCAGGCAAGGGATTTGTGGGCGATCCGCGAGAACGTTTCCGCCGCACACAAGGGCGAAGGCGCCCAGGTCAGCCATGACGTCAGCGTGCCGGTTTCGCAAACGCCCGCGTTTCTCGCGCGCGCCGACGCCGCGATGGCGGCGCGCCTGCCCGGCGCGCGCATCGTCGCCTTCGGACACATGGGCGACGGCAACTTCCACTACACCGTAATGCAGCCGCCCGGACTTGCGCCCGATCAATTCCCCGGCGCGGCGCTGACCCAGGCCGTTTACGAAATCGCCGACGCGCTCGGCGGCTCGATCTCCGCTGAGCACGGCGTCGGCGTCGCCCGCGTCGCCGATCTCGCACGCTTCGCCGACCCGCAAGCGCTCATCGTGATGCGCGCTCTAAAGCGCGCGCTCGACCCCAACGGCGTGATGAATCCGCGCGTGCTCATCGCATGATCGTCGCGTGCGAATCGCTGCGTGCGTGACGCGCGCACACGTCGTTTCGCGTGCGTCGCGCTGTTGCAAATTCGCCTCGCAGTATTTTTTCAGTGGCGTTCACGCTTGCACATGACATTATGTCGACGTACTGCGGCGTCGTCGCCGTAACTACAGAGGAGCCAGGGCATGGCTAAGAAAGCAAAGAAGGCCGCGAAGAAGGTCGCGAAGAAGGCAAAGGCCAAGAAGGCTGCACCGAAGAAGAAGGCGGCCAAGAAGGCCCCGCGCAAGAAGGCCGCAAAGAAGGCCAAGCGCCGGTAACTCGGCCGCTAAGCGCCGCTCTCGAGTGGCGCTCAGCAAGATACTTTGGGCGTTGCCCAGACAGGATGCGCGGCGCGGGAGCGTCGCGCATCTTCGTTTTCTAGCGCTGGCGTGCGCCCAACCGCGCGCGATGCGAAGCTCCTCTTTTCATTTAGTTTTCGGTCGCGTCTAACCCGCAGCCGCTGTGGCTTTCGTCGCGCGTGGCGCGACACCGCACACAACCTCCTACAATCGCGCATCGCCGCGCCCAGCATCGTCACGCGCATGCCGATTCTCCTGCCGCGCCGGCGCGAGTCGACCTCGCCCCACCGATCGCCGTAGATCGTTCCGGTGTGGAGAGCAGCATGAGCGCGGCAGAACGCAAAGCGCCGGTAGCGGCGGTCGGGATCGTCTGTCTGCGGGGTGACGATGTGCTGCTGGTGCGCCGCGGCGCGCCGCCGCTGGCGGGGCGCTGGTCGCTGCCGGGCGGGCGAATCGAGTGGGGCGAGCGCGCCGCGACCGCGGCGCTGCGCGAGCTGAAGGAAGAAACCGGCTGCGACGCCGACCTCCTCGGCCTCGTCGACGTGGTCGACGGGCTCTTCCACGATGCGCCTGACGCCCCCGCCGCGAACCACTACATCTTGATCGACTATGCCGCGCGCTGGCGCGCGGGTGAACCGGGCGCGGGCGACGACGCGCGCGAGGCGCGCTTCTTCTCTCCCGCTGAAGTGGAAGGCCTGGGCCTCTGGTCCGAGACGCTGCGCATCCTCGCCGCCGCGCGGCGAGTCGCCGCCAATGGAACCTGACGGAACACACCGGCGTTGATCGCCGGGCGGCGCGTTCACGCGCGCGACAGGAGTTGAGATCATGCCGAACAGCAAGAGCCGCACCGCCGGCCTGGCGGAGGAAGCGCTCGAACGCGCGCGCGAGGCGCGCGATCGGGCGGAAGAAGCCTTCCAGCACGCGCACGCCGCCGTCGAGGACGGCCTCGATCAGGCGCATCGCTACTTGAAGCGGCAATGGCGCGACCGCCCCGTCGCCGTGGCCGGCGCGGTGCTAGGCGCAGGCATTCTCATCGGCGTTTTGCTCGGACGCCGCCGCTGATGTTCACCCGCGCCTGGTCCAGCCTGATCGCGGTCGCGTCCGCTTGCGCGGCGGCGGTGCTGGCGGTGTTCGCCGCCGGCTTTGCGCTTTATGCGTTGCTCCAGCCGCTGGTCGGAGCCGCGGGCGCAGCCGCCTACGTCGCGCTGGCGGCGGCCTTGTGCGTGGCGCTGTTCGCGCTCTTCGCCACCATGCGGGCGCGGAAAAGAGAGCGCGAGACTGCGCTGGCGCAAACCCAGCTCCTCGACGAGCTGCCGATGGGCCTGGGCGACATCGCCCGCGACCGTCCGCTCTTGACGCTAGGGATCGCCGCCCTCGGCGGCATTCTCGCCGCGCGCCACCCAGCGCTGGTGCGCGACCTGATCGGCATCGTCGCCCGCTTCGGCCGCCGTTAGCCCGCCCGCACCGCCTTCATTGCTTGCCCGCCCGCGCAACGGGCGAGTAGCTTCCTCCAGACATCGGTGGGGAGGAATGCATGAGGCTTGCAGCAGCGGCCACGGCGGCGTTGGCCACGCTCGTATTCGCGGGCGCCGCCGACGCGCGCACGTGGCGGATCCGCCCCGGCCCCCAGGCCGAGCAGCAGCTCCAGACAGCTTTGATCGAGGCCCGCCCCGGCGACACGGTGCAGCTGGCGCGCGGGCGCTATGAGCTGACGCAGGGTCTTTCGCTCGATGTCGACCGCGTCACCATCCGCGGCGCGGGGCACGAGCGCTCGATTCTGTCGTTCAACAACCAGCGCCGCGGCGCCGAGGGCCTCCTGGTCACCTCCGATGACGTGACGCTGCGCGACTTCGCCGTCGAGAACGCCCGCGGCGACGCCATCAAGGCGCGCGACTGCGCCAACATCACCTTCAACGGCGTCCGCGCCGAGTGGACGCGCGGCCCCCACCGCGACAACGGCGCCTACGGCCTCTACCCGGTCAATTGCACCAACGTGCTGATCGAGCGCTCGATCGCGCGGGGCGCCTCCGACGCCGGCATCTATGTCGGCCAGTCGCGCAACATCATCGTCCGCAACAACCTGGCCGAACTCAACGTGGCCGGGATCGAGATCGAGAACAGCTACAACGCCGACGTCTTTAACAACGTGGCCACCCGCAACACCGGCGGCGTCCTGGTGTTCGACCTGCCCAACCTGCCCCAGCAAGGCGGCCATTCGGTGCGCGTGTTCGAGAACCGCATCTTCGACAACAACACGCCGAACTTCGCCCCCGAGGGCAACATCGTCGCCAGCGTACCCACCGGGACCGGCATCCTGATCATGGCCAACCGCGACGTGCACATCTTCGAGAACGAGATCGCCGACAACGGCACCGCCAATGTCATCATCACCGCCTACCGGGCCGAATTCGACGACCGCAACTACAACCCGCTGCCGCGCAACATCATGGTGCGCGACAACCGCTTCGGAAACACCGGCTACGCCCCCGCCGGCGAGATCGCCGCGCTGGCGCAAGCCGGCGTGCCGATGCCAGACGTCTTATGGGACGGCGCAACGCTCTATTCCGTCGGCGGCGCGCCCCGCTCGGAAAGCGTGCGTATCGTCGTGCGCGACAACCGCTCCACCCGCACCGGCCAGGGCACCTTCCTCTCGCTTGGAATCACCGTCGCCGGCGCGCCCTTCAGCGAAGCCGCCCCCGACCCGACTGCGCCGCCGCTGGTGGAGCTGACGGAGCCGGAAGAAGTGCGGATACGGCGGTGAGTCGAGCACCGGCCCCGGCAGGTTGGAGCGCGCGCCTCCTGGCGCGCATAGATGCACTCGCCGCTAAAGTCGTGCGCGCCGGAGGCGCGCGCTCCAACCTGCATCAACTGGCGCTCATTGCAACGCTGCTACTGATCACCAGCGCCGCGGCGCAACCCGCGCCGCCGTCGGTGGACCAGCGCGCCATCATGGCCGAGCGGCCGCCGGAGCTGCTCTCAGCCTATCGCTTCTTTCGCGACGCCGGCGCGCGCGAGCCGAACGCCGGCGTCACGCCCTACGATCTCAACACCGCGCTCTATTCCGATGGCGCGCTGAAACTCCGCTACGTCTATGTGCCGCCGGGCGCGCAGGCCCGCTACAGCGCCGAGGGCGTGTTCGATTTCCCCGTCGGTACGGTGCTGATCAAGACCTTCGCCTTCGCCGCCGACATGCGCCGGCCAACTGAGAACGTCCGCTTCCTGGAGACGCGCCTGCTGATCCGCCGCGCCGACGGCTGGATCGCGCTCCCCTACGTGTGGAACGCCGAGCAGACCGAAGCGCGGCTTTCGCCCATCGGCGCCGACATCCCGGTCGAGTTCATCAATGAAGCCGGCGCGGCCATCGCCCTCGACTGGGCGGTTCCCAATCGCAACCAATGCAAAGGTTGTCACGATCTGGCCGGCGAGATTGCACCCATCGGCCCCACCGCGCGCAATCTGAACCGGGACGTTGAGCGCGGGTTCCTGCGGTTGTCCCAAGGCGGCGAAGGCGAAGTGAGCACGTTCACATTCAATCAACTCGGTCTCTGGAGCGAGATTGGCTTGTTGGACCAACTCCCGAACGACGCGCCGCGTGTCCCGAACGCGTTCGATCCCGCGAGCGGATCGCTGCCAGCCCGCGCCCGCGCGTATCTCGATGTGAATTGCGCGCACTGCCACAATCGGGACGGGCCGGCGCACACATCCGGCTTGGATCTGCGCTGGTCGCAGACGAACCCCACGCTGTGGGGCGTGCTGAAGCGACCGGTCGCGGCCGGTCGCGGCTCGGCGGGCTACGACTTCGCCATCGATCCCGGCCATCCGGAGCGCTCGATCCTGCTCTTCCGCATGGAGTCGACCGATCCCGGCGTGATGATGCCCGAGCTTGGCCGCCAACTCGTCGACCAACGCGGCGTCGCGCTCATCCGCGACTGGATCGCCGCCATGGATCGCGAGGGACGCGTGGCGGAGTGATGCAACGGCGCCAACTTCATCCCTCCCCGCGAGGGGAGGGTGTCGCGAAGCTCGCTTCGCGACGGGTGGGGCGATGGCTCGACCTATTTTGAAAGAACACCGCCGCCCTCCCCACCCGTCAGCCTGCGCACGCGCGCATGCTGACACCCTCCCCTCACGGGGAGGGACAAAAGTGCGCTGATGGCGGAGGGCACGCTGATCGACGAGATCGTGAAGCTCGTCGCCGAGATCAGCGGGCGCAGCGACGTGCGCCCCGAGAGCCGGCTCCTCCGTGATCTGGGCATCGACGGCAATCAAGCGCGCGTGCTGCTGGGCGAACTCGCGGCGCGCTACGATGTCGACCTCAGCGCTCTCCAATGGCAGCGCTACTTCGACAACGAGGGGTTCGACTTCGTAGAACCCTTCCTGGTAATGGCGGCGCGGCGCATCGACCACCGCTTCGACGCGCGCTGGCGAGCCGCACTCGACGCGGAGCGCGAGATCAGTGTGCGCCATCTCGCCGACGCCGTGGAAGCGGGACATTGGTTCGAGCCGGAAGAACGCCGCGAGGCGCCCGGCGGCCCGCTGCGCGCCGCCTTCGCGGTCGCACTGGCGCTGCCGATCCTCTTCTTGTTCCTCGTCGCGCCGCTGCTGGCCGCCGTCGAGATCGCGCGCCGCCTCGCCGCCGGCGAAAGCGCCGCCGGCATCGCGCTCGTCCCGTTGCTCGGCCTCGGCGGCGCGTTGGTGATCTGGTCGTCGATCACCAACATCCGCCGCAAGCTGGCGACGGCGCCGCGTTGAGCGGGCTGCTTGCAGGTTGGAGCGCGCGGCTCCGCCGCGCATTCGTCGCAGAGCGACGGCTCACACTTCCGCGACCTCTGGATCCCAGCTCTCGCCCCGCTTGCGCGGGGCATTCGGCCGGGAGACGTCGAAGCGCACATCATCGCTTCCCTGACGCAGGCCCGGCGGAGGCCGGGCTGCGATCAGGGACCCAGAGCCGCTTCGGATCGCGGTCAAGGCAAGCGGAACCAGGCCAACCCCGATGCGATCGCCGCGTGCAGCGTCAGCGCGCCCAGCACCACCGACGCGGCCATGAAGATCAGCCAGCGGATCATGATGATGTTGACCGTCGCCTGCACCAACGAGTGCAGCACCCGCAGCGCCACATAGAGCCAGGCGAGGCCGATATTGAAGTCGTTCGCCTGCTCCAGGAACTGCAGCGCAAAGCAGATCGCGTAGAACAGCGTCGGCTGTTCGTGCAGATGGTTGTAATTGGCCGCCACCCGGCGCGGGCCGACGGGCAGCAGATCGAACGGCGCGCCGCCGTCCTTCACCGCCTCGGGATTGACCTTCGCCTTCGCCATCGCCGGAATGCGCGTGGCGTAGAGCCAGATCAGCATGATCATGGTCCAGATCACCAGCGCAACGACTGGCGCGATCATTCCGTGGTCGTACATAAGCCGCTCTCCCTCATGACGGGCAGCTTTCGCCGCTTGCAGCGGCCCTGGCAAGCGCGCGGCGCGCCCCTCGCGCGAGTTCTCTTGGCGCGCGCGCCCGCGGCGCCTAGCTTTCCCGCCGATTCCGAGGGGGACGCATGAGCAACGAGACAGACGCCCACGACCAGCGATCGCCGCTGCTGGAGCGCATGATCGAATGGGTGATCTACGCCAGCCGCTGGCTGATGGCGCCGGTCTATCTGGGGCTAATCGGCGCGCTCGGCATCCTGATCGTCACCTTCTTCCGCGAGCTCTACATCCAAGCGCCGCAGATCCTCACCATCGACGAGACGGAAATCATTCTCCTGGTGCTGACGCTGGTCGATCTCTCGCTCGCCGGCAATCTGGTGCTGATCATCCTGTTTTCGGGCTACGAGAACTTCGTCTCCAAGATCGAGGCCGCGCACAAGGACCGTGACCGGCCAGAGTGGATGGGCACGCTCGACTTCTCCGGCCTCAAGATCAAGCTGATCGCCTCGATCGTGGCCATCTCGGGCATTCATCTGCTCAAGATTTTCATGAACCTGACCAAATACACCGAGACCGAGCTGCTCTGGTACGTGATCATCCACATCACGTTCATCTTCTCCGGCGTGTGCGTTGCGGCGATGGATTGGCTCGAGGAGAAGGCGCACGAAGTCGCGTCGCGCCACTCCAAGCACTGAGCGCCGACGTCACGCCTTACGAATGACGATCGCCGGAATCACGCCGTGGCGGCCGCAATAGCCGGGCGCTGCGCGCTGCAACAGATCGAGCGCGCCAAGGAACGCGCCGCCGCGCCAGTCCGCCGGGATGTAGTCGCGCATGAACCGGTTGGTCACGACGCGGTAGGTGTCGTAGCCGTAGGCGAACGGCCAGGGCTGCCGCTCGAACCAGTCGCGGCCGTAGATGTTGTGCGCGACGCTTGCCGCCGCCTCGTCCTCCGCCGCATGACCCGGCCCGCGCAGGCCCAGCAGCCGCGCCAGCTTTTCGATCCGATGCGCCAGCGGCGCGTGCGGCCACCAATAAACCACCACCGCCACGCCGCCGGGCTTCAGCACGCGCCACAACTCGGTGAACGCCGCGGGCTGCAATTCGAACGGCAATTGATAGATCACGTGATAGCAGAGCGCCGCGTCGACAGTGGCGTCCTTGAGCGGCAGCCGCGACAGATCCGCTTGCAGATAGATGCCGCGCGCGCCGAGCTTGGCTTGCGCCCCACGCAGCGCACGCGCGGAGAGGTCGACGCAGATGCGGCGCTGAAAATTCGCGCCGTACTCCAGCAATTCCTCGTGCGCGATCGGGCCGCTGCCGGCGTCGAGCAGATAGCCGCCGCCGTCGCGAAAGTACCGGCCCAGACGGCGCATGCACGCGCGGGTGAAGCGCATCGGCGCCGGGCGGGTATCGACGAAACGCTGCGTATCGCCGAAGCCTGCGTCGCCCTCGCACCAGCCTTCGCTGTCGTAGAATTCCTGCACCGCAAGCTGCATCGCGCCTTCGTCGTGCGGCACCAGGCACGCGACGCCGTCTTTGATCGGATAGCTTTGCCCGCCCGCCGCCACCAGCGCGCCCGCATCGGCGCGCAAGTCCTGGCCGGTCGCCGGACAGCGCAGCAAGCGCGCGACGACCGTGTCCCAGTTCCCGTCCATCGCATGCGCCGGATGCAGCGTGAGGCCCACGCGCCAGCCCTAGCACCGCGCGCGAATGGCGCCGACAAAATTCGCCAGAATGTGCGAACTCGCAGCTTGCTCGCAGCCGCCGCCGCGCCATCCGCTCCGGTACGTCGATACCGCACAGGCGACGGTGCAGCTATTGCGCCGCCGCGACCGCCGCCGCCATCGCGTCGTGAAAGCGCGCGGGCTGATCGGCGGAGAAAGCCGGCCAATCCGGATTGGCGACGCGCCCGATGTAGCGGCCTGTACACGGGATACGATACCCGTTCTCGTAGCGCACGCGCGCCAGCCGCGTCCTGGCGGCGTCCTCCGCTTGCAGCGCAGCGCGCGCAGCTTCGAGATTGTCGCCAATGCCGACACGGAGATCTGCGCGCAGCCGGTTGTCCATGCCGCTGTTGAGGTTGCCGATCGGGTTCAGGACCGACCCGATCGGCACGCTCGGCGGCCGCAGAACGAAGTCGCCGAGGTAAAGCACCTCGCCCTCGCGCGCCTCGAACGTCAAAGTGCCAAGGCACGCATTGAGCGTGCCGAGATCGCTCAGCACATAGCGGCCCGCGGGAATGACGTAGGTGCTGTAACGCGGATCGCGGAATTCGCCCGCGAGCGTCGCATCGCGGCGGCGCTCGGAATTTATATGCGAGCGCACGCCGAAACTGGCGGCAGGTTGGAGTAAGTCGAGGAAGGCGCCGTCCTGGGGCACGCGGCGGAAACGAAACGTGTCGCCCGCCATCGGATTTTCCATCGCGCCCGCGAGCTGGCTCGCAGCGATAACAACAATCGCCGCACCTGGCTGCGCCGTGGCGATCTCGCCGGGCGCAAGACGCTGGATCACGCCCTGCGGCGCGACTGTTACCGGGACGGGCGCGCCCGGATCGGTGGGCGCGCCGGTGGCCGCCGCCGGCTCATCGCTGACCGGCGCGGGCGCGGCTGCGTTGGCATAACGCGACGGCGCGGCCGCGGCGGCGAAATAGTTCCGCTCGGTTTCACTCTCGTTGAGCCGGCCATCGGCGGGCGCCGCCGCTGCGACGAGCGCGGCAAAGCCGTGGTCGGGTTCAGCGTTGAATCGTTCACGGTCGCGCCGGCCGAGGCGATAGTGGCGATAGCCCAGCGCGACGATGCAATCGCGGAACTCGATATGCTCGATCGAGCCATTGTAGCGCGCATCCTGGATCGCAAACAGGATGGACGCGATGCCTGTGGCGACACCCGAGACCACAGGATCGTACGCGCCGCTCGGATCGAACGCCGCGCCCGTCGGCGTGCGTGAATTTGTGTTGCGGACCACGCGCAAACGCGCCGCCTCCACACGGCAGGCCAGCATGTCGTTGGTGGCGCGCTCAAACGTCACGCCGGCGCGATTGTAGAAACCGTCGGAGTCGAACCACGGCGCCAGCGTTGTATTTTGCGCGTACGCTGCCGTCGTCAAAGCAGCAGCCAGCGCCGCCCCCACAAGAACTCGCTTCATCCTTGTCCTCACATTCACATCCGCTCCGGCGCCTCGATGCCGAGCAGGTCGAGCGACAGCGTCAGTTGCTTCAGCGTCGCCGCCGCCAGCGCCAGGCGCGAGGCGCGCAGCGCGCCTTCCGCCTGCAGCACCGGGCAATTGGACCAGAAGCCGGAGAACGCTTGCGCCAGGTTGTAGGCGTGCTCGGCCAGGAAGTGCGGCGCCTTCTTGTCGTAGGCCGCGCGCACTGCGCCGTCGAACGCATCCAGCGCCAAGGCGAGCGCGCGTTCAGCGTCGTGTTCGATGACGATGGTGAGCGCTCCCCCTCCCCCTTGCGGGGAGGGGGTCGGGGGGTGGGGGGCGTGGGATCGCGCGTTTGCTTGAGATGAAGGCACGTCTTCACGCCCCCCCTCACCCTGCCCTCTCCCCCGCAAGGGGGGAGAGGGCTCTTTGAGCAAGCCCATCTCCTCGGCTTTGCGCAGTACGCTTTTGATCCGCACCGCCTGATAGAGCAGGTACGGGCCGGTCTTGCCCTCGAACGCCATGAACCGATCGATATCGAACTTGTAGGAGGTGCCGCGGAAATTGGAGAGATCGGCGAACTTGATCGCCGCGATCGCCACCTTGTGCGCGACGTCCTCGAACTCTTCCGCTGAAAAATCCGCGCCGATCTGCGCTTCGCGCAGCCGCGCGCGCGCCTTCTCCTCGGCCTGGCCGATCAGGTCCTGCAACTTCAACACGCCGCCGGCGCGGGTCTTGAACGGCGTGCCGTCCTGCCCGTTCATGGTGCCGAAGCCGATGTGCTCCAGCGCCGCGCGCGGCGCGTAGCCGGCTTTCGCGGCGGCGCGGAACACCTGCTCGAAATGATCCGCCTGGCGCTGGTCGACGCAATAGAGCACGAGGTCCGGCTTCTGGTCGCGCATGCGCTGCACGATGGTCGCGAGGTCCGTGGTGCCGTACATGGCCGAGCCTTCCGACGACACCACCAAGAGCGGATCGGGGCTCTCGACCTCCACCACGGCGCCGTCGTCGAGCTTCTTCTTTCTCGTTTCGCCCGGCCCCGCCACGCGCAGAATGCGCGCGCCCTGATCGTCCTCGAGCAGCCCTTTCTGCTCCAGGTCTTCGACCATGGCCGGGATCAGCGGATCGGCGTCGCTTTCGCCGAGCCATAGATCGAAGTCGACGCCGAGCGCGGCGAAGTCGCGCTTCTGCGCCGCCATCGACACGTCGTGCATCGCCTTCCAGATCGTGCGGTGCAGTTCGCTGCCGCTTTGCAGCGCCGCCGTCGCGCGCCGGGCGCGGTCGCGCACGCCGGTGTCGCCCTCCTTCACGCGCCGCGCGTAGGCCGGATAGATCGCTTCGAGCTGATCGAGCGTCAGCGTCTTCAACCGCGCCTCGAGCTTGGCGCGATCGCCGAAGCCGCCAAGTTCATCTTCCAGCGCGGTGATGACGAGGCCCATCTGGAAGCCCCAGTCGCCGAAGTGGGCGTCGCCCCACACCTCGTCGCCGCGGAAGCGGTAGATGCGCTTGATGCTCTCGCCGATGATCGACGCGCGCAGATGGCCGACATGCATGCCCTTGGCGACGTTCGGGCCGCCGTAATCGACGATGACGCGGCGCGGCGTCTCTACCGGCGTTGCCCCCGCGCGCGGATCGTCAGCGACTGTTTGTGCACGCGCGGCAAGCGCCGCGGGCGTGACGGTGAAATTCAGAAAACCCGGCCCGGCGATCGCCGGCGCCGGCGCCAACGCCGTCTCGCGCCACGCGGCGGCGATGCGTTGGGCGACCTCCTGCGGTTTTTGGCCGGCCGCCTTCGCCACCGCGAGCGCGCCGTTGGCTTGGAATTCGCCCAAGTCCGGACGGTCCGAACGGCGCACGTCGGCGTGCTTGGGGTCGAGCCCAAGCTCGGCGAACACGGCCGCATTGGCCGCCGACAGCTGGCTGGCGAGGTCTTTCATTGGGGCAGTAGGCAATAGGCAGTGGGCGGCGAGCGGTAAAGCGTCATGGCTTCAAAAACAGACACGCGCCGTTGCAGGGTGTTCTGAGCGAAACGCCGGAGAGAACGGCACGTTTCCCTGACGCATGCCCGGCGGAAGCCGGGCTGCGATCAGGACCCAGAGCCGCTTGCAGGTTGGACCGCGGGCCTCCGGCCCGCATGCGGCGCCCCTCAACCCAACGAACCGCGCTCTGACCTACTGGGTCCCCGCTCTTGGCCCCGCTTGTGCGGGGCACGCGGCGGGGAAGCGTTGGTGCTCAGGCCGGCCTATTGTCCGCCGTCGCCTGCGTCGATGCGGAAGCGGCGGCCGTCGCGGTTGAACTGAAGCTGCTCCGGCGTCAGTTCGAAGCCCACGAGAATCTCGAAATTCTCGCCTGAGATTTCCGCGTTGGCGCGCGGAATGACGATGTTCTGAATCCGCTCGGTGCGGGTGACGACGGCTTCGCCGCGATTCCAGCGCACGTCGACATCGAAATACGCCTTCTCGATCGGCGCGCGCCCGCGCCGCGTCACCGCCACCCAGTAGCGATAGGTCTGGCGATCGGAAGTCGCCGCGGGCCCGCGCCCGAACGCCATGCGGATTTCGATGCCCATGGTGATCGGGTCGGCGTCGACATAGCGGCAAAGGCCGTTCACGCCCTGCATCTCGCCGGTGAACTCGATGTTCGAGTAACGCAAGCTGTTCGGCGCCGCGAAATCGACGATGCGCGCATTGTCGTAGAGCACGCCCATCAGCGGGCACGGCCCGACATTGGGGCGGTCGTCGTTGCCGATCAGGCGGTCGAAGAAGTTCGGGTCGCGCTGCGAGTCCTCTTCCGGCAGCACCCCGCCCGGGAGCTCCACCGTGCGCCCTTCGCGCGTCCCGCCGCACGCGGCCAGCCCCGTCAGGGCAATGGAAAGCAGGATCGCTGCCGGGAGTTTCATTCTGACCTCATCCCACCTTGAGTGTCTGCGGCGGCGGCCGCATGTCTCACCCGCGCCCGGAGGGCAAACGGCGTCGGGCCGTGATAGCTTTGGCCCGGGCGCGCCGCAACACACCCCGGCGCCTGCCGCGCAAAGTTCACCTGCGAGCCGATGACCAGCCTCGAAAAACCCCAGATTTCAATCCTGTTAGCCGCCCCGCGCGGCTTCTGCGCCGGGGTCGACCGGGCCATCCAGATCGTTGAGCAGGCGATCCGAAAGTGGGGCGCGCCGGTCTATGTGCGCCACGAGATTGTCCACAACCGGCACGTGGTCGAGCGGCTTGAGCGGCTGGGCGCGGTGTTCGTCGAGGAACTCGACGACTGCCCCAACGACCGCCCCGTGATCTTCTCCGCCCACGGCGTGCCGAAGGCGGTGCCCGCCGAAGCGCGCGCGCGCGAGATGATTTATGTCGACGCCACCTGCCCGCTCGTCTCCAAGGTGCACGTCGAAGCGCAGCGCCACTTCGAGGCCGGCCGCGAGATCGTGCTCATCGGCCATGGCGGTCACCCCGAGGTGATCGGCACCATGGGCCAGCTGCCGCCCGGCGCGATCGCCTTGATCGAGACGGTCGCCGACGCCGAAGCCTTCACGCCGCGCGATCCCACCCAGCTCTCATTCGTCACCCAGACGACACTCTCGGTGGACGACACCGCCGAAATTGTCGCCGCGCTGCAGCGGCGCTTTCCCGCGATCGCCGCGCCGCACAAGGAAGACATCTGCTACGCCACCACCAACCGCCAGGACGCGGTGAAGGCGATGGCGCGCGACGCCGACCTTGTGCTGGTGATCGGCTCGCCGAAGAGTTCCAATTCCGTGCGCCTGGTCGAAGTGGCCAAGCGCGCCGGCGCCAAGGACGCGCGCCTCGTCGGCGCCGCCGAAGACGTCGACTGGAGCTGGTTCGAGGGCGCGCGCGTGGTCGGCGTCACCGCCGGCGCCAGCGCGCCGGAGGATCTGGTCGAAGGCCTGATCGCGGCGATCGCGTCCCGCTACGCCGCGCGCGTCGAAGAAGTGCGCGTGACGCAGGAAGACGTCATGTTCAAACTGCCGCGCGTGCTGGCGGAGTGAGCGCGGTTGCCGCCCTCGTTTACGAAATCATCCAGTCCACTCGCGCCCGCGCGCCCGACCGCCCGGCGCTGATCGGCGTCGCCGGCGCGCAGGGGTCGGGCAAGAGCTACGCCTGCCGGCTGCTGGCCCTCGCCCACCAGCCGCGCTTCGCGCATTTCTCCTTGGACGACGTGTACCTGACGAAGGCGCAACGCCAGCAGATGGCGCGCGAGGTGCATCCGCTGTTCATCACCCGCGGCCCGCCTGGCACGCACGACCTCGACGTGGCCATCGCCACCATCATCGCGCTGAAAATGGCGGACGCGGCGCAAGAAACCCGCTTCCAACGCTTCGACAAAGCCAGCGACGACCGCGCGCCGCGCGAGACCTGGCCCGCTTTCCGCGGCCCCCCCGAGGCGATCCTGGTCGACGGCTGGTGCCTCGGCGCATTGGCGCCGCCGCCCGGACCGCCGCTCAACGCGATCGAGCATATCGACAGCGACGGCGTCTGGCGCGCAGCGCAAGCGCGCTACCTGGAAGAGAGCTACGCCGACTTCTTCGCGCGCTTCGACGCCATCGTCTATCTACAGGCGCCGAGCTGGGAGATCGTCCGCACGTGGCGAGGCGAACAAGAAGCGCAGACGCTCGGCCGCGCGTTGACGGCGCAGGAGAACGCCGCGCTCGACCGTTTCGTCATGCACTACGAACGCCTCACCCGCTCCATGCTCGCGGGACATCACATGGCGAAGTGGATTGTCCATCTGGACGAAGCGCGAAACGTTCTGCGCGTGGAGGAGAGATGAGCACCGGACGATCAGAACCCTCTCCCCCCTTGCGGGGGAGAGGGCAGGGTGAGGGGGGGCGTTCCGACGACCAGGCGCCTGCGCGTTTGCACGCCCCCCACCCCCCGGCCCCCGCCCCGCAAGGGGGCGGGGGAGTTTAAGCCATGGCCGTCTACACCGCCCTCTCCGGCGCCGATCTCGACGGGCTTTTGGCGCACTACGATCTGGGCGCGATCGCATCGTGCGAAGGCATCGCCGAGGGCGTGGAGAATACGAACTACCGGCTCGCCACCGCGCGCGGGCGCTTCATTCTCACCATCTTCGAAAAGCGCACGCGCGAAGCGGACCTGCCCTTCTTCATGGCGGTGATGGAGCGGTTAGCCGCGCGCGATTTCCCGGCGCCGCAGCCGATCGCGACGCGCGACGGCGGCTATCTTGCGCGCGTCAAAGACAAGCCTTGCGCCATCGTCTCGTTCCTCGATGGCGCGTGGCCGCGCGCGCCGGGCGTGGCGCACTGCGCGGCGGTCGGCGCTGCGCTGGCGCGGATGCACGTCGCGCTAGACGGGCTCGGCGTCACGCGCGCCAATACGCTATCGCTCGACGGCTGGGAAGCGTTGATCCAGCCGCGCCTGGACCAAGCGGAAGCGCTCCGCCCCGGCCTCGCCGCCTTGATCGCGCGCGACATGGCTGAAGTGCGCGCCGCCTGGCCGGACGATCTGCCGCGCGGCGCCATTCACGCCGACCTCTTTCCCGACAACGCGCTTTTCACTGGCGAGTCGCTCTCGGGCGTGATCGACTTCTACTTCGCCTGCACCGATTTTCTCGCTTACGATCTCGCCGTCTGCTTGAACGCCTGGTGTTTCGAGAGCGGCTACGACCGCACGCGCGGCCGCGCCATGATCTCCGCCTACGAAAACGTGCGCCCGCTCGCCGCCGCCGAACGCGCCGCCCTCCCCACCCTCGCCCGCGGCGCCGCGCTGCGCTTCTTCGCGACGCGCCTTGCGGACTGGAGCGCCACACCCGATGGCGCGCAAGTCACACCCAAGGACCCGCTGGAATACGCCGACAAACTGGCGTTTCATCGCCGCGCGAGGAGCGCAGTCGACTATGAGGGATAGGCTCGTACGTTTGATCAGCGCTTTCCTGCTAGCTCCAATGCTCGCCGGTGGTCTCGTCGGCCTAGCCACAGGTTTATATTTCGCGCTCGCGTTTCTCGAGGCCAACCCAGCTGTCGTAGATGCGCTCGCACGCTTGGCGTTCGGGGGCGTGGTTGCAGTCATAGCCGGTGGCATCGCGTTGCTGGCGAGCATCACGATCGGCCTTGCTATACACGCTGTACTGATGAAGGGACCGTGGCGAAACAAGTGGCCCTACATCATCGCGGGCGCCACGGTCGGCGGATTGCTCCCGCTTTACGCCAACCTCGTTTGGCGGAGTGGCGCGTTGCTTGGCCTATGGGGCGTTCCGACGGGCGCCCTCACCGGGTACTTCTTCTGGCTCATCCGCCGCCCCGATCGCGATCCGCCTGCGTCGCCCGACGCGTCAGCGCAGCTCCGTCACGGTGCTTCCGATGACTGATCGCCGCCCCTCCAATCTCCCGGCGTTGTTCATCGCTCCGATAGCGAGCGCCGTTGTGGGAGGGGCAGTCTACACTTTGGCAATATTGGCGCTTTCAATGCCGCTCGACTTGGTGCTGTACGTGTCGCCGCTTGTCGCCACTGCACACCTACCGCTTACGCTTGTAGCGACTTGGTCAATCGGCTTGCCGTGGCATCTTTGGCGCCAGAGCGTTGGAAAGGTGAGTTTGTCGCAATACTGCTCCGCGGCGGCGATCGTGGGATTTTTTGTGGGAGCTGCAGCGCTAGCCATCGCCACCAACGGGGGCACAAACGTTGTCTCGCTGACACCAGCCGACTATCCCGCCGACTTCCCTCTGCCGGCGGCGCCGGCAACCACCGGCGCGTTGCTTGTTGGCGGCGCGCTAGCGGGCTTGTACGGCGCCTTCATCGGCGCACTCACCGGCTACTTCTTGTGGCTCATTCGCCGCCCGGATCGCGATCAGTCGGCGGCTGTCGACGATCATGGCGCCTAGATCTCCGTCATTCCGGTCGCGCGGAGCGCGGGCCGGAACCCAGGGGCAAACGATGCGCTGGTGGCCCCTAGGTTCCGGGTATCGCTTCGCGATCCCGGAATGGCGTACGGTGTGAGTCCATGAGCAACACGGTCGACATCTGGACGGACGGCGCGTGCAGCGGCAATCCGGGGCCTGGCGGCTGGGGCGCGGTGCTGCACTATGCGGGCGTGGAGAAAGAAATGTCCGGCGCCGAGGCGGCCACCACCAACAACCGCATGGAGCTCACCGCCGCGATCGAAGCGCTCAACGCGTTGAAACGCGCGAGCAAAGTGCGGCTGCACACCGATTCCAAATACGTGATGGACGGCGTCACCAAATGGATTCACGGCTGGAAGAAGAACGGTTGGAAAACCGCCGACAAGAAGCCGGTCAAGAACGACGATCTCTGGCGCAAGCTGGAAGAGGCCGCCGCGCGCCACGAGGTGACGTGGAAATGGGTCAAGGGCCACGCCGACAACGAAAACAACAATCGCGCCGACGCCCTCGCCCGCGCCGCGATCGCGACATTGCGGGAGTGATCCCGGACCGCCGGCGCCTCGCCGGCATGCCGCGGCGGAGATGAACCATGCCGGCGGGGCGGGGGCGGTCCGGGCCACGTCTACTGCATTCGGCGCCAGTTTGCGGAGGAGTGCCGCCAATCCGCCGGCTCTTTGCACAAGCCGGCTGCAACAGGGTTGTTCTCAATGTAGGCGATGGTGCTGGCGAGCTGCTGGCCGTTGCGCATGAAGCGGTCGAAATACTCGCGCCGCCACAGACGGCCGTTTCGGCCTTCACTCCTATTGATCGCATGCGCCGTCACGGACTTCCACGTTTGTACGATTTCGGCCAGCTTAGCCTCGAATCGGAGTTCAACGAGCGCGTGAACGTGTGTCCGCATCACACACCACGCGACGAGCGCATAACGCTCCCCGTCATCGTGCAAGAGACAATCTTGGACGATCTGGGCGTTCGCTGACCTTGCGAGCAATCGAGAGCCATGGCCGGCGTCCATCTCTCGGTCGACCCAAGCCGCGCGATCGTCCGGCCTGCTCATGCTGGGCGGCGCTTGCTGCGGCAAGGCATCGTCGAGCCCGAAGACGATGTGCTGCACCAAGCCACGCTCGTCACAATGCGGCAGATATCCGCGCGATCTCCAGCCTGTCGAAGTCATTTCGCCACGCTGGACTATGGTTCAGGCGCCCGCAATGCCCCCGGACCGCCGGCGCCTCGCCGGCCTTGCCAAGGCGAAAAAGAAAGATGCCGGCGGGGCGCCGGCGGTCCGGGCAGGTCCTCGCCCGCCTAGACCGGCCTCACCGTCAGCGTGGCGCCATCGACGGAGACGACTTCGACGGCTTGGCCCGCGCTCAGCGCTTCGGTGCTGACCGCACGCCAGATCGTGTCGGCGATCTGCACCGAGCCGACGCCATTGGCGAACACGGTGATGACGCCGCGGGTGCCGATCAGCGTCTTGGAGCGCTCGTTCAGGCCCTTGGCGGCGTTTTCGCTGCGCCAGCGCTCGACCAGCGGGCGGCCAAACGCCGTCAGCACGATCGCGAGCACCGCGAACACGAACATGTCCGCAATCCAAGTGGTGGGCGCCAGCCACGACACCAGCGCGGTGATGAACGCGGCGACGGCGGGCCAAAGCAGATACGTCGTGCCTGTCGCCATTTCTGCGATCAGCAGAATGAGCCCGAACACGAGCCAGTGCTGCGGCTCAAGCGTGGTCAAGAAGGAGATCAGCGCGTCCATGACTGGCAATGTAGCGATTGGAAGAGCGGGCGTCAGCAGGAAGTGGGGCGTGGGCAGTGCGGACCTCCGGTCCGCACCTACAGCCTACTGCCTCACCTAGGCGCTGGCGTCGGCGAACGCGGCGCGGTCCAGGGCCCGCCGGCGCCGCCCTCGCCCTGCGCGTTGAGCGCGCGCAGGCCTTCGACCAGACCGGCGATGCCCGAAAGATCGGCCGGGATAATCACCGTGCGCTGCTGGTTCGACGTCGCCAGCTGGCCGAACGCCTCGACATACTTCAAGCCGAGGAAGTAGCGGATGGCGTTGACGTCGCCCTTGCCGATGGCCTGGCTGACCATATCGGTCGCCTTGGCTTCGGCTTCGGCCTCGCGCTCGCGCGCTTCGGAGTCACGGAAGGCGGCTTCGCGGCGGCCTTCGGCTTCGAGGATCGCGGACTGTTTTGCGCCTTCGGCGCGCAGGATCGCGGCTTGCTTGTCGCCTTCGGCTTCGAGAATTTGCGCGCGGCGTTCGCGTTCGGCCTTCATCTGGCGCGCCATCGCCTGCGTCAGGTCGGCGGGCGGCGACAGATCCTTGATCTCGACCCGCATCACCTTGGTGCCCCACGCGTGCGTGGCGGCGTCGATCACGGTCAGCAGGCGCGCATTGATCGAGTCGCGCTGCGAGAGCACCTCGTCGAGATCCATCGAGCCGACCACGGTACGGATATTGGTCAAGCAGAGGTTCAAAATGGCGACGCGGTAGTTCTCGACCTCATAGGCGGCCTTGGCCGCATCCATGATCTGGATGAACACGACCGCGTCGACGGCGACGATGGCGTTGTCCTTGGTGATCACTTCCTGGCGCGGCACGTCGAGCACCGCTTCCATCATCGACATGCGCCGCCCGATGCGGTCCACGAACGGAATGATGAAGGCGATGCCTGGCGCGAGCGTGCCGGTGTAGCGGCCGAACCGCTCGACGGTGAACTGAAAGCCCTGCGGCACGACCTTGATGGCGCTGTAGACAAGCACCAGCGCCATGATGACGAACGCGAGAACGACGAAGTCCATTTCTACACTCCACGCCGCGTTTTGCGGCTCGATCATGTCTCGCGCGAGAGATCGCGCGTTAAGAGTCGCCTAACTGGGCGATCAGGTATTCCGCGCTGGAAACCTTGTATTCACCAGCTTCTTCAACGTTCAGCCGGGATACCACGCCATCCTTGACGATCATTGAATAGCGCTTGGATCGCGGCCCCATGCCGAACTTGGAGAAATCGGCGTCAAGACCGATCGCGCGCGCGAACTCGCCGGAGCCGTCCGACAGCATGACGATGTCGTCGCCGACGCCTTCCTGCTTGGCCCACGCGCCCATCACGAAGTGATCGTTCACCGCCGTGCAGGCGATAGTATCGACGCCCTTGGCTTTGATGTCGCCGGCGTGATCGCGGAAGCTCGGCAGATGGCGCGCCGAGCAGGTCGGCGTAAACGCGCCGGGAACCGCAAACAGCGCCACCGTCTTGCCGGCGAACACGTCCGCCGTCCGCATCGGTTTCATGCCTTCGGACGTCGGCACGTTGAATTGCACGTCGGGCAAGCGGTCGCCAATCTTGATCATGTCAGCCTCCGGGTTTCCAGGCCTATGTAGAGCGCGGGCGCGGGTTATGCGAGCGCCCTCTTGCGCTGGCGGCGGCAAAGTCGGAGCATCGGCTCATGAGCGACACCTTGGCGGGCAAACTCCTGGTGGCGATGCCGGGGATCGGCGATCCCCGCTTTGCGCACACCGTCATCGTGATGTGCGCGCACGACGCCGAGCATGCGATGGGCGTCGTCATCAACAAGCCGAAGGACGAGCTGACGGTGAGCGACGTGCTCAGCCACCTCGGCCTTGAAGCGGAAGACGAGATCGCCGCGCGCACGGTGCTCGACGGCGGCCCGGTGCGCCCCGATCGCGGCTACGTGCTGCACTCGGAGGACTACCAGGCGGCGGAGGGCACCCAAGACATCGCCCCCGGCGTGCGCCTCACCGCGACGCGCGAAGTGCTCGAGGCCGTCGCCAAGGACGGCGCGCCGCAGCGTTTCGTTCTTGCGCTCGGCTGCGCCGGCTGGAGCGCGGGGCAGCTCGAATCCGAGTTGCGTCACAACGCGTGGCTGGTTGTCGAGCCGGACGACGCCATCATCTTCGACGACGCGCACGACGACAAATGGCGCCGCGCGATCAAGACGCTGGGCTTCGATCCCGCCCAGCTCATGCGCGGCGACGCAGGCAACGCGTAAGTTCTGGATCGCGGACCTTCAGGTCCGCATCCCGGCGCCGCGTAAGTACGCTTACACAATTCCACAGTGCGGGTGCGCTTTTTTTGAGCGCCCGTCTTGTCGCGCGTCCGCGCCCTCACCAGTTGCGCTCTCCGCGCGCAATTCAGCGCGCGCTCATACAAGGACGCGCATGACGAAATCTCCCCTCTACGCTCACATTCTGCTCGATCGGTCTGGCTCCATGGAGGATTGCCGCGACATCGCCATCGACGCTTTCAACGAATACGTCATGGGGCAGCGCCGCTCCGATGACGTCGACGCCCGCCTCTCGCTGACCATCTTCGACTCCGCCAGCATCGACCTGCTGCAGCATGTCGAACCGGCCAAAAGCTTCATGGAGCTGAGCCGCGCCAATTACGTGCCGCGCGCCTCGACGCCGCTGCTCGACGCCATCGGCCATGTCGTCGCCGAAATGGACAAGGTCGCGTTGCGGCCCGGCGAGAAAGTGGCGCTGGTCATCCTCACCGACGGGCACGAGAACGCCAGCAAGGAGCACACCAAAGAAACGATCAAGAAGCTGCTCAAGGACCGCCAAGACAACAAAGGCTGGCTGGTGACCTACCTCGCCGCCGAAGTCGACGCGTTCGAAGACGCCGGCGCCATCGGCATCGGGCCGGGCAAGATCATGGCGCTGCGGAAGGGCAAACTGCGGCAATCGATGCAGTACGCAGCCGCCTCGCAGCACCGCTACGCAAAATCCGGCGATCTCGAGTCCGGCGACTTCCTCGACGCCGAACTGAAAGACGCCAACACCGACGATGACAAAGCGAACTGAGCTCGCTCCCCCTCGATGGGGGAGGTGTCGCGCGAAGCGCGACTGAGGGGTGAGGCCCGCGGATGTTTGCAGGCGACCCGCGTGAGGCTTCGTCTTCACCACCGGCGCGCGCACCCCCTCCGGCCGCTGCACGGTCACCTCCCCCATCGAGGGGGAGGTGACCGTGTCGTTCAAACACAAGGCTTGGGACGCCGCACGCGCTCGGTTGACGCCGGATACTTCGCCAGCGCCGCCGCCGGATGCACCGGGCGGCGCTCGAGATCGCCGCCGCAATTCGGGCAAACGCCTTTCAGCACGCCGTCCGCGCACGCCGCGCAGAACGTGCACTCGAAGCTGCAGATGCGCGCCTCAGCGCTTTCCGGCGGCAGATCGCGGTCGCAGCACTCGCAAGTGGGCCTGAGCGCCAGCATCAGCTTTGCTCCGCCAGGCGCTCGATCGCCGCGCGCCGCTGCTGCGCGAACGCAGCGAACAAGTGCTGCACCGCCGCCACCGTCTTCGGCTCGGCGGTCTCGGGCCGGCCGGAGTCGAACGGCGGCGCCGGCGCATACTCGATCGCAAGCTGAATCATCTTGGCGACGTCATCGCCCGCGATGTCGGCGACGATGGTCAGCGCAATGTCGATGCCCGCGGTAACGCCGCCGCCGGTCACGACGTTCCCGTCGCGCACCACGCGCGCATCGTCGGGCGTAGCGCCGAAATTCGCCAGCAGCTCGCGATAGGCCCAATGGCTGCCCGCGCGCTTGGCCTTGAGCAGCCCCGCCGCGCCGAGGATCAGCGAGCCGGTGCACACCGAGGTCAGATAGCGCGCGCTTTCGCCGAGACGCTTCACTTCGCTCATGAAGTCCGGGTCGAGCATCGCGTCGGTCTGCCCCGGCCCGCCTGGGATCATGATGAGATCGGCGGAGGCCACATCGGCGAGCTTCGTCAGCCCCGCAAACGTCAGCCCCATTTCCGTACGCAGCTCGCCGCCCTCCTTCGACGCCAGAACCACCTCCGCGCCCGGCATGCGCGCGAGCACTTCATACGGCCCGGTGAAATCGAGCTGCGTCAGCCGCGGGTAGAGGATGAAGACGATGCGAAAGGGTTGCGCCATGACGAACTCCGGCTTTCGGCCACGAGCTTAGCCTGACCGCCGCGCAACGGGAATGCCGCCACGCTTGACGGGCGCGCCGTTCCAGCGGACGACGAAGGCCATGGCTGAACCGCAGAAATCGATCTTCGTCACCGGCGCCGGTTCCGGCATCGGGCGCGCCACGGCGCAATTGTTCGCTGAGCGCGGCTGGTTCGTCGGTCTCTCCGACGTCAATCCGCAAGGCCTCGAAGAAACCGCGGCGATGCTGCCCGAAGGCCAGCGCATGTCGATGACGTTCGACGTCCGCGATCGCGCCGGCTGGGCGCGCGCGGTGGAAACCTTCGGCCAGGCCACCAACCGGCGCATGCATGTGCTGTTCAACAACGCCGGCGTCGGCAAAGGCGGCTTCATCGACGAAATGCCGGAAGCCGACATCGACCTCGTGCTCGATGTGAACCTGAAAGGCGTCATCAACGGCGTGAACGCGGCGCTGCCGCTGCTGCGCGAAACGCCGGGCGCGCGCATCGTCAACACGGCCTCGGTGGCCGGCGTTTTTGGCGCGCCGCGCTTGTCGGTCTATTGCGCGACCAAGTTCGGCGTGCGCGGCCTCACCGAAGCGCTCGATATCGAGCTTTCGCGCTACGGCATCCGCGTCACCAGCCTGATGCCGTGGTTCATCGACACCGCCATCCTCGACGGCACGCCGAGCGACGGCTCCAACCGGCGCATGCGCGACAGCCTGGTTGAGAGCAAGACGCCGATCTATCCGGTGCGCATGGCCGCCGAACGCGCTTGGGACGCCGCGCACGGCAAGGACGTGCACTACATGGTCGGCAAGGAAGCCGAACGCGCGCGCTTCTTCGCCCGCTTCTTCCCCGGCGCCATGCGCAATCAGATCAAGAAGTCATTCGGGGAGGAATAAGACTCCGCCGGACCGCCGGCTTCCAGCCGGCATTCCGTGTGATCGAACACACACGTGCGTATGCCGGTAGCAGCCGTGCCGGCTGGATGCCGACGCTCCGTCGCAGCTGATCCGTGAAAGAGCGACGACTCAGGTCGCGATGTCGGCTTCAGCATTGGCCGCCGAGGTGTCGCCCGCTTCCGCCTCCGGCGCAGGCGCCGGCGTCTCGACGACTTCGCCTTCGACGCCGTCGATGATCTGATCGTCCGTTTCCGGAATCAGGTTCGCGTCGGGGGCGGCCGCGCCGCTGCGGCGCAGCCCGCGGCGGCGTTCCAGCGCGGCCTGGTAGTGCGCACGCTCCGACGAATTCGGGATGCGATAGAACACGTGCACGCCGATCTGGGTGGTGCGCACGAGGCCCGAGTTCCACACCGGATTGACGCCGGTCGTGTGATAGTGCGTGGCGTGCTGGGTCAGCGGACGCGCATAGCCCGACATCACCGCCGTGGCGACGCGTTGGGCGCGGTCCCAGGCGCGGCCGCGCGGCTGGTGGCGCAGCGAGCCGTCGCAGGTGAAGGTAAACTGGCAGCCCGTGGCGCGGTGCGAGCCCTGATAGACCACGCCGCAGATCGAGTTCGGGTAATGCCGCGAGGCCACCCGGTTCATGATCACTTCGGCCACGGCCACCTGGCCGCGCTGCGTCTCGCCGCGCGCTTCGTAGTAAATGGCTTGGCTGAGGCAGCGATGCTGACGCGCGTCGATGCGCGGCTCATCGGACGGTGCAGCGGGCGTCGCGTCCGGCGTGGACGACGGCCCGCGCAGCACGGCTTGCACCATCATCGCGCGCGCGTCGGCGTTCTCGAACAAGGGCGCGCTGCCGCGGGCGCGTAAACCATCCGTGCTGCGCACGGACGCCAGCTCCACGCGCGCGTTCGGGTCGGTGTTGGCGAGCAGCTCGGATTGGAAGTCGGCGGCGAACGCGGTCGACGTCACCGACCACTCGGCGCCGCTGCGCTGCTCGGCGGCGCGATACGAGATCACGGGCATCGCGACCGCAGCGGCCGCGAGGCACATGATCGTCGCTGCGCCTTGGCGCACGGCCAAGGGGTTCCGTTCGATCTCAACCATCGCTTGGGTCCGAATTCCGTCCGCAAGAACAGCCAGTCGACGCCAGAACAACGTCAAATGCATTAAGCCCCGCTTAAAGGCGTCCAGTTTTGGGACAGATGAACGCCAGACAAACCGCAGAAAAGAGTCCCGTTTCGCCTCAGCAACAACCTGGGGTGAGGCACTGGCGGGATACAGTCCCTGCGTCCGAGGGGCGATTGACTTTTTGTTCATAGTCCCTGATCCGCGGTCCCCGGGCTGATTTCCTGGGCGCGGTGAGACGCCTCGGCCACAGCCAGAAAGCTCCAACAGGGCAAGACCTTGCGGGAAACGGGCCAGTTCACGCTGAAGGCGAAATTCACCGCGACGCCACGCCGCGATCCGAACCGGAGCTGACGCCGCGTCAAACGCGGCTTGAAACCGGCGTCAACCGTTGCGCCGGAGCGCGGCCTGGGCCGCGGCCAGGCGCGCGATCGGCACGCGGTAGGGTGAACACGAGACGTAATCGAGCCCGGCGCGTTCGAAGAACGCCACCGACGCCGGATCGCCGCCGTGTTCGCCGCAAACGCCAAGCTTCAGCCCCTGCCGCGCCGCTCGCCCCCGTTCGCAGGCGAGCTCGACCAATTCGCCGACGCCCTCGGCGTCCACGGAAACGAACGGATCGGCCGTTAACACATGACGGTCGACGTAGGTTCCAAGGAATTTTCCCGCGTCGTCGCGGGAAAGCCCCATCGTGGTCTGGGTCAAGTCGTTGGTGCCGAACGAGAAGAACTCCGCCGCCTCGGCGATCTCGCCGGCCCGCAGCGCCGCGCGCGGCAACTCGATCATGGTGCCGACCAGATAGTCTACGCGCCGGCCGCGCGCAGCGAACACCTCCGCAGCGATGGCGTCGACCCGCGCCTTCAGCAGTTCGAACTCCTTCTTGGCGATCACGAACGGGATCATGATTTCCGGGATCGGCGCCGCCCCCTCTTCGGCCACATCGCAGGCGGCCTCGAACACCGCGCGCGCCTGCATGTCGTAGATCTCGGGATAGACGATCGCCAGCCGGCAGCCGCGGAAGCCGAGCATCGGATTGCTCTCCTTCAACTCGGCTGCGCGCGTCAGCAGCGCCTTGGGATCGACGCCCATCGCTTTGGCGGCGTCCGCGGCTTCCTTCTCGGTGTGCGGCAAGAACTCATGCAGCGGCGGATCGAGGAAGCGGACGGTCACCGGCCGCGCGCCCATCGCCTTGAAGATGTCGACGAAATCCTGGCGCTGATACGGGAAGAGCTTGTCGAGCGCCTTGACGCGCGCCTCGGCCCTCTCCGCCAGGATCATCTCGCGCACGGCCGCGATCCGCTCAGCGTCGAAGAACATGTGCTCGGTGCGGCAAAGGCCGATGCCTTCGGCGCCGAACTTCACCGCTTGCGCCGCGTCGTGCGGCGTCTCGGCGTTGGCGCGCACCTTCATGCGCCGCGCGCCGTCGGCCCACTCCATCAGCGTGCCGAAATCGCCGGTCAGCTCCGGCTGCACCATGTCGGCGGCGCCGAAGAGCACTTCGCCGGAAGAGCCGTCGACGGTGATCGTCTCGCCCGCCTTGACGACACGTCCCGCAGCGCGAAACTCGCCGAGCTTCATGTCGATGCGGATATCGCCCGCGCCCGAAACGCACGGCCGCCCCATGCCGCGCGCGACCACCGCGGCGTGGCTGGTCATGCCGCCGCGCGCGGTGACGATCGCCTTCGAGGCGTGCATGCCGTGGATGTCTTCCGGGCTGGTCTCTTCGCGGACGAGAATGACGGCCTTGTGGTCGCCGGCGAGCCGCTGCGCCTCGTCGGGATCGAACACGACCACGCCGACGGCCGCGCCCGGCGAGGCCGGCAAACCCCTGCAGATGATGTCGCGCTGGTAGTCCTCGTCGATGGTCGGGTGCAGCAGCTGATCGAGCGACATCGGCTCGATCCGCAGCACCGCTTCCTCGCGCGTGATCAGCCCCTCGCCCGCCATGTCGACGGCGATCTTCAGCGCCGCCTTCGCCGTGCGTTTGCCGTTGCGCGTCTGCAGCATGAAGAGCCGGCCGCGCTCGACCGTGAACTCGATGTCCTGCATGTCGCGATAATGCGCCTCGAGTTTTTGGTAGACGCGCACCAGCTCGGCGAACACCTCCGGCATCGCCTCTTCCAGCGACTCGCCGGGCTCCTTCATTTCGAGCCGCGCGGCTTTGGTGAGCGCCTTTGGCGTGCGGATGCCGGCGACGACGTCCTCGCCTTGCGCATTGATCAGGAATTCGCCGTAGAATTTCTTCTCACCAGTCGACGGATCGCGCGTGAACGCGACGCCCGTCGCAGAGGTGTCGCCCATATTGCCGAACACCATCGCCTGCACGTTGACGGCGGTGCCCCAGCTTTCCGGGATGGCGTTGTGCTTTCGGTAGAAGATGGCGCGGTCGTTCATCCAGCTTGCGAACACCGCCCCGATCGCGCCCCAAAGCTGCTCCTTCGGATCGCCCGGGAACGGCTTGCCCCATTGCCGCTCCACCGCTCGCTTGAATTGGGCGACGACGTCTTTCCAGTCATCCGCATCCATCTCCACGTCGGAGCGATAGCCTTGCAGGTCCTTGTGCGCGCCGAGGATTTCCTCGAACGCGCCGTGCTCCAGTTCCAGCACGACGTCGGAATACATCTGGATGAAGCGGCGATAAGAATCGTAGGCGAAGCGCGCATCGCCCGAGAGCTTGGCCAGACCTTCGACCGTCTCGTCGTTCAGCCCAAGGTTCAGCACCGTATCCATCATGCCCGGCATCGACGCGCGCGAGCCCGAGCGCACCGACACCAGGAGCGGATTAGCAGGATCGCCGAAGCGTTTGCCGGTCTTCTTTTCGAGCGCGGCGAGCGCCGCATCGACCTGAGCGTGGAGTTCCGCCGGGTAGGCGCGATTGTTCTTGTAGAACGCGGTGCAGACTTCCGTCGTCAGCGTGAAACCGGGCGGCACCGGCAAGCCAAGCTTCGCCATCTCGGCCAGGTTCGCGCCCTTGCCGCCGAGCAGCGCCTTCATCGACGCATCGCCCCCGCTCTCGCCGCCGCCGAAGCCATAGACCCATTGTGTCGTCATGGAGCGCTCTCTTCCCCCCCTCTCCCTTGCGGAGAGGGGGTTGGGGGGTGAGGGGCGTCAAGGCGCGCGCGCACTTCCGAGACGACCCACGCCGGCCGATCCCAAACGTCATTGTTGGCAAACCGCAATACGCGGAAACCCTGGCCCACCGCATAGATGGTCTTCGCCTTGTCGTTTTCTCGCACGTCCCCACGCTCGTGGATCGAGCCGTCGAGTTCAACGAGCAACCGCGCGCCGTAACACGCAAAATCGAACACATAGTCGCCGATCGCCACTTCCTTGCGGAAGCGCACGCCCTTGATCTCACGCAACAACAACCAAAGCTTCTTCTCCGAGGGCGTCAGCTCCTTGCGCAGACCCTTCGCGCGCAGGTTCGTTCGCGCCCGTACACGCTGACGTGCGGCGCCATTCGGATCAGGCGCCCATCCGTGTCCAAGCTTGCGCGGGCGCGCGCCCTCCCCCCTTGCGGGGGAGGTGTCGCGCGCCAGCGCGACGGAGGGGGGGCGCGCCGACGCGCTTGTGTTCGCCGGCGCCTGCGCGTCGGCGCGCCCCCCACCCCCTGCCCCCGCCCCGCAAGGGGGCGGGGGTGGCGCGCACCCTTCGGGTTTGGCTCGCGGTGCGCTCGTTGTTGCAGGACTTGGCGCTGCGTTCTGTTCGGCGGGCGATGCGGCGGCTTCGCGCCCCTCACCCCCTGCCCCCTCTCCGCAAGGGAGAGGGGGAGTCCGCGCATCAACTTGCAGCGCGGGTGGTTGGATTCGCCGCCCATTCATCCTTCGATCTTCGAAAAATCGGCCACGGCCGACAGCGCATCACGGAGCCGCGTCAGCAGCAACAAGCGATTGGCGCGCAGCGCGGCCTCTTCGGCATTCACGAGCACCTTCTCGAAAAATTCGTCCACCGGCGCGCGCAGGCCCGCGAGCGTCTTCATGGCGGCGGCGAAGTCTTCCTGCGCCACCGCCGCGCGCGCGGCCGGCAACGCTTTTTCGAGCGCGCCGTAGAGCGCCTTCTCGGCCGGCTCGGCGAGCTTGGAGGCATCGACTTGGGCCTTGGCGTCGCCGGCGCTCCACTTCCCCTTCTTCTCTTCGGCGCTCAGAATATTCGCCGCCCGCTTGTAGCCCGCCAGCAAGTTCGCACCGTCCTCGGTGCGCAAGAACGCATCGAGCGCCTCGACGCGCGCGACAATGCGCACGAGATCGTCGTCACCGAGTGCGAAGACTGCGTCGACAAGATCGTGGCGCTTGCCTTGGTCGCGCAGCTGGACTTTGAGCCGATCGGCCAGGAAGGCGAGCAAGTTCTCCATGTCCGCGTCGTGCACCGAACCCGATCGAGTTGCACTCATTCGAGTACCTTTGAACGGGCGCCTCTCCTTCAAATGCCGCTCGGCGACCTCCAACCAGCGGAGCCGAACCTCGCTCTGCAGTGCAATGCGGATAAGTCCCAGTGCGCTACGTCGTAGGCCGAAAGGATCACTGCTCCCCGTTGGTATCTCGCGGTTCGCCCAGAACCCAACCAGCGTATCCAGCTTGTCCGCCAGCGCCAGCGTCACGGCTACTGGATCAGTTGGGACGCGATCACTCGGCCCCAACGGGCGGTAGTGATCTTCGATCGCGGCGGCGACGCTGTCTTCTCCTCCTCCCCCTTGCGGGGAGGAGGCCGGGAGGTGGGGGGCGTGCAAACGCGTAGGCGCCTGCGCGCCGGAGCGCCCCCCCTCACCCTGCCCTCTCCCCCGCGAGGGGGGAGAGGGGCCGCGCTCCAAGAGATAGAGCTGTCTTCCCACCTGGCCTTGCAGCTCCGGAAATTCGCCGACCGTCTCCGTCACAAGATCCATTTTCGCGTGGAGCGCCGCGGAATCGACCAGCTTTTCGTCAGCGCCGGTTACAGCGCACAGCTCTTTGGCCAGCGCGCGCACGCGTTCGACCTTGTCCCACACGCTGCCGAGCTTTTGGTGGAAGACGATCTTCTTGAGCTTCTCGCGGCGCTCTTCCGTGTAGAGCGGCGTTGCGGTGTCGGCGTCCCAGAAGAAGCGCGCATCGTTCAGGCGCGCCGACAGCACGCGCGCGTTGCCGGCGGCGATCGCTTTGCCGCCGTCCTTCGCCTCGATGTTCGCCACGACGATGAAATGCGGCGCAAGCCCGCCGGTCTTCGGATCGCGCACGGCGAAATACTTCTGGTGCGTGCGCATCGAAAGCCGGATCACTTCGCCCGGCAGATCGAGGAAGGCCGGGTCCATCTCGCCCAGCAGCACCACCGGCCACTCCACCAAGCCGCACACCTCTTCGAGCAGGCCGATGTCCTCGACCAGCTCCAGCCCCTTCGCGGCGCAAAGCTTCTTGGCGTGTTCGAGGATGAGCGTCTTGCGTTCCTCGCGCTCGATCAGCACTTTCGCGCCGCGCAGCTTCGAGGCGTGATCGGCCGCGCTCGTCACCGGCAGCGCCTCCGGCGCATGGAAGCGATGGCCCCACGTCACCGGTTCGCTGCCGACGCCTTCAATCTCGATCTTCACGCCCTTGCCGTCGAACACGCAGCAGATGTTGTGCAGCGGGCGCACCCAGGTGAGGTCGCTCGACCCAGAGCGCATCGATTTCGGCCACGCAAACGCACGCACGACCTCCGGTGCGATCTCCTGCACGATCTCCGCCGTCGCGCGACCGGCGCGTTCGATCTTGGCGACGTAGAACGCGCCCTTCTTGTCTTCGACGATGTGCGCTTCCTCGATGGACTTCAGCCCCGCGCTTTTCACAAAGCCCTGGATCGCCTGTTCGGGCGCGCCGACTCGCGGGCCTTTCTTCTCTTCGTTCACATCCGCCGCCTTCGCCGGCAGATCGTCGATGAACAGCCCCAAGCGGCGCGGCCCCGAGAACGTCTTGACCGCCCTAGCCTCCAAGCCCGCCGCGCGCAGCTTGTCGCCAAACAGCTTCGCCAAGTCCTCCTCCGCACGCTTCTGCATGCGCGCCGGGATTTCTTCGCAGAACAGTTCGAGCAGAAGTTGAGGCATTAGTTCGCATCCCCCCCTCTCCCTTGCGGAGAGGGGATTGGGGGGTGATGGGCGTCAAGGCGCGCGCGCACTTCCGAGACTACCCACGCCGGACGTGCGGCGCCATTCGGATCAGGCGCCCATCCGTGTCCAAGCTTGCGCGGGCGCGCGCCCTCCCCCCTTGCGGGGGAGGTGTCGCGCGTGAGCGCGACGGAGGGGGGGCGGGCCGACGCGCTTGTGTTTGCTGGTAGTGGCGCGTCGGAACGCCCCCCACCCCCTGCCCCCGCCCCGCGAGGGGGCGGGGGTTCGCGCACGCTATTGTTCGGAGTCATGACTGGCTCTCCGCCCAAGCACTCGCGCAGCCTTTCGCCAGCTCGCGCACCCTTGCGATGAAGCTTTGGCGCTCCGTCGGCGAAACCACGCCGCGCGCATCCAGTAAATTGAACAGGTGGCTGGCCTTCAGCGTGTAGTCGAACGCCGGCAACACCGCGCCCGCTTCAAGCAAGCGCTTGGCTGTCGCTTCGGCGTCGGCGAACCAGCGCAGGTTCATCTCGGGATCGCTCAGCTCGAAATTGAAGCGCGATTGCTGCTTCTCGTTTTCGAGGAACACGTCGCCGTAGCGCAGCGGATAGGGCGAGTCCGGATCGTTGAACGGCAGGTCGAACACGCGGTCGACGCCGAACACGTACATCGCCAGCCGCTCGAGGCCGTAGGTGAGCTCACCGCTGACCGGGCGCACATCCAAGCCGCCGACTTGCTGGAAGTAGGTGTACTGCGAAACCTCCATCCCGTCGCACCACACTTCCCAGCCCAAGCCCCACGCCCCGACCGTCGGGTTCTCCCAATCGTCCTCCACGAAGCGGATGTCGTGCAGCAGCGGATCGATGCCGATGCGCACCAGCGATTGCAGGTAGAGCTCCTGCAGGTTTGGCGGGTTCGGCTTCAGGATCACCTGGAACTGATAATAGTGCTGCAGCCGGTTCGGGTTCTCGCCGTAGCGGCCGTCCTTCGGCCGCCGCGACGGCTGCACGTAGGCGGCGCGCCAGGGCTTCGGCCCCAACGCGCGCAGCGTCGTCGCCGGATGCAGCGTGCCCGCGCCGACCTGCTCGTCATACGGCTGCAGGATCGCGCAGCCCTGCTCGGCCCAGTAAGTCTGGAGCGTCAGGATCACGTCCTGGAAACAGCGGGGCGCGCGGTTTGGCATGCGCGCGAGGGCTAGCCGCGCTGACGGCGCGGGGCAAGTGTGCTATGTTGCGGCGCATGGTCGATCTCGCCCCCCGCCCCATTGAACTCAGCGGCAAAGACTTTGACCGCCTGCTCGACAGCGGCGGCGCGGCCGCGCTTGGGCGGATCGAATTGCGGCGCGGGAGATTGGTGCAGATGTCGCCTGAATACCTGCCGCACGGGCGGTTCAAGTTTTGGTTGGCCAAGGCGATGGAAACGGCCCTGAGCAGAATGACCGGTCCGCTCGCATTGGACATCGAAGTCACCGTGCGTTTCCCGGCCAAGTTCCGGCCAATGCCCGACATTACTATTTGGGACGGTGGGCCGTTGCGGGGACCAATCCCGGGAGATAAGGCGCGGCTCTGCGTCGAAGTGTCGGACGACACGCTCGCCGACGACATCGGCGAAAAACGGCTGGAATACGCCGAGGCTGGGCTCGCCGAATACTGGGTGCTCGATGTCAATGCGCGCGCGCTGCATCGATTCTTCGAGCCCCGCGATGGCGATTACGCGAAGCGCGACATCATTCGCGCTGGTGAAACGCTGAGCAGCGCGACCTTGAGCTTTTCGCTCGCCTTCGATCCGCCGGCGCTGCCGTAAACCCTCTCAACGCCGGCGCAGCCAATACACGCTCCACCAGATCGCGAAGCCAACCACCATTAGCAGCGGCGCGGTGAGGAAGCCGGCCAGGAACGCCGTGTCCGGTTCGGCGTCGCCGAACAGCTGCACGAGCGGGCCCTCGACCGGAAGCGCGATCGGGCCGGGCGCTGCGTAGAAGACGGCGAAGGCGAGGCCGATCGCGCCCATGACCGCCATGCTGCCCCAGAGCCAGGCGACATAGTGGGCCTGCTTGGCGACCTCATCCAGCGACTGGAACTGCAACACCGCGACAATGAGCGACGCGATCAGCAGCACCGACGCCAAGCCGTGCAGCTCAACGTCGAATTGCTTGCTCGCCACCGCGAGCAACGCGATCGCAACCAGCAATGCGATCATTAGATTGCGATAGAGCGTGCGGCGCTTGTTGGCTGGAGATGCGGAAACGGAATTCACCGGCCTTCTCCTATTCAGCAGCTTGCGCCGCTTCGTCGGCGCTGAAGATGTTCTCGATGGGCAGCCCGAACACGGCTGCGATCTTGAAGGCGAGCGGCAGCGACGGATCGTACTTGCCGGTCTCGATCGCGTTCACGCTCTGGCGCGAGACGTCGAGCTTGTCGGCAAGGTCCGCCTGGCTCCAGTTGCGCTCCGCGCGCAGCACTTTGAGCCGGTTTCTCATAGGTAGCGCGCACGCACGAAGACGTTGGCGGCGCTCCAGACGAGGCCGGCGACGAGCATGTCGCGGAAAAAGCGCGTCGGCGCCTGTCTGCAGGCGATGTCAATCTGACTGCTCAAGCTCGCCTCCCTCACTTGTAGCGGCGCACGATGATGAGGTGGACGATGCCGAACACGAACCCGAACGCCGGAAACACCCAGATCAGCGGCACGTGCGGAAAGTCCGCCCACTCTTCGAGGAAGCCGTAGGCAAAGCTCGAGAACAGGATGATCGCGGTCGAGACGATCAGCGCTTCGCTCTGCATACGCCGCTGGAACTCATCCATCGAGCGCGTGAACTCGAGATACGCGCGCAGCATCAGCAGGGCCGGCGCAACCGGGATCAGCGACAGCACGATCACCGCCCATTGCGGCAGATCGAAATTGCGGATCGCAAGCGCGCCGCCGAAAACGCACGCGACGTAGAGCAGGCCGGCGCCGCCGATGCCGCGCCGGTAGCGGCGGGCGGCTTCCTTGCCGGAGAATTCGCAAGTCATCACGTGCTCCTAGATTTCCAACGTCACAACGACGCCCGCGAACGTCACGCTGAGCGCGACGCCGTCGCCATGCTGCGCCATCTCGAACATGACTGGGCTGGCCGTGCGATGGCCGGCCCGGTCGCCGCCGAACGCGCCCATCGCCACCGCGATCGCCATCGCCACGGCGACAACCACTCCCGCGTTCCACTGGCGCCGCATCCGACCCTCCATCAAGCGAGCTTGTCTCACTGACAAGCGTACTTGACACACATCCAGCAAGTAGTCAAGCGGCCTTGTCAAATAGTTGCGGGCGCTTGACGTTTGCGCCGCGGCTGGAATCCCGGCCATGTTCGGTCGATGGTGATTTGCGGGATCGACGAGGCCGGGCGGGGCCCTTGGGCGGGGCCGGTGGTGGCCGCGGCCGTGATCCTGCCGGCGAAAGGCCGTCCCAAGGGACTCGCGGACTCCAAGCAGCTGAGCGCCGAGGCGCGCGAAGAGCTGGCCGCCGCCATCCGCGCCTGCGCCGACGTGGGCCTGGGCCTCGCCACGCCCGAGGAAATCGACGCCATCAACATCCTGCAGGCGACGCATTTGGCCATGCGCCGCGCGTTCGAAGCGCTGCCGCAAAGGCCCGCCGCCGCGCTGATCGACGGCAATTCCGCGCCAGACCTGGCGTGCGCCGTCGAGACGATCATAGACGGCGACGCCCATGTCGCCTCGATCTCGGCCGCCTCGATCGTCGCCAAGGTGGAGCGCGACCGGATGATGGCTGATCTCTGCGCGCAATATCCGGGCTACGGCTTTTCCAAGAACAAGGGCTACGGTACGCCGGATCATCAGAAAGCGCTCGCCGAGCTTGGCCCCTGCGCCATCCACCGCCGCAGCTTCAAGCCGGTGCGTGCGGCATCGGGCCTCGCCGCATAAGCGTCGCGCGGTTGCCAGCGGGCCTCGCGCCACTATGTTCCGCGCCATGACTGGGGACGCCGCCACCACACCACAAAATCCGAACGCCGGCGACATTTCCGCGCTCGCGGTATGGATCGTCACCTCGGCGATCTTCCTCGTGCTGCTGGCATTGGTGTTCACCTACACGGAAGTGCTGCGCGGCGAACTGGGCCTTGTAGAGCTGGGCCAGACCACCATCCTGGCCATCGCGCTCGCGCTGATGCTGAACGTGCTCATCTTCCACGCCAACACGCGCTGGCTGCGCATCTGGATGGGCGTCGTCGTGCTGGGCACGATCTATCTGCTCGGCGAAGAAACCAGCTGGGGGCAGCATTTCTTCGGCTGGGAGACGGGCGGCTTCTTCGGCCGCATCAACGATCAGGGCGAGACCAACTTCCACAATTCGAGCGGCGGCTGGCTCGATCAAAAACCGCGCGCGGTGCTGCTGCTGGGCATGATCCTCGGCACGATCGTGCATCCTTTGGTCAAGCACTTCCGCAAAGGGCGCGGCCTGTTCGACAATCCGTGGTGGTTCGCGCCGACTTTGGCGTCGCTCGCGCCGGTGATCATCTCGCAATTGGCGGCGCTGCCGAAGAAGATCGACGGCCTGCACCTGCTGCCCTACTCGCTCAACTTCTATCGCTGGAGCGAGATGGAGGAGATTTTCATGTATATCTTCTTCATCACCTACACGCTCTCGCTGCGCCAGCGTCTCGCCTGGCGCAAACAGCACGGCGTCGCGCCCAGCTGAAATAATCATGGTTAATGCGCGCGGACTCTTGATTCGCGGACTCGGTCAAGCTTGAATCCGCCCCTTCGGGGGACCAATGGCGCGCCACTTCAAGGACCGGATAATCGAAGGCGATTGCATCGCCGAGATGAAGAAGCTGGGCGACGCCAGCGTCGATCTCGTGTTCGCCGATCCGCCCTATTTCATGCAGCTCGGCGGTGCGCTGACGCGGCCCGATCAATCCAATGTCGACGGCGTCGACGACGAGTGGGACAAGTTCGCCGACTTTGCCGAGTACGACGCCTTCACCCGCGCCTGGCTCACTGAGGCGCGCCGCGTACTGAAGCCCAACGGCGCGATCTGGGTGATCGGCTCGTATCACAACGTCTTCCGCCTTGGCGCCGCCCTCCAGGACCTGGGCTTCTGGATCTTGAACGACATCGTCTGGCGCAAGACCAACCCGATGCCGAACTTCAAGGGCACCCGCTTCACCAACGCGCACGAAACTCTGATCTGGGCGGCGCGCTCGAAGGACGCCAAATACACCTTCCACTACGACGCGTTGAAGATGCTCAACGACGAGCTGCAAATGCGCTCGGATTGGACGCTGCCGATCTGCACCGGCGGCGAGCGCCTGAAGGATCGCCAGGGCCGCAAGCTGCATTCGACGCAAAAGCCGGAAGCGCTGCTGCATCGCGTCGTGCTCGCCACCACCCGGCCGGGCGAAGTGATCCTCGATCCGTTCTTCGGCACCGGCACCACGGGCGCGGCCGCCAAGCGCCTCGGGCGCCACTACATCGGCATCGAGCGCGACAGCGATTACGCCGAAGCCGCGCGCGCGCGGCTGAAGAAACTCAAACCAGCTTCGATCGAAGATTTGGCGGTGACCAGATCGAAGAAGGAAGAACCGCGCGTGCCGTTCGGCCACGTCATCGAAGCGGGCTTCATCCACCCCGGCGCCTGGCTTGTCGCGCCCAACGGCAAGCGCGCGCGCGTGCGCGCCGACGGCAGCCTCGCCCTCGGCGAGGAAACCGGCTCCATCCACCGCATCGGCGCGCTCGCCGCCGGCGCGCCCGCCTGCAACGGCTGGGCGTTCTGGAGTCTCGAAACCAAGAACGGGCCCCACCCCATCGATCTCTTCCGCCGGGAAATCCGCAGGCAAATGGCGCTCACGCCCGGGGCGTGAATGCCGCGAAGCCGCAACACCCGCCGGGCGCCAAGGGCGCCGCAGACCCGCCGGCGCTGGGACTGGCGGCGCGTGGCCGGCGGGATCGCGGAGCTGTTTCGCAATTTCGCGCTGATCGCGTTCAGCACGCCGCTCATCGAGCCGCTGGTCACCGGACGGCCGCCCGACAGCGCGACCGCGCCGCTGGCGCTGCTGTGGGGGTTTTGTTTCTGGCGGTATCGCTTATCTTCGATCACGAAAGGCGAGACTGATGAGTTCGGTCTACATCTACCTGAGTCTACTGGGCGCGATATTCGTGCCGCTGGGGCTTGTGGTCGCCTACCTCACCCACCGCCAGCGCCTTGCCGAAGAGGCCGAGGAAGACGCCCGCGACGCGAGCGGCCACGCCGCGGAATAGCGTTGCTCCCGCGTTCTCTATTGCGTTACCGCCCTATTGCCGTACTCCCTTAGCTCTGCATGGCCGACAAGCAGGACATCCTGAACGTCGAAGCGGCGCTGGCGAAGGCCGAACTGATGGCGGCTCTGAGCGACGCCACGCGCGCGCGCCTGGCCAAACAGGGCGCGCCGTGCACGGTAGAGCCCGGCAAGCTCCTGTTCGCCAAGGGCGATAAGGGCGACGCGCTCTACGTGCTGCTCGAAGGCGAAGTCGAAGTGCGCACCTCCACCGAGGCCGGCAAGGACGTGCGCATCGCCGCGCTCAAGCCCTATGCGCTGATCGGCGAGATGGCGGTGCTCGACGGCGGCGTCCGCTCGGCCGACATCTGCGCCATCCGCCGCTCGCGCTTCTTCCGCATCCACCGCGATCAGGCCATCGCCGCGCTCGAGAGCGAACCCAAGGCGCTCCTGAAGCTGATCGCGGAGATGAGCAAACGCCTGCGTCACGCCGACGCCGCGCTCGAAGACGCGCACACGCTCGATCTTGGCGGACGCTTGGCGTTGCGCTTGTTGGAAGAAGCCGGCGACGGCGCCGCGATCACGCTGACGCAAACCGAGATCGCGCGCCGCATCGGCGCCAGCCGCGAGAAGGTCAATCGCAAGCTGCACGAATGGGCCGACGAAGGCTGGATCAGCATGGGCCGCGCCGGCATCAAGCTCGTCGCCCGCGACAAACTCAAAGCCCTGATCCAAGAAGCCCGGGCGAATTGACTAGCCGGGAACGGCGCCCGCATGAGCGCGAACGCAGCCCCTCCCCCCTTGCGGGGGAGGTGTCGCGCAAAGCGCGACGGAGGGGGGGGGCGGGCCGCCGCGCCGGTGTCGAACAAGATAGCGCGCCCATTGGCGCGCGCTTCGACACCACTGCGCGCTGCACGCCGCCCCCCACCCCCTGCCCCCGCCCCGCAAGGGGGCGGGGGTGCGCGCGGGGATAGATAGGCGATCTTTCCAACAGCAGGTTGGACCGCGGGCCTCCGGCCCGCATGCGGCGCGGGAGCGCCGCGCTCCAACCTGCAACCAGAATTGCGGGGATAGAGCCCGATCTATCCGACGGAGTCCGGCGCGGACGTAGACTGCGCGGCCATGTCCCAATCGCTGCTTTCCCGTTTCTGGCCTGCTTTGCGTCTCGCGCTGACGCTGCTGCGCGCAACGCTCGCCCCGCTCGATACGCTCGACCGGCGCGAGCGCGCCAATGTGCGCGCCTGGCTGCGCGCGCTGGAGGGCTTGGCGCGCAAGGCGGTGCTGATCGCCGCGCGCGCGGTGACGCTCGGCGATGCGCCGGCGCGCCCGCGCCCGAACACCGCAACACCCGCCGCGCCGCGCGCCGGCAAACGCCTGCCGCGGCTGCGGCTGTGGCCGAAGCCGCGGCGCGGACGTGCGCGCGTGCGCCAGATCGGCCCCCCGCTTCTGGTGCGCGAGATCTGGCGCGAACGCGCCCGCGCCGCGCGCGCCGCGCAGCTGGCGAAGGCGCGGCTCGAGCGCAAGCCGTTCCACATTCGCTTCGCCGACCGGCTCGACGCGCTCGAACGGCTGATCGAAAACCCAGCGCCCGCCGCGCGCCGGCTGGCGCGCAAGCTGGCGCAAGCGCCGAAGATCGCGCTCAAAATCGTCGCCGCCCGCTTCGGCGAAGCGCGCGGCGTGGCCACCGAGATCGCCCACGCCATCGACCGCGTGAGTTTCTACGGCCCCGCGCGCCCAGCGCCCAACTCGAGTTGAGCGCCGCACCACACGCCATCCCGAACACACGGACGCACGCCCCGCGCGCGCGCGCGTCGGCGCGTGACTGCTGTCACGGCGCCATCACCAACGCGCCGCTATCTTCTTTTCATCGAACAGCAACACCGCGGGGAGACGGACATGAACTGGACCCACAAGATCGCAACCCTGGCCCTGGCCGCCGCGCTTCTCCTTCCTGGCGCGCTGGCCACGATAAACCAGGCCGCTCAGATCGTCGCGTAGAGCAGCGCGGCGATCTCCACCAGGCAAGGACGCGGAGCGCTCCCCTCCGCGTCCTTCGCTTTTCATAGCACCAGCTCGAACCCCGCTCCCCCTCGATGGGGGAGCTGTCGCGCGTAAGCGCGACTGAGGGGGTGAGGCCCTCTGATGTTTGCTGGCGAGCCGCGTGAGGCGTCGTCTTCGCCAGCGGCGCGCGCACCCCCTCCGGCCGCTATGCGGCCACCTCCCCCATCGAGGGGGAGGTTATGCGCCGCGCCAGGGCGTCAGCCGCGGAATCCAGCGCGGCACGTGTTCGCAATACGCGAGATACTCGTCGCCGAACTTCGCGCGCAGCGCCGGCTCTTCGTGCAGCAGAATGAAGAGGTGAAAGCAGAACCAGATCGTGATCGCATACGCCATCAGCGCCGCGTTGGCGAAGATCAGCATCTGGCCGAGGATGAGCAATGTCACCGCCACGTACATCGGATTGCGCACGAAGCGATAAAGCCCCGTCGCCACGAGATGTCGCGGCGGCGCGACGGGCGCGGGCGTGCCCTCGCCTTTGACCGCGAACCGCACGAAGCTCTCGATCAGCATTGCGAGGCCGATGACGACGAACACCGCGCCGGCGACGGTCTTCGAACCATCGGCGTCTTCGCCGGCGCGCCAATGCGTGATCAGCCACGGGATCAGCCCCGCCACCGATCCCGGCGCGATGACGAAGAACGCCGCCGATCCGATCAGCGCCGAGGCCTTGTTCATCGCGCACTCTCGCTCGCGGCCTTGCGGCGCGCCTGCGCTTCGGGAGGCCATTCCTTCGCCATGTCGTAGAACACCTCGAACGCGCGCGCGCCTTCCGGCAATCGCACCCAAGGGACTTTCGATCTGGTGAAGATGTGCACGTCGGGCGCGATGGCGTGCGGGCGATCCAACGTCGCCACGCGCACGAAGCGCAGATAGGGCCGGCGCCCGTAATCGCTCCAGATCGCGACCGCGCAGTGCGGGCAACGATAGACGTCATGCCCGCGTCCGCTGGGGGTAGGCATCTCGACCTTGTGCAGATCGCCCGTCAGGTCGATGCGCGCGGTCTCGATCAGCGCGTTGATTGCGAAGGCGCCGCCGGTCTGCTTCTGGCAGTCGAGGCAGTGGCAGCAATGCGTGATCATCGGCGCGGAATTCAGCCGGTAGCGCACCGCCCCGCACGAACATCCGCCGTCGAAGGTCTCGCTCATGATCGCTTCTCCAGCGCATCGGCGATACGCTCGAGCGCGCGCACCTGCCGCTCCGTCAACTCCATTTGCTTGGAGTACGGTCCGCCCGCACGCGTCGACATGCGCATGAAGAAGTACCAAGCGCCGATCAACAAGAGGATCGGGGCCAAGCCCATCAACATGTCGGTCAAACTCATCGCCCTCTCCCCAACAGCGCCGCCTTCTTGAACACGGTCGGCAGCGCGCTTGCGTCGCCCCACCAGCCGCCGCCTCGCGGTTCGCCCGCGCCCACGTAGACGTCGAGCGTCAGCGCGAAGTGCGTGAAGACGTGGCGCACGTGGCCGACCTTATCCCACAGCGCCGAAGCGGGCGCATACTCAAGCGCCCATGCGTCATCGCACCTTTCCCCGCGCCACTCCGTTGTCGGCAAGCCGGCCATACCGCCGAGCAAGCCCTTGTCGGACCGGCGCACCAGCCAGAACGTTTCCCGGACCGCCGGCGCCCTCGCCGGCAACATCACGCGTGCGTCGCCGCGTTTTGCCGGCGAGGGCGCCGGCGGTCCGAGCAGGAACACGGCGCCGTAGCGCTGTGGGCGCTCCAGCTTCGCCGCTTTGCGCGGATAGCTCTCCGGTGCGCCCGTCGCGCGCGCGGCGCACGCTTCGGCCCATGGACACGCGCCGCAATCCGGCTTGCGCGGCGTGCAGACGGTCGCGCCCAGATCCATCAAGGCCTGCGGCCAGTCGCCGGGGCGATCCGCCGTCACCAGCGCGCCCGCAAGCGCGCGCAACTCGGCTCTCGCCCCGGGCAGCGGCGCCGCCACCGCGTAGAGCCGCGCCATCACCCGTTCGACATTGCCGTCGACCGCATTGGCCGGCAGACCGCAGGCGATCGCGGCGATGGCGGCGGCTGTGTACGGGCCCACGCCGGGCAGCGCGCGCCAGCCTTCCTCAGTCGCCGGGAAACCCCCAGCCGCCAGGACTTGCGCCGCCGCGTGCAGATTGCGGGCGCGGGCGTAATAGCCGAGCCCCGCCCAGGCTGCGAGCACGTCCTCCCGCGGCGCGGCGGCGAGGGCCGCAACGGTCGGCCAGCGGGCAAGGAAATCGCGGTAGCGCGGCGCGACGGCGGCGGCGGTGGTCTGCTGCAGCATCACCTCGCTCAGCCAGACCCGATACGGATCGGCGCGGCCGGCGCGCACCCGCCAAGGCAGGTCACGACCCGCCTGGTCGTACCAGGAGAGCAATGATTTCCGCAGGTTATCCCGAGTCGTGGATAACCTATCCACAGGCCGGGCGGGTGATCGGGCGAGCGCTGGCATCGGGTCTCTTTACCCTTTGGTGATGAATTTCCGATTCGCTCCAGGGTCCATGTCGTCTCTGCGTGACCGATTCCGCCCCGCCGCGGCCGCCGGGCCCGATCCCCGGGCGGAAGCCCGCGCCGCCCAAAACCTGGCGAAGACGCGGGGCCGCTCCAGCATTCCGCCCGCGCCGCGCGCCGGCAAGTCGGTGGCCGCCTTGCTGCGGCCGTTGATGAAGGAAACCGGCATGGGGCTCAATGAGCTCCAGCGCCGCTGGGCCGAGGTCGCGGGGGACTCGTTTGCCCGCGCCACCCCGGAGAAGCTGGCCGCCGGCGTGCTCACGCTCAAGGTTCCGGGCGCGCTCGCGCCCTTCCTGCAACAGCAGACGCCGCTGCTGATCGACCGGCTGAAGACCGCCGGCGTGAAGGTCAAAAGCGTGCGCATCGCCCAGCGCACCGCCGTCGCCCAACGCCCGGCCAGCAATGTCGCCCCCCTCTCCAAGCCGTTGAGCCAGGCCGAGGAAGCCGCACTGGCGCAGGCGCTTGACCCCGTTGGCGACGCCAGCCTGAAATCGGCCCTGATGCGGCTTGGGCGCGCGGTCAGCCGGGGGTGAGTTTCCCTTAGCGGCAAAAGACCTTATGCCTCCCGGCCAAATCTGGAGGTTTGCATGTTCGTGATTGGACGCCGGAATCTGCTGCTGGGCGGCGCAACCCTTGCCGCGCTCGGCGCGGCCGGCTGCGGCGGCGGCGGCAATGTCGGCACCGGCACGACGCCGGACGACATGGTGCTGGGCGAAGCCAACGCGCCGGTCACCATGCTCGAGTACGGCTCGACCATGTGCAGCCACTGCCGCGACTTTCATGAAGCGGTCTGGGAAACGCTGAAGCGCGACTTCATCGACACCGGCAAGGTGCGTTTCATCTGGCGTGAAATGCTGACGGGCGGGCCGCAGCCGGTGCCGACCATCGCCCTCGCCCAATATCAGATCGCGCGCTGCGGCAATGCGAGCTCTGAGATGTATTTCAACCGCATCGACGAGATGTTTCGCCAGCAGCGCAATATCTTCGCCGCCGGCTCGATGCCAGGCGTACGCGCGATCCTGGTCAGCATTGGCTCCAACTCGGGGCTTTCCACCGATCAGATCGACACATGCATCAACGATCAAACCGGGGCAGCGCGCACCGAGCGCTTGAACCAGCTCTTCTTCGACGATGGCAAGAAGACCTCCCTGCCGCAAGAACAGCTGGGCACGCCGCTCTTCTTCATGAACGGCGAGTACGTGCCGACCGCCGACATCATGACGCCTGAGACGCTCGCCAGCGTGATCAACGCCAAGATCGCCGCCGCGGGCTAAGCGGACACGCGTCCTTGCACATCACCGAGCTGCGCCTCCTCGGCTTCAAGAGCTTCGTCGATCCCGCACGCGCGCCGATCGAACAAGGGCTCACGGGCGTGGTCGGCCCCAACGGCTGCGGCAAGTCGAACCTGCTGGAGGCGGTGCGCTGGGTGATGGGCGCGACCAGCGCCAAGTCGATGCGCGCGTCCGACATGGAGGACGTGATCTTCGCAGGCAGCGCCGGGCGGCCCGCGCGCGAGTTCGCCGAAGTGACCCTGGTGTTGAACGACGCCGCAGGCCGCGCGCCCGCGCCGTTCAACAAGGAGTCGCTGCTTGAAGTGACGCGCCGCATCCGCCGCGGTCTCGGCTCGACCTATCGCATCAACGGCAGGGAAGTGCGCGCCAAGGACGTGCAGCTCCTGTTCGCCGACGCCGCGACCGGCGCCAATTCGCCCGCGCTCGTGCGTCAGGGCCAGATAAGCGAACTGATCGCGGCCAAGCCGCAGAACCGGCGCCGCATCCTCGAAGACGCCGCCGGCATCGCCGGCCTGCACGCGCGCCGCCACGAGGCGGATCTGAAGCTCCGCGCGGCGGAGGCGAACCTGAACCGGCTCGACGAAATCCTGGCCGAGATCGAAGGCCAGGCGCAGAGCCTGAAGAAGCAAGCGCGCCAGGCCGAACGCTATCGCGGGTTGGCGCAGACGTTGCGCGAAACCGAAGCGCTGCTCTTGCACCGCCGCTGGAGCGAAGCACGCGAGCGCGCCGCCGAAGCGCAGAAACACCAGCGCGAAGCCGAACGCGACGCAGCGCAAGCCGCCGCCGCCGCCAGCGCCGCCGAACGCGCCGCCAACGAGGCGCGCGAGGCATTGGCGCCGCTGCGCGAAGCCGAGATGATCGCCGCCGCCGTGCTGCGCCGCTTCGAAGGCCTGCGCGTTGGCCTCGAGCGCGACTTGGCCGAAGCCGAAAGCGTGATCGCGCGCTGCGGCGATGACGCCGCGCGCGCCCAGGGCGAAGCCGAACGGCTCCAACACCTGAAGCGCGATGCGCAGGACACCCTACAGCGCCTGGCCGCCGAAAGCGCAGCGCTCGGCCCGGCCGACGCCGGCAAAGCCGACGCTGCGCTGAAGGCCGCGCAAGCGGCCGAGCAGAGCGCCATCGAAACGCGCGCCGCCGCCGAAGCCAAACTCGAAACGCTGGCGGCCAATGCCGCGGCGGCGCGCGCACGCGCGCAGGCGTTGAAGGATGCCGCGACGGCCGCGCGTGCGCGGCTCGACCGCGCCGAAGCCCGCAAGCGCGAGCTCGACGCGCAGATCGCCAAGCTGCCCGCCGCGGACGATCACGCCAAGCGCCTGACCGCAGCGCAAGCCGCCGCCGAGGCGGCGCAGAGCGAAAACGCCAAGCGCCGCGCCGAACTCGCCGCCGCCGAAGCCGCGCTGAAGACGGCGGAAGCGGACGAAGAGAAGACCTGGGGCCCCTACCGCGCCGCCGAAAGCGCGGCGCGCGAATTGGCGGCGGAAGTCGCCGGCCTCGACAAGCTCGCGCCAGCAAGCGCCGGCGCGTTCCCGCCCGTGCTCAACGCGCTCGATGTCGAGCCCGGGTACGAACGCGCGCTGGCCGCAGCGCTCGGCGAAGACATCGAAGCGTCCACCAAAGCCGAAGCGCCGGCGCACTGGGGCGGCGCCGATGCGCCCGCCGCGTCCCTGCCCGCGCAAGCTGCGCCGCTCGCGCGTTTCGTCAAAGCGCCGGCGGCGCTCGCCGCGCGGATCGCGCTGGTCGGCGTGGTCGACGCCAAGGACGGCGCCAAGCTTGCCAAGCATTTGCCTCCCGGCGCGCGCCTCGTCTCGCGCGAAGGCGATCTCTGGCGCTGGGACGGTTTCGTGCGCCGCGCCGACGCCCCGCAGCCGGCCGCCGCGCGGCTCGAACACAAGAACCGCCTTGCCGCCGCGCGCACAGAGCTTGCTCAAGCTGAGGTGCGGTTGGCGCAAGCGAAGGCCGCGTGGGAAACCGCGAAAGCCGAGCGCCTCGAACGTGAAACGCAGACCCGCACGCTCCGCGCCGAAGTCCCAAAGCTCGCGGCCGCCGAAGCCGAAGCGGGGCGCGTGCTGGAGCGCCTGCAAGCGGAACGCCGCTTGGCCGACGAACGCCGCGCCGATCTCGACGCCCAAGCCAAGGCGCTCGCCGCCGAGCTTGACGACGCGCGCGCCGCCGCCGGCGCCGCCGCCGCGCCCGAGTCCGTCGACGAAGCCGTCCTCGCCGCCGCGCGCGCGGCGGTCGAGGCCGCGCGGCTTGCCGCCGCCGAGAAAGCGGCGGCGGCGCAAAGCCTTGTCCGCGATCGCGCGCAGCGCGATGCGCGGCGCAAGGCGATAGAGGCAGAGACCGCGCAATGGCGCGCCCGCATCGCCGATGCGGACGCGCGCCTTGCCGCGATCGGCAAGGAGCTCGACGCGATCGAACGCCGCCGCGATGCGGCTAAGGCCGCGCCCGTCACCGTCCGCGCCAAGCTCGAAGAGCTGATGGAGGAAGCCGGGGCCGCCGAGCGCGCCCGCGCCCAAGCCAGCGACAAGGTCGCCGAAGCCGAAACCGCCTCGCGCGTAGCAAACGAGGCATTGCGCGCCGCCGAGCACGCCCACGCCGGCGCCCGCGAGCGCCGCGCCGGCGCCGACGCGCACGCCGAGGCCGCCGAAGCGCGCGTCGCCGACATCGCCACGGCCGCGCACGAGCAAGCGGGCGTCGCGCCGGATCAGCTTGCCGGTCTCGCCGGCAATCTCATGTCGGGCCCGCTGGCCTCGGCGCCGATCCATGAGGTCGAGCGCCGGCTCGAACGGCTGAAGGCCGAGCGCGATGCGGCGGGGCCGGTGAACCTGCGCGCGCACGAAGAGCTGGAGGATGCGCAGGAGCGCGTCGCCACGCTGACGCGCGAGAAGGACGATGTCGCCCAGGGCGTGGCCAAGCTTCGCCGCGCCATCACCACGCTCAACAATGAAGGCCGCACCCGGCTCATGCGCGCGTTCGAGCAGGTGGACGCGCACTTCGCGCAATTGTTCGCCACCTTGTTCGACGGCGGCCAGGCGGCGCTGAAGCTTACCGAGAGCGAAGATCCGCTCGAAGCCGGGCTCGAGATCATGGCGCAGCCGCCGGGCAAGCGCCTCACCAATCTCTCGCTCCTCTCCGGGGGCGAACAGGCGCTGACGGCGACCGCGCTCATCTTCGCGGTCTTCCTCGCCAATCCGGCGCCGCTCTGCGTGCTGGACGAAGTCGACGCGCCGCTCGATGACGCCAACGTGGACCGCTTCTGCCGCATGCTGGATGAGATGAAACGCCTGACCACGACGCGCTTTGTCGTCATCACCCACAACCCGGTGACGATGTCGCGCATGGACCGCCTCTACGGCGTGACCATGCCGGAGCAAGGCGTCAGCCAGCTCGTCAGCGTCGACCTCGGCCGCGCCCAAGCGCTGGCGGCGGAATAAGCTGGACTCCCTCTCTCATTCCGGGCGCGCGGCGCGCGCAAACTTATCCAACCCCTTCGCGGCGCGCATATGCTTCGCCGCATGCAAACACTCCCACTCAATCCAGACCGGCGCCACGACCGGATCGCGGACGTCCTCGTCCGCTGCGCGGCGCCGCCGCGCTTCCAGGAAAAGCGCGCTTGCGCGCGCTGGGCGGACGAGGACGTCCGCGATCCTGGCTTACCGCGCGCGGGGTTTGCGTTTGGCGGGGGCGGGGTCGGTCTCGAACATCGGGTTCGGATCGAACTGGCCGGCGAACGGCGCGTCCATCAGGTAGTCCGGCAGCCGCGCGCTCATCGCCTTCTCGTTCGACACGGCGATGATCTGGCGATCCTTCGCCATCTTGCGCAGCACGTCGGCGTCGACATCGCCGATCAGCTCCGCGCTCTCCTTCGCCATCAGATGGTTGGCGACGCCGAACAGCTGGAAGACGCCGGCGTTGTTGAAGATGGTGCGCCAGTCCTTCGGATAGAGCCGCTGCAGCTGCGACAGATCCTGGAAGAAGGGCCACACTTGCAAGCCGTAGCCGCGCAAGAGGGTCATCGACTGGCGCAGCGGGCCGAACTCGCCGAGCTGTGCGCACTCGTCGAGCAGGAACAGCGTCGAGCGTTTCGGGCGGCGCTTGCGGCCCATCACCGTCAGCATCAGCGCGCCGACCCACAGGCGCAGCAAGGCGCCGTGGCTTTCGAGCTTGTCCGGCGGAATGACGATGTAAATCGTCATCGGATCGCCGCGGCGCACCGCGTCCAGCGAGATGGTCGACTTCGAAAGCGAGCGCAGGGCCGAGTCGGAGTTCACTACCTTCAGGTAGCTTTGCGCCGTCGACAGGATGCCCGAACGCGTCTGCTCGGTGATCGGCAGGAACGAGGAGATGTTCTGCTTCGAGAGCCGGTTCAGCGCTTCGTGGTTCTCGATCAAGGCGGCCAGATTGTAGACCGCGTCGTCGCTCATCAGGATTTCGCGCACGCGGCCGAAATGGCGATCGCTCTTCGCCGCCGTTTCCGCCACAGCCGCGACCACGCCCGACATCAGCGAGCGGCCCCAATTGTCCCAGAAGGGCTCCTTGTGGAAGCCGACGTCGCCGGCCAGCAGCGAGGCGAGCATCTCGGCGTCCGCATCGAGGAGCGCGCCGGGGCGATCGAACAAGTCGAACGGGTTCAACGCATCGGTGCGCTTCGACACCGCGCCGAACGGATCCAGCAGCCGCACCTCCTGGCCCATCTCCTTGCGGCGGCGCGCAGTGACATGCCAGGTCTCGCCCTTCGGATCGATGACGATGACCGAGCCATCGAAGCGCAGCAGGTTCGGGATAATGACGCCGCGGCCCTTGCCCGCACCAGTCGGCGCGATGGTCACCAGGTGGCGGTCCTCGCCGTAGAGGATCGGCACTTCGCTGGCGGTATCGGGGTCCGGCTGGCGCGGGGCCGAAAAGCCGATCGGGTCCTTGGCCGGGTCGCCTGCCTTCCAGCCGAGCAGAAGGTCCATGACCTCCGGCCGCAATCCCTGCCCCGAAGCCTCAGCGGGCTTCTTCCGGGAGCGGGTGGTTCGCGGCCGAGACATCATCACCTCCTTCACGATCCCCGGGGGAAAATCGTGAATCGTCTGTAAACATCGATCAGGGCCGGACCCGCACCGGAATGGGGCGAAGCTCGCCTTATTGGTGAAGGACCGGACTGCGGCGTCCGCGCCCAGCCCGCCTAGAACACCTGGAAAAAAATCCCAGCGCAACGCCTTGACGCCGTTACGGGCGCAATTCTCCAAAACGCAGCTAGCCGGCCCCTGCGGGACCAGCCAGCACTCTGTTTTTATTGTACTTTCCTACTCGGCTTGCGCCTACTCGGCTTGCGCCGGCGCGGGGGGCCGTGACTTCTCCCCGGCCAGCATCTGCAGTAGCGGGCTCAGCACCGCCAAGCCCACGCCGATGCCAATCGCGATGAGACCGATGGTCTGGAAGACATCGACATAGGCGTCGAGCTGCGCCTGCTTGTTGGTCACCACGCCGCCCACGGTTTCCGTCGTTGTGAGCGCCGCGATCACCGCGCCGATCCATTGCGCCCAGGCCGATGACAAGAACCAGATCGCCATCATGGTCGAGCCGACCGCCATCGGCGACAGCTTGGTCACCATCGAAAGGCCAACCGGGCTCAAGCAGAGTTCGCCGGTCGTGTGCAGCAGGTACGCGAGCACAAGGAAGATCAGCGGCACCTGCACGGCCGGACCGGCGTATTGCGCGCCCCACACCAGCACCAGGAAACCTGCGCCCACCTGGATCAGAGCGAGCGCGAACTTCATCGGATCGTTGGGATCGATCTTGCGCTGCTCGAGATAGGCCCAGAGCGCGGCGAAGGCCGGCGCGAAGATCAGGATGAAGCCCGAATTGAAGCTCTGCGCCTGCGCTGCGCCAAAGCTGCCGTCGATGAAGATGACCTCGCCGGCGGGAAGGCCCGCCGCTGCAAGCTGCTCGGGCGTTCCGATGAAGAAGGACCCGAGCCGCAGCGGCTCAGCGAACAGCGTAAGGTTGGTGGTGTCCTGCGCGAACAGATTGAGCGAGGTACCCGCTTGTTCGAACAAGGTCCAGAACACGACCGACGCCGCGATCAGGATCAGCGCCAGGATCATGCGGTTGCGTTCCCACGGCGTGCACTTCGCCGCCATGTACGAACCGATGTAGCCGAGCACCAAGATCGAGCCGAGCAACAGCACGCCGCCGACGACGACGAAGAAGTCCGCCAAGGTGAGGCCGAGGCCCAACGGCGCCTGCGACGGATCGGGCGCGGCGACGCCGGCCGCTTGCTGCGCCGTCACCCACGCCGCCTGCGTGCTTTCAATCAAGCCGTCGATCCACAGCCGAACGGCGGCGTTGGCTTGGAAAAGGCCCCACACGACAGCCACGCCGACTAGGCCCATGAGGTAGATGAACGTCTCGCGATTGAAGGGGCCAACCTTGTCTTGCAGGCGTTGCGGTTCGGGCGGCTCGCCCTTGCCGTCGAGCCAGCCTTTGCCCAGCACGAACACGATATAGCCCGCGAGCATGCCGACGCCGGCAAGGCCGAAGCCCGCCCACCAGCCGACATTCACGCCGAGGTAGGCGCACAGAATGCCCGCCCAGAACGCGCCGAGATTGATGCCGTAATAGTAGAGCGTGAAACCGGAATCGCGGCGCGGATCGCGTTCGGTGTAGAGCTGGCCGACGATGGTCGAGATGTTGGCCTTCAGGAAGCCGACGCCCATCGCGATCAGCGCCAACGCCAAATAAAGTATGGCGACAAACGTGTCCTGACGGCCGGAGACGCCAAGCTCGTAGCTGCCCGGCGGCAACACGGCCGGCAGCGACGCCGTTTGCGGCAGGCCGGCGATCGTCAGCCCTTCGTCGGTCGTGGCGTAATCGTAGCTAGCGCCGTCGACGGTGATCTGCACTTCGCGTTGCTCGATGCGGCCGGTGGCGGCGAACTCGTAGGTCCGTCCTTCATAGGTCAGCGTTTGCACCGCCGGCGGCTGCTCGACCGCCATCAGCATGTGGCCGGCGACCAGCAACAACGCGCCGAACGCGATCGCCTTGCGGGTCCCGAGATACTTGTCGGCGAGGTAGCCGCCGACCAGCGGCAGCAGATAGACGAGCGAGGTGTAAGCGCCGTACTGGCCGTTCGCGAACGGCCGCTCGAACAGAAAATGCTGGGTCAGGTAGGCGACCAGGATGCCGCGCATGCCGTAGTAGGAGAAGCGCTCCCACATCTCGGCGAAGAACAAGACCCAGAGCCCGCGCGGATGCTTGCGCAGCTGCGTGATCACGGGAATGGCCGTGACGAGCGTAATCAGGACGCCAGCCAGTACGACGATGTTGAGCATGCTTCCCCCCGCGCCCACCGGCGCCTGCGTCACCTGCGCCCGACGTTCAAGCACGCCGCGCGGGGCCGCTCAAGCACGCGTCGACACCCGGAGGTCGGGGGAAAGCACCCACCAGAAGGTCTGGTCGGGGTTCGAATCGAGCCAGAAGCCCAGTCTGCGCAGCGTGCGGATCGAACCGAGGTTGCGAATATGGCAGCCGGCCAGAATGCTCTCGGCCCCGGCTTCATCGAACAGCCAGGCGATTACCGCACCGACAGCTTCCACAGCGTAGCCCTGGAGACGGCGCTCACGCGCCACGCCGTAGCCGATCTCGAACTCGCGCGGGGCGCGAAGCGAGGGTTCGAAGCGCACGTCGCCGATGACCGCGCCTTCGATCCGGTGGATGGCGATGGCGCGGGTCGGCGCGGGCGCCGGGCCCCAGGCGTGCGACGACGATTTCGCCACCAGCCCGAGCGCCGCGGCACACCAGTCCGCCGGCGCGTCCGCGCCTAGCGCGTCGGCGAACGCCTCGCGGCCGGCGCGCGCGGCGTCGGCCAAGGCCGGCGTCACCGGCTCTAGCCGCAGCCGCTCCGTATAAAGCGGGTGGTCCAGCACGCGCATGCCGAGAGCATGGCGCAAGCGGCGCGCGTTGTCAGTACGCGCACGCCTCAAAGACGCGGCGCACGTCGCCGCCCCATTCGGTTCGGTAGCGCTCGATCAGCCGCTCCGCCGGCGTCACGCCGCTGGCGGCGATGTCATCGAGCTCCATCAGAAAATGCGTCTCGTCCTGGCCCGAGCCGTCGGCGCGCGCGCGCGACTTCAAGCCCTGACGCGCGATCGCCAGCGCCGCTTGCGCGATGTCCTGGGCGGTGTTGCCGCGGATCGGCGCGCGCAGCCCCAGCACCGGCACAGCGCGGCGCAGTGCTTCGCGGTCTTCCATCGTCCAGCGGCGCACCAGCGACCACGCCGCTTCGAGCGCCGCGTCGTCATAGAGAATGCCAGCCCAGAACGCCGGCAGCGCGCACAGACGCGACCAAGGACCGGAATCCGCGCCACGCATTTCGAGATACGTCTTAAGCCGCACTTCCGGGAAGATCGTCGTCAGGTGATCTTCCCAATCTTTTGCGTTGGGGCGCTCGCCCGGCAACGCCGGCAGTTTGCCGTCCATGAACGCGCGGAAGCTCTGGCCGGACGCGTCGATGTATTTCCCGTCGCGATAGACGAAATACATCGGCACATCGAGCGCGTAGGCGGCGTAGCGCTCGAAGCCCATGCCATCTTCAAAGGCAAACGGCAGCATGCCGGTGCGATCGGGATCGGTGTCGGTCCACACATGCGCGCGGTAGGAGAGAAAGCCATTGAGACGCCCTTCCGCGAACGGCGACGCCGCAAACAGCGCGGTCACGATCGGCTGTAGCGCGAGACCCACGCGCAACTTCTTGACCATGTCGGCTTCGGACGCGAAGTCGAGATTGGTTTGCACCGTACACGAGCGGAACATCATCTGGCGACCGAGTCGGCCGACCTTGCCCATGTAGTTGCGCATGATCTTGTAGCGGCCCTTGGGCATGATCGGCGTTTCTTCGAGAGACCAGAGCGGCGAAAAGCCGACGCCCAAAAACGCGATGCCAAGCTTGCCGGCGACATCGCGCAATTGCGCGAGATGCGAACCGGTTTCGCCGCAGGTCTGATGCAAATGCTCAAGCGGCGCGCCTGAGAGTTCGAATTGTCCGCCCGGCTCCAGCGTGATCGACGCCATGCCTTGCTTCAGCGCAATGACGTTGTCGCCTTCGTAGATGCGCTCCCAGCCATAGGCGTCCGCAAGGCCGTTCAAAAGCGCGCCGATGCCGCGCTCGCCCTCGTAGGGAACCGGCGCGAGCGTATCGTGATAGAAAGCGAACTTCTCGTGCTCGGTGCCGATGCGCCAGGTGGAGCGATCCGGCTTGGGACCTTTCTCCAGATGCGCGACAAGGTCGCGGAAGCCGGTCAGCTCCGGGGACTTTTCCTTCGCCATGACCACCTGCGCGTCCTCCGGGCGCTCCGCTCCTCGCCGCCATGTGGCGCTTTCACCTGCGGCCCGCAAGCCATTACGCCCCGCGCCAGTCGCCCCACGCGGCTTGGATCAGTGTTAACGCGGCGATGACCGCGGTCTCCGCGCGCAAGATGCGCGGCCCCAGCGACACTGGCGTGACGTAACTTAGCGCGCGCAACATGCGCCGCTCTTCTTGCGTGAAGCCGCCCTCGGGCCCGATCAGCAACGCGAGCTTGGGCGCCTTGATCGAAGATAGGGCTTGGATCGCGGCCGCGCCCTCGCCTTGCTCGTCGGCGTAGATCAGCGGGCGCGCTGCCTCCCAGCCGTCGAGCGCACGCGTGAGCGTCAGCGGCGCACAGATTTCCGGAACGTCAAAGCGCTCGGTCTGCTCCGCCGCTTCGCGGGCGATGGACTGCAGGCGCTCGAGACGGACGGTTTCCGCGATCGTGCGGTGCGTGATCACCGGGCGGATGCGCGCCACACCCAGTTCCGCCGCCTTCTCGACGATGAGATCGGTGGCGTTGCGTTTCACGGGCGCGAACAGCAAATCGAGATCGGCCGCCGCCCGCGCGGCGCGCACGAAATCCTCTACCCGCACCGAAACGCCGCGCTTCGTCTTAGCGCTGACCCGCGCGCGCCATTCGCCATCTGTAACGTTGAAGACCCGCACCGTGTCTCCAAGCTCGAGCCGCAACACGGTTCCGACGTGGCGGCTCCGCCCCTCGTCGAGCGCAACGTCCGTCCCGCCCGCAAGCGGTCGATCGATCAGAAGGCGCGGCTCTGCCATCAAGTCTTGCTGCCAAGTCATGCGCGCGCGTGCAAGCTCGGGCCTTGACCCCGCGCCCCCAGGAGCGCTCTTTTCTGGCCCTCGACTCGGGGAGAGTGGGACGATGGCGAAGAAACCGCTGATATCGGCCGGCGACGTGATCGAGGTGCAGCTCACCTCCGAGACCGTGATCATCGAAGGCGGCGGCGGTGCCCGCCCGGTCGAACCTGGCCACATCACCAATCGCATGCGCCTCTTCGTGCGCGAACTCGACGGCAGCGAGAAGAAATACGATTTCGAAGATACCGAACTCGGCGTGCGCGAGACGCAGCGCGTCGCGATCGTGCGGGGCCAGATCAAGGGCAGGCCCGAGCCCGTGAACCTCATTCTGTTCAATCTGTCCAGCAACGAGCGCGACACGTTCGAAGCCGGGCTCGCCGCCTATCTCGGCCACAAGCCGTTCTTCGGCCCGCTGTCGAAGGCGTTCGTGATCTCCGCCGGCGTGGCGTTCGTGTTCTGGTTCGTTTCGAACTTCATCACCCGCAACGGCTATGGCGGGCTCCTGTCGATCAGCCTCTCAATCATGTTCGGTTTCCTGACTTACCCGGTCTTCTGGTGGCTTTGCCGAACCTGGGATCGCTTAACCGAGAAGATGCGCTACAAGAACGCGCGCAAGCGCTTCATTGCCGACATGGATGGGCGTGTGCGCGCGTATGCGCCGGGCCCGGCGGCGGCGCCGGAAGTTCAGGCGCCAGCGCCGCCGGCGGCGGAAGAGCCGCCGCCGGCGCCGGCGACTTGAGGCGCCCTCCGGTTCGATTTCACGCCGCCTCGTCCGCCAACACGTCGCCGCGCGCCAGGGCGTTGAGGCGTGCATAGAGACCGCGCCGTTCGATCAATTCGGCATGCCGGCCCTGTTCCACAACGCGGCCGCGGTCGAACACGAGGATCCGATCCGCTTCGCGCACGGTCGAGAGCCGGTGGGCGATGACGATGGTTGTGCGCCCCTGCTTCAGCTCGGCCATCGCCGCCTGCACCTGGCGTTCGGTTCCTACATCCAGCGACGACGTCGCCTCATCGAGGATGAGGATCGGCGCATCGGCCAAGAATGCCCGCGCCAGCGCCACGCGCTGACGCTCGCCGCCCGAGAGTTTCACTCCGCGCTCGCCCACTTCTGTGTCGTAGCCGAACGGCAGTCTCTCGATGAAGTCGTGCGCCCGCGCGCGCTTGGCGCACGCGACGATCTCCTCCATCGTCGCCTCCGGTTTGGCATAGGCGATGTTCTCACGAAGCGATCGATGGAAGAGCGCCGGGTCCTGCGGCACGAGCGCAATCGCCTGGCGCAAGCTCGCTTGCGTCACCGCGCGCACGTCTTGCCCATCGATGCGGATGGCGCCGCCGTCGACATCGTAAAGGCGCTGCACCAATTTCACGAACGTCGTCTTTCCGGACCCGGTCGGCCCCACCAGCGCCACCGTCTCACCCGGCGCGATCTCCAGCGAGAAGTCGGTGTAGAGCGCATCAGCCGCGTTCTTGTAGCCGAACGACACGTTCTCGAAGGCGACGCGTCCCACGCCCGGCTGAAACGCCGGCGCGTTGGGCGCGTCGACCACATCCGCGCGCTCAGTGGCGTAGGCGACCACATCCTCGATATCGGCGATGCCTTTCTGGAGGTTCTGCACGTGCTCGCCCAGCATCCGCAGATAACCGGACACGAGGAGGAACGAGGTGATCGCGAACACGGCGTCGCCCGCCGTCGCGCGGCCGCGGCTCCACTCCAGCAAGACCAGCCCAAGCAGCCCCGCCTGCAGCGTGAAGAGCAGGATGTTCTGCACCACCCACGAATCGGTGGAACGCCGCCAGGTGCGGTTCGCCTCGACACGCCAGTTCGCCACCACCGCGTCGAACCGCGCCTGCTCGCGCGCCTCGGCGCCGAAGGCCTTTACGGTCGCGTTGGAGGTGACGGCGTCGGCCAACGCCGCGCCGATTTCGGTGTCGGCCTTGATATAGCGGCGCAGCGACTTGGCGATGTAGAAGCGCCCCATCAGGTACGCCGCCGCCAAGAACGCCGCGATGGCGGCGCCCGTGAAAAGCCCGATCATCGGCCATTGCAATGTCGTCAGCACCGTGACGCCGACCAGCACCGCCGCCGCCGGCAGCATGAACCACACCAGCGTATCGGAGATCATGTCGTAGGCGTTCATCGCCCGCGACACGCGCCGCACCGTGGCGCCGGCGAAATTGTCGGCGTGCCAGTCGGCGGAGAAGCGCTGCACATCGCGGAAGCCGTCGCTGACGATGCGCTCCATGTTGTTGGAGGCGAACGGAATCCAGAAACGGACGCCGATGTTGCGCGCCATGTAGAACGTGAACGCCAAGAGCGCGACAATGCCATAGCCCCAGGCCGCGGCGCGCTTGCCCTCCTCTGTCGGCCCAGCCGCCAGCGCCTCCACGAGGCGCGCCGAGGCAAACGGAAACGAAAGGTCCGCGATGACCGCGGCGCCAAAGAAGAGGCCGAACAACGCGAGCTTGCCAGGCTGGCGCGACCAGTGCTTCCACATGAACGCGGCCACTTGGCCCAAGCTCGCCTTGCGCTCGCTGCGCTCGGCGTCGTTATCGATCTCGAATGCGTCGCTCATCGGAGCACCACGGATAAGGGCGCGGCCGCGCGTGGAGGCGTGCGCTGGATGGAGGGTTTGTTGCTGGAAACGAAACGTGAGGTCGAACCCACGGCCGGCGTACAGACACCCCAATTCCTGCGGGGCTTTTGGACACGAACCGCGTCGCGCGGTCCGAGATCTCAACGACGTCCGTTCGCGGGCGCCGTGCGCATCAAGTGCGGGTCTTGCGGTCGACCATGTACACGTTCTCCGAAGCGAGGGCCGGTTCGATACGCCCGTTGTCGCCTTGCGTAAAGCTTTTCAGGCGCGCATGACGCCGACGTGAATAATTTGAAACCCGCCGATGCATTGGCGCAACATTGGACGGACCGGCTGCCGCCAGGCTGGAAGCCGTACGCGCAGCTCTCAAGGCTGGACCGCCCGATCGGCTGGCAATTGCTGTTGCTGCCGTGTCTGATGGCGCTGGCGCTCTGCCGCACCGGCTACGGCTTCTTCTGGGCCGACTTGCACTACGCGGCGCTCTTCTTCGCAGGCGCCATCGCCATGCGCGGCGCCGGCTGCACCTATAACGACATCCTCGACCGCGACATCGACGCGAGAGTCGAGCGCACCCGGCGGCGCCCGCTGCCCTCCGGCGCCGTCTCGCTCCGCAACGCCTGGGTCTGGCTCTTGGCGCAGTGCTTCATCGGCTTGCTCGTGCTGCTCGCCTTGCCGCGGCTTGCCCAGATCACCGCCCTGATCGCCGTGCCGCTTGTGGCGCTCTATCCGCTGATGAAGCGCGTTACGTGGTGGCCGCAGGCCTGGCTGGGCATGGTGTTTTCCTGGGGCGCGCTGGTCGGCGGCGCGGTGGTTGGCGCGTGGGTGGGCCCAAGCGCGGTCGCGTTCGCGGAGGAGGCGGCGCCGGCTCTAGGCGTCCTGCCGACGGAGGCCTATGCGCTCTACGCTGGCTGCGTTCTCTGGACGATCGGCTACGACACGATCTATGCACTGCAGGACCGCGAAGACGATGCGCTCGTCGGCGTGCGCTCCACCGCGCGGCTCTTCGCAGGCAGGTGGCGGCTCTGGACGCAGGGTTTCTATCTCGGCGCCGTTGTGCTGTGGACGATCGCCGGCGCCATCGCCGGCGCGGGCTGGGTGCTCGCCATCGCCATGGGCGTGATCGGCGCTCTGCTCATTCACCCGATGCTGCAGAGCGTGGATGACGCGCGCCCCGAAACGGCGCTCGCCGCCTTCAAGCGCAACGCGCTCATCGGCGCAGCCGTGCTTGGGGCGTTCGCGCTCGAACCGCTCTGGCGCACACTCCGCCCGGGGCTAGGATGGTAAGCGCGGCCGCGACGCCAGTCCGCCTCGCCTTCGAGGCGATTGTCGCCGTCAGCGCGCTCCCCACAGGGCGCGTCAATGTGCGCGAAAGCCGAAACGCGCGCAGACTGAACGGGTAGGCGAACATGGCGCAAGACCAGACCCAGCTTTCGCTCGACAATCTCGGCGCCAGCCGGGAGACGCACAACGCGCGCGTGCGGCTGCTATCTGGCACGCTGGCGGCCATCGGTTTTGCGGCGCTGATCATCGGCATGCTGGCGCCACAAATCGAGTTCGAGCCGTACAATCTCCAGCTTGCGGCCATTATCGGCGTCCTCACCTGGCTCGCGTTCCTTGGCGGCGCGCTTGCTTTACTCAGCAGCCTGAAGAGCGAGGACGATCGATGAGCACGGTGCTGGCCCTTCTCTTCCTGGCGCTCGCGGGCGCGCTGGTGGTCCCGGCTGGGCTGTTCGTGCGCTGGCTGGAGTTGCAAGCGGAACGCTCCGGCCGCACAAAGGCCGAGTGAACCCAGCCGAACGTCATCTCAGCTCAATCTGCAAGCGCTTCGCGCGCGTGGTGCCCGCGCACGATCCCTACCCGACGACCTTCGAGAAGAAGAAAGACCCGTTCCGCGCGCTGGTCCGCGCCGTGGTCTATCAGCAGCTCTCGGGCAAAGCCGCCGCTACAATCCATGGACGCATGCTGGCGCTCTTCCCCGGATGCGACCATCCCACGCCCGAGGATCTGTTGGACGCATCGCCCGAAACGCTACGCACGGCCGGGCTGTCGCGCCAGAAGATCGCCGCCATCAAGGACGTGGCGCAAAAGCGCATCGACGGCATCATTCCCGAAGCGCGTAAGCTCTCGCGCATGCGCGATGAAGAGATCATCGAACGGCTGACGGCCGCGCGCGGCGTCGGGCGTTGGACGGTCGAGATGTATCTGATGTTCACGCTGGGCCGGCCGGATGTCCTGCCGGTCGACGATCTGGGCGTGCGCAACGGCGCCAAGAAGCTCTTCCGCCGCGAGTTCAAGCCCAAGGAACTGGGCGCATACGGTCAGCGTTGGGCGCCCTATCGCAGCGCCGCCGCCTGGCACCTTTGGCGCGTCGCCGACACGCAGACGCCGGAACGCAGCAAGCTCTAGACTGGCCGTCGTGCGCCGCGCGCGAGTCATCCGGCGCCCCAGCGCGATCATGCATCCCATAGTCCCGCACCACCTGGGCGACGCGGAGCCGGTAGTCGCGCAAAACGCCACTCCGGCCCGACCTCTGCGCGGCGCGATGCGCCTCGGTGTTGCGCCAGCGCGCGACCGCCGCTTCGTCTCGCCAGAAGGACAGCGACAGGATGCGACGCTCGTCGCTCAGACTCTGGAATCGCTCGATCGAAATGAAGCCGTCGATCGTCTCCAACAACGGGCGCAGGTCCGCGGCGATTTCGAGGTAAGCCGCGCAATCCCCCGCCTCGAGTTCGAAGATCACGGCGATCACCTGTGCGCCAAAGGCGCATGCGGCGCCGACGCGAGCTTCAGGAAGATACGATCCTCACGCAGGATGAACCGCTCGCGCTGCGCGAACGCATAGTTCTCCCGGCCAATTGGGTCCGCCGCCAATCGCGCACGGTATGCTTCGTACGCAGCCAAGCTCTCGATGTTGTACAACGCGTACGCGGTCGTCGCTGAACCCTCATGCGGCGCGAAATAGCCTATCAGGTCGCCGCCACAGCGTGGAATTGCCTGCCCCCAATTGCGCGCGTAGCGCTCGAACTCAGCTTTCCTGAACGGATCGATCTCGTAACGAATACAGCATGTGAGCATGTGGATGTCTCCCAGGCGCCTGATCTAGCGGATTGCGCAACGGCCACGGTTCGATTACGGTCGAACCATGCGCGATGGACCGAATATCGCCGCGATCGCCGCCATGGTCGGCGACCCAACCCGCGCCAACATGCTGACCGCGCTGCTCAACGGCGCGGCGCTCACCGCGAGCGAATTGGCGCTGGAGGCGAACGTCACAAAACAGACCGCGAGTTCGCACCTCGGCAAACTCGAGGACGCGGGCCTTGTCGCGGTCGAGGCGCAGGGGCGACACCGTTACTATCGTCTCGCCGATGCCGACGTCGCGGGATTGCTGGAAACCCTGATGGGCGTCGCCGCGCGCGCGAAGGCGCTTCGCGCGCGACCCGGCCCGAAAGAGCCGGCGCTTCGCCGCGCGCGGCTCTGCTACGATCATCTCGCCGGCGAGCTCGGCGTCGCGCTGTTCGACGCCTTCATCGAGAACAAGTGGATGCTTCCCGGCCCGGAGAAGACGTTCGCCTTGACGCGGCTAGGCCGCGTGAAGGTCCAGACCTTCGGCGTCGACATCGAAGAGCTGGAGCAAGGGGCGCGGCCTATCTGCCGCGCCTGCCTCGACTGGAGCGTGCGCCGCCACCACCTCGCCGGCGCGCTGGGCGCGGCCATCCTCGAGCAGGTGTTCGAACGCAAGTGGGCCGAACAGAAGCGCGGCAGCCGCGTGATCGAGTTCACCCGGATCGGCGAAGCGGGCCTGAAGCGCGTGTTTCAGATCCCCGAGCCGCAGAGCTAAACCTGAGTCACTCCAGATCGCGCTCCGCGCGTCTGGAATGACTCAGCTCTGGCTTGGCGCTAAGCTCACCCCATGCCGGCCGTTGCGCGCATTGACCCGAAAGAGGTGTTCACGCCCGAGGAATGGGCGCGGCTTTCGCCGCGTTCGCATTGGCGCGGGCTTGTGCTGGTGGCGGCGGCTTGGGGACTTATCATGGCCGCCGGCGCAATGTTCATAGTCTGGCCGAACCCGCTGACCTATGTCCTGGCGGTGATGCTGATCGGCGCGCGCCAGCTCGGTCTCGCGATCCTGATGCACGACGCCGCGCACGGCGCGCTGCACGCGAACGCGAAGATCAACGACTGGGTCGGGGAATGGCTCTGCGCGGCGCCTACAGGCGCGCGGCTCCAGGCCTATCGCGATTACCATCTGAAGCATCACCGCTACACAGAGCAGCCAGAGGATCCCGATCTCAGCCTCTCCGCGCCGTTCCCGGTTACGCGGGCCTCGCTGGCGCGCAAAATCATCCGCGATCTGACGGGACAAACGTTCCTGAAGCAGCGCAACGCGCAGCTCTTCCGCAACCGCCCGCCGGGGCGCCTCGTCAATCCTTCGACGGCGCACTTCCTGATCTTCAACGCCCTTCTGCTCGCGGCGCTTTCGCTCGCGGGCTATTGGTGGGCGTACTTCGCGCTCTGGCTCGTGCCGATGGCGACATGGCTGCCGCTGGTCACGCGGTTGCGCAATATCGCCGAACACGCCTGCGTCAAGGCGCAGGACGATCCCTTCACGCACGCGCGCACGACACTGGCCAATCCCATAGAGCGCTTGCTGATCGCGCCGTTCTGGGTGCACTATCACGGCGAACACCACGTCTTCATGCACGTGCCCTGCTATCGGCTGGAACGCATGCACCGGATGCTGATGGACAAAGGCTACTGGTCGCGCATGAAGATCGCCTCCGGGTACATCAGCGTTCTGAGCGAAGCATCGTCGAAACGGGCGGCCGCAGCCGCGTGATCGCCGACATCTCCGCCTTCATCCGCGAGAACACGCGCGTCAGTGCGCCGAGCCACGTGCCGGAATTGCTGCTTCATCTTGCCGATGACGCGGTGGCGCTGTGGGAGCTGACAGAAGAGCAACTGGGCGACCTGGGTCTGCCGCCGCCCTTCTGGGCGTTCGCGTGGGCGGGCGGGCAGGCGCTGGCGCGCTACGTGTTGGATCATCCGGACACCGTGCGCGGCGCGCGCGTGTTGGATGTCGCGTCAGGGTCGGGACTGGTCGCGATCGCCGCGATGAAGGCGGGCGCCGCTTCAGCGCTTGCTGTCGATATCGATGCGTTTGCGGCGCACGCGGCGCGGCTCAACGCAGAGCTTAATGGCGTCCACGCGACTCCGACCCCGTTGGCAGCCCAACCCTGGCGGATGTGATCCTCCTCGGCGATCTCTTCTACGATCGCGATCTGGCGCCGCGCGTGCTGAATTGGCTGACGGCGCATCAAAGCGATGGAAAGCGCGTGCTGATCGGCGATCCGGGGCGCACCTATCTGCCGCGCGACAAGCTCGAACAAATCGCGGCCTACGACGTCCCCGTCACCCGGGCCCTGGAGGACGCGGACGTGAAGCGCGCCGCTGTTTGGACGTTGCGCTGACCCTTAGTAGCGCAGCACAGGCGCCAATGCGTTGTAGCCGGCGGCGAAGTCGTAATCGCTTTCGCGCGCGCGCCGGACGAGCGTTATCGCGGCAACCGCCAGGCCCAAACCTGCGGCCGCCGCGAACATCGCCCAAGCGACGCCCCAAATGCTAGCGTCGGTCATAACCACCCATCCCGTTGCCTTCGAGGCATCTTGTTGAAGGCGATTATGCCCGGCGCGCGTGAACACACGGTTTCCGAAAGCAAAACAAAACATTGAAACGCCAGGCGGGCCACCGCTACAGAGCGCTGGGTCAGGGAGGATCAAATGCGACTTTTGTCGTTTGCCGCGCTCTATGCGGGCGCAAACATTCTGATCCTCGCTTGGCTGTCAGTAATGGTGATGCTGGGCCGGCGGCGCCACAAGATCGTGTTGGGCGACGGGAGTAACGAGGCGTTCGCCCGCAGCGTCCGCGCCCACGCCAATGCCGCCGAATACATCCCGGCCGCGCTCGTTGGCCTGGTCCTGCTGGCGCTTTTCGATCCCGCCCCGCCGGTTTGGCTTTTCCACGCCGCAGGACTTTCCTTGACCTTCGGCAGGATTTTTCACGCCTTAGGGCTTCAAGCTGGCGCCCTGAACGCCGGGCGGGTTGCCGGTATGACGCTCACCCTGCTGAGCTACCTGCTGATCGCGGGGGGCCTCGTCTATTGCGGGCTGAACCCGCCAACCTGATTGTTGCGCCTGCGAACTCTCGTCGCGGGACTGCCCTGTGGCGATTGCCCCGGGGCGCCGGCGGGCCCATGTTCGCGCCATGGCTTTCGACGCTGATTCACATGCGGCCCTCGCGGCCCTGATCGACTACGCCCATAAAGCCGGCGCCGACGCCTCCGAGGCCTCCTTCGCCGCCCGAGAGAGCATTTCCGCCGAAGTCCGGATGGGCGAGCTTGAGGGGATGGAGCGGGAAGAGGGCCGCTCGGTCGCGCTGCGGGCCTTCATCGGCAAACGCCAGGCGGCGGCCTCCTCCACCGACCTCTCTGCCGCCGGGCTCAGGGCGCTTGCCGAGCGCACGGTGGCGATGGCCCAGGCTGCGCCCGAGGACAAGTTTTGCGGCCTGCTCGACGCCAAATACCGCGCCAAGGGCGCAGGGCCCGATCTCGAACAATCCGACACTGCGCGGCCCACGCCCGAGCAACTGCTCGAACTGGCGCGCGCGTGCGAGGCTGCGTCGCTGAAGGTCGAGGGCGTCGCCAATTCCGGCGGCGGCGGCGCCTCGAGCGAGATCTCGACCTTCGTCTACGCCACCTCGGACGGTTTCGAGGGCGCGGAAAGCGCGACGGGCTACAGCCTCGGCACGCAGCCGATCGCCGAACGCGGCGACGATATGGAGCGCGACTACGAGTGGCGCTCCAAGCGCTTCTTCGCCGACCTCGGCTCGCCCGAGGAGATCGGCCGCATCGCCGGCGAACGCACCGCGCGGCGATTGGGCGCGCGCAAGGTGCCTAGCCAGAAGGCGGCTGTGATCTTCGAGAACCGGCTGGCGGGCCGCATTATCTCACCCTTCCTCTCCGGCATTTCCGGCGCGGCGGTGGCGCGCGGGGTGTCGTTCGTGAAGGACAAGCTCGGCCAGCGCGTATTCGCGCCCGGCTTTCGCATCCACGAAGACCCGTTCGTAAAGCGCGCCATGGGCAGCCGCTGGTTCGACGGCGAAGGCGGCGCGGTGGCGCCTCTGACGCTGGTGGACGACGGCGTGCAGACGGCTTGGCTCCTGAATTCCTCCGCTGCGCGCCAACTCAACCTCGAACCCAACGGCCACGCCTCCGCAGGTCATGGCGGCCCGCCGGGCATCGCCACCGCAAACCTCTTCGTAAAACCGGGCGATCTCGATCTGGTCGGCCTGATGCGCGATGCGCGCAAGGGGCTTTTCGTCACCGAGATGTTCTCGCCATCGCTCAACATGAACACCGGCGACTGGTCGGTGGGCGTAGCGGGCTATTGGTTCGAGGGCGGCGCCATCGCCCATCCGGTGAGCGAAGTTACCGTCGCCGGTAATTTGCTCGATATCTACGCGCGGCTGCGCTGCGGCGCCGATCTCGACAATCGCGGCTCTCTCGAAATCCCCAGCCTCATCGTGGATGACCTTGCAATCGGCGGCGTCTGATCTCTCCCTCCTCGAAGGCGCCGCACGCGAGGCGGGCGCTCTCGCTCGAGACCTCTTGCAGAAGCCGCTCGAAATCCATTCCAAGGGCGAAGCGGGGCCCGTCACCAACATAGATTTCGCGGTCGACAAGTTGTTGACCGAGCGGCTGCTCGGCGCGCGCCCGGACTATGGCTGGCTGTCCGAAGAAGCGCCCGACGATCCCGGCCGCCGTGTTGGCAAAAAGCGCGTGTTCATGCTCGACCCGATCGACGGCACCGCCGCGATGATCGCCTACATCCCGCAATTCACGATCAGCATCGGCATCGTGCAGAATGACCGCCCCTGGGCGGGCGTCGTCTACAATCCCCGCACCGACGAGATGTATTTGGGCTCGATCGAGACGGGCGCCACGCTGAACGGCCGGCCCATGCGCGCCACCCTGCGCGACCAGGTCGAAGGCATGCGCATGATCGGGGTGAAGAACCGTTTCGCCGATCGCCGCTGGCCGAAGCCTTGGCCGAAGATGGAAATCGAGCAGCGCCAGTCGATCGCCTACCGCCTTGCAATCGTCGCCAGCGGCCAAGCCGATGCAACGGTGCTGTTCGGCCTGAAAAACGAATGGGACATCGCCGCGGGCGCTGCACTTGTGATCGCGGCCGGCGGCGTGGTTAGCGATCCCTGGGGCGAAGCACTCCGCTTCAACGGGCCAGACCCGCGGGCGCCCGGCATGGTCGCCGCTGGCGCGGCGCTGCACCCTCTGATAATCGAGCGCACCTCTTTCGCACCGGACCCGCGCGGAGCAACATGAGCGAACCCCGTCAGCTGCTGCACCTCGTGATTGGCGGCGAACTGAAGGACCTTGAGCGTCCGGAGTTCATCGACCTCTCCAAGGTGGATTTCGTCGGCGCCTATGCGAACTACAAGGCTGCCTACGACGCCTGGAAAGGCGCGGCCCAGCGCACGGTCGACAACGCGCGCATGCGCTACTTCATCATCCACGCCCACCGCTTGCTCGATCCCGGCGCGGACGGCTGAACGCGCATGAAAGCCAGCGCCCTGCTCGGCCGGCTTTGGCGCGACTACGTTGCCCGCTACGGGGGCGACATCGCCATACTCGTTCCCGTGCTGGCGCTGGTCGCCGCAGCGGCGGCGTCCTATGCGTGGGTCACCAAGCACGCGTTCGACGCGATCGGGAGCGGCAATCTCGGCGCCATTCAGCTCACGCCGGTGTTCGTGCTGGCGGCCGTCGCCGTGCGCGCGCTGGCGATGTACGCCCAATCGCTTCTTTCGCAGGGGCTGGCGCTAAAGGTGCTGCGCGACTTGCAGCGCGCCATGTTCGCCAAGCTCATGCAGGTGGATTTCGCGCGCTACGGGCGCGAGGCGCCCGGCCGGCTCGTCTCCCGCTTTACCAATGACATCAACGTCGTCGCCGAAGGCCTCGTGCGCGGCGGCCAGGCCGTGATCCGCGACGCGCTGACGCTCGCGGGCGCGGTCGGTTTCATGTTGTGGTCGGACTGGGTTCTAACACTGATCGTGGCTGGCGCTTTCGCGCTGGCCGGGCCGCCGCTGCAAGCCATCGCCCAACGCGCCCGCACCCGCACCGAGACGGCGCAAGTTCAGCTTGGCTCACTCACTGCTTTGCTCGCGGAGATCTTCGGCGCCGCGCGCTTCATCAAGAGCTACAATCTCGAAGCACGCGAGACCGCGCGCGCGGACGCGGCCTTCGAAGAGCGCCGCCGCATCGCCATGAAGCTTGCGCGCAACCGCGCCGGCAGCGAGCCGCTGATGGAGATCGTCGGCGGCATCGCGTTTGCCGGCGTGCTGCTCGTGGCGGGCCTGCGCATCGCCGGCGGGGCGATGACACTGGGCGATCTGCTCGGCATCATCACCGCCATCGGCGTAGCCACGCCCGCGGCGCGCGCACTCAGCAATTTCAACACCATCCTGAACGAAGCGCTTGGCGCATTGTCACGAATCTTCGGCTTGATCGACGAGCCCGTGACGATCACCGACAAGCCTGGGGCCAAGCCGCTTGCCGTATCCGAAGGGCGCATCAGTTTCGAGAACGTGGACTTCAGCTATGGCGAAGCGCCGGCGCTGAGCGACGTCACCTTCTCTGTGGCGCCAGGCGAAACGGTTGCGCTTGTAGGCCCTTCCGGCGCCGGGAAGTCGACTGTGTTCAACCTCCTGCCGCGGCTCTACGAAGCCAGGGACGGGGCGGTGCGCATCGATGGGCAGGACGTGCGCGACGTCACCATCGCCTCACTGCGCGCCGCAATCGCGCTGGTCCCGCAGGAGACCGCCCTCTTCAACGACACCATCCGCGCAAACATCGCTCTGGGGCGCGAGGGCGCCAGCGACGCAGACATTGAAGCCGCTGCGCGCGCCGCCGCCGCTCACGACTTCATTCTGGCGCTGCCGCAAGGCTACGGCACGATCGTGGGCGACCGCGGCGCGAACTTGTCCGGCGGCGAACGGCAGCGCATCGCCCTTGCCCGCGCGTTCTTGCGCGATGCGCCGATCCTGCTTCTCGATGAAGCCACCAGCGCGCTGGACGCCGAGAGCGAGGCCAAGGTGCAAGAGGCGCTCGCGCGGCTGGCCCAGGGCCGCACCGTACTTGTCATTGCGCACCGGCTCGCCACCGTACGCGACGCCGACCGCATCCTTGTGTTCGAGCAAGGCCGCATCGTTGAGGCTGGCCGGCACGACGAATTGTTGGCCAAGAACGGGCTCTACGCCCGGCTGAGCAAGCTCCAGTTCCAGGACGCCTGATCGTTTCGGCCTACGTGTCGTCGATGGCTGCTCTCACCTTCCGCGCCAGATCGTCCATCGAATACGGCTTGAGCAGCAAGCGCGCGCCAGCGTCGACGACGCCGTTATGCACAATCGCGTTTTGCGTGTAGCCCGTCGTGTAAAGCACCTTGAGCCCGGGATGACGTTTGCGCGCCTCGTCCGCCAGCGCGCAACCACTCATGTGCGGCATCACCACATCGGTAAAGAGAAGCGAGATGCCAGGATTGGCGTCGAGCATGTCGAGCGCGGCCGCGCCCCCATCGGCATGCAATACAGTGTAGCCAAGATCGCGAAGCGCGGCCACGCTCAAGAGCCGCACCCTTTCGTCATCCTCGACAACCAGAACGACGATGGCTGGATCGCCGGGAGGACCGGCGCCTGTTTCACGCGCGCGCGGCTGCGTATCGGTTTCAGCATCCTGCGTGCGCGGCAGATAGAGCTTCACGGTGGTGCCGACGCCGACCTCGGAGTAGAGCGCGACGTGTCCGCCGCTCTGCTTCAGGAAGCCATGGACATGACTCAGTCCAAGGCCAGTTCCCTTGCCAATCTCTTTCGTCGTGAAGAAGGGCTCGAACGCCTTGGCTTGCACTTCTGGCGTCATCCCCGCGCCAGTGTCGGTGATGGCGATCATCACGTACTGTCCGGGCGCAACATCCAAGTTCGCGGCGGCATAGTCCTCGTCGAGATAGGCGTTGGCGCTTTCAATGGTGAGTTTGCCGCTCCCCCCCATGGCGTCACGCGCGTTAACGCATACGTTGAGGATCGCCTGCTCCAACTCGTTGCGGTCGGCCTTGACTCGCCAGAGCCCGCCCGCAAGCACAGTCTCCAGATCGACTTGTTCGCCCAGCGTCCGGCGCATCATGTCAGACATCTCGCCCAGCACGCGGTTTACATCGAGCACCATCGGCATCAAGGGTTGGCGGCGTGCGAACGCCAGCAGCCGGCTGGTCAGCGCGGCGGCACGCCGTGCACCGTCCATCGCCGCTTCGATCATGGTCTCCGCGCCCTCTTCGCGCCGCTGGAGCCGCCGCATGGCCAGTTGCAGCGCCGAGAGAATTACCGCCAGCATATTGTTGAAGTCGTGCGCGACGCCGCCGGTGATCTGACCGATGGCCTCCATCTTCTGCATCTGGCGGACCTTGTCCTCGGCCTGCACGCGCGCGCTCATCTCCTGCACCACGCGCTCGTGCGCCTGTTGCGCTGCGTCACGCGCGCCGCGAAGTTCGGCCATGGCGTTACGCACCGAGATCACCAGCAGTGCGCCCACGCCAACAATCAGCGCGCCAGCGAGTATGATGACCCATTGGAGGCGAAGCCCGCCGCGATCGGCCGCCGCGAGCGCCTCGGTCAGGCGCGCACTCTCCCGATCTTGAGCCGCCCGGACGATGGTCCGGGCGCGATCCATGAGTTGTTTTCCGATGTCGGCGTCGACACGATCGATCGCCTGCGCGCGCCTGCCTCGGCCGTAAAGCTCCAGCGTGAGCGCCAGTTCCGCGAGCTTGCGTTCGGCGACGTCGCGCAACTCGGGCACTTCGCGCGTACTCTCCGGCGCGTCGACCGCCATGACCTCCAGCGCCGCCAGTTCCCTGTGCACGCCGGCGACGCCGGTGCGGTAGGGTTCGAGATAGTCCTCGTCGCCAGTGAGCAGAAATCCGCGCTGACCGGTCTCAGCGTCGGTCAGGTTCTGCATGAGCACTCTGTAGTGCGCACGGAGTTCGGAAGTTTCGCGCACAAGCCGATTGAGCTGCGAACTCGTGGTGTTTTGCCAAAGCGCGGCCGCTACCGTCAGCACGAGCAGGCCGAGCGCGGTTCCCAGCGCGATGACATACGTGGCGGCGGTCGGCAGGCGCCGCCCCATTACGTTCACCGTCATAGCGCCTCTCGAACCCTGTAATCGCCCTTATTTCCGAGAAGACAGGTTCCCGCAACGGGATCATTCACGGCGCAAGATGCGGTCAACGAGCAGGTTCCCAAGCCAACTCGACTTGAACTGCGCGCGCATTTTCGCCTTGTCATAGTCCTGCTCGACCCACTCCAGGAACGACTTGCCGGTGGCGCGCGCGTCCCGGAGGTAGGTCTCGAAAAAGAAGTCGATCACGCCGGTCTTGCCCTGGCGCACGTGCAGGTACTTGATCGAGAGCTGCTCCACCGCCGCGTCAATCGGCAACCCCATCTTCAGGTGCTTGTAGAGCACGGCCATGACTCCTGCCCGATCCGCGCCCGACTTGCAGTGCATGAGCGCCGGGTACTGGATCGTTTCGAAGAGGTGCTTGGCGTGGGCGATCGCCTCGCGGCTGGGCGGTTCGCGCGAGAACATCCGCGCATCGATCATCGTCATGCCGTGCGCGGCGCAGGCCTCACGCTCGAGCGCGTAGTAACCCGTGTCGGATTTGCCGCGCAGGTTCAGGATCGTTCTAAACCCCTGGGCGGCGTAGCGGGCGATGGCTTGCGGCGACGGCTGGTTTGCGCGCGCCATCACCCCCGGCTCGACCCAATGAAAATTGGAGAATCGCGCACGCAGGAAGCCGTGGTCGGCCCAGATCAGGTCAGCCTCGGCGCGCCGGCGCCCTTCGGGCGTGGCCAGATTGAACCTGGAGGGCTTTTCCTGAACCTCTGTCATGTCCGCTTCAAAGGGCTGCTGGCGCGCAACCGGGCGCGCCCCGTATAAGGGCGTTGGCGGCGTCCCGGAAGCCGCGGCTCCAGCGGACCCATGTTGAAGCAAGCTCTCCGCAACCCTGTCGTCCAGTACCTGCTCGGGACGGTCATCGGCGGCTATATGCTGCTGGTGGGCGCAACGACGCGCTGGACGCGCGTAAACCAGGCCGCCATCGACCCATTCCTCAGAGGCGAAGGCCGTATGATCGGCTGCATCTGGCATGGCCGTTTCATGCAGGTGCACAAGATGTGGGCGTTCGGGCCGGGCATCCCGAAGGCGAAAATGCTGATCTCCAACTCGCGCGAGGGCGGGGTGGTGGTTCACGCCTCCCGCACCGTGGGCGCTGAGGTTATCCGCGGCTCTGCCGCCAAACAGGGCGGACGACGCAAAGGCGGTGTGGAGGCGCTCTTGTCCATGGCGCGCCACCTCGACCATGGCGGCGCGATCTGCATGACGCCGGACGGCCCGCGTGGCCCGCGCATGCGAGCCAAGAAGGCGCCCGTGCAATTGGCTAAACTCGCTGGCGCCCGATTGGTCGCGGTGGCGTGGGCGACCAAGAACCGCATCGTCATTAAGAAGAGCTGGGACAAGTTCGTGTTCCCACTGCCGTTTGGACGCGGCGTGCTGGTGTGGGGCGACCCCATCGATCCGCCGGCGGAAGGCGCAAGCGACGGCGAGATCGAATCTGTGCGCGCCAAGCTGGAAGCGGAGATGAACCGGATAGCGGCGCAAGCCGATCACATGGCCGGCGTCGAAGCGATCGATCCGGCGCCGGTAGATGCGCCCTCGGCTCAATCCAGCGCCGCAGACGCGGAGACCGCCGCGTCGTGAAGCTCTCGCCTGCGCTCTTCTGGTATCGCGGCGCGACCGCGACGCTTGGCGCGGCTGCGGGGCTGTGGCTCTCGCAGCGCGCGCGCCAGGGCAAAGAGGATCCAGCGCGCCTCGGCGAGCGCTTCGGCCGCTATGCGCAGGACCGCCCCCGCGGCAAGCTGATCTGGCTGCACGCCGCGAGCGTGGGAGAAAGCGGCGTGGCGCTCGCCCTGATCGAGGCGCTCGCAGCGCGCGACTCGAGCGCACATTTCCTGGTCAGTACGGGAACACGCACGTCGGCGGAGCTCATCGGCCGGCGCACCCCATCGCGTACAACCCACATCTACGCGCCGCTCGATCGCGTCGACGCGGTGCGCCGCTTCCTTGCGCACTGGCGTCCTGACCTCGGGGTATTCGTGGAAAGCGAACTGTGGCCCAACCTCATCCTGGAGTCGGAAGCCGCCGGCGTTCGACTGGCGCTGGTCAACGCCCGGATGAGTCCGCGCTCGCTGGCGCGGTGGGAACGGTGGAACCAGGCCGGCGCACGCTTGACGTGCGCCTTCGCCTGGATCTCCGCAGCTGACGCACGCACCGCGCAGACGCTGTCCAAGTTGCGCGGCGAGCGAGTGGAAATGCTCGGCAACCTCAAGCTCGCCGCCCCACCGCCGCGGGTTGAGGACAGCGCGCGCCAGGCACTCATCGCCGAACTGGGCGCGCGCCCGGTGTGGTTGGCTGCCTCGACACATCCGGGCGAAGACGAGATCGCGCTGGCCGCACACGCCCGGCTGCGCACGGAACGGCCCGACGCGCTCCTCATTCTCGTGCCGCGTCATCCCGAGCGCGGCGCGGCGGTCTCGGCGCTCGCCGGCGCCGCGCCGCGCCGGGCCCTGATGCAGCCGATCGGCGACGCGCCGGTCTATGTCGCGGACACGCTCGGAGAACTGGGCCTATTCTACGCCGCCGCGCCCGTGGCGCTTATGGGCGGGTCGCTGCTGGCGCACCTCAAGGGCCACAATCCGATCGAACCCGCCAAGATTGGCGCAGCGATCGTGACCGGCCCGCATGTGGAAAGTTTTCAAGACGTGTTCGGCGAATTGATCGCCGCCGGCGGCGCGGTGCGCGTCGCGGACCCGACCGAGTTGGCCGACACGATTGCGCGTCTCTGGCGCGACCCTGACGCGCGCACGCGTCAGTGCGACGTCGCGCGCCAGGTAACCGCAAAAGGCGCCGAAGCCTTTGCCGCGACCGTGACGCGGCTGTTCGCACTCGTGCAGCCAGCCGAGACCGCGCATGCGCCCGCCTGAATTCTGGAAAGCGGAGGTTCACGGCCGCGACCGCGTGCCGATGTTGCGCGCACTGCTGACGCCGGTGTCTTGGGCCTATGCGTGGACTGTAGCGCGCCGCTTCCGCACCTCGGTTTCGCGCCACGCTCCCGTGCCGGTGATCTGCGTCGGCAATCTCACCGTGGGTGGCGCAGGCAAGACGCCGATCGTCCGCGCGCTGCGTGAACGACTTGGGCCTCATGCCCACACGCTCTCGCGCGGGTACGGCGGGCGCGCGCCCGGCCCGCTGCGCGTGAGTTTGGACATGGATGCACGCGAGGTGGGCGACGAGCCGCTCCTGCATGCGCAGGACGGCCCGGCCTGGGTGTCGCGGGATCGCTACGCAGGCGCCCTGGCGGCGTCCCAAGCGGGCGCGCACGCGATCGTCATGGACGACGGCTTTCAGAACCCCTCGCTCGCCAAGGACCTGAGCATCGTCGCGGTGGACGCCAGTTATGGCGTGGGCAATGGCGCCGTGTTCCCGGCGGGACCGCTCCGCGAGACGCTCGCGGCCGGCCTGGCGCGCGCCGACGCAATCGTGCTGCTGGGCGATGACACCGCGCGGCCGGACTGGCTCTCCGACTTCCGCAAGCCCGTGCTGTCCGCGCGGCTCGTACCGACCTGCGCGCCGCCGGAAGGCAAGCTGGTGGCGTTTGCCGGCCTCGCGCGACCCGAAAAATTCTTCGACACCCTGGCCGGCCTCGGCGCCGACCTGGCCGAGACGATCCCCTTCGGCGATCATCACCGCTATTCGGAGGACGATCTCAGCGTCCTGGCGCAGCTGGCCGCGGAGCGAGGCGCCCGGCTCATCACCACGGAGAAAGACGCGGTGCGGCTTTCGCCCGCGTGGCGCGCGCGTGTGGCAGTCCTGCCCGTCACCGTCCGTTTCGCCGACGAAGCCGGGCTCGACACCTTGCTGGCGCCGGTCCGCTCGCGCATGAGTCCGGCGCATGGCTAAGTCGAGGCCGGTCAATCTCTATTTCCGCGCCGAGGCCGCGGCGTTCCAGGCGTTCATCGGCGCGATGCGCGGGCTTGGGCTTGAGCGCGCCTCGCGCTGGGGCGCCGCAGTCGTGCCGCCAGTCGCCTCGCTGACAAGCGCATGGAAAACAGCCATCCGCAACTTGCGCATGGCGTTTCCCGAAGAGAGCGAAGCTTGGCGCCGTGATGTTCGCGCCGAAAGCTTCCGCGAACTCGGCCGCATGGCGGGCGAATTTCCGCACATGGAGAAGTACCTCGAGCGCTACCAGTCCGGCGATCTGGTCTATGAGGGCCGTGAGATCATCGAAGCGACGCTCGGCAAGGGCGCGGTGTTCATCGGCGGCCACTTCACCAATTGGGAGGTGACATCGCTCTGCTTGGCGCAGACCGACCCCACCTCGCATTTCACTTATCGCCCCGCCAACAATCCGATCATCGACAAGTACATCGTCGAGACACGCGCCAAATTCGGGCTGAAGCTGCAAGCCGCGAAGGGCAGAGAAGGCGGCATGGGGCTGCTTCGTTCGCTCGCGAGGAAGCGCTCCGTCGCGCTGATGAACGACCAGAAGTACAACGCCGGGCTCGCCGTGCCGCTGTTCGGCTACGACTGCATGACCGCCGACGGGCCGACGCGCCTGGCGCTCAAGTTCGGCGTGCCGCTGATCCCCCTCTACGGCCGGCGCATCTCTGGCACCAAGTTTCACGTCAAAGTCTGTGAGCCGATCCCGCTCGACTACGCCAATCCCGAAAGCGACGAAACGGTGCGAGCGGGCGTGTTGCGCGTAAACCAATTCATGGAAGCGCGCATTCGCGAAGCGCCTGAGCAATGGTTCTGGGCTCACCGCCGTTGGCCGAAGGATGCTTGGGTGAAGGCCGGCGTTTAGGCGACATTGGACCGATCCAAGGGGAGGCGCACATGATCCGCACGCTATTGGTCGCCGCAAGTCTCGCCAGCTTGGCGGGTTGCGTCTCGATTGAAGTCAACGAGTCCGTGAGCGCTGACGCGGCCCTCTCGGCGTTCCAAACGGCGCGCGTGCGCGAATGCCCCTCGCCAGCCGCGGCGCCCAACGTGACTCCCACCGAAACGGTCGGCGTCACCAGTGTCGACATCGCGTTCACGCCGCTCGCCAGCGACGCCACCCGGGTCGTACGGTTGCGGCGGCTGACCGTCGCGCCGCGCGGAAGCATCGGCTGGCACCAGCACATCACGGTGCAGGGTATGGCCTTGATCGTGTTCGGTGAGATTGTCGAACACCGCGCCTCGTGCGCAGTCCCCGTGCTTTATCGCGCCGGAGACGTCGCCATCGAAGACGTCGCAACGGAACACGCGTGGGTCAATACGACCGACGAGCCCGTCATCGTGCTGACCGCGCACGTGATCCCGCGGCCTTAGTTCGCCAGCAATTGCGCGCGCGCCTGCGCGAGGCCTTCGACGGCGACGCTCGGATCCAGCTGGCGCCCATGCAGGCGCATGCGCCAGCACAGGTGCGGCCCCGTCGCGCGGCCGCGCGCGCCGACCGCGCCGATGACTTGGCCTTGCGTGACCCGGTCACCCACCGCAACGTCCAGCCGGCTCATGTGCAGGTACATCGTGATCAGGCCTTGGCCGTGATCGATGAACACGAGCCCGCCTTCGAAATGCATGTCCGGATTGGCCAGCACGACAACTCCGGAGGCGGGCGCGCGGATGGGCGTGCCCTCGGGCGCGGCGATATCGTAGCCGTAATGCGGATCGCGCGGCTCGCCGTTCAAGATGCGCTGGTTGCCCCAGCGGCCGGTCACCGTGCCCTCGATCGGCATGATGAAGCCGTCGAGCCAACCATCGTCATCGGCTCTGCTCGCGAACGCCGCGTTCTTCAACGCCACGTCTTGCTGGATGCGCGCGATGACATCCGGATCGGTCGGGTTCACGGTTTGCGGCGGCAAGCCATTGACGCGCTGAATGTCGAACTGACGCGGCGCGATGGCGTAAAGTTCCGTAACGCTGTGGCCGTTGGCGCTGGCCACGACGCGCGCCTCCGCGCCATGTTCGCGCAAGAAGCCGATGACGCCCCAGCCCTGACCATCGGCGCGCCCGAAGTCGACGCCGTCCACGGTGATCGCCGCACCCGGCAGCGTGCGGCAGAGCGCAACGCCGCCTTGCGTGAACGCGCCTGCGCAGGTGAGCGCGAGCGTCAGCGGCGGCGCCGGAGTTTGCGGCGTCTCAACGACCGGCGTGGTCGTCGTCGCAGGCGGCTGCGCGGGCGCGGGTGTTTCAGCCGCCACACATCCCGCCAACACCAGGGCCGCGATCAGCGCTCTCATGCGCCCTTCTCCGCTTGCATCTGTTTCCAGCGTTGCGTCGCCTCTTCGGGACCGCGATAGGCCTCCTGCAGATCGACGCTCCAATAGCGCAGCTCATCGAGCGGGATGCGTTCCCCGCTCACGGCGCAGCGCACGAAGAGACCCTGCTTCAGGATCGTGATCTCATTGTCGCCGTAGCGCACCTGCGCCTCCGGCCCGCCCGGGTCGTGCTTGTTCATGCGAGTCTTCTAGCGCCGCCGGTACGCCGCGTCACGCTGCGGACACGCTCAACTGGGTGCAAACTCCAGTCATGATTCGCTATCGGCGGCGTTATTGGGCGGTGGCCGCATGCCTTTCGGCCATCGCGGGCTTCGTGGACGCAACCGCCTTCGTCCATCTCGGCGGCTTTTTCGTCTCGTTCATGAGCGGCAATTCCACCCGCCTGGGCGTCGGTCTCGCAGAGACCGCTACACACGCGGCTCTCGCGGGCGGCCTGATCGCGGCATTCGTTTGCGGGGTGGTGCTTGGCTCGTTCGCCAATCGCAGCGCCAACAAGTCTGGCGGCGTGCGCGTCACGTTGCTGGTCGCAGCCGTGCTTGCGCTGGCGGCGACCTTCGCGGGCATCGGCGCGAACGCCGCGGCCATAACCTGCCTCGCCCTCGCCATGGGCGCGGCGAACGCCGTTTTCCAGCGCGACGGCGAGGTCAGCATCGGCGTCACATACATGACTGGAACGCTGGTGAAGGCGGGACAGCGCATTGCCGCCGCGCTCACCGGCGGCGCGCGCTTCGCATGGGCGCCGTATTTGCTGTTGTGGGGCGGGCTCGTGCTGGGCGCCTACCTTGGCGCCATTTCTTACGCTAAGTTCGGGCTCAACGGCGTCTGGTTCCCAACCGGGGCGGCGCTGATTCTAGGCTTGGCCTACGCGCACATGCCGGAGCCCGACTAAAACAACGAACCCTGATCGCCGCCTGGCTTTGCTGGTTTGCCGTTTGTGCGCGGCTTCGGCGGTTCGGGCGGAGGATCGATCACGGCCTTCTTGTGCTCATCGGCGAAGGTGAGTTCGACGATGTCGCCCGCGTTCAAGTCCTTGGCGGCGCGCACCAGCGAACCGTCTTCGCGGTGCACCATGACAAAGCCGCGCGCGAGAACGCTCTTGTGAGAGAGCGATTCGAGCATGCGCGCCGCACCATCCAGATGCTTGCGGTGGGAGTCCAGCATGCGCTGCATCGCAGGCTGCAGCCGTGCCGACACGCGGGCAAGCAAGTCGCGGCGGCGCGCGATGTCCGCAGTGAGCGCCTGCGGACGCAGGCGCGCGGCGATCCGGTCCAGCTTCGCCTGCGCCGCGCGCGTATTGGCGACAAGCGCCGCATTCAGGCGCTCGGCCGCCCGGTCGAACCGCTGCTGCGGGACTTGCAGCAAGGTTTCGACGCGCGGCAGTCGCGCCGCCACGGCCCGGAGTTCGCTGCGGCGGCGCTCCAGCCCACGCACCAGGCTGTGCTTCAAACGTGCATCCAGCGCGGTCACGCGCTCGATAAGCTCGGCGCGCACCGGCACCGCCTTTTCCGCCGCGCCCGTCGGCGTCGGCGCGCGCAGATCGGACGCGTAATCGATTAGCGTCGTGTCCGTCTCGTGGCCTACCGCGCTGATCAGCGGAATTGCACTGTCGGCGGCGGCGCGCACGACGATCTCCTCGTTGAACGCCCAGAGGTCCTCGATCGAGCCGCCGCCGCGCGCCACGATCAGCACGTCCGGCCGCAGATCGCCCGACAGCGCGTTGAAGCCGCGGATCGCACGCGCCACTTGTCCGGCCGCCTCCGGGCCCTGCACCAGCACCGGCCATAGAATCACACGGCGCGGAAACCGCTCGCGCAAACGATGCAGGATATCGCGGATCACCGCGCCGGTCGGCGACGTCACCACGCCGATGGTGCGCGGAAGATACGGGATCGCCCTCTTGCGCTCGGGCTTGAACAAGCCCTCCGCCGCAAGCTTCGCCTTCAGCTTCTCCAACTGCGCCAACAGCGCGCCGACGCCCGCCGGCGACATGCGTTCGGCGATGAGCTGATATTGCGAGCGCCCCGGATAGGTCGAGAGTCGCCCCTCGACGACCACCTCCAGGCCTTCCTCCGGCTTGAACGAGAGCCCCGCGACATTGGCCTTCCACATCACCGTTGCGATCGTCGCGCCCTCGTCCTTCAAGTCGACATAGAGGTGGCCCGACTTGGCGATCAGCACGCGGCCGAGCTCGCCGCGCACCCGGACGCGGTCGAAGTCGCGCTCGACCGTGCGCTTCACGGCGTTCGCCAACTCGCTGACCGTCAGTTCGGGCAGATTGGTGTTCGCGGCGGTGGGGGCGCTCTCTGACATCTCTTTCATATAAGGCGACTCGCCCGTGCGCGTCCGGAATGGTTTAACTCGTTCCCGGCTGGGGGCCCGGGGGACCACATATGGCGTTCGACGCCAACGACCTGTCGCCGCACGAGCATTTCGTGGTGGAGCGCACCCGCGCCGGCGAAATCTCCGATTTCAGCTCGTTGGTGGGCGCGGATGGCGTCAAGCCGCCGGTTCGCGCAGGTTTCATCCGCAAACTCTTGCTGCGACTCGATCCGTCCTGGGCGGTGCAGACGCCGGGCGTGCGGATCAAGGGCGCGCGGATCGAAGGCGCGCTCGACCTTACAGATTGTTCAGGCGCCGCCGGCGCCGGTCTGCCGGCGCTGAGCCTCGAACAGTGCGATATCGCGCAGCCAGTCGACATATCGCGTGCGCGCCTCGCGCGCTTTTCGCTGAAGGACAGCGCGCTAAAACGACTGACCGGCGACGCCGCGATCATCGACGGCGAATTCAACTTCGCCGGCGTCACGCCACACGCAGACCAGCCCGGCGCCGAGGCGCTGACGGTGCAATGCCGCGGCCTCCGCGTCGATGGCGACGTCCGCGCAAGCGGCGCAAAGCTCGCTCGCCCGATCGAAGACGCCAACGGCTGCGCATTCGATCTGCAAGCCGCCGACATTGACGGTGCACTATTCCTGGATCGCGGCTTCGAAGGCTTTGGCGAAGTCCGCCTCGCCGGCGCGCGCATTAGCGGGGCGCTCGAGTGCGAGGATGGCGCTTTCCTGAATCGCAGCGATGACGCCGCCGGCATGGCGATCAACGCCGCCTCCGCGGCCATCGGCGGCTCTGTCCTGCTATGCAAGGGATTCAAGTCGGAAGGCGTGGTGGTGTTCGCCAACGCGTCGATCGGCGGCGAACTCGACATCAGCGAGGGCCTGTTCCGAAACGATGGCGGCGTCGCGCTTTCGTTGAACAGCGCGCTAGTCGGCTCGATCGGCGGCGCGGCGAAGATGGGCGGCGCGCTGGCGATGCGGGGCGCGACGGTGACCCACACGCTCGACCTGCGCGGCGCGGAAATCACCCATCTGCGCCCGAAGGCAGGTCCGCCGCGAGCCGACTGGCGACCTGCGCTGGACGCGGCGAACATCGGTATTGGCGGCGCGCTCCTGCTGCAGGGCGTCAACGTGAAGGGCGAGGTGTCCCTCGCCCACGCGCGCATAGCGGGCCACCTGGCCCTTGGCGGCGGGCGCTTCATCAATGGCGGCGCCTGGGCGCTCCGTGCGCCGAACGCCAAGATCGGCGGCAATATCACGCTGAAGATCGATGACGATGGATTTGCCCCGTACGGACAGAAGACGGTCGTCGAAGGCGGTGTGAAATTCCACCGCGCCGAAGTCGCCGGCGCAGTCGCGTGGCTCAACCTCGAACTTCGCGGACCCGGGCCCGAGGGCGCAAAAGGACCGATCCTATCCTTCGGCGACGCACGGATCGAAGGCGCAGTGCAGGCGCGCCAACTTATCACCCAGCAAGACGCGACGATCGACCTCTCGGGCGCGTCCTGCGTCACACTCGATGACGACGTAAAGACCGGCTGGGGCCTTGAGGCGGCGGCGCTTGATCTCAGCGGCTTCACCTTTGCGCGCCTTGAGGCCAGCGGCGCTGACAGCCGGTGGCAGACTCGCCTGGGCTGGCTCCGACGGGCCGTGCGTACGCGTTTCGCGCCGCAGCCGTTTACGTCCCTGGCCCGCGTCTATGCCCGCGAAGGCCAACGCGACGGCGCGCGGCGCATTCTGTTGGCGCAGCACGATCTGCGTACGCGCCACGCTTCGGCGGGGCCGATGTCTTGGCTGTTGTCGTCGACGTTCGGCCTGATAGCCGGTTACGGGTTTGCGCCGGTCCGCATGGTGCGCGCGCTGTTGTTGTATCTCGCGCTGGGCATCGCCGGCGTGCTGGCGATGAACGCAGAAGGCGCGCTGGTGACGCCCCAGGGCCAGGCGTGCAACGGCGCGATCGAGCCCGCGCTCTTTGCCATCGATGTCGCGCTGCCGGTCATCGATCTCGGTCAGGAGAACCGGTGCGGCCCGGGACGCACCGCGCGGGCCGAGCTTTCTCCTGGTGTCGCCGTAGGCGATAGCGATTGGCGTCTGTTCGAGGGCCTCGCGCTCTGGAAGTGGGCGTACGCGCTATACGCCATTTTCGGAGCTTTGCTGATGACGCTCGCCGTGATCACGTTCTCGGGCATGCTGAAGCCGAGAGCTGAGTGATCTTGTAGGTCCTCGCCCGCTGAACTAGCGTCCTTGGATCGGGGGGGGGTCATGGGCATTCTCGGCAAGGCGCTCGGGTTCATCTGCGCGCTCGCGTTCATCGTGGCGGCGCCGCTGGCGGTGATCGCCTTCAACGCGCAGGCGCAACTCTCTACGCCCGCGGTGACGCAGCTGCTGGAGCGCGAGAACTTCTACAACCAGGCGATAGAGGCGCTGTTTCAGCAGGCGCGCACGGCTGAAGTTTCGCCCGGCGATCCGAGCCAAGGCTACGTCTTCACGGAATTGGAAGACGAGGAGCTGCGCGCCTACATCACGACAATCTGGCCGCGCGAGGAGTTTAACGCGCTCACACGGAATTTCACCGGCGCCGTCTTCGGCTACCTCCGCGGCGAAACCGACACGGCGCGCGTGACAATCGATCTGAACGCGATCGCCGACCGGACCTGGCAGGCATCGCTTGCAGCGGTGGCAAACAAACCTGCCTGCGTGCGCGGCCGCAGCTATGCGCTGTTCGCATGCCGCCCGCCTGCGCAAGCGATGCCCGACTTCGAACGCACGGTGCGCAGCTCGATCTCGAGCACCATGCCTTCCGAGTTTGTCTACCCACCGGCCGATCAGGCCAACATCCCGCTGGCGCAACGCCGGCTCGTCACCCAAGCCGCCACTTACGCACCCTTCATCGCCGGCGGGCTGCTCGTGTTGATCGCGCTCTTCGCCGTGCGCGGCATGCGTGATCTGATGCTGTGGTGGGGGTGGCCGGCGCTGTTTGCCGGCGGTATCGGCTTGGGCTGCTGGCTGCTGATGCGCGGCGCGATCGGCCAAGGCATCGCCGAGATCAACGCGCAGGCGGCCGACAACGCATTGGACGATATCTGGAACGAGATCGGCCGCACGCTCCTGACCTCGGCCAGCGACCAATACCTCAACACCATCGCGCTCCAGTCCGGCGTGCTGGCGGGCGTGGGGTTGCTGATGACCATCGCCGCGCAGGTGATCGCACCGCGGCGGCCCGAAGCTCCCTGACTTCGGACTCGCGCGCGACAATTGCGCCCTTGCACCGGCGGCCGGGCCGGGGCTTCAGTGCGCAAAATTCCGTAGGGAGATCCCATGCTTCGCCGCACTCTTCTGGCGACGGCGCTCGCCGCGCCCGCTTTGTCCGCCTGCGCCACGACGCCCGTTGCGGCGCGCGCCCCTCTGGCGCCGCTGCCGCATGACGAAAGTTCATTCGCTCGGCCGGATGAGGCGCGTGTCACGCATGTCTCTCTGGACCTGACAGCCGACTTCGATCGCAAGGCGTTCCACGGCACATGCACGCTCACGATCGCAGCGCGCGACGACGCACGCGAGATCGTTCTCGACCAAGACGGGCTGGTGATCCAGGCGATCACGGCGCGCGGACGTCCGCTCCAGTATCGGATCGGTGAAGGCCGCGCCGAGCTTGGCGCGCCGCTGATCGTCGAACTCAACGGCGCCCGCGAGATCGAGATCGCGTATCAGTCCGCGCCAAACGCCTCGGCGCTGCAATGGCTGGAGCCCCAGCAAACGGCGAGCAACAAGCGCTTCCTGTTCAGCCAAGGCCAAGCGATCCTCAATCGCACCTGGATCCCGACGCAGGACAGCCCCGGCATCCGCCAGACCTACGACGCGCGCATCGTCGTCCCGGAGGGACTGAAGGCGGTGATGAGCGCCGAGATGCTGACGCCGAACGGCCAACGCACGCAGGACGGTCAGCGCGCGTTCCGCTTCCGGATGCCGCAAGCGATCCCGCCCTATCTCATCGCCGTCGCAATCGGTGACCTCGTGCACCGCGACGTCGGTCCGCGCACCGGCGTGTACGCCGAACCGAGCGTGGTCGAGGCTGGCGCCTACGAATGCGCGGACATGGAGCGGATGATGCAGGTCGCCGAAACGCTCTACGGCGACTATCGCTGGGGCCGCTACGACGTGCTGATCCTGCCGCCGTCCTTCCCGTACGGCGGCATGGAGAACCCGCGGCTCACGTTCCTGACGCCCACCTTCCTCGCCGGCGACCGCAGCCTCGTTTCGCTTGTCGCGCATGAATTGGCGCATTCGTGGTCTGGCAATCTCGTCACCAACGCGGTGTGGGCCGATAGTTGGCTCAACGAAGGCTTCACGTCCTACATCGAGGGCCGCATCGGCGAAGAGCTGTTCGGCGTGGAGAATGCGCGCATGGCCGAAGTGCTCTCCTGGGCCGACGTTCAGACGGCGCTGCGCACCGCTGCGCCCGACGCGCAAAAGCTGCACAATCCTACCAGCGCCGAACCGCCCAGCGCGATCACCTACGACAAGGGCGCGCTCTTTCTGCGCACGGTGGAGGGCATCGTCGGCCGTCAGCGGCTCGACTCGTACCTGCGCTCGTACTTCGATCGTCACGCCTTTCAGCCGATGACCACGGAGTGGTTCCTCGCCGACTTTCGCGAACATGTCGTGCGCGGAGACAGCGCGCTCGAAGCGCGCCTCATGCTGGACCAGTGGGCGTATGAGGCGGGCTTGCCGTCGAATGCGGTGGAGCCGCATGCGGCAGGCTTCGATGAGGTGGCGCGTTTCGTTGACGACTTCGCCAACCGCGGCGGCCCGCCCGCCGCAGCGCCTTGGGAATCCTGGGGCACCATGCAGCGCCAGCGCTATCTGCAGACGCTGCCGCGTGAACTCACACGCGCACAGCTCGCCGCGCTCGAGAGCGCGTTCGGCCTGAACGACACCGGCAACGCCGAGGTATTGTTCGATTGGCTAGCGCTGGCGGTGCGCAATGGCTACGAGCCGGCGGCGCCGTCTCTGGAACGCTTCTTGTCGCGCCAGGGCCGGGGCAAGTTCGTGCGCCCGCTCTATCGCGCGCTGATGGACCAGGGACCGTGGGGTCAGGAGATCGCCCGCCGCGTGTTCGCGGCGGCGCGCGCGACCTATCACCCCATCGTGCAGCAGGCCGTGGATCGCATCGTAACCCAGACGTGACCCCATCCACGGGTATTCCGTGGATGCGAGCCGGTTTCGATTGAACCATTGGTTACCATATGAAAAGCTGGTCATAATTCGGCCGGGCGGCAGCGAGCGGCCGGTGAGGACTTTTCGCTTCTGGGGAGAGCGATGGCCGGCCCACGGCGCGTTTCCGTCATTGTCCCGACCTGCAACCGGCCGCGCTATTTGCGTGAAGCGCTAGCGAGCATTCGCGCGCTTGAGGGCGACGACCTCCAGTTTGAGATCATCGTGGGCGACAATGGGTCGGCGCCGGAAACCCGCGCCATCGCGGAGGCCGCCGGCGCAATCTACGTCGCGGCGCACGGCGGCAAGGGCGCGAGCGTCGCGCGCAACGCCGCCATGGCGGCCGCAACCGGCGCGTACATGGCGTTCCTGGATGACGACGACGTTTGGTTGCCCACTAATGTCCGCAGCCACATCGCGCATCTGGAAAAGTTCCCGCAGCACGAAGCGGTGATCGGCCGCGTCGTCAGCGCAGACCACGAAATGCGCCCGATCGGCACACCGTGGCCCGCCGATGCGCCCAAGAGTGCGGACGATCTTCTGCGCCGCATGCTGAGCGGATATTTCCCGCAGATCGGCAGCGTCGTCGCCCGCACGCGCGTCCGCGACGCCATAGGCGGCTTTGACGAGAGGCTCACCGGCGGCGAAGACCTGGATTGGCTGCTGCGCCTGGCGCGCCGCAACCAGCTGGGCTTCACGCCCGCCAACAGCGTTCTCTTCCGTGGCCGCCGCCGTGGCTCGTACGATGGCCTGCAGTTGCGCCGCGCCAGCTTTGACCGGCAGGTCTTCCTCCGGCACGCGCTCGCAGCGCGGCGTGTCTGGCGCTCGCCGGCGGAGTTCTTCGCAGGCTGGTACGGAACCCTGCGCCACTTCTTCGTTTACTTCACGGACGCCGCCGTCAGCCGCGCCGCGCGCGGCGACCGCTGGGGCGCACTCCGCGCCGTGGGCGCGGCATTCGCGGTGTTTCCACTCCGCGCGGCCGCGCACCTCGTGCGCAAGAAAAGGCTCGGTATGGCGTTCTGGGCCAGCGTGTTCGACGCGCGCGGGCGCCGGCGTCCGCGGCGTCCATCGCCGCTCCTCGGATCGATGATTGCGGTGGCCGAGCGGGTCGGCCCCTTCGTGGTGACCTTTTCGCTCTAGCGCGCCATAATCGGTCCATGTCGGACATACGCGTGCTCGGCGTCGCGGGGAGCCTGCGGCAAGGATCGCTCAATCGCGCGCTCCTGCGCGCCGCCGTTCAACGCGCGCCCGCAGGCATGACGATCGAGGCGTTCGATCTGATCGACGTGCCGCTCTACAACGGCGATGTCGAAGCGGTGGGCGATCCCCCTGGCGTCGCTGCGCTCAAGGCCGCGATCCGGGCCGCGGACGCCGTGCTCTTCGCGACGCCGGAATACAATCACGGCGTTCCAGCCGCCATGAAGAACGCCGTCGACTGGGCCTCGCGCCCGCCGCGCGACGCCGCACTCAATGGCAAGCCGGTCGGCGTCATCGGCGCATCGCCAGGACAAACCGGTACTGCACGGGCGCAAACCCAGCTGCGCCAGGCGTTCGGTTTCACCAATTCGTTCTGCATGCCGCAGCCGGAGCTTCTCGTATTTCGCGCGCACGAGAAATTCGACGCCGCCGGCGAACTCGTCGACGCGAAGACGGCGGAGTTCCTGGGCAAGTACCTCGAGGCGTTCATGGCCTGGACGTTGCGTTTCAAGTGAGCATTGTCGGCGCGCACCTCATCAACGAAAGCCTCGAACGCGCAGCGGCGTGCGGCGGCGATCTGACCAACAGCGTCTACGCTCGTCTGTTCGCTGCGCATCCCGAGACCGAAGCGTTGTTCGTGCTCGACCGCGACGGCCAGGTGCGGGGGGCAATGTTGGCGCACGTGTTCGAAACGATCTTCGACTTCATCGGCGAGCGGCGCTACGCGCACCGCTTCATCGCCGCCGAGATCGTCACTCACGCCGGCTACAACGTCGATCCGACCGCGTTCGCGGCGTTCTTTAGCATCGTCCGCGACGACGTGCGCGCGGCCTGCGGCGCGGACTGGTCGCCCGCCATGGAGGAAGCCTGGGCGCGCATGCTGGGCGAACTCGATGCGTACCTCGTGCGCGCCGCCGGCGATCTCGGCGCGGGATAAGCCGCGATCAGAACGCCTCGCCGAAACCCTTGCCGCTCGCGAGCGGCTTCAGCCGGATAAGCCGGCTTTCTTCCACAGCTGCCGTTCGGTGTTTCACTGCTTCGCGGTACACGGGATCGCGGATCATCGCCGCAAACGCAGCCGGGTTGGGATACTCCGCGATAAATATCAGATCCCAGCGCTCTTGCTCCGGCCCGATCAAGGTGCAGTCGAAACGGCCGATCCAGTGTTGACGTCCGCCTAAGCGCTCGAAGACCGGGCCGCTTTCACGCGCATAGGCCTTGTAGGCCTCGGCGCCGCTGACCGTTCGGCCGTCTTCGTACGCGGCTTGCGCGCGCAAGCGCACGAGGTTGAGCATATGGATCGGTCCTTCGTCCGGCAGGGCCTGGAAGGCGGCGAATTGTTGCTTTGTCGGGTTGATCAGATCGCTCACAACGCAACTCCGGCGGCTTTGGCTTGACCATAACCGTGACCGGTCGCAATCCAAATCCCATGAAGATTCTGGTCGTCGGTTCGGGCGGGCGTGAGCACGCGCTTGCTTGGAAACTTAAGCAAAGCCCGCTGGTTTCGGAATTGATCGCCGCGCCCGGCAATCCAGGCATGGCCGAACTCGGCCGCACTGTCCCGGTGAAGGCCGATGACGTCGCCGAATTGGCGGCGCTCGCCGTGCGCGAACAGGTGGGGCTGGTCGTCATCGGCCCCGAAGCGGCGGCGGCGGCGGGACTGGCGGATCGGCTGGCGCAAGTCGGCGTGCCGTGCTTCGGGCCAAGTCAAGCGGGCGCCGAACTCGAAAGCTCGAAGGCGTTCATGAAGGACTTCTGCCAGCGCCACGCCATCCCCACCGCCGGCTATCAGGTGTTCGATGACGCCGTGCGGGCCAAGGCTTATCTCGCCGATCGCGAGCCGCCTTTCGTGATCAAGGCGGATGGCTTAGCTGCGGGCAAAGGCGTCGTCATCGCCGAGACGCGGCGCGAAGCTGACGAGGCGATCGATCAGATCCTGTTCTGGCGTAAATTCGGGGCCGCCGGCCAGCGCATTGTCATCGAGGATTTCCTGCCCGGCGAGGAAGCGAGCTTCTTCGCCATCTGCGACGGCGAGACCGCCATCCCGCTCACCGCCGCGCAAGATCACAAGCGCGCCTACGACGGCGACAAAGGCCCCAACACCGGCGGCATGGGCGCCTATTCGCCCGCGCCGATTTTCACCGACACCGTGCGCGACGCGACGATGACGCAAATCATCCTGCCGACATTGCGCGGCATGAAGGCGGAAGGCCGTCCCTTTGTCGGCGTGCTGTTCGCGGGGCTGATGATCACGCCGGAAGGCCCGAAGCTGATCGAGTTCAACGTGCGCTTCGGCGATCCAGAGTGCCAAACCTTGATGCGCCGCCTGAAGAGCGACCTTGCGCCGGTCCTGCTCGCCGCCGCCAAAGGCGAGCTCGCGAACACGCCGACGTTGGAGTGGGACGTGCGCCCCGCGGTTACGGTGGTGTATGCGGCGCAAGGCTATCCGGACGAACCGCTCACCGGCTCAGTGATCCGTGGGCTGGCGGAGGCGCGCGCAGTCGAGGGCGTGGAGATTTTCCACGCCGGAACCAAGCTTGACGAAGCGGGCCTGCTCCGCGCCGCGGGCGGGCGCGTGCTGAACGTGACAGCGCTCGGCGCCGATCTCCGCCAAGCGGTTGCGCGGGCCTACGATGCTGTCAGCCGCATCGACTGGCCCGGCGGCTTCTGCCGCCGCGACATCGCCTGGCGGGCGCTGGGCTGACTTGCCTGGCGGGCGCGCGCCTTTAGAGTCGCGCCCCATGACCACCACCGATCCTCAGGAAGCCTTCTCCGGCGTGAAGCCGGTGGAGGAGCGTCACAAGCTGGATGAAGCCGCGCTGGCGCGCTGGCTGACAGAGCATGTCGAAGACTATCAGGGGCCGCTCACGATCAATCAGTTCAAGGGCGGGCAGTCGAACCCGACCTATCAGCTGGTGACGCCGGGCCAGAAATACGTGCTGCGTAAGAAGCCCGGCGGCAAATTGCTGCCTTCAGCGCACGCCGTCGACCGCGAGTTTCGCGTCATCTCCTCGCTTTATCCGACGGGCTTTCCCGTCGCACGCCCGTATGCGCTTTGTCAGGACGACAGCGTTCTCGGCGCGATGTTCTACGTGATGGAGATGGTCGAAGGCCGCATCCTGTGGGACGGCGCGCTGCCGGGCATGAGCAACACCGAACGCCGCGCCGTGTACGAGAACAAGATCGCGACGCTCGCCAAACTCCACAACACCGATCACGTGGCGGTTGGTCTCGGCGATTACGGCAAACCGGGCAATTATTTCGCGCGCCAGATCGATCGCTGGTCGAAGCAATACAAGCTCAGCGAAACCGAAACGATCGACGAGATGAACCGTTTGATCGAATGGCTGCCGCAGACGATCCCCCCGGGCGAGCGCACGTCGATTGTCCACGGCGACTACCGCCTCGACAACATGGTGCTGCACGCCAGCGAACCGCGCGTCATCGCCGTGCTGGACTGGGAACTCTCCACGCTCGGCGATCCGCTGGGCGATTTCACCTACTACCTGATGAACTGGGTCATGCCGAGCGATGGCCGCTCCGGTCTCGGCGGGCGCGATGTCGCCGCCCTCGGCATCCCGACACAAGAAGAAGCCGTGCAACTCTATTGCGGCCTCACCGGCCGCGATGGCATCGCGGCGCTCGACTGGTACTTCTCTTACAACGCCTTCCGCCTCGCCTGCATTCTGCAAGGCATCGCCGGGCGCGTGCGCGACGGCACGGCGGCCTCCGCGCACGCGACGCAGATGATCGCCCGCATCCGTCCGCTCGCGAGCGCAGCGTTCATGTACGCGCGGCGCGCTGGGCTTCAATGAACGAGCGCCAGCGCGACCTCTTTCTCTATCTCTGGGCGCGCCGGCGCCGGGCGGGTCGCGCCAAAATCGTGATGCGCGGCGCCATCATCGGCGCGCTCGGCGGCGTGCTGTTCACGTTGATCATGCTGAGCGCGATCGAACTCGGCAACACGTGGCCGGAGTTGATGGATGGCCTTGGCAGGCTCGGGCTGATGCTTGGCCTTGCGGTCCCCACGTTCGGCCTGATCGGCTTCCTCGGTGCGAGCCGCGTCTGGAATAGCCAGGAACAGATGTACCAAGCCATGTTAGCCGCTGGCGCGCGCGCGCCGGATCAGAAGCCGGTCATGCAGCCGGGCGACCGCTGGCCCGCGATCATGGTCGGAGCCGCCGTCGCCCTTATCGCCGGTTTCATCCTGTGGCTCATGTGGGCGGCGAGCACCGGCGGACTTTGAGACAAACGCGGGGTGTAAGAGGTTGACGCCCGCCGCCGCGCGCCGGATCACTCGCGCACTGAAACGGGGGATTTTCATGCTGCGACGCGCAATGACGATCACGGGCGCGCTCTGCGCGCTGGCGCTCCTCACCGGCTCGGGTTTCGCCCAGGATACAGCGCCCCGCGTCGCCAGCATCGTCCATGCCGGGCGCCTCTTGGCCGATCCCGCCTCCGGCCGCGTGCTCACTCAACACTCGATCCTGATCGGCGCCGACGGCCGGGTGCTGAGCATCGAAGCCGGCTACGTTACGCGCGACGGCGCAACCATCATCGATCAGCGCAATCGCTTCGTGCTGCCCGGCCTGATCGACAGTCACGTCCATCTCACCAGCGAACTAAGCCCCGACCAGTTGCTCGAAGAGGTGCAACTCACCGCCGCGGATGCGGCGATGCGCGGTGTCGAGAACGGCCGCAAGACGCTGATGGCGGGCTTCACCACGGTCGCCGATCTCGGCGCCAACAATGACGCCATCTTCGCGCTGCGCCGCGCCATCAACGAAGGCCGCGTGCCGGGCCCGCGCATCATCGCCTCAGGCGCCTCCATCACGCCCGACGGCGGCCACGGCGACGCTAACGGCTTCGCGCCCGACATCATCGACGCCTTGCGCAATCCCAACGCCTGCTCCGGCGCCGATGCCTGCCGCCGCGCGGTGCGCCGTCAGATCCAGGCTGGCGCGGACGTGATCAAGATCACCGCCACGGGCGGCGTCCTCTCCAACACCGCCGCCGGCGTTGGCCAGCAATTCAGCGACGCTGAGCTGGAAGCGATCGTCGACGCCGCGCACGCCATGGGCCGGCGCGTCACCGCCCATGCGCATGGCGTCAACGGCATCAATGCGGCGCTGCGCGCCGGCGTCGATTCCATCGAGCACGGCAGCTACATCGATCGTGAGTCCGTGCGCCTGCTGCGCCAGGGCAATCGCTACCACGTCCCGACCTTGCTTGCCGGCTGGTGGGTCGGCCAACTTGCCGAACGGGGCGGCACCCTGACGCCCGCGCAGACCGCAAAGGCGCGTCAAGTCAGCCGCGACATGGCCAATATGGGCCGCTTCGCCCGCCAGAACCGCGTCCGCATCGCCTTCGGCACGGATTCCGGCGTCAGCCCGCACGGCATGAACGCGCGCGAGTTCCAGCTCCTGGTCGAGGCCGGTTTCACACCGCTGCAAGCGATCCAATTCGCCACCGTGAACGCCGCCGACCATCTGCAACTCAACGGCGTCGCCGGGCGCATTGGCGCTGGCTACTCTGCCGACATCATCGCGGTTGACGGCAATCCGCTGGAGGACGTTTCGGTGTTGATGAATGTCGGTTTCGTCATGGCGCGCGGGGTCGTGCACAAGAACGATTGAGCCGGCGCGTATTCCCGTCCGACGCGAACAACGCTAGGCAGCGGCCATGCTACGAGTGTTTGCACGCGGCGGCGCGGAGGCGGAGTGTGGCGACCAGGCAGCGCTCTGGTATGACTTGGAGTCGCCGACGGATGAAGAAGAGGCGCAAGTCGAGCGGGCGCTTGGCGTCGACGTGCCCACGCCCGCCGAACGCGCCGCCTTCGAGGATTCCGCACGCTTCTATGAAGAGCATGACTCGCTCCATCTGACGGCCACCCTGCTCGGCCGCCGCGACGAGGGCGCGTTTATTTCCGGCCCGGTCAGCTTCATTCTCGCCGGAGGCAAGCTTGTCACCGTGCGTCAGGTGCGCCCGCGCGCGTTCGAGATCGGCCAGGCTCGGGCCTCCGCGCGCCTCGGCTCGGCCAAAGACGGCGGCGATGTCATGCTGGCGCTGTTGGAAGGCGCGGCGGAGCGGTTGGCGGATCTGCTGGCTGAAGCGCAACAGGACGCAAACAAGCTGTCGCAACAGGTGTTCGCGGACGCAGAGCCTAATCTGCGCACGGCTTTGCAGGAGCTCGGCCGCATCGGCACGTTGAGCGCGCTCGCCCATGACTCGCTCTCCAGCCTGCAGCGGCTCCTGGTCTACGCGCGCGCAATCAACGCCAAGAGCAAACATGGACTGGACAACACGCGGCTCTCGGCGCTCACGCGCGACGTCGGCGAACTTGAGCGCATCGCCGAGACGCTGCAGCCGCGCTTGTCGTTCTTGCAGGACGCGGTCCTTGGCCTGATCAACGCCACGCAGACCAACGTGCTGAAGGCGCTGTCGCTGGCGACGATCGCGTTCGTGCCGCCGACGCTCATCGCGTCCATTTTCGGCATGAACTTTGATTACATGACCTGGTTCCGAGCGCCGTGGGGGCCGTGGGTCGGCGTCGCGCTCATGATCGCCGCGCCTGCTGCACTCTTCGCCATCGCTAAGTGGCGGCGCTGGTTTTGAGGTGGCAGGCCGGGTTAGTTTCGCACTCGGAAATTCGCGCAGCTGTCGCCCCCGCTGGCGGCGGTACGCAACTCGCTCTAGAGGCGATGCGAGCGCACCATGCGCCATCGGTTGTGAGGACTTGAACATGAAGAAGGCCATTCTCGTTCTAACCGCTGCGGCCGCGGCCGTTTCGCTCGCCGGGTGCGGCACTGCGATGGGCGACCGCATCGCTTCTGGCGCGGGGATCGGCGCAGGCGTCGGCCTGGTCGCGGGCGGCGTCGGCGTGGTGCCGGGCGCGATCGTCGGCGCAGCGGTCGGCGCGATCGCGCCGCCGGAAAACGTCAATCTGGGCGACCCCATCTGGAACGACTGATTGCGCTTAGCCGCCGCCGAGCATAAGGCTGCGCGCAGATTTGAGGGCCCCCGTCTGTTCTGCGGGCAAGCCTTGAGGACGTTCGATGGCCGCGCTGGAATTCACCCGTCGCTATGCGATGGCGCATCGCCTGTTGGCGACCAAGAGCCCGAAGTGCGCAATCCCGCACGGGCACAACGAATTCGTCACCGTGCGGCTCGATCCGCTGGCGCCGTTCAGATTCTCCGACACGAACTCCGTCGCGCCGTTCGAAGCAGTCAAGCGGCGCTGGCATCTATGGATCGACGACCACGTCGATCACACGCTGCACCTCGGCGAGAACGATCCGATGATCGCCTTCTTCCGCGAGCACGAGCCGGCGCGCTTGGCGCAGGTGATGACCTTTCAGGGCGATCCCACCACCGAAGCACTTGCGGCCTGCTTCTGGCTGAAGCTCAGCGCTTTCGTCGCCGATGACAAACTTCCGTTTAGGTTGCGCGAAGTCCGCATTGTCGAAACGCCGACCAACACCGTCATCGTCACGCAAGAGACATTCGATCCCGCCGGGTGCGGGCTGCGCGCGGCCAGCTGGCCGTGGCGTGCTGACACAAGCATCAACGATCTCTGACGCCGCGCTGACTCGCGATATGGTGCTCCGTCATTCACGGAGCCCGCATGCTCGCTTTCCTTTCTTCGCCTCAAATTGCGCCGATCCTGCTGCTCGCAGGGTCCAATGTTTTCATGACGTTCGCCTGGTATGGGCATCTCAAGTTTCGGTCGACGCCACTCCTGATCGCCATTGTCGCTTCTTGGGCGATAGCGTTCGTCGAGTATTGCTTGGCCGTCCCCGCGAACCGGATCGGCCGCGCTGTCTATTCGACAGCCGAACTCAAGACCATGCAGGAAGTCATTACACTCACGGTGTTCGTCGCCTTCTCGGCATTCTTCCTGCGCGAGCCGTTAGGGTGGAACCACTTCCTGGGCTTCACGCTGATCGCAGCGGGCGCGGGCGTAGTCTTCTTGGGTCGGCCCTCCTAGCTCAAAAGCCACGCCAGCCATGGCAGGCCGATCAGGCAAGCCATCCCCGTCTCGACCCCCGCGCTCAAGCGGTTGAACTTGGTGTCCGCCCCGTCGCGCCAGATCGCGATCACACGGCCGAACGCAGCGCCAGCCCATGCCGCGGCGATGGCCGCGCTCGCACCTGCTGCCGCTACCCCGATCACCGCCCCGCCGGCCGTCACATAGCGCAGCGTTAGCCCCAGCGCGGCGAGATGCAGAAACAGAAACACGCCGCCATAGGTGGCGCGAAACTCCGCGAAGCCGCCGCCTTGATCGTCGGCCCGCAGACGCACGAAACGCTGCGCCCAGTACGGGTCAACCAGCGCACGCGCGCCGAGGCCCGCGCCCAGCGCAAGCGCCAGCGCGTTGAGCACCCAAGCAACGAGCATCAGCGCATGCCAGGGAGGCTGACGCCGTCCTCTTCCTTCTTGCGCCGGCCGGTCCAGCCGTACTTGGCCAACTCATTCAGCGCGATGGTGCGCGCGTGCACTTCATCGGGGCCGTCGGCGAGGCGCAGCGTGCGGATGCCGGCGTAGCTCTTCGCCAAGCCGAAATCCTGGCACACGCCCGCGCCGCCATGCGCTTGGATCGCATCGTCGATAATGCGCAGCGCCATCTTCGGCGCGGCGACCTTGATCATGGCGATTTCGTTCTTGGCGACCTTGTTGCCGGCCTTGTCCATCATGTCGGCGGCCTTGAGACACAGCAGGCGCGTCATCTCAATATCGATGCGCGCGGCCGCGATCCGCTCTTCCCACACGGAGTGCTCGGCGATCGTCTTGCCGAACGCGACGCGCGTGGTGATGCGCCTGCAAAGCGCGGCGAGCGCCGCTTCCGCCGCGCCGATCGTGCGCATGCAATGGTGAATGCGGCCCGGGCCTAGCCGCCCCTGCGCGATCTCGAAGCCGCGGCCCTCGCCGAGCAGCAGGTTGTCCGCCGGCACGCGCACGTCCTTCAGCTCAATTTCCATGTGCCCGTGCGGGGCGTCGTCGTAGCCGAACACTGTGAGCGGCCGCAGGATGTTCACGCCCTTGGCGTCCAGCGGCACCAGGATCTGACTTTGCTGGCTGTGCTTGGGATTATCCGGATTGGTCTTGCCCATCAGGATCGCGACCTTGCAGCGCGGATCGCCCGCGCCGGACGACCACCACTTGCGGCCATTGATCACATAGTGATTGCCGTCGCGCTTGATCTCGCACTGGATGTTGGTGGCGTCAGACGACGCCACGGCCGGCTCCGTCATCAGGAAGGCCGAGCGGATTTCGCCGTTCATCAGCGGCTTCAGCCATTGGTCTTTTTGTTGGCGGGTGCCGTAACGCTCCAGCACCTCCATGTTGCCCGTATCGGGCGCCGAGCAATTGAAGCACTCGGAGCCGAAGCCGACGCGGCCCATGATCTCCGCCAGCGGCGCGTATTCGAGGTTGGTGAGCTGTTCGCCTTCGAACTGGAAGGTGTCGTCGACCTTTGGATGCCCGCTCGACGGTGGCATGAAGAAATTCCACAGCCCCTGCGCCTTGGCCTTCTTCTTCAGCTCCTCCACGACCGGCAGCACCTTCCAGCGCCCGCCCTCGTATTGTTCTTTTTCGTATTGCGGCACAGCCGGCAGGATGTGGTCGTCCATGAATTTCTGGACCTTGCCGATCCATTGCTTGGTCTTGGCGGAATGTTCGAAATCCATGACGCATCCTCCCACTCTGGCGGAGTGTTTGGCCGCACGCTAAAGCCCTGGGGCTAAGGGAGCAATCGGGCCGATGGACCTTGCCGCTAGGATACTCGAGCGCGGCGACATCCGGCTCGAACCGTTCGAGGAGCGCCACCTCGCCGAACTGACGGCAGCGTCTGAGATCGATCCGAACGTTTTCCGGCACATGCCCGTTCCTGTAGCTGCGAAGGGCTACGAATTTTGGTGGGATCTCCTGCGGGCCGACCAGGCTGCCGGCCGCTCCATCCCGCACGCAGTGCGTTGGGACGGCACAATCATCGGCCAATCCTGTTATCTGAACATCCGCAACCGCGACGCCGGCGTGGAGATCGGCTCGACCTGGTACGTGCCGCGCGCGCAGCGCACACGCGTGAACCCCACGTGCAAATTGCTGCTGATCGGCAACGCGTTCGATCAAGGCGCCGAGCGCGTCGAACTGAAGACCGATGCCCTGAACGACGCCTCGCGCGGGGCAATGCTGAAAATGGGCGCGCAGTTCGAAGGCGTGCACCGCAAACACATGCGCCGCGCCGACGGCACGCTGCGCGATACGGCTTGGTATTCGGTGATCCGCGAAGAGTGGCCTTCGGTGCGCGCGGGGTTGGAGGCGCGGGTGCGTATGCTCAAGTAGCGAGGTCCGCATTTCGCCGAACTCAGACATCCATGATGAAGCGGCTGCAGCGAGCCATCGCCGAAGACAGCTGCCCGCTAAATGAAGCGGCGGAAGAGCCGCGCGCGCCAGTCAGCTGTGCCACTCAGCCAAGTCACCCAGCGCTCCAAATCCTCACTGTCCGCTTGACCGGACATTATGTCCGCTCTACAGGACTTTTGTTGAATGGAGGTGGCTTGGGTTGCTCAAGGTAATCGGATTTTCTGCCACCGCGTTGGCTTTGGGCTGGGCGCTCGCATGGACATCGATCAACTTTAGCTTTTCCACGGGCTGGGTTGGCGCGACCGTCCTGCTGGGCTGGGCGATCGCAGCGCGTTTGCGTTGGGAGCGCCTCAAGGAGCACGGCTCGGACCCCAGCGGTCCCGAACGCGTCGTGTGGCACAGGCTCGCGAGTTCAGCGATGGGTGCTGGGCACATGCTCACCTCGCTCGCTCATCCAAGGATCGACCTGCACGTCGGCAGCGGCAATTCGCTGGCGATAGATTCCTGGACCATTCTGGCGGCAATCGTCGTCAGCGCTTTCGTGTTTCATGGCGGCGATCAGGAGCCTGATGAACGCGATCGCGGGTTCGCTGCCACGGGGTTACGCGTGAGTTACGCGGCGCTCATCGTTCAACTTCTCGTCCTGCTATTCTTCCTAGGCTTTGCACCGCCGGACTTGCGCGCGCCGTTTTCTCACTTCTTCATCGCCAATTTGCTCATCGCGCTCATCGTAATTTCGGCGCTGGCGCAATATTTTGCACAACTCATCGCATACGCGCGCGATGCGCAAGCGACCGCGGGCGTGGATCAATGACCACCCCGCCGATCGGCAATCATTTGCGGCGTAGGCGTTTTGATCATGGGCAGATGACGCAGCAAGCATTGGCGCAGGCCGTCGGCGTCACACGACAGACAATCGTGGCGCTGGAGACGGGCCGCTACGCGCCATCGCTGGAGCTCGCCATGCGCTTAGCGGCCGTCTTCGGCTGCGGCGTCGACGATCTATTCTTTTGGAACGGACTGCCGCCACACGGCGCAACGAGGAAGAACCAATGAGCAAAACCAAGTCAAAGCGCAGATTGCTGGGGATCGTGGTTCTCCTGGGCGCGATCACCGTGGCTGTACCGATCGCATACAAGCTATTTGAGCCGGTTTTCGTGTATCGTCTAAATTGGTCGGCGTTGCCGGCGGGCGCGTATCCGGTGCAGTCGGAAGTCGTTGACCCGCGCTACAGCGAACAGGCGAGCGCAGCGCAGGCCGCGCTAGAGGCCGCGCGCGCTGAGCTTCAAGCGCCTGCGCTCTCGGCGGCAGTCTCAATCAATGGCGAGATCGTTTGGCGCTCTGTCGCGGGGTACGCCGATATCGAGGCATTACGGCCAGCGGAATTTTCGACCCGCTTTCGACTGGGCAGCACATCAAAGGCCGTCACTGCAGTCGCCGTGGGTACATTGGTAGATCAGCAACGTCTGAACCTGGACGCGCCTATCCAAACTTATGTCCCCCGTTTTCCTGAACAGCGCTGGCCCATAACATTGCGCCAAGTGATGAGCCACCGCGCTGGCTTGCGGGATTATGGCATGTGTTTCTGCTTCCCGGCTTGGGAGCACTTGAACCAACGCCGCTTCGCCGACATCGATGCGGAGATCGACTTGATCGCCGAAGCGCCGCTGCTGTTTCAGCCGGACACCAGCTTCGCCTACACGAGTCTCGGCTACAACTTGGCTGGCGCTGCTGTAGAGCACGCCAGCGGTGAAGACTTTGGCGCTTATCTTCAGCGCGCCGTTTTCGCGCCGCTTGGCATGACACAGAGTGGTCTCGATTCGATCGCAGGCGCTGAATCGGATCGTGCAACGTTCTACGAGGTCGAGAATGGGAGCTACAAGCGCGCGTTCACGGTCGACAACAGCATCCGCTGGCCTTCCGGCGGGCTGCTCTCAACGCCAACAGATATGGCGCGCTTCGGCGCGGCCATGCTGGACGACCGGCTCCTCTCCGCCACAACAAGGGCGGCGCTTGTCACGGTGCCCGAAGGCGGGCGCGATGCGCGCGGCGGCGCGTACTACGCGCTTGGTTGGCGCACTGGCGAATGGACGCTTTACGACGGCGAACTCACAACGATCGCTCACCACCACGCCGGCACTGCGGTCGGCAGCAGCTCCGTGTTCGTGGTGTTTCCAGAATATGGGATGGTCATATCGCTGATGATGAACAAGGGCGGGACGAGCGTCGACGACCTTGTGATCGCGACGGACCAAATCGCGCAAGCGTTCGTTCCGCGGCGGTCGTCGGAATAGGAGGCGCGGCTGGCGGCATTCGACGAATTCTGGTCGGGCGATGGATAAGTTCGATTTCGTTCTCATTCTGCTTTCGTTCGTGTTCGCGATGGCGATGGCGCACCTGCTGGCGGGTGTCGGCGCTCTCGTCCTGTCGCGCGACCGGGTACGTTTCTCACCGCTTCTGACGCTCGCGATCCTGAACGCTCTGCTTCAGGTGTTCGTCGACTGGCTCGCTTTGTGGGATCTTCGCAGCTTGCCGGAATGGGATCTGCTAACGATCGCTGTCATCTTCAGCTATCCTATCGTGGTCTACTGACCTGCCCGGTTTCTTCGGACCGCGCTTAACTTGAGAAGGCCGCCTCCATTGCTTCTTCCTGTGATGCGACGGGACGGAGCGCGGAGCCCCGGTCGAGCGCAGCGCTCCGCCCCGTCGCATCG
>JBFXCP010000003.1:0-304562 GCA_050182055.1 Hyphomonadaceae bacterium
GTAGCACCATAAGTCCGATGATCATCACTGGGGTTAGCACCACGTCGAAGAGGATGATTGCGGCGACGAAGTCGGCGTACCCCGCAAGGTCTAGCCGCGAGATTTGAATAGCGATGAGCAACAGCAACGCGAACACCGCCAGCGTCGCCCAGAGATAACCGGTGCGATAAAGGACACGTAGGTCATTGCCCGCCAAGCCCAGCAGGTGCCTCATGCTAGGCCCTTACCCGTCACCGTGAGAAAAACCTCCTCAAGGCTCGGTTCCTGCGTGTGAATAGTCTCGATGTGGTGGGTGGAGATCAGCTCTTGGAAGCGGGCGTTCGAACCCAGTCCATCAAGCGGAAACTCATCCGAATGGCTGACGCCATCCAGCGTGTGCCGAACGCGAACGGCGCGGCGACCGTGCTGCAAGCGGAGAGCGGCGGGCGCTCCGACAGTGGCGAGTCGCCCATCCACCAGAAACCCCACCCGATCGCAGAGTTTATTGGCGACGGTCATGTCATGCGTGGTGAGGAAAACGGTGGCGCCGCGGTCCTTCTGCTCCAGGATGATGTCGCGAACATTGCGCGCGTTGCCGGGGTCTAGCCCGGCGGTAGGTTCATCCAGGAATAGGATTGTGGGTTGGTTCAAAAGCGCACGCGCCAGGTTGAGCCGGATTTGCATGCCCTTTGAGAACGTCTCCACACGTTTATCGGCGACATCACCCAACCCTACACGATCCAAGAGCATGCGCGGCGCCGTCGTTGGTCCGGAGAAGAACTTCGCGAAGAAACGCAAGTTCTCCATCGCGCTCAGCTTTCGGTAATTGCTGGGCGACTCAAAGCAAACGCCGACCTTCTCGAAATAGTCTTCGCGCCAGTCCATGAGCGGACGCTTCATCACGGTCACTTGTCCTCGATAGCCTTTGAGCAGGCGCATCAAGATTTTCTGCGTGGTGGTTTTTCCGGCACCGCTTGGACCTAGGAAGCCGAATATCTCTCCCGCGGGAATTTCGAAGGAGAGATCGTGGACAGCAGGCTGTGCTTTGCCGTAGGCGAATGTCAGACCCTCAACGGAAATCATGTTGGCAATCCCTCGCTCGCGGCGGCTAGTGCATTGCCGCCGCTCGCCCTAGCGAACTCTGAAGTCTTGTCTGTAGTCGGCGGAAGGATCGAATCGGTTCGGTTCCGGCTGAATTATTTTCCCGTCCGCTCCCATCTGTGGCCGGCGAAGCGCAGAGGCTCCTACCACCTCACAGAGATTGACTGGCACGCTCGCGAAGAGCGTGCGTCTCGTTCGGCTGGGCAAGTGTTTACCGCACCCTCGAAGCCGCCTAGCGGCGCGGCTGACGGCGCGTGATCGGCACCGCGTCGCGGTCCGCCATGCCGAGCTGACGCCGGCAAACATCTTCCGGCGAATCCAGTTGCGGACGCATCGGGTCGTCTTCGTACACGGCCTGCGCGGCGCTGACGCACTGATCCCAAGCGCGGATATCGCGCACGCGTTCTGAGCGGGAGCGCGGGTCGCCGTTCGGCGGCGGCACTTGCGTGTCGCGCTGGCCAGGCACGACGATCTCATCGTCGCGCGCGGCGGTCTGGCGCGGCGGCGGCGGCGCCGAGACCTGCGGGGCGACAACCGGCGGCGCTTCGGCGCGCGGCGCGGGCGCCGGCGTGACTTGCGTTTGCGCCGGCGGCGGCGTCACGGCGGCCGGCGCTGTCGGCGGCGGCGCGGTCACGCGCGGCGGCGGCGAGGGTTGCGCGGTTGGTGTTGGCGCGGGCGACCGGCCGGCGTTGCGGCCAACGGGCTCAAGACCCGCGCACGCCGCCAAACTCGCCGCCAGAGCCACGGCCGCGATCCGTTTCCACATGCGCACCTCCACCTTCCTGGGGCCAATCTAGCGCGAAACCAGCCCACGCCTAGCCTATCGCCAGCATCTCCTCGACCCATGCCGGCACAGCGTCGCTCGCCCTACCGTAGCGCGCGGCGTCGAACAGGTGCGCGTTCTCCGACGGCTCCAGATTGATCTCCATCGCGCCAATGCCGGCGGCGCGCGCCGCCGCCACGAAGCCCGCCGCCGGATAGACTGAGCCCGAGGTGCCGATCGACACGAACAGATGCGCCCGCGCGAGCGCATCATAGATCTCGTCCATCATGAGCGGTGTTTCACCGAACCACACCACATGCGGCCTCAGTCCGCCTTGGCGCCCGCACGCGCCGCAACCCAGCTCCAGCGACAACGGCCCATCGGCCAAGGTGACATCGCCGCAATCATGGCAACGCACCTTGGCGATCTCGCCATGCATATGGATCACCCGCGTCGCGCCGCCGCGCTCATGCAGATTGTCGACATTCTGGGTGCAGAGCGTCACCTCACCGTGACGCCATTCGCGCTGCAGACGCGCAAGCGCCACGTGGGCGGCGTTGGGCTCCACCCCGCGATGCGTGCCGCGGCGCATGTTGTAGAACGCAAGAACGGCCGCAGGATCGCGCTCATAGCCTTGAATCGAGGCGACATCTTCAATCCGGTACTGGCTCCAAACGCCGCCTTTGTCGCGGAACGTGGCCAGGCCGGACTCCGCCGACACTCCCGCGCCGGTCAGGATGAAGATGTTCTTTGCGCTCAAGGGAACCTCCGCCGCGTGCCGATGTAGCGTTCGCCTGAACCGAGACAAGGGTTGACGCGTTTCTCCCGTTGCGCTTTGGGGGCGCGGGGGCTTCAGGCAGGAAAGGCGCCAGAATGCGCATTGCTTCGATCTTCGCCGCCGCGGCTTTGGCGCTGTTCGCCGCCGGCTGCGCCAACCGCACGGGCGACCTCACCATCGCCGAATGGTGCGCCCAGGACGAGTCACGGGCCAACACCGACATCTGCAAGCAGCACGCGGACACTGAGAATGTCCGCATCACACTGGGCGATCGCATCGCCAACGTGCTCGGCATTGCCCAACGCGCGCAGAACACGGCCGACCAGGCCATGGCGCGCGAAGTAGTTTGCGTCACGCGCACCTTGAACCGCACCCGCGCCGGCACTTGCGACCCGGGCTATACACTCACCGGCTGCACGCAGACCCGCTACACCACGCGCGCCGGCGGCATGGCCATCCTGCGCTCCATCAACGACACCGAATGCCGCTTCAACGGCCAGGTGCTCGAGGTGCAGGTGCGGTGCTGCGCCATGGGGCCGAACCCGCCGCCTGCGACCATGGTGCGCGACACCACGCCGCCCGAGCCGCAGCAACCGGCGCCGGCGCGTACGTCGTAGCATCATCGGCCCAGCGCATACTCCGCTTCGAGCTTGTAGAGGCTCGGAGCGGACTTGCGCGCGTGGCTTGAATAGAGCCCAAAGCTCTCCACGAGGAACGGCCGCGTCTCGAACAGGCCCAGACGCTGTTCGAAGCTGTGCACGCGGTCGAGCGGCGCAGCGCTGAGATAGGCAAGCGTCACGTGCGGCGTGAATCTGCGCGACTCCGGTTTCAGCTTCACGCGCCGCGCGGCGCGTTCGCACGCTGCCGCCAAGGCGCTGAGCGCCGCGCTCTCGCGCACGCCGATCCACAAGGTGTGAGGATCGGCCCCGCCGAAGGCGCCCGCTCCCTTGAGCTGCACCTCGACCGGCGCGTGCGCGTCCGCCACCGCGGCGAGTTCGGAATCCAGATCGTCGGCGACGGGCTCTTGCAGCTCGCCGAAGTAGCGCAGCGTCAAATGCAAATTCTCGCGCGGCCGCCACTTTGCGCCGGGCACGCCCTTTTGCAGCGCGAGCAATCGGTCGGCGACGTCTTCAGGCAGAGCAAGCGCAGCGAAAAGTCGAAGGGCCATGGCGACAGGCTAGCACAACAAGCGCGCCGCCATTTCGTTGCCGGTTTGTTCGCTCACACACTACCATTTGCTGAAACGTCGCCTGACGCCGGCTCACATTGGCTCGGCCCGCATTCTCGCAGCACCATTGCTGCAGCGGTTATTTTCATCGGACGGGAAGAGCGATCGACGCGCGCCGTGGCCCAGGTAGAGTGTGCTGCACAGCTTTGCGAGCGGGAACCGGCGGACGGCGCCGATGTCTTCCTTCACACACGATGACACACCCAACACGCGCGTGCGTCAAGCGCGGAACCACAAATGTGATCGCGTTGAAACATGAAGCACGCGCATGTGTGCTTTAGGGCAACGGCGCGGCCGGCAGCGATGCGATGTACGCATCGACTGCGCGCGCATCTTCAACGTTTAAACGATACGGCGGCATCGGCGGACGCGCATGCGATCCGTCCGGGCGCACGCCCGTCTGCAAGAACGCGATGAATTTGTTCTTGCGTGAAGTTGGCGGGCCGCCCAGCCAACGCCGGCGCCACGTCCGCGAATCCCGGTGGCCCCGCCCCAATTACGGCGCCCTGCAGATGGCGCGTGAGATCCAGTTCGCCCGCTGCGCTGCGCGGCGTGTGGCAATCGCCACACAGCACCGCGCCATTCACCAGATAGTCGCCGCGCGCGACGAGCATGTCGCCTTCCAGCGGCGCGTCGGCCGCCCGCGCACACGCGCCCAACCACAGCGCGCCCAGCGCTGCAATCACAGCCATCCGCATCGAGCCCTCCCCGGCTGCCCACGCATCGACATTCTTGCGCTCCGCTTGATGTGCGTCAAGCGTTACCGCCATGGCCTGGGCGTGATCAGAGCGCGTCGATCGGGAGCTTCAGGTAGCGCACGCCATTGTCCTCGGCGGGCGGGAATTCGCCGGCGCGGATATTGACCTGGATCGACGGCAGCAGAAGCGCCGGCATCTCCAGCGTCTTGTCGCGCGCCTCGCGCATGGCGACGAACGCGTCCTCGCTGACGCCGTCGCGCACATGCACGTTCCTGGCGCGCTCCTCGGCCACCGTGGTTTCCCACGCGAACACATCGCGGCCGGGCGCCTTGTAGTCGTGACACAAGAACACCCGCGTCTGCGGCGGCAGCGCCAGCAGCTTGCGGATCGAGCGGTAGAGCGTGCGCGCATCGCCGCCGGGAAAGTCCGCGCGCGCGGTGCCGAAATCTGGCATGAACATCGTATCGCCGACAAACACCGCATCGCCAATGACGTAGCTCACGCAGGCCGGCGTATGCCCCGGGGTGTGCAGCACCTCGATGTCGAGCTCGCCCAGTTTCAGCACGTCGCCCTCGGCGACCAGCCGGTCGAACGGCGCGCCGTCGGCGGCGACGTCGTCCAGATTGAAGACGTCCTTGAACACGCGCTGCACCGCCGTGATGTGTTCGCCGATCACGATCGGCGCGTTGGTCTCGCGCTTGAGATAGGGCGCCGCCGAGAGGTGATCGGCATGCGCGTGCGTCTCCATCAGCCAGTCCACTGTCAGTCCCTGCGCGCGCGCCGCGGCGAGGATCGCTTCGGCCGACTGCGTGCCGGTGCGGCCGGATTTGGTGTCGAAATCGAGCACGCTGTCGATGATCGCGGCGCGCTTGGAGGCCGGATCCCAGACCAGATAACTCACTGTGAAGGTGGGCTCGTGGAAAAAGGCGCGGATCTCGGGGCGGGCGGTCATCTCAAACTCCTGCTGTGCCCTGTATATTAGTACTTGCTAAATTAGCGTCAACTGATATATGTGCCTGGCGATGGCCTACGACCTCTCCCCCGAGCGCTTCGCGGCCAAAGCCGGCGAAGCCGCCGCGTTGCTGCGCGCGCTCGCGAACGAAACACGGCTGATGGTACTGTGTCAGCTGACGCAAGGCGAGCACTCGGCGGGGGCGTTGCAGGACGCCGTGGGCTTGTCGCAGTCGGCGCTCTCGCAGCACCTGGCGCGTCTGCGCGCGGAAGGGCTCGTCGCCACCCGGCGCGAAGCGCAGACCATCCACTATCGCCTCGCCGATCCCAACGCTGCGCGCGTGCTCGAAACGCTCGCCGCGATCTACTGCCCGCCAAAACGGAAACGGACATGAGCCGCCTCAATCCCATTTCAGCCACTGAGTTGAAGCGCCGGCTCGACGCCGGCGACGCGATCCTGATCGACGTGCGCGAAAGCGACGAACATGCGCGCGAGCACATTCTGGGCGCGCGCCTGGCCCCGCTCTCGGCGATCGACGCGCACGACTTCGATCGCGATCACGCCAAGACGGCTGTGTTCCACTGCCGCTCGGGCATGCGCACGCAAGCCAACGCCGCCCGTCTGCTCGCACGCGGGTTTCGCGACGCATACTACCTCGAGGGCGGCATCGAGGCTTGGAAAACGGCGGGCTTGCCGGTCCACGCCAACCGCGCAGCGCCGATTGAGATCATGCGCCAGGTGCAGATCGCCGCCGGCGCGCTGATCCTCACCGGCGTCGCTCTAGGCTGGCTGGTCCACCCCGCGTTCTTCGCGCTGGCGGCCTTCGTCGGCGCCGGTCTCACCTTCGCGGGCGTAACCGGCTTGTGCGGTATGGCGATGCTGTTGAAGACAATGCCCTGGAATCGCGCCACACGCGCGGCATGAGCCTGCCCGACATTCTCGCGGTGCTGAGCGGCGCGGCCGTCGGGCTGGTGCTAGCGCTGATCGGCGGCGGCGGCTCGATCCTGGCGACGCCGGCGCTGCTCTACGTGGTCGGCGTCTCGAATCCGCACCTGGCGATCGGCACCTCGGCGCTGGCGGTTTCGGTCAACGCGTTCGCCAACCTGATCAACCATGCGCGGCGCGGCAACGTGAAGTGGCGCTGCGCCATGGTGTTCGCCGCCGCCGGCGTCATCGGTGCGGCGCTGGGCGCCGCACTCGGCAAGGTGACCGACGCGGACGTGCTGTTGCCGCTCTTTGCGCTCCTGATGATCGTCATCGGTGCGCTGATGCTGCGGCCGCGCAAGAATGAAGGCGACGGCAATGTCGTGCTGACGCGCGAGAACGCGCCGAAGCTGATCGGCTACGGCCTCGGCGCCGGCGCGCTCTCGGGCTTCTTCGGCATCGGCGGCGGCTTCCTGATCGTGCCCGGCCTCATCGGCGCAACCGGCATGAGCATGATCCAGGCGGTCGGCTCCTCGCTGTTTTCCGTCGGCAGCTTCGGCGCGACGACCGCGGCGTCCTACGCCATCGACGGGCTGGTCGACTGGCGCATCGCCGGATTGTTCATCGGCGGCGGCCTGATCGGCGGCGCCGCCGGCGCAAGCTTCGCCAGCCGCCTCGCCCAACAACGCGGCGCGCTGCAACGCGTGTTCGCCGGCGTCGTGTTTGCGGTGGCGGCCTACATGCTGTGGCGGAGCCTGGGGCCGTACTAGCGCTTGCGCGCTCATGCGCCACGGGTGTGGCGCGCTCCCATAACAAACAGCGGCGCTTGAAAACTCCTGCGCCCGCATCCAACACTGAGCCTGATGGGCACGAAGGGCTGGCACTCACGCGGCTATCTCCCCCACTACGACGGCTGGGAAATCACCCAACACGTCGTCTTCCGCCTCTACGATTCAGTCCCGCCAGCCGAACAAGAAGGCGACGACGTTCTAGACCGCCACCTCGGCGCCTGCTTCATGCGCGATCCCGCATGCGCCCGCATGGTCGCCGAAACCCTTCTCCACTACGATGGCGATCACTACGCGTTGCGGGCGTGGTGCGTGATGCCCAATCACGTTCACGCCTCCTCGCCACCACCAAGGAACATGACCTCAGCACAATCGTCCGCACTTGGAAGACCTTCAGCGCCAAACGCATCAACGAAGCGCTGAAGCGCTCCGGCTCCGTATGGGCGCCCGACTATTTCGATCGCTACATCCGCGATGACAAACACTTCGAAACCAACAAGCGCTACATCGAAATGAATCCCGTAACCGCCGGCTTATGCGACACGCCGGAAGCATGGCCCTTTAGCTCCGCCGGCTGGAAGTAGCGCAGGTCCAAACAAGTTGGAGCTCGGGCCTCCGGCCCGCACTCACTTCAGCGAGCTAAAAACTCAACCGTCTAGAGGTTGGGAGCGCGGGCCTCCGGCCCGCATGGCTTTTGGAATGTGCGTTGTTCGTCGAAAACTTCGCTCGTCGTTACGAAGCGAATGCGGGCCGGAGGCCCGCGCTCCAACCTGCAAACACCTGGGCCCCGACTTTCGGACTATGATGCAGACGCTTGGCGATGGCGCGCTTGGGTTTTGGCTCTCAACTCACGCAGCGCGGCGATGTCATCGGAAGAGATTGAGATGCAGTTGTTCAACCGAGCAATTCGGACACCGGAGCCGCCGACCGAAGCGTCGAGCGATCTTGTAGCGAAGGTTGCGAAGCTGCGTACAGCGTCGAAGAGACGAACCAACGCTGAGGTGCTTTCGGTGCTCGCTGACGAACTTGAAGAAGATGGTCGTATAAGGGACGCGCGGCACTTGCAGTACGGCGGTCGGGAAACCGTTGCTCAGTGGCTCTCGCGCGTAAGCAAGATCGTGCCTGAAGACCAGATCGAACAAACGTTGGAGCGGCTGCTCAAAGCTTATGGGAGCGGCGCAAGAATTCGTCGCATAAAGTAGGCGCTAAGACTGGTTCACCAAAACGGCCTTGGCGGCACCGTTTTTCATCTCTGGGCCTTCGATCGGGGAGGGCGCCTAAGCGTCTACGTCCGCTTCCAGGGCGAATTCCTGGATGAACTCGCGCCGCGGTTCGACCACGTCGCCCATCAGTTTCGAGAACATCTCGTCGGCGTCGTCGGCGTGGTCGACGCGGACTTGCAGCAGGGTGCGGACTTCGGCGTCGAGCGTGGTTTCCCAGAGCTGTTCGGCGTTCATCTCGCCCAGGCCCTTGTAGCGCTGGATCGAGACACCCTTCTGCCCGGCGGCCTGGATCGCGTGCAGTAGCGAGAGCGGGCCGTTGACGTCGGTGACGTCCTGGCCGCGGCGCAGCACCGCGCGCGAAAGGTACGTCTCGCGCAGCCCCGGCGCGCGATCGGCGAGGCGGCGCGCGTCGGTCGAGCTCAGGAAGAGCTTGTCCAAGACCGAGCGCTCGGCGACGCCGCGCACGGTGCGCTCGAGCACCAGAGCGCCGTCGGGATCGAAGCGCCCGCTCCAGCCCGCTTCGCCCTCTTCGGCGATCGCGTTGAGGCGCGCAGCGGCTTCGGCGGCTTCCTTGTCGCTTGCGCCGGCTGCAAACGCGCCGGCGATCGCCGCCTGTTCGAGCACATGGTCGGGGGCGCGCGCATGCAGGCGCTTGATCAAGGTCTCGATCGCCATGGCTTCGCGCGCGAGGCGCTTGAGATCGTCGCCGGCATATTGCGCGCCGCCCGCGCCCTCGAGCACCGCGCCGGCGGACCCTTCCTCGATCAGGAAGTTCTCGAACTCGGCCTGGTCCTTCAGGTAGCGCCCGCTCTTGCCTTTGGTGGCTTTGTAGAGCGGCGGCTGGGCGATGTAGAGATAGCCGCCGTCGATGATCTCCGGCATTTGCCGGTAGAAGAAGGTCAAGAGCAGCGTGCGGATGTGGGCGCCGTCGACGTCGGCGTCGGTCATGATGATGATCTTGTGGTAGCGCAGCTTCGAGATGTCGAAATCGCCCTCGCCGCGGCCGATGCCGGTGCCGAGCGCGGTGATCAAGGTGCCGACTTGCTCGCTTGACAGCATCTTGTCGAAGCGCGCGCGCTCGACATTGAGAATCTTCCCGCGCAGCGGCAGCACGGCCTGGGTTTCGCGCGAGCGGCCTTGCTTGGCCGAGCCGCCGGCCGAGTCGCCCTCGACGATGAAGAGTTCGGACTTGGCCGGGTCCTTCTCCTGGCAATCGGCGAGCTTGCCCGGCAGCGAGGAGATGTCGAGCGTCGACTTGCGGCGCATTTCGCGCGCCTTGCGCGCGGCTTCGCGGGCGGCGGCCGCCTGCACGATCTTGCTCATCACGTTCTTGGCGTGGGCGGGGTTTTCCTCGAACCATTGCGTCAGCGCGTCCGCCAGCAGGCCTTCGACCGCCGGGCGCACTTCCGAGGAGACCAACTTTTCCTTGGTTTGCGAGGAGAACTTCGGATCGGGCACTTTGACGGAGAGCACGCAAGTGAGGCCCTCGCGCGCGTCGTCGCCGGTGATCTCGACCTTTTCCTTTTTGGCGAGGCCCGAGCTCTGCATGTAATTGTTGACCACCCGCGTCAGCGCGCCGCGGAAGCCGGCGAGGTGCGTGCCGCCATCCTTCTGCGGGATGTTGTTGGTGAAGCAGAGCGTCGTCTCGTGGTAGCCGTCGTTCCATTGCAGCGCGGCTTCGACGGAAATGCCGTCGCGCTCGCCGACGACGTAGATCGCGTCGGGGATGAGCGCGCTGCGCGAGCGGTCGAGGTGGGCGACATAGGCCTTGACGCCCCCTTCGTAGAACAGCGTTTCCTCGAACGGCTCGGGGCCGCGCAGATCCTTGAAGACGATGCGCACGCCGGAATTGAGGAACGCCAGTTCACGCAGCCGGTGTTCGATCGTCTTGCGATCGTATTCGGTCATGGTGAATGTCTGCGGGCTGGCGAGGAAGCGCACGGCGGTGCCGCGGCGCGGCTTGCCGTCTTCCAGCGGCGCGTCGCCCACCACCTTCAGCGGCGCTTCGGCGTCGCCCATGCGGAAGCGCATGTAATGCTCTTTGCCGTCGCGCCAGATGCGCAGGTCGAGCCATTCGCTGAGCGCGTTGACGACCGAGACGCCGACGCCGTGCAGGCCGCCGGAGACCTTGTAGGCGTTCTGGTCGAACTTCCCGCCCGCATGCAGCTGGGTCATGATGACTTCGGCCGCGGAGACGCCCTCTTCCTTATGGATGTCGGTGGGAATGCCGCGGCCGTTGTCGGTGATTTCGGCGCTGCCGTCGGGGTGCAGGACGACCTCGACTCTGGTGGCGTGACCCGCCAACGCCTCGTCGATGGCGTTGTCGACCACCTCGTAGATCATATGATGAAGACCGGACCCATCGTCCGTATCCCCAATATACATCCCCGGCCGCTTCCGCACCGCGTCCAAGCCTTTGAGAACCTTGATGGATTCCGCGCCGTAGGACGGCGCGCTCGCGGGTGCGTTTTGCGGAGCGGTCATGAGCTTCGAATCGTGTCGGGAAACATGCCTGAATATAGGTGTTCCGGAGGCGAAAGTCTCGGATTCCGATGCAGATTCCGTGTCGCAGCGCGCCCGCAAAAGGCGCTGAAAACGGCCTCGAAAAATAGGCGCGCGACGCCCTTGAAAGCCCATGCCAAGGCCGGGCGGACGTGGTCGCGCGCCGCGGGCGGCTTCAGAGCAGCAGCGGCGCGGCAAGCACGAACGCCATCGCCGTCACAGCCACCCCAAGAAGCAGCCACACGCCATCGCGCGCCGTCATGCCCAGGCCGAACATGACCACGGCAAGCCCGGGCGCCAGGGGCGCGAATGGGATCAGCGACAGTGGAAACGTAATCAGCGCCGCAGCGATCACGCACAGCGCCACGACATTGACGAACGGCGGCGCCGCCAGGATTTCAAGCCGCGGACGCAACCAGACGCCGTCAAGTCGCTCCACACGGGGACGCGCACGGTCCAGGAACGCGCAGAACGGCTTTCGCGGCGCCTTGATATTGAGCACCACCTTCGGCAGCCACGGACGCTGCAGGCCGAGCGCCATCTGGCCTGCGATCAGCAGCGTGATCGCCGCCGCCACCGACGTCATCAGCGGCAACACCGTCGCCGGCGAGATCGCGAACAGACCGATCAGCAGCAGCAACGGGCCGTATGAGCGCCGCCCCACGGCACTCAGCAGCACGCCGAGCCGTACGTGCTCGGTCTCGCTTTCCCGGTTCACGGAATAGGCGAGTTCGTCAAACACATCCGACAAGCCGCGCGGATGCGCCGCGACGCGGCCGGGGGTGGCGGAAACAACCATCACTCCGCCAACGCCGCCGGGCGCGGTGGGTTCCCTGACCGGGCGCGTTGCGCGCCGCGTTAACGGCGCTCAGGCCGCGATGCGCACTGGGAGGTGCTCGTAGCCCTTCACAAACGACGAATAAACCCGGCGCGGTTCGCCCATGACTTCGATGTGATCGAAGCGCTTCAAGATTTCTTCCCAGACGATGCGCAGCTGCATTTCGCCCAGGCGATTGCCGACGCAGCGGTGAATGCCGAAACCGAACGAGAGATGGCGGCGCACGTTCTCGCGCTCGATATCGAACGCGTTGGGATTGGCGATCACCTCTTCGTCGCGATTGCCGGAGACGTACCACATCACGACCTTGTCGTGCTTCTTGATCAGCTTGCCGCCGAACTCAATGTCCTCCAACGCCGTGCGGCGCATGAAGGCGAGCGGCGTCTGCCAGCGGATGGTCTCCGACACGAGATTCGGGATCAGCGCGGGATTGGCTTTCAGCTTGGCGTACTGCTCCGGAAATTTGTTCAACGCGTAGACGCTGCCGGTGATCGAATTGCGCGTCGTGTCGTTGCCGCCGACAATCAGCAGGATCAGATTTCCGAGGAATTCCTGGCGCGGCATGTCCTTGGTGCTTGGCCCGTGCGCCAGCATCGAAATCAGATCGTTACGCGGCGGCGCGTTGGCGCGTTCTTCCCACAGCCCGTTGAAATATTGCAGGCACTCCATCAGCTCCATGCGGCGCTGCTCGTCGCTTTCGACCACGCCCTGCCCCGGCGCGGCCGTCGCCACGTCCGACCAACGCGTCAGCTTGCGGCGATCTTCCCAGGGGAAGTCGAACAGGGTGGCCAGCATTTGCGTGGTCAGCTCGATCGAGATCTTGTCGACCCAGTTGAACACCTCGCCGCGCGGCGCTTCGTCGAGCAGCTTGCCGGCGCGTTCGCGGATGATCGGCTCCAGCAGCGCCAGATGGTTCGGCGCGACAATCGGCGAAACCGTCTTGCGCTGCACGTCGTGTTTTGGCGGATCCATGGCGATGAACATCGGCAGCGGAAAATCTTCCTCCGGATCGAACAGCACGATCGACGGCTCGGAGGAGAATTGCTGATGGTTGGTGTCGACCGCCATGATGTCGTTGAACTTGGTGATCGACCAGAACGGGCCGTTCAAGCTGTCCGGGCAGTAGTGCACCGGGTCTTCCTTGCGCAGGCGCTCGAAGAACGGCCAGAAATTGTCGTCGCGAAAGCGCTCGCCCCGGCTCATGTCGAGCGTTGAGAGATCGGTCGTCCACGCGTCCTCGTTGGGATCGTAGTCGAACACGTAATCCGGGTTGTGACGGCTCACATAATCAGGGTTCGCCATGGCGCTTCTCTCCGCCGATTACTGCACCAAATTTTGACGCCGGAGTCACGCTTATCGCTGGGGCAGGTCAAGCGGCTTCGACCGAGCGACTGCTCCGGAACTCAGGCGCCGCGTCGCCTGCGCGACAGGCGGCCATCCTTGGTCACGCCGCCCGCACCACGCCCTCGCGGACTTCGAACACTTGCGCGCGCGCGCCGAAGGCTTCGAACAGGTTCTGGTCGGTGCCGGTCAGCCAGGCTTGGCCGGGGTTGGCGAGCAATTCGTCGAACAGCGCGGCGCGCCGCACCGCATCGAGGTGCGCGGCCGCTTCGTCGATCAGGATGAGCGATGCGCCTGCGCCCGGATCGCCCGCCAGCGCGCGCGCTTGCGCGAGCGTCAGCCCCACCAACAGCGCCTTCTGCTCGCCGGTCGAGCATTGATCGGCGGCGATGCCCTTGCCGGCGTGCATCGCTTTCAAATCGCTGCGGTGCGGCCCGTCGAGCGCGCGCCCGGCGCCGGAATCGCGCCCGCGCACATCGCGCAACAGCTCGGCGAAATCCTCTTCCACATCGGCGCTCTTGGCGCCGTTCTCGAAGCGCTGCTCCAGGAGACCCTCGAGCGCCAGGATCGCTTTCGGAAACGCGCCGTCCGGCCGCGCGTCGATCGCTTCTTGTAAACGCTGCAACGTTTCCACCCGCGCCGCCGCGATGGCCGCGCCATGCGCCGACATTTCGCGCTCCAGCCCGCCGAGCCACGCGTCATCGAACACGCGTTCGGTCAGGAGTCGCTGGCGCTCTCGCATGGCGCGCTCGTACGCGGCCGCGGCGTGGCCGTGCTCGGAAGCGCGCGCGAGCGTCAGACGATCGAAGAAGCGGCGGCGATCCCCCGCAGGGCCGGACCACAGACGATCCATCGCGGGCGTCAGCCATGTCATGCGCGCAGCTTCGGCAAGATCGGACGCGGTCGCGGGCTGGCCGTCGCGACGTGTGACGCGTTTAACGCCGCCTTCCGGCGTGCGCTCGGCGCCGGCGCCGAGGACGGACTCCAGCCCGTCCTGCACGATGCGCGCGGACACCGCCCATGGTTGCGCCCGCATCTCGTCGCCGGCGCGCGCGACATCCACCAGCGAGGCGCCGCGCAGCCCCCTGCCCGGCGCTAGCATCGTCAGCGCCTCGAGGATGTTGGTCTTGCCCGCGCCGTTCGGCCCGAACAGGCAAACAGGCCGCGAGTCGAGGTCGAGGTCGAGCGCGGCGTGATTTCGAAAGTCCGCGAGCGTCAGGTGCGCGACAAAAAGCGAGTGCATTAAACCCGAAGCGGCATCAACACGTAGAGTGCGTGCTCGTCCGCTTCGTCGCGCACCAAGGTTGGCGAGCCGGAATCGGCGAGTTCGAACACCGCCTCCTGGCCCTCGATCTGCTGGGCGACGTCGAGCAGGTATTTCGCGTTGAAGCCGATCTCCATCGTATCGTCGCGGTAATCGGCGGCCAAATCCTCCGTCGCCACGCCGGCGTCCGGGTTGTTGACGGTGAGCGTCACCTTGTCTTTGTCGAGCGCCAAGCGCACCGAACGCGAGCGCTCGGCCGACACCGTCGCCACACGATCGACCGCCTCGGCAAAGGACTTGTTCTCGATCTTGAGCTTCTTGGCGTTCGATTTCGGAATCACGCGCGCATATTCCGGGAACGAGCCGTCGATCAGCTTCGAGGTGAGCACCGCATCGCCCAACGCGAAACGAATCTTCTGAGGCGAGACCGAAATCTCGACCAAGTCCGCCGCGTCGTCGAGCAGGCGCTTCAATTCATTGATGGTCTTGCGCGGCACGATCACGCCCGGCATCCCCACGGCGCCCTTCGGCGCGGGATGATCGGCGAGCGCTAGCCTATGGCCATCGGTGGCTACGGCGCGCAGCATGGCTTCGCCCGCGCTGTTGTTCACCGTGTGCAGGAAGATGCCGTTCAAATAGTAGCGCGTCTCTTCCGTCGATATCGCGAACCGCGTCTTGTCGATCAGGCGCGCGAGGTCGCTCGGCTCGATCTCGAATTTGGTCTCGAAGCCGTCGGACGGCATCGCCGGAAAATCACCCGCCGGCAGGATCGGCAGATGCAACCGCGACTTGCCGGCGGAGATGAAGAGCCGCGGGTCGTCGCCCGAAACGTCAAGCTTCACCGCCGATGATTCCGGCAGCTTGCGCACGAAGTCGTAGAGGTAGTTCGCCGGCGCCGTGGTCTGCCCCGCGCGCTCGACTTCGGCCGGCGCGGACTCGGAAATCTCGATGTCGAGATCGGTCGCCGTCAGTTTCAGCGTGTCGCCTTGGGCCGAGACCAGCACGTTGGACAGGATCGGGATCGTGTTGCGCCGTTCGACGACGCTCTGCACGTGGTTGAGCGCTTTCAGGAGCGCCGCGCGCTCGATGGTCAGCCGCATATCCTGTTCCCGACCCTTCGGGCCGCCATGGGCCCACAACGAAACACCCGCTGCGAACGGCCCCGAGTCGCCGTTCGCAGGGGGTGAGAAACTAGCAGAAGCAGCCCGAACCCCAAGCGCCAAATGCAAGCTCTGGGGGGCCGTCCGTCGCTTCGAACCAGCCTTAGGGCTCGCGGCGCACCGCGCGCATGATGCCTTCGATCTCGGCGCGGAAGTTCGCGTCCTGCTCGACCAGCGCCCCTATGCGGTCGCGGGCGTACATGATCGTGGTGTGGTCGAAGCCGCCGAACCTCTGCCCGATATCCGGCAGCGAGGCGTGCGTCATCCGGCAGGCCAGGAACATCGCAATCTGGCGCGGCCGCGAAATCGCATGACGGCGCGTACGCTCAAGCAGCTGCTGGACGGTCATGTTGAAGTGCCGAGCCACCACCTTTTGCACGAGCTGCACGGTGATGCGCCGCTCGGCGGCGTCCGAAATCTTGTTCTGCAGAGCGTTCGCGGCGGCTTCTAGCGTCACTTGTGTCCCTCCGGAGATTTTCCATTCGATCAACAATTGGCAGACCGCCCCGTCAAGTTCACGTCCTGTAACGTGCATGCGGTCGGCGATCATATCGAGCGCGGCGGGCGCCACGCTGAATCCAAAATTCGCGCGTGCGTGATACGCGACGCGCGTATCGAGGATACGACGACGCAACGTCGCATCCGGCTCAAGGATTTCACACGCGGCGGCGCCTTTCAGTTTTGCGCGCAGCGTATCGTCAAGTCCTTCAAGGCCCTCCGCACCATGGTTGGCGGCAAGCACCACCTGGCCGCCGCGGCGCGTGACATCGTGCATCGTATCGAACGCTTCTTCCTCTGTGGCGCGCTTGCCGCAGATGCGATGAAAATCGTCGATGATCAGCAGATCCGGTGCGCGGACCATGTCTTTGAAGGGCGACGAGTCGCGTTGCTTCAGTGCGGCTTGAAAGCGCTCGAGAAATTCTTGTCCGGTGAGCATGAGGACAGTGCGCCCGTTGTCCATCGCTTCGTGCGCCAGCGCCGAGAGAAGGTGCGACTTGCCGCAGCCGGGCGGCGAATGCACCAGCCACACCGGGAACGTCACGCCCGCGCCCGCCGCAATCATCCGCGCCACCGTAAAGGCGCGGTGGTTCGACGCGTCGACGCAGAAGGTGTCGAAGGTGTTGAGCGGCGGCGGGCTCGTGGACGAGCCGGCGGCGTCGGTCGCCGCACGCGCCTCGTCGAGACGCGCATCCGCCAGCGCGCGGACGTCCTCGGGAATTTCTTGTTCCAGGAGAATCTGCACCGGCGCCATATCCGGCACATAGACTCGCATCCGGGCTTCCAGCCGGTGCTGAACCTGCTGCTTCAGCCGTTCGCGCGCGACTTGGCTGCCAGCCCGGAACACCAGAGTTCCGTTCACGTCCGCGACCAAGCGCAACGGGTCGATATAGGAACGGAAGAAGTCCGCGCCGAACTCGCCCAGAAGCTCTTTTCGAACCAGTTCATAGGCCCGCGCCGCCCCGACGCCCGCCGAATCCCGGCGGACGCTTTCTTCGCCCTGATCCATGCCAACCCCCGCGTGAATCGTTGTTTGTTTCAGCCCCGCGCCCTGCGGACACACCTCTCCTGTTCGAGCCGATGACCTTTTTCGGCCCGATGCCTTCGCATCGGTGTCACTGAAGCGTCGAACAGCGAAAATGTTCGCCGGACGGGGGAACGATGGGCCGATTAACTATGCGCGTCAATAGCCAACAAACGCACCGGAATTAAACATTCACAAGAAAGCCGCAACTATCTGACGTTGCTTAGAAAATTGCCGCCGCGCGATGCCCGCAGGTTCATCCGTACACAGAGCGATTCCGCGCCCGCATTTGGACGCTTGTTCCACATCTGCAATACGAGGATTCGGGGGCGTTGGGAGTCCCAAAAGACCCCTGTCGAGCCCGGACGGGCCGACTATTTCTTGGCGGTAAGGGCCGCGACGCGCCCGGCAAGGCGCGAAACCTTGCGGCTGGCGAGATTTTTGTGAACCACGCCCTTGGTCGCCGCCTTCATGGTCGACGATTCCGCTTCGCGAAGGGCCTCGGCGGCCTTCTTGGCGTCGCCGGCGGCGATCGCCTCTTCCACCGCGCGCCACGTCGACCGCATGCGGGTGCGACGCGCCTTGTTGATCGCCGTGCGGCGCTCAGTGACGCGGGCTGCCTTCTTTGCGGACTTCGTATTCGCCATGAATGGATTCCAACGGTGCTTTCGGTCGCGAAGCGCGGGGCTATAGCCCTGGCCAGAGCCCGCGTCAAATCCTAGCGATGCTTAAATTCGGGCGGCCGCTTTGCAATGAAGGCGGCCATGCCTTCCTTCTGATCTTCGGTAGCGAAAAGCGCATAGAACAAGCGCCGCTCGAGCTTCAGGCCTTCGTTCAACGGCGTCTCGAACGCCGCGTTCACCGCTTCCTTGTTCGCGACGACGGAGAGACGGCCCATCGATGCGATCTTCTTCGCCGCGGCCATCGTTTCTTCCATCAGCTTATCGGCTGCGACAATGCGCGCGACGAGGCCGCAGCGCTCAGCTTCCGCCGCATCCATCATGCGTCCGGTCAGGCAAAGATCCATCGCCTTGGCTTTGCCGACCGAGCGCGTGAGCCGCTGCGAACCGCCCCACGCCGGCATCACGCCAAGGGTGATTTCGGGTTGGCCGAATTTCGCGTTATCCGCCGCGATAATGAAGTCGCACATCATGGCGAGCTCGCAGCCGCCGCCGAGGGCATAGCCAGCGACAGCCGCGATCAAAGGCTTCCGGCACCGCGGCACGCGCTCGAGGTTTTGGAATGGATCGTGCGCGTAGAAATCGCTGAATTGGCCTTCGGCCATCTGCTTGATGTCGGCGCCTGCTGCGAACGCCTTGTCCGAACCGGTGATGACGATACAGCCAATCGCGTCGTCCGCTTCAAAGCGGTCGAGGGCGGTGTTCAGTTCCGCGATCAGAGCATCGTTCAACGCATTGAGCGCCTTCGGGCGATTGAGCCGGACGACGCCGACGCCGGCGGCGGTTTCGACCAGGATGTTTTCGTATGCCATACGCGCTCACTAGCGCGCAGGGGCCGCGAAAATCAATCGGCGTTCATCGACGCAGGGCGCACGATCAGCCGCACCCGGAGCAACGTTCCATCAGCCTGCGGCTCGATGTGCAGGATCAGCCGCTCGCGTCCGCGCGCGAACATCAGGCCGTCCTCTGCCGGCGCCGGACGAAACGCCCAACCGAGCGCCGAGAGGCTGTCGGCGTAAAAGCGCGCGACCTCTTCCGGCGCGGCGGCGCCGCGCGCGTGCGCCAGGACGATGTCGCCCTGCCCGCCCGAGAAGAGCGAGCCGAGCGGGTTTTCGCTCAAGCCTGGCGCAATCGGCAGATCGGGGATCGCTGCGAAGTAGGCGGTCTGCGCGTACGCCGGCGCGGCAATCGTGCAGAGCAGGGTGACTGCGGCGACTCGACTCATGGCCTGAGATTAGCTCTGATCCCGCGCACCCGGGAGCCGTCATGCGCGCCATCTTGCTGCTATTCGCCATTGCCGCCATCGCCGCTTGCGCAACGACCTCCCAGGCGCAGCCGCGTTCGGGCGTGGACGCGTGCCTCGCCGCCGCCACGCCGGAGACGCGGCGCGACTGCATCGGCGCGGAATCCGGCCCGTGCATCGAAGAGCCTTTCGGGTCAACAACCGGCGGCATGGTGCAATGCGTGATGCGCGAGAAAGAGAGCTGGGAGGCGCAAGTGCGCCTGCTCACCCTGCGGCTCCGCGCGCGGGAGACGCCAACCCAGCTCGCGCAGCTTGACGCCATGCTGGCCGCCTACGGACCTTGGCTGCAAGCGCGCTGCGGCTATGCGGGCTCGATCTACGAAGGCGGCTCGCTGTCGCGCGTCGTCGCCGCGCTCTGCATCCGCGATACGACGGCCCAACTTGCGATCGACTTGTTGGAACGCTTCGACGACCTCTAACGCTGACAGCGTGGGCACCAGAACGTGCTCCGCCCGCCATGCACGGCGCGGCGAATCGCGCCGCCGCAATCGGGCGTGGCGCAAGCCTCGCCTTCGCGATCGTAGACCCGGAATCGATGCTGAAAACCGCCTTGCGCGCCGTTGACCTGCGCATAGTCGCTGAGCGTTGAGCCGCCCGCTTCGATCGCTTCTTCGAGCACAGCGCGAATTGCGTGGTAGAGCTTCTCCAGCCGCTGCGCCGAGATGCGGCCCGCCTCCTTGGTGGGCGCGATGCCGGCGCGATAGAGCCCTTCCACAACGTAGATGTTGCCGAGCCCAGCCACGACGCGCTGATCGAGCAACGCCGCCTTCACGCTGGTTTTCTTCTTTGCCAACGCCTTCTGCAGGTAGGGCAGATGAAATTCATTGCCGAGCGGCTCCGGCCCCATGCCTTTGAAGAACGAATGTGCGGCAAGCGCGTCTTCCGCGATCAGGTCCATGTAGCCGAACCGGCGCGGATCGTTGAATTCCAAGCGCGCGCCTTCCTCCATGTCGATTACGACGTGGGTGTGCGTGGGATCCGGCGGCTCGGCATAGTAGAAGTCGCCCGGCTGTCGCCTTGCGCCGCACACGCTCCAACGCCCGGTCATGCCGAGGTGCGTGATCCACACCATGCCGTCGTCGAGATGTGCGAGCAGATATTTCGCGCGCCGCTCCAGCGCGTCGACGCGCCTGCCCTTCAGTCGCGCTGCAAAGCGCGGGGGAAACGGAAAGCGCAGATCCGCGCGCTTCGTCCGCGCCTTGGCGATGCGCCGCCCCACCAAAGCGGGCGCCAAGCCCCGCCGCACGGTCTCGACTTCCGGGAGCTCAGGCATGCGGCGAAATGTCGGAAATCAAACGCGAAACCATCGCCGCCTGATATAGCCCCGCCGCAGGCCCGCCGCTATGGTCCGCCCATGAGCGACACCCGCCGCGACGACACCGCCTCGTTCGGATTCCAGGACGTGCCCAAGGCGGAAAAGGCCTCGCGGGTGCGCGACGTGTTTTCGTCCGTCGCGTCGAAATACGATCTGATGAACGACGCAATGTCCGGCGGCCTGCATCGGCTCTGGAAGGACGCCGCCGTCGCCAAGCTCAACCCGCAGCCGGGCGAACTCATCCTCGATGTCGCCGGCGGCACCGGCGACATCGCGCGCCGGATCAAGAAGCTGGGCGACGCCGCCGCGAAGCGGCGCGGGCTCGAGCCGCCGGAGATCCACGTCATCGACATCAACGCCGAGATGCTGGAGGCCGGCCGCGCCAAGTCCAAGACTCTGGGCGAGGACGGTCTCAACTGGCACGAGGGCGATGCGGAAAATCTGCCGGTCGATGACCACGCCGCCGACGCCTACATCATCAGTTTCGGCATCCGGAACTGCACCGACGTGCCCGCGGTCTTGCGCGAAGCCAAGCGCGTTCTGAAGCCCGGCGGACGTTTCTATTGCCTCGAGTTTTCGCGCCTCGCCGTGGGGGGGCTCGAGCCGGTTTATGATTTCTATTCGTTTAATGCGATCCCGGCCTTGGGGAAACTGCTCGCAAACGACGCCGATTCTTACCGTTATCTCGTGGAATCCATTCGCCGGTTTCCAGATCAGGAAACGTTTTTGGCTATGATCCGCGACGCAGGCTTCGCTCGAACCGGCTACCGAAACATGGCCGCGGGCGTGTGTGCGCTGCATTGGGGTTGGTCGGTTTAGTGCTTTGGTTCTCGCTGCTCCTCGCCATCGCGATCGCGGTGGCCGCCGGCATCGCCACCGGCGTGATCGGGCACACGCGACGGCTGCTGCGCGTGGCGGGGACGCTGGTGCGTTACGACGTACTGCTGCCGGCCGAGTACTACGACCGCTACCCCACCGCGCTGCAGGCCGCCCACACCGCGCTGTCGATCTTCGCCAAGCGCCGCCGCGGCCGCAGCGTCGGGACACGCCTGGCCATTGCGCTCGAGCGGCTGGGCCCGGCCTACGTGAAGGTCGGACAGTTCCTGGCCACGCGCCCCGACATGATCGGCGTCACGGTTGCGCAGGAGCTGGGACGACTGAAGGACCGGCTGCCGCCCTTCTCCCGCACCATCGCGCTCGACACCATCAATTCCGAGCTCGGCGGTACGGAAGAATTGTTCGCCGGCATTTCCGAAGCGATGGCCGCAGCCTCGATCGCGCAGGTGCACCAGGCGATCGTGCCGCGCCAGGGCGTGGTGGCGATCAAGGTGCTGCGCCCGCGCATTGAAAAGAAGCTCGCCAAGGAAATGGCCGCGCTGCGCTTCCTGGCGCAAGGCATCGAGTTTTTCTCGCCGCGTTCGCGCCGGCTGGAGCCGGTGCAATTCATCGACACGGTCGCCTCCGCCATGGAGCGCGAACTGGATCTGCGCCTCGAAGCGGGCGCCGCCGCCGAGTTCCGGGAAGTGGCGGAGAAAGACGGCTACCTCACCGTACCCGAGATCGACTGGGCGCGGTCCTCGAAACGGGTGATGACGCTCGACTGGATCGACGGCGTGCCGCTCACCGATGCGCGCGCGCTCGACAGAGCCGGCGCCAACCGCAGCGAACTCGCGATCGCCATCACGCGCGGATTCCTGGCCGCCGCGCTCGATTACGGCTTCTTCCACGCCGACATGCACGAGGGCAATCTGCTCTATGGCAAGGACGGCAAGCTCTGGATCGTCGACTTCGGCATCATGGGCCGCATCGGCCACAAGGAGCGGCGCTATCTCGCGGAAATTCTCTACGGCTTCCTGAAGCGCGACTATCGCCGCGTCGCCGAGGTGCACCAGGAAGCGGGCTACGTGCCCGACCGCTTCACGGTCGAGGAGTTCGCGCAAGCCCTACGCGCCATCGGCGAACCGATTTTCGGCAAGACCGCCGACGGCATCTCGATGAGCCGGCTCCTGCTGCAATTGTTCGACGTCACCCACATGTTCGGCATGCACCTGCGGCCCGAGCTGGTGCTGCTGCAGAAGACAATGGTTCAAGTCGAAGGCGTCGCGCGCGGACTCGACCCGAAACACGACATGTGGTCAGCCTCGCGCCCGATCGTGGAACGCTGGGTGCAGCGCGAACTGGGCCCGGAAGCGGTGACCCGGCGCGCCATCGACGAAGCGGCGCTGGGATTCCAGGCGCTGCGCCGCTTGCCGCAAACCCTGCTCGCGGTCGAAGCCGCGGCGCGCAAGACTGCCATCGAAGCGCCGCGCACGGAGCGCAAATGGTATGAGATGCCGGCGGTGTGGATCGCCCTGCTCGGCGGCGCGATCCTGGCGCTGGCGCTGACCGCCAATGATCGCGGCGAACTGCAACCGAGGCAGGACGCCGCGCGTATGGAGCGTGAGGCGGTCGTCAACGAGGCGCTGCCCGCGACCACCGAGGGCGCGAACGGCGCGGAGAATCCCGACGCGCCCGCGCCAGAGACCGAGAAGGCGTCGACGCCATGACGAAGCGCGTGCTGCTCATCATCGGCGGCGGCATCGCCGCGTATAAGAGCCTCGAGCTGATCCGGCGCTTGCGTGATCGCGACGTCGCTGTTCGCGTGGTGATGACGCCGGCCGCACAGCACTTCGTCACGCCGCTGGCCGCCGGCGCGCTCGCGGGCGAACGCGTGTTCACGGAGCTGTTCGACCAGGCGGAAGAATTCGATGTCGGCCACATCCGATTGGCGCGCGAGTGCGATCTCGTCATCGTTGCACCCGCCACGGCGGACCTGATGGCCAAACTCTCGCATGGCTTGGCCAACGATCTCGCTTCCGCCGTGCTGCTCGCCACCGACAAGCCTGTGCTGATGGCGCCGGCGATGAACCCGCGCATGTGGTCGCACCCCGCGACGCGCCGCAACGTCGCGGCGCTGCAGGCCGACGGCGCGCGCTTCATCGGCCCGAACGCAGGCGAGATGGCCGAAAGCGGCGAACGCGGCGTTGGCCGCATGGCCGAACCCGAGGAAATTCGCGACGCCGCGCTCGCGCTGCTGGCGGACGGCCCGCTCAAAGGCAAGCGCGCGCTGGTGACCGCCGGTCCGACGCTGGAGGCGATCGATCCGGTGCGCTTCATCTCCAACCGCTCCAGCGGCAAGCAAGGCTACGCCATCGCGCAAGCGCTGGCCGATCTCGGCGCGGAAGTGACGCTGGTGTCCGGACCAACCAATCTCTCGCCGCCAGCAGGCGTGACGCTCGTCAGCGTTGAAGGCGCTGGCGACATGCTTGCCGCGAGCGAAGCGGCGCTGCCTGCGGACGTCGCGGTGATGGTCGCGGCGGTTGCGGATTGGCGGCCGAAGCGCCGCGCCGGCGAGAAGATCAAGAAGGACAAGACCGGCGGCGCACCCAACATCGCGCTGGAGGAAACGCCGGATATCCTCGCCACGCTCTCCAAGCCCGGCAAGAAGAGGCCGAAGCTCGTCGTTGGCTTTGCAGCCGAGACCGAGAAGGTCGAGGAACACGCGCGCGCCAAGATCGCCAAGAAGGGCTGCGACTGGATTGTCGCCAACGATGTCTCGGGCGATGTCATGGGCGGGGCCGAGAACGAGGTGATGCTGATCACCAAGGACGGCGCCGAAACCTGGCCGCGCATGGCCAAGGACGCGGTGGCGCGCAAGCTCGCCGCCGAAATCGCCAAAGCCCTCGCCGGCAAGAGCGCACGCCGGAAGTAGGCGTACGATCGCACCGTACAATCGCACCGCAGCCCTGCGTTCCGCTGCGTAAGTTTCATCATGCGCCCCCTTCCGGTTCATGGCGTGACGCGCTATGAGGGCCCCTCACACATCGATTCCGAATGAACGCTGAGCGCGCCGCGCGCGCCCTGTGGGGAAATCCGACTGCATGAGCTTCCAAAACCACAACGACCGCCGCGAGGCCGCTGAAGCCGCCAAGAAGGCGATGCTGGAAAAGTTCAAGACCAAGGCGACCGCGCCGGTCGACCCCTCGGTCGCCGCCGAGCGCGCCGCCGAGGCCAAGGAGCGCGAAGAGAAGCGCGTCGCCGCCGAGCAGAAGCGCCGCGAGCGGGTGGAGATGGAAAAACTCCAACGCAAGATCGCCGCCGAGGAGAAGGCCAAGGCCGAGGCGGTCGCCGCGAAGCTCGCGGCCGAAGAGGCCGAGCGCAAGCGCATCGCCGACGCCGAGGCGGACGAGATTCTGGCGTTCGAACAAAAGGCCCGCCGCGATCTCAAGTACGCCGCGCGCAAGGCGCGCCAAGCCGGCAAGAAGTGAGCGCGCGTTGGCGGTTGCGCGAATCCGGCTAGGCTCGGCGGATGAGCAAAGTTCGAATCCAGGTCGCGCCGCTGCCGCATTTCGAGGGCCTGCAACTTCCCGCATATGAAACCGCGTTGTCGGCGGGCATGGACCTGCGCGCCGCCGTTCCCGAAGACGACCCGATGGTCGTGGCGCCCGGTCAGCGCGTGCTGGCGCCGACGGGCCTTACCATCGCGCTGCCGGCGGGGTTCGAAGCGCAAGTGCGCCCGCGCTCAGGGCTTGCGCTGAAGCACGGGCTTACCTGCCTCAACACGCCGGGCACGATCGACGCCGACTATCGCGGCGAGGTGAAAGTGATCCTGATCAACCTCGGCCAAGAGCCGTTCACAATCAAACGCGGCGAGCGCATCGCGCAACTGGTGATCGCGCCGGTGACGCAGGGCGAGTGGGACGCTGTCGAAAGCCTGAGCGAAACGGCGCGCGGCGCCGGCGGTTTTGGCTCGACCGGGCGCTAGCAGCGCTCGACTCCCCTGCAGCCGATTGCGATAAGGCAAGCCTCACCTGGGGGACCACATGCGCGGCTTGATCATAACGCTGGTGCTCGCGGCGGCGCTCGCTGGCGGTTATTTCTTCTATCGCCAATCGGCGCCGCAGAGCGCGGAGAAGAGCGGCGGCCTGTTCGAGACGACCACGGAAGCTCCGCCGCGGCGCACTGCGGAAACCTGCAGCGCCGAGCACGCCGTCTACGAATACAATGACGACCGCCGCGTCATGCTGCGCTTCCGTCGCATCCCTTCGACCACGACGCAGAACTTCGAAGTCGCCGAGTTTCAAGGCCGGCGCATGGGCAATGTCGAGTTCGTGGTGCTGGTCACCTCGACGCAGAAAGAATACGTCTATCGTCCGGTGAATGCCGGTCCTGACGACGGCCCCGCCTACATTTTGTCCGTAACCAACATCCGCCCCGCCGAAGGCGGCGCGGCGTTTCCGGTGACGCTGTTCGATTCCGAGATGCACTATATCGGGCAATTGCCGCGCCACGATTCCCGCGCGCCCGGCTACATCTTCATGCCCGGCATGCTGCCCTCGCTCTATCGCGACCGCGTCAACCAGTCGCCCGGGGTCTTCCGCTTCCAGACCTGCGACGAACCCGCGGATGCGGCGACAACGACGCAATAGCTACCCGCGCGCTGCGCGGCCCGCTATATCCGACGTACGATGTTCGGCCCTGAAGAACGCGAGCGCTACGCGCGCCACATCCTGCTGAAGGAAATCGGCGGGCCAGGACAACAGCGCTTGAAGGCGGCGGTTGTGGCGATTGTCGGCGTGGGCGGGCTCGGCGCGCCGGCGGCGCTTTATCTGGCGGCGGCAGGCGTGGGGCGGCTGCGGCTGATCGACGATGATTCCGTCTCGCTCTCAAACCTGCAGCGGCAGATCGTTTTCAGAACGGCAGACGCCGGCGCCACGAAAGTGGAGCGCGCCGCCGCCGCACTGACGGCGCTCAATCCGCACGCGGAGATCGAAGCCCGCAACGTGCGTCTGACCGGCGCCAATGCGCGCGATCTTCTCGACGGCGCTGACCTCGTGCTCGACGGCTCCGACGAATTCGCAACGCGCTTTACGGTCAACGCCGCATGCCGCGCGGTGGGCGTTGCGCTGGTCTCCGGCGCGGTCGGGCGCTGGGACGGACAGGTGAGCGTCTTCAAGCGCGGCGGCCCCTGCTATCGCTGCCTCGTTTCCGAAGCGCCGCCAGACGCGGAAACCTGCGCCCGCGTGGGCGTCGTCGGCGCGCTGACCGGCGTGATCGGGTCGATGATGGCGTTGGAGGCGATCAAGGAAATCGCCGGCGCCGGCGAACCGCTCAACGGCCGCGTCCTGATCTACGACGCGCTCGCGGCGACGGCGCGAACGGTTGCGCTATCGCGCGACCCCGCGTGCCCGGTGTGTGCGCGTGAGTAACGCGGGTTGGACGCGCGACCTCATCGCCGCCGCGCGGCATGACGTCGAAACGCGTGCGCGCCTTGCGCATAGCGGCGCGTTCTTCACGGGCTACCATCCGGAGATGGCGGCGGTGCACCGCGCCAACGCCGCGCTGCTCGCGCGCGCGTTGGACGAGATTGGCTGGCCCGGCCGCGACAAGCTCGGCGACGAAGGCGCCGCGGCGGCGTTCCTGATTCTACAGCACGCGATCGGCAGCCCGGACGTGCAGCGCCGCGGCCTGGCGCTCATGCTCGACGCCGTCGCGTTGGGCCAGGCCAATGTGCTCGACGCCGCCTATCTCTCGGACCGCATCGCCGTGCTCGAAGGCCGCGAGCAGACGTTCGGCACCCAGTTCGACTGGGACGGTCACGGCCAACTCTCGCCTGCCCCAATCCGCGACGCGGCCGGGGTGGACGAGCGCCGCGCCAGCGTCGGCCTGCCGCCGATGGCGGAGGCGATCGCCGACATGCGCGCGCGGGCCGCTGCGGAAGGCGAGATCGCGCCCGCGGATTTGGCGCAACGGCGCGCCGAATCCGAGGCCTGGGCGCGGGAAGCCGGCTGGCGCGATTGACGCCGCGCGCGTCCGCGTCACACTGCCCCACGTGGGAGGCGGACATGGTGCGGTGGATTCTAAGCAGCGTGCTGGGGCTGGCGGGACTCGCGGCGCTGATCGCGGTCGGCGGCTACTTCTATCTGAAACGGCCCGACATTCCCTACGAGACGCTGGCCACCAAGTATGAGAGCGGCGCCTCGCGCTATGTCGATCTCGATGGCGGACTGCGCGTCCACTATCGCGACGAAGGCAAACGCGACGGGCCGGTGCTTCTGCTGCTGCACGGCTTCTCCGCGTCGCTGCACACATGGGAACCCTGGGTGCAGCGGCTCGGCGACGAGTACCGCGTGATCTCACTCGACCTGCCCGGCCACGGACTCACGCGCGCGCCGGCAGGCTATCAAGCCTCGATTGAAGCTTACCGCGACGTCGTCGCCTCCTTCGCGCAGGCCCAGGGCCTGACGTCATTTGCGCTCGCCGGCAGCTCGATGGGCGGCAACATTGCGTGGGAATATGCGCTGGCGCATCCCGAGCAGGTGAGCGCGCTCGTGCTGGTGGACGCCAGCGGCTGGCCGCGTGAAGGCGACAATCCGGACCAGCGCCCGCTCGTGTTCAAGCTGCTGCAGAACCCCGTGCTCGGACCGCTGCTGCGCGATCTCGACAATACGCGCCTCGTGCGCGGGGGCCTGCAAGCGTCGTTCGCGGATCAGAGCCTGGTCGACGACGCCATGGTGGACCGTTACGTCGAACTCTCGCGCGCGCCCGGTCACCGCGACATCCTGCTACAGATCGGCGCGCATGAGCGCAACGTGGCGACGGCGGAACGGCTCGTAGCGCTGCACATGCCGGTGTTGATTCTGCAGGGCAATCAGGACCGGCTCGTCCCCGCCGAACACGCGCGCCAGTTCAACGCCGCGATCAGCGGCTCCGAACTGGTGATGTTCGAGAACGTCGGCCACATCCCGCAGGAGGAAGTGCCGGACGCGTCGGCCAACGCCGTGCGCGCCTTCCTGCGCCGCGCGGCCGCGCCCGCTTTGGCGCAAGCGGCGAACTGAGTCACGCCACCCGGGCGATCCGCGCGCGCGCCCAGGCGAACAACGCCGGGCGCGCCGCACGCGGCGCCAGCATGCCGGCGGTATTTACCGCCTCGGCGGCGATCCAGCCGGCAAGCCCGAAGTCGCGCACGCCACGGCGAAACCGCGCCAGCGCTTCTCGTTCATCCTGCGCGCGCCGGCGCACGCGTTGGCGCGACCCCATCGCGTCGATGGTCGAACCCCCGAACGCATCGGCGCGGACGGGCGCCGGCATGACCCCGTAGGTTTCGAGATCCCATGCCCACACGCGACGGAGGTCGTGATCGATCGGGAGTCGGCGTGGCTGCGGCGCCAGGAATTTTTCCGCGCCGGATCGGCTGATCAGATAGGCGCCGGTGCTTGTCGGCGTCTGCGAATAGCGCACCAGTTCCCGGCCATCTCCGAGCGGGGCGACCGGGCGGGTGATGCGTTTGCTCGGATACGAGAGCCGCACGATGTCCCAACGCGGCGGCAACGCCAAAATGAGCGACGCCATCAGCGCCGGCAAATCTCCCGGCAGCGCGACATCGTCTTCGAGCACCAACACCGGAGCACGCACGCGCCGTGCGGCGATGCGTTGGCAGATGGCGAGATGACTTGCATAGCAGCCGATCTCGCCGCGCGAGAGCGGCGTGCCCGGCGGAAAGTAGCTGCGCATCGGCGCTGGCAGGTCCGCGCCGTCGATCGCGCTGAAACGCGCGAACGGCAGCGCCGCGCGCGCCAGTTGCGCCTGCATGTAGGCGAGCCGGTCCGCGTCGCGATCGAGATTGATGACGAGGATCGCGGGCGACATGGCCACGTTCTGCCCGCCCCCGTCGGCGCCTCTAATCCCGCGTTCATGGGGGCGCGCTGAACTAGAGGTCCTTTAGGCCGAAGATGCTGCGCGCCGTCGAGCGGCAAGCGGCCAGGACAATCAGTGTCTCAATAACCAGAGGCAAGACGAGAACCTGAATCATGTTGCCCGCGCGCAAGTCCTCGATCATCCACGGCCTGCCGAAGTTTGCGGCCCACGAAGCCCAGAATCCGGAGTCCGCGCTTGCACCCCAATAAACGTCTGCCGCCACGTTCCACACTAGATGGAGCGCAAGCGCTGGACCGAGGTTTGCAAAGTGCAGCGTGACAATGGCCGCTGTAACGCCAAAGACAAATGTCGAGGCAAAGGCAACGAGCGCGTCGAACCAGTCTTGTCCGATCTGAAGATGCCACAGACCGAACAGCAGTGCGCTGATCAGCACGCCGCGCGGCGCGCCGTAGCGGGCGCAGAGCGAGCCCAAGATAACGCCACGAAACAGCAGCTCTTCGGCACCCGCTTGCAGAAGTGTGACGGGTGTGAGCACCGCAACGGCGCTCGCCAGGTCGTTTCCGCTCATGCCCGCCGACGCCGTTGCCGCTAACACCGGCGCCGCCGCCAGCAAACCCAAGACACACCAAGCCATAGCAAGCGGTGCGGTGGCGACATTCAAGCCCAAGGATTTTGCGCTGCGCCCGTCGACGCGACGCGATAGGAACAGGCACAGCCCCGCTATCAGCACCCCCGGCACGACCAGGTAGAGAAGGTACATGCCTGCGAAGAAGGGGCCCGCATCACCCCATTCAGACGACCCACTTCGAAAGAACGCTTGATACACCACGGTGCTGAGTTGGACGCTCTGCCAAGTCAACCACTGCGCGACAATGACGACGATCACCGCCTCCAGCCAGTGCCGCGCCACGGCCGGCGCCCGGCCGGCGGCAGCATCGCCATCGATGAGACGAAAGCCCGTTCGCATGCTTGCCGCTATCCTAATGAGAACGTGGTTCGCGCGCCAATGACTTGATTTGCGCCAGCGCCTCGCGCATGCCGGAGCGATGAGCGAGTGGCTGCGCGGCGCGGTGATTTATCAGATCTATCCGCGCTCGTTCCGGGATTCGAACGGCGACGGCGTCGGCGACCTCAAGGGCGCAATCGAGAAACTCGATCACATCGCGGCGCTTGGCTGCGACGCCGTCTGGCTATCGCCATTCTTTCGCTCGCCGATGAAGGATTACGGCTATGACGTCAGCGACTATCGCGATGTCGATCCGCTGTTCGGCTCGCTGGCCGACGCCGACGCACTGATCGCGCGCGCGCACGCACTGGGCCTTAAAGTCATCTTCGATCAGGTGTGGTCGCATTCCTCCGATCAGCATCCGTGGTTCGCCGAAAGCCGCGCCAGCCGCGACAATGCAAAAGCCGATTGGTACGTCTGGGCGGACGCCAAGCCGGACGGTTCGCCGCCCAACAATTGGCAAGCCATGTTCGGCGGCTGCGCCTGGACCTGGGACGCGCGGCGGCGGCAGTATTACCTGCACAATTTCCTGCCCGAGCAACCCGACCTCAACGTGCGCAACCCCGCGGTTCAGGATGCGCTTCTCGACATTGCGCGCTTCTGGCTGGAGCGTGGCGTCGACGGCTTCCGGCTCGACGTGGTGAACTTCTATGTGCAGGACGCGCAGCTGCGCGACAATCCGGCGATCGCCGGCCTGAAGCGCGCGCCGCCGCGGCCGCACCAGTTTCAGCGCCACATCTACGACCGCACCCAGCCGGAGACGCTGGCGTTCATCGCCCGCTTGCGCGCGCTGCTGGACGAATACGGCGCGGTGGCGGTGGGCGAGACCGAGGACGAAGAGCCGCTCAAGGTTCAGCGCGACTACACTGACGGTCCGGACCGGCTGCACACGGCGTACTCCTTCTTTCTCTTGCGCACGCGCGAGATGCTGTCGGCGGTGATCCTCGATGCGATGGCGCAGTGGGACGGCGCGCGCGGCTGGCCGGCGTGGTCGCTCTCCAACCATGACGTGATCCGCTTTCCGACGCGGCTCGCCGGCGACGATCCGCAACGCACCAAACTGATGCTCACGCTGCTGCTCGCGCTGCGCGGCACGGCGTTCTTGTATCAGGGCGACGAACTTGGCCTGCCGCATGCCGACGTGCCGTTCGAGCGCCTGCGCGATCCGGAGGCGATCGCGTTCTGGCCCTCCGGCATTGGCCGCGACGGCGCGCGTACGCCGATGCCGTGGGCGCGCGACGCCCATCTCGCGGGCTTCTCCGAGGCGCACGACGCATGGCTGCCAGTCGATCCGCGCCACGCCGCAGGCGCGGTCGACGTGCAGGAAGCCGATCCCTCGTCCATGCTGCACTTCACGCGCCAGGCGATTGCGGCGCGCCGGGCGAGCCTTGCGCTGCGCGAGGGCGGGTTCGTCGCCTGCGACGCGCCCGCGCCGCTCCTCGCCTTCGAGCGGACGGCCGGCGGCGAGCGCGTGCTTTGTGTCTTCAACCTCGGCGCTGGCGAGACGGTCTGGCCGACACCGGCGCCGCGCGGCGCGGTGCGGCTTCGCGTCGGCGACGTCGCGGTTGACGCTAACCAAATGAAACTGGGCCCTTATTCGGCGCTGCTCGTCGACAGATAGCGCCGTGGCTCTGGCCAGCCCGGCGGTTACATAGTAACGTTGCCGCATGCTGGGCATCCGCAGAACCGCCGACCGCCCCCGCACCGGCCGCCCGCGGCCGTTGCTGACGCTCGTCGCGCTATTTGCGCTCTTGCTGCAGGCGTTCGAGGTCCAGACTCACGTTCACGCCTACGGCGCCCAGCCGGCCATCGCCGCCGCTGCGGACTCCGCGCACGCGCAGCCGAGCGGCCAGCACGCCTCGCTCCAGCACCAGCAGCTGCTCTGCGCGGTGTGCCAGTCTTTGGCGGCGGCGGGCGCGGCCGTTGTGCCCGCGCGTACGACTCTCGCCACGGGGCCGGCAATCGCGCGCGAAGCTGCGGCGATCTTCCTGCCTGACCCGCCACGCGCGCCCGCGCATGCGTGGCGGAGCCGCGCTCCCCCAATTTCCCTCTGAGCTGAACTCGCGCGCTCCTCGTTGAGCGTAACGTTGCGCGTGCGCTTGGCGCCGCGCGTCCACACATCGCTTAGAGACAAACCATGACGTTTCGTTTTTTCCTGCACGGCTTTGTGGCCGCTTCCGTTCTGATCCCCGCCGCCGCCTTCGCGCAAGACGCCGGCGATGAAGCTGAGATCGTCGTCACCGCCCCGCTCGAAGGCTCGCGTATCGAAAGCCTGCAAGGCGCCGAGATCCTCCGCCGCGACGACATCATCGAACAGCTCAATGGCGGCCTGGGCGACACGCTCGACGCCACGCCCGGCATCGCCACAACCTTCTTCGGCGCCGGCGCGAGCCGGCCGATCATCCGCGGTCTGGGCGAAGACCGCGTGCGCGTCCTGCAGAACGGCATCGGCGCCATCGACGCCTCCACGGCGAGCCCGGATCACGCCGTCACCGCCGACGGCCTCGACGCCGAACGCATCGAGGTGTTGCGCGGCGCGGCGGCGCTTGCCTATGGCGGCAACGCGATCGGCGGCGTGGTCAACGTGATCGATCAAAGCATCCCGACGCGCCAGATCGACGGCGTGCGCGCGAGCGGCCTGATTGGCTACTCCTCCGTCGACGACGGGACGCAGGCCTCCGCCAGCGTCACGGCCGGCGGCGGGCCGGTGGCGTTCCGCTTCACCGCGTCCAACCGCGCGACCGGCAATTACGACACGCCGATCGGCGAAGCGCTGAATTCGTGGACCGACCTGCAAACCTACGCGCTGGGCGGTTCGGTGCTGGGCAACTGGGGCTACGCAGGCCTGGCGGTGAAGTTCACCGAAGACGACTACGGGCTCTTTCCGGAAGACCCGCTCCAGCCGGGCGGACGCATCGCCATGACGCAAACGCGCATCGAGTCGCGCGGCGATTTCCACGTCGATTGGGGTCCGTTCGACCGGCTCGACTACGGCTTCCAGCACTCCGACTACGAACACACCGAGTTCGAAGGCGATGGCGCGCCGGGCACGGTTTTCACCAGCGAAGGCTGGGAGGCGCGCATCGAAGCCCACCATGGCGACGGCGCCCATGACGGCGCTTGGGGCGTGCAGCTTTCCGATGTCGACTTCGCGGCGGAAGGCGATGAAGCGTTCATCACCGCCACCAACACGCGGGATTCCGGCGTGTTCATCGTCGAACGCTGGGACCGGGGCGGCTGGGGCCTTGAAGGCGGCGTGCGCTTCGAGCGGCGCGAGATCGACAATGACGGCGGCGGCGAACGCACCTTCGACAACGTGAGTCTTTCGGGCGGCGTCTTCTTCCGGCCAGCGGAGAATTGGTTCGTGGGCGCGACGTTGGCGCAAACCGAGCGTGCGCCGACGGCGATCGAGCTTTTCTCGGACGGCCCGCACCTCGCGACCGCCAATTACGAGATTGGCGATCCCACGTTGCGCCAAGAGCAGGCGCTTTCGTTCGAGGCCTCGGTGCGCTTCGACAACGGCCCGCTGCGCTTCGAGGTCAACGTCTTCCATATCGGCTTCGAGGACTACATCGCGCTGGTCGAACGCGGCGACGTATGGTGGGTCGACGAGGACATCGACGCCAGCGGCTTCGCGCCCGACGAAGCGAGCGCGCCGATCGGCGCGGATGAAATCCTGCCGGTGTTCGCGTTCACGCAGCAGGACGCCACTTTCACCGGCGGCGAAATCTCGGTGACGGCGCGGCTGTTCGAAGCGGGCGGTTTCACCTTCACCGGCGACGCCGCGCTCGACCTGGTCCGCGCCGAGTTCGACGCGGGCGGCCATCCGCCACGCATTCCGCCGCGCTCGGTGACGTTGGGACTCGAAGCGGAAAATCCCTGGTGGACGGGGCGGATCGAAGTGGTCGACACCGCCGAACAGGACCGGCTCGCGCCGTTCGAGACGGCGACGGACGGCCACACGTTCCTAAACGCCGGCCTCGCCTATCGTCCCGACGGCGAAGACAGCGCGTGGACGATCCGCCTCGACGGGCGCAACCTCACCGACGAACTCGGCCGCGTGCACAGCTCGTTCCTAAAGGACGATCTGCCGCTGCCGGGCCGCAACGTGCGGCTGACGCTCACGGCGGCGTTTTGACAAACGCCAGCGGGACCGCGGACCTTCACGGTTCGCGGTCTCGCGGCGGCTGTGCAGGAGGCGGGCGCCTTGCCGGAGCGAAACGGGGCCCGCGATCCGGTTAAGAGCTGTCCACGAAGATCGTGCGCAACGCGAAGTGTGGCGCGGCGAGCGCCTCGTCCGCGCGCGCAGCGCGGTGGGGCCACAGGCGCGTCAACCGGCGGCGGATGCGCGCAGCGATCATATGCGCGAAGCTGTCGATACGCGCGAGCGCGTCGATCAGGGCGGCGAGCTGCGCCAGCGGATCGCGCCGCCGCAGCGCCTTGCGCACGCGCGCGCCGACGATCGCACGAAAGACCCCGCGGCGCAGCACGAGGCGGCCGTAGCGCCAATATTGAAAGCGCCCGACCGTACGCCGCCGCGCGATCCGCTGCGCCCGCACCACGATCAGCTGCTTCACGAAATGCGCCGCAGCGTGCAGCGGCGCGTCGCCGCGCTGACGCAGATGGCGCGAGGTCACGCCGGCGCCGCGCAGCACGCGCGCCACCCACAGCAACATCGCCAACGCCCAGGCGACGAGCCTGGCGTGGCGATGATCTGAGAGTCGGGGTTTGAAGAGGCGCATGGGCGCGAATATGCGGCCGCGCCCAACCAGGTTGGATTGTATCTGACTCTATCCCCGCATTTTCGCGGACACGAATCGTAGAAAGTCGAGGTGGAGCGGGACGTTAGGCCGACGTCCCGCTCCAGGCGGCGGGCGGTCGCCGGTTGGATTGTATCTGGCTCTATGCACGCAAATCGCGCGCACCCCCCGCCCCCTTGCGGGGCGGGGGTAGGGGGTGGGGGGCGCTGGGCCGCGCGCGATGTTGTCGAAGCGCGCGCAAGTGTGCGCGCCATTTTCTGTAACACCGGCGCGTCGGCCCGCCCCCCTCCGTCGCGCTCACGCGCGACACCTCCCCCGCAAGGGGGGAGGAGCTGCATCCGCGTCTATCCACGCTGCGCACGCTTCTGCACTAGCGCCGCAGCTTGACGCCCCTCACCCCTACCCCCTCTCCCGAGGGAGAGGGCGCGCGCGGGTCCAGCGCTATTGCGCGCCGAACACGTCGAGCGGGGCGGCCATATCGGGTTGGCGCTCCTGCTCCAGCAGGCCGATGCTCTGGAGCAGTGTCGCGCCGGTCTGACTCAGCGTGGCGCAGGACTGCATCGTGTAGGCGCCGGTGGCGACGACGCCAGGTCCGCGTGCGGCAATGAAGACGGCGTCCGACCCTTCCCGGCGCAGACCCGGCACGGCGACGCCGCGCCAGCGGCCGCTGCCGTGACCGCGCCATGCATCATGTTCGGTCGCGCCGCGGCCGTGGTCGGTGGTGACGATCAGCACCGTGCGCCCCGCCGTCGCCGGATTGGATTCGATCGCCGTCCACATCTCGCGCAGGAAATCGTCCACCGCCGTCGCTGCACGCAGCACCGCATAATAATCGCCGACGTGTGCGTAGGAATCGGTGTCGCCGAACGCGATCCAGGTCACGCGCGGCAGATTGCTGAATCGCGCGCGCACCGCCGCGAACAGATGCACGTCGTACGGCTGCGTCTGCGCGGGCGGCAAGAACACCGGCAGGCGGCTGCGCCCGGTGTTGACGATCGCCGGCGTTGCGTCCCAGGCCGCGAACACCTCTACCTGATCGCTGAATTCCGGTCGGCGCGCGATGCGCTCTAGGATGGTGACGTCGCGGTTCGGAACCGCCGCATTGGAGCGCACGTGCGTATTCGGGCGTCCAGCGAAGATTTCGGCGTATCCTGGATAGGAAAACCAAAACTCGTTCGCCACGCGCGCGCACGACCCGGCGTCGCGGTTGCCGATCAACGCGCCGGTTCGTCCAAAACTCAGCAGGAACGGCATCAACGCCGCGGCGCGATCGGGCACGTCGATATAGCGCGCACGGTAGGCCGGATCGCTGACGAGCGCGGGATCGGCGCCGCGAAACAGCTCCTGCCAACGCAAGCCGTCGATGGTCACGAGCACGACGTGGGTCGCGGGGGCCGGCGCTGGACGCGGCTGCGCCAAGGCGGCGCCGGAAGCGGCCAGCATGCAGAGCAGTGACATCGCCAAAGCGCGCACGGCGCACCTCCAGACCGGCGGCTTATGGCGCGGAGAAGCTCAGACCGAATTCGGTGACGACGGGGGTGGCGGCGCGGACGGCGGCGTTGTCGGAGGTGAACTCGCTGTCGCCCATGGCCCCCGCCGTTTCGCTCGCGGCGTCGAACTGCACGCGCACGCGGCAATTCTGCTGCACGTCGAAGGCGCCGCCGTTCCAATCGGAAGCCCAGCCGCCGTAATCCCAGCCGAAACCCCAGAGCTTGAACGGGCGGCCGTTGATGCGTTCGACCTCGGCGATCGGCAGACCCATCTCCAGCCTGCCCGGCCCTTCCCACGCGCTCGCCTCGCCCTTGATCGAGATCGCCGCCGGCGCGGTGCGCGTGTTGTTCCACACGACTTCGAACCGCCGCGCCGGGTCGTCCGCGAACACGACGGACGCCTCGTAGTTTTCGCCTTCGGGCCCCGGCAGGATTTGCTCGCTGACGTTTTCCGCGCCGAAGCGCTGGTTCAGCAGCTCGGGCGTCAGGTTGGCGAAGTCTTCGCAGCTGAGCCGATGCGCTTCCGGCTGCGCCGCGGCCGGGCCCGGCGCCTGCTTCTCCTTCGGCTGCGGCTCGCCGCCGCACGCGGCAAGCGCGAACGCCGCGACGCAGAGGACAACCGCGCGCATCACAGCATCGCCGGGATGACGCGGTCCGGCGGCTTATGGCCGTCGGCGAACGTCTTGATGTTGATGATGACCTTGTCGCCCATGTCGATGCGGCCCTCGATTGTGCCCGAACCCATGTGGGGCAAGAGCACAACGTTTGTGAGCTTCTTCAGTTTCGGATTGATCGCCGGCTCGTGTTCGAACACGTCGAGCCCGGCGCCGGCGAGCTCGCCCTTCTCCAGCATCCGCGCCAGCGCCGCTTCGTCGATCACCTCGCCGCGCGCGGTGTTGACGATGTAGGCGTGCGGCTTCAGCAGCGCCAAACGGCGCGCCGACAGCAAGTGGTAGGTCGCCGGCGTGTGCGGGCAATTGACGGAGACGATGTCCATCCGCGCCAGCATCTGATCGAGGCTGTCCCAGTAGGTCGCCTCCAGCTCCGCCTCGATGTGCGCCGCCACTTTGCGGCGATTGTGGTAGTGTATCTGCAACCCGAACGCCTTGGCGCGGCGGGCGACCGCCTGGCCGATGCGGCCCATGCCGATGATGCCCAGCCGTTTGCCCCAGATGCGCCGGCCCATCATCCAGGTTGGCGACCAGCCGGCGAACTTGTCCTGCTCGACGATGCGCACGCCTTCGACGATGCGGCGCGGCACGGCGAGGATCAGCGCCATGGTCATATCGGCGGTGTCTTCGGTCAGGACCCCCGGGGTGTTGGTGACGGTGACGCCGCGCTGCACGGCGGTGGCGACATCGATGTTGTCCACGCCGGCGCCGAACTGGGCGATCAGGCGCAATTGCTCGCCGGCGCGCGAGAGTATGCGGCCGTCGACGCGGTCGGTTACGGTCGGCACCAGCACATCGGCGCGCTGCACGGCTGCGACGAGCTCATCGGCGCTGAAGGGATGATCGTCATGGTTCAACTCGGCGTCGAAGAGCTCGCGCAGGCGCGTCTCCACCGGATCGGGCAGGCGGCGCGTGACGATGACTTTGAGCTTCTTCGATGGCATTCAGCCTCCATAAACCACGCCGGACGCCCCTCCAAGCTGTCGCCGCGCCGTTAAACCGGCTTTCACGCGATCCGCGCATGATCGCGGCTTGCCTGCCGCTCGCATCGGCAGGTCCCAAGAACACAACAGGCCAGGGTATGATGCGCCAAGGGATTTTCGCCGCGACGGTCGCGGTCTCCGCCGCTTTGTTCTTGAGCGCCGCTTCGGCGGATGCCCCCGCAGTCGGAGGCGACTCAAATCTGCCGGTGCCGCGCTTCGTCAGCCTCAAGACCGAAGGCGCCAACGGCCGGCGCGGGCCTGGCCTCGACCATCGGGTCGAGTGGATTTACCAACGCGCCGGCCTGCCGCTGCAAGTGACGGGCGAGAGCGGCCCCTGGCGGCGCGTCGTCGACCCGGAAGGCGTGCAGGTCTGGATGCATGCGCAGAACCTCGACAATCGCCGCACCGCGTTCGTCACGCGCGCCGCAGTCCTGCGCCGCGCCGCGCGCGAGAACGCAAGCCCGGTCGCCTACCTGGATGAAGGCGTGATCGGCGCGATCACCGGCTGCGACGGCGGCTGGCGGCGCATCGCCGTCGGCGGCCGCGTCGGCTGGGTCGAAGCCGGCGCGCTCTGGGGCGCGGACTGCGCCGGGCTCTAGGCCCGTTCATTCGGCCCTCACGCGAAAACATTGGACACGCTCGCCTCACCGGCCTCCCCTTAACCATGATTGGGGTTTGGCCGGAGGGGGTCTCGATGATGCGTGCGTTCTTGGTCGTGCTGGCCGCGGGGGCGCTGGCCGCCTGCGAGACCATGCCTGAATTCATGACCCAGCCCACCGGCGCCGGCGCCAACACCACCGGTACGTCGATGACGGCCGCCTCGTCCTCGACCACCGCCTACGCCCCGCCGCCGGACCAGCAATTGCTCGAACTGGAGCGGCAATTGTCGGCGCTGGCGCAGGAGCAGGGCCTCGGCGGAGCGCTGGCCTCGGTGATCGATCCCGGGGAAGGCATCGTGGTGCGTCCCGGCGTGACGCTCTCCGGCGCCGAGGCGATCCAAGCGGGCCTCACGCCGCCGGCCAACGCCGGGCCGATCTACTGGCAGCCGGACCGCGTCCACGTCTCGCGCGGCGGCGACATGGGCGTCACCAGCGGTCGCTATGTGCAGGTGATCCGCGGCGGCGAAGCGGTCCAAGGCCGCTATGTCGTGGTCTGGCGCCGCGACGAGGGCGGCCAATGGAAAATCCTAACCGAGACGCGCATCCCCGATCCGGCGCGCGCGGCGCCGCCACGGCGCCGCTAAGCCGCCCCCGGACGCGAAAACCGGGCCGCGAGTTGCCCCTGCCTCGCCCGGCCTGTAAGCCGGGCGGGATTTCCCCCACGTTCGCAGAGGCCGCGCATGGCGAAGACCGGGCCCCCCAGCCTTTCCTACGATGACCTGATCGCGTCCGGCGAAGGCAGGATGTTCGGCCCCGGCAACGCGCAATTGCCGCTGCCGCCGATGCTGATGTTCGACCGCATCCCGAGCATCACCATCGACGGCGGCGCGCACGGCAAGGGGCATGTCCTCGCCGAGTACGACATCAACCCCGAACGCTGGTTCTTCGAGTGCCACTTCAAGGGCGATCCGGTGATGCCGGGGTGTCTCGGCCTCGACGCCATGTGGCAGCTGGTAGGGTTTTTCATGTGCTGGGCGGGCTCGCCGGGACGGGGCCGCGCGCTGGGCGTGGGCGAGGTGCAGTTCCGCGGCCAGATCACGCCGAGAACCAAGCTCGTGACCTACGAGATCGACATGAAGCGCGTGATCCAGCGTTCGCTGCACATGGGCATCGGCGACGGCGTCGTGAAAGCCGACGGCGTCCCCATCTATAGCGCCAAGGACCTGAAGGTCGGGCTGTTCAGCGCCGAGCAGCTCGAAGCGCAGATGAAATAGGAGAGGCCATGCGCCGCGTCGTCGTCACCGGAATGGGGATCGTCTCCTCGATCGGAAACAACACCCAGGAAGTGCTGGCCAGCCTCCGCGAAGCCAAGAGCGGCATCGTCGCCGCGCCCGAGTACGCCGATAAGGGCATGCGCTGTCAGGTGCACGGCGCGCCGCAGGTGAAGCCGGAAGAAGTCGTCGACAAACGGAACATGCGGTTCATGGGCGAAGGCTCGGGCTGGAACTTCATCGCCATGGAGCAGGCGATCGCCGACGCGGGCCTTTCGCCTGAGGATATCTCCAATCCGCGCACCGGCATCATCATGGGCTCCGGCGGCCCGTCCGCGCGCGCCATCGTGGCGGCGGCCGACACCGCGCGCGAAAAGGGCGCCAAGCGGGTCGGGCCGTTCGCGGTGCCGAAGGCGATGTCGTCGACCGCCAGCGCCACGCTGGCGACGCCGTTCGAGATCAAGGGCGTGAACTACTCGATCAGCTCAGCGTGCGCGACCAGCGCCCACTGCATCGGCAACGCCTACGAACACATCGCCCAAGGCAACCAGGACGTGATGTTCGCCGGCGGCTCCGAAGAGCTTGATTGGACATTATCGGTGTTGTTCGACGCCATGGGCGCGATGAGCACCAGGTACAACGACACGCCCGAGCGCGCTTCGCGCGCCTACGACGTCAACCGCGACGGCTTCGTCATCGCCGGCGGCGCGGGCGTCCTGGTGCTGGAAGAATACCAGCGGGCCAAGAAGCGCGGCGCGCGCATCTACGCCGAGCTGGCCGGGTACGGCGCCAACAGCGACGGCTACGACATGGTTGCGCCGTCGGGCGAAGGCGCAGCGCGCTGCATGAAAATGGCGATGAAGTATCTCGACCGCCCGGTCGACTACCTCAACACCCACGGCACCTCGACGCCGGTCGGCGATTTGAAGGAAATGGAAGCGGTGCGCGCCGTGTTCGGCGCCAAGCCGCCGTTGATTTCGAGCACCAAGTCGCTCACCGGCCACTCGCTCGGCGCCGCGGGCGTGCAGGAAGCGATCTACTCGCTCCTGATGCTCAACAACGGCTTCGCCTGCGAGAGCGCCCACATCGAAGAGCTCGATCCGGCGTTCGAGGATCTGCCGATCCTGCGCAAGCGCGAAGACCGCGAATTGAATTGCGTGCTGTCCAATTCGTTCGGCTTTGGCGGCACCAACGCGACCCTCGCCTTTACTCGCGTCGCCGCATAGCCGCGCGCGGCGTGCGCCATCGGTGAATCCGGGTCAGTTCGTCGCGGCGTCACGCGACTCGTTTTCGGCCTGCGCCGATTGCAGCGCATCCTGCGTTGCGTCGACGGCCCGATCAGTCTGCTGCTCCACTTGCGCCGCAGCCTGGTCGGCCTCGACGCCGGCCTGCTGGAACGATCCCTGGCTGTAGGCAAACGCCAGGATGGCGCCCGCCAGCAGCACGACGCCGAACAGCGTGCCCCAGCCAAGTCCGCCCTTCTTCTTCGGGCGCTCGACGATCACTTCGCGTTCTACAACGCGGCGGTCTTCGTGATCGTGGGGGTGATTCTCGCGGGTGTGATCCATGTTCGGCTCCTGACCTGCTTCAACGCGCGCAGCTTGGCCGGGTTCCGGCGGCGGCGCAGACCGGCTATAGAGCGCGCAAAGCATGGAGTTTCCGCGATGGCCGATGAGTGGGTGTTTCCGAAGGGCGAGTTGATGCGCGGCAAGCGCGGCCTGGTGATGGGCGTCGCCAACGACAAGTCAATCGCCTGGGGCATTGCGAGCCAGCTTGCGGCGCAAGGCGCGGAACTCGCGTTCACCTATCAGGGCGAAGCGCTGGAAAAGCGCGTGCGCCCGCTGGTCGAGAGCATCGGCGCGAAGACGATGCTGGAGTGCGACGCCACCAACGACGCCCACCTCGATGCGGTGTTCGATCAGTTGGCCAAGCAATGGGGCGGGCTGGACTTCCTCGTCCACTCGATCGCGTTTTCCGACAAGAACGAACTCAAGGGCTCGTTCATCGAGAATACGACGCGCGAGAATTTTCTGCGCTCGATGGACATCTCCGCGTTCTCGTTCGTCGCCGCCGGCAAACGTGCGGCCAAGCTCATGAAGCGCGACGGGTCGATGGTGACGCTGACCTATCTGGGCGCCGAGCGGGTGCTGCCGAGCTACAACGTCATGGGCGTGGCCAAGGCCGCGCTCGAAGCGTCGATGCGCTACATGGCGCGCGATCTCGGGCCGCAGGGCATTCGCGTCAACGCGATCAGCGCCGGGGCCATGCGCACACTCGCCATCGCCGGCATCCAGGGCGGGCGCGGCCTCATCCAGACCGGCCGCGAATGGTCGGTGATGAAGGAAGACACGACGATGGAAGGCATCGCCGGCTGCGCGCTGTGGCTGCTCTCCGACCTCGGCCGCTCCACTACCGGCGAAGTGATCCACGTCGACGCCGGCTTCCACATCGTCGGCGTGCCAAGCACCGGCGGGGATGAGTGAGCGAAGAGAGCGTTCAGGGCACGCAAGGCTATAGCGCCGAGGCGCCCGAGCTGCTGAGAGTTTACGAGCGCGTGCGCTTCGAGGAGGCGCATCTCCCGGTACTGGCGCTGATTCCGGCTGCGCCCTGCGACGTGCTCGACATTGGCGCAGGCACGGGGCGCGACGCGGCGTGGTTCGCGGCGCGCGGCGATCGGGTGACGGCCATCGAGCCGACGCGCGAGATGCGTGAAGGCGCGATGGCGCTGCATCCGTCGCCGAACATCGCATGGATTGACGATCACTTGCCTGCACTCGCTTCGGTGCGCGGCCGTAGGTTCGATCTGGTGTGGCTGTCGGCGGTGTGGATGCATTTCGACGCCGACGAGCGCGCGATGATGATGCCTGTCGTTGCGGCGCTCGTGAGACCCCGCGGATCGCTAATGATCAGCCTGCGCCACGGGCCCGTGCCGGAAGGCCGGCGCATGTTCGACGTGCGCGCCGAAGAGACGGCTGCACACGCGGCGCGCGAAGGGTTGTCGCTTGTGTATGCGGGCCTGCATGAATCTGTGTACGCGCCGGGGGTGGACTGGAGTCGGCTGTGGTTTCGGCGCGCTTGAAGCATCCGAATCGAGTCCGGACCGCCGGCGCCCCGCCGGCATTGGACAGCTGCCGATAAGCACAGGCGCTGAGGCTGCCGCCTGCCGGCGGGGGCGCCGGCGGTCCGGACTTGAGCTTCACACCGCCGGCGGTTGCTGCAATTGAGCGTCGCGCAAAATGGCTTCCACCAGCGGCGCGTCTTCCGCGCGGCCCAGCAGCCGCCAGCCGTGCTCCATCATGGACGGATCGAAATCCGCCATCAGCACGTTGAATTCCGGCATCAGGGTCTCGATCCCCTCGCTGCGCAACAGCGATTGCGCAATGACGCATTCCGGGCGCGACGAAAACCGCGCGACGATAACGAGCGAGGACATCGGGCGAGCTTAGCGCGAACCGCGGCGAGAGTAAGGACCGCACCGTGCATGCCGGCGATCCATACACAGCAAAAAGCCCGCCTCTTGCGAGGCGGGCTTTCCGTTTGCTTGCGGCTCGAAGCCTAGTCGCCCGAGCTTTCGCGGCGTGGGCGGCGGTCGCGGTCGCCGCCGCGGCGCGGGCCGCGGTCGCCACGATCGCTGCGTTCGCGGCGCGGACCTTCGTCCAACGCCTCGGCGCCCATCTCGGCCGAGAGGTCGGCGCCGGTGGCTTGGTCGACGACCTTCATCGAGAGGCGCACCTTGCCGCGATCGTCGAAGCCCAGGAGCTTCACCTTCACGGTGTCGCCTTCCTTGACGACATCGCCCGGCTTCTCGACACGCTCGCGCGCGAGCTGGGAAACGTGCACGAGGCCGTCCTTGGCGCCGAAGAAGTTCACGAAGGCGCCGAACTCCATCACCTTCACGACCTTGCCTTCGTAGATCTGGCCGACTTCCGGTTCGGAGGTCAGCGACTTGATCCACTTGATCGCCGCTTCGATCGACTCGGCGTTGGCGGAAGCCACCTTCACCGTGCCGTCGTCTTCGACGTTCACCTTGGCGCCGGTCTTTTCCACGATTTCGCGGATCACCTTGCCGCCGGTGCCGATCACGTCGCGGATCTTGTCGGTCGGAATTTTGATCTGCTCGATGCGAGGTGCGTTCTTGCCGACTTCGCCGCGCGGGGCGTCCATGGCCTTGTTCATCTCGCCGAGGATGTGCATGCGGCCCGCGTGCGCGCGATCGAGCGCCACCTGCATGATCTCGGTGGTGATGCCCGCGACCTTGATGTCCATTTGCAGCGAGGTGATGCCCTTCGCGGTGCCCGCGACCTTGAAGTCCATGTCGCCGAGGTGATCTTCGTCGCCCAGGATGTCCGTCAGCACTTCATAGCCGTAGTCTTCCAGGATGAGGCCCATGGCGACGCCGGCGACCGGCGCCGAAATCGGCACGCCCGCATCCATCAGCGCCAGCGACGAACCGCATACCGTGGCCATCGACGACGAGCCGTTCGACTCGGTGATCTCGGAAACGAGGCGCACCGTGTACGGGAATTGCTCCGCCGTCGGCAGCACGGCCTTCAGCGCGCGCCACGCCAACTTGCCGTGACCGATTTCGCGGCGGCCGGCCCCACCCATGCGGCCGGTTTCGCCGACGCTGTAGGGCGGGAAATTGTAGTGGAGCATGAAGCGCTCTTTGGTGGTGCCGGAGAGCGCGTCGATGAATTGCTCGTCTTCGGCGGTGCCGAGCGTGGCGACGACGATGGCTTGGGTTTCGCCGCGCGTGAAGAGCGCCGAGCCGTGCGTGCGCGGCAGGAAGCCGACCATCGACTCGATCGGGCGCACCTTGTCGACCGGACGACCGTCGATACGCCCCTTTTCCTTGACGATGCGGGTGCGGACGACGTCGCTTTCGACTTCTTTGAACACTTCCTTGATCACGTTGGCGTCGTAGCCATCGGGATTGGCTTCGGTCTTCGCCAGCGCGGCCTTGACCTTCTCGCGCAACTCGCCAACGGCGCCGTAGCGGGTGTCCTTCTTGGTGATGGTGTAGGCCTTCGCCAGATCGGCGCCGACGAGGTCCTTGATCTTCGCCTTGAGCGCCGAATTGTCCGGGGGCGTGAACTCGAACGGCTCTTTGCCGGCCTTTTCGGCGAGTTCGATGATCGCATCGATCACCGGCTGCATGCCCTTATGCGCCAGATTGAGCGACTCGAGCATTTGTGCCTCGGTCAGTTCCTTCACTTCCGACTCGACCATCATGATCGCGTTGGCGGTGCCGGCGACGACGAGATCGAGATCACTCGTCTTCATCTGCTCGATGGTGGGGTTCAGAACCGCCTTGCCGTCGATCCAGCCGACGCGGCTGGCCGCGATCGGGCCCATGAACGGCACGCCGGAAATCGTCAGCGCCGCCGACGCGGCGACCATGGCGAGGATGTCGGACTCGTTTTCGTTGTCCCAGCTCAGCACCGTGATGATGACTTGGACTTCGTTCTTGAAGCCCTCGACGAAGAGCGGACGGATCGGACGGTCGATCAGGCGCGACAGCAGCGTCTCACGCTCTGTCGGGCGGCCTTCACGCTTGAAAAAGCCCCCGGGAATGCGGCCGGAGGCGAAATACTTCTCTTGGTAGTTCACGGTGAGGGGGAAGAAGTCCTGCCCAGGCTTCGCTTCCTTCGCATAGACGACGGTCGCCAGCAGCGCGGTTTCGCCCCAGGTGGCGTAGACGGCGCCGTCGGCCTGCCGCGCGACGCGGCCGGTTTCGAGCGTGAGCGGGCGGCCCGCCCAATCGATGGAAACGGATTTGGTGTCAAACATACATCTTACTCCAGGCGGCGGGCCCCTGCCCGGACGCCTTGTCGGTGCGCAACGGCGGATCCGTTGCGCGAAATTGCCTCCGCCCCGGATGGACGGAGGTTCGTCAGCCTTCTTCGCGTGCGAAGAAGGAATGGCTTCGGTTGCACCCATTCCCGGATTGGCGCAGCGCCAAGTCCGGGACCCATAAACACGGATGCGTGGCGCGAAAGCTGTGAGGCGAGAGTCTATGGGCCCCGGGCCTCGCTTCGCTCGCCCGGGGATGGGTGACCCCACCCCTCGGGCGCGCGCCTCTGCTTAGCGGCGCAGACCCAGCTTTTCGATGATCGCCTGGTAGCGGGCGGTATCGCGGTTCTTCAGGTAGTCGAGCAACCGGCGGCGCTGAGAGACCATCTTCAGCAGGCCCTGGCGCGAATGGTTGTCCTTCTTGTGAGTCTTGAAGTGCTCGGTCAGGTTGGCGATGCGCTCGGAGAGGATCGCCACCTGGACCTCGGGCGAACCCGTGTCCTTCGAGCCCTTGGCATTATCTTTGATGAGCGCGGCTTTGCGCTCTGCAGTAATCGACATCGGAACTCCTATCAGTCCGGAATGTGAAACACGCGCGTCGGCTTGAATTGGCCGGCCCGCACGTCGCCCAGCGCAACCGCTTTGCCTTGAAATAAGGCCACCGCCGCGCGGGAGGCGTCCTGCCCGGCGATGGTGCGGTCTCGGAACTGCGGCTTCAGCGTCTCCACCACATGCGGGAGGAGGACGATGGGCCGTCCCTGTCTGAGCTTGAACGCGTCCTCGCCGTTGATGGCCAGCGCCGGGATGTCGGCCAGCGCGGTCTCAACGGGCTTCAGGCGTTCTGACGCGGCGCCCTTCTGACCCAAAAGCTGCAATTCGTCCAGTGTGACGCTTTCGGCCTCGGTGAAGGGGCCGACCGCGGTGCGCCGCAGGCGCCAGACATGGCCTTCCGCGCCAAGCTTTGCCGCCAGATCGCGCACCAGGGCGCGGATGTAGAAGCCTTTGCCGGAGCGGAACCGGAAGGTGGCGAGGTCTTCGCCCTCAGTTCCGGCCAATTCGGCCTCGTAGACCGTCACCTGGCGCGGCGCGAGTTCGACCGCTTCGCCGGCGCGGGCGAGGTCGTAGGCGCGCTCGCCATCGACCTTCACCGCGCTGAATTGCGGCGGGATCTGCTCGATCTGGCCCAGGAAGGCGGGCAGCGCCGCGCGGATCGCTTCCGGCGACGGGCGCACGCCGCTACGGGCGACTTCCCGGCCCTCGCGGTCCTGGGTGTCGGTCGAGACGCCCCACTTGATCGAGAATAGGTAGGTCTTCTTCGCTTCCATCAGCCACGGCACGGTCTTGGTCGCCTCGCCCAGCGCAATCGGCAGCACGCCCGACGCAAGCGGATCGAGCGTGCCGGCGTGGCCGGCCTTCTGCGCGTTGAAGACGCGGCGCACGGCGGAGACGGCGTGGGTCGAGGTCATGTCGTCGGGCTTGTCGAGCACGACCCACCCGGACACGTCCTCACCCTTCTTGCGGCGGCTCATCTTCCGCTCCCCCTCGATGGGGGAGCTGTCACGCGAAGCGTGACTGAGGGGGTGAGACGCGCCATAGATTCCGATTGAGCCACGTGAGGCTTCGTCTTCACCGCCCGCGGGCGCACCCCCTCCGGCCGCTGCGCGGCCGCCTCCCCCTCGACGGGGGAGGCGAAGAAAGGCGCCAGCGTCTTCACTCTTCCGCCTCGTGCTTCAAGTCGCGGGCGACTTCGGGGCTGGCGAGCAAATCGTCGATGTGGCGCGCTTCGTCGTAGGAGACGTCGGGCTGGAAGTGCAGTTCGGGCGTGAACTTGAGATCGATCGCGCGCGCCAGCCGCCCGCGCAGGAACGGCGCGCAGCGCGTCAGCCCGTTGGCCACGATCTGCGGATCGCCCGGCCCCAACGAGGAGACGAACGCGGTCATGTGTTTCAGGTCCGGCGAGGCACGCACTTCGCCGACGGTGATCGACACGCCGCGCAGATCGGGATCGCGCAAGTCCTCGCGCGCGATGATGTCGACCAGCGCATGGCGCACCAGTTCGGCGGCGCGCAACTGGCGCTGCGACGGCCCCGCGCCGCGACCCTGACCTCTAAAGTTGCGCTTCATGTCACTGCGCCGTGTAGGCGTACGCTTCGCACAATTCGGGATCGGCGCCCGAAGATGGCCCCGCCTCGCCGCGGAAGGCGGCGACCTTGAACACCCAGCGGCCGCTGCCGTCGACGAACTCGCTCACCGCCAGGTGGCGCGTCGGGCGATCGCCGCACAAGCCGCCGCGCGCGGCGCTGGACGCCACGCTCTCGACCAGCACGCGGTACAAATGCGCGTCCACCCGCGGATCGCCGCCAAGCACCGCCGCGAAGCTCTGGCCGCCCACGCCGGAGCGCGAGTCGGCGGGCACGACATTGTAGGGCTGCGCGCGGATGGTGATGCCGTTGGCGAACGCAAACGTGAGCGGCCCGCCGCGGCGGCCTTCGATGCTGACACGCAGATTGCCGGTGACGCCGCGCGCCAGTTCGGTGACAGCGCGCCATTGCTCGCGCGCCACGCCCGGCTCTTCCTCGGCGACGGTGTCGACGCGCGTGTCCGGACGAGTGATGGTCTGCGACGACACTTCCGGCGTATCGCCGCCGCCGCTTTGGCGCTGACAGCCGCCGAGCGCCAGAGCAAGCACAGCAGCCGCGGCGACGAACTTTCGCATCATCTCACGCCTCAGAGCGAGCGCTGCACGACGTCGACGTTGAAGCACTCGATGACATCGCCCTGCTTGATGTCCTGGAACGGGCCGAAACTCATGCCGCACTCCTGGCCGGAGACGACCTGATCGACCTCGTCCTTGAAGCGCTTCAGCGTGGTGAGGACGCCCATTTCCTGGATCACGACGTTGTCGCGCAGGATGCGGACTTTCGCGCCCTTCCTCACGACGCCCTCGGTGACGCGGCAGCCGGCGACCTTGCCGACCTTCGAGATGTTGAACACCTCGAGCACTTCGGCGTTGCCGAGGAAGGTTTCGCGCGTGAGCGGCGCCAGCATCCCCGACATGACGCCTTTGATGTCGTCGATCAGGTCGTAGATGATGTTGTAGTAGCGGATTTCGACGCCTTCGCGCTCGGCCAGATCGCGCGCTTCCTTCGAGGCGCGGACGTTGAAGCCGATCACAGGCGCGCCGGAGCCCTTCGCCAGCTGCACGTCCGACTCGTTGATGGCGCCGACGCCCGAGAGCACGACGCGGGCGCGCACTTCCTCGTGCGCGAGCTTGTCGAGCGAGCCGACGATGGCTTCGGCCGAGCCCTGCACGTCGGCCTTGATCAGGATCGGCAGCTCTTTGGCCGTCGAGTCCTTGAACTTCGCCATCATGCTTTCGAGCGAAGCGCCGGCGCGCGGGCCGGAAACCTTCTGCTTCTTGGCGCGGGCGCGATAGTTCGCAACTTCGCGGGCGCGATTTTCGTTCTCGACCACGTTCAGCACATCGCCCGGTTCCGGCACGCCCTCGAGGCCCATGATCTCGACGGGCTCCGACGGGCCGGCTTCCTGCAATTGCTGTCCGCGCTCGTTGGTGATGGCGCGCACGCGGCCAATCTGGGCGCCGACGACGACGATGTCGCCGCGCTTCAGCGTGCCCTTCTGGATCAGCACCGTGGCGACGGTGCCGCGGCCCTTGTCGAGCTTCGACTCGATCACGATCGCTTCGGCCGGGCGCGCGGGATTGGCGCGCAGATTGAGCACTTCGGCCTGCAGCAGAATCTGCTCGACCAGGTCGTCCAAGCCCTCGCGCTTCAGCGCCGACACCTTCACCACTTGCACCTCGCCGCCGAATTGCTCGGCGATGACCTCGTGCTGGGTGAGTTCGCTCAACACGCGGTCGGGATTGGCGTCCGGCTTGTCCATCTTGTTGATGGCGACGATCATCGGCACGCCCGAGGCCTTGGCGTGCTGCAGCGCCTCCACCGTCTGCGGCATGACGCCGTCGTCGCCGGCGACCACCAGCACGACGATGTCGGTCACCTGCGCGCCGCGCGCGCGCATGGCGCTGAACGCGGCGTGGCCCGGCGTGTCGAGGAAGGTGACGCGCTGGCCGTCCTTCAGCCGCACCTGATAGGCGCCGATGTGCTGGGTGATGCCGCCGGCTTCGCCCGAGGCGACGTCGGTCTGGCGCAGCGCATCGAGCAGCGAAGTCTTGCCGTGGTCGACGTGGCCCATGATGGTCACGACCGGCGGACGCGGCTCGAGATTCTCGTCGGTGTCGACGATGTCGCCGGCGAGACCCTCTTCGACGTCCGATTCCGCGACGCGCTTGACTGTGTGGCCGAAATCGGTGGCGATGAGTTCGGCGGTATCGGCGTCGAGCTCGTCGCTCTGCTTCATCATCTGGCCCTGGCGCATCATGAACTTGATGATGTCGGCCACGCGCACCGCCATCCGGTTCGAGAGCTCTTGAACCGTGATGGATTCCGGAATGATGACTTCGCGCTTGATCTGATCGCGCTCGCCGCCGCCGAGCATCTTGGCGCGGCGCTCTTTTTCTTTCTGCTGCGCGCGGCGGTAGGCCGCGAGCGAGCGGACGCGGTCGTCGTCGCCCGCCACTTCGCGCTCGACCATGTCGAGCGTCAGCTTGCCTTCGCGGCGCTTCGGCTCGCCCTTCTTCGCCGGCTTGACCGGCGCTGGGGCGAGCGGCTTGCGCGTAGACTTCACCCGCCCGCCCAGTTCACTCAGCATGTCGGTCGCGGGTTCGCGCGCAGGCTGTTGCGCCGACGGCGCGCGGGCTGCTGTGACCGGCTGCTCGGCAATCTCGGCCGCGTCCGCCTCTTCCGCGTCGGCGCGCCGGCGCGCCTCGGCTTCCGCCTCGATCGCGGCCAGTTCGGCGGCCTTGCGGCGCTGCGCCTCTTCGAGCGCGCGGCGTTGCTCTTCGTCGGCGCGCAAGCGCTGGTCGCGCGCTTCGCGCTCGGCCATCGCGCGGCGCACCGCTTCTTCGCGGCGGCGGGTTTCGTCGTCGGTGATGCCGCCCGGCTGCGGCTTGGCGGCTTGCGGCGTCTGCGGCGCGTCAGCCGCCGGCGCGCGCGTCTTCAGCGGCGGCGGCACGCCTGGGCCCGGCGCGCCGGGCGCCGCAGGCGCTGCGCCCGGACGATTGATCGCGCGCTTCTCACGCACCTCGACGGCGACCTGCTTGGTGCGGCCGTGGCTGAAGCTCTGACGCACGGTGCCCGCGCTTGCCGTGCGGGTCAGCGTCAGCGGCTTGCGGCCGGAGGGAGTTTCTTTCTGTTCGTTGCCGTCAGACATGCAGTCGAAATGCCAATCCTAAATTCGTCGTCACACGTGTACTCAAACGTCCGGATCGCCGCGCCGGCCGCCGGACGAATCCGATGAAGCCGCCACGTCGCCCGGTCCCCGAAGACTCGGCGCCAAAAAGGCTGAGCGCCAGGAATTGGGCCAAGAGCCGGGAACGATGGCGCGGAACCCCGCGAGGCGGCCAACATCGCCCGCCCAAGCCAAAGCCAAGCGCTCTTGAAGCAGGCAAGCGTGTATCACACGTTCCCGCCCCAGCGCCACGCCCAAATCCGCCGCGGAAAAGCACCCCGCGGCCGCCGGCGGGCGGCCCCAGAGCCCTATATGGAGGCTCATCAGCTTTTCGCGACCCTCTTCGGCGCCGTCTGCCGCTTCGATCAGCATCCAGGCGGGCTTGGCGCGAATCGCCGCCTCGACTTGCGTCGCGCCGATCGCGATCGCGCCGGCGCGGCGGATGAGGCCCAGCCCGTCCAGACAACGGCGCGCCAACAGCGTTTCGACGCGGTCCGCGAGATCGTCCGGCGCTTTCACCGCACCCTTGAACGCGCGCGCGAACGCGCCTTTCCTGGCGGCGCGCTCCACGCTGTCGCGATCGGCGCGCACCCAGGCGCCGCGGCCCGGCAGCTTCGCGGCGACGTCGGGCGTGACCGCGCCATCGGGCGCGAGCGCGAACCGGATCAGGTTCGCCTCGTCCAGCACCTCGCCGCTGACGATGCAGCGCCGCGCACGCGCGCGGCGCCCGCCCTCAACCTCGATCTGGGAAGACGCTGGATGCTTCATCCGCGTCTCCTTCCGCCTCGGCGAACACCGGCTCGGGCGGCGCCTCGATCCAGCCCGCGGCGATGCGCGCATTGAGGATCAACGCGTCTGCCTGCTCTTGCGTCAGCTGGTGCTCTTCCAGCACGCCCGGCTCGCGCACGCGCTCGCCGTTCTTGGTCTCGAACCAGCCGCGCAAGTCGTCGCCAGTGAAGCCGGCGAAATCCTCGAGCGTCTTCACGCCCTTCTCGCCGAGCGTGACGAGCATCTGCGCCGTCAATCCCGGCACCGCCTTGAGATCGTCCTGCACGCCGAGTTCGATGCGCTTGGCTTCCAGTTCGGCGGCGAGCTTATCGAGGTATTCCTGCGCGCGCGCCTGCAATTCCTCGGCGACTTCGTCGTTGAGGCCCTCGATAGAGGCGAGCTCCATCGCATCGACGAAGGCGATTTCCTCGATCGAAACGAAGCCTTCCGAGGCCAGCAACTGCGCGAACATCTCGTCCACTTCGAGCGCCTTGACGAAGAGTTCGGTGCGGGTGGCGAACTCTTTCTGGCGGCGCTCCGATTCTTCGGACTCGGTGAGGATGTCGATCGACCAGCCGGTCAGCTGGCTGGCCAGGCGCACGTTCTGGCCGCGCCGGCCGATGGCCAGCGAAAGCTGCGCCTCGTGCACGACGACTTCGACGCGCGCCTCTTCCGGATCGAGCACGACCTTCGACACTTCCGCCGGCTGCAGCGAGTTGACGATGAACGTCGCCGGGTCCGGAGACCACGGGATGATGTCGATCTTCTCGCCCTGCAGCTCGCCGACAACCGCCTGCACGCGCGCGCCGCGCATGCCGACGCACGCGCCTACGGGATCGATCGAGCTGTCGTGCGACAACACCGCGATCTTGGCGCGCGAGCCCGGGTCGCGCGCGGCGGCCTTGATCTCGATCACGCCCTCGTAGACTTCCGGCACTTCCTGCGCGAACAGGCGGGCCATGAATTCCGGCTTGGCGCGCGACAGGAAAATCTGTGGGCCCTTGGTTTCGCGGCGCACGTCGTAGATGTAGGCGCGGGTGCGGTCGCCGACGCGAAGGTTTTCGCGCGGGATCGATTCCGATTTGCGGATCACGCCCTCGGCGCGGCCGAGGTCGACGATCACGTTGTAGAACTCGACGCGCTTGACGACGCCGTTGATGATTTCGCCGACGCGATCCTTGTACTCGTTGTACTGGCGCTCGCGCTCGGCTTCACGGACCTCGTGGTTGATCACCTGCTTGGCGGTCTGCGCGGCGACGCGGCCGAACTCGATCGGCGGCAGCGGCTCATCGTATTCCTTGCCGACGACAGCGTCGGGATCGGTCTTCAGCGCGACATCGAGCATGATGTCGGTGGAGGGGTTGAAGGGCCGCGTCTCCGGATCGAGCACGCTCTCGTCGACCACGGTCATGACGCGCTTCAATGCCATCTCGCCGGTCTTCACGTCGATCGTGGCGCGGATGTCATGCTCGGCGCCGTAGCGCGAGCGCGCCGCCTTTTGCAGCGCATGCTCCATCGCTTCGATGACGATCTCCTTGTCGATCGACTTCTCGCGCGCAACCGCGTCGGCGATCTGCAGAATTTCCAGCCGGTTTGCGGAAATGCCGGTGCTCATGTCTGTCTTCCTCTCCACTCATCTCGAGCGCCCCGCTCCCCCTCGATGGGGGAGCTGTCAGCGCGAAGCGCTGACTGAGGGGGTGACCGCGCCGCTGTCGAAGGTGCGCCTCGTGAGGCCTCTCCTTCACCACCGCGGGTTCACCCCACCCGTCGTCCTCCGGACGACACCCTCCCCATCGAGGGGAGGGAGGGCGCTTATGCTTCCTTCGTCTCTTCCTCGAACGCGGCCTCGGCCGCTTTCGCGCGTCTTAGATCTTCCTGGATCAGCTTGTCGGTGAGCACGAGGCGCGCGTCCGACAAGCTTGAAAACGGCAAGCGCACCTCGCCGCGCTCGGTGGCGAGCACGATCGCCTCGCCTTCCACGGCGGCGATCACGCCCTTGAAGCGGCGCTGCCCCTCGCTCATCGCCGCGGTTTCGCACTTGGCCTCAAAGCCGATGAAGCGCTCGAAATCCTCGATCCGCATCAGCGGCCGGTCGATGCCGGGCGAGGATATCTCCAGGTCGTATTCGCCCTGGACCGGATCCTCGAGATCGAACACCGGCGACAGCGCGCGCGAGAGCCGGCCGCAATCGTCGATGCCCATCAGGCCGTCCGACATGCGCTCGGCCATGATCTGCAGCCGCTTGCGGCGGTTGCCGGAGAGCCGCACGCGCACGATCCGGTAGCCGAGGCCCGCGGCCGTCGGCTCGATCAGCGCGATGACGCGCTCTTCTACTGGGTTCGTCGCGCGCAGAAGCGGCTCCCAAGCTAACAAAAAAGCGGCGGCCCCGAGGACCGCCGCTGAACCCTCATCGAGGGCATCAGCGATGTATTGGCTGGGGATATAGCGCGGCGGCGGCGGTCTGTCATCCTCTCGTTCGCACGCCGCCCTGGAGGCGCCGGTAGCAACGGCCCATCCTTGCAGGCCGGCCTCGTGATGTGTATAATATGGGTGGCTGTTACACATCGGGACGCGATGCGCACCAATATCGACATTGATGACGCCCTGCTCGCCGAGGCGATGGACGTCTCCGGGCTCTCCACCAAGCGCGCGACGGTGGAGGAAGCCTTGCGTCAGATGGTCGAAACACACCGCCGGCGCGAGGCGCTCGCGTCGCTTGCCGGCGTCGGCTGGGAAGGCGATCTCGACGCGATGCGGCTCGACAAGGCGCGTCGAACCAAACGGCGATGATCGTCGTCGATACGTCGGCTTGGATCGCGTATTTCCGGAACGAGGCGAGCCCGGCTGCGGCGGCGTTGCGCGCGCTGCAATGGCCCGGCGAGATTCTCGTCGGCGATCTTGTCCTGCTCGAGTGCCTTCAGGGCGCGCGCGACGAAAACCATGCCGCGCGAATCGAGGCGGGGCTGCGCGCCTTCACCGTCGAGCCCATGCTCGGCCCCGACTTGGCGGCCGAGGCCGCGCGTCACTACAGGACGTTGCGCGCAATTGGCGCGACGCCGCGCAAGACGATCGATCTCATCATCGCCACGTTCTGCATCGCGCGCGGCCATGTGCTGCTGCACCAGGATCGCGACTTCGAGCCGATGATTCAGCATTTGGGATTGCAGGCCGCACTCTAAGCTCAAGCGGGCACGCTGTTCATTCACGCTTGGCGCCAGGACGCGCCGCCAGACAGCGCCGCACCATGTTGCGTGCGACGTGGTTGCGCGCCGCGTAGCCCCACACGAGCGCCACGGCCGCAAGCGCGACGCCGACAAGCCCCGCCGTGCGCGCCGAACTTTCTATCAGGTCGAGCACGCCGCCCGTGTTGGCGAGCGCGAACCAGCCGAACGCAAGCAACAAAGCCACGATCGGTCCCCACACGATCGGGTGACGCGTCGCCGCACGCGCGATGCGATGCTGCTCTGCTTCCGGCAACAGCTTCAGATCGGGCACGCGCGCGAGCAACGGGTTGAGCAGAGGCGGCGGCGCGCCGGCCGGCGCCTTCTTGATCAGTCCCGCGGCGCGCATGATGAGCAGCGTCGCAACCACGGCGAGCACCGTGCCGATCACGAGCGCGCCAAAGATGAAAGCTTGATCGCTCATGCGCCTGACTCCTCCGTGGCCCGCACGAACCGCAGCCAGATCGGGGCACAATCGCCGAGCTTCTTTGCTTCATAGCGAGTCGTCACGTGGCCCGGCCAGGGCTTGCGCCAATCTTCGGCGCGCTCGGCGCGCCACATGAAGCGCGTGTCACGGATGACATGCCAGAGCGTCCATTCCGCGTAGTTCGCCCAGTCCGTTGCGAAGCGCAGCTCGGCGCCCGGCTTCATCACGCGCGCCAAGCCGCTCAGGAACGCAGGCTGGATCAGGCGGCGCTTGTGGTGGCGCGCCTTTGGCCATGGGTCGGGGAAAAGTATGTAGCAAAGATCGAGCGACGCATCCGGCAGCCGCGCGATCACATCGCGCGCATCGCCTTGATGCAGGCGGATGTTGATCGCGCGCGCCCGCTCCCCCTCGTGGGGGGTGCTGTCACGCGCAGCGTGACTGTGGGGGTGAGGCCCGCCGGCGTTTCCGGTCGAGCCTCGCCAGGCTTTGTCGTCACCACCGGCGTGCGCACCCCCTCCGGCCGCTGCGCGGCCACCTCCCCCCTCGAGGGGGAGGTAGGTTTCTTCGATGTGCCGCAAGCAGGAGGCGACGCCGTTGAGGAACGGCTCGACGCCAATGAAGCGCGTTTGCGGATGCGCCGCGGCCTGCGCCACCAGGTGCTCGCCGCCGCCAAAGCCGATCTCGAGAACAACCTCCCCCCTTGCGGGGGAGGTGTCGCCGAAGGCGACGGAGGGGGGGCGTTCCGATGCGCGGGCGCCTGCTGGCATTGGCGCGTCGGAACGCCCCCCACCCCCTGCCCCCGCCCCGCAAGGGGGCGCCGGTTCTACGCCGCCGAACAGCGCCTCCACATCGATCGCGCCCGCTTCCGGCACGGCCAGGTGCGGAAGCAGGGTTTCGACGAGGCCTGCTTGGCGGGGTTTCAATGCCCGGGCCTTGATCCGGCCATAGCTCCGCAAGGGTCGGGTGTCAGGTGTCAGGTGTCGGCTCCCGTGACGCGAACTCGCGCCCCAGCCTTATATCTGATACCTGACGCCCGACACCTGACACCTGGAGCCCTCCCATGCGCGAGCAACTGAACTTCTACATCGACGGCAAGTGGGTCGCGCCGGCGAAGCCGCGCACGCATGACGTGATCAACCCGGCCAACGAAGAGCCGTGCGGGCGAATTTCGCTCGGTTCCGCCGAAGACGTGAACAAGGCCGTGGCCGCCGCCAAGCGCGCGTTCGAGACCTGGTCGCTGACGAGCGTCGACGAGCGCAAGGCGATCCTCGACAAGATCATCGCCATCTATCAGCGCCGCATGGGTGAGATGGCAGAGACCATTTCGATGGAAATGGGCGCGCCGATGCCGGTCGCGACGCAACAGCAGGCGCCTGCGGGCCTCGGCTATCTGATCGACGCGCGCAAGCAGCTCGACACGTTCGCGTTCGACTACGATTACGGCAAAGGCCGGCGCATCCTGAAAGAGCCGATCGGCGTCATCGGCATGATCACGCCATGGAATTGGCCGATGAACCAGATCGGCGCCAAGGTCGGCCCTGCCCTCGCCGCCGGCTGCACCATGGTGCTGAAACCGTCGGAGCTTGCCCCGCTGAACGCGATCCTGTTCGCGGAAATCATGGACGAGGCCGGCGTGCCGCCCGGCGTGTTCAACCTCGTCAACGGCGACGGCCCAGGCGTCGGCGCGGCGCTCTCGGCGCATCCGGACGTCGACATGCTGAGCTTTACCGGGTCTACCCGCGCCGGTACGTCGGTGATGCAGAACGCCGCCCTCGGCATCAAGAAGGTCGCACTCGAACTGGGCGGCAAGAGCCCGAACATCATCCTCGACGACGCCGATCTCCCCACGGCCGTCGCGCGCGGCATGCTGCACATGGCCAACAACACCGGCCAAAGCTGCAACGCCCCCTCGCGCATGCTGGCGCCGAAAGCGAAGTACGACGAGGTGGTGCAGATCGCGGCGCAAACCGCCAAGAGCATCAAGGTGCAGGCGCCCGATCAGGCCGAGCCGGGCGCGATCGGCCCGCTGGCCAACGCCAACCAATTCCAGAAAGTGCAAGGGCTCATCCAGAAGGGCATCGACGAAGGCGCGCGTCTCGCCGCCGGCGGCGTCGGCCGGCCGGACGGCTTCAACCGCGGCTATTACGTGAAGCCCACCGTGTTCGCCGACGTGCACAACAACATGACCATCGCGCGCGAGGAAATCTTCGGGCCGGTGCTCTGCATCATTCCGTACGAAACCGAAGAAGAAGCCGTGCGCATCGCCAATGACACGCCCTACGGCCTCGCCGCCTACGTGCAAGGCAGCTCGCAGGAGCGCGTGCGCCGCGTTGCGCGCAAATTGCGCGCGGGCATGGTGCATATCAACGGCGCACAAGGCGGGCTCGGTTCGCCCTTCGGCGGCTACAAGCAGTCGGGCATCGGCCGCGAAGGCGGCGCGTTCGGCGTCGAGGAATTCCTCGAAGTGAAAGGCGCCTATGGCTGGGGCGAGCAGGCCTAAGGCGTAAACACAACGCAAACGCACGTTTCACGCGGCATTAGGCATAAGCGGGCAAGATGGCGTGACCATGAGCACGCCGCTTGACCCGTTTTCACAATCCTTCGACGCGATCGACGTCGATCCCGCGCGCGCGCCGTCCGCCGCCGCGCTCGATCGTGCGTTGGCGTTCTGCGCGCCGACCGCCGCCGAACCTGAGTCGACGGCGCCCGGCTTCTACCTGATCGACAGCGCGGGCGGGCGCTTCGCCATCGACCGCGAGATGGGCGTCATCACGCTGGCGGACGACGTGCTCTTAACGGCCGAGCCGAACACGGTGCACGGCGTGCGCATGCGCGTGATCGAGGCGTCCGGCCTCACTTACGAATTGTCGATGCGCCTGCGCATCACGGGCCGCGTGCCGCAGATGGTCGGCGCCGAGGAATTTGCGGGCCTTGCCAGCGCCGCCGTCAGCGCGCTGACGGAAACGCCGGCGATCGCGCCGCTGCGGCCGGCGATTTCGTGGCAGCGCTTCGCCGCCGCGCGCGCCGCGACGGGCGCGCCTGCAAGCCTCACCGGCGCGAACGCGCCGTTCGGCGCGCTGATGGCGATCGAACTCCCGAGCCTCCCGCTGGAGCGATCGGCGCTGACGCTTGACTGCACGCTCCCCGCAGCGGCCAGCGCCGGCGCAGACTGGCGAATCTGAGCCGGGCCTAGCTGCCGGGCTCCTGAATCGATTCGAGATACGCGATCAGCGCATCGACCGCCTGCGGATTGAACTGAAATTCCGGCATTGGGTGCGTCACGCGGATGCCGGCGACCAGCTCTTCCCGCAGCACCGCTTCGTTATAGCGCGACAACACCGTGCGGAACGCCGGTGCGGCCGCGTTCGGGCTCTCGCCATACGTGCCGACGGCGTGGCACGACGCGCATTGCGCTTCGGCAATCTCCCTGCCGTCCGCCGCCAGCGCGGCGCGATCGGGCGCCGCCTCGGTCGCACACGCCGCCAGCAAGAGCGCGGCAAGGCCCGCGAGCCCGAGCTTTTTCATCTCATCCTCCCTGCGGCGCTTCCCCAAGCCGCCGAAGCATTCGATATATGCGCGGGCATGTCGATCCCGCAAACCGCCGCGCCCGATCCCGCTATCGCTGAAGCGCGCGCAGCGCTCGACGAACGTACGCCGGTTGTGCTGGTTGTTGGCCGCGCCGGCACCGGCAAGAGCCACTTCATCCGCTCGCTGGTCGAAGCCGATCCGGATTTTCCGCAAGCGGTGCTCGCGCCAACCGGCCTCGCGGCGATGAACATCGGCGGCCAGACGGTGCACTCATTTTTTGGCTTTCCACCGCGGCCGCTGATCGGCAACGCCGAGAAGCCGAACTGGTTCTTCACCCGCAATGCGCGCGCACTGCGCCGGCTGATCGTCGACGAGGTGTCGATGCTGCGTGCCGATGTGCTCGACGCGATGAACACGCATTTGCAGATCGCGCGCAAATCCTCGCGCCCGTTCGGCGGCGTGCAGATGCTGCTGGTGGGCGACTTCTACCAATTGCCGCCGGTGGTGCGCGGCGACGAAGGCGGCTTGTTGGAGGACGCGGGCTATGCCAGCCCCTACGCCTTCTCCGCCCACGTGCTGCGCGACGCGCCGCTGACGGCGGTCGAACTCACCGAAGTGCACCGCCAAACCGATCGCGATTTCATCGCGCTGCTTTCGGCCATCCGCGAGCGGCGCGGCATCGAGGACGCAGTGACGATCCTCAATACGGTGTGCCTGGATCGCGCGCTGCCGAAGCGGCCGGTGCTGCTCTGCGCCACCAACGCGGTGGCGGACCGCTACAATTCGCAAGGGCTCGCCGCGCTCACCGGCACGGCGGCGCGCTACACCGGCGGCTTCGAGGGCGAAGCGCCGAAGGCGCAGAGCGACCGCTTCCCCGCGCCGATGGAATTGGTGCTGAAGCGCGGCGCGCGAGTGATCTTCACGCAGAACGATCCCGAGGGCCGCTGGGTGAACGGGTCGCTCGGCACCGTGCGCGAGCTGGACGAAACGCTCATCGCCGTGTCGCTCGATTCCGGCGACGACGTGGAGGTCGAACGCGCGACCTGGCCGCAAGCGCGCTGGACCTGGAACGCCAAGGAAAACCGCATGGAGGTCAAAGAGGAATTCAAGTACGTACAATTCCCGCTGGCGCCGGCGTGGGCGCTGACGATCCATAAAGCGCAAGGCATGACGCTCGACAGCGTCGAGATCGATCTCGGCCGCGGCGCCTTCGCGCCGGGCCAGGCCTACGTCGCGCTCTCGCGCTCCCGCAGCATGGAAACGCTACGCCTGACGCGGCCCCTCTCCGCGCGCGACGTGCAGGTCGACCCGGCGATCGCGGATGGGCTGGAGAGGTTGGGGGTTTGAGCGAGACCGTTGCAGCATCCGTCATTCCGGTCGCGCGGGACACGCGGGCCGGAACCCAGGAGCAAACGATGCGCTGGCAGCCCTGGGTTCGAAAAACAGCGCGAACGCTTGACGACAGGACTAGTCTAGTCCATATAGTCCAAATGACCAAGAATTGGACCGTCCAGGACGCCAAAGCGCAGCTTTCGGAAATCCTGCGCAGGGCGCGCGCCGGCGAGCCGCAGCGCATCGGCGTGAACGACGCCTGCATTGTCGTTTCCGAGAAGGATTGGCGGGAGCGCGAACCGCAAACGCACTTGGGCAAGTGGCTGGTTGAGACGGCGCCGCGCGGAGAGGACCTCATCTTGCCCTCGCGCAAATCGAAGCGGGGCGATCCGTTCGCCGACGAATCGTGAGTCGGGTTCTGCTCGACACGAATGTGATTTCGGAACTCGTCAGGCCTAGGCCGGAAAAACGCGTCGTGGCGTTCGTTCAAGCGCAGCCCGACGCCATCGTGTCCGCGCTCGTTCTGCACGAAATCGCCTATGGCGCCGAACGGGTGAGAGACTCCGCGCTTCGGGTCCGGCTCACCGCATGGGTGGCCTCCATCCGCTCCGAGTATGCGGGCCGCATTGTCGAAATCGACGCCGATATCGCGGAGCAAGCGGGCCGCTGGAGGGCGACAGCGGAATCGAACGGCGTCATGGTCGATCCGATCGATGCGATAATCGCCGCCTGCGCCGCCTCCAGGGGCGCGACAGTGGCGACCCGCAACGTCCGCGATTTCGCAGCACTGGGTGTGACCGTGATCGACCCGTGGACCGCATAGCAAGCGCAGCGATCGCCAAACAGCCTGAGCCCTACTCCGCCGCCAGCGTCATCGGCGCGGCTTGGGGGCCGCGGATGAGTTTGCCGGGATGGACGCCGAGATACGCGCCGTTGCGGAACGTGATCTGGCCCGACTTGATCGTCGCATCGTAGCCTTCGGCCTTCTGCAGCAGCCGTTTGCCGCCTGCGGGCAGATCGAACGCCAGCCATGGCTTGCCGAGTTTGATCTTGTCGAGATCGATCACATTTAGGTCGGCGAGGAAACCGGGCGCGATCAGGCCGCGATCGCTCAAGCCGTAGAGCACCGCCGTATCGCGCGCCTGGCGCTTCACCGCGTGCTCCAAGGCGATGCGTTTGCCGGCGCGGTCGCGCACCCAGTGCTGCAGCATGAAGGTGGGCGAGGCCGCGTCGCAGATCGTGCCGCAATGGGCGCCGCCGTCGGAGAGCGAATTCACGCAATCGTCCGACATCTGCGGCTCTTCGAGGAAATTCAGGTTGCCGTCGGCGTAATTGAGGATCGGGAAGTATATGAAGCCCGTCCCCTCGTTCTGCATCAGCAGATCGTAGGCGTATTCTGCCGGTGAAACGCCCGCCGCCGCAGCGCGCGCAGCGATGGTTTCCTGCGCGGTGGGCTCATAATTGAAATCCGGCCCCATCTCGTACTGCACCGACCAGCCGCCGGCGACGATCATCAGAAGGCCGATGATGTCGCTTTCGGGGAAAACATTGTCTTCCTCGATCATGCGCCGCTTGAACGCGGAGTCCTTGAGATGCGCGAGCTGTTCGGGCCACGTTTTGTCGATAATCTCGAGCCAGGCCGGGCGGAAGCGGAACGGATGCACCGTGCCTTGCCACGCCATGACGATGCCGTTGCCGCGCAAGGCGATCTGCGCGACGATGTTGGCGCCCTTTGCGTTTTGCGCGCGCATCTCGCTAATCTGCTCCGGCAGGGGCAGCTCCTTGGCGATCGATTGCAGCGCCGCAAACGTCACCGGCAAGCCGGTTTCGCGCGAGAGATCGCCCATCCATGCGAACTCGTTCCACTCGCGCTTCAGGTCCGACGCCATCTCGAACACGCCGTAACCGGCGCGGCCCATGGCGCGGCCGATGCCGATCAGCTCCTCTTTCGTGGCCGTCGTGCCAGGCACGAGTTCGCGGTCGACGGACTTGTGCAGGATCGTGCGCGAGGTGGAAAAGCCGAGCGCGCCCGCGCGCAGGCCCTCCTCCACGACTTTCGACATTTGCGCGATGTCGGTCTCGGTCGGCGCTTCGTTGCGGGCGCCGCGCTCACCCATCACGTAGGCGCGCACCGCCCCGTGCGGCACGTGTGTGCCGACATCGACCGTGCGCGGCAGGCGCTCGAGTTCGTCGAGATATTCGGGGAACGTCTCCCAGTTCCAGGTCATGCCTTCGGCGAGCGCCGTGCCGGGGATGTCTTCGACGCCTTCCATCAGACCGATGAGCCAGTCGTGCTTGTCGGGTTTCGCCGGCGCGAAGCCGACGCCGCAATTGCCCATCACCACCGTGGTGACGCCGTGCCACGACGAGGGCGCCATTTCCTGATCCCAGGTCGCCTGGCCATCGTAGTGGGTGTGAATGTCGACCCAGCCGGGCGCGACGATCTTGCCGGTCGCGTCGATCTCCTCGCGCCCAGGCGGGAGATTCGGACCGACGGCCGTGATCAGACCGCCATCGACGGCGACATCCGCTGCGAAGCGTGGCGCGCCTGAGCCATCGACAACAATTCCACCACGGATCACCAAGTCGTGCATGAGGCTCGCTCCAAACCGGAGCCGCCATCAAAGACCCTCTTCCACCGGCAGCGCAATCGCGTTCGTAGCGTCAACGGCGTCGCGCAGCCGATCTCGCAAGTGCGGGACGCACCTTTCGTGCGTGAGGTACGTGCGGATCGGCATCATCTCCCAGCGCTGACCCTCGTCACCAAACACGATCCGCGCGATTTCGTCCGGGCCGATATGCGCGGCCATGAAGTAGGCGACTGTGCCGGGGTTGGACCAGCTCGGATACGCGCGTCGCCAAACGATGCGCGACGGGTCGAGCGTGAGGCCGAACTCTTCCAGCAATTCGCGCAGTGCACACTCATCCGCGCTTTCCGCATTCTCGCGGCCGCCGCCCGGCAGATCCCAATGCGCCGGAAACGGAATGTGCGCGTGGTCGTCCCGTAGATACGTCAGCACACATCCGTCGTGGAAGAGCGCAATCTTGCTGCCGCTAAAGTCCGCCATCGCGTCGTTATGCGAACGCGCGCCGTGGAGAGGCCGCGTGCTCGCCCTTCACGTTGCCGCTATCGTCCTGCTCAACGAGCTTGACGTCGTAGCCCCAGAGGTCAGCGACGTGCTGCAGCACCCTTTCTGCGTCGCCCGCTTCGAGCGTGATGCTGTCGAGCACGCGATGCTGGAGGATAAGCTTGCGGTCGCCGGCGAGGTCGACATCGACGATCTGGATGTCGGGATCGCGGTAGGCGATGTCGTAGTGGCGCGACAGCGCGCGGCGGATCTTGCGATAGCCGCGTTCGTCGTGGATCGCCGCCACCTCCATCTCGTCGGCCTCCTCGTCGTCGACGACGCGGAAAAGTCCGAACTCGCGGATCATGCGCGGCGAGAGATATTGCGAGATGAAGCTCTCGTCGCGGTAATTGGCCCAGATGTCGCGCAGCGTGCCGTAGGCGTCGCCGTTGCCGGCGATATCGCCCATCCACTCGCGGTCCTCGTCGGTGGGATTGGTGCAGACGCGTTCGATGTCGCAGCACATGGCGAAGCCCAGCGCATACGGATTGATGCCGCCATAGCGGCGATCGTCGAAGCCGGGCTGCAGCACGACGCCCGTGTGCGAATGGATGAATTCCAGGAACGAACCGTCGTCGATCTGCCCGTTCTCATGCAGCCGGTTCATGATGCGATGGTGCACGTAGGTGGCGCAACCCTCGTTCATCACCTTGGTTTGCCGCTGCGGATAGAAGTACTGGTTGATCAGCCGCACGATGCGCAGGATTTCGCGCTGCCACGGGCGCAGACGCGGCGCGGTCTTCTCCAGGAAGTAGAGCAGATTCTCTTCCGGCAACCCGAGCACCGCCTTGCGGCGCGCGTCGTCGTCCGCCCCGGGCTTGCGCTTGCCTTGCGGCACCGTGCGCCAGAGGTCGTTGAACAATTGCTCGCCATGACGGCGGCGTTCTTCCTCGCGCTTCTCCTCCGAGCGCAAGTCCGGCATGCGCTTGCGCGGGAAGCGATGAATGCCGTGGCTTTGCAGCGCGTGCGCCGCGTCGAGCACGCGCTCCACTTCTTCTTGGCCGTAGCGGTCCTCGTACTTGGCGATCAGGCCGCGCGCGAACTCCAGGTAATCGAGAATGCCGTCGGCGTCGGTCCATTGCTTGAAGACGTAATTGTTCTTGAAAAAGTGGCTGTGCCCATAGCCGGCGTGCGCGATCACCAGGGTCTGCATCGTCGCGGAGTTTTCCTCCATGATGTAGACGAGGCACGGGTTCGAGTTGATGACGATCTCGTACGCGAGGCCCTGATAGCCCTTGCGGTAGAGCGCTTCGTTGCGCGCGAATTCCTTGCCGAACGACCAGTGCCGGTAGAAGAGCGGCATGCCTGTGGACGCATATGCATCCAGCATCTGCTCGGTGGTGATGACCTCGATCTGATTGGGATACGGATCGAGCCCCATCTCCTTGATGCCGATTTCGCCGCACGCATCATGCACGCGCTTGATCAGCTCGAAGTCCCAGTCAGGACCTTGGTAGAGCAGCTTCGAGGCCGGCGCGGTCACCGTCATCACGCGCCCTCCGCCGCGGCGCCTTCGGGGCGGCGCGCGAACAATTCGCGGAACACTGGATAGATATCGCGGCGATGGCGGACCTTACGCATCGCGAACGGCGCGTCCGGCGCCACGCGGCGATAGGCGCGCCAGAGATTGGTCGACGGTTCGCCTGAACCCGGCTCCTCTTCATCGTCCATGCCGACTTCGACATAGGCGTAGTACTGGCAGATCGGCAGGATCACATCGCGCAGCTGCGCCAGCACCACGGCGTTATCGCTCGACGTGTTGTCGCCGTCCGAGGCCTGTGCGGCGTAGATATTCCATTGGTCGACCGGATAACGGTCGCGGACGATGTCAGCCATCTTGAACAAAGCCGTCGAGACCACCGTGCCGCCGGTTTCGCGCGAATAGAAGAACGTCTGCTCGTCCACTTCCTGCGCCTCGTGGGTGTGGCGGATGAAGACGACGTCAACGTGCTCGTAGCGGCGATTGAGGAAGAGGTAGAGCAGCGAATAGAAGCGCTTCGCCAGATCCTTCATGTGCTCGTTCATCGAGCCGGAGACGTCCATCAGGCAGAACATCACCGCCTTGGCGATCGGCTTCGGCGTCGTCTCTAGCCGGCGATAGCGCACGTCGACCGGATCGATGTACGGAATCCGCTTCGAGCGCGTCAGCCGGTGCTCGAGCTCGGCGCGCAGTTTCACCAGCTCGTCGAAATGGCCGCCTTCGCGCTCCAGCTTTTCGATCTCGGCGCGCAGTGCGTTGATCTCGTCCTGCTTGGGGCGCTTCAGCGCGATGCGGCGCGACATGGAGTGGCGCAGCGTGCGCGGCACCGAGATCCGTGACGGCGGACCCGACGTTGAATAGCCCGCCTGACGCCACAGCACCGACGTCGCGCCCGCGACCTGACGCTTGGCGAGATCGGGCAATTCCAGGTCTTCGAGATAAAGATCGAGATACTCCTCGTCGGTCAGCGCGAAGCGGAATTCATCCTCGCCCTCGCCGCTGTCGCTGGCGCGCGAGCCCTGGCCGCCGCCCTGCTCCGGCCGCGCGATGGTGTCGCCTTCGATATACTTCTTGTTGCCAGGCAGCACGTAATCGCGGGTGCCGCCTTGGCTTGAGCGGCGAAGATGCGGCTCATGCACGCCGCCCGCCGGGATCGACACTTCGCCGCCTTTGCCTGCGTCCTTGATCGAACGGCTGGACGAGGCTTCGCGCACGGCTTTGCGCACTTGCGCGCGCGCGCGGCGCAGAAAGCGCTGGCGGTTGGCGAAGCTCTTGCCGCCAGGGTTCAGCCGGCGGTCGATGATGTTCATGGACCGCCTTACCCAGCTTGCTTGACGCGCATGTACCACTCGACCAGCCGGCGGACCTGCCGCTCGGTGTAGCCGCGCTCGACCATACGCAGCACGAACTCCTCGTGCTTCTTCTCGCTCTCGCCGTCCTTCTTCGAGCCGAACGAGATTACGGGCAGCAGATCTTCCACCTGGCTGAACATGCGCCGCTCGATCACTTCGCGGATTTTCTCGTACGACGTCCACGACGGGTTCTTGCCGCCGTGCCCGGCGCGGGCGCGCAGCGTGAATTTCACCACCTCGTTGCGGAAGTCCTTCGGATTGGCGATGCCGGCCGGCTTCTCGATCTTCGAGAGCTCCTGGTTCAGGAGTTCGCGGTTGAGCAATTGGCCGGTGTCGGGATCCTTGTAGTCGATGTCCTCGATCCAGGCGTCGGCATAGTCGACATAGCGGTCGAACAGGTTCTGGCCGAAATCGTGATAGGATTCGAGATACGCCTTCTGAATCTCGTTGCCGATGAACTCGGCGTAGCGCGGCGCCAGCTCGGCCTTGATGAACTCCAGCAAGCGGCCTTCGGTTTCCGCCGGATATTGTTCGCGCCGCACCTGCTGCTCGAGCACGTACATCAGGTGCACCGGATCGGCGGCGACCTCCTGCGTGTCGTGATTGAAGGTCGCGGCCAGCACCTTGAAGGCAAAACGCGTGGAGATGCCGTCCATGCCTTCGTCGACGCCAGCGGCGTCCTTGTATTCCTGCATCGTGCGCGCCTTGGGATCGACCTCCTTCAGGCTCTCGCCGTTATAGACGCGCATCTTGGCGAAGACGTTGGAGTTCTCGTGCTCCTTGAGGCGCGACAGCACCGAGAAGCGCGCAAGCATTTCGAGCGTGCCCGGCGCGCACGGCGCTTCGGCGAGCTCGGAGCCGCGGATCAGCTTTTCGTAGATGCGCTGCTCTTCTTGCACGCGCAGGCAGTACGGGACCTTGATGACGTAGATGCGGTCGATGAAGGCTTCGTTGTTCTTGTTGTTCTTGAACGACTGCCACTCGGCCTCGTTCGAGTGCGCCATGATGATCCCTTGGAACGGGATGGCGCCTATGTTTTCCGTGCCGACGTAATTGCCTTCCTGCGTCGCCGTCAGCAGCGGGTGCAACATCTTGATCGGCGCTTTGAACATCTCGACGAATTCGAGCATGCCCTGGTTGGCGCGGTTCAAGCCGCCCGAATAGGAATACGCATCGGGATCGTTCTGTGCGTGCATTTCGAGCTTGCGGATGTCGACCTTGCCGACCAGCGAGGAGACGTCCTGGTTGTTGTCGTCGCCCGGCTCGGTCTTGGCGATGCCGATCTGGCGCAGACGCGACGGGTTCATCTTGGCGACGCGGAATTTCGTGATGTCGCCGCCGAATTCGTCCAGCCGCTTCACGCACCATGGGCTCATCAGGCCCGACAAGCGCCGCAGCGGAATGCCGTACTCGTCTTCGAGACGCTGGCCCCAGGTTTCGGGATCGAACAGGCCGAGCGGATGCTCGAACACCGGCGAGATTTCATCGCCCGCTTTCAGCACATAGATCGGCTGGTCTTCCATCAGCGCCTTCAGCCGCTCGGCCAGCGAAGATTTGCCGCCGCCGACCGGGCCCAGCAGGTAGAGAATCTGTTTGCGCTCTTCCAAGCCCTGCGCGGCGTGGCGGAAGAAGGCGACGATGCGCTCGATCGTTTCTTCCATGCCGTAGAACTCGGCGAACGCGGGATAGACGCGGATGGTGCGGTTCATGAACACGCGGCCAAGCCGCGCGTCCTTCGACGTATCCACCATGCGCGGCTCGCCGATCGCAGCGAGGATGCGCTCGTGCGCGCTCGCATACGCCATCGGGTCGTCGCGGCAGAGGCTCAAGAAGTCCTGCAGCGACATTTCCGCTTCGCGCCGCTGTTCGAAGCTGCGGGCGTAACTGCGAAAGATATCCTCAGACATCGTGCCTCCGTCGCGTCCCGGCAAACTTTACATAGGAACGCCGGTTCCTGGACGCTTAACAAAAAGCCATGCGAATCTGGCGCTCGTAAGGTGAGCTACAGCGCGCCCCGCGCCCGATCCGCCCAAACGCGATTCCGAAGATGACATGATTTGCAGGCGGCGCGGCGCCGAAATCGGAAAATTGTTTCGACGGACGCGCGCGCGCCGTTCGTGGGCCGCCGCGACCGCCACCGCACCGTTAACGAAAGCAAAACCCTCTATTTTACGTGGCCTTAAGCACGATGCCTCATTTCAGAGAGGGGCGCCGGAGAGGCTGACATGAGTGACAATTCCTGGGTTCTGCGGGGCGTCGACCCTGAAACCCGCCAGAAAGCGGTCGTGGAGGCGGAGCGCCGGGGCATGAGCCTCGCCGACTACCTCACCGACGTCGTGCTGCAAGGCGCGGTGGTCGAGCAGATGGGCCAAGAGCCGCCAGCCGAGCCGGACGCCTACGCGGAGGCGCCGTCCGCCGCGCGCCCGCAAGAAAATTTCGCCGTCCGTCATAGACTTGAGGCGATCGAGCGGCGCCTGAGCCTCTCCGTCGGCGGCCTCGACAGCGCCGTCCGCGAGCTGGATAGTTCCGTGTTCGGCCTCGCCTCCCGGCTCGACGACGCCGAGACCTTCGCCGCCGAGACCGCAGACGGCGTCACCAGCGCCATGCACGAGGTCGGCGCCAATCTCACCGCCATCCGCAAGCGCCTGGGCGACGCTGAAGACGGGATCGAGGCGCTCAACGAGGGCCTCGAGGCCGCGCGCGGCGAGGCCGAGACCCGCTCGATGGGGCTCGAGCACCGGCTCAACAACGTCGAGGACATCGCCCGCAGCGCCGACGCCGCCATCAGCGTGCTTGGCCAGGCGCACGAAACCTTGAAGTACGCGGTCGCTGAAGATTTCGGCGCATTCGCCCGCGAGTCCGCCGCCCGCCTGGAGACCGGCCTCGAAGAAGTGCGCGCCGCCGCCGACGCCGCCGCGGCTCAGGCCGACGCCGCCGTCGCTCACCTGATCGCCGAACTGCGCGACATGCGGGTCGCGCTCGAAGACAGCCTGACCGAAAGCGCCGCCGACACCCGCGCGCGCATGCAGGCGGCCTTCGCCGACGCCGCCGACCGCATGGCCTCGCTGGCCGAACGGGTCACCGAAAACGAGCGCTACACGGCGCGCACCGCCGACCAGCTCCGCGCCCAGATCGCCGACGTCGAGGACGGCGCACAGACGGCGCTGGAAGAAACCGCCGAGACGTTGCGCCAGGCCGGCGCGGCGCTGGCGGCCGACCTCGCGCGCACCCGCGACGACGCCCGCACGGCGCTCGATAGCGTCCACGCCGACCTTTCAGCCGAACTCGCCGAGCTGCGCGACCGGCAAACCGGCGGCCTGTCGCGGCTTAAAGTGGTCGACGCCGCGGTCAGCTCCACGATCAACGATCTGAGTGAGCTGCGCGAGAGCGCGCGCCGCCACCTGCAGCAGGCGCAGAGCGACTGGGACGCGCGGTTCGACGCCGTCGCCGCGCGCCTCTCCGGCGCGGAAGGCGACGCCGCGCAGACGCGCCAGCTGTTCGCCGCCGAGATCGAACGGGTCGAAGCCTGCACCCTCGCCGCGCTGGAAAAGCTCAATGGCGACTTGGCCATCGCCGCCTACAACGCGGAGGAAGCCACCACCGCCGCCCGCGACATTCTGGCGGCGCAGATCGCGGACATCCGTGAGCAGCACATCGGCGCCATGGCGCGGCTGAAGCTGCTCGACAAGGCGCTGGGCGCACAGGACTTGATCGCCGCGGCGGAAGCGGTGGGCTCGGTCCAAGAGCGCCTCGCCCGGCTCGAAAGCGCCGCTGACCGCAGCGAGATCGAACAACTGCTCGCCGCGCATTCAGCCGCCATCGCCGAGCAGCAAAGCGCCGCGCACGATCTGGCGGCGCGGCTGGCCGGCGCCGAAACGGCGCTCGGCGAAACGGTGGCCGTGCAAGCGCAGCAGGCCGCGTACGCCAACGAAATCGCCGCGCGCGTGGCGACGCTGGAAGCCGTCGCCGGCGAGCGCGGCGAAACCAAGCAAGCCGTGATCGGGCTTGCGCGCCGCGTCGAAACGCTCGCCGAGCAATTGGAAGCGCAGCGCATCGACGACAGCCTGTTCCAGCGCATCGACGATCTGCGCGCGCGGCTTGCCGCATCGGAAGCACAGGCCGGCGAAGCCGCCGACCGCGTGCATGGCGTCGCTCGCATGCTGGGCCGCCTCACCGCCCAGAACGCCGACGCAACGACGCAGTCGGAAGAGCGCCTGCACAAGCTGGAATTGGCGGTCGCGGACCTGCGGCTCGAACAATTCAGCACCGGCGAAACGCCGGCCGCGGCGGCGAACGCCGCCGAGGAGGTGCAAAGCATGGAGCGGCGCATCGCCGACATGGAGCGCCGCCAGGCCGACGTGTTCGAGCAATTGCGCGCCGACATCGCCCACTTCATCGGCGAAAACGACCGCCGCCTCGCCGCACTCGAGAGCGGGCCGGCGCCGGCTGGCGACTTCGCCGCCTTCGCCGAGGCCGTCGATGCGCGATTCGAAGCCTTGGAGCAGCGCGATCTCGCGGGCGAGTTCGAGAAGCTGCGCCAGCGTCTCGACGACCGCATCCTCGGCGTCGAACAGCGCAGCGTGCGCGCGCTGGAGCAAGTAGCCGACACGGTGGCGCTGATCGAGCAGCGCTTCAGTCACGTGGCGGAAGCCGCCGCCAAGAGCGCCTGAGGCCCAGCCGGGCTGGTCTTTACGATTTGCTAAGACATTGCGCGCCCCGTGGCGGGCATGGTCATCCGCAAGCAAATCGCGATCGGCGTGTTCGCAATCATGCTCGGCGCCGCCGCGCTCGTATTCGCCGCCGTCGCGCCGATATCCCCGGCGCGCAGCCAGACCGCTCAATTCGGTGAAGAACAAGGCGGACGCGGCGCGCGCGCCGAGCCGCGCCGCATCCGCGTCATCGACGGCGATACGCTCGAAGACCTCGCCACCGGCACGGTCTACCGCATCCAGAACATCGACACGCCCGAGACCGGCCCGCGCGCCCGCTGCGCCGCCGAACGCGCGCTCGGCGCCCGCGCCACGGAAGCGGCGCGCAGCCTCGTGAACAACGCCGGCGCGTTCGAAATCCGCCCCAGCGGACGCGTCGACCGCTACCGCCGGTCGATCGCGCTGGTCCGCATCGACGGCCGCGATTTCGGCGAAACGCTGATCGCGCGCGGCTTCGCCCGCCCCTGGCGCGGCCGGCGCGAACCCTGGTGCGGCGCCGACGGCGCGCTCCTTCCCTAGCCGCAACCGCCACAAACGCAGCGCAGACGCCCGCGCGCGCGCTTGTGCGGCGCGGCGCGGGGCAATACTCCGGCATGGCTTATGGATCGAGGCCCTATCCGCATGTCGCCGATGGACGAATTGCTGCAAATCCTCAGTCTCGAACCGATCGAGACCAACCTCTTTCGCGGCGTGTCGCCGCCGGAGGAGCGCCAGCGCATCTTCGGCGGCCAGGTCGTCGCCCAGGCCTTGAGCGCCGCCTATCGCACCGTCGACGCTAAGATCTGCCACTCGCTGCAGAGCTATTTCATCCGTCCTGGCGATCCGAGGGTTCCGGTGCTCTATCAGGTCGAACGTTCACGCGACGGCAAGAGTTTCGCGACGCGGCGCGTGATCGCCATCCAGAACGGCGAGCAAATCTTCAACATGGCCTGCTCGTTTCAGGTCATGGAAGACGGCTATGAACACCAGAGCGACATGCCGGAGACGGTTCCTCATGAAACCGTCGGCAAGTTCGTCGAAGCGTGGATCGCGAGTCAGCCGGAAGAGACCACCCGCTGGCTGCGCAACGCCCCGATTGAGATGCGGGCCATCGATCCCGTCGACGTCAGCAATCCGGTGGTCAAACCGCCGCGTCAGCAGGTCTGGCTGCGCGCGCGCGCCGATGCGGGCGATGACATCGGGCTCAATCAATGCCTGCTGGCCTACGCGTCGGACTATTCGCTGCTCGGCACCGCGATGCGCCCGCACGGCGTGAGCTGGCAGTCCGGCGTGCAGACCGCGAGCCTCGATCACATCTTGTGGTTCCACCGCCCGACCAATTTCTCGCGCTGGCACCTCTACGTGCAGGACAGCCCCTCCGCGTCGGGCGCGCGCGGCTTCAATCGCGGCGCCATCTATCGCGAGGATGGGGTGCTGGTCGCCTCGGCCGCGCAGGAAGGGTTGATGCGAAAGCGCGGCTGAATTCGCCGGCGGTTCGGGGCGACGTGCTAATTTTCCGTTAGCCTTATCGCGCTACACCGGTCCCATGCCCAAGTGGGTCGACAATGAATTCTATTTCGGGCCGGACAGGCGCCGCCGCGACGCTGGCAAGCGTTGGGGCGATCGCCGCCAGCTGAACGACGCGGCGGACCCGCCGCCGCTGGGCGCGGTGCTGCGCCGCATGCGCGTGCAGCTGATGGACCTGTCGACCGCCGAGGACCGCCGTAAAGTGATGCAGCTGGGTTCGCTGGCCATCACCGAAGCCGAACAGCGGCGCGACCTTGTCTGCGCCGATCTCATCCGCAACGCGCTGCGGTTCATCGCCGAAAATCAGATCGCCCAGGCCGACGGCTGCATCGCCGAAGCGCTGGCGATCGCCAGCGGCGATCACGCCGGATACCGGTAACGCGCGGCCCACGGCGCCAGCACCGGCAGCGCCGGGGCCAAATCTTCCGCATAGCGCCGCCAGCGCTCGACCGAGCGTGTATAGAGCGGCTGCACCACTTGGCGCGCGCTCGGCGTGCCGATCGCGCGCTTGAGCGCGGTCTCTCGGAACGCCAGCATCTGCGACTCGTAGCCGACGCCCAGGAACGCGCACAGCCGTCGCGCCGCGCCCTCCAGGTCCGCCACCACATCTTCGTAGCGCACGTCGATCAGGTCGAGTTCGAGCTTGGCGCGGCACGCCTCCATCAGGCGCATGATAGCGTCGTAATAGGCGGCGGCGGTGTCGAGCTGCAGGAACTGCGCCATCGCCGCGTTCATGCCGAAGCGCTGCTGGTAGCACGACAGGATGACGTCGCGCGGATCGCGCAGCGCGAAGATGATCTTGGCGTCCGGGAAGATGCGCCGGATCAGCGGCAGCACCACGATGTTGAGCGGCAACTTGTCGACGATCAGGCCTTCGCCTCCAACGCCGTCGGCGGCGAGCCGGTCCCAATAATCGGCCCGCGCCGCCTCGATCGCCGCGTCCGGCAGTTCGCCGACCGCCGCAAGCTTAGCGCGATCGGTGATGATTCCGGCCAGCGCGTTGGCGAAGTGCTCGCGCTCCTCGATGCAGACTATCCCGCTATGCGAGGACAGCACTTGATCCAGCAATGTCGTGCCCGAGCGCGGGAAGCCGACCAGAAACACCGGCGTGCGTGCGGCTGGCGGCGCGCGCCATGCGCTGACGTCGGCGCTCTCCACCAGCCGCCGCATACGCTCCACGCCGTCGGGATGGTAGAGCAAATGCGACGCCGACAGCAGATGGCTATGTTGCGCGAGCAGGATGCGGTTGGCGGCGGTGAAGGCGGCGAACGCGCCGCGCGGATCGTCAAGCCGGTCGCGCGCTTCGCCGATCAGGCCCCACGCCAAAGCGCAATTGGTCTGCGCCGAACTCTGCGTCACCGGCCGCACGACGTCTTCGATGGCGGCGAAGTCCTTCTCGCGCAGCTTGACCTGCGCCAGCGCCAGACGCGCGTTCTCATTGCGCGGATCGCCCGCCAGCGCGGTCTCGGCGTGGCGTTTGGCGCGCGCGAGGTCGTGCTTGCGCTCGTAGGCCAGCGCCAGCGCGCCGTGAGACGCCGCATCGTTGGCGGCGAGCCCGAGCGCGCGTTCGTAGGCGGCGATGCTGGCGTCGTAATGGCGCTCGAGCTCTTCGAGATTGCCCAGATTGCGCCAGCCGTCGATCAAGCCCAGCGCGCCGGCGCGGGCGAACGCCGCGCGTGCGGCGGCGGTTTCGCCCAGCCTGCGCAAAGCGACGCCCAACGTGTTGACGATGGCGGCCTGGTTCGGCGCGGCGCGCGCGGCGCGCTCCAGATGCGGCCGCGCCGCCGCCGGATCGCCCGCTTCCAGCGCGATCACGCCCAGGATCTGGTTGGCGTTGGGATCGTCCGGATTGCGCAGCAGCAGCGCCTGCGCGTGCGCCTTCGCGGCCTGGAAATCGCGTTTGCCCATCGCCGCCATCGCGGCGTGGGCCAAACGCAGCTCGTCCGGACCGAGCGCCAACGCCGCCCCTAGCGTGCGGCCAGCGCCGCGGCGATCGCGTCGCGCACCTCTTGCGCAGTGGGCTCCGTGCGTGTGGGAAACGCGCGGATGAGCCGGCCGTCGCGGCCGATCAAGAGCTTATGGAAATTCCACTGCGGCACCGCGCTCTCGCCCAGCTGCGCCTCCGCCCAGGCATAGAACGGATGGCGCGCGTCGCCGATCACATCGGTGCGCGCCGCCATCGGGAAGGTGACGCCGTAATTGAGTTCGCAGAATTCCTGGATCTCTTCGGTGGTGCCCGGCTCCTGGCCGGCGAAATTGTTCGCCGGCACGCCGAGAATCTCGAACCCCTGATCGTGATACTCGCTGTAAATCTGCTGCAGCCCCTCGTATTGTGGCGTGAACCCGCACTTGGACGCGGTGTTCACCACCAGCACCACCTCGCCCGCGAACGCTGTCAGCGGCACGCGCGGCGTGTAGAGCCCGGGGAACTCGAACTGATACGCCGTCGCGCGATCGGCCTCGGCTGCCGGCGGCGCGGCCGCGAACGCTGCGTTCTGCGCCTCGACCGCCGCCGCCACCGCCTGCGCCCGCTGCTCGGCCACCTCCGCCGAAGGCGGCGCCGGCCCCCGCGAACACGCGGCTACGAGACAGACCGCCGTTAACCAGACCACTGCACGCATCGAAACGCTCCCTGACTTGCGCCCACGCTAGCCGAACCCGCGCGCCGGCGCACGCGCCGCCCCTAAGCGGCCATGACGCACGCAGAATTTGGAAAAAGACTGGAGCGGGCGATGAGATTCGAACTCACGACCCCAACCTTGGCAACCCGCCCGGAGCCGATTTTCCCTTTATTTCCGGGCATTTCCTTCTAATTCCTGCCGTTGACCGGGGCGTTGTATGCGCCCCATCTCCACCCCAGAAAAATCATGCCCCGGCTTTCCGGACGCTTATTTTCTGGTGGTAGCGATATGGTAGCAAATCGGATTCGAACTCTTGGTAGAAAACCAAAAAGAGGCCGCGAGTTTGAATCACGGAGCGTCCTCTAATGGACGGCATCCGCGCTCGTATCACGCTTCGCCTGATTGACGCGACCGCAGCGCCCAAAGAAGGCGAGTTGCGCGTCTGGGATACTGACGTCCGAGGCTTTGCGCTGCGGATCACGCCGACCGGGCGCAAATCCTATTGCCTCAAGTATCGCTACCAGGGTCGCCAGCGCTGGCTGACCATTGGCGAGCATGGCTCGCCCTGGACGCCTGACACCGCCCGCAGCAAGGCCAAGGAAGCGCTCTATCAGGCCACTCACGGCGAAGACCCCCAAGCCACGAAGGTCGAGACCAAACTCAAAAGCGGCACCGTCAAAGAGCTGTTCGAGCGCTATTTCGTCGAAGGCCGGATCGACAAGCCGCTTAAGCGCGAAAGCTCATGGAAGGTCGATCAGTACAATTACAAGCGCCACATCGAGCCCCTGCTCGGCAAGCGCGTGGCCCGTGAGCTTACGCTCTCGGACCTCTCGCAATTCCAAGCCCAGGTCGCGCAAGGCAAGACCTCAGTCACCGTCAGAACCAAGACCGGCAAGCAGCACGCCGTCGTCAAAGGCGGTACGGGGGCGGCAGCGCGCGCCATGCGGGCGCTTTCCACAATGATCGCGTGGGCCGTCCGGCACGAGATTCTCGACCAGAACCTCTGCGGCAAGATCCAGAAGTACCGCGATCAGATGCGCGAGCGCGCCTTGACTGAGGAAGAAGCAAGCCGGCTTTGGGCCATGATCGCCGAGGCGCAAGCAGCCTCTGTCATCACCAAGGACTTCGCCGACATTTTCCGGCTCATCATGCTGACGGGGGCCCGCCGCAACGAAATCGTGGCGCTACGCTGGTCCGAAGTGGACTTTGATCGCGCACGCATCGTCTTGCCGCCGGTGCGCACCAAGATGGGCGCGCTCAACCGCTCACGCACCATCGCGCTCTCAATGCCGGCGCTAGAGATTCTGCAGGCGGTGAAGCGGCGCGGCGAGCACGTCTTCCCTTCTTCCGTTGGCGATCAGCCGCTCGTCGGCGTCAATCGCGCCTGGGACAAGGTGCGCGTGCTGGCGGGCATTGCCGACGTGAGGCTGCACGATCTGCGGCACAGCTTCGCGACCTTCGCGGTCGAAGGCGGCGCCTCGCTCTATCACGTCGGGCGCGCGCTTGGGCATACGAAGACCTCCACCACCGAACGCTATGCGCACCCATCTGACGCCGGCGCCCGTGCGGTCGCGTCGGAAGTGGCGTCGCGCTTCGTGCCGCCGGCGGCGTCGCCGGCGAACGATCGAAAAGCCGGCGAAATACCGGTCGATATCCAGCCCTCGCTGCCTTTCGATACACCCCTTGAGCGACCATCCACCAGATGACCTCTTTATGGGCTATATAGGGTCCATTATCGCTCATAACGAGCCCTATATGACCCACTAATATGATCCCGCTTGCAATAATCAACTTTATGCGCCATATAGGGTCCAGAAATCGCCCTAACGGGCTTTTTATGACCCCTTACGATGAAAACCTCTGGCGCAAACCAAGCCCTGCCTCTGCCTGTTCGCCGCGCCCTCAAAAAGCTCGGGGCAGACATCTCAGCTGCGCGCCGCAGGCGCGGCATCCCGACAGAATTGATGGCCGAACGCGCCCTGATCGCGCGGCGCACGCTGCGGCGCGCCGAACAGGGTGATCCCAGCGTCTCTATGGGCGTTTATGCAACGCTTCTTTTTGTGTTGGGGCTCACCGATCGGCTGGGAGCGCTCGCCGACGCCAGTGCGGATCCGCTCGGCATGAGCCTCGCCGAAGACGCGCTGCCGAAACGAATCCGCGCCAGAGAATCCGTGTACGCCGATGACGATGGAACGTGAGCTTCTTGTTTACGTCGATCTCAATCGCGAGCCCGTTCACGCGGGCCGGCTTTGGGTGCGCGCCAAGCAAGGCAAAGAGACAGCGACCTTTCAATACAGCGCCGAGTGGCTGAAGCACCCGGCGCGGTTTGAACTCGCCCCGCCACTCACGCTCCATCCCGGGCAGTTTCACGCTACCGACCGGCTATTCAATTGCTTCAGCGATGCGGCGCCCGACCGATGGGGCCAGATGCTGATGCGCTACCACGAACGCAATCGCGCCAAAGACGCGGGCTCCCAGGCCAAGACGTTGCTCGCATCCGATTTTCTCGCGGGCGTCGATGATCAGACGCGTATGGGCGCGCTTCGGTTCAAGGACGCCCAGGGCGGCGATTTCCTCACCCAGACCGGCGCCACCGTGCCGCCGGTGCTCGAACTCAAAAACCTTCTGTCGGCAACCGACCGAATCGAGAAGGGTAAGGCACGCAAGAGCGACGTCGCGCTAGTGCTGGCCCCCGGCGCCTCGCTTGGCGGCGCGCGACCCAAGGCCACAGTGCGCGACCGCGACGGCCAGCTTTGGCTCGCCAAATTTCCCTGGGTCAAAGACGAGTGGCCCGTGATCCAGTGGGAAATCGCACTGCTGATCATGGCAGGCAATGCGGGCGTCGAGGTTCCGAAATTCCGCGTCGAGCCAATCGGCGCCAAGACCGTGTTGATGATTGCACGCTTCGACCGACGGGCTGACGGCGCGCGCTCTCCTTACATGTCCGCCTTCACTGCACTTGATGCGAAAGATCATCAGGAGGATCGCTCCTACATGGAGCTGGTCGATGCGTTGCGCATTCTGGGCGACGCACCGCGCGAAGATCTGCATCAGCTCTGGCGGCGCATGGTGTTCAATCTGCTCGTGTCGAACACGGACGACCACATGCGCAATCACGGCTTTCTGAGGCGCGGCGAGGGATGGCGGCTGTCGCCTGCCTTCGACATGAACCCCATGCCAGCCGACGTGAACGGGCGCATCCATGTGCTGGCCTTCAACGAAGACGACCGTTCAAGCGCCCTTGAGATATGCATGTCCGTGGCGAACTATTTTGCGCTGAAGCCGAACGAAGCGGCCGCGATCGCCAGCGAAATTGCCGCCGCCGTCGCGACGTGGCGCGACGTCGCCAAGGCCTGCAAACTGTCCAAGTTCGATATCGAGCGCATGGAAAGCGCGTTCGAGCACGACGACCTCAATGCTGCGCTCGCTAATGCGAAACGTGCGCCGGTGAAACCGCCGCCAAAGGCAAAGAAAACCACGTCGCATCCGGTGCCGGCAGATGCCCCAACGAAAAAGAGTGCGCCGACCAGGGCCAAGAAGGCCCGCTCGCCTAAGAAAGCCAAACGCTGAAATTCTTTGGCCAAAGGCGGCCCCTCAATCGTCTTGCTCTGTGAACTCGAAACGGAGCAGAGCACATGGCCAGACGATCCAATGACACTTGCAAGCAATCTGACCATTCACGTCGACTGGAACGAGGCCGGCGTCGGCCGGTGGCGCCAGCGACGCCCCTTTTCTCCATTTTGAAAGACCCACCTGGGTTTGCTGACGCGCTCCGCCTCCAGATCGAGCGCCACGGTGAGTCTGCGGAAAAACTCTGGCGGGCGATCGTGTCTGATGGCGACAAACTCGACCCCGCGACCATTGTCGCCTGGCGCAACGGCAAAAGCTCACCGCGCGCACTTTCGAGCATGCGCTATCTCAAACGGATCGAGCAACGCTACGGCCTTCCAGACAACTATTTCCGAGATCGCCTGCCTCACCCTTGCCGCGCTGTCTTCCGCGATGCCCCGGTTGTCCTCTCCGCTGCAGAGCACCGGCGCCTGGCTTGGCATCTGACCGATGTGCGCTTCGACGGCCTTCTCGCCACAAACGAACAGCTCAGCGATCTGCTGCACCTTGGCGTCGATCCGCAACAGACGGTCGATGGCGTCACCCGGAGCTGGAAGCTCAACTACGTCGACTGGAGCGATTGGCGCGCCAACGATTTTGCCATGACATCGGAATTCTCCGTCTCATGGGATGGCGGCGAAACCATTCGCGCCGACATCGTGCTGTTCGTGAACGGCATTCCGTGGACGGTTATCGAGGTAAAGAACGCCCGCGTCGACGCGCTTCAGGGCGTGAGCCAGCAGCTCCGTAACCAGAAGCCGGACCTCGGTTGCCCGACGCTCTTCTTCACCACGCAATTGTTGGTCGCCGCCAACAGCCACAAGCCGCTGTACGGTACTGTCGGGACGCCTGCGAAGTTCTGGAGCACGTGGAAGGAGCTGGAAGATACCGATGGCTGGCGCAGCGAATTGCTCAGTCGGCAGACCGACGCCATTGAGCTGGCCGCGATCTTCGATGACTTCGCTCAGCACGCCGCGCGCCATAAGGGGCTGATGGAAACTGGCGCGCGGATGATCACGCCACTAGACGAGGCGCTCGTCAGCCTCTGCCGGCCGGAACGCATTCTCGACCTCGCACGCCGCTTTACCCTGTTCGACGGGCCGGAGAAGAAGATTGCGCGCTTCCAGCAATTCTTCGCCGTCCGCCGCTTGATGGAACGGGTCGAACAGCGTGATGACAAAGGACGACGCAAAGGCGGCGTCATTTGGCACACGCAGGGGTCGGGCAAATCTCTCACCATGGTCATGCTGGCGAAAGCGCTCGCCTCCGCGGTAGCCAACGCGCGTATTGTGCTCGTCACCGACCGCACCGACCTTGACGACCAGATCGCGAAAACCTTCCGCGCCACCGGCCTTGAACCTGAGCGCGCCCGTACTGGCGAACACCTGCTGGAGCTGGTTGAGAAACGCGCTCCGGTTATCACCACCGTGATCAACAAGTTCCAGGCGCTGCTGAACAAGCGCAAGGCCACTGACGCGGACCCGAACGTGTTTGTCCTCGTCGATGAGAGCCACCGCTCGCAATACGGCGACATGGACAGCCTGCATGAAAAAATGCGCGCCGTGTTCCCGCAGGCTTGCTTCGTCGGCTTTACCGGAACGCCGATCGCAAAGCGGGAGCGCAACACCTTTCTCAAGTTTGGCGACCTGGTTCAGCCCGCCTATTCAATGCGAGACGCAGTGGCGGACGGTGCCGTCGTCCCGCTCCTCTACGAAGGCCGCCACGTCGAAGAGGATGTTGACGACAGGGCCATCGATTCCTGGTTTGAACGCGTCACCAGGGGGCTAACCGACAAGCAGATCGCCGACCTTAAAAAGAAGATGAGCCGCCCGCGCGAGATGCTCGGTGTGACCGCCCGCCTCAAATGCATCGCCTTCGATGTCAGCGAGCACTTCGCAGTGAACTTCAAGGACAAGGGCCTCAAGGGCCAGCTCGTGGCGCCAAGCAAGAAGGACGCCGTGCTGCTGAAGCAGCTCATCGACGGCTTCGGCAAAATCTCCTGCGAGGTCATCATCTCAGCGCCTGACACGCGCGAGAATGAAAATGATCTTCTGGAGGAATCTTCAGACGAGGTGAAAAAATTCTGGGCGCGCATGATGGCGCTCTACAAATCGGAAGAAGAATACAACCGGCAGATCATCGAGCGCTTCAAAGGAACCGGAAGAGCCGGACATCCTGATCGTCGTCTCCAAGCTGCTGACCGGCTTCGATGTCAAGAGAAACGCCGTCCTCTATTTGGCGCGCCCATTACGCGAGCATGACCTCCTGCAGGCGATCGCCCGCGTCAATCGCGTGTTCGATCAGGAAGGCGCGCCCGAGAAGCCGTTTGGCTACATCATCGATTATTCCGGCGTCCTTCAGAACCTAAGCGACGCCCTCGGTTTCTACGACCAGCTGCAAGGGTTTGAGCCGGGAGACGTGGCCGGCTCGCTCGCAGCCATCGCCGAGCAGGCTGACGCGCTCCCGGACAAACACGCCGCCCTTCTCGACCTCTTCACCGGCGTGGCCAACGCTTTTGACGAAGAAGCCTATGCGCGCGAATTGTCGGACGCGTCTCTTCGCGAGGAGTTCTACAAGCGCCTCAGCGCCTTTTCACGCGCCTACGAGGTTGCGACGGTGTCGCGCGACTTTGTCGAACGTGCTCGCAAGTCTGATTTAGATCGTTGGCGCTCCGATCGCCTCCGTTTCCTTGCCCTTCGCCAGCACGTTCGCGTTCGGTATGGCGAGGCCGTCGACTTCAGCGACTACGAAAAGCGCATTCGGGATTTGCTCAACCAGCACGTGACAGCGCACGAAATCACACGCGTCGTCGACCCCATTAACATTTTTGACGACGACGCCATTCGGGCCGCGCGCAAGGAAGGCCGGCGCAGCGACGGATCAATCGCGGACGAGATCGCACACCGCCTCGCGCGATCGATTCACGAAAAGTGGGATGAAGACCCCGTCTTTTATGAGAAGTTCTCAACGCTGATCCGTCAAGTGATCGACGCGTTCAAAGACAAGCGCTTGGACGAGAAGAGTTACCTCGCCCGCGTGGTCGAACTACGCGACAAGGTGGATGCTCGCGAAGACGATACCGACCCCGTGCCGCCGGCGCTGAAGGGTAACGGGCATGCGATTGCGTTCTGGGGCATTGCGCGCAAGCACATCGCCGGTGTGCGCGCCGATCGTTCGGCGCTGGCGGCGAAAGTATCAATGGCTGCACTCGACGTGATCCAACGCCATGCCATTGTCGGCTGGCAGCATGATCCCGAAGCCGAGAATGCGATCCGCAACGAGCTCGACGACTATTTCTTCGACGAACTCAAGCCGACGGACGGCGATTGGCTTAACGCGGAGATCATGGACACCATGGTCTCCGACATCCTCGCCTCCGCGCGTGTGCGGCTGGCGCGATGAGGGAAATGGCCGTCGTTTGGGGACGTAAGACGATCAAGTTCGCCGTCGCCAAAGAAGACAGAAGCACGCTGCGGATCACCGTTGCGCCGGACTCCAGCGTAATGGTGCGCGTACCCACGCGCGCGACAGATGCCGAGATCGCTGAGCGCGTGAGACGCAGAGCCGGTTGGATCGATGCACAACAGCACGATTTTTCCTTGTGGAAGCCTCGCACGCCGCCTCGCAGCTATATATCCGGCGAGACACACAAGTACCTCGGCCGCGCTCTACGTCTTCACGTCAGAGAGTCACTGCGCAACGCGGTAACCGTCACGCAATCGCGATTAGTGATGGAGACGTTGGGAGAGAAATCACGGGGTGAGCGCGCCGACCTGCTTTGGCGTTGGTATGCGAGCAAAGCGCAGACCCATTTCCGGCGGCGACTGGCCGTCCAGCACAAGCTATTCGCACGCGTGTTGCCAACTCCACCGACGCTGATCGCGCGCCGAATGACCAACAGGTGGGGAAGTTATACCAAACGCGGAAACTTGGTTTTGAACGTCGAACTCATACAAGTATCGACGCGCCTCCTCGACTACGTGATCACGCATGAACTGGCGCATGCCGCGTACTGGGGGCACGGCAAAGATTGGCAGGCTCTCATGACGTCAGTCATGCCCGACTGGAGAGAGCGAAAGGCCGCGTTGGAAAAGGCGCTGCTCTAATCCCGCTGCATCACGGGACCGCCTCGTATATGGCGCTGACTTTATCCACAGCTTTATGGGGCGTTAGGGTTTGGTAGCAAACTGGTAGCAGCGTGTGGATAACCGCCTTGGCGCTGGCTCTGCTACCAACTCAACTTCGGCATAAGCCGTTGATTTTATTGGGTTTCCTTGGAGCGGGCGATGAGATTCGAACTCACGACCCCAACCTTGGCAAGGTTGTGCTCTACCCCTGAGCTACGCCCGCATCCGTGGGGTGGCCTGGACGCGCGTCCGGCCTGAGGGGCGCTCCTATCGCAGAGGCCCGCCCCGGACGCAAGGGCCGTTGCCTGGGGCCGTTGGCTGGGGCCGCTCAGCCCCAGGTGTCGGCGAAGGCGCGGATGAAGTTCGCGCCGAGGACCTTTTCGACCGCCCGGGCGCTATAGCCCCGGTCGAGCAGCGCATCGGCGATGACGAGCCCGCGGTCGGCCCGGTTGAGGCCCTCGGTGTACGGCAGGCGGCCATCCTCCTCGGGCGCGGCGACGCCGGCGGCGATGCGGCGCTCGGTTTCGGCATTCCAGGCGGCGCGGTCTTCGTCGGAGAACTCAACCGTGCCGAAATACGTGTCGCTGCCGATGCCGACATGGTCCTCGCCGCAGACGTTCAGCGCGTGCGCCATGTGGGCGATGTAGTCGTCCACGGTCGGTTGGCGCCCGGCTGGGGCGAGATAGAAGAGATCGTAGATGCCGACGACGCCGCCCTTCTCGGCGATGGCGCGGAGCTGCGGGTCGGTCTTGTTACGCAGATGCGGATGCACCGCCGCGCACCCGGCATGCGTGATCAGCACTGGCTTGGTAGAGGCTTCGATCGCAGCCGTGGTCGTGGCGGGGTTGGCGTGACTGAGATCGAGCGTGACGCCAACGGCGTTCATGCGCGCGATCGCCTGACGGCCAAGCTCCGTCAGGCCCGCGTCGGCTGGCGCCATGACGCCCGCGCCGAACGGGGAGACGTCATTGTAGGAAAGCTGCATCACGCGGACGCCGAAATTGCGGAAGAGATCGATGCGGTCGATCTTGTCCTCGAGACACACCGAACTCTCGAACGAGAAGATGACGCCCAGCTGGCGCGTACGTTTGGCGGCGGCGATGTCGGCGACGGTGCGGATCTGACGGAAATAGTCCGGGTGCGCTTCGATGATGCGCGTGTAGAATGCGATCTCGGCCAGCGTATCCTCGAACGGCGCGTTCCAGCCGCCAATGCTGGTCTTCACGGCGCTGACGCCGGAAGTGCGCGCCATTTCCAGATTCTCGCGCGGCACGGGCAAGTCCGCGGAGAAGATCGGCGGCGCCAGATTGGCGTCCACCACAGTAGCTCGGCGATACAGCGCGCGAGCCTGTGAAGACATTCCGCTCTGCGCCATCGCTGCCGGCGCCAGCCCGCTCAGGCCGGCCAACGCGCCAGCGCCCAGCACAAAATCCCTACGGTCCATCGACTCCCCCACCTGATCTTAGCCTCTAGGATGCGCAGGCGGGCGCGGTCGGATGCGTTATTCCCCCGGCTCGGCCTTGCGCGGCGGTTTTAGGCGGCGGCGGTTGATGTGGCTGTCGGGGGCGACGTGGCCTTGGGGGGTGCGGCCGCGGAAATAGTCGCGCTGCCAGCCGCGCTGCACCGCCTCTTCCTCGCCGTCCGACAGCCGGCCCAGGAACTTGGTGCGGCTCTCGCCCCAGGCTTCGTATTCCTTCATGAGCTCGGGATTGTCGTGGATCGATTTGACGATCGGCTGCATCTCGTCGATCGCCTCGTGCGGCACCGGCATGATGAAGCAGAACGGCTCGTCCTTCTTGAACGAAATCATGCCCGGGCGCGTGAAGCGCCAGTTCATCGTGAATGGAAACGGCAGCCAATAGGTCTCGACGATGCCGCAGAGCGGCTGGATGCCGTCCTTCACGTGATTGGGCGGACCGCCGGTCCATAGGTCCCAGCCCGGTTCGGTGCGGAAGAGATAGCCGGTGTGAAACGTCAACACGCCGCCGGAGAAGTGCGACACCGCCCAGCGTTTCAGCAGACCGAGCGGCGTGTCGTCGTCGGGATCGATGCGGATGTCCTCGACGCGCGGACCGCCGTTCCAGGTTGCGGTGAACGAGACCGGCGACAAGAGCGCCCAGCCCGTCGTGTTCGCCACGACCAGCGGCAGGCAGCGGTATGGGTGGCGATCGGAGAACTTGTCCATCCAATCGCGGTCGGGGCTGCCGGGGACGAGTTCCGCCGGCGCCGGATCGACTTGATAACAGGTGAGTTTCATTCCCCATCCCTAGACGAGCGGCGGCGCGTGCGCCAAGGGGAGGCATGAGCCCGCCCGCCACCGAGCAGGACCTGTATGCGCGCCTGGATGCGCTGGGCGTCGCCTACGCGACGACCGAGCACCGGCCGGTGTTCACGGTGGAGGAAGGGCTCGACCTCAAGGCGGCGATGCCGGGCGGGCATTCGAAGAACCTGTTCCTGAAGGACAAAAAGGGCCGCCTTTTCCTGCTCTGCGCCTTGAGCGACGCCGCTATCGACCTCAACGCCGTCTCCAAGCTGATCGGCGCGGGGCGCTTCAGCTTCGGCAATGCGGAGCTGCTGCTGCGCCATCTGGGCGTCGAGCCCGGCTCGGTGACGGTCTTTGCGCTGATCAACGACGCTGACCGCGACGTCACCCTGATCCTGGACGAAGGTTTCTTCGCGCACGCCCTGGTGAACTTCCATCCGCTGCGCAACAGCGCGACCACGGCGATCGCCCCTGGCGGCCTGCTCAAATTCATCCGCAGCCTGGGCCGCGAACCGATCCGGATCGCCTTCGACGCCGCAGGGGCTCCAACTCTGATTGAACCCAGTGCGCCGTCAGCCCATCTTGAGGGCTGATTTCAGCAACCGAGAGCACAGATGACATTTCTCGATGGCGCGGCGGCGCCCGCCTCCGACCTCGTCAAGGACGGCACCGACCAGGGCTTCATGGCCGACGTGGTGGAGGCGTCGCGCCAACAGCCCGTGATCGTGGATTTCTGGGCGCCGTGGTGCGCGCCCTGCAAGACGCTGGCGCCCGCGCTGGAGCGCGCCGTGCGCGCCGCCGGCGGCGCGGTGAAGCTGGTGAAGATCAACATCGAAGAGCATCCGGGCGTTGCGGGCCAACTTGGCGTGCGCTCGATCCCGGCCGTGTTCGCCTTCGATCAAGGCCGGCCCGTCGACGGCTTCGCCGGCGCCATTCCCGACAGCCAGATCAAGCTCTTCATCGACCGGCTTGCCGGCGCCGGTTCGGAAGACGACATCGACGCCTTGCTTGTGCAGGCGAGCGAAAGCATCGCGCTCGGCGACGCCGGCGGCGCCGCGCAGGCTTACGCGATGGCGCTGCAGCTCGATCAAACCAACGCCAAGGCGCTGGCCGGCCTGGCGCGGCTCTATTTGACCAACGGCGACGCCGATCAGGCGCGCGCGATCATCGACATGGCGCCGCCAGAAAAGGCCAACGATCCGGAGATCCTCGGCGTCCGCGCCGCGCTCGACCTCGCCGCCAACGCCGGCGATGTGAGCGAAACGCGCGCGCTGGCGCAGCGCGTCAAGGCCGATCCGAACGATCTGCAGGCGCGCTACGATCTCGCCCTCGCGCTCTCCGCCAGCGGCGATCTCGAGGCCGCCGCCGAGCACCTGCTGGCGATCATCGCCAAGAAGCGCGACTGGAACGACGACGCCGCGCGCACCCAGTTGCTGAAGGTGTTCGAAGCCGCGGGGCCCGCCTCCGACATAGCCAAGCAGGGACGCCGCAAATTGTCGGCGATTCTGTTCTCGTGAGCGCGTTCGGCTATCGCAAGCCTGCGGATCTGCCGCAGACGATCCCGCTGTTTCCGCTCGAGGGCGCGATCCTGTTGCCGCGCGGCGTGCTTGCGCTCAACGTGTTCGAGCCGCGCTATCTCAACATGGTCGACGACGCGCTGGGCGGCGATCGCGTCATCGGCATGATCCAACCCGCGCGGCGCGGCGCCGGCGATCCGGTCCCCGATCTGGCCGATGTCGGCGCCTTGGGGCGCATCACCGCGTTCTCGGAAACCGACGACGGGCGCTACATGATCACGCTGACCGGCGTCGCGCGCTTTACGCTGGAACGCGAAATCGAGGCAGGCGCGCCCTATCGCCAGGCGCTGGTGAGCTACGATGCGTTCGCCGGCGACTTCACGCCGTCGCCAGGGCCTGGCATCGATCGCGCGGCGCTGATCGCAGCGCTCAAGACCTATGCCGGCCTGCACGGCTTCCAGGTGGACTGGGACTCCGTGGAGCAGGCGCCGACGGAAACCATCGTCAACGTCGCCGCGCAGATTTGCCCGTTCGACGCCGCCGCCAAGCAGGCGCTGCTGGAGTGCGTCACGCTGGAGGAGCGCGCGCAGGCGCTGGTGGCGTTGCTGGCGTGGGATGTGGCGTCCGATGACGGGCAAAGGCCAGTGCAGTGAGCGAGCCCGATCCGAAATTGCTGGAAGTTTTGGTGTGCCCGCAAACGCGCGGGCCGTTGCGCTACGACAAAGCGCGCCAGGAAATGGTGAGCGAGAAGGCGCGCCTCGCCTATCCGGTGCGCGACGGCGTGCCGATCATGCTGATCGACGAAGCGCGCGAACTGGGGGTGGACGAATGAAGGCGCACGTCTATCGATCCCTCCCTGAAAGGGAGGGTGTCAGATTGCGCAGCGCGCAAGCTGACGGGTGGGACGATGTCTCGCGCCGCCGCCCCACCCGTCGCGAAGCAAGCTTCGCGACACCCCCCCCTCGCGGGGAGGGATGGTCATGACCGCAGCCGCCATCGCCACGCGCCCCTGGCCGACCGATCTCGTGTTCGATCGCGCCGCCAAATCGCTGACCATCGCCTTCGACGATGGCGCCATCTTCGAGATTCCGTTCGAGCTGTTGCGCGTCGAAAGCCCGAGCGCGGAGAACAAGGGCCACGGCCCCGTCCCGCCGCCGCCGGTGACGGGCAAAGCCAATGTCAGCGTCGTGCGCGTCGATCCGGTCGGGCGCTACGCCGTGCGCATCAGCTTCGACGATGGCCACGACACCGGGCTCTATTCCTGGGACCTGCTCTACGAACTGGGCCGCGACAAGGACGAGAAACTCCGCGTCTATCGCGAGACGCTGCGCCTGCGCGCCTTGCGCGACGAAGCCTGATGGTTAATCCGCCGCGCGCCGCGCGAAGGCGTTGGTAGGTTGGCGCGCGCGCGCCTATCCTTCCGCCGCCCATGCCCTTAACCACAGCCGCCGCGCTTGAGAGCGAGTTCGACGTTTGCGTCGTTGGCGCCGGGCCGGCGGGGCTCGCATGCGCATTCGACCTGCACGACGCGGGCCTGCGCGTGCTGTTGCTGGAAGCTGGCGGCGAACGGCCTGTGCCGGGTGAGCCGGACCTGCGCGCCGCCGAGATCGTGCATCCGGCGTTTCACGATCCGGTCGACATCGTCGCCGCGTCCGCGTTGGGCGGCTCCACGCACTGGTGGGGCGGGCGCAGCATTCCGTTCGATCCCGCCGACTTCCGCCATTGGCCGCTCGCCTATGACGACATGCTGCCCTGGTGGGACAAAGCAGCGGCGTTTCTCGGTAGCCGCAGCGTCAGCGAAAGCGCCCCGCCGGGCGCGTTCGCCAAGCTCGCGCGCTTCGACGCGCTGCGCGACGAGTGCTGGGGCCCCGAGCTCAACATGGGCAAACGCTGGCGCGCGCGCATCCGCGCCGCCAGCGGCCCCGCCATCGTCACCGGCGCGCGCGTCGCTGAGCTGCGCTTCGCCGACGGACGCATCGCAAGCGCGCGCGTGCGCATCGGCGGCGCCGATCACGAAGCGCGCGCGGGGCGGTTCGTTCTCGCCAGCGGCGGGCTCGGCGCGCTGAAGCTCTTGCTGCTGCTGCAGCGCGATCAGCCGCAGCTCTTCGGCAACCCGTTGGGCCGCGGCTACATGGGCCACCTCACCGGCACGATCGCAACGATCGCGCCGCGCGATCCGGACGACGCGCGCGCGTTCGCGGCGCGGCCGCTGGGCGATGGAATCTACGCGCGCCGCCGCCTGCGGCCCACGCCAGAAACCATCGCGCGCGACCGGCTCGTCAACATCGCGTTCTGGTTCGAGAATGGCGATGGCGCCGATCCGGCGCACGGCTCGGCCACTGCGTCGGCGCGCTATCTCGCCACGCGCCTGCTGCGTTTCGGCCGCGGCGACGGCGCGCTCGGGCCGCACATCGCCAACGTCGCCCGCGCCCCGCTGAGCGCCGCGTCCGGCCTCTTCTCCGCCGCGTACTTGCTCGCGGCCGCGCGGCTGACCGGGCGCCATCCGCGCGCGACGACGCTGACGCCTGCCCGCACCGGCGCATGGCGGCTCGATTATCACGCCGAACAGCCGCGCCATGACGACAATCGCATCAGCCTCGCCGAGGCGCGCGATTCCATCGGCATGCCGAAGCTCAAGATCGACTTCCGCATGCAGGACGAAGAGATCGAGGCGGTGGTGCGCGCGCACGAAGCACTCGACGCCGATCTGCGCGCCGCCGGCGCGGGCGCGCTGCACTTCGCCGGCGACCGTGACGAGAACATCGCCCGCGTGCGCGCCGCCGCGCGCGACGGCTATCACCAACTTGGCGGCGCGGCGATGGGCGCGGACGGCGCGAGCGTCGTCGACACCGATTTGAAAGCGCGCGGCGTGGAAAATCTCTGGGTCGCGTCCGGCAGCGTCTTCCCCTCCGGCGGCCAAGCCAACCCCACCCTCACCATCGTCGCGCTGGCGCGGCGCCTCGCGGCGCATCTGGCGCGGTCGGACCGCGGGTCTTCAGACCCGCATGCGGCGCAAAGCGAGGTAGCGAGCGGGAGCGGGCGCCGAATTCCTTCTCCTGGTTAAGGAGAAGGTGGCCGCGCAGCGGCCGGATGAGGTTTTCCGGCGGATGCAGAAAATGGCGCAAACGAAACACGCCTGCGACCATAACCATTCGCCCGGAGCAGACATTTCCGACCAAGACTGTGACTATGGTGTCCCTCTTCGATCAGCCGCCAGGGGTATCTCGTGAAGGCTTATCTCGTACTTGATTTTACGATCAACGATCTTCCGGGTTTCAGGCCCTACATCGCAAACGTGCCGCGCTACATCGAACGACACGGCGGGAAGTACATCGTCCGAGGTGCAGAACCCAGAACAATCGAAGGAGATTGGTCGCCACAGCGCATGGTGATCATCGAGTTCCCCGCGCGAGAGAACGCTGAGCAGTTTCTTGCTGACCCAGACTTTCAGGAACTCGCAAAAATCCGTCACAAGACGACGACGAGCAAACTCGTGCTCGTGGATGGAAACGAGTAGGATTCGCGTCGAGGCGTCGGTTTGGCCAATGGCGGCGCCGCATCCGGCCGCTCCCGCAAACCTCATCCGGCCGTTCGGGCCACCTTCTCCTTAACCAGGAGAAGGGACGCTAGCCGCGTCGAATGTCCGCCTCAGTCGATCGGCCGAACTTCCCAACGCTCGAGAAATACCGCCCTGTCGACGGGGAGGCATGCCCTCTCGTCATCACTCCAGCAAACGTGCGTAATCAGGCCAGAAACGAACACACGGCTGTTCTGATCGTACGTCCGCGGAGGTCCGATAAAGCGACCCTCCCCGGCCGTCAGGAGCAGTGCCGTCGTGAGGCGCTGTTCGTTGTCAAGAACCGGAGCGGGGTAAACGCCCCCGAACGCATCGGCGCCGGTGGTCGCAAAGTAGAATCCCTCACCACAAAATCGCGCTCCCACGTGTACTCTTGGAGAAACCAGCAGCGCATCGATGTCGGAAACGTCACAGGTATCGCTTTGGATTGAGATGCATGCACCGGCGCTCAACAACGTCGCCATCATTATCGAGGCCCTCAAAAGGATCACGGCATGCGCCTCCCTTAAGCCGCCAAGCTTTCGCCGCGCAGCAGTTTCGGCAGGTCCCCGGCGGCGCCGCCGGCGTATTTCATGAAGAAGCGCCGCGCGGGGCCGACGGCGTTGACGGCGGCGAGGCCTAAGCGCCGCGCGGCGCGCAGCGGGCGGATCTCGTTCGAGAAGAGCTTGTCGAAAAATTCCATGCCGAGCGCCATGGTTACGTTGTCGAAACGCCGCCAGCGCTGATAGCGCTCGAGGATCGACACATCGCCGGGATCGAGACCGACGCCGACGCCGTCGGCGATGCACTCGGCCAGCGCCGCGCAATCCTTCAAGCCAAGGTTCAAGCCCTGCCCCGCCAGCGGATGAATGCCGTGCGCGCTATCGCCGGCGAGCGCGACGCGCTGATCGATCATCCGTTCCGCCAATTGCATCGACAGCGGATAGCCGAAGCGCGGGCCTTCCAGCGAGAGCCCGCCGAGATGATCGCCGAAGCGCAAGCGAAGCTCAGCGAGGAAGTCCTCTTCGGGCATCTTGAGCAGCGCATCCGCGGCTGCGCGCGGCTCGGCCCAGACGATGTTCGACCGCTCGCCTTTCAGCGGCAGGATCGCGAACGGGCCGTTGGGTAGGAAGAATTCATGCGCGACGGCGCCGTGCGGCCTCTCGTGCGCGATGGTGGCGACGATCGCCGTCACCGGATAATCCCAGGCAATGGTGCGGATGCCGGCGGCCTGGCGCACGAATGAGCGCCGCCCGTCCGCGCCGACCAACAACGGCGCGCGCAGCGTGTCGCCGTTCGCCAGCGTCACCGTCGTGCTCGCCGCGTCGCGCTCGATCGCGGTCACCGACATCGGCTGGATCATGCGGATCGACGGCCGCGCCCGCACTGCTTTGTCGAGCGCCATGCGCACGTGCCGCGCTTCGAGCATCAGCCCCAGGGGCTCGTCCGGATTTTCCTGTTCGGCGCCGTCGAAGTGCAAATGCAGGATCGATGGGCCGCGGCCGAGCTTGCCGTCCGTCACCATGATCTGCTCGATCGGCTGCGCCACCTGGTCGAGATCGTCGGCCAAGCCCAACGCGCGCCACATCCGGTATGAGGCGAAGGCGATGGCGAAGGCGCGGCCGTCGAACGCCGGGGCCAGCGTGTCGGCAGGCTTGGCCGCATCGACCACCGCGACGGACACGCCCGCCTGATCCAACGCCAGCGCCAAGGTCTGCCCGACCAAGCCGCCGCCGCCGAGGATCACATCGGCGTCGAAGCCGCGTTTGTTGCTCATGACCAACGATACCGCTGCGTCTGCCTCCGCGTCGATGCGGCCCGGAAGCGCAAGGCGTAGGCGCGGCGCCGCTTTTTTGAGCGATGGCGCCGCACTGCACACGCGCACGTCGCGGTTTGCTTGCCCGAACGCGCGGGCGCTCAGTCAATCGCGCAACGCGATTTGAGGGAGCGGGGCATGATCACAGCACAATCGGCGAAAGGCGGGGGCGCGGGCCTCCGGCCCGCATGCGCGGCGGCGCCGTGCGCTCCAACCTGCACAGCACCGCGCATGTCTCAAGCCGCGCTGGCGTTCGCCGCGCTCGCCCTCGCGCCCACCCTCGCGTTCGCGCAGGACGCGGCGCCCACGCCGGACAAGGGCGACGTCGCCTGGATGCTTGTTTCCACGGTCCTGGTGCTGGCGATGATCCTACCCGGCCTCGCCCTCTTCTATGGCGGCTTGGTGCGGGCGAAGAACATGGTCTCGCTGTTGAGCCAGATCTTCGTCGTCACCGCGATCGGCATGGTGATGTGGCTGCTGGTGGGCTACTCGCTCGCGTTCACCGACGGCGGCGGCCTCAACCGGTTTGTCGGCGGCTTGAGCAAGGCGTTTCTCGCCGGCGTCGACACGACGACGCTGGTGGAGAGCTTTTCCATCGGCGCGCCGATACCCGAGCTCGTGTTCGTCGCGTTCCAGATGACGTTCGCATGCATCACCACTGCGCTCGTGCTCGGCGGCGTCGCCGAACGGGTGAAGTTCAGCACCGTGGTGATCTTCTCGATCCTCTGGCCGGTCGTCGTCTACTACCCGATGGCGCACATGGTCTGGTGGTGGGGCGGCCCGGCGATGGCCTCCGATCCCGCCAACGCCGACGCGCTCATGGCGGGCGCGGGACTCATCTGGAGCTTCGGCGCGCTCGACTTCGCGGGCGGCACCGTGGTGCACATCAATTCGGGCGTCGCGGCGCTCGTCGGCGCCATCCTGCTTGGCGCGCGCACCGGCTATCGCAAGGAGCCGATGCCGCCGCACAATCTCACGTTCACGTTGATTGGCACGGGTTTGCTGTGGGTCGGCTGGATCGGCTTCAACGCCGGTTCGAACCTTGAGAGCAACGCCTACGCCGCGCTTGCGCTTTTGAACACGTTTGTTGCGCCCGCGGGCGCCGCGCTCTCGTGGATGCTCACGGAGTGGATCTTCAAGGGCAAGCCAAGCTTGCTTGGGCTCGCCTCAGGCGCCGTCGCCGGCCTTGTCGCGGTGACGCCGGCGGCCGGTTTCGCCGGCCCCGTCGGCGCACTCCTGCTTGGTTTGGCGGTTGGCCCGATCTGCCTGTTCGCCTGCTCGGCGCTCAAGCATTGGCTCAAATACGACGACAGCCTCGACGTGTTCGGCATTCACGGAATCGGCGGCATCGTCGGCGCCATCGCCACCGGCATTGTCGTCAATCCTTCGTTTGGCGGCGCGGGCATCGTTAATTACGTGACCGGCGCTGCGGAGTATCCCGGCGTCGCCGCGCAGGTCGGCAAGCAGATATTGGGCGTGCTGGTGACGCTCGGCTGGTCGGGCGCCGGCAGCCTGATCGTGTGGCTGATCGCGCGCGCGCTCACCGGCGGCCGCGTGAGCAAGGAAACCGAAGCCGAAGGCGTCGACTACGCCGAACACGGCGAAGTCGCGTATCACTCGTAAGGCGACAGGCAATGGGCAGTAGGCAGTGGATCAATGCGCGCCTGAAACGGGGGCGAATTAACGCCTATCGCCAATTGCCTACTGCCAACTGCCTTACCGCCCCGGTAACCCCGTTCGCATCCGAATCTTCACGCCTCATTTACCGGCAGGGCCAAAAGTCCGCCGCTGAACGCGGCAGACCGGAACGGCCTCCAATTCCATGGCAGACGACGCTTATTCCTCAGGGGGAAGAATCCCCCCGGTCGCCAGTTCGGCAGCCGCACGCCTTGCGCTGAAGCGCGCGAGCCTCGCCGTCGGTGCGGCGATCGTCGGCGCGTACGGCTTGGGCGCGGTGCTCACCTATTCGCCGGAAGATCCGAGCCTCAACACCGCCTCCAACGGCGCCACACACAATCTGTTCGGCGGGCCCGGCGCGCTGATCGCCGACCTTTCGATTCAAGTTCTCGGCGCGGCCGCGCCGTTGGCGATGGCGGCGCTCTTGATTGCGGGCGCGTTGCGCATCTGGCGGCGCCAACTGGTCGCCCGCATCGATAAGCGGCGCGTGCTCGTCGCCATGCTCGGCATCATGCTGCTGGCCGCGGCCGCCGCGACCGTACCGACGCCGGAAGGCTGGCCGCTCGCGACCGGCTTTGGCGGCATGATCGGCGACGGTCTTGCTGGCATGATCAGCGGCCTCGCCTCGTGGCCGGGCCTGCCGTTCCCGCGCGTGCTGACGGGCTTGCTCTGCGCCATCGGCGGCTTGCTGGCGGTGGGCTGGTCGTTCCAGGTGCGCGCGGAAGACGTGAAGAACGCCGCCCATGTCGCGCGCCGCACCGTGCAAGGCGGCGCGCAAGCGACGCAACGCGCCATCGGCTACGTCTCGGAGAAGACGCGCCGCACGGAGAACACCGAGGAGGAAACACCGCACCGCCAGATCGCGCGCGACGAGGCGCGCACCGAGCAGCGCCCGCGTCCGCGCCCCGCACCGCGCCAGCCCGCACGCGCCGAAGAGCCGCGCCGCGAGCGCCCCGCGCCGCGTCCGCAAAAGAAGGAGCGCCAGCACGCGTCGGTGCAGTTCGGCCGCGACTTCGATCTGCCCGACACCGATCTGCTCGCCACGCCGAAGCAGCGCGTCACCCATGCCGATCCGCAAACGTTGCACAACATGAGCCGCCAACTTGAAGGCGTGCTGGCCGATTTCGGCGTGCAGGGCGAAGTGCTGTCCGCGCGCCCCGGCCCGGTCGTCACCCTGTTCGAGTTCGAACCGGCCGCCGGCGTGAAGTCCGCGCGCGTCATCGGCTTGAGCGACGACATCGCCCGCACGATGAACGCCACCGCTGCACGCGTCGCCGTCATTCCCGGGCGCAACGCCATCGGCATCGAGCTGCCGAACGCCAAGCGCGAAACCGTGTTCCTGCGTTCGTTACTTAACTCCCCGAGCTTCGCTGGCACGCAAGGTGATCTGCCGCTGGCGCTCGGCGAGACCATCGAGGGCGATCCCTTCGCCGCCGATCTCACCAAGATGCCGCACTTGCTGATCGCCGGCACCACCGGTTCGGGCAAGTCGGTCGGCATCAACGCCATGATCCTGTCGCTGCTCTACCGGCACACGCCCGACGAGTGCCGCTTCATCATGATCGACCCGAAGATGCTGGAGCTCAGCGTCTATGAGGGCATCCCGCACCTGCTGCACCCGGTCGTCACCGAGCCGAAGAAGGCGGTGACGGCGCTGAAATGGGTCGTGCGCGAGATGGAGGACCGCTACCGGCGCATGTCCAAGCTCGGCGTGCGCAACATCACCGGCTACAACGAGCGCGTCTCCGATGCGCTCGAGCGCGGCGAGCGGCTCGAGCGCACCGTGCATGCGGGCTTCGATCCCACCTCGGGCGAGCCGATCTACGAAACGCGCGAGCTGCCGCTCGAGCCGATGCCCTATATCGTGGTCGTCATCGACGAGATGGCCGATCTGATGATCACGGCCGGCAAGGAGATCGAAGCCGCCGTGCAGCGTCTGGCGCAGATGGCGCGCGCGGCCGGCATCCACGTCATCATGGCGACGCAACGCCCCAGCGTCGACGTCATCACCGGCACGATCAAGGCCAACTTCCCGACCCGCATCTCGTATCAAGTCACGTCGAAGATCGACTCTCGCACGATCCTGGGCGAGCAAGGCGCCGAGCAATTGCTCGGCCAGGGCGACTTGCTGTTCATGGCCGGCGGCGGGCGCATCCGCCGTCTGCACGGGCCGTTCGTCACCGACGCCGAAGTCGAACGCGTCGTCGACATGCTGAAGGCGCAAGGCGCGCCGCAATATCGCCAGGACGTCACCGCCGAGCCGAACGAGAACGGCAACGACGAAGACAATCCCGAACTGTTCGCCGACGGCGAAGGCGGCGGCGACGAATTGTTCGACCGCGCCGTCGAGATCGTGCAGCGCGACCGCAAAGCGAGCACGAGCTACCTGCAGCGCCGCCTACAAATCGGCTACAACCGCGCCGCCACTTTGATCGAAAAGATGGAAAAAGCGGGCATCATCTCGGAAGCCAACGCCGCCGGGAAACGCGACATCCTGGTGGATGAGCTGGAGGATGAGGATTAGGGGGCGAGCCGCGCGAGTTCAGCTCTGAACGCCGCGTGCAGCGCTTGGCAATCTGCACCCGTCCTTTAGGACATCATAAGCCCGCGCCGCAGGCAAGCGTCCGCTACCGCCCGCCCCCGCGCGCTTTGTGTTGGCGCGCGCTACAGCAGCTCCAGACGCACGGCGAAGCTGCGTTTTCGCATTGGATCGGTCTGGACGGCGAAGCTCAGGCGCTGGCCGGTGGTCAGCGTGACGAGGCCAGCGCGCTCTACCTCGCCGACGAACACGGCGACGTCGGCGCCGCCGTCGTCGCGCGCGATCTCGCCCATGCCGCGGCGCGAGTCATAGGATTTGACCGCGCCGATCACGGCGCCGCGGTCTCCGGCGGCCAGAGCACGGCGTCGATCCCATGCACGACGCTTTCGCCCGAGACGATGTCCGGCTGCACCAGGTTGGCGGTGTCGACACGCAGGCCGTTGCGGCCGTCGATGATGAGGGAGTGTCCCCCGTACATCGCCGCGCGGATGCGCTTGCCGGTGAAGCGGCGCGCCATCACTTTGCCCGCGGCGAAGTGATGGGCGACCATCGAGCGCAGCAAGACGTCGTCGTCGCCGCTCTGCAACGCCGCCATCACGCCGTGCGGAAACTTGGCGAACGCGGCTTCGGAGGGCGCAAACACCGTGAACGGCCCGCCGCCGTCGAGCGCTTCGAGGTAACGGCTCTTGCGCAGCAGGCCGGCAAACGTGCCGAAGCCCGCCGCATCAAGATCGTGTTCGATCGAGGTGCTCATGACGGGGAATTGCTCCCTTCGGCGCCGGTCTTGCTCAGCGCAGCCGTCTTCACGCCGCGAATGAACGCGGCGATGTCCTCGGCCGTGTGCGGCGACGGATCGCGGTCCTCCACGGCCGCGGCCTGGTCGATGATCAAGTCCTGCAGCGCATCCGGCAATTCGTCCCAGTGCAGCACTATCCCCGCCGCAATGCGGCGCAGCAAGTGTTCTTGGCTTTCTTTGTACTTCAGCGTTTTCGCCGCCACCTGTGGCGCGCGCGGCGGCGACTCGGTTTTCGCGCGATGGGGATCAGTCAAGCCGCACCGCCTCCAGGCGCGCTTCATCAAGCACGCGGTCGAACGTCTCGCTTTCGTTTCTCACGCGATATTGCTGCGGCCCGCGCTCCGCCGGCATAACCCGTACGACGCGGTAAACTCCCGGAGGCGCCGAGACTCCATTGCCGCGCACCACGGCCACGCGCTGGCCGGCGCCGAACTTCGTCTCAAGCATGGGAGCATCCTGGGCGTAACTCGCCGCACGACAACGCGTGGTGAGCGCCAGTACTCAACATCGGCCTGTTGCACCGAAATTACAAGTGGCGGCCTACGAAATGGGAACGCCGCACGACGCCGTTTTGCGCGGCCGGGCGCGTGCGAGAGCTTCTGCGCAGGCTACTCGGTTTTGGAGTCTCTCTTCGCCGTCGTGCGCTTTTCGGTAGCGGCGCGGCGCGCCTCGACCTGTGCTGCGGCCTTTGCCGTGCGGCGTTCTTCCAAGGCGGCGTCCAACAGCGGCAGCAGCTCTTCAGCTTGCCGCCGCTGTTGAACAGAACCGGACCCCAGCAAGCGAACGGCGTTCGCATGCAGGCTCTCCAGTTCCTGGTCGCTGAGATCGGGGATGCGATCGCCGATCGTCATCGAGGTTAGACCGACTTCAGGTTGGTGGCGGAATCGCGGCCCTGACGGTCGCGCTCGAGATCGAACGAAACCTTCTGGCCGTCGGCCAAGCCGCCCAGGCCCGAGCGTTCGACGGCGGAAATGTGCACGAACACATCCTTGCCGCCGCCGTCCGGCGCGATGAAGCCAAAACCTTTGGCGGAATTGAAGAACTTTACAGTGCCGACAGCCATTGCCGTCTCCTAGTCAGAATTGCCGGCATGGACCTTCCATGGCAGGCGCCGATTTTCGAGGGAAACAGCAACATCCGGCGCGAACGCGAAGGATCAAAGCGTGACGCGACGAGGATCGATTGCACCGATATAGGCGCGCAAAGGGCCGGCGTCCATGCCCTGCGGACCAGAGGTGTCGAATTTCGTCAGCGCCGCGCGCGATGGAGCGTGCTCTCCGCAGCCCGCCGCGACGCCGATCGAGAAAATGGAAAAGGCCGGCATCATCTCGGAAGCCAACGCCGCGGGGATGTTCTGGTGGATGAGCTGGAGGATGAGGATTAGGGGGCGAGGCGCGCGCGGCTCCGCCGCGCTCGTCCCTAGGCCGCCACTGCGCGCGACAGCCGCGCCACTTCAGCATCAAACTTCGCGCGCCACTCGATCGCTTCGCTCGATTCGAGCAGCGACAGCAGGTAGGGCGCAGTGCGCTCAATGTGGAGTTCGACGATCACTTCGTCCCACGGCCACGAATCGGCAGCGCGCATCTGCTCGACCAGCCGCGCGATCGCATTGCGCACGTGCTCCGGCTTCGGCGTGTAGGCTGGCTTGGTTTCGCCGCCGAACAGGTCTTGCTGGTCCATCGAGGGAGATTGGAGCGAGATTCGTTAACGCGCTCTAGCCGGGCGGCTCAGGCCTGCTGTGGAAAAGCCGCCTGATAGGCGTCATCGATCGCCGCCATCTGCTCAATGGTGAACGCCAGCACGTCCGCAACCTTGGCCACGTGCTCGATCTCGTCGAGCGAGAGCAGGCGGGTCTTGCGGCTCTTCAGATATTTATCGAGCACCTGGTAGCCGCCGATGTGGAAAGTCCACACCTCCGGCGGGATCGGCGCGAAGCGCTGTACGTCGTTGATGTAAGCCGCCTGCTCGGCTTCGGCGTAGCGCACCTCCAGCACTCGGTCTTGGTCTTCGCCCTGCTTCGCACCCTGATACTTGCCGAGACCGCGCGGCTTCATCTTGCGCAGCAGGTGTGCTTCGACGAGCGCGGCGCCGAGCGCGAAGAGCTTCTCGAAATCGGCGCTCGATTCCGCGAACGGAATGCGCGGAAAATCGATGCGAAGGAATTCGGCGTAGCGCGAGCGGTACGTTGGCGCGTGCAGGATGGCGTAGATGTAGCCGAGGATTTGCTCCGGCGTGTAGTGGTTGGAATAGAGTCCGTCGATGAATGTTCGGAACTCAGGAGCAATATTTTCTCGCTTCTCGCCATCTGAGTGCAGCCAAAGCGGAAACACCTGATTTGCTTCTCGCGTCTTGTCCGATATCAGGCAATCGTTGGCTGGATCCACCGCCACAAACGCGTGTCGCCAATCCGCGGTCCCAATTTGTCGGGACGCGACCAGTTGCACGTTTTCCCGGTTTGCTACGTGATCGACGAGTTCACGGCGCGGGTAGTCCATGAACTCAGTGCCAAAGTAGCAAAAAGGCGAATCGAACAGGCGGTAGGCGCACCGAATGATCTTGTCTTCGGGCTGCGTTGCCGATCTCAAAGCCTCGCGCGCTTCTTCCAATTTCCAGTCACGATTACTGTCAATCTCGTACTTCTGCCGCAGAGCGCCATCTGAAAGCGCCGGATCAATCATGTCTCGGACGCGGAGCGTCATCTCTTCGCGCGTGGGCGCAATGGCGAAGTGGTCGCGGTGCGATTGAAAGCCCAGAACACCAGTCTCGAAGATTTGCCGCCTGGACTCTGCGTCGTTGAGGCTGTCTGCAAGCGGCCAGAACCCGGAATAGCTATCCCAGCCCGCCCAGTTCATCGGTCGAAACAAGTGATACGGGGAGAAGCATTCCGATGCGCGCCACGTAAGAGTGGATATACGCCCATCTGCCGATGCTTGGTATTTTTCCTGTCGCGTTCCCCAAAACTCGGAGAACCATATCCCTTTCTCCGCACCAGGGCGCTTCACACAAAGCAGGATTGAAACACCCTTCTGGATATCGAAAACGTTGTCGTTTTCGACGCCATCGGGCGTGGGTTCTTTAGGCTTCAAGCTCCCATGGAGGTCCACAATCCAAATTTGATCAAAGCTGTCGCGCAGGGACTGCCGCATCCCACGGAAGGTCGGATTGTCTAGATAGGAGTGATTTGTAATCACTCCTACGACGCCCTCATCCACTTCTGCCATCTTCATTTGAGCGAAGCGGATGAACTTCACGTAGTCGTCTTGAAGCCACTTCGGATTTTTGTCTGGGAGGGTCTTTCCATCGACTTTCCGATAAGCCCCGACGGCCTGGCTGATCCACTTTCCCTTGTTCTTCGAGTGGCCCGCGTACGGAGGATTTCCCGTGATGACCAGAATGGTCTTGTCCTTGACCGCCTGTGCCGCCTCGGTCTCGTGCGTGAGTTCGGGCAACAGGTAGTTCCGCTGCGGCTCAATCGGCTCCAGCGTATTCGTCAGAAACACCTGGAAGCGCTCATCCTTTTTCAGCGCGATGTTTGGGTTTTTCGCCGTCGCGGCCAACTCGCTCAGATACTGGCTCAGCTTCAGATGCGCGATTGTGTAGGGCGCGATCAGGTATTCGAAGCCGTAGATGTTCTTCAGGATGTGTTCGCGCACATAAGCTGGCGCGCGGCCATCTTCCGGGCCGCCGATCTCATCGAAGATGCGCTCAAGCACCTCGACCAGAAACGTGCCTGTGCCGCAGGCAAAATCGAGCACTGTGACGCGCTCGCGATCCGCCAAGCCTTGCTCGATCTCGAACGTGTCTTTCAGGATATCATTGATCGCACGAACGATGAAATTCACGATCGGCGGCGGCGTGTAATAGACGCCGCGCGATTTCCGGAGCTTTGAATCGTACTTCGCGAGATAGTCTTCGTAGAAATAAACGAACGGATCCTTCGAGAAGAGCCGCCATTCCTCTTCCGAACGCGCGCGCACGCCGCGGCTATAAGCCCGCCGCTTCTTGAATGACAAATCCTCGCGCACCGCATCGACATCGAGCCAGTTGACGATGGAGAGCACCTCTTCCACCACCCACTTGATGTCGCGATACTCCTCGCGGTCGAGTTCCTTCAAGAAGCCGACCAACTCTCGGATCAGACTGAAGCCGCCAGGCACATGCTCGTCCGCGTTCGAGAGCGTGAGCGTCACGCCCGTCTTGACGTTGAGTTTGGCGAGAAAGAGCCCGTAAGCCAGCGTCTGCGCGAAGGCGTCGGCGAAGTCCTTGATCGTCAGTTCGTGGCTGACTTGCTCCTTGAACGCCTTGAAGAGCCCCAGGAGCTTGCCGCCCTCGTCTTCCTTCTCCTGCCGCTCCAGCTCCTCGGTCAGAAAATCGCGCAGCAGGCGGCTGCGCACAGCCAGGGTGCCAGCAAGTTCCGATGCGCGCTTGATCCCCTTGGGCGCGGCCTTGAAGAAACCAGTAAGCAGCTGCGCGACGGCAGCGACGCGCTCGGGATTGAGCGGCTGCTTGCTTTCAATCGCAGACGCCTCACAGAGCCGCTCGCTCTGCGCTTCTTTGATCTTGCCGTCTTTGATCCAGATGAAGCGAAGATAATCGGTGACGAGAATGTTTGGGTTGAGGTCGACATATCTGTTGATCTGGTCAGACTTCAGCACCTGCGCCAAGTTGGCGTCGACCTGCTTGACCTCGACGTAACCGATGATCGCGGCTTGCCGCGAAACTTTGAAGTCTGGCGCGCCCTTATCCTGGGCCCGCTTGGGCTCGTGCTGAATGTGAGTGGCCGCACTTGAAGCATCCGCGACAACGCGCAGCACCGCCTTGAGCGCATCGCGATCCGTGTGCTCGGTCTTCTCGGCGAGCGGCGTTTCCCGCAGCGCCTTGAGATAAGCCTGGAATGCCTCGTCGAACGCCAATTTCGCCCCCGCAACGGGAGGTTACAGATGTTCGCACCCTGGGCCAAATTCCCTATCCACCAGGTTTCCGGCGCAAGCCGTTGTTTCTGCGCGCCTGTTCGAAAATCTATCCCACACCTCCAAACCTCAGCCATGCTCCCCCCGTTCCCCCGTACGGGAGGATTTCGAAGTGCACCGAACCTTTGAGAGGCGTGAGGCTGGATCGGCGCGGTGAGCGCGCGCCCCGCGCCAGCGGACGCGCTCGACACGGAGCGAAGCGATTTCGCCAGAGTTGCACCAGCAGCGAAGCGTGTTCGCCAAGCAACGCGTAGCTGTCTCCGGGGAGTGAAACCGGAGGGTCCGGGAGTTCGGTATCTCCCGCGCGCGGAACCGGAGAAACGGGCATGGAGCTAAGCCCCAAGGCGAGACCCATCGATGGTGGGTGGCGCCGGAACGTCCATCGTGACGGAGGCGAGCCGCCTGCAAGCGATTGCAGCGGCGCTCAACAACTCCTCGGGCCTAGGCCGGGAAAAACGATCTGAAACGGGGCGCGTCGCAAGCGCGCAACGGCTCGCCAAAGCTCGCGAGAGCGGCGGCGGCATCTAGGACGACCTACGGCGTGCAAGCACGCGCCCCGCCTCCCGCTTTGTCGGGATTGGGTTTTCGGTTGCCGGTTCTCGCACCTCGGGGAACGGCGGCGCGTCTGCGCGCGCCAAGGTCCGTTCGCGCGTGGCGTGCGGTCCATCAAGCGGGCACGCGCAACACTTCGCCGGGTCTGAGCGCGGCTAACGCCGCCAGGATTTCCGGCGCAAGCGGCGCCAAATCCTCGAACCGGTTCGACGCCGCCCGCAACAAGACGACGCCAAACGCGCGTCCGGCGAGTCGCTGCTGCGACGGGAGGCTTCTGTCGATGGTTATGAATGCGTCGAAGCCGCCTTCAATGCGAGCCATCAGCGCGCCGTTGCTCACGCCTGCCCATCCCTGCCTTCGGCACAGTGGACACAACATGCCCGGTCAACTGCGCCCCAAGCCTGCGCGGCAAGCACTCGTCCAGCAGAACCCGCACCTACTCGGCCGCGGCGATGAGCTGTTTGCGCGCCTCTTCGAGGAACGCGATCACTTGCGCCCGGCTGACGGTCGGGAAGTCGTCCAAGAAAACGTCGATGGAGTCGCCCGCCTCGAGATAGTCCGTCAGCGTCTTCACCGGCACCCGCGTGCCGGCGAAGACCGCCGCGCCATCGAGAATTTCCGGATCGCAGGTAATGAGCTGCTCGGCCATGGCTCAAACATGGCGCCTAGACCGGCCGCAAGCAAGCAGAGCGATCCCCGGAAGCTGCGCGCCCGTGCGCGCTATTCCACTTCCCAGTCCATCTCGCCGCGCAGCGCCGCGGGCACCTGTTCGCAGAGTGCGGCGTGGATCTTCGCTTGCGTGCTCGCGCGCGGCATGCGGAAGACGTAATCGATGCGCTGCTTGGAGAACGACTTGTTCTCGCTCAAGATCGTGCAGCCCTGCTGCGTCAGCACGGTGCGATAGGCTTCCGCGGCCTGCTTCACCTGGCCGTCCGGCACTTCGTGCACTTCGAGCTTGCACACCGGGTGACCGTCGAACGCATAGATCAGTATCCAGGAGAAGATCGTCGCCATCACGGCGAAGTGCGGCAGATTGAGACCGCAGATGAGGCCGATCAGCGTCACCATGATGAGGCGGCCGGTGTCGCGCGTGGAGGCGACGTCGGTGCGGAAGCGCATCAGCCCGCCGAGGCCGAAGATCACGAAGCCGACCACCATGCCGTACTTCAGCACGATCTCGCCGATCACCGCGCCGATCAGCGCGTACATGATGAAGACCTTCGGCAGCTCGGCTTCTTCGCGCGTGTCGACGGTGCGGCGCGTGGTGGGATGAAACGCGAGCGCCGCCCCAAGCGCGACGGCCAGCACAAGGGCCGCGGCGGATTCCACGATGTAGCGCCAGTCGAGAAAGCCGCTCCAGCCGACGGAGGGCAACATGGTAGGGTCTGCGCCAAACATGCGGGTTTCGCCCCCCGGCGAATCGTGGACCAAGCCGCCATCTGGCGCCGATCGCGCCGCCGCGCCAAGCGGGCTCGCCGCGCCGATGAACCCGGGCTGAACCGAAAAGGCCCATTCCGGACGGGGCGAACTCTTTTTTTCGCCATGCGTTTGGGCCAGATGGCCCCCATGAACCGACGCACCGCCCTTCTCGGCCTGGCCGCGCTGCTGATCGCGCCGGCGGCGTTCGCCCAGAACGCGCCGGCCGTGCTGACCGGCGCCGAGCGCGCCGCCGCCATCGCCGCCGCCAACCGCAGCCTCAACTCGGTGCAGCGGATGCAGGGCCGCTTCACGCAAATCTCGCCCGGCAATCAGCGCGCCACCGGCGCCTTCTACATGCAGCGCCCGGGCCGGCTGCGTTTCGAGTACGACCCGCCCTCGACGCTGCTGATCGTCTCCGACGGCAGCGTCGTCGCCTTGCGGGACACGGAATTGCGCACCACCGAGCGCACGCCGCTGCGCTCCACGCCGCTGCATTTCATCCTGGCGGCGCAAATCGATCTCGAGCGCGATGCGCGCATCATGCGCGTGTCGCGCGCGGGCCAATGGACGCTGATCACGGTGCGCGACCGCAGCGGCCAGACCGAAGGCCAGATCGTGCTGCAATTCTACGGCCCGGAGACGGAGCTGCGTTCGTGGGACGTGACGGATGCAACCGGTTCGCGCACCCGCATCGCGCTCTCCGACGTGACCCGCCCGGCGAGCTTCGACCGCCGCCTGTTCCGGCTCGACGACGTGCTGTCGGACCGCGGCCGGCGGTAGGGCGCGGCGCCTCTGGCAAGCGCTTTCTCCAGCGCACACCTTGAATTTTTTGCCCCTGTGGCGTATATGCCACTCACGGTCGCTGCTCATCCCCCTGGATGGCGTCGTCCCCCCGCTGACGGATCCAGCGCGGCGGCCGTAAGCCGGGCATCCCCTGCCGGCGAAAAGAGCGCCGAACCCCTCAAAGCGGCGCGAAACGAAGGCCCGGTCGCGGACAGCGATCGGGCCTTCTCATTGGCGGGTCTTCTCGCTGCGCGGTTCTCGCTTTTGCGCCCGGGCCGCGCCACACCGGGCGCATGCTGCGAATCGCGACTTGGAACATCAATTCCGTGCGTCTGCGGATTGACACCGTGCGCCGCTTCCTGGCCGAGGCGAAGCCGGACGTGCTGTGCCTGCAGGAGATCAAGTGCCGCAACGGCGAGTTCCCGGAGAAGGCCTTCAAGCAGGCCGGCTACAAGCACATGCACGTGGTCGGCCAAAAGGGCTGGCATGGCGTGGCCACGGTCTCGCGGCTTAAGCTCGAACCGATCGAGGCGCCTGCGCTTTGCCCCAAGAAGGAAGCGCGCATCGCCGCGGTGAAGATCGACGGCATTGAGGTGCACAACCTCTATGTGCCCGCCGGCGCGGACGTGCCCGACCCGGTCAACAACGTGAAATTCGCTCACAAACTGCGCGTGCTCGACCGCATGAAGCGCCTCTACAAGGCCCGCCGGGGCGCCGCCCCCACCGTCCTGGTCGGCGACCTCAACGTCGCTCCCGGCGAGTTCGACGTCTGGAGCCACCGCCAATTGCTCGACGTGGTCAGCCACACGCCGATGGAGACGACGCGCCTGGAGGCGGCGCGCGCGCTGGGCGGGTTTGTCGACCTCGCCCGCCTGCATCGCCCCGACCCGGAGAAGCTCTTCACCTGGTGGAGCTACCGCAGTCCCGACTGGACCAGGAACAATCGCGGCCGGCGGCTCGACCACATCTGGGCCACCGCCGATCTCGCCCCGCTCTCGCGCGCGGAGGCCTTCCACATCCATGTGCCCTGCCGCTCCTGGGAGCGGCCGAGCGACCATGTTCCCGTCGTCGCCGGGCTGAAGCTCTAGCAGCTTTGTCGCATGCGATGTTGAGGCGCGCGGGCGCGCGGCTAAGCTGGCGGCGGAGTTTCGCAGGAGAATCCGCATGCAGATTTCACGGCGCGCCGTGCTCGGCGCGGGCGCGGCGGGCGCGGCATTGGCTTCCGGCTGCGCCAACATGGCGGCGACACAAAGCGTTGCCCCCGACTGGGGCGCGCAGCTGCACGCCGTTCTCGACGCCCAGGTAGCGCTTTCGCTCAGACGCTCGCCGGAGCGCTGCACCAGCCTAGGCCTCACCGAGGAACGCGCCGGCTATCGCTTCATCGACAAAGTCAGCGATCTTTCCAAAGCCGCCGGCCGCGAGGCGCGCGAATCTTTGCGTCAGTCGCTCCAAGATTTACGGGCAATTCCGCGTGACGCGCTCTCGCCGGCGGACCGTGTAACCTACGACGTCGTGCTCACGGCGTGGACCAACACCTACGATTCTTCGGCCTACGATGTCGGCGGCGGCGCCGGCTCGCCGTACGTCGTGACGCAGCTGGGCGGGGTGTATCGCTCCGGCCCGAACTTCCTCGATCAGCAACACCCGCTGCGCAACCGCGACGATGCGGACGCCTTCCTCGCCCGGGTCTCGGGCTTCGCCGGGCAGATGGATCAGGAGACCGGGATCATCGCCGCCGACGCCGGCGCCGGCGTCATCCCGCCGGATTTCGCGATCGACAAAGCGATCCTGCAATTGCAGCGCTTCGCCTCCACCGCGCCGCGCGACACGGTGATCGTGAATTCGCTGACCCGCCGCTTGCCGCAAGTGGCCGAGCTCTCCGAGGCCGATCGCGCCAGTTATATCGCGCGCGGCGAAACGCTGGTGCGCGAACAGGTCATGCCGGCGTTCCAGCGCCAGATCGACGCGCTGCGGCGCGTGCGTCCGCGTGCGGTGCATGACGCCGGCATCGGCCGCTTGCCCCAAGGCGCGGAGATGTACGCCGTGGCGCTGCGCAGCCGCACCACGACCGACATGAGTCCGCAGGAAATCCATACGATGGGCGTCGAATTGGTGCGCCAGTTCAACGCAGAGTCCGACGCCATCCTGCGCCAACAAGGTCTAACGCGCGGCACGATCGCCGAGCGCGTGCAATCGCTCAACGCACGCCCGGGCGAGCTCTTCCCGAACACCGACGAAGGTCGCCAACAAATCCTCGACTACCTCAACGCCGACACTCGCATGATCGAAGCGCGCATGCCGGAGGTTTTCGGCACGCTGGCGCGGGCGCAATTGCAAATTCAACGCGTGCCGCCGTTCACGGAGGCCGGCGCGCCGGGGGGCTATTATCAGCGCGGCGCGCTCGACGGGTCGCGGCCAGGCGCCTACTTCATCAATCTGCGCGATACCAGCGAGTGGCCGCGCTACACGCTGCGCACGCTCAACTATCACGAAGGCGTGCCGGGCCATCACTGGCAGATTTCGATCCAGCAAGAGTCGGGCGAGATCCCCTTCATCCGCAGCGCCATGCTCGGCTTCAGCGCGTTCAGCGAAGGCTGGGGGCTCTACGCCGAACAGCTGGCCGACGAACTGGGCGTGTATGCCGACGATCCGCTCGGCCGCATCGGCTATCTGCAATCGATGACGTTCCGCGCCTCGCGTCTCGTCGTCGACACCGGCATCCATCATTTCAACTGGAGCCGCGAGCAGGCGATCCAGTCGATGATGGAAGCCACCGGCGACGGCGAGAGCAACGTCGTCACCGAGATCGAGCGCTACGCGGTCAACCCGGGCCAAGCCTGCAGCTACATGGTGGGCCGCCAAGCCATCAACCGCATCCGCGATCGGACGCGCGCCGCGCTCGGGGGCCGTTTCGACATCCGCGCCTTCCACGACACGATCCTGGAAAATGGCGCGGTGCCGCTCTCGGTGCTGGAGCGGATCGTGGCGGACTGGGCGGCCGCACAGCAGGGTTAGTTTTCATTCCGACCTCGCACCCGGCGCGGGAGCCGCTACGGCAGGCCAGCTCTGCATTCGCGATTGCTACCGGTAGCAATCGCGAATGCGGCAGCTCGTCACAGCGCCCTCGTAGAACGTGTTTGACATGCCCTCGCGCACGCCCGCTTCTGGCCTGATTGCGCCCGCGCGTCCCAACGCGGGCCCGGAGGGATTCCGTGACTGCTGCAAACATTCCTGGCCTCGCGCCCGCGCCCACCAACCACACGCGGCTCGTCGCCTGGGTTGAAGAGATCGCTGCGCTGACCAAGCCGGACCGCGTCTATTGGTGCGACGGCTCCGAGGAAGAATGGACCCGCCTCACCAACGAACTGGTCGCCGCCGGCACCCTGAAGCGCCTCAACCCCGAAGCGCGTCCGAATTCGTTCTACGCCGCCTCCGACCCCAAAGACGTCGCGCGCGTCGAGAGCCGCACCTTCATCTGCAGCCAGGACAAGGAAGACGCCGGCCCGACCAACAATTGGGAAGAGCCCGCCGCGATGCGCGCGCGTCTCAACGGCTTGTTCGACGGCTGCATGCGCGGGCGCACGATGTACGTCGTCCCGTTTTGCATGGGCCCGCTCGGTTCGAAGATTTCTCAGCTCGGCGTCGAGATCACGGACTCCGGCTACGTCGCGGCCTCGATGCGCATCATGACTCGCATGGGCAAAGGCGCGCTCGATCAGCTCGGCGAAGACGGCTTCTTCGTGCCGGCGGTGCACACGCTCGGCGCGCCGCTGCAGCCCGGCCAGAAGGACGTCGCCTGGCCGTGCAACGAAGAGAAGTGGATCGTTCACTTCCCCGAAACGCGTGAAATCTGGAGCTACGGCTCGGGCTACGGCGGCAATGCGCTGCTGGGCAAGAAATGCTTTGCGCTGCGCATCGCCTCGGTGATGGCGCGCGATGAGGGCTGGCTCGCCGAGCACATGCTGATCCTCAAGCTCACCAATCCACAAGGCGAGCACAAGTACATCGCCGCCGCCTTCCCGTCCGCGTGCGGCAAGACCAATTTGGCGATGCTGCAACCGACCATCCCCGGCTGGAAGGCTGAGACGATCGGCGACGACATTTGCTGGATGCGGTTCGGCGACGACGGCCGCCTCTACGCGATCAACCCGGAAGCGGGTTTCTTCGGCGTCGCGCCCGGCACCAGCGCCAAGACCAACAAGTCCGCGCTCGACACGCTCTACGCCAACACGGTGTTCACGAACGTGGCGCTGACCGACAACGGCGACGTCTGGTGGGAAGGCCTCACCGACACGCCCCCGCCCGGCCTCACCGATTGGCAGGGTCAGCGCTACGTCGCCTCCGACACGCGCTTTCCCGCCGCACACCCCAACTCACGCTTCGCGGTGCCGGCGGGACAATGCCCGGTGATCGCGCCGGAGTGGGAAGACCCCAAGGGCGTGCCGATCGACGCGATCCTGTTTGGCGGCCGCCGCGCCAGCGCCGTGCCGCTAGTGACCGAAGCGTTCGACTGGGCGCACGGCGTTTACATGGCGTCGAACGTCGCCTCCGAGGGCACGGCGGCGGCCGAAAACAAAGTCGGCGAGCTGCGCCGCGATCCCTTCGCGATGCTGCCGTTCTGCGGCTATCACATGGGCGACTATTTCGCGCACTGGCTGCGCATGGGCGAACGCAAAGGCGCGAAGCTGCCGAAGATTTTCTTCGTGAACTGGTTCCGCAAGGACACCGCGGGCCGCTTCGTGTGGCCCGGTTTCGGCGAAAACAGCCGCGTGCTGAAGTGGATTTCCGAGCGGCTCGACGGCAAGGCGGAAGCGCGCGAGACCGCCATCGGTTTCGTGCCGACCAAGGACTCGCTCGACCTGCGCGGCATCAGCATCAGCGACGAAGCGCTCGACATTCTGTTGGGGGTCGACCTCGACGTTTGGCAGGAAGAAGCCGCGCTCGTGCCGGCTCATTATGAGAAGTTCGGCGCGCGTCTGCCGCAGCGGCTGTGGGACGAGCACGCCGCGCTGGTGGAGCGGCTCGGCGAAGCGCGATCGGGCAAGCCGATGAAGGCGGCGGCGGCGCGCGGGCCGAGCGCCGCACGCGCTACGGCCAAGCCGGAACAGCCGACCGCTTCGTAGGCGGCGGAGAAATTCAGAAAACGCGAGAACGCGGGCCTTCGCGTCCGCGTTCTTTTTTCTAAGTCACACTTGGAGCCGATAGCCGCCGGTTTCGGTGATCAGCAGCTTCGGGCTTTGCGCGTCCGGCTCGATCTTTTGGCGCAAGCGATAGATGTGCGTCTCCAGCGTGTGGGTGGTGACGTTGGCGTTGTAGCCCCAAACTTCGCGCAGCAATTCCTCGCGCCCGACCGGCTTCTCGCCGGAGCGATAGAGATAGCGCAGGATCGACGCTTCTTTATCCGTGAGGCGGATCTTCTTTTGCGCCGGATCGACGAGAAGGCGCATCGCCGGGCGGAACTCGTACGGGCCGATGCGGTAGATCGCGTCTTCGCTCGCCTCGTGGCTGCGCAGATGCGCGCGGATGCGCGCGAGCAAGACCGAGAACTTGAACGGCTTCAGCACGTAATCGTTGGCGCCGGCGTCGAGGCCTTGAACCTGCTGCTCTTCTTCCTGGGCCGCGCCCGTGAGCATGATGATCGGCGCCTTCACGCCCTGCGCGCGCAAGCGCCGGCAGGCGTCGAAGCCGTCCATGTCGGGGAGCGAGACGTCGAGCACGATGGCCGCGGGTTTCGATTGCGCGGCGGCGAGGAAACCATCTTCGGCGCTTTTTGCGCCAACGCCGGTGAAGCCCTCCTCGAGGTCGAACTGCTCCACCAACGCCTGGCGGAGCTCAGCGTCGTCGTCGATGATCAGAATGGCCGCTTCGCGTGACATCGGACCTCGAGGTTCAGGCCAAAAGCCTACCCTTTCGGTAATGACCACGTCCCCTCACGCTTTTGCAACCAGCCTGACGCGGGAAAAGCGCGCAGGCCCTACCCCCGCGCGCCGAAGAGGGCCGAGCCGATGCGCACCTGCGTGGCGCCGAAACGGATGGCGGTCTCGAAGTCGTCGCTCATGCCCATGCTGAGTTCGGTCAGGCCATTGCGGGCGGCGATCTTGGCCAGAAGCGCGAAGTGCATCGCGGGCGGCTCATCCGCGGGCGGGATGCACATGAGCCCCCGCACCGGCAAGCCGTAAGTTTCACGGACGGTCTCGATGAAGGCGTCAGCCTCGAGCGGGGCCACGCCCGACTTCTGAGGTTCTTCGCCCGTGTTCACCTGGATCAGCAGATCGGGACAGCGGCCTGCCTTCTGCGCTGCGTCGGCGATGGCGGCGGCAAGCTTGTCGCGGTCGAGGCTGTCGATGGCGTCGAACAGGCGAACGGCTTCAAGCGCCTTGTTGCTCTGCAGCCCGCCCACAAGGCGCAGGCGGAGATCGGGAATCTCGGCGCGCCGGTCTGCCCAGCGCGCTTGCGCCTCCTGCACGCGGTTCTCGCCAAAGTCGCGCTGGCCGGCGGCCAACATGGCGTCGATGCGATCTTGCGGCTGTTGCTTCGACACCGCCACCAGCGTTACGGCCTCAGGCGCACGCCCCGCCGCTGTCGCGGCGGCGGCGATGCGCGCAAGAATGCCGGCGCGTGCCGCGGCGATGTTGGGAGAAGCGGTCATGTCGTCTGCCCACGTGCTAGCGGCGCTGGCGCAACGGCTCAACCGCGACGCGGGCGCGCCGGCGATCCCGGCGCTCTATTTCTTCACCGATCCCGCGCGCACGCCCGATCCAGTCGCCGTCGCCCAACGCCTGCCGCGCGGCGCGGCCGTGGTTTTCCGCCATTTTGGCGCAGCCGATCGCGCGCGCACGGCCGAGCGGTTGGCGCGCGTGCGCCGGGCGCGCGCGCTCTATCTGTTCATCGCCGCCGATGCCGAGCTGGCCGCGCGCGCCGGCGCCGACGGCGTGCACTGGCCCGAGCATCTGGCGCCGCGGCGCGTGGACGGCGTGCGTTGGATGACCGTGGCCGCGCACTCTGCCGCCGCGGTCGCGCGCGCGGAATCGTCCGGCGCCGACGCGTGCTTCTTGAGCCCCGTGTTCGAAACGCAGAGCGCAGGCAGCGGCCCCGCGCTCGGGCTTTTCCGCGCCAGCCAAATCGCGCGCAGCGCGCGCTTGCCGGTCATCGCGCTGGGCGGTGTGAACGCGCGCTCGGGGTCGCGCCTCGCAGGACGCGGCTTTGCTGGAATTGCGGCTGTTGATGCGCTGCGCGCTTAGAAGCGGAATGCGGACTCGACGCGCACGCCCGCACGCGGCTCTTCGTCCTGCGTCCGCGGCGACAGCGGGCTCGGCCGCTCCGTCGTCTCGACGCTCACTTGGCCGCCGACGCGCACATTCGGCGTGAACTGATAATAGGCGCCGACGGTCGCCTGGTCGCCGCGGCCGCCGTCCGGCAGGCGCTCGCTGCGCTGGGCTTCCTGCAGATCGACCGTGACGTTCCAGCGCTGGGTCAGCGTCCAGGCGGGGGCCAGCGCGCGGTCGTTTTCGGCGTCGCCCGTGATAGACTCGGTGACTCCGTTGGAGGTGGTGAACCGGTCATACCAGGGAACCGCCGCCTCGCCGTCTTGCGCCGCAGCGGTAGCCGGTTGCCGTTGCTGCGCGTGCGCAACGCCCGTCGTCGCCAAAATGGCGGCGCCGACAATCAGCAAGGCGGACGGCTTGAACACGGGTGTGCCCTAACTCCAACGACCCTAGCGAACCACTATACCTGAATCGATCCGGATACGCCGTGAACTTTAGGACACAGCGACGACGAATATTTCGTCAAAATCTGGGCGGATGACCCGATTTCCCCGCCCGGGTGAGGCCGCGTCACAACATAGCCGGCTTCGCAGTGGACCCCTGGCCCATCCTGGGGCCCGTGATATATGGGCGGGCGCTGCTTCGGGGGGCGAGGCGGCGCCAAAAGGCGGAGGAAGCAGGGATGACGCAGGCTGGGACGCTCTGGAAGGGCGCAATTTTCATGGTTGCGGCCCTGGCGCTTTCCGCCTGCTCGGCGTTTCGCTCCGACGACGGCCCCGACGGCCAGTCCCGGGCCGACGCCGACCGCGACCGCGGCGGCATTTCACTATTCGGCGGCGGTTCCGATCGCGGCAGCGACGCCGGCATTGGCGTGAACGCCTACCTCTGGCGCGCCTCGCTCGACACGCTCAACTTCATGCCGCTGGCCTCGGCCGATCCGTTCGGCGGCGTCATCATCACCGACTGGTATTCCTCGCCGACGACGCCGAACGAGCGCTTCAAGGCGACGGTGTACATTCTCGACACGCGCCTGCGCGCCGACGCGCTCAACGTGTCGATCTTCCGCCAGCAGCAGGTGAATGGCGCGTGGGCCGATGCGGCCGTCGACCCGGAAACCGAAGTGCAGATCGAGAATGCGATCCTGACGCGCGCGCGTCAGCTACGACTTAGCACGGTGGGCAACTAGACTTCCCGCGCATTTGTCGTAACCACGACGCTCCCGAAGGGGCGTAAGCATGCCGTCCAAGTACAATCATCGCGAAGTCGAGCCGAAATGGCGCGCGCGTTGGGCCGCATCCGGAATCGACCGCGCGCTGTCGCCCGAAGAGGCGAAGGGCAAGCCGAAAGCCTACGTGCTGGAGATGTTTCCCTATCCCTCGGGACGCATCCATGTCGGCCATTCGCGCAACTATGCGATGGGCGACGTGATCGCCCGCTTCCGGCGTGCGAACGGCTACAACGTGCTGCATCCGATGGGCTGGGACGCCTTCGGCCTGCCCGCGGAGAACGCCGCGATGGAGCGCGGCGTGCACCCCAAGGGCTGGACCTACGACAACATCGCCGCGATGCGCCACCAGCTGCAATTGCTGGGTTTGGCCATCGATTGGGAGCGCGAGATCGCGACCTGCGATCCGGCCTATTACAAGCATCAGCAGGCGATGTTCCTGGCCTTCTGGAAGAAGGGTCTGGTCTATCGCAAGAAGCAGAAGGTGAACTGGGACCCCGTCGACAACACCGTGCTCGCCAACGAGCAGGTGGTCGACGGCCGGGGCTGGCGCTCGGGCGCGCCGGTCGAAACGCGCGAGCTCGAGCAGTGGATGTTCAGGGTCACCGCGTACGCGGACGATCTGCTGCACGCGATCGGCGGCCTGGAAAAGTGGCCGGACAAAGTGCGGCTGATGCAAGCGAACTGGATCGGCAAGAGCCAGGGCGCGAAGATCTGGTGGGACATCGCGCACGCGCCGTCCTTCCTGGCGCCCTCGCCCGCCGGCGAACCGAACCACGCGCGCGATCCGATCGAAGTCTACACCACGCGGCCCGACACATTGTTCGGCGCGAGCTTCCTGGCGTTGGCGCCGGATCATCCGCTGACCAAGGCGATCGCCGCGCACAGGCCGGAGGTCGCCGAATTCGTCGCCAAGGCGGCGCAGCTGGGGACAAGCGAAGCTGACATCGAGAAGGCTGAAAAGTTCGGCGTCGATCTCGGCGTGCGCGTGAAGCACCCGTTCGATCCAAGCTGGGAATTGCCGGTTTGGGCCGCGAATTTCGTGCTCTCGAGCTACGGCACGGGCGCCATCTTCGGCTCGCCTGCAGGCGACCAGCGCGACCTGGACTTCGCCAACAAGTACAAGCTGCCGTTCAAGCCGGTGGTGCTGCCGCCCGGCGCCGACGCCGCCACGCACGCGATCACCACCGAAGCGTTCACCGACGACGGCGTGATCTACAATTCCAAATTCCTCGACGGCCTCTCCACCCGCGACGCGATCAAGCGCGCGATCGATGAGCTGGTGAAGCTGGGCAAAGGCGAAGCCACGACGCAATGGCGGCTGCGCGATTGGGGCGTGTCGCGCCAGCGGTATTGGGGCTGCCCGATTCCTGCGATCCATTGCGCCACGTGCGGCGTCGTGCCTGTGCCAGAGAAAGACCTTCCGGTCGCGCTGCCGGACGACGTGACGTTCGAGAAGGACAAGCCGGGCAATCCGCTGGATCGGCACCCGACCTGGAAGCACGTCAGCTGCCCACAATGCGGCGCCGCGGCTGAGCGCGAAACGGACACGCTCGACACGTTCGTGGATTCAAGCTGGTATTTCGCGCGCTTTGCCGATCCGAAAAACGCCGACGCGCCGTTCGACAAGAAGCTGGCGAGCTATTGGCTGCCGGTCGACCAATATGTCGGCGGCGTCGAGCACGCAGTGCTGCACTTGCTCTACGCGCGCTTCTTCACCCGCGCGATGCGCGATTGCGGCTATCTCGAAGGACCCGCCAACGGTGAGCCCTTCAAAAGCCTGTTCACGCAAGGCATGGTGGTGCACGAGACCTACAAGTCCGTCGCCGGCGCCTGGCTCTTGCCGGAAGACACCGAGGTGCGCGACGGCGTGCGTTGCGAGATCGGCACCGGCAAACCGGTCGTTGTCGGCGCCATCGAGAAGATGTCGAAGTCCAAGAAGAACGTCGTCGATCTCGACGCGTTCGTTACCGATTTCGGCGCCGATGTCGCGCGCTGGTTCGTGCTGTCGGATTCCCCGCCCGAGCGCGATGTGGAGTGGACCGCCTCCGGCGTGAAAGGCGCCTGGAGCTTCGTGCAACGCGTCTGGTCTCTGGTGGAAGAGCAGGTAGACAAATATGGACCGCCGGCGCCCTCGCCGGCATCGGTGGCGCTGGCCGGCGAGGGCGCCGGCGGTCCATACGCACTGCGTCAGCTCGCGCATCGCGCCATCGAAAGCGTGACCGCCGACATCGAGAACTTCCGCTTCAACGTCGCCGTCGCGAAGAGCTACGAACTCGTCAACGCCATCGCCAAGCTGAAGGGCGACGACGCCGGCAGCGTGTTCGCGCGCGGCGAGGCGCTGCGCATCCTCGCGCAGCTGATCTCCCCTTTCATGCCACACCTGGCCGAAGAGTGCTGGGAGAAGCTGGGCGGCGAGGGTTTCGTGGCCACCGCGCCGTGGCCGGCGGCCGATCCGCAGCTGGCGGCGCGGACGACCGTCACCCTGCCGATCCAGGTCAACGGCAAGCGCCGCGGCGAGATCGAAGCGGCAGCCGGCGCCGCCGAGGCGGACGTTCGGGAAATGGCCCTGGCGCACCCCGGCGTGGTGCAATTCCTTGAAGGACAGACCGTCCGCAAGGTGATTGTGGTCCAGGACAGGATCGTGAATATCGTGGCAAACTGAGTGGTCCGAGAGGCTCCCATGCGCGTTCTGATCGCCAGCCTGACGTTGCTGCTCGCCGCGTGCGGGTTCCAGCCGATGTACGCGCCCGCGGGCGGCGGACCGGCGATCGGCCCGGTGCAGGTGGCGCAGATCGACGGCAAAGCGGGCCACGTGCTGAAGACCGAACTCGACCGCCTGCTTGCGGTGGAGAACGGCGCCGCGCCGCCGATGCTGCTGGAGATCACGCTGCTTGAGCAGGTCATTCCGCTTGGCATCCGGCGCGACGAATCGGCGACGCGGGCCGAACTGCGCCTGATCGCCAATTACGTGCTCACGCCGCCGAACAGCCGCGAGGTGATGCGCGGCTCAGTGACCACGGTCGTCACCTACGACATCCCAACCGCCGCGTTCGGCGAAATTGCCGCCCAGGACGATGCGCGCGAGCGCGCGGCCGAGACTATGGCGCAACGCTTCCGCGCCGAGCTGGCGCTGCGCATGGCGCAAGCGCGCTCCGAGGGCGCGACGCGGTGAAGATCGCAAGCGCCGGCATCCGGCGCTTCCTCGACAAGCCAGACAAGAACGTACGCGCCGTGCTGCTGCATGGCCCGAACGAAAGCTTCGCGCACGAGGCCGCACAGCGGCTGGCGGCGTGGGCGCTCGGAAAGTCGGACGATCCCTACGCGATCACCAAGCTCGGCGAGGACGAGATCAAGAAGGACAGCGCGCGCCTGGCGGATGCGCTGGCGGCGCAATCGTTGCTCGGCGGCCCCACCATCGTGTGGGCGCGCATCGACGGCAAAGGCGCCGATAACGCCATCGCCGACGCGCTCGCCGCCATCGAGCGCGGCGAGCCGGGCGGCTACCTGATCGTGGAAGCAGGCGATCTAGGGTCGACCGCCGATCTGGTGAAGAAATTTGGCGCGGCGGCGCGCGCCGCGGCGATCGCATTCTACGAAGAAACTGAAGCCGAGCGGGCGCAGCACGCGAAGGCGCTGGCCAAAGACTCCGGCGTCACATTCGACCGCGACGCGGAAGACGCATTCCTCGCCGCCCTCCCCGCCGACCGCGGCCTCGCCACGCGCGAAATCGAGAAGCTCGCCATCTTCGCACACGGCCTCGGCCAGCCGGTCTCCATCGCGGACATCGAAGCCCTGATGGCGAGCGAAGCCGAAAGCGCGCTCGACGCGGCGAGCCTCGCGGCCGCGCAAGGCAAGGCGGCGCTGGCGGTTGAGTCGTTGGCGCGCATTGACGGCCTCTCCGGCGTCTCGGCTTTGCGCGCCCTGCTGCGCCGCCTGCATCAGCTTCGCGACGCGCGCGCGATGATCGACGACGGCATGAGCGCGAGCGACGCAGTGGGTAAGCTGCGCCCGCCGGTGTTCTGGAAGGAGCGCGACGCCGTCGCCACGCAAGCGCGGCTCTGGACCGGCAAGAAAATCGCCGCCGCCTACGATGTGCTTTGGAGCGCCGAGATGCGCTCGAAGACCGCTGGCGCGCCGCAAGAACTGATCGCCGCCGACGCCTATCGCGGCGTGGCAAAGCTTGTCGGCGGCTGAGCGCCGCCAGCTTTCGGTTGCCCGCGCGGCTTCGCGCCGCTAGCCACGGCTGACAGAGAAAGAGGGCCCGGCATGGAAACGACGACGCGCGGCCGCATTCCGTTTTGGGCGCTCATGCTGGCGGGCTTCGCCATCGGCTTGTTCGCCGGCCTGCTGGTCAATCTGAACTCCGGGCCGGACGCGGGCTGGATTCAATGGATGAAGGCGCACGTCACCGGCGGCGCCGATCCGGTCGCGTGGCTGACCGGCTTTACCGGCGTGATCGGGCAAATCTTTCTCGGCCTGCTGTTCATGCTGGTCATCCCGTTGCTGTTCTCCGCCATCGTCGTCGGCGTGTCGGAGATGGGCGATCTCGGCAGCCTCGGCCGCATCGGCTGGAAGACGCTGCTGATGACCGTCATCGTGTCGTCGATCGCGGTGATCATCGGCCTGGTGCTGGTCAATTTGGTGCGGCCGGGCGACGGGGTCGATCCCGCGCTCGCGCAGCAATTGCTCGCCCAGTACGCCGAAGGCGCGCAGGGCGTCGTAGAGAGCGCGCCGGAGCGGGTCGACTTCGGTAAGTTCTTCCTCGACCTGGTGCCGCGCAACGTGTTCGGCGCCGCCGCCGACAACCAGGTGCTGCCGCTGATGGTGTTCGCCGTCTTCTTCGGCATTGGCCTCGTCATGGTGCGCTCGAAGGCGACCGATCAATTGCAATTGGTCATCACGGGCATGTTCGAAGTGATGATGAAGCTGTTGAACCTGGTGATCCGCGTCGCGCCGATCGCCATCGCCTGCTTGATGTTCAATTTGGCGGCACTCTTCGGCTGGGATTTGCTAGCGCGGCTGGCGGCGTTCGCCGGCGTCGCCATCGGTGCGATGGCGATTCACATGTTCGTCGTCTATCCGCTGATCGTGCTGCTGCTCGGCGGCAAGAACCCCCTCGCCTTCTTCGTGCAGGTGCGCGATCCCATGGTGGTGGCGTTCTCGACCGCCTCGTCGAACGCGACGCTGCCGGTGTCGCTGCGCGCCGCCGAGACCGAACTCAAACTGCCGCGCAAGATTGCGCGCTTCGTGCTGACGGTTGGGGCCACGGCGAACCAGAACGGCACCGCCCTGTTCGAAGGCGTGACGGTGCTTTTTCTCGCGCAATTCTTCGGCATCGATCTCTCGATGCAGCAGCAGATCGTAGTTATGCTGGTGTGCATCCTGGGCGGCATCGGCACCGCGGGCGTACCAGGCGGCTCGCTGCCGGTGATCGCGATGATCCTCGCCATGGTGCAGGTGCCGCCGGAGGGCATCGGCCTCATCCTAGGCGTCGACCGCCTGCTCGACATGTGCCGCACCACGCTCAACGTCACGGGCGATCTGGTGCTGGCGCAAGTGGTGTCGCGCGGCGAGCAGGACCCAGTGATTGAACCAGCCGCGCCGGCTGCGCCCACAACAGCTTGATTTTACTTCATATTTCGGCCCGTGCCCCGGGTCACAGCCAAAGGGTATAGGCCGGCTTACCTTCTCCTCATCGAAGCGATGGCTTCATTGAGGAGCGACCCAGATGACCAAGTTCTACAGCATTCTCTTCGCCGCCCTGCTGCTGGCCCCCTTCGCGTACGCCACGCTGAACCAAGCCGCGCAGATGGTTGCGTAAGTTGGGCAGCAGGAAGTGGGCAGTCGGCAGTGGAAAGAGCTGTCCCGACTGCACCACCGACTGCCCACTGCCGGCCCCAAACCAAGCCGCCCAGATCGTCGCGTAGCTCCCCGCGACAGATACCAGAGCGGTCCACAAGAAGGCCGCGGAGGCGCTCCCCCTCCGCGGCCTTCGTCTGTCTGACACTTGACCTGAGTTCAGAAGCCGCCGCGCAGACGGCGGATCACGTCGTCGAGCTGCTCGAGCGTCTTGTAGGAGATCTTCACCTCCCCTGCGCCGTTCTTGTCGGAGATCGTCACCTCGAGGCCGAGCGCGTTCGACAAGCTCTGCTCCAGCGCCCGTGTATCGGCGCTCTTCGTCTCCATGCCGGGCGTGACCCGCGGACCGTGCTTTTCGTCTTTGGCGATTTGCGCCAGGCGTTCGACTTCGCGGACGTTCAATCCTTCCGAGATCGCCTTCTGCGCCAAGCCGCGCGGGTCCGGCGCCGTCAGGATCGCCCGAGCATGGCCGGACGACAGGCGCCCATCGCGCACCATTTCCTGCAGGTCTTCCGGCAGCGACAGCAAACGCAGCATGTTGGCGATATGCGGACGCGACTTGCCGACCGAGTCTGCGATTTCCTGCTGCGTGCGGCCGAAGCGATCGATCAGCGCCTGGAAGCCTTGCGCCTCTTCGATCGGATTGAGGTCCATGCGCTGGACGTTCTCGACGATCGCGATCTCGAGCACTTCGACTTCATTGAGTTCGCGCACCACCGCCGGGATTGCATGCAGGCCCGCGCGTTGCGCAGCGCGCCAGCGGCGTTCGCCGGCGACGATTTCGTACTTTCCGTCGGCGATCGGCCGCACCAGGATCGCCTGCAGAATGCCGTGCGTCTTGATCGACGCCGCGAGCTCGTTGAGTTCGCTTTCGTCGAAGTGCTTGCGCGGCTGCTGCGGGTTGCGCTGCACGAGATCGATTGGGATCGACCGCGGGCCGCCGTCGGCGGCGGCTTGCATGGGCGCAGCGGCCGGCGCAGGCGCAGGCGCCGCGGCCGGTTGTTGGGCGTTAGCGACGGGCAACTCGAACACGTTGCGCGGCGGCTCCACCGGCGCACGTGTTTCGGCCTGCGGCGCGGGCCACGCAGGCGCGTTCGCCGGCGTCGGCGGCGTTTCGGTGCGGACGGGTTCGCCAAGCAGCGCCGAGAGGCCCCGGCCCAGTCCGCGCGGTCTCAGATCGCTCATGCCTCGTCTCCGTACCGACCCGATTCGGTGTGATGGTTAAGTTTGCGCCGGCAAATATTGCCGAGGTTCTAACAAAACCTGCCTGGTGCTACGCCGCGTTCAACATCCGCTCGCGTTCGATCAGTTCTTTGGCAAGCTTGATGTACGCTTTCGACCCGGTGGCGTTCTGATCGTAGATGATCGCCGGCAAGCCATGACTCGGCGCCTCGCTGATGCGCACGTTGCGCGGAATCACCGTCTCGTAGACCTTGTCCGGGAAGTGCGCCCTCACCTCTTGCGCAACCTGATCGGAGAGCGTGGTGCGCTTGTCGTACATAGTCAGCACGACGCCTTGAATCTCGAGCGCCGGATTGAGGTTCACCTTCACCGCGTTGATGGTCGCCAGCAATTGCGCGAGCCCTTCGAGCGCAAAGTATTCGGTTTGCAGCGGCACCAGCACGCCATCGGCGGCGGTGAGCGCATTCACCGTCAGCACGTTCAGCGAGGGCGGACAGTCGATCAGCATGTAATCCACGCCCAGCTGCGATTCCGCGCGGAATTGCTGGATGGCGTTGCGCAGGAAGAATTGCGGCTGCGCTTCGCCCATCAGCTCGCCTTCGACGCCGGAGAGCCGCGCATCGCCCGCGGTGATGTAGAGACTTGGCACCTTCGTCGGCATGATCGCTTTCGCGAGCGGCAGCTGGCCGACGAGCACGTCGTAGCTCGTGACCTTGCGGTCGTGCGGATGGATATCGAGACCGGTCGACGCATTGCCCTGCGGATCGGTGTCGAAGATCAGCACGCCTTTGCCGGCGGCCGCCAGCGCGGTGCCGAGATTGATCGCCGTGGTCGTCTTGCCCACGCCGCCCTTCTGGTTGGCGATCGCCAAAACGCGCATGTCCCCGTCTCCTTCTCGGAGCCTCAGGAGCGCCCGGCCTTTGTCATGCGAACAATGCGGCCGCGCGGATCGCTGACGCTCTCCAGCACGTCTGCCCGGTACGCCCCACCATTTAGGACGTCGGATGCGGCGGCCAGCTCGGCGTCTAGGTCAGCGCCTTTATGGAAGAGCCCGGTCGCGCCGCGATCCAGAATCGGCTTCGCATAGGGTATGAGTCGGTTCAAGGGCGCCAGCGCACGTGCGGTGATGACCTCGTAGGGGCCCTCGCCAACGCCAAAGTCCTCGATCCGCTGGTGGAAGATCTTGACCGGCAGGCAGGCCGCCTCCGCCACGGCCCTTAGGAAACTCACCTTTTTGCCCGTGGATTCAACCAAGTGGACAACGGCATCCGGCTGCTCAGCAAGGAAGGCGGCGATGATCAGCCCGGGGAAACCGGCCCCGGATCCGAGGTCGACCCACCTTTTCGCCTGTGGGGCGAACTTGAGCAGCTGGGCGCTGTCCAGGGCGTGGCGCGACCAGAACTGGTCCCACTCCCTTGGCCCGACCAGATTCATCCGCTCCGACCACTCCGCCAGAAGCCGGCGGTGAGTCTCCAGGCGGGCGATTGTTTCACGGGGAACGGGAAGGCCCAGGTCCCGCTCGAGGTCAACGGGGCCGTAAGTCACCAGGCGCCCTTGCCAAGCGGTGGGAGCGCGCCACTCACGGGTGCGGCCCTGCTCCGCCATAGGTGGCGGCCAGGTAGCGCGCGATCGCTTTGGGGTCGTCGAGGAAGTGGCGGCCGTTGAAGACCTTCGCGCCCTCCGGGGGCTTGGCCGCGTCGCCGAGCACCAAGACCGGCATCGACTGGTTCTCTTCCCCGATCAGATTGATCATCTCGCGGCGCGGCCGCGGAAACGGCATCCGCCGCACCTCGATGTGCGCCGCCCAGTGCGGATTGGCCAGCAACGCGCCCTCCATCGTCGCGCACGACGCACAGAACCACGTGCCGTCGAGCATCGCGTCTTCGAACGGCGCCTTGATGATGAAGAGCGTATCGCGCGGCAGGATCATGCACGTTTCCTCTGTTCTCGCTTCACATGCGCGAGCAATGCGGTCAGCGCGCCGGGCGTAACGCCTTCGATGCGCGAAGCTTGGCCGAGGGTCACCGGACGCGACGCCGCGAGCTTCTCGCGCGCTTCGCTGGAGAGCCCGCCGACTCGGGCATAGTCGAGGTCCGGAGAGAGCCGCAGGTCTTCATCGCGCTTGAAGGCTTCGACATCGAGCGCTTGGCGTTCGAGATAGCCTGAATACATCGCGTCGATTTCGAGCTGCTCGCGCGCTTGACGCGACAATGAGTCGAGCTCCGGCCAGATGGCGGCGAGCTGCGCAAATCCGATCGAAGGGTACGCCAAGAGCTGCAGCGCGTTGCGGCGCTGGCCGTCCTGATTGACTTTGAGACCGCGCGCTTCCGCTTGCTGCGGCGTGAGGTTGAGTGTTCTTGCCAACGCGCGCGCCGCTTCGATTTCCCGCATTTTATCGGCGAAAACACACACACGCTCCGCGCCCACACAGCCAAGCGCAATGCCTTTCGGCGTGAGCCGCTGGTCGGCGTTGTCCGCGCGTAGCGAGAGCCGATACTCGGCCCGCGAGGTGAACATGCGATAGGGTTCGGTGACGCCGCGCGTAACGAGGTCGTCGATCATCACGCCGATATAGCCCTCGGCGCGCGTGATCTCGAACGGCCCTGCTCCAGACGCGGCGCGCGCCGCGTTGAGGCCGGCGATCAAGCCTTGTGCGGCGGCTTCTTCGTAGCCCGTCGTGCCGTTGATCTGGCCCGCGAGATAGAGACCCCTGATGCGCTTGGTCTCCAGCGTCGGCATCAGCTCGCGCGGATCGACGTAATCGTACTCGATCGCATAGGCATGGCGCTTGATGACGACGTTCTCGAGCCCCGCGATGGTGCGGATGAACCGCTCCTGCACTTCCTCCGGCAGCGACGTGCTGATGCCGTTCGGATAGACGGTGTCGTCGTCGAGCCCTTCAGGTTCGAGGAAGATTTGATGCGCAGTCTTGTCGGCGAAGCGAACGACCTTGTCTTCGATCGACGGACAATAGCGCGGCCCTCGCCCGCTGATCGCGCCGGAATACACCGCGCTCTTCGACAGCGACTCTTCGATGATGCGGTGCGTTTCCGCGTTCGTGTAGGTGACGCCGCACGCCACCTGCGGGCTGGTGATCTTCTCCGTGAGGAATGAGAATGGCGTGGGCTCTTCGTCGCCGTGCTGCTTCTCCAGCGAGGCCCAGTCGATGGAGCTGGATTGCAGCCGCGCGGGCGTGCCGGTCTTCAGCCGCCCCATCGCGAAACCCGCGCCGTACAAGCGGTCCGAGAGCCCGATGGCGGGCGCTTCGCCATGCCGGCCGGCGGGAATGCGCTTGTCGCCGATATGGATGACGCCCTTCAGGAACGTGCCGGTGGTTAGGACGATGCGGGGAGCGGTGAACGTCTGGCCACCGGCGGTGACGACCCCCCGGACCGCCGGCGCCTTCGCCGGCATCGCTGCATCAGCTCCACTGCCGTCTGCCGGTGGGGGCGCCGACGGTCCGAGAATGACGTCCTCAACGGACGCGGCCAGGATCGTCAGCCCCTCCTGCGCCGCCAGCGCCGCTTGCATGGCTTGGCGATAGAGCTTGCGGTCGGACTGGGCGCGGGGGCCGCGGACGGCGGGCCCCTTGGAGCGGTTGAGCAGCCGAAATTGGATGCCGGCGGCGTCCGCGACACGGCCCATGACGCCGTCCAGGGCGTCGATCTCGCGGACCAGGTGGCCCTTGCCGAGCCCGCCAATGGCCGGGTTGCAGCTCATCTCGCCGATGGTCTCGAGCTTGTGCGTCAGCAGCAGCGTGCGCGCGCCGAGACGCGCAGCCGCCGCCGCGGCCTCGCAGCCAGCATGGCCGCCGCCGATGACGATGACGTCGTAGGAGCGCTCAGAACTCATGTGCTGGGGTTCATATAGGAGGCGGAAAGCGACGTCACTGCAATGCGCTCACACCACCGATTCCCGGATGCGCGCAGCGCAGTCCGGGACCCATGAACACGCCTGTCCAAGGCGTCGGTCGCACGTCGAAGAGTTGGGGTTATGGATCCCGGGCTCGATGCTGCGCATCGCCCCGGGAATGGGTGGATCGTGCGCCCGCGCTTCACGTGCAACGCGCTAATTTCGCTTCACCAGTTTCGCGTGAAACGCCATATTCCATGCGGTTTTCGTGCAGATTCACTTGCCGATGCAAAAGCTCGAGAAGATCTCGTCGAGCAGATCTTCGACGTCGATACGTCCGGTCAAACGCCCGATCCGGTCTGCTGCGACTCGCACATCTTCGGCCGCCAATTCAGGGCCGGTTTCCAGCGCCGGGATTGCGCGCAGCAGCGCAGCGCGCGCCTCTTCCACCAACCGCCGATGCCGCGCCCGCGTCAGCACCGGCGCTTCCTCTCGGCCGAGCGCTTCGATGACGCGTTGGGTGATGGCGCCCTGCAGTTCCTCCAGTCCAACACCGGTGACGACGCTCACTTGGACCGCCGGCGCCTCGCCGGCACTATCGTTGCTGGCCGGCGGGAGCGCCGACGGTCCGAGATCGACCTTCGACCGCACCAGCATGTCACCCGATCCCAGCACCGAGCGCAGCGACGCCGGGACGTCAGCTCCCGCTTCGACCACGGCGATCCGCAAATCGGCCTCCTCGGCCCGCGCCAGCGCCCGGCGCACGCCTTCGGCTTCGATGGCGTCGGCCGCCTCACGCAGCCCGGCGGTGTCGGCGATCCAGACCGGGTAGCCGCCCAGGACCAGGCGCACCTCGACCACGTCGCGCGTGGTGCCAGGGATGTCGCTGACGATGGCGGCTTCGCGCTGGGCCAAGGCGTTCAGCAAGCTCGATTTGCCGGCGTTCGGCGGGCCGATGATGGCGATGCGGAAGCCGTCGCGGATGCGCTCGCCACGGTGGGCGTCGTCGAGGTGGCGGCCCATGTCGCCAGCCAGGGTTTGGAGGATGGGGCCCGCCCGCTGCGCCAGCGCGCCGGGCAGGTCTTGGTCCGGGAAATCGATCTCCGCTTCGATCAGCGCCGCCGCCTCGATCAGCTTGCCCCGCCAGCCCTCGTAGACGGCGCTCAGCGCCCCGCGCCGCTGGCGGAGCGCCTGGCGGCGCTGGCCTTCGGTTTCGGCGTCCACAAGGTCGGCAAGGCCCTCGGCCTCGGCCAGGTCGAGCTTGCCGTTCTCGAAGGCGCGACGGGTGTATTCGCCCGGCTCGGCGGGCCGCACGCCCGGCTGGCTCAGCGCCGCGTCGATCACCGCTGCGATCACCGCCGGGCCGCCATGGACGTGGAGTTCGGCGACGTCCTCGCCGGTGAAGCTGTGCGGGCCAGGAAACCAGAGCGCCAAGCCGTCATCGAGCGACACGCCCGTCCGCGGATCGCAGAACGCTTCGCGCGTGGCCATGCGCGGCTTGGGCAGATCGCGGGCGGTCAGTGCTTGCAGCACGGCGCCCGCGGCGGGACCGGAGAGCCGGATCACGGCGACGCCGGCCCGTCCGGCGCCGGACGCCAGCGCGACGATGGTGTCCGGTTTCATGTGAAAAGTCTCAAAGCCGATTAGGGCTTTTCACGTGGAGCGGCCGCGCCGGCGGCGCCTGCCGCGGCCGAGGTCATCAGTTTGACGAACGCGTCCTGCGCCTGCGCGCCCACGCTCATCCACGAGCTCATCAGGCTTTCGCCGCTCATCAGCTGGAGGTTCTTCTCCATGCGCTTGCCCATCTCTTCGACCAGCTTCTCGTTGATCGGCGTCACGTCCGGAAGTCCCATGAAGCGGCGCGCTTCCTCCGGCGAGCATTCGACATTGACGGTGAACTTCATGGCTCCAATTCCCTTCGCCCAAAATTCTCAAACATGGGGCGCTCGGGGGTCTATAACGCGGCCCAACCCCAAGAGACAGAGACGGAGCTAAGGCCATGGGCGAATGGGTCGAGATCGCGGGTCCGGACGACGCGTTCAAGGCGTACGTGGCGCGCCCGGACGGCGCGCCGAAAGCGGCGGTGGTCGCGGTGCAGGAGATTTTCGGCGTGAACCGCGTGATGCGCGGCAAGGCCGATTGGTTGGCGCGCGAAGGCTTCCTGGCGGTGGCGCCCGATCTCTTCTGGCGCATCAAGCCGGGCATCGATCTGACCGACCAGACCGACGCCGAGTGGCAGGAGGCGTTCGGCTACATGAATGCGCTCGATAAGAACGCCAGCGTCAAGGACGTCGCCGCGACGTTGGCGTGGGCGCGCGCGCAAGGCGTCCGCAAGGCCGGAATCATGGGCTATTGCATGGGCGGCTACATCGCGTTCCTGGCGGCGTGCCGGACCGATACCGACGCAACCGTCGCCTATCACGGCGGCGGCATCCACACCGCGCTCGGCGAAGCCGGCGGCATCAAGAAGCCGCTCATGCTGCACAACCCGATGAAGGACAGCTTCATCCCGGTGGAGGCGCTCAACACCATCCGCGAGACGCTGGCCGGCAACCCGCTTGTCACCGTGCACGAGTACGCGGAGCAGGATCACGCGTTCACGCGCGAAGGCGGCAAGCACTACGATGCGGACGCGACCAAGCTCGCCGACGCGCGCACAATCGCATTCTTCAACGCGAACCTCGCATGAACCACCTGCTGATGGCTGCGGCGCTGGCTTTGGCGGCGTGCGGAGATTTGGCCCCGGCGCAGCACGGCGGCGGCGCCGTCAGGGCGCTTGCGCCGGATGACCTGCCGGCGTTTTTCGACTGCCTGCGCGAGAGCGGCCAAGTCGCCGTCTCCGTACATCGGGGCGGGCCGTCGGCCGGTTACGCGGAGAACGCGATCGCCACGTTCGAGCATACGATCGGCGCGGTGCCGGCGTTCCTCGAAGTCGATGTCAACGTGACGCGCGATGGCGCGCTGGTGCTGATGCACGATGACGACGTCGCCCGCACGACCGACGGGTCGGGTGCGGTCGCTGACATGACGCTGGCGCGGTTTCAGGCGCTGCGGCTCCAGGATGAGACGGGCGCGACATTGGATCAGCATCCGCCGACGCTGCGCCAAGCGCTCGACTGGGCCAGCGGGCGCGCAATCCTGGAACTCGACATCAAGCGCAGCGTCGCGTTCGAGGACGTCGTGCGCGAGGTCGAAGACGCAGGCGCAATGGAGCGCGTGGTGTTCATCACCTATAGCGTCAACGCCGCCGCGCGGCTGGCCGCGCTGGCGCCGCAAGCTATGATCTACACCACGATCTCGAACGCGCGCGAACTCGATGTGCTGGAACGGCGCGGCGTGGGCCTCGATCGCATCGTCGCCTGGATCGGAACCGATGCGCCGCCGCCCGGGCTCGTGCAGGCGCTCGCCGCACGCGGCGTCGAGGCGCGGTTCGGCATGTTCGGCGCGGACCGCAATTACGCGAACGCCGCGCGCGTCGGCGCGCAGATGGTGGCGGTCGAGGACGCGGCTGAAGCCGTCCGCGATCTCGACGCTGCCGACGGCGAGGCGGGCTACGCCGCGCTTCGGTGCGCTCCGCAGCGGAGTCCAACCGGGCGCTACGATCGCTGGATCAACGAGAGCTGAGACATGAAAGCCATCCGCATCGAACAGCACGGCGGGCCCGAGGTCATGACGCTTGTCGATACGCCGGCGCCGGAACCAGGCGCCCACGAGGTGCGCGTGCGCCATCGCGCGATCGGCGTGAATTTCATCGACACATACCATCGCACCGGTTTGTACAAGATCGCGCTGCCAAGCGGATTGGGGCAGGAGGCGGCGGGCGTTGTCGAGGTCGCCGGCGCGGGCGTGACCCGCTTCAAGCCTGGCGACCGCATCGCCTATTCGCTCGGCGCTTTGGGCGCGTACGCCGAGGCGCATGTCATCAACGAGACGCGCGCGGTGCGCCTACCCGACACGATCTCGTTCGATATCGCGGCGGCTTCGCTGCTGAAAGGCATGACGGCGCGTTATCTCTTGCGCAAGACGTTTCGCGTGGAACGCGGCCACGTCATCCTCGTGCACGCGGCCGCCGGCGGCGTCGGACAGATCCTCGTGCAATGGGGCAAGCATCTTGGCGCGCATGTGATCGCAACGGTTGGCAGCGACGCGAAGGCGCAGATCGCGCGCGATCTCGGCGCCGATGACGTGCTGGTGCAGGGCCGCGACGACATCGCGAAACGCGTGCGCGAAATCACCGGAGGGCTGGGCGCCGACGTTGTGTACGATGGCGTCGGCAAGGACACCTGGGATGCCTCGCTCGATGCGTTGCGGCCGCTCGGCATAATGGTGAGCTATGGCAACGCGTCTGGGCCCGTGGCGCCGATCTCGCCGCTGGTGCTGGCGCAGAAGGGCTCGCTGTTCTTGACCCGGCCGACGCTGGCGACCTACGTCGCGACGCCGGAACTTCTGGACGAAACGGCGCACGATCTGTTCGACGTCATTGCAAGCGGCGCGGTGAAGATCGCGCCGCCGGCCCGCTATGCGCTCGCCGATGCGGCACAGGCGCATCGCGATCTGGAGTCGCGCAGAACGACGGGCAGTTTGGTGCTTGTGCCTTGAGTCATTCCAGACCTGGACTCCAGGTCGGCCGCCGGCCGTCTGGAATGACTCTATGGAGCTACTTCACGGCGGCGGCGCGCTGGTAGGCGGGCCGCTGCCAGAGGTTCTCCACGTACGCTTTCACGCGTGCGGGAATCTCGTCTTCGATGCCGGCGAACTTGGCGCCGGTGGCGATGTAGGCGATCGAGATGTCCGCTGCGGTGAAGCGATCCGCCGCGACATAGGGCTTGCCGCCGAGACGTTCGCCGACGAACTCGAGCCGCTTCAGGATGGCGGTCTTGAGGTAGGTTGCGGTGAAGTTCTGCTTCTGCTCATCGGGCGCCATGAAGCGCGTCGCGACGAGGGGATTGCCGTAGGCCGCGAGGCCGGCCTCGCCGAACAGCAGATACTGCAGATAGTCGCCGTAGCCCGGTTCGTTCGCTTTCACCTCGAGATCGGTGGGGCCGTATTTGGCCATGATGTAGATCATCATCGCCACCGACTCGATCATCGTCACGTCGCCGTCTTGCATCGCCGGCACGGTGCGCAGCGGATTGACGGCCTTGAATTCGTCACTGGGCTTGAAGAAGGACGCCGCCGCCGTTTCGTACGGCACGCCCATCTCTTCGCACAGCCACAACACGCGCAGCGAGCGCGCGCCTTGAGAGTGGTAGATTTTGAGCATCGGCGCCTCCTGTAGGGAGCGCGCAGCTCCGCTGCGCATGCGGCGCGGAGCGTCGCGCTCCAACCCTACGTATTCATGCTCTGGAAGAAATCGTCGTTGTTCTTCGAGCTCTTGAGCTTGTCGAGCAGAAACTCGATCGCGTCTTGGGTGCCCATCGGCGAGAGGATGCGCCGCAGCACGTACATCTTCTGCAGATGCTCTTTCGGCGTGATGAGTTCGTCCTTCCGGGTACCGGATTTCAGCACATCGATGGCCGGGAAGATGCGGCGGTCGGCGACCTTGCGGTCGAGCTGGAGCTCGCTGTTGCCGGTGCCCTTGAACTCTTCGAAGATGACTTCGTCCATGCGCGAGCCGGTGTCGATGAGGGCTGTGGCGATGATGGTGAGCGAGCCGCCTTCTTCGAGATTGCGCGCGGCGCCGAAGAAGCGCTTCGGGCGCTGCAGCGCGTTGGCGTCGACACCGCCGGTCAGCACCTTGCCGGAAGAGGGCACGGTGGCGTTGTAGGCGCGGCCGAGGCGCGTGATCGAGTCGAGCAGGATGACGACATCCTTGCCGTGCTCGGCCAGGCGTTTGGCCTTTTCGATCACCATTTCCGCGACAGCCACGTGACGCGTGGCCGGCTCGTCGAAGGTCGAGGAAATGACTTCGCCCTTCACGCTGCGCTGCATGTCGGTGACTTCTTCCGGGCGCTCGTCGATCAGCAGAACGATGAGGAAGACTTCGGGGTGGTTGGCTTCGATCGCCTTGGCGATGTTCTGCATGATGACGGTCTTGCCCGTCCGCGGCTGCGCGACGATGAGCGAGCGCTGGCCTTTGCCGATCGGCGCCACGATGTCGATGATGCGGCCGGTCTTGTCTTTGATGGTCGGGTCATCGAGCTCCATCTTCAGGCGCTCGGTGGGATAGAGTGGCGTCAGATTGTCGAAGTGGACCTTGTGGCGCACACGGTCCGGATCTTCGAAATTTACGGAGTTCACCTTCGTGAGCGCGAAGTAGCGTTCGCCATCTTTCGGCGCCTTGATCTGGCCTTCGACGGTGTCGCCGGTGCGGAGGCCGAATTTCCGGATCTGCTGCGGCGACACGTAGATGTCGTCGGGGCCCGGCAGATAGTTCGATTGCGGCGAACGCAGGAAGCCGAAGCCGTCGGAGAGAATTTCGACGACACCCGCGCCGCCGATCTCGACGCCGCGCTCGGCGACCGTTTTCAGGATCGCAAACAGCATGTCCTGCGTGCGCAGGGTGTTGGCGCCTTCGATTTCGAGCGATTCCGCAAGCGCCAGGATTTCGGTCGGCGGCTTGCGCTTGAGCTCCTGCAACGTGAGCGAGGTGAGCCCTTCGAGTGCTTGTTCTACAGTCATGTTTCGTCTCGGGAGACGGACCCCGCGCGCGGTTTCGCGAGGGCAGGGCCGTCGTTTGGAAAGGAGTTCCGGCGGTTAGGAGGAATGAGCGGCGCCGCCGTCGCGCGCGTGCCGAAGCACGCCGGGCTCATGCACCACACTGGAGGAAAAGCGTCAAGCCGGGGTTACCGGCCGCCAGGAGGCTTATTCCCCCAGTGTCGCCAGCAACACGACCGCGATGGCCGCCAGGAACGGGACTTCGCTCATCAGCCGCCAGAACCGTTCGGAACGCCGGCGCTCGCCTTTGGCCAGGCGCCGGCCTTCTGCAGATAGGTAGCCGTGGTAGCCGCTCAAGCCCAGGACGAGCACAAGTTTGAGCCAGAACCAATGCGGCGCGCCGCCCAGGGTGTCGCCGAGCGGCCGCTCGCCCCAGCCCCAAGTCAAGAACTGCGCGAACAGATAGATGCCGAACGCCCACGCCAGGACGAGGCTCGGGCTCAAGATGATGATACGCAGATTGTGCGCCGCCTTGAGCATGGTCTGCTCAAGTTCGCCGCCCGGCGTGGACGAGGAGATGTAGGCGTAAAAGCGCGGCAGCATGAGCAGCCCCGCGACCCAGGCGATCACGGCGATGATGTGCAGGCCGCGCGCCAGATCGTAGCCGATCACCGGTTCCATCTAGTGCGCGCTCCCCTGGGCGCATTGCCCAAACATGGCCGGACACAGCCGCCCGCCTGTTTCCGACTGCGTCTTAGCGGGCGCGCTCAGCGCGCGCTCGGCCAATTCCGCCAGCGCGTCAATGAAGCGCGGCGCCGCCCCAGGCGTGGCCGCGCGGAGGCAATATGGCAGCGCCAAGCGCTTGGCGATTTGCGCATACTCAATATCCAGCTCGACCAGCGTCTCCACGTGCTCGGAAACGAACGCGATCGGGCAAATGATGACACCAGTCTTGTCGGCGCCGGCGGCGTGGATTTCTTCTTCCGTGGACGGGCCGATCCATTTCAGCGGCCCGACGCGCGACTGGTAGCAGGTGCGGACATCCCAGTCCGGCGGCAGCAGCGCGCGCACCGCGGTGACACTTTGCTCGACCTGCCACTGATAGGGATCGCCGCGGTCGATCACCCGCTGCGGCAAACCGTGCGCGGAAAACAGCACGCGCGGCGCCGCAGGCGACCCGCCCTCGCGCCAGGCCTTCAGGATGGCGTCGGCGTGCGCCTGCGCGAAGGCCTTGCCCATCGGGTAACAACAGATCGTCGCGCAGGGGAGGTCGCTGTGGCGGCGCCATTCGCGCAGCGACGACGCAGTCGTGGTGGTCGAGAACTGCGGGTAGAGCGGCAACAAGATGGCGTCCGTCGCGCCCCACGACTCAGCGGCGCGCGCGGCGTCCTTGGTGAACGGCTTCCAGTAGCGCATCGCCGGAAAGCACTTGAAGGTGACGTTGCTCACGCGTCTGCCGATCTCAGCTTCGAGCGCCTCGGCTTGTTTCACGGTTTCCGGTAGAATTGGCGAGCCGCCGCCCATCAGCGCGTAGTTCGCTTTCGCCAGCTTTTCGCGGCTGCGTGAAATCAGCTGCGCAATCAGGAAGCGCAATGGCTGCGGCGCGCCGATGATCGCCTTGTCGCTGAACAGATTGAACAGGAACGGCCGCACCGCTGACTGCGTATCGGGGCCGCCCAGATTGAAAAGAATGATGGCGACGCGGCGCGAGGTCATCGCCCGCAAGCCGGGGTCGCGCGCGGGCTCGGGCGCGTCTTCCAGAGGCGCCAAACTCATCCGCGGCCCTTCACCAGCGCAACGAGACGGGCGACGTTTTCCGGTGAAGCCTCCGGCGTGATGCCGTGACCGAGGTTGAAGATGTGCGGGACGCCCTTGAAGCCAGCCAGCACATCCTCTGCAGCACGTTCGAGCGCCGCGCCGCCGGCCACCAGCGTCTGCGGATCGAGGTTTCCTTGCAGCGGCATGCCCTTCGGTGCAGCGCCGATCGCGAACGCGGCCGGCGTTTGCGTATCGACACCAAGCGCATGGACGCCCGTTTCATGCGCGTACGCCCCGATCTGGGCGCCGGCGCCGCGCGGAAAGCCGATCACCGGCGCGGTTACGCCCAGTTCGCGCAAGCGCGCCACAAGCCGTCGCGTCGGCTCGATCACGACTTGCTTGAACTGGGCCGGCGGCAATCCTTCGGCCCAGCTTTCGAAAATCTGCAGGCAATCCGCGCCGGCTTTGATCTGCGCCGCCAGATGCTGCGCGGTCGTCTCGACAAGCAAACCCAGCAGAGCGTCCACGTCAGACGGCCGAAGATAGATCGTGCGGCGCGCTTCGTCTTTGTCGCCGCCGCGGCCCTGCAGCATGTACGTCGCCACCGTCCACGGCGCGCCAGCGAAGCCAATCAGCGCAACATCGTCTGGTATAGCGGCCTTGATCCGCTCGACCGCCTCATAGACCGGCGCCAAACGCTGGATCGCCTTCTCCGGTTCGACAAAGTCCCACACGCTTTGTGGGATCAACGGCTCGAGCCGCGGGCCTTCGCCTTCAACGAACCAGACCTTCTGACCCAACGCATCGGGCACCACCAGAATGTCGGAGAACAGGATGGCCGCATCGAGCGGGAAGCGCCGCAGGGGTTGCATCACCGCTTCAGTCGCCAGGGCAGGGGAATAGCAGAAATCGAGGAAGCTCTTCGCCCGGGTCCGGAGTTCCCGGTACTCAGGCAGATAGCGCCCGGCCTGGCGCATGATCCAAATCGGCGGACGCTCGAGCGTCTCGCCGTTCAAGACACGCAAGAGCGCGGGATCCTTCTCCCGACCGGCCATGCTTTCCTTCCAAACCTAATTCTTAAAGAGAATGTCTAATGAGGACTCGTTGTTGTGGCGACCGCGTGAGCGGGAGAAGTCCGTAGCTCACAGCGTATCCACAAACTTGTCCCGCCCGCTCATGCCCGGAAAACGAAACGCGGTGAAGTGGTTGGCCTGCGGCGAATGGGGCGGCGATTCCTTTTCATCCACAGTGGGCTATTGTGGAGAGGCGTTGGAGGAATCGCCAATGGGGCGAGAGTGACTTGGCGCCTGGTAGGCTCTTCGTTCTCCCGGCGCCGGTTTGCGAGCCCGCAGCCAACAGGTTGTTCACAGCGCGCCCGGTCCTGATATGGATGAGCGGATGCGTGAACGCCCGGCAATCTACTTCAACGTCCACCTGGTGTCGGACTCCACAGGGGAGACCCTGGCCGGGGTCATGCGCGCCACCTGCGCCCAGTTCGACAACATCCTGCCCATCGAGCACTCCTACTTTCTGGTGCGGTCGGCCCGGCAGCTGGAGCGGGTGCTGAACGAGATCGAGGCCGCCCCCGGCGTGGTCATGTTCACGCTCTCGAATCTGGAGCATCGGGCTATTCTGGAAGCGCGCTGCAAGGACCTGAACATGCCGTGCGTCGCGATTCTCGACCCGGTGCTGGACATCACCTCGCGGTATCTGGGGCAGGAACTCAATCATCGGGTCGGCGCCGCGCGGCGGCTTAATGCGGAATACTTCAAGCGCATAGACGCGCTGGATTTCGCCATGGATCACGACGATGGCCAGCAGGCCGTCGAATTGGCCGACGCCGACGTCATTCTTGTGGGCGTCAGCCGCACCTCGAAAACGCCGACCAGCGTCTATCTCGCCCACCGCGGCGTGAAGGCGGCCAACGTGCCGATGGTGCCCGGCGTACCGCTGCCGCCGGAATTGTTCGCCGAAGAACGGCCGCTGGTGGTGGGTCTGCTGATCTCGGCTGACCGTCTGATTCACATTCGCCGCAATCGGCTCGTGGCGATGAAGGAAACCCGCGCCGGCAGCTACACCGATGAAGAAGACGTGCGCAAAGAGGTGATGGAGGCGCAGAAGCTGTTCGAGCGGGAAGGGTGGCCGACGATCGATGTCTCGCGCCGTTCGATCGAGGAGACCGCCGCCGCCGTGCTGAACCTTTTGGCGGAGCATCGCGGCGCGTGAGCCTCATCCTGGCATCCGGCAGCGCCGCGCGCCGGCGCATGCTCGCGGCCGCCGGGCTCAGCTTCGAGGCGATCGCGCCGAACGTCGACGAGGAGGCGGCCAAGCTAGGCCTGCGTGCCGCGGGCTTGAGCCCGCGCGACCAAGCGGATGCGCTGGCCGAACTGAAGGCTTTGTCCGTGTCGCGTCGGCGCGGCGGCTACGTCATCGGCGCGGACCAGATGCTGTCGGTGGAAGGCGAGGTGCTCGACAAGCCAAGCGATCTTGGCGAGGCGCGCACGCATCTCGTGAAGCTGCGCGGCAAGACCCATGAGCTCGTGACCGCGGCGGTCATCGCGCGCGACGGCGCTGTGATCTGGCGCCACATCGACACGCCGCGGCTGAAAATGCGCGCGTTCAGCGACGCCTTCTTGGAAGAGTACCTGGCGCGAGCCGGAGAATCGGCGCTGGCCTCCGTGGGCGCCTATCAGCTCGAAGGTTTAGGCGCGCACCTGTTCGAGCGAGTCGAGGGCGACTACTTTTCCGTGCTGGGCTTGCCGCTGCTGCCGCTGCTTGCCCTGTTGCGCGCGCACGGACTTGCGCCGTCATGACGCGCGCGTTCGTCGTGATCGGCGATCCGGTCAGCCACTCGCTGTCGCCGCTGATGCATTCCGGCTGGATCGCCGACCACGAGCTCGACGCAACCTATGCGGCGCTGCAGCTTCGCGCCGAGGACCCAGTCGCCGCGATTCGCGCGCTGACGGGGTTTGCGGGGGCGAACGTCACGGCGCCCCACAAGGAAGCCGCAGCAAGGGCGGCAGGCAGCGCGCTCAGCGCCGCCAATACGCTCGTGTGGAATTCTGACGGCGGCCTAACGGCCTACAACACCGATGGCGACGGCTTCATCGACTCGCTCGACGCCGCTGCGCCGGATTGGCGTCAGCGGGTCTGCACGGCGCTGATTGTCGGCGCCGGCGGCGCCGCGCGCGACATCGGCAAGGCGGTGATCCGCGCGGGCGTGCAGGACATCGCCGTCGTCAACCGTACGGTCGGACGCGCGCTCGCGGCTGTGCAGGATTGGGGGCGGGGCAAGGCGCACGAGTGGAGCGCGCTTGAAAGCGGCTTCGCCGCCGCCGATCTCATCGTCAACACGACCACGCTCGGCATGGCGGGCGCGCCCGCGATAGACTGGCCGGTCGCCGCCTGCCAGCCCGGAACCATGATCGCCGACATTGTCTATCGCCCGCTTGAAACGCCGCTGCTCGCGGCGGCGCGCGCGCGCGGTCTGCAGACCGTCGACGGCCTCGGCATGCTCATTCACCAGGGCGCGCGCGCGTTCGAGATCTGGTTTGGCGTAAGGCCGGACGCCGCGGCGGCGCGCGCCAGATTGCTGCAGGCGCTGGCGTCATGATCGTGATTGGCCTCACCGGCTCCATCGGCATGGGCAAGTCGACCGTCGCCCGGATGTTTGCGGAGGAGGGCGCGCCCGCGTTCGACTCGGATGCGGCGGTGCACGCGCTCTACGAGCCCGGCGGCGCAGCGGTCGCGCCCGTCGAAGCGGCGTTCCCGGGCGTGACCAAAGACGGCGGCATCGACCGCAGCGAACTTTCCAAGCGCGTGGTCGGCGACGCCGACGCGATCAAGCGGCTCGAGGCCATTGTCCATCCGCTGGTGCGCCAAGCGCAGGTCCGGTTCCTCTCCGAAGCACTCGCCGCGGGCGCTGCGTGTGCTGTGCTCGATATCCCGCTACTGTTCGAAAGCGGCGGCGAGAAGAACGTCGATGTCGTAATTGTCGCCTCTGCGCCGGCGGATGTGCAGCGGGAGCGCGTGCTGGCGCGGCCGGGGATGACGGCCGAGAAGTTCGAGCGGCTGCTGGCGTTGCAAACGCCGGATGCGGAAAAGCGCGCGCGGGCGGACTTCGTGATCGACACCGGCGGCGATTTCGAGGCGACTCGCGCCCAGGTCCGCGCCGTGCTGGACGCTCTGGCCGAAGCAGATTAGCCGGGAGCCATGCGCGAGATTCTGTTCGATACGGAAACCACCGGCGTGTTCGCGGAACACGCGGAGGCGCGCTTGTGCGACCGGATCGTGGAAATCGGCTGCATCGAGATCGTCAACCACGAACGCACCGGCCGCGAGTTTCACGCGTACCTCAATCCCGAACGCGACGTGCCCGACGAAGTCGTGCGCGTGCACGGCCTGACGTTCGATTTCCTGCGCAATCACGCAAGGTTCGCCGAGATCGCCGACCAGTTTCTCGCGTTCATCGGCGACGCGCCGCTGGTGGCGCACAACGCGGCGTTCGACCAAGGATTCATCAACGCTGAGCTGAAGCGCTGCGGCAAGGAACCGCTGCCCGCAGAGCGCTTTGTCGACACGCTTCAAATCGCGCGCAAGCGGTTTCCCGGCGCCTCGTGTTCGCTCGACGCGCTCGCGCGCCGGTTTCAGCTCGACCGGTACGGGTTCGATCTCGCTGCGCGCAAAGGCCCCGGCGGTCATGGCGCCATCATCGATGCGCGCATTCTGGCCGAGGTGTATTTGCAACTGCGCGGCGGGCGCGAGCAGCGCTTGGCCTTCGATCCGGGCGACAGCGTCGTGCAGCACGAAGCGGCGGTGCTGCGCCCGATTCAGTTCGCGCGCCGTCAGCCGCGCGCGACGCCGCTGCCGCCGCGCATCACCGCCGACGAGGCGGCCGCGCACGCGGCCTTCGTCGCGGCGCTCGGGCCGGACGCGCTGTGGCTCAAGGTCGGCTAGCTAGAAGGCCGCCGCCGCTGCGTGCTGGTCGCCGCCGCGCGCTTGCCGGTCGCGCAGCTCGGCCCAGTAGAGCGGCGTGAAGTCGATCGGGTTGATGAGCAGCGGCGGGTAGCCGCCCTCGCGCGTGACTTCCGCGAGGATTTGCCGGCTGAACGGAAACAGGAGGCGCGGGCACTCGATCCAGATCAGCGGCTCCACGTCATCGGGACGCACATTGATGAATTGAAACAGCCCCGAATAGATGAGGTTAATCGAGAACATCGGCGTGTCGGCGCGCTTGGCCTGCACGTTGAGGCAGAGATCGACCTCGACCGCTTCTCCGCGCTCGCCCATCGGCCGCGACTTCACCTCCACGCCCATGTCGATGGCCGGCTGGACCTCGTAGGCGGCCGCGGCGGCGGCGGCGAGCACGTTTCGGAATGACAGCTCCTTCACGTACTGGGAAAGCACGCGCAGGTGAGGGGAATCGGCTGGAACTTGGGCGCCCTCGGGCGCGGAGTGCTGGTTCATGCGCCAACTCTTGCTGAAAATACCGGGGGAAGGCGGGCTAACATGCGGCGGGCAGTGGGGCAACGCAACCGCGCTGGCGGAACGCGCCTGTTGGCATTATCTTTAGTCAACGTGCGCGGGGCGGCGCGCGAGGAGTTTCCGACGTGGACGAGAATCTGATGCAGATCCTGGTGCTGGCGTTTGTCGCCGGCTTCGTCCTGTTTCGCCTGTACACCACGTTGGGCCGCCGCACCGGCGCGGAGCGCCCCGCCGAACCTGCGCCCGCGCAAGGCGAAATGCCGCGCGAACAAACCGGGCCGTCGCCGATCCCGGCGTCGATTGCGGGCGGGTCGGCGGGCGAGGGCATCACCGCCATCGTGCGCGCCGATCCGAATTTTGATGTGGATTATTTCGTGTCCGGCGCCCGCGCCGCGTACGAGCTGATCGTCAACGCGTTCGCCAAGGGTGACCGCGATGCGCTGCGCGGGCTGCTGACGCCGCGTGTCTTCCAGTCCTACGACCAGGCCATCACCCAGCGCGAGCAAACCGGCGGCGCCGGCCCCGAACTGGTGCGCCTGAAGACCGCCGAGATCGTCGACGCATCGTTGCAGAACGACGTCGCGCACATCACGGTTAAGTTCGAAGCGGAACTGGCTGAAGGCGCCCACGGCGTGCGCGACGCGCGCGAGCGCTGGACGTTCGAGCGCGACGTGCGCTCGCAGGATCCGAATTGGTTGCTCTCGCGCGTCGCGGCGGCGTGAGCAAAAGCAAACGCGATCTCACGGCAGAGGAACGCAAGCTGTGGCGCAGGGTCGCCGCGGGCGTGAAGGCGCGCAAGCCGCTGCCGCCGCCGGAAGACGAAGCGCCAGAAGTGCGGGCGCCGCGCGTCCGGGCGAAACCGCCGCCGCCAGCGCCCGTCTCGCCGAAGCGCGCGGCCGCAGCGCCGCCTGCGAACCGCGCGAACGAGAAGCGCGTGCGGCGCGGCCAGGTCGAGATTGGCGCGAGCATTGATTTGCACGGCCACACGCAGGACTCGGCGCGCGCGGCGCTCGCGCGCTTTCTGCGCGCCGCGCACAAACGCGGGGACCGCACCGTAATCGTGGTCACCGGCGTCGGCCGCGGCGGGGAGGGCGTGCTGAAGCGGCGTTTGCCGGATTGGCTGGGTGACGCGGACGTTCGCCCGCTCGTTTCCGGGTTCGCGCAGGCGCACCGCACACACGGCGGCGCGGGCGCGTTCTACGTCTTCTTGAAGCGGCCGCGCGCAACTGATTCTTAGTCAAGATCGCCGAAGCGTTTATGCTGATTTTTCAGCGTTTTTAGCGCGTACTAACCATTCCAGTCCAAGGGTCGCTCGCGTGCGCGCATGCGCATGCGTTCTGGAGCGCCCATGCCGCCGTCCCTGAGCTTCGCGAAGCTGCGCCGCCCGCGCGGGCTGGCTGCGCGCGCGGTGCTGTTCACGACGCTGCTGGTCGCGGTGACCGCGACGCTCTCGGCGGCCATCGTCATGGCCGGCGCGCATCGTGAGGGCGAGCGCCAGGAGCTGAGCATCGCGCGCGACCTCACGGGCTTCCTCGCCAGCCGCGCCGGCGAAGTGATGGCGCGCGGCAGTTCGCGCGTTCTCGGCTACATGATCGAAGGGGCGTCGACGCGCGAGGGCGTGCGTGCGCTGGCGATTCGCGACGCGCAGGGCCATGTGCTCGCGCAAGACGGCGGCGGACCGGCCGAGACCGCCGAGATGGCGCGGCTCTCCGCCCGCGCGCTCGCATCCGGCCAAATCGTGCACCACCGCTTGCCGGACGGCGCGCTCGCGGTGGCCGCGCCGATCGTGCGCGAAGGGCAGCGAATCGGCGTTGCCGTGCGCATGTGGGAGCCCGAGGCTTATCGCTTCGATGTGCTTGCGACGTTGGCGCCGGTGCTGCTGATCCTGGCGTGCCTGGGGCTCGCGGCGATTCCGCTGACTGCGCACCTGGTGCGCCGCGCCGTCGCGCCGCTCGACGCGCTGGCGCGCCATGCCGAGCAGATCGCCGAGCAGGGGCAGGCGCAGCCGATCGACATCCGCACCGGCGACGAGTTCGAGACGCTGGCCAAAGCCTTCAACAACATGACCAGCCGCCTCGATGCGTCGATGCGGCAAATCCAGGAAATCGCCTACGTCGATCCGGTCACCCGGTTGCCGAACCAGGACCGGTTCGTGCGCGAAGTCGATTACTTCATGTTGCAGTCCAAGGCGGACGCGAAGGTCGGCGCGGTCGCAATGTTCGAGCTGCAGCGTCTGCCGAAGCTGCTACAAACGCTCGATCCGGACGCGTCGCGGGATTTTCTGCGCGTGATCGCCGAACGCCTGACGCTTGCCGTGCGCACAGTGGATCGCGTGGTGCGACTGCGCGGCAATGGCGAACGCGCGGCCGTCGCGGCGCGAATCGGCCCCGCGGAGTTTGCGGTCTTCGCGCCGAATCTGGGCGCGCCGGCGGACGCCGCGCGCTTTGCGCAGCACCTGAACGCCGCGCTCAACCAGCCGTTCGAATGGCGCGGCCACAAGCTCACCCTGGCTGCGTGCTGCGGCGTCGCCGTCGCGCCGCGAGACGGGGAGGACGCGGACACGGTGATTCGTCACGCGCGCATGGCGCTGCACGCCGCGCAAGCGGCGCCCGGCCGCATCCGCCTTTTCACCCAATCGCTCGACCGCGAAGCGACCGCACACGTGATGCTGGAGCGCGAGATGCGCGGCGCGCTCGATCGCAACGAGTTCCGCGCCTATTTCCAGCCGAAGATCAACCTCGCCACCGGCCGCATCGAAGCGTGCGAAGCGCTGGCCCGCTGGATCCGCCCCGACCGCACCATCATCAGCCCGGGCCGTTTCATTCCCGTAGCGGAGGAGAGCGGCCTGATCGGACCGCTCTCGGACGCGATCATGCGCGAGGCCTGCTGGAAAGCCGCGGCGTGGGCGCGCGCGGGCCATCCGGCGAAGGTCGCCGTGAATGTCTCGGCGCTGCAGTTCCGCAGCGACCGCTTCGCCGATCAGGTGCTGCGCGTGGTGCAGCATGCGGGGCTGAAGCCGAACCACCTCGAGCTCGAGATCACCGAATCCGTGGTCATGGAAGATCCCGAACGCGCCTTGCGCGTCATCAATCCGCTGCGCGAAGCGGGCGTGCGCTTGGCGATCGACGATTTCGGCTGCGGCCACTCCAATCTCGCGGCGCTTTCGAAACTGCCGTTCGACGTGATTAAGATCGACCAGCAATTCGTCCGAGCGCTGGAGCGCGGCGAAACGCAAGCGGTCGGCATTATCGAAATGATCCTGGCGCTCGCCCGCACGCTCGACATGGAAGTCGTGGCCGAAGGGGTCGAGCGGCGCGAGGAGGTGCATTTCATGGCGGTGCGCGGCTGCCACTGGGCGCAGGGCTTCCTGTTCGGGGCTGCGGTGTCGGCGCCGGAGTTCGCGGAATTGCTGCGCCGCCAGTCGAACGACGACATCCAGGCGGAAGACGCCGCTTGAACCCGGCCTCGCGGTCGGCCACATCCAGCCGATGAGCGACGAGCACCAATGGCACGGGACGACGATCCTGTGCGTGCGCAAGAACGGCAAGGTCGTGCTGGCCGGCGACGGCCAGGTCTCCGCCGGACCCACCATTCTCAAGGGCAACGCCCGCAAGGTGCGCCCGCTGGCCGGCGGCGACGTGATTGCGGGTTTCGCCGGCGCCACCGCCGACGCCTTCGCGCTGTTTGAGCGCCTCGAGCAAAAACTCGAACGCTTCCCCAAACAACTGGCGCGCGCGTGCGTTGAGTTGGCCAAGGATTGGCGCACGGATCGGGCGCTGCGGCGGCTGGACGCCATGTTAATCGTGGCCGACCGTAAGGAGACATTCCTGTTGACCGGCGCCGGGGACGTGCTCGATCCGGAGCATCCGGTGGTCGCTGTAGGCTCCGGCGGCAACTTCGCGCTGGCGGCGGGGCGCGCGCTATACGAGTATGAGGCCGACGCCGAGACGATCGCGCGGCGCGCCATGCAGATCGCAGCCGACATCTGCGTGTATACGAACGGCCAGCTCACGGTGGAGAAGCTCGATGGTTGATCGCAGCATGTTGGACGCCGCTGCGTCCGCGGGCGTCATCTCCCCCGAACAGGTGGGTCCGCTGCACGACTTCTTGAGCGGCCGCCACGCCGCGTCGCCACGCGCGGCGGTCAGCGGCGAAGAGGACCTGCGCTTCATCCGCAACTTCCACGACGTGTTCTTGGCCATCGGCATCGTGCTTCTGGGCGTCGGCCTCGCCGTGGCCATCGGCAGCTACGTCGCTTCGGCGTTCCAGGGCGCGACCGAGGACGATGCGCGCGCTGTGGTCACCACGATTGGCGCGCTGACGGCGGGTGCGGCGGCGATCATGTGGGGCCTGGGCGAAGTGTTTGCGCGCCGCCGCCGTCTGTTTCTCCCGGCCATCGCCATCGTCCTCGCACTGACAATGTACGCGGTGGTTGCCGCGGCGTGTCTCTATTTTGGTCTCGTTCTCGGCGAGAACGTGGACCTTGGCCAGCGGCTCGATGAGGGCGCGGGCATGCCGGCGTTGGTGCGCACCGGCATTCTCCTTGCGGCCAGCATGGCGTTCGTCGCGCCGCTCCTCTTCTACGCGCGGTTCCGGCTTCCGTTCTCGCTCGGACTCGCCGGCTTTGGCGCGGCGTGTTTCGTCGTGCTGACGGCGATGACGTTCAGCGCCGAGCAGACGCTCGAATACATCGCTGCGCTGTTCCTGGCGTTGGGCGTGCTGTTGTTCATCGCGGGCGTCGCATTCGATGCGCGCGACCCGACCCGCAACTCGCGCTTCTCGGACAACGGCTTTTGGCTGCATATGGCCGCCGCGCCGTTCATTCTGAACGGCGCGCTGGGCCTCGTGAGCCAGTTGTTCAACGGCACGCAAGCGGGCGCGTTCTCGCCGAGCACGGGCTTGATCGTCGGCGCCAACGCAGGGTCGGGCGTCGGGCCGGCCGCCGCGACCTTGGTTGTGGTGGGGTTCCTTGGGTTCTTGTCTTTGCTGATCAATCGCCGGGCCTTGATCGTGTCGGCGTTGATCACCACCGGCGTGGCGATCGGTGTGGTGCTCAACGCACTCGGTCTCGGCGCCGGGGCGCTGGCGGCCTCAACCTTGATCGCGCTCGGCGCTTTGGTGCTGATCCTCGGCGCCGGCTGGCACTCGGTGCGGCGCGCGTTGCTGGGGTGGGTGAAGCCGGACGGGGTGTGGGCGCGCATCTTTCCGCCGGAGCCTCCGGCGCCGGCGCGCGCGTGAGCGGCATCGTGCGCCTTGCGGCTCCGCGGCGCGCGCTTAAGTCAGGGCCTGCATGACCCATTTCTCGCCGCGCGAAATCGTCTCCGAACTCGATCGCTATATCGTCGGCCAGGACGACGCCAAGCGCGCCGTCGCCATCGCGTTGCGCAACCGTTGGCGGCGCAAGCAGGTGCCGGAGAACCTGCGCGAGGAAGTGACACCGAAGAACATTCTGATGATTGGCCCGACAGGCGTCGGAAAAACCGAGATCGCGCGCCGCTTGGCGAAGCTGGCCGGCGCGCCGTTCCTCAAGGTCGAAGCGACCAAGTTCACCGAGGTGGGCTACGTGGGCCGTGACGTCGAGCAGATCGTTCGCGACCTGGTGGAAGTTGCGCTCAACATGGCGCGCGAGCGCCGCCGCCGCGAAGTGCGTGCGCGCGCGGAAGCTGCCGCCGAAGAGCGCGTGCTCGATGCGTTGGTGGGGCAGGGCTCGAGTGCGGCGACGCGCGAGTCCTTCCGCAAACGGCTTCGCGCAGGCGAGATGGGCGAAAGCGCGGTCGAGATCGAGGTGGAAGACACGGCGGGACACCCGCTCGGCGCGCTGGACATTCCGGGTCAGCCCGGCGTTGGCGTCGTCAATATCGGCGAAATCTTCGGCAAAGCGTTCGGCCGCCGCACCAAGCGCGTGCGCATGACGGTCGACGAGGCCTACGAACCCTTGGTGCGGGAAGAGAGCGACAAGCTCGTCGATCAAGACGCGCTAGTGAAGGAGGCGCTGAATCTGACGGCTGAGGACGGCATCGTGTTCCTCGATGAGATCGACAAGATTGCCTCGCGCTCGGAACGCATCGGCGGCGGCGATGTAAGCCGCGAAGGCGTGCAGCGCGATCTTCTGCCGCTCATCGAAGGCACGATCGTCAACACCAAGCATGGGCCGGTGAAGACGGATCACATTCTGTTCGTCGCGTCGGGCGCGTTCCATGTCGCGAAGCCCTCGGACCTGTTGCCGGAGCTGCAGGGGCGCCTGCCGATCCGGGTCGAGCTGAAGGCGCTCACCCGCGAAGACTTCCGCCGCATTCTGACCGAGCCGGAAGCAAGCCTCGTGACGCAGTACAAGGCGCTGTTGCTGACCGAAGGCGTCAAGCTCGACATCACCGACGATGCGGTCGAGGCCATCGCTGGGATCGCGGCGGATGTGAACGCATCCGTGGAGAATATCGGGGCGCGCCGTCTGCAAACGGTGATGGAGCGCTTGCTGGACGACATCAGCTTCACCGCGCCGGACCGCAACGGCGAGACCGTGCGCATCGACGCGGAGTATGTGCGCAAGAACGTCGGCGATCTGGCGAAGGACGCCGATCTGTCGCGCTTCATTCTCTAGCTAGACGCGCATCCCGCGCTCTTGCGCCAGCGCGCGCAGGCTTGCCTCCGGCCGCGGCCCCATGTGCGAAATGACCTCCGCCGCGGCGAGCGATGCCAACGCGCCGCATTCGGCCAGGCTTTGGCCCCGCGCGTGCGCGAACAGAAAGCCCGCCGCGTATTGGTCGCCCGCGCCGGTGGTGTCGACCACCTTTGCCACCGGTTGGGCGGCCACCTCGACGACTTCATCGCCCGCCGCAATCAGCGAGCCGCGCTCGGAGCGCGTCACGATCACGACGGGGCATGCCTTGCGCGCGGCCGCGAGGGCGGCGCCAAGATCCGCGCCCCGATAGAGCGACAAGATTTCCGCCTCGTTCGAAAACAGGATGTCGACGTGGCCGTCGACGAGGTGGCGGAAGCTCTCGCGATGGCGCTCGACGCAGAAGACGTCCGATAGCGTGAGCGCGACGTTCCGCGCCGCCGCGCGGGCGATTTCCGCCGCGTGCACGAACGCGGCCTTGGCCTCCTCACGATCGAACAGATAGCCCTCGAGGAACAGCGTTGCGCCGCTTTGGATCAGAGTCGCGTCGATGTCGTCCGATGACAACAAGGTCGAGGCGCCGAGATAGGTGCTCATCGAGCGCTGGCCGTCCTCGGTCACCGCGATCAGGCAGCGTGCGGTGCCAGGCGGGGCAGGGCGCGGCGGCGTCTCGAACGTGACGCCGGCGGCGCGAAACTCGCGCGTGAACAGCACGCCGAGGCTGTCTTCGGCCACTTTGCCGATGTAGCCGACCTTGCCGCCGAAGCTGGCGACGCCCGTCACCGTATTGGCGGCGGAGCCGCCGGCGGCGACCACGGCGCCGGCAAGCCGGCCAGTCAGATGATCGGCGCGCGCTTCGTCGATCAAGGTCATGGCGCCCTTGGCGATGTCTTCCTCGGCCAGAAATGAATCCGGAACGACCTTGAGCAGGTCGATGATTGCGTTGCCGACGGCGACAACGTCGAAGCTGGTGGCTGCCATGAAGGAATCCCGCAAAAGTCGCGCCGTTAAAGCCTTTGCGATGGCCCGAGGCAAGCGAGCATTGCCCCGGCGCGCGCGAGCCGTCATGTTTGCGGCCATGCGATTCCTCACAGCTCTTTCCGCCTTTGTCGCGCTCGCCGCCTGCGCCACCGCGCCGGCTTCCGCTCCATCCGCCGCCGCCACAGCGTCGGCAACGACCTCGCCGTCCTCGTCCTCGCGCGCGGCGCAGATGCTCGCGGCTGCCGGGCGCGCCGATGCGCCGACACAAGCGGAGATCCAGCGCGTGCTCGGCGCTGCGGACATCTCCCGCCAGGACGGCGCGGGGCTCGCGCTGACGTACCGGCTTGAGAATTGCGCGCTGCTGCTGCTGTTCACGGCGGACTCGCGCAACGCGATGCGGTTGGCGGAGGCGCACCCGAGCGCACGCCGCGGCGGGGCGGCGCCGAGCTTGGAGCAGTGCGCCGCCGAAGCGAGCGCGCGCCGCTCCTGATGCGCCGCGTCGCGTACCTCACGGGGCGGTCGTATCGCGGAACGCCGATGGCGCCCGGCCAAGTGCCGCCGCTTGAAGAGCGAAGCCGCGCGCTGATCGCGGCGGCGGGCGAAGAACGCGGCATTGCCTTCGACGTGGTGTATTGGGACGAGCCGGACCTTGCCGCGCGCGGCTACGACATCGCCGTGATCCGCACGACATGGGATTACCACGAGCGCGTCGATCAATACATCGCTGCACTAGAAGCGCTCGAACGCGGCGGCTTGAAGGTCCTTAACGCGCCAAGCGTGGTGCGCTGGAATATGCGCAAGACCTATCTCCGCGAACTTGGCGCCTCCACAATCGAAACGGTGTGGACGGACGCCGCGCCCAGCGCGCGCGAAATCGCCAGCGCCTTCGACGCGCTCGATGCCGCCGAAGTGGTGGTGAAGCCGCAAGTCGGCGCGGGCTCGATCCGCACCGTGCGCTTGAAGCGCAACGCCTGGAGCGAAGCGGATCTGATTGACGGTCCGACCGGCCCGGCGATGATTCAGCCCTATCTGCGCGCCATCGAGACGGAAGGGGAGCGGTCGCTGTTCTGGTTCGGCGGGCGGTTCTCGCACGCGATCCGCAAAGTGCCCAACCACGGCGACTGGCTCGCGAACATTCCAGGCCAGACCACTTTCCTGGCCGAAACGCCGCCGGCGTCCGCGCTTCGGGCGGCGGAAGCGGCGCGCGCGCGTGCGCCGGGCGAGCTGCTTTATGTGCGCATCGATCTGGTTCTGGGCGACGATGACAAGTGGCGCGTGATCGAGATCGAGGCGATCGAGCCCTATCTCTTCTTGGACTTCGCCCCGGAAGGCGCCGGCAATTTCGTCGACGCGATCGCCCGCGTCTTGGGCTGATAAACACAGAGATCGGCGATCGCGCAGCGCGGGCATTCCGGCTTGCGCGCAAGGCACGTGTAGCGCCCGTGCAGAATGAGCCAGTGGTGCGCGCCGTGCAGGTACTTCGCCGGCGTGATGCGCATGAGTTGGGCTTCGGCCTCAGCCGGCGTCTTGGCGCAGGCAAGGCCTGTGCGGTTGGCGACGCGGAACACATGGGTGTCGACGGCGATCGTGCCTTCGCCGAAGATCTCCATCAGCACGACATTGGCGGTTTTCCGCCCGACGCCCGGCAATGCTTCCAGCGCCGCCCGATCTCGCGGCACCTCTCCGCCGTGCTTCTCGAGCAATTCCTGCGAGAGCGCGATCACGTTCTTGGCCTTGTTGCGCCACAGGCCGATGGTCTTGATGTGCGCGGCGACGCCGGCTTCGCCGAGCTTGAGCATCTTTGCAGGCGTGTCGGCGATCCGAAAGAGCGGGCCTGTGGCGCGATTGACGCCCTTGTCGGTGGCCTGCGCGGATAGCACCACCGCAACCAGCAAGGTGTAGGGGTTGGTGTAGGCAAGCTCCGTCCGCGGCTCGGGCCGGATTTCGGCGAGGCGCGCATAGAGCATCTCTGCCTTGGCTTTGGTCAGGCGCTTGGCCACGTGCGGCGATCCCTTGGCGTTTGCCGATGTCCGGATATTCTAGGCGGATGACGCCGCGCTGGGAACGCACGCCTGCGCCGCCCGCCATGGACGGGCCGCTCTTCATGGACGCGGAATTGCGTCCGAACCGCAGCCTCTCGCTGCAGGCATTCCGTCTCATGCTGATCGTGGTAATCGTCGTGAACGCGGTGCTGGCGATCGTGTTCGCGTCGCAGGGCGCGCTGCCGGTCTCGGGATTTCTCGGACTCGATGTGCTGGCGCTCTGGCTGGCGTTCCGCTGGAACTATCAGGCCGCGCGCGCGGCGGAGTATGTGCGCATCGGCCCTGAGCGCGTGCACGTGGCGGCGGTGACGCCGCGCGGCGAGGCGACCCATTGGGTCCTCAATCCGATCTGGGCGCGCGTGGCGATGGACGATCGGCGCGGCGTGCTGATCCGCGACGGCGCCGGGCAGATGCGCGTCGGGGCGTTTCTTTCGCTCGAGGAATGCCGAAGCTTTGCCGGGGCGTTGAGCGCGGCGCTGCATCGTGCGCGGCGCGGCTATAGGCCGAGCACGTCCGACATCGAATAAAGACCCGGTGCCTTGTCCGCCGCCCACAAGGCAGCGGCAAGCGCGCCGTCGGCGAAGACAGCGCGGTCGAGCGCCGCGTGTGAGAGCGTCAGCATTTCGCGTTCGGCGATGAAGCACACGTCGTGCTCGCCGACGATGCCGCCGCCGCGGATGACCGAGAAGCCGATCTTGCCGTGCGGACGTTCCCCGGTGACGCCGTCATAGGGCCTCAGCCGGACATCGCTTAGCTTTACCTCGAGCCCGTTGGCGGCCGCTTCGCCCAGCATCAGCGCGGTGCCGGAAGGCGCGTCGACCTTGCGGCGATGGTGCGCTTCGGCGATCTCGATATCCCAGCCGGGGCCGAGCGCTTGCGCAGCGCGTCGCACCAGCGCCGCGAGCAGATTGACGCCCAGGCTGAAATTGCCGGAGCGGACAATGGCGATGCGTTTGGCATGGCGCGCGACCGCCGCTTCTTGCGCGTCGCTCAGTCCGGTGGTGCCAACGATGGCGGCGCGCGCCTGTGTGTCGGCCAGCGCGTCGAGCGCCGCGAGCGTCGCGTCCGGCGTGGTGAAGTCGAGCCAGACATCGGCTTGATCGGCGGCGTGGCTGGCGGCGTCCGCCGTGGTCATGAACAGGGGAGAGATGCCGGCTAATGCGCCGAGATCGACGCCCAAGAACTGGCCGTCGCTGCGTTCGGTGCCCCCGACGATCTGAAACCGGCTGTCGTCGCTGGCGGCGCGGATGATGGCGCGGCCCATGCGCCCGGCTGCGCCGGCGACGGCGATACGAAGAGTCATGCGCGACTCATGGACCCGGGTCCCGCGCGCTGCAAGCGCCTAGCGCGTGGGCGGGCTGTTGGACTCGAAGAACCTTTTCACGCTGTCGAAGAAGCCCTGGCTTTGCGGGTGCGCTTCCTCGCCGCAATCCCTGGAGAATTCCTCCAGCAATTTGCGCTGCCGCGCGGAGAGATTGACCGGCGTTTCCACCAACAGCTCGACGTGCAGATCGCCGCGCTCTTTCGAGCGCAGGTTGGTCATGCCTTTGCCCTTGATGCGGAAGCGCCGCCCAGTCTGCGCCCCGGCGGGGATGGTGATCTTGGCGCGCTCGCCGTCGATGGTCGGGATTTCCATCTCGCCGCCAAGGGCAGCTTTGCACATCGGCGCCGGCGCCCGGCAATAGAGGTCCGGCCCATCGCGCTCGAACAGGGCGTGCGGCTTCACCGAGAGGAAGAGATAGAGATCGCCCGGCGGGCCGCCGCGCGCGCCGCTGTCGCCTTCGCCGGCAAGCCGGATGCGCGTGCCGTCTTCCACGCCCTGCGGGATTTTCACTGCAAGCGTGCGCTCCTTCTGCGTCAGGCCGCGGCCGCCGCACGACTTGCACGGCGTCTTGATCGCTTGGCCGCGGCCGTGACAGGCGGGGCACGTACGCACGATGCGGAACATGCCCTGGCTTGCGCGGACTTGGCCCGCGCCCTGGCAGGTGCGGCAAGTCTCGAGCGGCGCCTTGTCTTGCGAGCCGGTGCCGCCGCACGGCTCGCAGGCGACCGCGCGCGGCACGACGATCTCGCGCTCCAGGCCCCGGAACGCTTGCTCGAGCGTGATCTCGATGTCGTAGCGCAAATCGGCCCCGCGCTCGGGTCCGTTGCGCGGTCCACGCGCGCTGCGGGCGAACATCTCCTCGAAGCCGCCGCCGAAAATCTCGTTGAACAGATCGGAGAAGTCGCCGGAGAAGCCGCCCGGCCCGGCGCCGTTCTGGAACGCCGCCTTGCCGAAACGGTCGTATTGGGCGCGTTTCTCCGGATCGGAGAGCACGGCGTAGGCCTCGCCCAGCTCCTTGAATTTTTCCTCGGACACTTTGCAGCCGGGATTCTGATCCGGGTGCAGCTTCATCGCCAGCTTGCGGAAGGCCGACTTGATCGTGTTCGCGTCCGCGTCGCGCGGGACGCCGAGGATTTCGTAATAGTCGCGGCCGGTCATGGTGCGACCCAGATGAGAAAGAGGCGGCGCCCCTGCAAGGAGGGGAGCCGCCCGATTTCAGTTTGCAAGAAGCGCCGCAGCATCGGCCGACCTCAAAGCAGCTTGTGCTTACGCGCTCTTCTTGTTGTTGCCGTCGACTTCTTCGAAGTCGGCGTCGACGACGCCCTCCTGATCTGGCCCGCCGCCGGGCGCTTCGCCTTGCGGGGCGCCGCCATAGAGCGCTTCGCCGATCTTCATCGACGCTTGCACCAGCGCCTGGGTCTTGGCGGCGATGTCCGAGGTGTTGTCGGTCTCGAGCGCGCTGCGCAGCGCGGCGATAGCTGCTTCGATGCCGGCCTTGTCGGACGCGGGAATCTTGGCGCCATTTTCCTGCAGCTGCTTTTCGGTGGCGTGGACCAGGGCCTCGCCCTGGTTCTTCGCCTCGGCCAGCTCGCGGCGCGATTTGTCTTCGCTGGCGTGCTCCTCGGCTTCCTTGACCATTCTTTGAATGTCGGTCTCCGAAAGACCGCCCGACGGCTGGATGCGCATCGACTGTTCTTTGTTGGTCGCCTTGTCCTTGGCGCTGACGGCGACGATGCCGTTGGCGTCGATGTCGAACGTCACCTCGATCTGCGGCATGCCGCGCGGGGCGGGCGGAATGCCGACCAGATCGAACTGGCCGAGCGGGCGGTTGTCCGCCGCCATTTCGCGCTCGCCCTGGAAGACGCGGATGGTGACCGCGTTCTGATTGTCTTCCGCGGTCGAGAAGATCTGGCTCTTCTTGGTCGGGATCGTGGTGTTGCGCTCGATCAGGCGCGTGAACACGCCGCCCAGCGTCTCGATGCCGAGCGAAAGCGGCGTCACGTCGAGCAGCACGACGTTCTTCACGTCGCCTTGCAGCACGCCGGCCTGGATCGCCGCGCCGACGGCCACGACTTCATCCGGATTGACGCCCTTGTGCGGCTCGCGGCCGAAGAACTCCTTCACCACCTGCTGGATTTTCGGCATGCGCGTCATGCCGCCGACCAGCACCACTTCCTGGATGTCGCTCTTGGAGAGCCCGGCATCCTTGAGCGCGGCCTGGCACGGTCCGAGCGTGCGCTGGACGAGATCTTCGACCAGGCTTTCGAACTTCGCCCGCGTCAGCTTCATGTTGAGGTGGAGCGGGTTGCGGTTGGCGTCCATCGAGATGAACGGCACCGAAACATCGAACTCGGTCCGGCTCGACAGCTCTTTCTTGGCCTGCTCGGCGACTTCCTTCAGCCGCTGCAGCGCGAGCTTGTCTTGCCTCAGGTCGACGCCGTTCTGCTTTTTGAACTCTTCGGCCAGGTAGTTGAGGATGCGCACGTCGAAATCCTCGCCGCCGAGGAAGGTATCGCCGTTGGTGGAGCGCACCTCGAAGACGCCGTCGCCGATTTCCAGAATCGAGACGTCGAACGTACCGCCGCCCAAGTCGTAGACGGCGATGGTCTTGTTCTGGGTCTTGTCGAGGCCGTAGGCGAGGGCGGCCGCCGTCGGCTCATTGATGATGCGCAGGACTTCCAGCCCGGCGATCTTACCGGCGTCCTTGGTGGCCTGGCGTTGGGCGTCGTTGAAGTACGCCGGAACGGTGATGACCGCCTGCGTCACCGGCTCGCCAAGATAGTCCTCGGCCGTCTGCTTCATCTTCTGCAGCACGAAGGCGGAAATCTCAGAGGGAGCGAATTGCTTGTCGCGGCCCTGAATCCATGCATCGCCGTTCGGCCCGCGCACGATCTTGTAGGGGACAAGGTCGGCGTCCTTCTTGGCGATCGGGTCGTCGAACGAACGGCCGATCAGGCGCTTGACCGCGTAATAGGTGTGGGTCGGATTGGTGATGGCCTGGCGCGCAGCCTGAATGCCGATCAGGCGCTCGCCGTTCTCCGTGAAGGCGACCACCGACGGCGTCGTGTTCGAGCCTTCCGCGTTGACGATGACCTTCGGCTGGCCGCCTTCCATCACAGCGACGCACGAATTGGTCGTGCCAAGGTCGATGCCGATCACTTTGCCCATGTCTCTAGTCCCTGTCCTTTTCAGCGGCGCGGCCACGGCTCACGGACCCAGTCTGGCGTCCCCGCATGCGCGCGTCCTGTGTTCGATCAAGTGGTTGTGCGACCTGGCGCCCCGTCCCAAGCTCCAAGCCGCGTCGTTCCGGGTTCATGTGGTGTATCGCCCAGACGGTGCAAGACTTTCCAAGGTGCTAACCGCATTCGGCACAGGGGAACAGATGTCGCGGCGCAGGGCGGCTGTTAGCGGCGGAACAAAAAAGAAACCGAATGGGCTAAGACGGGTGGGCGATGACCCGGCCCGCGGCTGACCTCGACGGCTTCAAGCTCTGGCCCGGCCTGCTCGGCCGCGCCGAGCAGGAGGCGCTGCGCGACGCGGTGTTCGAGCGCATGCGCGCGGGACCGGTCTATGTACCGCGCATGCCCAAGTCCGGTCAGCCGATGCGCGTGCGGATGACCAATTTCGGCCCGCTTGGGTGGGTGACCGACAAGGAGGGCGGCTATCGCTATCAGGCGACGCATCCCGACACCGGCCGCGCCTGGCCGGAGATGCCGCCGCAAGTGATTGATCTGTGGGAGCGGTACGCGGGCTATCCGGCGCCGCCCGAAGCGTGCCTCGTGAACTTGTACGAAGGCGATGCGCGCATGGGGCTCCACGTCGATAGCGACGAAGCGGCGTGGGACGCGCCCGTGCTCTCGATTTCGCTGGGCGATACGGCGATCTTTCGTATCGGCGGCGTGCTGCGCTCCGATCCCACGCGCAGCGTGCGCCTCGCCTCAGGCGACGTGTGTCTGCTCGGCGGCGCCAGCCGGCGCGCCTATCACGGCGTCGACCGCATCTTGAACGGCACCTCGCGGCTGCTGCCGAAGGGCGGCCGGATCAATTTGACGGTGCGCCGGGTGACAGTTCCGTCGTCGTCGCCGGAGTCTCGGTCTGCGGCTGCGGCTGAGGCGTAGCGTCGGGCGCAGCGGCTTGGCGCGCGCGTACGAAATCCGGAACCCAGCCTGGCGGCGGGCCGCCCGGCGTGTTGGGCAAGCGGCCGGCGGCGATCTCGTGCGCTTTCCACACCATCGCATTGTGCACGCGATTCCAGCCCGAAGGATGCGTGTAGAAGACCCACTCCTCGATCGGCGAAGGCTCCATCTTGCGGTATTCGGACAACAGGATCGCTGCTTCGGCGGCGCCATCGGGCGCTCGCGCCGCGTTGAGCGCGAACATGTCGGCCTGCTGTTCGTTGAAGCGGGTCAGGTTGCGTTGCAGCGGCGATGTGATCAGGCCGACCACGGAAAGCAGGATCATGATCAGCGGAAGCCCGGCGGGATCGGAGATGTCGCGGATGCCCCAGCGCTCGTTCTTCGCGATCGCACGGAAGCCAAAATGCACCGCCGCGAAGCTGAACAGAATGAGCAACGTGTTCATGATCAGCCCGGAATAGACGTGGCCGAGCACGTAATGGCCGATCTCGTGGCCCATGACGTGACGAACGGCTTCGGGACTGGTGCGATCGAGCAGCGTGTCCGCCAACGAAATGCGTGTTGTAGGGCCCAGGCCGGAGACGTTGGCGCTGATCGAATTGGTTTGGCGCGAGCGGTCGTAGACCATCACGTCGGTCGCCGGCACGCCGTTGGCTTGCGCCATGGCGATGATGTCGTCGCGCAGCTCGCTTTGCTCCATCGGCGTGTAGGTGTTGAACAAGGGCGCGACGTAGACGGGGAAAACCATGCCCATCAACGCCGCGAAGGCGACGGTGACCGCCGAGCCCCATACCCACCACGTGTTCCGTGCGGCGCGGATGATGATGTAAATGATGGCGATGAAGATCGAGCCAACGACAAGGCCGATGGCCAGGCCGATCATCTGCTCGGCGAACCACTCGGGAAATGTCTGAGTCAGCAGCTCGTAGCGGCGCTCGCGAACGAAGCCGACATAATAGGCAAGCGGAAACGTCAGCACGGATGAGACGAGGTTCACGAAGAAGCCCACGCCGAGGGCGACGAGCGGAAACCACTTCACCGTCTTCTCAAGCCAGCTGCGCACGCCGCGCGCCCAGCCAAGCAGCAGGATCAGGCCGGCGACGACGATAGAAACCGCTGTGCTGGCGAAATCGATGATGTAGCCGCCTTCGAAATACGCGTTGGAGCGCGCAGTTGCTTCGGGGCCCATGGTATCGAGCCACGCGCGCGTCGCTTGTTCCGGATCGAAGGGCAGGGCGTTTGCCGCGAACGCGGGGCCCGCAACGGCGAACGCCGCCGCGAACGCAGCCAAGCCAAGTCCACGCATGTCCGATCTCCCCGCGCTTGCAAACCCTAGATTTCGCTGGCCTTAAGCCTGCGCCCGCGCCACATCACGCGCAAGGGGAGGCGCGCCAAAGTGGAATGAGACGGGCGCAATGCAGGAGGAGACGAACGTGAAGCTCGATACGCCGGAAGGCAATTTCCCGCCCACGCGCCGCGCGCTGGCGGCCTCGCTCTTCTTCGCCGGCTACGCTTCCGCTGCGGTATCGTCGTGCGCCAGTCCGGTGACGACGCCGAGCGATGAGCTGATCATCGAGGACGTGCACATCGCTGGCGCAGGCGGCTATGCACTGCCCGCGTATGTGGCGCGCCCAAGCGGCCGCGCGCGCCACGGCGCGATCATCGTCGTGAATGAGATCTTCGGCATCCACGACTACATCAAGGACGTGTGCCGGCGGTTCGCGCGCGAAGGGTACGTCGCCATTGCGCCGGATTATTTCGACCGCGCCGGCGATCCCGCGCCGCTGACGGACTTCGCCCAGATCCGCGAGATCGTCGCCACCGCGAACTATGCACAGGTGATGGCCGACACCTCCGGCGCGGTCGATTGGTTGCGCGCGCAGCGTTTCTCCAACGGCGACATCGGCATCACAGGTTTCTGCTGGGGCGGCACCGTAGTGTGGATGGCGGCGGCGCATCTCGCGCACATCAAGGCGGGCGTCGCGTGGTACGGCCGCGTGGTGCGGCCGGCCGCCGGGAGTTGGGGCGCCGACGAGGACCGCCCGTGGCCGCTCGATTCCGCAGCGGAGCTGGCCGCGCCGGTGCTGGGGCTCTATGCCGAGAACGACAGCGGCATTCCGCTGGAGGGCGTCGAGCGATTGCGCGCGGCGCTGGCGGCGGCGGGCAATCCGACCGGCTCGGAGATCGTCGTTTATCCGGGCGTGCAACATGGCTTCCACGCTGACTATCGCCAGAGCTACAACGCGGAAGCCGCCGCGGACGGCTGGGCGCGCTGTCTCGCCTGGTTCCGCCGCCATGGCGTCGCTTGAAGGATACCCCCATGCGCTATCGTAAACTCGGCCGCACCGGCCTTGCTGTTTCTGAAATCTGTCTCGGCACGATGACGTTCGGCGGCGATGGAATCTGGAAGGCCATCGGCGCGCTCGAACAGGAAGTGGCCACCAAGCTGGTCAAGGGCGCCTTCGACAAGGGCGTCACCTTCATCGACACGGCCAACGTCTATTCCAATGGCGTGTCCGAGCAGGTGACGGGGCGGGCGATCAAGGGCCTGCCGCGCGATGAATTGGTGATCGCCACCAAAGTGTTCGGCCGCATGGGCGCCTACAACCCGCAGCAAACGCCGGAAGAACAGCGCCGCTACGCCAACACCAATCTCTGGGGCCTCTCGCGCAAGCACATCATGGACTCGATCGATGCGAGCCTGCGCCGCTTGGAGATCGACTACATCGACCTTTATCAGGTGCACGCGTTCGACACGGTCACGCCGCTGGAGGAGACGCTGGGCGCGCTCGACGAGCTCGTGAAATCGGGCAAGGTGCGCTACATCGGCCTGTGCAATTTCGCCGCCTGGCAGATCGCGAAGTCTCTGTGGGTGTCCGACAAGAACGCCTTCGCGCGGTTTGAATCGCTGCAGATGTACTACACCATCGCCGGGCGCGATCTCGAGCGCGAGATCGTGCCGCTGGCCAAGGACCAACAGCTCGCCATCCTGCCCTGGAGCCCGCTCGCGGGCGGCTTCTTATCCGGAAAATACACGCGCGCGACCGCGCCGACCGATGGCTCGCGCCGCATCGCCTTCGACTTCCCCCCGGTCGACAAGGAGAAGGCCTACGACATCATCGATGTGATGAAGGAGATCGGCGATGCGCGCGGCGTATCAGTAGCGCAGATCGCGCTGTCGTGGCTCTTGCACCAGAAGCACGTCACCAGCGTCATCATCGGCGCGAAGACGGAAGCGCAACTCAACGACAATCTCGCTGCAACCGGCGTCGAACTGTCGAGCGACGATCTCAAGCGCCTGGACGACGCGTCGAAGCTGAAGCCCGAGTATCCGGGCTGGATGCTGCAGCGCCAAGGCGGCGAGCGCGACGCCAACCTGAGCTGACGCGCAAAAGAAAAGCGGCGGCGCTCTTGTCCAGCGCCGCCGCCCGCGTGCATCCCCCGGCGTTCTGCCTACTGACGCACGATCTCCACTTGATACCAACCCGTCGAGCCGCCAAGGCCGCTCGCCTGGATATAGAATTCTCCGCTCTGCGCTGGCGTGAAGCGCAGGCGCGCATCCATGCCGGCGCCGCTGTCGTCGTCGCTCGCGACCACATTGTTCTCGCCGTCGGAGACGGTGAGGAACGGATCCGCGAGCGGGTTGTCGCCCGTGCCGCTGACCGTGATCGTGTAGCGCGCGCCTTCCTCGAGGACGACCCGGTAGAAGTCGATGTCCCCAGGGAAATCGGTGCGGCTGAGGCGGCTGTCGCCGGCGGCGGCGTCCAGGTTCTCGTCGGTCGCGACGTTGCCGAACACGTCGGTGTCGGTGACGCGGATGTAATACCGCCCCGTGCCGCCGCCATAGGCCGACACCGCCGCAAAATACGGCCCGCCGGTGGTGGACGTGAAGCTGAGATAGGCGTTGAGGCCGCTACCGCCGTCATCGTCGTTCGCGACTTCGTTGCCCTGCGCGTCGTAGAGCGTGACGATGGGGTCGCCGAGCGCATCCTCGCCGAAGCCCTCGACGTTGATGCGGTAGGGGCGGCCCTCGACCATCTCGATCGCGAACCAGTCCGCATCGTCGGCGGCGTTGATCATGCTGACGCGGCCTTCGCTGTTTGGCATCAGATAGTCGGCGCTGTCGTAGGAATTGCCGATCTCGCCGCCCATGATGTTGAGCGCGTAGCGGCCTTGCGCGTCGTCGACGAAGCCGCGCGCTTCGATGAAGTAGCGGCCCGCGGACGGCGCCTGGAATTCGAAGAACGAGTTCAGGCCATCGCCGCCGTCGTCGTCGCGCAGAATCTCCGTGCCGTCCGGCCCATAGAACACGAGGTAGGGATCGCCGAGCGGCTCGCCATTGCCTTCCGCCGTGATCAGACCCACGCGCATGGCTTGGCCTTCGGCGAGGTTGACAGCGAACCAATCGCGATCGCCGGCGGGGGAGAGCACGCCTTCGCGATAATCGCCTTCGGCGCTGACGCTGGCGTCGGTGGTCGCATCGCCGGGAACGTCGCCGGCGCGCGCTGTGAGCGTGTAGCCGCCGGTACCTTCCGGGTTGAAGCCGCCGGCGGAGACGAAGTACGTGCCGGTCGAGGGCGCGGTGAACTCGAGATAGGAGTTGAGGCCGTCGCCGCCGTCATCGTCGACCGCAAGCTCTTCGCCTGAGGTGCTGTAGACGCGCAGCAGCGGATCGCCGAGCGGGGACTCGCCCGCGCTGTTCAGCGTGAAGCGGTACGATTGGCCTTCTGTGAGGCGCACACGGTACCAGTCGTTATCTTCGGCGAAGTCGATGGCGCCGTCGCGGTCTTGACCGATGGTGAGGCTGCCGCGCGTGCGGGTGTCGCCGGAAATGCTGTCGGACGGCAGCCGCTCCGCCGCTACCTCGAGCGTGTAGCCGCCGGAATACGCGTCGGCGAAGGCGCGCGCTTCGATGAAGATGTCGCCGTTCGCACGCACGCTGAACTGCGCCGCGGAGTTCAGCGACTCGCCGTCGTCGTCGTTGACGGCGATCTCGCCGCCCTCGCGATCGAGGATGCGCAGGAACGGATCGCCGACGCCGTTTTCGCCGCCGCGCAGCGTGACCGTGTAGCGCTGGCCGGTGCGCGCGCTGAAGCGATACCAATCGACATCGCCTTCATACTCGAGCTGGCCATTCACCGCGCGGCCGAGGGCGACGCGGGCGCGCGTCGTGTCGTCATTGCCGGCGTCGTCCGGAGGAACGGCCGAGGCTTCGACGCCGAGCGTGTAGGTTCCGAGGGCCTCCGGATCGAAGGCGCGCGCTTCCACGAACACGACCCCGCTCGCCTGCGGCGTGAAGATGAGCGCCGCGTTCAGCGATTCATTGGCGTCGTCGTTGAAGGCGAGCTGGTTGCCTTGCTCGTCATAGACGATGAGGACCGGATCGACGGCGGCGCCGTCCGCGTTGGGGAGCCCCGCCAGCGCCAAGCTGTAACGCTGACCGCGCTCAACGTTCAGGCGGTACCAATCGGTGTCGCCCGATTGGTCAAACGCGCCCGTGACGCTGCCGCCGGAATTCAGTGTGGCTGTGGTGCTGACGTCGCCGGGCGGGTCGGCGTCCTGGGCCGAGGAGGGAGCCGCAAAGCCAAGCACGAGCAGCGCCGCCGTCGCCGCGCCAAACAACAATTTTCCCCGCATGTCCGTCTCCCTCAAGATCGCCGGCAGATATGATTAACTACCCGTCATGTCCGACATAAAGCCGAATTCAGGCCAAACGGCGTCGTTCTGCGCCGCCATCCCCGCATGGCGATGTACGCGGAGCGCATGCCTCGTGGCGAGGACAATCAGACTTTGATGTCGACGCTGGGCCCGTTGTTTTGCCCGCTGGGGCCCCCGGCGGCCTGGCCGGCCGACACCAGCACCATGGCCGCCCGCAGGGTCCGGTCGGCCAGCACATACCCAGGTTGCATCACTTCGAGGATGGTGCCTGCGGGTGCGTCGCCCGGCGCTTGGGCGACGGCTTGGTGCAGGTTGGGATCGAACGCGTCGCCCTTGGCGCCGACGCGGCGCAAACCGTGGCGGGCGAAAGCGTCGAGCATGGCGCGCTCGGTCAGCTCCAGCCCGGTGATCAGGTTGCGCAGCGCTTCGTCGGCGCCGTCCCGCGGCGCGGCGGCCAAAGCGCGCTGCAGCGTGTCGGCCACGGGCAGGAGATCGGCGGCAAAGCGATCGATGGCGTAGATGCGGGCGTCCGCCGCCTGCCGCTCGGCGCGGCGGCGCGTGTTCTCGGCGTCGGCCAGCGCGCGCAGGAGGCCGTCGCGCGCGGCCGCAAGTTCCGCTTCCAGCGCGGCAATGTCCGGCGCCGGCGCCTCGGGCGCGGCGTCCGGCTGCTCCGCATCCGGTTGCGGGTTCGGCTCGTTCGTCATTCCAGTCCCTCGTTCAGTTGCGGTCGCCCTTGCGTGCGTCGAGCACGCGGCCCACGGCGCGCGCTGTATAATCCACGACGGGGATCACCCGCGCGTAATTCACCCGCGTCGGGCCGATCACGCCGAGCGCCCCGACGACTCGCCGCTCCGCATTCATATAGGGCGAGACGATCAGGCTCGACCCCGAGAGCGAAAAAAGCGGATTCTCGGAGCCGATGAAGACGCGCACGGCGTCGCCGGCCTTGGCCAAATCCAGCACCTGGATCAGTTCGCGCGTCTTTTCCAGATCGTCGAACAGCCGGCGCGCACGCTCGAGATCGGCGATGGCCTGCTGGTCCTGCAGCAAGTTCCCGCGCCCGCGCACGATCAGCGAACGCCCGAGCGTCGGGTCCTCGCCCGACCACTCGACGAGGCCAGCTTCGACCAGTTTCGCGGCGGCTTGATCCAAAGCGGCGCCGTCGCGTGCGAGCGCGTCGCTTGCGGCGAGCCGCGCCTCGCTCAGCGTCTTGCCCTTGAACCGCGCGTTCAGGTAGTTCGCGGCTTCGGCCAACACGCCGCTTGAAAGCCCCGGCGGCGTGTTGAGGATGCGGTTCTCGATCTGGTTGTCTTCGAACACCAGCACGAGCAGCGCTTGGCCTGGCCCGATCGCCACGATCTCGGCGTGGCGCACCGGCGCGTCGCGCTCAGGGGTGACGACCAGCCCGGCGCCGCCGGCGAGGCCCGAGAGCATTTCCGACGCAGCGCCCAGAACATCTTGCGGATTGGCGCCGGCGCGGCCGATGTTGGCGTCGATCTCGCGCTTCTCGTCATCCGGCAGATCGCCCAGCTGCAAGAGGCTGTCGACAAAGAAGCGCAATCCTAGCTGCGTCGGCTGCCGCCCGGCCATGGCGTGCGGCGCTTCGAGCAAGCCGAGGCTGACGAGGTCGGCCATCGTGTTGCGGATCGAGGCGGGCGAAAGTCCGACGCCCGATTTCGACAGCGTGCGCGAGCCGACCGGTTCCCCCGTCGTCAGATACGTTTCGACGATCTCGCGGAAAATCTCCCGCGCGCGCGCATCGAGCGAGCCGAGATCGGCCGGGGAGGGCGGAGCGCTGGCCATTGCGGCCCTTAGGTAGCGAACACGCGCCCTTGCGCAAGCGGGCTGGACGCGCCTGCGGCAATCGTCCATGAGCGCGCGACCGATCCAAAGGGAAGTTGCATGCGTCCGTCCGGCCGAGCGCCCGATCAATTGCGCGAGATCGCGCTCGAAGTCACCGCATCCCGCTATGCCGAAGGCTCGTGCCTCGCAAAGTTCGGTCACACGCATGTCCTGTGCACGGCGAGCGTCGAGCAGGGCGTGCCGGGCTGGCTCAAAGGTCAGGGCCGCGGCTGGGTGACGGGCGAATACGGCATGCTGCCGCGCGCCACGCACACCCGCGGCCGCCGCGAAGCCGCGCAAGGCAAACAATCGGGCCGCACCCAGGAAATTCAGCGCCTGATTGGCCGCGCCCTGCGCTCGGTGGTGGATCTGAAGGCGCTGGGCGACCGCACCATCACGCTCGACTGCGACGTGATTCAGGCGGACGGCGGCACGCGCACCGCGGCGATCACCGGCGCCTGGGTCGCGCTGGCGTGCGCGTGCAAATACCTGCTCGACGAGCAGGTGATCAAAACCAATCCCGTCACGGGCCAGGTGGCGGCGATTTCGTGCGGCGTGTTTGACGCCCAGCCGGTGTTGGACATCGACTACGCCGAAGATTCCAACGCCGAGGTCGACTGCAACATCGTCATGTCCGGCGACGGCCGCTTGATCGAAGTACAAGCCACCGGCGAGCAGCGCCCGTTTACGGACGAAGAGTTCGCTGAACTGATCCGCTTGGCCAAGCTCGGCTGCGGCCGCCTGTTCGAGATGCAGCGCGCGGCCATCGCGTGAGCATCGCCGCTTAGCTATTCGGCAGCCTTGTCGGCGGCTTCTTCGAGCGCGTCGTCGGCGCTCGGTTCGTAGCTCAGCAATTCGCCCGGCTGGCAATCGAGCACGCGGCAGAGCGCGTTCAGCGTGGAAAAGCGGATCGCCTTGGCCTTGCCGGTCTTCAGAATCGACAGATTCGCCAACGTCACGCCGACTTTTTCGCTGAGGTCGGTCAGCGACATGCGTCGTTCGAGCAGGATGCGGTCGAGAGTGACGCGGATCGCCATCAGATCGTCAGCTCCTGCTCTTCCTTGAGGCGCGCGCCCTCGCGGAAGACTTCGGCCAGCACGATCAGAATGAAGATCGCGATCCAGGTCATGAGATTGAACGCGGGCGCCGCGACGTTGATGTGCGTGGCTTCGGGTTGCCCGAATACGGTGATGAAGGTCGCCACTGCGCCCGCGATCGCATAGCGCGACAATTCCAGCACCAGCATCGTGATCCAGATGACGCGCAGGTGGCCGGCGTTGTCGCGGCTGAACGGCTCGCCCGAGGTGAAGTTCTTGAACAGGCGCTTGAGGCGCAGCACGATCAGCAACGCGCCGCCGATGGCCACCGCCCCGGCCAGGAACGCCGGCGCAATGACCGTCAGATTGTCCAGGCGCTCGTTGTTGTCGGCGCGCACCGTGACCGGGCCGACGCTGACGCCGCTTTCGCCAGGCGCCAGCAGGTCGCGCGGCAGCATGCCGTTTTCGACGAGGACGAGGGCCAGGGTGTAGCCGGCGATGCCGATCGCCAGGCAGATCGCCGCGATCCAAAGCAGCACCCAAAGGACGTCCAGCACCACCTTGATCAAGGAGGCGATGGAGCCCTTGCCCAACGCGCGCATTGAAAAACCTGACGTCATGTCAGCCATGATCCTGGCAAGACTTTATTGATAAACGATATAGACCCGGGTCCGGCTCGTCAAACAAAGGTTGCAAATCATGCCCCGCCTGACCGGCCGCCTTGTCGTCGCCAGCCACAACGCCGGAAAAGTCCGCGAGATCGCCGCGCTCCTGGCGCTTCTGGGAGTAGAGGCGGTGTCTGCGGGCGCGCTCGGCTTGCCGGAACCAGAAGAAACCGAGACCACCTTCGCCGGCAATGCCGGGCTGAAGGCGCGGGCGGCGGCCGAGGCCTCCGGCCTTCCAGCGCTGGCCGACGATTCCGGCCTTGAGGTGTTCGCGCTCGGCGGCGATCCGGGTGTCTACTCGGCGCGCTGGGCGGGGCCGGAGAAGGATTTCGCGCTGGCGATGCGCAAAGTGCACGACGCTCTGGTCGCCGCGAAGACCGCCGACTTCGGCGCGCGCTTCGTCTGCGCGCTGGCGCTGGCCGCGCCCGGCGGCGAAACCCAGGTGTTCGAGGGCGAGGCGCGCGGGCGTATCGTGTGGCCGCCGCGCGGCGGGAAGGGGTTCGGCTACGATCCGATCTTCGAGCCGCTCGGCCATACACGGACGTTCGGCGAAATGAGTCACGACGAAAAGCTGCCGCTGACCCATCGCGCGCGCGCGTTCGAGAAACTGCTCGCGGCGCTCCGATGAGCGCGCTCGGCCTCTACATCCACTGGCCGTACTGCACCGCGATCTGTCCGTATTGCGACTTCAACGTCTATCGCGCACGCGGCGCCGCGGCCGAGCCGCTGATCCGCGCCATCGAGTCCGATCTCGCCGCGCACGCCGCGCGCTTCGGGTCGCGCGTGGCGCAGAGCGTCTTCTTCGGTGGCGGCACGCCATCGCTGCTGCGCGGCGATGAGGTCGCGCGCATTCTCGACGCCGCATCGCGCGCCTTCACGCTGGCGGCGGACTGCGAGATCACGCTCGAAGCAAATCCGGAGAACGCGTCGTTCTTCGCCGAACAAGCCGCCGCCGGAATCAACCGCTTCTCGGTCGGGGTCCAGGCGCTCGACGACGACGCGCTGAAGGCGCTCGGCCGAAAGCACGACGCGAAAACCGCGCTGCGCGCCATCGACGCCGCCGCCGCGACGCACCAGCGCGTATCGGCGGACCTGATCTACGCGCGCGAAGGGCAGAGCGATGCGGCCTGGCGCGAGGAACTCACCCGCGCGCTGGCGCTGCCGGTTGAGCATCTGTCGCTCTACGAACTCACCATCGAGCCGCGCACGGCGTTCGCGCGCCGCGCCGAACGCGGCCAGCTCAATCCGCCGGACGACGAAACCGCGGCGCAGCTCTACGAGACCACGCAGGCATTGTGCGAGGCGGCGGGCTTCCAGGGGTACGAGATTTCCAACTACGCGCGCGCGCCTGAGGCGCGGGCCCGCCACAATCTGATCTACTGGCGCAGCGACGACTGGATCGGAGTTGGGCCCGGCGCACATGGGCGCATCACGCACAGCGGCGTCCGCACAGCCACCGAAAGCCAGCTTCGGCCGGCCGACTACATCGACGCGGTGCGCGAGAACGGCGTCGGCTGGATCCGCGATGTTCAGCTCACCGATGAGCAGGCCGCCGACGAGATGATCCTGATGGGGCTGCGCACCGTCGAAGGGGTCAACATCGACGAGGTGGCCGAACGGCGCAAACGGCCCATCAATCGCGACGCGCTCGACTGGCTTGAAGGCGCGGGGCTGATCGTCGTCGAAGGCGCGCGCGTGCGCCTGGCGCCAAGCGGGCGGCTGCTGGCGAACAAAATCTCGGCCGAACTGGCGATCTAGCTGGACGACCCCGGGAAGCGGCGCGGCGCGGCATCGAGCACCGTGACCCGGTTCTGCCCCACCTCGATCACCGCGAGGCCGCGCTCGATCGCGCCCGACGACCGGAAGCGGAAGAGGCCGTCCGAACCGGCGAAGCCTTCGCGGTTTTCGATCGAGTTGCGGCTGAAGCCGCGCGCACCCTGGTCGCGCGAGAGCAGGGCGGCGAGCGCGACGGCGTCGTAGCCCAAGCTCGCCAGCCGCGTCGGCGCACGGCCGAACACGCTCTGGAAGCGGTTCTCGAATTCGGTGCGCGCCGCCGGATCGGGCGCCACGTACCAGCCGCCGGCGAGCGTCGGCTCGCGCTCGGCTTCGCCCGCCCAGGCGCTCGTGCCCATGAAGCGAACGCGCCGCTGATCGACGCCTGCGCGCACCAGCGCCGTGGCGATCGAGCGCAAGGGCGCGCCGCTCTCGGCGATCAGGATCGCTTGCGCGGGGTTGGTTTGCAGCGTGGCGGCCAGCGCCGTCGCCGCGGAAGCGGCGTCCGCGTCCGAACGATTATACAATTGCGCGTGTACGATGCTCACGCCTTGCATGCGCGCCTCGGCGCGCAAGGCTTCCTCAACGCGCCGGCCGTACTCGTTCGACGGCGCGAGCAGGGCGATGCTGCGGATGTCGCGGGCGGCGGCGAACGCGACCAGGCGCGCAATCTCGTCCTCGAGCTGGAAGCTGAGCAGATAGACGCCGTCGCCGCCCACCGTGCGGTCGGACGAGAAGCCAATCACCGGAATGTTCTCGTCGCGCGCGGCGGCCGCGGCGCCCGCCACGCCCTCGCGCAGCACCGGGCCGATGATGATGTCGGCGCCGTCCGCGACCAGCGCTTCGGCGGCGGCGTTGGCCGAAGCTTCCGTTGCGCCCGCGTCGCGCGGGATCAGCAAGGTGTTGGAATCGCCGTGGTCGAACAGCGCAAGCTCAGCCGCATTATAAAGCGCGGTCGCATCCTGCGGGCGCAAACTAAACGGCAGCAGCAGCCCGACGCGCACGATCTGGCGTTCGCGCATGAACGGCGGCGTCACGCCGTCGCGGGTGACGACGTCCGGCCCCGGCGGCGTCACCGGTCCCGGCGTCGAGGACGGGCCGGGGATCGGAGAGGGAGAAGTCGCGCAGGCCGCCATCAAAGCGGCTAAGCTTGCGGCGGCGGCAAGCTTCAGGCTTGGCGCAGCGCCGGTGCGCGTCAATGATTTGCTGGAGGCCATGAGCAACCCTTCGTCAGACCCCGATGAATCCGGGCGGGACCGTATCGGCGCCCGCGGGACCAGTCCACCTTTGGAAACGGGCCTTTATGTGGTGGCCACGCCGATCGGGAACTTGCGCGACATTACATTGCGGGCGCTCGACATTTTGGCCGCCGCCGACCGGGTCTACGCCGAGGACACCCGCGTCGCCCGCAAGCTGATGGACGCGTACGGGCTGAAGCCGCGGCTCGCCGCCTACCACGACCACAGCGACGAAGCGGTGCGCGAACAGATCCTGACAGCGTTGGCTGCGGGCGAGCGCGTCGCGCTGATCTCCGACGCCGGGACGCCGCTGGTGTCGGATCCTGGGTTCAAGCTAGTGCGCGCCGTTGTGGAGGCGGGCCACCGCGTGTTCGCGGCGCCGGGTGCGTCCGCACTGCTGGCGGGTCTGGTGGTTTCGGGCTTGCCGAGCGACCGGTTCCTGTTTGCGGGTTTCCTGCCGGCGAAGCAGGGCGCGCGGCGAGACAAGCTCGCCGAGCTTGCCGATGTCGATGCGACTTTGGTGTTTTACGAATCGGGCCCGCGATTGGCGGAGTCGCTGGCCGACATCGCCGCGGCGTTGGGCGGCGATCGGCAAGCGGTTGTCGCGCGTGAGCTCACCAAATTGTTCGAAGAAACCCGGCGCGACCGGCTCGACGCGCTTGCCGCGCACTATGCCGAGAAGGGCGCGCCGAAAGGCGAGATCGTCATTCTAGTGGGCCCGCCGTTGCCGAAAGGCGAGGTGAGCGAGGCGGCGCTCGATGTGTTTCTGCTCGCGGCGCTGCCGCGCGGCGTGAAGGAAGCCGCCGCGGAAGCCGCGCGCGATCTCGGCGTGTCGCGCAAGCGCGCCTACCAGCGCGCGCTCGACTTGAAGGCGCGTGCGTGACGCGTCAGCGCGCCGAGCGCCGCGGCCGCGCCGCCGAGTGGGCGGCGATGCTCTATCTGATGGCGAAAGGCTATCGCATCCTCGGGCATCGCCTGCGCACGCCGTACGGCGAAGTCGATATCGCGGCCTGGAAACGCGGCGTGCTCGTCATTATCGAGGTGAAAGCGCGCGCCAGCTACGATGCCGGCGCCTACGCGCTGACGCCCGCATCGCAAGACCGTATCGCGCGCGCGGCGTCGGTGCTGGCGGGGCGCTGGCGGCTCACCGCCGCGCCGATCCGCTACGACCTCATCGTCGTCGGCGCCGGTTGGTTACCCAGGCATGAACGCGGCGCGTGGTTTTCGGAGCGCTTACGTTAAGCGCCCCGAAACGATCCCGGCGCATGCTGCGCGCCAATGCGTACGCCCCTTCTCCTTGCCGCCGTTTTCGCCGCGTCCGCGGGCGCAAGCGGCTGCATGACCGCCGCGCTCGGCGCCGCCGCTAGCGTCGGCGTCTACGCCATGCAAGATCGCACCATCGGGCAGGGCATCGATGACGCCACCGCGTCCCAGCAGGTGAAGATGCGCCTGATGGCCGCCGACCGCGCGGCGTTTCAAGAGGTCGATGTCGAGGTGGCCAACGGCGACCTGCTGCTCTCGGGCGCCGCGCCGACCGAGGAGCACCGCCGCGCCGCCGAGACCATCGCCCGCAGCGTGCTCACCATCAACAACGTCTACAACGAGATTTTCGTCGGTCCGCGCTCGAGCTTCTCCCGCAATGCGCAAGACGAGCTGATCACGGCGCAGATCCGCGCGCGTTTTGCCGCAAGCCCCGCCGTGCGCGCCATCAACATCAATATCGAGACCTTCAACGGCAACGTCTATCTGATGGGCACCGCACGCAGCGAAGACGAACTGCGCCGCTCCGCCGAGATCGCCAGCCGCGTCGGCGGGGTGCAGCGCGTCGTCTCGTTCGTGCAGGTGCACGCGCCGCCCGCACCGTACTACGCGCAGGGCCCGGTCACGCCAGACTATCGCAGCGAGACGCCGGCCGAACCGCCGCCGGACCAGACGCTGGCCGGCGGTTACTGAGACTCTCCAGCCCCGCAGTCCGATCTTGGCGCCGGCGGTGAGTCGGGCGTAAATCCGCGCGGCGCGGCGGCCAACGCGCACAAGTTCTTTTCTTGTTGCCTGATTGTTCTGTTTATGTACGATAGGCGGCGCGGCCTGTGGATAAGCCGCCTGCCTGTGGATTTGCGCCATGCAGACATGCGCCAACGCCACCACCGTCGCCTTCGCCGGGCTGGAAGCCCGCCGGGTTGAGGTTCAGGTGCAGCTCGCCGGCGGCCAGCCCGGCATCGTCATCGTCGGCCTCGGCGACAAGGCCATCACCGAAAGCCGCGAGCGCGTGCGCGCCGCCTTCGCCTCGATCGGACTCGCCATCCCTGCCGGGCGCCTGATCGTCAATCTCGCGCCCGCCGATCTGCCCAAGGAAGGCACGCACTACGATCTGCCGATTGCGCTCGCCATGATGGCGGCGATCGGAGCGCTGCCCCATGACGCGCTCGACGGCGTGATATGTTTTGGCGAACTGGGCCTCGATGGGTCGCTTGCGCCGGCACCCGGCGCGCTCCCTGCGGCGATGGCCGCGCACGGCATGGATTTGGGCTTCATTTGCCCGGAAGCGTGCGGACCGGAAGCGGCGTGGGCGGGCGGCGAGGTGGTTGCGGCGCCGTCGCTGCTGGCGCTCGTGAATCATTTCCGCGGCGGCGCAACGCTGCGTCCGCCGGAGCGCGGCGATCTCATCGGCGGCACGGCTGTGCCGGATTTGCGCGACGTGCGCGGCCAGGAGCAGGCCAAGCGCGCGCTCGAAATCGCCGCGGCGGGCGCGCACAACATTCTGTTCGTCGGACCTCCAGGTGCGGGCAAGTCGATGCTGGCGCAGCGTTTGCCGGGCCTGTTGCCGCCGCTCTCGAGCGAAGAATTGCTCGAAGTGTCGATGCTGCATTCGGTGGCGGGTTTGCTGGAGCGCGGACGGCTGACGCACACGCGCCCGTTCCGCGCCCCACACCATTCCGCATCGATGGCCGCGCTCGTCGGCGGCGGCTTGCGCGCCAAGCCCGGTGAAATTTCGCTGGCGCACGAGGGCGTGCTGTTTCTCGACGAGCTGCCGGAGTTTTCGCAGCAGGCGCTCGATGCGTTGCGCCAGCCGCTGGAGAGCGGCCAGGTGCTGATCGCCCGCGCAAATCATCACGTCACCTACCCGGCGCGCATTCTGCTCGCGGCGGCGATGAACCCATGCCGCTGCGGCGGCGGTCCGGGCGCCGGGCAATGCCGGCGCGGGCCGCGCTGCGCGACCGAATACCAGGCGCGCTTGTCCGGCCCGCTGCTCGACCGCATCGACATCCAGCTCGACGTGCCGCCGGTGACGGCCGCCGATCTCGCGCTGCCGCCGCCGGTCGAAGGCACCGCCGAAGCGGCCGCGCGCGTCATCCGTGCGCGCGACGCCCAAGCCAGTCGCGGGGTCGGGCTCAATGCACGGCTCGATCTCGACGCACTGGAAAAGCACGCCGCGCCCGACGCGCCGGGCGCAGCGCTGCTCTCGAAGGCGGCGGAGACGCTGGCGCTTTCGGCGCGCGCGTATCACCGCACGCTGAAAGTCGCGCGCACCATCGCCGATCTCGACGGCTCCACCGCCGTGCGCCGCATCCACGTCGCCGAGGCGCTCAGCCTCAAGCGGCAATGGGCGGGCGCGGATCAAGCCGGATTGGCCAAGGTTTCTTAACCGCACCGCCCGCTTGATCGGACGCGATGGGTCAGCCCGCACTCCCGCTCGCGTTCGATGCGTTCGACGCGCTTCCCGATCCGGCCGCGATCCTCGCCGCCGATGGGGCGCTGTTGCGCGCAAACCCGGCGTTTCGCGCCGCGTTCCGCCAATGGGTTGGGCCCAACCGCCCGCCCTGGGGCAGGGCGCCGGCGCCTGAATTCCACAATGGCGAGCGCCGCTTCGATGCGCCGGCGCCGGACGGCCGCAAGTTCGAGTGGGTCGAGCGCGTGCTGCCGGACGGCGCGCGCCTGGCCGTCGCGCGCGACATCACCCGCCATGTCAGCGCCGCCGAAGAAGCGCTGCGCGCCAAGACCACTTTGTTCGCGACGCTGACGCACGAATTGCGCACGCCGCTGAATGGCATTCTCGGCATGGCGGGCCTGCTCGAACTCGGCAAGCTCGAGCCGAACGCGAAATCCTACGTCGACGCGATCAAGCAATCGGGCGAGCTGCTGCTCGATCTCATCACCGAGATTCTCGACTACTCGCGCCTCGAGGCGGGCCGTATCGCCATCGAGTCCGCGCCGTTCGATCCCGAAGCGACGATGCAGGACGTCGCCGAGTTGCTTTCTCCCAAAGCCCACGACAAGGGCCTGGAGATCGCCGTAATCGTGCGCGGCGACGCGCCCGCGCGCGTGATCGGCGACGACGGCCGCTTGCGGCAAATCCTGTTCAATCTTGCCGGCAATGCGGTGAAGTTCACCGAAACCGGCGGCGTCACGCTCGAAATGTCGCGCCGCCCGGGCGGGCGCTTGCGCTTTCTGGTGCGCGACACCGGCCCCGGCGTCGCGCCGGAGAAACAAGCGCTGATCTTCGAGGAATTCGCCCAAGCGGACGCCGGCGTCGCGCGCCGCCATGGCGGGGCAGGGTTGGGGCTCGCCATCGTCAAGAAACTGGCGCTGGCGATGGGTGGCGAAGCGGGTCTCGTCAGCAAGCCGGGCTTCGGCGCGAGCTTCTGGGTTGAGCTGCCGCTGGCCGAGACCGGGCACGCGGGCGCGCCGCTGACGCTGAGCGGCGTGAGCGTCTGCGTGCTCAGCCAATCGCAGGTGCTCTCTCAGGCGGTGCGCGGGGCGGTGAGCGCGCTGGGCGGCCTCTTGCGCGATCGCCACGAAGAGCCGGATGTGATCCTCTACGATTGGCGCGACGAGACCGCCGGCGAAGAGATCGCCGCACTCAAGCGGGATGCGCGCGCGGTGATCGCGCTCGTTGCACAGGAGCGGCGCGACAGCATCGAGCGCTGCCGCGCCGCGGGCCTCACGCACTACACGCTGAAGCCAGTGCGCCGCCGTTCGCTGGCCGAGCGCGTGCGCGCGGCGCTGAGCGACGCCGCATCGTGCGAGGAGCCTGCGCGCACGGCGCGCGCCGAGATCGAAGGCGTGGTTGCGCCCGGCTTGCGGGTGCTGTTGGCCGAGGACAATCCGATCAACGCGCTGCTGGCGCGCACATTGCTGACGCGCGCAGGCTGCATCGTTTCGGTGGTGCAGGACGGGGTGGAGGCGGTCGCCGCCGCCAACGCCGCCGCCTATGACCTCATCCTGCTCGACATCCGCATGCCGCGCCTCGACGGCCTCCAGGCCGCCAACCGCATTCGCACCGGCGCCGGCCCGTGCGCGGCCGCGCCTATCGTGGCGCTGACCGCCGACGCCGGCGACGAGGAGCGCGCCCGCGCCATGCAGGCGGGGATGGACGATTTCATCACCAAACCGATCGACCAGGCGCGGCTGCTGGCTGTCGCGGCCCGCTTTACCGCGCCAGCGAAGCCCGCCACGTTCAGCGCCGATTAAGGCCGGCTGGCCTTGGAGGTTGCCGCATGACCGAAGCCGTGGCCGCCGCGCCTGCAGTCCCGCGCGACCAGCGCACCATTTGGGTGATGACCTCGCTCGGGTTCGCCGCCGGGTTGCCCAATGCGTTGCTCGTCGGCTCGCTCTCGGCCTGGCTCTCGAACGCGGAAGTCGATCTCACGACCATCGGCATCGCCTCGTGGATCGCGCTTGCGTACGCGTTCAAGTTCTTGTGGGCGCCGCTGCTCGATTGGGGCGGGCCGACGTTCCTCAACAGCGTCGGCAAGCGGCGGCTCTGGCTGTTCGCTGCGCAAGGCGTGATCGTCGCGTGTCTGTTTGCGATCTCCGGCATCGATCCGCGCGCGAACATCGGCCTCTTCGTGGGCCTCGCCGCGCTGGGCGCGTTCTTCTCGGCGACCCAGGACGTCGTCATCGATGCGTGGCGGATCGAGATCGCCAATGATCGTGCGCCGCTCGATCAATTGTCGGTGCGCTATCAGCTCGGCTACCGCATCGCGGCGTTCGCGGGCGGCGCGGTCGCGCTGCTGATGGCGGACGTGTGGGCGACGGCGACGGATGCGGCCGCGGGCTGGCCGCCGACATTCATCTTCATGGCCGCGCTCATGGCGCTGACCATGATCGCAACACTCCTGGCGCCGGAACCGCTGTTGCGTCCGCGCGAGCGCGCCGAGCCGGACACGCCCGGCGTGTCGCCACAATCGCGCGCCCGCGCGCTGGCGCTGTTGCCTGTGCTCGCGAGCTGGGCGTGGGCCGCGAGCGCGATCATCGGCTTCATGGTGGCGTCGTTGACGCTTCCGGAACCGCCCAGCGCCGCTGCGTTCCAGCTGGAGAAAGTGCCGTTCATCCTGTTTGCAACGACGGGGCTGCCGCTGATCGTGGCGTTCTACATTGCGCGAAACCGCGCCCGCTTCGAGGGCGCGCAGGAGAGCAGGGGGCTCTTCGCCATCAGCGACATCTTCTATGCGCGCGTGCTCGGCCCGCTGGTCGATCTGGCGGAACGCTTCTGGCTCTGGACGCTGCCGATCATCGCGCTCGTGCTCACCTACCGCATCGCCGATTCGATCTGGGGATCGTTCGCCAACCCGTTCTATCTGAATGTGCTCGGGCACTCGAACGCCGACGTCGCGTTGGCGTCGAAGATGGTCGGCGTGCTTGCCACCATCCTCGGCATTGCGCTCGGCGGCATCGCGCTGCTGAAGCTGGGACGCATGACGTCGCTGGTGCTGGGCGCCATCGTCGCGGCGCTGACCAACCTGCTCTACGCCGATCTGGCGATAGGCGGCGCCGGCGTCACAGGTTTTCTGAACGCGACCGGCCTCGGCTGGCTGGTGAACGCGCTGGCGAGCGGCGTGGTCGGCCTGGTCAAGGGACTGGGCGGCACGGTGCTCGACGGCGTCGTGCTCGGGCCGGAACTCGATCAGCTGACGGCGGCGATCTTCGTCGAGAACATCGCCGGCGGCTTCGCGGGCGCGGTCTACGTGGCCTGGCTCTCGTCGATCGTGAACAAGAACTACGCGGCGGTGCAGTACGCGCTCTTGTCGTCGCTGACGCTGCTGATCGGCGTGATCTTCCGGCCGCGGATCGGCGAGTTCATCGAGGCCCGCGCGCCCACCGGCGTGGAGGGCACGGAGCCCGCGCGCGCGCAGGCGTTCCACGACGTGTTCGTGTTCGCCACCGCGATCGGCTTCGTCGCCGTCGTGTTCTGCCTGGTCGAATGGTGGCGCCGGCGCAACGAGCCGAAAGCCGCCTAGGCCTTCTTGGTTTCGGCAGCCTGGAACGCCGCCAACGTCGCGTAGGTGACGATGTCGGAGACCGTGCCGCCGAGCGGCGCGATCTGGATCGGCTTGGCCAATCCGGTGAGCACCGGTCCGATCACGGTGGCGCCGCCGGCGGTGGCGAGCAGACTGGTGGCGATCGACGACGAGTGCAGCGCCGGCATCACCAGCACGTTGGCGGCTTCGGATAACCGCGAGAACGGATAAAGTTCGCGCATGTCGGGATGCAGCGCGACATCGACGTTCATCTCTCCTTCGTACTCGAAGTCGAGCTCCTCGCGGCGATCGAGCAGGGAAACCGCTTCGCGGATCTTTTCCGAGCGCTCCATCTTGGGATTGCCGAACGTCGAGTGCGAGAGGAGGGCTACGCGCGGCGTGGCGCCAAACTGGCGCGCCATGGCCGCGGACTGTAGCACGATCTGCGCCAGCTCGGCCGGGTCGGGAAACTCGGCGACAGCCGTGTCGCTGATGAACAGCGTGCGGCCCTTCGACAGCACCACCGACATGCCCATGACGCGCTCGCCGCGCGCGGGGTCGATGACTTTGAGCACGTCGTCCAAAGCGGTGGCGTAGTTGCGCGTCACGCCGGTTACCATGCCGTCGGCTTGGCCGTGCGCGACCATGCACGCGCCGAACACGTTGCGGTCCTGGTTGACCAGCCGCTGTGCGTCACGATGCAGGAAGCCGAAGCGCTGCAGGCGTTTGTAGAGATAGTCGGCGTAGACCGCGTTGTGTTCGGAGAGGCGCGCGTTGACGATGTTGATCGCGGCGGTTTCGGGAACGCCGACCTGATTCATGTTGGCGCGCACGAGGTCTTCGCGCCCGACCAGGACGGAGCGGCCCAGGCCCAGTTCCTGGAACGCATAGGCGGCGCGGATCATGGCCGGCTCTTCGCCTTCGGCAAACACGATGCAGCGCGGCGTGCGCCGTACGACGGTTTGCACGCGCTGCATCATCGCCGCGGTCGGATCGAGCCGCTGCGCCAGCGCATGACGATAGGCCGTCATGTCCTCGATCGGTTTGCGTGCAACCCCGCTGCGCATCGCCGCTTCGGCGACGTAGGGCGGAATCTCGGAGATCAGCCGCGGATCGAACGGGGTAGGGATGATGTAGTCCGGTCCGAACTTCAGCCGCTTGCCGTGATAGGCGGCCGCGACTTCGTCGGGCACGTCTTGCTTGGCCAGCTCCGCCAGCGCGCGCGCGGCGGCGACCTTCATTTCTTCATTGATCGTGCGCGCGCGCACGTCGAGCGCGCCGCGGAAGATGTAAGGAAAGCCAAGCACGTTGTTGACCTGGTTCGGATAATCCGAACGGCCGGTCGCAACGATGGCGTCCTTGCGCACGGCGTGCACGTCTTCCGGGGTGATCTCCGGATCGGGATTGGCCATGGCGAAGATGATTGGCTTCTTCGCCATCGACTTGACCATGTCCTGCGTCATTGCGCCGGCCACGGACAACCCCATGAACACGTCCGCGCCTTTGAGCGCATCGGCCAGCGTACGCGCCTTGGTCTCGATGGCGTGTGCGGCCTTGAACTGATCCATGCCTTTCTCGCGGCCGCGATAGACAACGCCCTCACGGTCGCAGACCGTCACGTTCTCGTGCGGCACGCCGAGCTGCTTGATCAGGCTGATGCACGAAAGCCCCGCCGCGCCTGCGCCGCTGACGACGACTTTCAAATCCTCGAGTTTGCGCCCCGTCAGTTCGCACGCATTCAGCAAGCCGGCCGCGGCGATGATCGCCGTGCCGTGCTGATCGTCATGGAACACCGGGATGTCCAGTTCGTCGCGCAACCGGCTTTCAATGACGAAGCACTCGGGGCTCTTTATGTCTTCGAGATTGATGCCGCCGAAGGTCTGCCCGATGTTGCGGACGGTGATGATGAATTCCTCGACGTCCTGGGTCGTCACCTCGATGTCGATCGAGTCGACGTCGGCGAAGCGCTTGAACAAGACGCTCTTGCCCTCCATCACCGGCTTCGAGGCGATGGCGCCGAGGTTGCCGAGCCCTAAGATGGCGGTGCCGTTGGAGATGACTGCCACCAGGTTGCCTTTGGAGGTGTAGTCGTAGGCGAGGTCCGCGTTCTCGGCGATCGCCCGCACCGGCACGGCGACGCCCGGCGAATATGCAAGCGACAGATCGCGCTGCGTCGCCATCGGCTTGGTCGGCGTGATGGAAATCTTGCCGGGGGTGGGCTTGCGGTGGAAATCCAGCGCTTCGGCGTCGGTGAAGCTCTGTTTCGAATCTGGCATCGGGGGCTCGGCTCGGAAATTTGTGCGCGCACCCTAGCTCTGGGCCTTGCCCCGTCAATGGAAGTCAGGGCCGCGAGCCGCTAAAGCAGAGCTGTGGCCGATTCCTCTTCCCCGTCGCCGAAAGCGACGCCGTTTATGGCGCAGTACCTCGCCGCGAAGGCCGAGCACCCGGACTCGCTCCTGTTCTTTCGCATGGGCGATTTCTACGAACTCTTTTTCGACGACGCGGTGAAGGCGTCCGCCGCCGTCGGCATCGCGCTCACCAAGCGCGGCCAGCACGGCGGCGAGCCGATCCCGATGGCCGGCGTGCCGTGGCATCAGGCCGAAGGCTATCTGGCGAAGCTGATCCGCGCAGGCTTCAAGGTCGCGGTCTGCGAGCAGCTCGAAGATCCGGCGGAAGCGAAGAAGCGCGGCGCGAAGTCGATCGTGCAGCGCGGCGTCGTGCGCGTGGTCACACCCGGCACGCTGACCGAAGAGGGGCTGCTCGACGCGCGCGCCGCCAACCGGCTGGCGGCATGCGCGTTCGCCGGCGAATATGCCGCCATCGCCTGGGCCGACATTTCCACTGGCGCGTTCGAAACGCGGGCATTGCGCGCGGCGGAGGTGGGGGAAGATATCGCAGCGCTGGCGCCGGCGGAGTTGCTGGTCGCGGAAGCGGAAGCGCCGCGCGTCGCCGAAGCGGCGCGGTTTGCCGGCGCGACGCTGACGCTACGGCCGGCGGTAAAGGCCGACGCGCAATCGGCGGAGCGCCGATTGCGCGCGGCGTTCGAAGTCGCGTCGCTCGATGCATTTGGCGATTTCTCGAGCGCCGAGCTCGCGGCGATGGGCCTGTTGCTCGACTACATCGAGCTGACCCAAGCGGGCGCCGCGCCGCGTCTGGCGCCGCCGCGCCGCAGTGCGGCGCGCGCGTTTATGGCGATCGACGCCGCAACGCGCGCGGCGCTGGAGATCGAGCGCTCCGTACGCGGCAACCGTGACGGTTCGCTACTCGGCTGTGTCGATCGCACTGTGACCGCCCCCGGCGGGCGCCTGCTCGCGGAACGCCTGAGCCGGCCGCTGACCGACGTCGCGGCGATCAACGTGCGACTCGATGCGGTGCAGTTTTTCGTGGAAGGCCGCGCAGAACGCGACGGCGTGCGCGCGGAGCTGCGCGCGGCCGGCGACCTGGCGCGCGCGCTGACGCGCCTTGCGCTCGGCCGCGGCGGGCCGCGCGATCTGGCGCAGTTGCGCGACGGCCTGCTGGCCGGCGACCGCGCGGCCGCCCGGTGCGCCGGGCGTTCCGGCGACGCGCCCGAGGAAATCGCCCGTGCGCGCGCCGCGCTTTCGCTCGCGGGCCATCCAGAGCTTGCGGCGTTGGCGCAGACGCTGACCCACGCGCTCGCGCCCGAGTTGCCGATCCTGGCGCGCGACGGCGGGTTCATTGCGGCCGGCTACGATGCGGCGCTCGATGAGACGCGCGCGTTGCGCGACGACAGCCGCAAGGTGATCGCCGCACTGCAGGCAAGCTACGCGGAAGAGACGGGCATCGCCGGGCTGAAGCTCAAGCACAACAACGTGCTCGGCTATCACATCGACGCGACGACCAAGCAGGCCGAAGCGCTAATGGCGCCGCCGCTGAACGCGCGCTTCATTCACCGCCAGACCAACGCTGGGTCGGTCCGCTTCACCACGACCGAACTGGCCGAACTCGACGCTAAGATCGCCCGCGCCGGCGAAGCCGCTCTCGCGCGCGAGCTTGCGCTGTTCAGGCAATTCGCTGCGCAGGCGGCAGCGCAGGACGCCGACATCCGCGCCGCGGGCGACGCGCTCGCAGCGCTCGACGTGGCGGCGGGTCTGGCGCTCTGGGTGGAGGAGACCGGGGCGACGCGTCCGGAGGTGGATGAAACGAGCGCGCTACTGGCGGAAGGCGCGCGCCACCCTGTCGTCGAGGAGGCGGTGCGCCGCGAGGGGCAGGGCTTCACGCCCAACGATGCGCGGCTTGACGCGGAAGGCCGCAGTGGCCCGCGTCTGATGGTGGTCACCGGCCCGAACATGGCGGGCAAGAGCACGTACCTGCGCCAGATCGCGCTGATGGCTGTCCTCGCGCAGGCGGGCGCCTACGTGCCCGCGCGCAAGTTGCGGCTAGGCGTTGTCGACCGCGTGTTCGCGCGTGTCGGCGCCTCCGACGATCTCGCGCGCGGGCGCTCCACGTTCATGACCGAGATGGTGGAGACCGCCGCCATTCTGCATCAGGCGGGCGAGCGCGCGCTGGTGGTGCTCGACGAGATCGGCCGTGGCACCGCGACCTTCGATGGCCTCGCTATCGCCTGGGCGGTGGCCGAACATCTGCACGAGGTCAATCGCTGCCGCGCCGTGTTCGCCACGCACTATCATGAGCTGACGCGCTTAGCCGACAAGCTGGAGGCGGGCGCCAACGCGCATCTGCGCGCGAAGGAATGGAAAGGCGATCTCGTGTTCCTGCACGAGGTGGCGCCCGGGCCCGCCGACCGCTCGTACGGCATTCAGGTCGCCAGGCTGGCTGGGCTGCCGAAGAGCGCAGTCGAGCGCGCGCGCGCGGTGCTATCGCGGTTGGAGGCAAACGGCGGCGCGACGCGAGTCGAGATCGTCGATGAGCTGCCGCTGTTCGCGCAGGTCGTGGCGGACACAGCGCCCTCGCCGCTGCAAGCGGCGCTGGCCGAGATCGATCCGGATCATCTGTCGCCGAAAGAGGCGCTCGAACAGCTCTACCGGCTTAAGGCTGCTGCTCGGCAGGATCCCTGAGCCGGTTCTGGTTTTCGTCGACGCTTTGGCGCGCTTGCTCGACAGCCATGCCGCGCGTCACCGCTTCGGAAGCGAGCGGCAGCGACGAATCCATCGCCACGAACATCATGTAGGCGCCCAAGAGGCCGCCCAGCACCAATCCGCTGACGCCCCAAAGGGACGCGGCGAACCAATACGCGGCGGAGCGCTCGCTGCGAATGCGCTGCGCGAACAGCTTCTGGTCCATAAGCGCTTCGAGACCGGCGCGCGCGGGATGATCGGTCACTTGATGATCGTCGTGGTCGGCGCCGAGCCGAATGGTCTTGCCGCCCTTGCTGCGCATGTTCGATCGCCTCCTGGGAAGCACAGTCCCGATTACCTTTTGGCTGTGCGCGCGAAATGAGGCAAGTTTGCGTTCTGCTATTTACGGAGAAGTCACGCGATCTGCGTGCGGAGCTGGCGGATCGGCCACAGAATGACGAAACTGCAATGACATGCCCGCCGCCCGCTTGAAACCAGTTCCAATTGAGTTGGTTGTCGACGGCGCACGCCTGCGCGCGCAACTGAGCGCGACCCACGCCGCCGAAGGCGAGGGCGGCCGCAAGACGATCCGCAGCCTTCTGCATCACGCCTTGTTCCGGGGCCGGATGATCGCCAAGGAGCGGCTGGAGGCGGGGGAAGACGGCCAGGCGGTGGCCCAATTGCTCGCCGCCGTCGCCGACGAAGTCGTGAGCGCGCTCTACGACTACACCACCACGCACGTGTTCCGGGCGCGAAACCCTACGGAGGGCGAACGTTTCGCCATCGTGGCCGTCGGCGGCTATGGCCGCGGCGAGCTGGCGCCGTCCTCGGACCTCGATCTGCTCTTCCTGCGCGCCTACAAGCCGACGCCGTTCGCCGAGAGCGTGACCGAGTACATGCTCTACATGCTCTGGGACCTCGGTCTCAAAGTCGGCCATTCCTCGCGCAGCATCGAGGAGTGCCTGAAGCTCGCGCGCGAAGATCATACCATCCAGACCGCGCTCCTGGAGTCGCGGCGCATCGCCGGCGACGCGTCGTTGGCGCAAGAACTCGAGACGCGCTTCCGCAAGGACGTCGCCGCGCGCGACCACCCTGGGTTCATCGCCGCCAAGCTGCAGGAGCGCGACGAGCGTCACGCCCGCCTCGGCGCCTCGCGCTACATGGTCGAGCCCAACATCAAGGAAGGCAAGGGCGGTCTGCGCGATCTGCACACGCTGTTCTGGATGGCCCGCCATCGCTACGGCTTCACCCGGCCGCGCGACTACGTCGAGGCGGGGGTGTTCACCGAGGAAGAGCGCTTCGCGTTCGGCCGCGCGCTGCGTTTCCTGTGGACGGTGCGCTGCCATCTGCACTTCGTCACCGGCCGCGCCGAAGAGCGCCTGTCGTTCGATTTGCAGCCCGAACTCGCCAAGCGGCTGGGTTACGCCGCGCGCGGCGACGCGACCGAGGTCGAGCGTTTCATGAAGCGCTACTTCCTCATCGCCAAGGAGGTGGGCGCGCTGACGCGGGTGTTGTGCGCGCGGCTGGAGGCGGACAATTCCAAGCACGCGCCGCGCGGCTTGCAGCGTCTCCTGCCGCCGCAGCGCGCCAAGCGCGCGCCGGTCGAGCCGGGCTTTCACATCGAAGCCGGCCGGCTCAACATCGATTCAGCGGCGGTGCTCGAAACGCCGGCCAACGTGCTGCGCCTGTTCGAAATCGCCGAGGCGCGCGATCTGGACGTGCATCCGGCCGCGCTCGGCGTCGCCGCGCGCCGCGCGCGCAGCATGCGTCCGTCGTGGCGCTACGACGATGCGGCGCGCGCCTCGTTTCTCAATGTCGCCACCTCGAAGCGCAACCCGGGCGCGGCGCTTAGATTGATGAACGAAGCGGGTGTGCTGGGGCGGTTCGTGCCGGAGTTCGGCCGCATCGTCGCGCAGATGCAGTTCAACATGTACCACCACTACACCGTGGACGAGCACACGCTGCGCGCGATCGACGCCATGTCGGAGATTGAGAACGGCCGCCACAAGGATCAGCACCCGCTGGCGACGGAGATTTTCGGCAAGATCATCAACCGCCGCGCGCTCTATCTCGCCATGCTGCTGCACGACACCGGCAAGGGCGAGGGGGATCAGCAGATCGAAGGCGAGAAATCCGCGCGCGCGGCCTGCGCCCGGCTCGGGCTTCCGGCGGAGGAAATCGATCTGGTCGGCTGGCTGGTGCGCCACCACCTGGTGATGAGCGACGTGGCGCAGAAGCGCGACATCGGCGACGCGCGCACGGTGGCGCAATTCGCCGCCGCCGTGGGCACAGTGGAGCGTTTGCGGCTGCTGCTGGTGCTGACGGTGTCCGACATCCGCGCGGTCGGGCCCACGATCTGGAACGACTGGAAAGGCCAGCTGCTGCGCGACCTCTTTCGCCTGACCGAGGCGGCGCTGCATGGCGGGCGTTCCGATGAGGAGGGCGTGCGCGCGCACCTTGCCGAGATCGCCGCCCAAGCCAAGCAGCGTCTGCTCGGCGACATCGGCGCGGCGGAGGGCGCAGCCCTTCATGTCTGGTTCGACGCGCTCGAAGACGGCTATTGGCTGAACCACGACGCCGAGGCCTTGGCGTGGCATGCGCACGAAATGGTGGCCGCGCAGCGTGAAGATGCGCGCGTGCACGTCGCGTCGCGCTTCCGGCCCCAGCAGGGCGTGACCGAAGTGCTCGTGCACGCGCCGGATCGCCCGGGTCTGTTCGCGAGCCTCGCCGCCGCCATTTCCGCAAGCGGCGCCGACATCGCCGGCGCACGCGTGCACACGACGCGCGACGGCGCGGCGTTCGACGTGTTTTCGATCCAGACCGGCGATCACCGTCCGTTCGGCGCGCACGACGCGCATGCGCTGCAAACCTTGGTCGGGCGTTTGCGCCGCGCCGCGAGCGAGGATCATCCCCCGCCCGCGGCCAAACCCGCGTCGCGCCGCAACGCCGCGTTCGCGATCGAGCCATGGGTGCGGATCGACAACGACATCTCGCCGAATGCGACGGTGATCGAAGCGTCGGGGCGCGACCGCCTCGGACTGCTCGCCGATCTCGCGCACGTCTGCGCGAAGGCGAAGATCTCCATCAACAGCGCGCACATCGATACTTACGGCGAGCGCGCTTCGGACGTGTTCTATGTCGTGGAGGAGGGTGGCGCGAAGATTGCCGAACCGAAGCGGATCGCGGCGCTACGGTCGAGCTTGGAAGCCGTGCTCCGTGCTGGCGAGCCCGCGGCGCCAGCCGATCCGGCCAGGACGCCCTTGGCGGTGGCGCGCGCTTCGACGGCGCGCTAGACACGCCAGCCGCCATCTGGGGAATCGATGAGTCTCGCCCGCAACACGCTGGTGCAAACCAGCTTCACCCTGCTCAGCCGCGTGCTCGGCTATGCGCGGGACCGGGCCATCTCCAACGTCATCGGGGCCGGGCCGATCGGCGACGCGTTCGTCACCGCACAGATGTTTCCGAATCTGTTTCGCCGCATCTTCGCCGAGGGCGCCTTCACGCAGGCGTTCGTGCCGGTCTATGCGCGCACATTGAAGGAGAATGGCGACGCCCATGCCGCTGGCGTCGCATCGCAATCGCTGTCGGTGCTGCTGCTGGCGACGGTCGTGCTCACGATCCTGGCGCAGATCGGCATGCCGTGGATCATGCTCGTCATCCACAAGGGCTACGAAGATCAGCCCGACATCTTCGCCTACACCATTCTGCTGACGCAGATCACCATGCCCTACCTCGTCGGCATGTCGGCGGCGGCGCTGTTTTCGGGCGTGCTCAACACAGCGGGGCGGTTCGCGCTCTCGGCCGCGGCGCCGATCTTCCTCAATCTCTGCATCCTCGTGGCGATCCTTCCCGCGCCTGATCCGCAGACAGCCGCCATGTGGGGCGCGATCGCCATCGCCATCGCCGGCGTCGTGCAGGCGCTGCTCTTGTGGTGGGGCTGCATGCGGCTCGGCGTGCGCCTGAGTTTTCGCTGGCCGGTGCTGACGCCCGACGTGACGCGCATCCTCGTCCTGATGGGGCCCGCGGTGTTCGCGGGATCGGCGACGCAGATCAACGTGTTCATCAACCAGGCGCTGGCCTCCTTCGAGCAGGGGGCCAAATCCTGGCTCTATGCGGCGGACCGTCTCTACCAATTGCCGCTCGGCCTCATCGGCGTCGCCATCGGCGTGGCGCTGCTGCCGCGCCTCTCGCGCGCCGTGTCCGCCGCCGACGGCGCCGACGAGACGCGCGCGATCGACGAAGCGGTTTCGCTCTCGATGGCGTTCACGCTGCCGGCGGCGGCGGCGTTCCTGGTGATGCCGTTCTTCCTGATGCACGGCTTCTGGACCGGCGGCGTCTTCACCGACGCGGACGCGCGCGCGACCGCCGCCGCGCTCTTTCATTATGGTTGGGGCGTGCCGGCGTTCGTGCTGGTGCGGGTGCTGGCGCCGCCATTTTTCGCGCGCCAGGACACGCGCCGGCCGATGCAGTTTGCTCTCGCTAGCGTGGTGGCGAACGTCGCGCTGGGCGCAGCGTTCTTCTTCGGCCTGCGCGCGGCCGGGCATTCGGGTTACGTGGGCCTCGCCATCGCGGCGTCGTCGGCGGCGTGGATCAACGTCATCCTGCTCGCGGGCGCGCTGCTGCGCGAAAAGACCTGGACGCCGACCGCGCAGACGCAAAGCCGCCTCGTGCGCATCGGCCTTGCGACAGGGATCATGGCGGCGGCCATTGGCTATGCGGCGACGATCCGCGAGCAGATCGAAGCGCCGTTCGTCGCCGCGCTGCCGTTCGGCGGCAAGGAGCTTGCGGTGCTTGCGGTGAGCGTCGGCGGCTTCCTGCTGTTCGGCGTCGCCGCCTTTGCGCTCAGAGCCATCACCGTCTCCGAAGTGCGCCGGGCGCTGCGCCGCGAGCGCGCGCCGGAAGGGGGAGGCGCCTTGCCGCCGGGCTTGGACGGCTGATAGAGAGCGGCCATGAGCATGGGATCGAGTCTCCGGCGATGGCGGGGCGTCCGCGCCTGACCGTCCGCGCGTCCTCGCGGCGCGCCTGATCCCATGTTCCGGAGTTTCCCATGACCGACGCACCCCAGCCCGAATACAAGGGCCCGCAGCTTGTATTCTCGGGCATGCAACCCACCAATGGCCTGCACCTCGGCAATTATCTCGGCGCGCTGCAGAAGTTCGTCGCGCTGCAGGAGAAGTACGACTGCATCTATTGCATCGTCGATCTGCACGCGATCACCACCGGGCCCGATCCAGAACACCTCGCCGCCAAGTGCCGCGAAGTGGCCGCCGCCTATCTGGCCGCGGGCGTCGATCCGAAGCGGTCGATCGTGTTCGTGCAATCGGCGGTGCGCGAACACAGCGAGCTGGCCTGGATTCTCAATTGCGTCGCGCGCATGGGCTGGCTCGAACGGATGACGCAGTTCAAGGACAAGGCCGGCAGGGACGCGGAGCGGTCGTCCGTCGGTCTGTTCGACTATCCCGTGCTGCAAGCTGCGGACATTCTCCTCTACAAGGCCACCCACGTGCCGGTGGGGGAGGACCAGAAGCAGCACCTCGAGCTGTCGCGCGACATCGCCCAGAAATTCAACACCGACCACAATGCGCCCGCGTTCTTCCCGCTGCCGGAGCCGCTGATCCAGGGCCCCGGCGCGCGGATCATGAGCTTGCGCGACGGCGCGAAGAAGATGTCCAAATCCGATCCCTCGGATATGTCGCGCATCAATCTGGTCGACGACGCCGGCGCCATCGCCAACAAGATCAAGAAGGCCACCACCGATCCGAACCCGCTGCCGGAATCGGCGGAGGGCCTCAAAGGCCGCCCGGAGGTCGAGAATCTGGTCGGCATCTTTTCGGCGGCGACGGGGCGCAGCGTGCAGGACGTTCTCGACGAGTTCGCCGGCAAGGGTTTTGGCGTGTTCAAACCGGCGCTGGCGGAGGTTCTGGCCGCCAAGCTCGCGCCGATCGCGGCCGAGATGCGCCGCTTGCAAGCCGATCCCGCCGCGATCGACGCGGTTCTGACGGACGGCGCCCAGCGCGCGCGCGCCATCGCCGCGCCGATCATGGACGACGTGCGCAAGGTCGTTGGCCTCTGGCGCGCTTGAAGCGCGGAAGCGTTTGAGCGACCATTGCGCGCATGAGCGAACAGCCGCGTTCCGCCGTCCTGGTCATCGCCGACGAGAGCGAGGAGTTTCCGGCCGCGCTCATGTATGCAGGCGCGCTGGCGCGCAGCACCGGCTGGCGGCTGGTCATGCTGCGCGTCATCGAGCCGTCCGATCCCGCGCCGTGGGCGACGATCAGCGAAGAGATGCGCCGTCAGGCCCAGATCGCGGCGGAGTCGCTCACGCAGCGCTTTGCGGCGGAGGTGTGGGCCGCATGCGGCGTCACCGCCGAGACCGTATTGCGGGAAGGGGATTTGAAACCGGAGCTGCGCCGCCTGCTGGAGGCCGACTCCGCGATCAAGCTGGTGGTGCTCGCCGCTGCATCGGGCCCGGGCGGCCCGGGCCCGCTGGTGGCGCAACTCGGTAAGAGCGCGGGCCTCGGCGGACGCGCTGTGCCGGTGCTGGTCGTCCCCGGCGCGCTCTCACGGGCCGACATTCAGGCGCTTGCGCTGCCGCTCGGCGGCGCGGCGTCCGAAACGCCAGCTTGACCGGCTTCGAACCAGGGCCCACCTCAGCGTCATGTTCATCCAGACAGAGTCCACGCCGAATCCGCGGACGCTCAAGTTCCTGCCGGGCCGCGATGTGCTGGGCGCGGGCAGCCGCGAATTCGCCGACGCCGACGCCGCTTTGGCGTCGCCGCTGGCGCAGGCGCTGTTCGCCGTCGACGGCGTCGAGCGCGTCTATCTCGGCGGCGACTTCATCACCGTCACCAAGGCCGAAGAGATCGCGTGGCCGCACCTGAAGCCGCACCTGCTGGCGGCGATCATGGATCACTTCACCTCGGGCGCGCCGGTGCTGCGCGACGGCGCCGGCGCCGATGCGGACGTCACCGATGAGGCGGACATCGTCTATGAAGGCGACGCCGCTGGCATCGTGAAGGAACTGAAAGAGATCATCGAGGCGCGCGTGCGCCCCGCTGTCGCCCGCGACGGCGGCGACATCACCTTCCATTCCTGGGACCACGAGAACGGAATCGTGCGCCTCAACATGCGCGGCGCCTGCGCCGGCTGCCCGTCGTCCACGCTGACGCTGAAACAGGGCATCGAGAACATGCTGCGCCACTACGTGCCGGAAGTGATGCGCGTCGAGCAGGTGGTGTAGCCCCCGCATGATCGTGCTCGCCATCGATACGGCGCTGGACGCCTGCTCGGTGGCCATCGTCCGCGGCGGCGAAACGCTGGCGCATCTCTCTGAAGCTATGAACCGCGGCCAAGCCGAGCGCCTAGCGCCAATGGCGCGCGACGCGGCGGCACAGGCTGGCGTCGGCTTCGCCGAGATCGATCGCATTGCGGTCACCACCGGCCCAGGGTCGTTCACCGGCGTCCGCGTCGGGCTCTCCTTCGCGCGCGCGCTGGCGTTGGCGCTGAACAAGCCGTGCCTCGGCGTTTCGACATTGGAAGCGCTGGCGCTGGGCGAGGGGGCGTCCGGTCTTCGCGCGGCGCTGATCGAGACGCCCGGCGCATGCTACGCCGCGCTCTACGAAGAGGGCGCGGCGCTGATGGCCCCGCGAGGAATCGAGCGCGGTGGTCATGCCGCGCTCTTCGCCGGATCCGCACGGGGCCGCGCGTTCGTCCTCGTGGGACCGGGGGTCGTTGTGGACGCGGCGGCGCTCGCGCGCCGCGCAGCCGCGCTCGATCCCGCGCGCTATCCTCCCGCACCGACGTACCTGCGTGCGCCGCACGTCACGCTGCCGGACCCGACCCCGTGATCGAAGCCGTCGGCGCCGATGCGGCCGCCCAGCTCGCCGCGCTGCATGCGCGTGCGTTCGACAAACCATGGCGCGAAAGCGATATCGCCAAGCTGTTGGAAAACGCCGCCGTGTTCGCGCTCGTGGCGCGCGCCAAAGAACCCCAGGGTTTCGTCATGGCCTGGACGGCGGCGGGCGACGCCGAGCTGTTGACCGTCGCGGTGGTTCCCGAAGCGCGGCGCGCCGGCGTCGGCGCGTCGCTGGTGAACGCGGCCGGGGTCGCGGCTTTGGTGCGCGGCGCCGCCTCGATGCATCTCGAGGTCGCCGAGACCAACGCCGCCGCCCGCGCGCTCTACGCCAAGCTCGGCTACGAGGAAGCAGGCCGGCGTCACGCCTATTACGCGGGCGAGGGCGGCTACGTGGACGCCATCGTCATGCGCCGCACGCTGCCGCGCCCGGTCGTGTGAGCCGTCTTCGCTAGACACGAGCACAGCCCGGGCGGTATCTCTCCGCCCATCGAGGAGGCCTATGGACCGGATCGAAAAACTCTGCGTCGAGAAGGGTATGCGCATGACCGAGCAGCGCCGCGTGATCGCGCGCGTGGTGTCGGCGAGCCACGATCACCCGGATGTGGAGGAACTTCATCGCCGCGCCGCCGCCGTCGATCCCGGTATCTCGATCGCCACGGTCTATCGCACGGTGCGGCTGTTCGAGGAGGCCGGCATCCTGGAGCGTCACGACTTTCGCGACGGCCGGTCGCGCTACGAAGAGACGCCCGAAACCCACCACGATCATCTGATCGACATGAAGACGGGCACGGTGGTCGAGTTTGTCGATCCGGAGATCGAGCGGTTGCAGCACGAGATTGCGCGGCGGCTCGGCTACAAACTGGTCGATCACCGGCTCGAGCTGTATGGCGTGCCGATCGACGACAAAGCGAAGGCGGGCAAGAAGTAGATGTCCGAACCCCGCACGCCGAAGCGGCTCTTTATCGGGACGTACGGCTGCCAGATGAACGTCTACGACAGCGAGCGCATGCGCGATGTGCTGGCGCCGCTGGGCTACGCCGTGACCGAGACGCCGGACGACGCAGACCTCGTCATTCTCAACACTTGCCACATTCGCGAAAAGGCCACCGAGAAAGTCTATTCCGAGATCGGCCGCCTGCGCGCGCACAAAGAGCGCCGCGCCGCGGAAGGAAAGGCCATGACCATCGCCGTGGCCGGCTGCGTTGCGCAGGCGGAGGGCGAGGAAATCATCCGCCGCGCGCCGGCGGTCGATCTGGTGGTCGGGCCGCAGGCCTATCACAAGCTGCCCGAGCTGATCGCGCGCGCGGCGCGGGCGACGGGCGAGCGCTTGGCGGCGGACTTCACGGCGCAGGAGAAGTTCGACGCGCTGCCCGCGCGCGCGCCGGACGGCGTCACGGCGTTCCTGTCGATCCAGGAAGGTTGCGACAAGTTCTGCACTTTCTGCGTCGTGCCTTACACACGCGGCGCCGAGTATTCCCGCCCGCTGGCGGATGTGCTTGCCGAGGCGCGCGCGCTCGCCGAACGCGGCGTGCGCGAGATCACGCTGCTCGGCCAGAACGTCAACGCCTATCACGGCGGCGCCTCGTTCGCGGGCTTGGTGGCGGCGATCGCCGAGATTGATGGCGTCGCGCGCGTCCGTTACACCACATCGCATCCGATCGAGATGACGGAAGCGCTGATCGCGCTGCATGGCGCTGAGCCGAAGCTCATGCCGTACCTGCATCTGCCGGTGCAATCGGGGTCCGACCGCATTCTCAAGGCGATGAACCGCAAGCACGACGCCGCCTTCTACCGCGACATCGTCGCGCGCCTGCGCAAGGTCCGGCCCGACATCGCTCTGTCGAGCGACTTCATCGTCGGCTTCCCGGGCGAGAGCGAACGCGATTTCGAGGCGACGCTCGAGCTCGTGCGCGAGATCGAATTCGCCGCCGCCTTTTCGTTCAAGTACTCGGCCCGGCCGGGCACGCCGGCCGCAGGCATGCTTGCGCACGTGCCCGAAGAGGTGATGGCGGACCGCTTGCGGCGTCTCCAGGATCTCTTGTCCGCACAGCAGAACGCGTTCAACCAGGCGCAGGTCGGGCGCGTGCTGCCCGTTCTGGTCACGGGGCAGGGGCGCAAGGCGGGCCAAATGCATGGCCGGTCGCCCTATCAGCAGGCCGTGCATTTCGAAGACTCCGTTCTGAGACCCGGCGACATCGCGGCGGTGCGCATTGTCTCCGCGTCGCAGAACTCGTTGGCCGGCGCGCGCGCTGACGCGGCCGTGGAGGTTGCGTGAGCGCGTCGAACGAAACCGAATTGCAGCGCGTGATCACGCTGGCCGAAGCGGGTGTCGCGCAAGCCGTCTTCGGCCCGCTGCATCGCCACCTCGCGCACATCCAGGAAGCATTCCGCGATCCGGACGCCCCGCGTGGCGCGCCGGCGTACGCCGTGACTCTCGACGCACAGGGCGACCGCCTGACGGTGCGCGCGCGCACGCAAGCCGATCTCGACCGCGCGCAGCGGATCGTCGACGCGCTCGCCGATCTCGCGCGCCGCAAGGGCAAGGTGCGCGAAGGCGAAGTGCTGGCCGCGATCTCGTTCTCCGAAGGCGCCGACCCCGCCGCCGGCCCCGTCACGCTGCGCCAGCTGGGCGGCTTGACTCTGCGTACGCCGCGCCAGGTGCATTATGTGGAAGCGCTGCGCGATGAGGAGATCGATCTCATCTTCGGCGTCGGCCCCGCCGGCACCGGCAAGACCTTTCTCGCCGTCGCCGCAGCCGTCGAAGCGCTGAAGCAGGAGCGCGTGGACCGCATCATCGTCACGCGTCCCGCCGTCGAGGCAGGCGAGAAGCTTGGCTATCTGCCGGGCGATCTCGCCGAGAAGGTCGATCCCTATCTGCAGCCGATCTGGGACGCGTTCCGCAGCCAAATGGGCGAGAACGATCTCAAGGTCCGCCGTGAGCGCCGCCAGATCGAAGTCGCGCCGCTCGCGTTCATGCGTGGGCGCACGCTGACCAACGCGTTCGTCATTGTCGACGAAGCGCAGAACGCCACCGTGCTGCAAATGAAAATGGTGCTGACGCGCTTGGGCGAAGGCTCGCGCATGGTCGTCACCGGCGACCCCTCGCAGATCGATCTCGTGCGCAGCGATCAGTCCGGCCTCGCCCACGCGGTGTCGATCCTTGAAAATCTCCCCGGCGTCGAGATCATTCGCTTCGGCACGCAGGACGTCGTGCGTCATCGGCTTGTCGCACACATCGTCGAAGCGTACCGCCGCGATGAGGGCGGGCATGGCTGAGGAGCGCGTTCTGGAAGTCGACATGGTCGGCGGCTCGCCGCTTTGGCGCGGCCACGAGGATCTCTTGTCGAAAGCGCTCGCCGTGGCGGCCGCGGAGGAGGGCGTCACGGGCGTCGTCTCGGTGCTGCTCGGCGACGACGCGGCGATTGCGGCCATGAACGCGCAGTTCCGCGGCAAGACCGGCGCGACCAACGTGCTGTCGTTTCCCCCGGCCCACGCTGGAGACGGCGGCGGCGGCTTCCTCGGCGACATTGCGCTCGCGGCGGAAACCATTGTCGAAGAGGCGGAATTTCAGGGCAAACGGTTCGAACACCATGCCGCGCATCTGGTTGTGCACGGCTTTCTCCACCTTTTGGGCTATGATCACATGCAGCCGGCGGACGCCGAAAAGATGGAAGCGCGCGAACGCGCCATCCTCGCCGCGATCGGGATCGACGATCCCTACGCTTGAGTCAGGACACGCATAGCCCATGGCCGAACACCCCGACGAACCCGAACCTTCGCCTAGAAAGCGCGCGAGCTTATGGCAGCGGCTGATGCGTTCGTTCGCGCGCGATGAGGGCAAGGACTCCGCCGAGGTGGTGGCCGATGCGCTGCGCGAGCAGGAAGAAAGCGGCGAGCCGGTCGCGCAGAAGGACCTGATCCTGCGCGCGGCGCGCTTCGATGCGTTGCGTGTCGCCAATGTGATGCGCCCGCGCGTCGAGATCGTCGCCATCGAGGCGTCGGCGACTTTAGGCGAAGCGGCGCGTATTTTTTCCGAGAGCCAGCACTCGCGTCTGCCGATCTACGGCGAGACGCTGGACGACCCGCAGGGCTTCGTCCACGTGCGCGACGTGCTGTCGCTCTTGGCGCCGGATGCGACGGGCCAAGCCAAGGCGAAGTTCTCCGATCGGCTGCTGCCGCGTTTGCGGCGCGACATTCTGTTCGTGCCGGCCTCGATGACGCTGTCGACGCTCTTCCTCAAGATGCAGTCCAGCCGCATCCATCTGGCGCTCGTGGTCGACGAATACGGCGGCACCGATGGACTCGTCTCGATGGAGGATCTGGTCGAGCAGATCGTTGGCGCGATCGAGGACGAGCACGACGTCGAATCGGCGCTCGTCGTCGAGCGCGGCGCAGGCGCTTTCGAGGTCGACGGGCGGGCGGCGATCGAGGAACTCGAGGCGAAGCTGGGCGCGAGCCTGGCCTTGCCCGACCACGGCGACGATTTCGATACCGCGGGGGGCTGGGCCGTTGCACTGGCCGGCCGCTTGCCGCAGCGGGGCGAGATTCTGCATCACCCGGCTGGCTTCGATATCGAGATTGTCGACGCCGATCCACGCCGCGTGAAGCGCCTGCGCGTGAAGCGCGCCGCCGACGGCGTCGCCACAAGGAGCGTCACGACGGCGCAGCCGGTGGCGGGAGCGGCGCGCAACGCTTGACGCGCGGTGCGGCGCACGCTCCAAACGGCGAACTCAAGAAAGTGGGGTTAGATGTCGCGGATCCAGACATGGATGGCAGCGCGCACGCCGTGGCAACGCCGCGGCCTCGCGCTGATCGCCGGCGCGGCGGCGACGCTGGGCCAGGCGCCGTTCCAGCTCACTCTCATCTTCGTGTGCGCGATCGTCGTCTTGGTATGGCTGATCGACAGTGCCGCCACGCGGCCGAAGAAGATCGCGTCGAGTTTTGCACTCGGCTGGTTCTTCGGCCTCGGCCACATGGCGACGGGACTTTACTGGGTGTCCTCGGCGTTCAACGCGGACGCACAGGCCTGGGGGCCGATCTGGGGCATCCCCGCGACCGCGGCGCTCGCTGCAGGCATGGCGCTCTACTGGGGGCTGGGCTGCGCGCTGGCAGCGGCGCTGTGGACCAACGACGTGCGCCGTGTCGCCTGGTTCGCGGCCTGCATCTTCGCCAGCGAATGGTTGCGCGGGCATTTGTTCGGCGGCTTTCCGTGGCTATTGCCGGGTTACGTCTGGACGCCGGGCGAACCGATTTCGCAGTTCGCGTCGATCGCCGGCATCTACGGCCTCACTTTGTTGACCTTGCTGATAGCCGCGGCGCCGGCGATGATCGCTGACGGACACATGACGCCGGCCCGGCGCTTCACGCCGCTGGTGGCGGCAGGTCTTGTCGTTGGCATGGGGTGGGGCTGGGGCGCGCAACGCATCGCCGGCGCGCCGGTGGAACCGCCGGGCGCGCGTCCGGTTGTGCGCGTGGCCGATTCCGGCATGAGCCAGACGGAGAAATGGGAGAACCGCTCCAATCAGGAAGAGCGCGTGCTGCGCCGGTATCTCGACGCCAGCGGTCCGCCCGACGACCGCGGACCGTCGATCCTGATCTGGCCTGAGGGCGCGATCCCGGTGGTGAACTTCTTCATGCTGGAGAACGACGCCTTCATGCGCGCGCTCGCGCGCGGGCTCGGCGATCGCGTGCTGGTCACGGGATTGACGCGGCGCGAACTGCGCTCGGACGGCGTCGCCTTGTTCAACTCGGCAGCTGTGATCGACGGTGTGAGCGGCGCGCCGCGTCTCGGTCAGATCTACGACAAGCATCGCCTCGTGCCGTTCGGCGAATTCATCCCGCTGTGGTCGGTGATCTCTTCGCTGAACATCGCGCCCCTGCAGCGAATTGGCGCAGGGTTCGAGCCTGGCGACATGCCGGCGCGGCTGATCATTCACCCCGACGCACCGCCTGCGGTTGCGTTGATCTGCTACGAGGCGATTTTTCCCGGCATGGTGCCGCGCGGCGACGAGCGCCCTGGCTGGATCATCTCGGTCACCAATGACGCATGGTTCGGCAATGGAACCGGGCCGTATCAGCATTACGCAATGGCCCGCTACCGCACCATCGAAGAAGGACTGCCGATGGCGCGCGCGGCGTCTGGCGGTATTTCCGGCGTCATCGACGCGTTCGGCGGCGAAGTCAGTGCAACTCACAGGCGAGGCGGCGCGGCCGATGCGCAAATCCCTCCCGCGCTGAGCGAAACGCCTATGGCGCGGTATGGAAGTATTTTGCTTGTTCTTTTGCTTGTGTTCGTCGCCGGGCTGAGGTTCTTGCCGCCGGGGCGCATTGGCGGAGACGGCAAGGCATGAACGACGAGCGCGCGGCCAAAGCGGTTGACAAGAAGATCGGCCAGCGTGTCCGCTCCCGCCGGCTCGAAATCAACATGAGTCAGGAGCGTCTCGCCGACATGCTCGGCGTCACCTTCCAGCAGGTGCAGAAATACGAGAAGGGCGTGAACCGGATCGCCGCGAGCAGGCTGCACGATATCGCCGCCGCCCTGGACATGCCGGTGTCGCGATTCTTCGAAGGCCTGTCCGGCGGACGCTCCGGGGGCGTCGCCGAGTCCGCCCGCGAGTTCGCCGACGACGTGCTGTCAACGCCGGAAGGGGCGCAGCTGATTGCGCTGTTCGCCTCGATCAAGAGCGTCAAGGTTCGTCGCCGGGTGGTGGAGCTGGTAAAGGCGCTGACCGAAGAGAGCGAAGGCAAGCGCTAACCCAACCGGACATTGCGCCGGAGCGGACTTCCACCTAAGTGGGTGCGCCAGTTTTTTCCGGAGAATCCCGCGTGGCCAGAAGCAATTACGTGTTCACGAGCGAAAGCGTCTCAGAGGGCCACCCCGACAAGGTGGCGGACCGCATCTCCGACACCGTCGTCGACGCCTTCATCGAAGCCGATCCGGAAGCGCGCGTCGCGTGCGAGACGCTGGTCACCACCAACCGCATCGTGCTCGCCGGCGAAGTCCGCGCCGGCCGGCCCGGTCAAGACAAAGCCGCGAACAAGGCGTTCACCAAGGAGATCATCGCCTCGCTGCAGCCCAAGGTGCGCGGCGCGGTGAAGGACATCGGCTACGAGCAGAAGGGCTTCCACTGGGAGAAGGCGAAGTACGCCTGCTATCTGCACGGGCAATCGGCGCATATTGCCCAAGGCGTCGACTCCACCGCCAAGAAGGACGAAGGCGCCGGCGATCAAGGCATCATGTTCGGCTACGCGTGCAACGAGACCAGCGAACTGATGCCGGCCACGCTGCAATACGCGCACAACATCCTGAAGCGTCTGGCCGATGTGCGTCACTCGGGCGAACGCCCCGAACTGGAGCCGGACGCGAAGAGTCAGGTCACGCTGCGATACGAGAACGGCAGGCCTGCGCACGTCGACCAGATCGTGATTTCGCATCAGCACAAGAAGCGGTTGAACGGCGGCAACTACACGCGGGGAAGATTCGAAGACCTCCTGAAGCCGTACGTGATGCCAATCTTTCCGGAAGGACTGATCACCAAGAAGACCAAGTGGCACGTGAACCCGACCGGCAAGTTCGAGATCGGCGGGCCCGATGGCGATAGCGGCCTGACCGGACGCAAGATCATCGTCGACACCTACGGCGGCGCGGCCCCGCACGGCGGCGGCGCGTTCTCGGGCAAGGACCCGACCAAGGTCGATCGCTCGGCCGCCTATGCCTGCCGCTATCTGGCCAGAAACGTGGTCGCCGCCGGTCTTGCCGAGCGCTGCACCATCCAGATCAGCTACGCCATCGGCGTGGCGACGCCGACCAGCTTCTATGTCGATCTCCACGGCGCCGACACCATCGATCCCGCGAAGCTGGAAAAGGTGCTCCCGGAACTGATCGGCGGCGCGACGCCGCGGGCGATCCGCACCCACCTGAAACTCAATCGTCCGATCTATGCGCGCACCGCCGCGTACGGCCATTTCGGCCGCCGGCCGGACAACGAGGGCGGCTTCTCCTGGGAGCGCGACGATCTGGTCCCGGAACTGCGGCGGCTCACTTGATCGCAAGTTGCCGGCGCGCCGCCGCGCGCTAATCTTCGTTGCATGTCTTCATCGCTCGGCCTCACGCCTGAACTCGTCGCCTATCTCGCATCCGCCAACCCGCCGGAACATCCGGCGCTGAAGCGATGCCGCGAGGAGACTGCGGCGATGCCCAACGCGCGCATGCAGATCAGCGCCGAGCAGGGCGCCTTCATGCAAGTGATCGCGCGCATGCTGAACGCCCGGCGCGCGTTCGAGGTCGGCGTGTTCACCGGCTATTCGGCGCTCGCCACGGCGTACACGCTTAAAAACATGCACGGCCCCGCGGCGCGGTTGCTGGCCTGCGACATCTCCGAGGAGTGGACCACGAAAGCGCGCGGCTACTGGCGCGAGGCGCACGTCGACGACGTGATCGATCTCAAGATCGCGCCGGCGGCCGAGACGTTGGCGGCGGAGGTCCGGCAAGGACGCGCCGGCGCCTACGATCTCGGCTTCATCGACGCCGACAAGACGGGCTATGCCGATTATTACGAGCTCGGCCTCCAATTGCTGCGCCAGGGCGGCGTGATGCTGTTCGACAATGTGCTCTGGTCGGGCCGCGTCGCCGACCGGGCCGACACCAGCGCCGACACCACCGCGCTGCGGGCGCTCGCCGCCAAAGCCCGAGCCGATTCGCGCGTGCACGCGGCCATGGCGGCGATCGGCGATGGGCTGCTAATCTGCGTCAAGCTTTAACGCATCCGCGGCCGCGGGCCGACGCATCTACAGGGCAGGGGAGAAGATCTGTGATCCGTTCCGTGATGCGGGGATTGGTGCTGGCCGCGCTGTTGGCGGCTGCGCCGTTGGCGGCGGCTCAGGAACGCGCCGCCGCGCCCGCGCAGCCGGCGACGCCGGAAGGCTGGCGCGAGCTGGCGCTCAGCGACCTCGCCGCCGCGCGCGACATCCTGCAGACGCAGACGCCGATCCCGTACGACAGCGAAAACCCCGCTTATCCGGCCTGGCTCAGCGAAGGCTACACCCGCGCGGCGGCGCTGGCCGAACAGGCGCGCGACGCGCAAGGCCACTTCTACGCGCTTGCGTACTACTTCAATGGCTTCCGCGATCCGCATATCGACGTGAACCCCGCGGTGGAGTTGCCGGCGCCGGCGTGGCCCGGCTTCATCGCGGCCTCGCGCGAAGGCGGCGCGATCGTCACCATGCGCGACGAGAGCGATCCGGAAGCGCCGCCGATTGGCGCGCAGATTCTCAGCTGCGACGGCCAGACGCTCGCGTCGCTCGCGGAGGGCCGGCTGTTTCCGTACGTGCTGAACGGCAGCCTTGCGCTGGATCGCCGCCGCGCCGTCACGCGCCTCTTTCTCGATCGCAGCATTCCCAATGCGCCCGGACCGGCCTCGTGCCGCATCTCCGTGAGCGGCGAAGAGCGCGAGATCGCGTTGCGCTGGCGCGCGCTGCCCGAACCGGCCGACGCCTACTGGTCGGCGTACACATCGGCCTCCAGCGGTCCTGCGGCGGAGTGGGGCGTCAGCGAGCCGGCGCCCGGCGTGTTCTGGATCGGCGTGCCGACCTTCAGTTCCGGCGAGGACACCGCGCCGCGTCTGGCCGCGCTCGTCGAAGCCATCGACGCGCGCGCCGTCGAAATGCGCAACGCGCGCGCGATCGTCATCGATGTGCGCGGCAATGGCGGCGGCAATTCCATGTGGGCCGACCGCATCGCCGAAGCCGTGTTCGGCCGCGCCGTCGCGCGCCGCGCCGCCAGCGCCTCGTCCACACGCTCCGCCATCGACTGGCGCGCTTCGAACGAGAACATCGCCTATTGGGAAACCTGGATGAGCGATGTCGCCGCCGCGGAGTTCGGACCGGATGCGGTGCGCCAGATTCAGGGCGTGGTGCGCGGCCTGCGCAATCGGCTGGGCGCCGATCCGCCGATCTGGCGCCAAGGCTCGAGCAATCCCTCGCCGAGCGGCGGCCTCACCATGCGCCGTCCGCGCGGCCCGAGCCCGATTGCGGCGCGCGTCTATCTGTTGTCGAACGGCACGTGCGGTTCGTCGTGTCTGAATTTCGCGGACACAGTGCTGTTCGTGCCCGGCGTGCAGCTAATCGGCTCGGCGACCTCGGGCGATGGCCCATACATGGAAGTGCGCGACGTCACGCTGCCGTCCGGGCTTGCGACCGTGACGGTGCCGCAAAAGGTGTGGCGCGGCATGGGGCGCGGTCCGCTCGAGGCCTACCAGCCGGATGTGGCGTACGACGGCGCGTGGGACGACGCGTCTGTGCGGGCCTGGGTGATGGCGCTGATTGCGGCGCAATAGCCGCGTTGCGCGCGGCGGAGGGCGGGTCTAAAGCACCGGCCTTCTTTTCCCTGATTCCCGGAGCGCCCTGATGGCCCGCGCAAAGATCGCCCTTATCGGTTCTGGCATGATCGGCGGCACGCTCGCCCATATCGCCGCGCGCGAAGAATTGGGCGACGTGGTGTTGTTCGACGTCGTCGAAGGCGTGCCGCAGGGCAAGGGCTTGGATATCGCCGAAGCCTCGCCCGTGTTCGGCAAGGATGCGGCGCTGAAAGGCGCCAACGACTATGCGGGCATCGCCGGCGCCGACGTCTGCATCGTTACCGCCGGGGTGCCGCGCAAGCCCGGCATGAGCCGCGACGATCTCCTGGGCATCAATCTCAAAGTCATGAAGGCGGTGGGTGAGGGCATCAAGCAGCACGCGCCGAACGCGTTCGTCATCGTCGTCACCAATCCGCTCGACGCCATGGTGTGGGCGCTACGCCAGTTCTCGAAGCTGCCGCACAACAAGGTCGTCGGCATGGCCGGCGTCTTGGACAGCGCGCGCTTCCGTTACTTCCTCGCTGAAGAATTCAAGGTCAGCGTCGAAGACGTCACCGCGTTCGTGCTCGGCGGCCACGGCGACACCATGGTGCCGCTGGTGCGCTACTCCACCGTCGCCGGCATCCCGCTGCCGGACCTCGTGAAGATGGGCTGGACCAGCCAAGAGAAACTCGACCAGATCGTGCAGCGCACGCGCGACGGCGGCGCCGAGATCGTTGGCCTGCTGAAGACGGGCTCGGCCTACTACGCGCCCGCCGAGAGCGCGATCGTGATGGCGAAGAGCTATTTGCGCGACAAGAAGCGCGTGCTGCCGTGCGCGGCGAACCTCGCCGGCCAGTACGGCCTGAACGACATCTATGTCGGCGTGCCGTGCATCATCGGCAAAGGCGGCGTCGAAAAAGTCATCGAAATCGAACTCAGCCCCAGCGAGCGCGCCATGTTCGACCATTCCGTGAACGCCGTGAAAGGCTTGGTCGACGCCTGCAAGGGCATCGACCCAAGCGTGGGCGGCTAGCGAGGCGGGCAGTTGATCATGCGCCGCCGTGTGGTCCTGCAGCTCATACTCGCCGCCGCCGGGATGACGGCATGCCGCGCGGAAGGCGGCGGCCGCGCGCGCGCAAATCTCTACGATTGCGAAGGCTGCGAGGCCGTTGCGGAGCGGCCGCGCGATGGGATGGCGCCCGCCGCACGACTCGCCGGGCCGGACGAACCCGGCGAGCGTTTGACGTTGACCGGCGTGGTCTATGCCGCAGACGGCCGAACGCCGGCGGCTGATGTCGTGATCTACGCCCACCACACCAACAGCGACGGCTACTACGCGAACGGCGAGCAAACGACGGAAGCGGCAAGGCGCCATGGCCGGCTGCGCGGTTGGGTGCGCACTGGAGCGGACGGGCGGTATCGCTTCGACACGATCAAGCCTGCGCCCTATCCCGACATGACCATGCCGGCCCACATTCACCTGATGATCGGCGAGCCAGGCCGGCGTCCCTATTACGTCGACGACGTTGTGTTTGAAGGCGAGTTCGGCGTCACCGAGCGCTACCGCGCAGCACAAGAGCTTCGCGGCGGATCGGGCATTGTCGCTCTTTCGCGCTCGCCTCAGGGCGTCTGGCTTGCGCGGCGCGACATCGTCCTCGAGCGTCACCCCTGAGGTCACGCCTGAGGCTAACCCGACGTTGGCGCCGGACAACCGGGGTCTACCGTGGTACAAACGAGTTGTGAGTCCCAACAGCAAGAACCCTGCGCTCGAAGCCGAAATCCGCGCGCTCGCGGCGGAAACCGGAGAGGGGCTAACGGAAGCGATCGCCAACGCCGTTGCTGAGCGGCGCGCGCGCGTGCGCGTGCGCAAGGGCGGCGGGCGGCGGAATCGGCGAGCGGCGCTGGCCAAGATCGTCTCGAGCGTGAAACTCCCGGCCGAATATCGCCGCTCCAGCCACGATGAGCTCTACGACGAGTCCGGCCTACCCAAGTGATGGCGAAAGCGCTGGATGCGCCGCTGTTATTCGTGGGCGATGACTTGGCAAAGACCGGCCTGGCGCGCGCTGTTTGATGTATGCTTCCCCGCGTGGGTTGAGCCGTAACCTCGGCATGGTCCTGTGCGTACGCGCAGGTGGAACCGGAGGAGGACTGCATGCGTGTTCTTGCCAGCTTGATCGCCGCCGTGGCGATGAGCGCCGCTGTCGCCGCACAGGCGCAAACGCACAATCTAGGCCCGGCCATGGGCGCGACGGTTCCGGCGATCTCCGCACCGGATCAGACCGGCGTCACCCGCGCGCTCGCATCGCTCTCCGGGCAGAACGGGACGGTGCTCCTGGTCACCCGCGCCGCCGACTGGTGCCCATATTGCCAGCAGCAGATGATCGGCCTGGAAGGCGTTCGCGCGCAGATCGAGCAGCGCGGCTTCCGAATCGTCACCATCAGCACCGACACGCCGCAAGAGCTCGCGCGCTTCGCGGGCCGCCGCAACATCGGCTACACGATGCTGTCGGACGAGCAGGCGCAGATCGTACGCCAGCTCAACCTGCTCGATCCAACGATGCCGCCGGGCCGGCGCCACAATGGCCTGCCGGTACCGACCATCCTCATCCTCTCGCCGCAGGGCGAAGTGCTGGCAAAGCTCGGCGACGCCAATTATCGCGTCCGCCCCGCGCCGGAGGTCGTGCTGAGCACGCTGGACGCTTTGCGTTGAGCTAGCGGCAAACGGGGTGGCGGACTAGAAGGTCCGTCATGACCGCCCTCGGCCCAACCCTTACCACTGCGCGTCTCATCCTGCGCCCGCCGCTGCATGAGGATTTCGACGGTTTCGCCGCCATGGCGCAAGAAGAAGAAACCATGCGCTTCATCGGCGGTCTCGCGCCGCGCGATGCGGCCTGGCGCGGGATGGCTTCTCTGGCGGGTTCTTGGGCGCTGCTGGGCTACGGCATGTTCTCCGTCATCCGCCGCGACACCGGCGAATGGATCGGCCGTTTGGGGCCGTGGCGTCCGGGCGGCAAGGAGGGCAATTGGCCGGGCGACGAAGTCGGCTGGGGTGTGAAGGCGAGCGCGGCGGGGCAGGGCTTCGCGCAAGAGGGCGCGATCGCCGCCATCGATTGGGCGTTCGATCATCTCGGCTGGGATCACGTGATCCATTGCATCGACAAGCAGAACGCGCCGTCGATCAAACTCGCCGAACGCTTGGGCTCGTCGTTGGAGCGCGAGGACGTGCAGCTGGCGCCGCCATTCGAGATGCACAAGGTCGACATCTACGGCCAGTCGCGCGCGGCGTGGCGCGCGCGCCGGCGCTAACGGTCGCGGAACCAGCCGGCGACCGAGATGCGCCCGCGCGGCGCAAACGGCGCGATCGACGACACCGCGTGTTCGCGCATGCCGTCGAACACGGTGAGCACATTGAAGCGCGGCACGAACCCCTGCGTCACGTCCTGCTTGTCGTCGTAGAACAGCAGCAAGCCGCCCCAATCGGCCTGCCAGCCGCGCGAGAAGCCGATGGTGTAGGCTGCGCGCCGCTCTTGGCGTGCGCCTTCATCGACGTGGCGCACGAGGTAGTGGCCGCGCTGGTAGTTCGACCCGTGCGCGTCGATCAGCTTCACATCTGGGCAGTCGATGATCTTCTGCGCGAACGCGATGAACGGCGCAGAATTGAGGAAGCCCACCAAGGCGTGGATCGGATTGCCCTTGTCCCAGCCGTTGTTGCGGGCTTCGAGCAGCGGATAGGCGTAGTAAGTGTAGCCGAAATTGCCGGCTGCGGTTTCGCGGATGCGCGCTTCAAGCGCCTGGCGTTCCGCCGTGGACATCTTCGCCAGATCGTCCTGTGTCAGCAGCACGTTCTTGCGCTGCTCATCCTGCACGAGGAGCCGCCATGACACCGCGAGCAGCGCGCGCTCCAGCGCGTCCGCCACGTCGTCCTCAAACAGGTTGGGAACCTGCACGAACGTGTTCGCCGCATAGGTGCGTGCGAAGGGCGCGGGATCGAGCGCTGGGTTAAGCCGGAGCGGCAACATGCGTGGGCGCGGTTCCTAGCATGATGAAATGCGACGGAGGAGGGGATTTTGCGGCGAGCCGGGCTTGTCTCGCCCGCTGCAATCGCCACTCTTGCCGGTGACTTGGGGGACATGACGATGCGAGTTTTCGCGGCGGGCCTTTGCCTTCTGTTCGCCTCAGCGGCGAGCGCGCAGCAACAGCAACCGGCGCAACAGCCGCAGACGGGCGTTCAGGCCGCGGTCAATCCGCAAGCGCCGCCGCCGGTCGCGCCGCTGACGATCGAGCAGCGCCGCACCCTTGAGCGTCTGCGCGCCGCAGCGCTGGAGAGCGATCTGGCGTGGGAGATCGTCGAAGACCTGGTCACCGAAGTCGGCCCGCGTCTCGCCGGCTCCGAAGCCGAAGCGCGCGCACGCACGTGGGCGGTGGCGATGCTGCGCCAACAGCGCTTCAGCAATGTGCGCGTCGAGGACTTCACCATTCCGTATTGGGACGCGGTGCGCGAGGAGGCGACGATCGTCGCGCCGTCGCGGCAGCCCATGGTCGTCGCCGCCCTGGGCGGCTCGCCGTCGACGCCCGCTGGGGGCCTCGAGGCGCAAGTGGTGCGCTTTCCCGACATGGCGTCGTTCGAAGCTGCGCCCGCTGCAGCCGTGCAGGGCCGCATCGTCTTTATTGACGAGCGCATGGCGCGCACGCAGGACGGCTCGGGCTATGGCGCCGCCGTCGTCAAGCGCGGCCGCTGCGCGCCGGTGGCGCAAGCGCGCGGCGCCGTGGCGTGTCTCATCCGCTCGGTCGGCACCGATCCGCATCGCTTCGCCCACCAGGGCGGCAGTTCGCGCCAAGCCAACGGCGCATCGCTCCCCGCCGCCGCGATTTCGCCGGCGGACGCGGATGTGCTCGCGCGCCTTGTGCTGAGCGGGCGTCCAGTCCGCGTGAACCTGCTGATCGAGGCCGACATCCGCGAGGCCGCGCCTTCAGGCAACGTGATCGCGGAGATTCGCGGACGGCAGGCGCCGGATGAGATCGTGCTGATCGCTGCGCACCTCGATTCCTGGGACTCAGGGCAGGGCGCCGTCGACGACGGCGCGGGCGTCGCCATCATCACAGCGGCGGCGCGCCTCATCCGCGATCTGCCGCAGCGGCCGCGCCGCACGATTCGCATCCTGCTCGCGGGCGCTGAAGAGAACGGCGTGCACGGCGGTACGGACTACGCGCGCCGTCACGCCAATGAACGTCACATCGTCGCCGCCGAAAGCGATTTCGGCGCGGGCCCGGTGTGGCGCTTCCGCACCCGCTTCGCCGATCAGGCGCTGCCGTACGCGCGCGCCATCCAGCGCGAACTCGCGCCACTCGGCATCATCCTCGGCGACAACGCGGCGAGCGGCGGCGCGGATGTTTCCGATCTGCGTACGGCGGGCGTTCCGGTGGTCGATCTCTCGCAGAACGGGCTCGACTATTTCGACTATCACCACACGCCGGACGACACGCTGGACAAGATCGATCCCGAAGCGCTTCGCCAGAACGTCGCGGCGTGGGTGGTGTTTCTCTATCTCGCCGCCTACACCGACTGGGATTTCCGCGCGCCGCAGTGATGTCGAAATCGCCGTGCGCCGCGCGTCATGCGGGCAGGAGGGACCACACGATGCACATGGTTCGCACCATCGCCTTGGCGATGTCGTTGTTCTCGGCGGCGTGCGCCGCGCAGGCGCAGACGCCGCCGCCGATGGCCACGATCACGGACGCCGAGTGGCTCGCCGGCCGCTGGCTCGGCGAAGGGCTGGGCGGCGAGATGGAGGAAGTCTGGTCGCCGCCTGTCGGCGGGCAGATGGTCGGCCACTTCCGGCTCGTGCGCGACGGCGCGCCGGTGTTCTACGAAATCATGCTGCTCGACATCGCCGAGGGCGGCCTGCGCATGCGCGTCAAGCACTTCAATCCGGATTTCACCGGCTGGGAAGAGAAGGACGAATGGGTGACGTTCGCGCCGGTCGCCGTAAGCGCCGAGGCGCTGGAATTCTCCGGCCTGCGCATCGTGCGCCGCGGCGAGGACGCGATGGTGATGTACCTGCGCCTGCGCCATAGCGATGGCGTGCGCGAGGAGGAGCTCACCTTCCGCCGCGCGGAGTGACGATGTTCGACCTCGCCGCCATTCCCCGGATCGAGACCGACCGCTTGATCCTGCGGGGCTGGCGCGAGGAAGACGCGCCGGCGTTCGCGGCGATGATGGCCGACCCGGAAGTGGCGCGCTTTCTCACCGCAGACCAGGGTCCGCTCTCCAGCCCGATGGCGTGGCGCGACATGGCGCTGTTTGTCGGCCATTGGGCGCTGCGCGGCTACGGCCTGTTTGCGGTTGAAGAGAAGGCGACCGGCGCGTTCGTCGGGCGTGTCGGCGCGTGGCAGCCGGAATGCTGGGTAGGGTTCGAACTCGGCTGGGGCTTGGCGCGGCCCTATTGGGGCAGGGGCTACGCGCGCGAAGCGGCTCGCGCCACTGGCGACTGGGTGTTCGCAAACTTCACGCTTGAGCATATCGTCAGTCTCATCCACGCCGAGAACACGGCGTCGCAAAAGCTGGCGCAACGGCTCGGCATGCGCATTCGGTCGCGCACGCTGCACGCGGGCATGCCGCACGACATTTGGGAAATCGCGCGCGGCGATTGGGGCAAATAGGGGAGAGCCATGCTCAAGTGTTCGCCGCCTACATCGTCTTCGGCAAACCGGCGGCGGCCTAGAACCAGCCCGCCTCGCGCAGCGGGCGCACGTTCGGCCGGCTGACCGGCGCTTCGACGCCGCCCTTGAGCACGAGCGTGACCTTGTCGCCCTCGCGGCGCACGCTCTCGACGGCGTCACGCGCGACCCACCACGAACGGTGCGTCTGCGCGCCCTCCAAGCCCTCAAGCTCCACAATCGCGTCGCTCAAGCGCATCAGGATGAGATCGGCGCCCTTGGACGTGTGCAGGCGCAGATAATGATCCTCTGACGACACTGCGTAGAGCGCACCGCCTTTGATCTTCGCCGGCAGGCGTTCGAGGAAGCGCACGGGAGACGCCGGGGCGCCCGCGGGCGGAGCGTGCGTGACTGCGCCCGGTTGCGACACCACCATGATGAGCGAGGTCATCGCCGCCGAAATGATCAGCACCGGCCCGTACAGCATGTGAATCTCGTCGAGCGGGACGTTCGTGCCGAGCACGAGGTTCGAATATCCCCAGACCAACAGCGTGATCGGGATCGACGCGACGATCGCCAGCACGCCGACGAACAGCCATGGGTGCGATCCGGCGCGCGGAATCCGGCTCACCGCCATCGACACGAAATGGCCAATCACGGCGCCGCCGACCATGAGCGGAATCCAGAACAGGACGCGGGTTACGAGCGGCGCCTCGTCTGTGCTCAGGGCGCCGATCAGCGCCAGGAAGAGCCCGGCGCCCGCCGAGACGCTCAAATTGCGCGCCCAGACCCGCGCCCGCGCGCCGAATCCCTCCGCCATTGGCGAAGCGCCAGCCGCGCCGCGCCGCGATTCACGCTGAGAGTCGGGGGATTCACGTAAGTCTGGCTGCACCGGCGTCCTTTCCGCGGCAGGTCTCTAGCAGAGCAAGGAGAGGCACGGCCATGGCGGAAAAACGGTTGCGCGAGCGGCAGTGGATCGGCGGCGCGCTGGCGGTGGGGCTTGTCGCCGCGGCGATGGCGCCGTTCCTGCCGCAAATCATCCGCCGCACCGGCGCTGTGTCGCTGCATGGCCCCGACTGGGCGTTGTGGCGGGCGCTGCCCTGGATGGTGCAGCTGCATGTGATCGCGGCGCTGGCGGCGCTCCTCATCGGGACGGTAATCCTGGTCCGGCGAAAGGGGACAGGCTTCCACAAGACACTCGGCTGGTCCTGGGTCGCGGCGATGGGGACAACGGCGGTCTCCAGCCTGTTCATCACCGGCCTCAACGGAAACAACTGGTCGGTCATCCATCTGCTCAGCGGCTGGACCCTGATCGCGCTGCCGATGGCGATTTACGCCATCCGCAACCGCAAGGTCGAAACGCACCGGCGCGCCATGACCGGGATGTTCGTCGGCGGGCTGCTGGTCGCGGGCGGGCTCACGTTCATTCCGGGCCGCTTCATGTTCGCGTTCTTCTTCGGCTAGCAGCGCGGCGTTTTTGCGGGGTTCAAGCGGCGGGCGAACCGGCCTATGTAGCGGCCATCCCATGCCAAGCCTGCTGCGCAACGTCGCCGCGCTGATCGCCGCCGTCACCATCCTGCAGCTCGCGGGCGGATTGCTCGGCGTGCGCATTCCGCTGGCGTTCACGCAAGAAGGCCACTCGAGCACAGCGCTCGGCCTGGTCGCCGCGTCCTATGCCGCCGGCTTCATGATGGGCGCGATGATCGCGACGATGCTCTTGGCGCGCGTCGGTCACATTCGCGTCTACGCTGCATGCGCGGCGATTTTCTCGGTGGCGACGCTGGCGCTGCATTTCACCAACGACGTCTGGTCCTGGGGCCTCGCGCGGATGGCGGCGGGCGTTGCGGTTGCGCTCTTGTTCGCAGTGGCCGAGAGCTGGATGAGTTTCTCGATCCATTCGCGCGTGCGCGGCGAGGTCATGAGCGTCTACATGGTGCTCACCAAGGCCGCGCTCGCGCTCGGGCCGTTCTTCGCGTTCGGCTACGCCGACACCGCCCCCGAGCCGTGGATGATCGCCGCAGCGCTTGCGGCGCTGTCGATGGTGCCGATCTGTTTCACGGCCGCCGAACAGCCCGAGCCGCCGAAGGCGCAACCGATCGCGCTGGTGGAGCAATTCGCCACTGCGCCGGCAGCCGTGATCGGCTCGTTCGGCGCGGGCCTTGTCAATGGCGGCGTGATGGCGCTCGCGCCGGTTTACGCCGCGCAGCATTACGGCCCGCAGGCGGCGGCGGAATTCTACTCGGCCGCGTTCACCGGCTCGCTGCTGCTGCAATGGCCGGCCGGACGCATATCCGATCGCGTCGATCGCCGCCTTGTCATCGCCGGGCTCGCGGCGTTGGCGGCGGCATCGGCGTTTGCGCTCGCTGTCTGGAGCGGCCAGCTGCTGAACTGGTCGGCCGTGCTGCTCTTCTTCCTCTGGGGCGCGGGCTCGCTCAGCTTCTACGGCATCGCCGTCGCGCACATGGCCGATCGCGCGGAGCCTGGCAAGCTCGCACAATCGGCGGCGGGGCTGTTGTTCGTGTGGGCGGCGGGCTCGGTGATCGGCCCGCTGATCATGGGCCCGCTGGTCGATTGGTTCGATGTCGCCGGCATGTTCTGGTTCGCGGCGGGCGCTGCCGTCTGCGTGTGCGCGGCGATGTTCTGGCGCAGGCAGACGCGCGAAGGCCCCGCGACCAAGGAAGAGTTCGCGCCGCAGATCGGCACCTCGGTGGCGGCGGGCGAAATCGCCTACGGCGAAGACAAACCCGAGGCCGATGCGATTGCAGGCGCCAACAATCCGCGCTAACGCGCGAACGTGACCGTTTCACTTGCTGAAGTCTTCCGCGAATCGCTGAAGGTCGGCTGCCTCGGCTTCGGCGGTCCCGCCGGGCAGATTGCGCTGATGCACCGCGTGTTCGTCGAAGAGCGCCGATGGATCGACGACGCGCGCTTTCAGCGCATGCTCGCGTTCTGCATGTTGCTGCCGGGCCCCGAAGCGCAACAGCTTGCGACCTACATCGGCTGGCGTCTGAATGGTTGGGCAGGGGCGCTCATTGCGGGCTGGCTGTTCGTCATCCCCGGCGCGCTGATCGTGCTCGCGCTGTCGTGGCTCTACGTGAACTACGGGACGCTGCCGCTGGTCGCGGCCGCCTTCGACGGCGTGAAGTGCGCCGTCGTCGCGTTGGTCGTCGAGGCTCTGGTCAAAGTCGGCAAGCGCGCGCTGAAAACCAGCTCGGCGCTGTGGATCGCGCTCGCCGCCTTCGCCGCCCTGACGTTCGGCGCGCCGTTTCCGCTGGTGATCGCCGCCGCGGCGCTGGTAGGCGCCTTCCTCTTGTCCTCCTCTGTGGCGGAGGTGTCGCCGACGGCCCCGGCCCCTTCCCCGCGCGGGGGAGAGGGAGCGCACGCTGTCCTCTGGCTCATCCTCTGGCTCGCGCCGCCGGCGCTGATTGCGATCACGCTGGGCGTCGAGCACGTGCTGTTCGAGATCGCGCTGCTGTTTTCGATTCTCGCGTGCGTGACGTTCGGCGGCGCCTATGCGCTGCTGGCGTATCTCACCGCTGAGGCCGCGGTGCGCGGCTGGCTGACGCCGCCGCAAATGATCGATGGCCTAGGCCTCGCGGAAACGACGCCGGGACCGCTCATTCTCGTGAACGAGTTCGTCGGCTTTCTCGCCGGCTGGAACGCAGGCTCGCTCACGCTTGCGCTCGCGGGCGCGGCGCTGGCGCTGTGGTGTACCTTCGCGCCGTCGTTCGTCTGGATCTTCGCCGGCGCGCCGTTTGCGGAGCGGCTCCAAGCGAGCCCGCGCGCGGCGGGCGCGCTTGCCGGCGTCACCGCCGCCGTTCTCGGCGTCATCGCCAAGCTTGCGCTCTTCTTCGCCGCGCACGCCTTGTTCGCGCGCCAAGTCGTCATCGGCCCGACGCAGTGGCCTGACCTTGCGTCCGCCCATCTGTGGATGATCGCCCTGGCGATCGCCGCCGGCGTGGCGCTCATCCGCTACAAGGCGAATCTGCTGCTCGTGCTGGCGTTTTGCGCCGCCGTAGGCCTGGCGGCGCACGCGCTGGGCTAAGGTGGCTGCGGGCGGCGCTTTGTGTTATGTTATTCGGATGACAGTCATCACGCTCCCGCCAGACCTTGAAGCCTGGGCGCGCGCGGAAGTCGCCGCCGGGAGGGCGCAAAGCGTGGAGCACGCCGCGCAGAAAGCAATCGCGGGTTATCGCGCTCAGATGGACAGTCTCAGCCGCTCGCTCGACGAAGCTGAGGCCGAAGCCGAACGCGAAGGATGGCTCGAGGCCGATGCCGTGTTTGCGGAATTGAGGGCCCGCTACGCGATCGATCCGTGAAGGTGCAATTCGCACCGCGCGCGGCGCGATCTCATCGAGATCGGCGACTACCTGGAAACCGTCGCGAGCAAGCAAACGGCGCTGAGGTGGATGCTCCGTCTGGAAACCGCCGCGCGCAAAATCGCTGAACGCCCCTTCGCTCATCCCGAAGACCCGGATCTCGGCGGTCGCCGCCGGGTGCTCACCGGTCCCTACGTCATTGTCTATCGCGTCGGTGCGCCTGATCTTGTGCGGATCGTGCGCATCCTCCACGGCGCACGGGACCTCCCGGCCGTTCTTCAGTCCCAGCGAGAGGATTGAGGCCGCCGCAGGCTTGGCGGCGCGCGCGCTGGCCTATAAAGCGGGCCTGACTTTGGGGGTCCCATGAACATCCACGAATACCAAGGCAAGGCTGTCCTGAAGAGCTTTGGCGTTCCCGTGCCGCGCGGCTTTCCCGCTTTCACCGCCGAAGAGGCGGTCGACGCCGCCGCCAGGCTGGGCGGTTCGGTCTGGGCGGTGAAGAGCCAGATTCACGCCGGCGGACGCGGCAAGGGCAAATTCAAGGAAGCCAGCGCCGGTGAGAAGGGCGGCGTGCGCATCGCCTTCAAGCCGGAGGATGTCGGCCTCTACGCACAGCAGATGCTCGGCGCCACGCTTGTGACGCTGCAGACCGGGGCCGCGGGGCGCGTGGTGCGGCGGCTCTACATCGAAGAAGGCGTCAAGATCGCCAAGGAATTCTATCTCTCGGCGCTGATCGACCGCGAACAGGGCCGCGTCGCATTCGTCGCCAGCGCGGCCGGCGGCATGAACATCGAACAGGTGGCGCACGATACGCCGGAAAAGATCACCACCGTCGGCATCGATCCCGAAACCGGACCGACCCCGGCCGACACCGCGCGAATCGCCGCCGCGTTCGGCGTCACCGGCGGCCTCGCAGCGCAATGCGATGCGCTGATCGCCAAGCTCTACCAGGCGTTCGTCAAGAGCGACATGAGCTTGCTGGAGATCAATCCGCTCATCGTCACCGAAGATCAGCAACTCATCTGCGCCGATGCGAAAGTGAGCTTCGACCCCAACGCCGAATTCCGTCACCCGGAATGGGAAGCGTTGCGCGATCTCGGCGAAGAGAACGAGAAAGAGATCGAGGCCTCCAAGTACGATCTCGCCTACATCGCGCTCGATGGCGACATCGGCTGTCTCGTCAATGGCGCGGGCCTCGCCATGGCGACGATGGACATCATCAAGTTGTTCGGCGCCGAGCCAGCGAACTTCCTCGATGTCGGCGGCGGCGCCGACAAGAACAAGGTGGAAGCCGCATTCAAGATCATCCTCGCCGATCCGAACGTGAAGGGCATTCTGGTCAATATCTTTGGCGGCATCGCGCGCTGCGACGTCATCGCCACCGGCGTGATCGAAGCGGTGAAGTCGGTGGGCCTCAAAGTGCCGCTCGTGGTGCGCCTCGAAGGCACCAACGTCGAAGAAGGCAAGCGCATCATCCGCGAGTCCGGCCTCAACGTCATCAGCGCCGACGATCTCGAAGACGCAGCGCGCAAGATCGTGAAGGCGGTGAAGGGGTGAGCGTGCGCCAGGTCTTGCGCGCTTGCGCCCTCGCGCTTGCGCTCGTCGCAGCGCCCGCCGGCGCACAGCAGACGTTGAACGCCGAGCAGCGCGCGGCGCTCGACAACATATTTCGCGGCCCGGTCACGGCTGCGCTCGATCTGTGCGTTAGCACGCGGGCCGATCCCGCGCGTGTTGAGGCCGACGCAATCGCGGCGGGATGGCCTGCCTTCTCGGATGTGGGGCAGGGGCCCGGCCATTGGCGCTCCTCCAGCATACCGCCCGGCGAGCGCGTCTTGCTGAGCATGGGCATACGCTCAGGCCCCATCAACGGCGCACCTGCGCCGACGACGGCGCTCGGCTGCAAGCTCATCGTGCCGACGCCAATCTTCGAGATCCTGCAACCCTACCTTCGGACCAAGTTTCCTACCGAAGACGGCGCGGGCTTGTTCTTTCTCGAGAACGGCGCCGTGCGAGCGCTGACGCTGGACGAAGCGATGGCGGCGGAATTCCCGGCCTTGCTCGGCACGGTCCGCGCCGATCAGCGCCTTGTTATCGTGAGTGTTGCGCAAAGCGGCCAGGCCACAGTGGTGGACATCGGCGTCTTCCATCCGGCGCAATAGCATTCGTTAGATACGGCCGAGGCGAAGAGCTGTGACGGGCCTTCACTTTCCCACAATCATTTTCTCGATCCGCCGATCCGGCACCAGCCATAGCAACGCGACCGCAACGAAGCAGCCTTGGGCGATGCGCGGATCGTAGAACGCCGACGCCACGCCGGCGACATAGAGCAGAATCGAAACTGGGCTCTTCCAGTCGCCGCCGATGGCGCGCTTCAAGACGTGGTCTTGGCCGTGCTCACGGATAATCAGCGACTGCAGCACAAAGTAGGAGAATGCCGGCGTAAGCAGGGACAGCCCGTACACCACGGTCGGCCACTTCGCCCCATGGGTTTCGCCCAGCCATGCGGTGGTGAAGGGGAGCAGAGACAGGAAGAACAGCAGGACCATGTTCGCCCAGAGGATGGCGCCATTTACCCGCTCGACCGTGTGCATCATGTGGTGGTGGTTGACCCAATAGATGGCCACGTAGGCGAAGCTCAGCACGTACGCCATGAACGTGGGCGCCGAAGCGCCAAGGGCCTGCAGACTCGAGTCGTGGGGCGCATGCAGTTCCAGCACCATGATGGTGATGATGATGGCGATGACGCCATCGCTGAACGCCAACAGCCGGTCCTTTTCCATTCTTGTTTCGCTCCGCACCCGCTATGCCCCCTTAGCACGGAAGAACCCGTCAACAAGCCGCAGGCGTGATCGAAGTGGCGAAATCGGTGGGCCTCAAAGTGCGAAGACGCCGCGCGCAAGATCGTGAAAGCGGTGAAGGGATGAGGCCCCAGCGGCGTGCCGGGGGCTGCCGGATGCAATCGGGCGCCATGTGTGCTATCTAGCCTTATGGCCGCCATTACGCTTCCCGCCGATCTTGAAGCCTGGGCCCGCGCCGAGGTCGCGGCCGGACGCGCAGAGAGTGTCGAAGCGTTGGTCGCCGAGGCGCTGGCCGATCGCCGCGCCGAGATCGAATTCGTGCGGGCCAAGCTCGACGAAGCCCGCGCCAGCCTCGCGCGGGGCGAGGGCGTCCCGCTGGAGGAGGCGTTTCGCCAGATCGATGCGTGGATCGCCGAAGACGAGGCGGCTGCGCGCGCGCTGACAAGAGCGGCGGAGTAACGGCGCGTGCGCCTCCCGGTTGTGTTTGTCGGCGGCGGCGTTGCAGGACTTGTCGGATATTCGAATCTACTTGCGCCGTGAGGCGGGACCGTCCGTATCGGCGCGCGTCGTAGCGCGCATTCGCCAGACGTTGGCCGCGATCGAGCGCATGCCGGAGACGGGCGCTCTGCGGCCGGAATTTGGAGAGCGGATGCGTCTGCATGTGTCCGGCGCTTATGTAATCTATGTGCAGGTCGGCGCCGACGCGGTAGAAGTCGTGCGCATACTGCATGCGGCGCGGGACCGCGAGTCCATCATGAGGGGGAGAAACAAGGAATGATCGGCTATGTCACGCTCGGCACCAACGATCTCGATCGCGCCGCGAAATTCTATGACGCCATCGCCAAGGAACTTGGCACGGGGCGCATGATGGAGTGGCCGGGCGCCATCGCCTGGGGCACGCCGGGCGGCGGGGCGGGCATCGGTCTCACCAAACCGTTCAACGGCGAAGCCGCCACCGTCGGCAACGGCGTGATGGTTGCGCTCGAGGCCAAGGACAAGGACCAGGTGCATCGCCTGCACGAGATCGCGCTGGCCAATGGCGGCACGTGCGATGGCCCGCCCGGTCCGCGCGGCGACAGCTTCTACGCCGCCTACTTCCGCGATCCCGACGGCAACAAACTGAACGCGTTCCTGATGACCGGCTAACGCCAGCGCCGCCCGTTGAGGCGGATGCAGGTGGAGCGGACGTGCGCCAGCTCCGCGGGCGTGATCAGCGGCGCGCCTTGGCGCATCATGCTCTCGAACCAGTCGAGATCGGCGGTGGTCGAGGGAAAGCCGATGTTCTCGCCGCTGACCAGCGAGCGCGTGGTCGAAATCGTGCGTCCATCGCCGCCGCCAAGGATGGCGAGATAGGGGAGGCCGGCGTCGCGCTCCGGACGCGTGAGGCGCAAGAACGCAGCTTCGACGCCGCTCAGTTGCTGCGCGCGCAGCGTGCGGTCGCGCTCGCCGACGCGCAGATGCAGAATGCGGAAGTGCCGCGCCATGATCGGCCCGGTGTTGGCGTCGTCGAACAAAGCGTCCATCGGCCGGCACCACACGCACCAGCTGGCGAAGAACACGACCAGCAGGTTCTTGTCTTCGGCGGCGGCCGCCGCCGCTTCGCGGGCCAAAACCGATTCGGCGCTGTCGCGCGGGGCCGTCGCGTGCGCGACGCCGGCGCTGCACCAAGCCGCGGCGCCGCCCGCCAGCACGCGCCGGCGGCTGATCAAGGAAGGCCGCACCTCACTATCTCCGCCCATGCCGCAGAGCCTAAGCACCAGACCGGGGCGCCGCCAAGGCGGAGCTGCGGCAAGCAGGGTTTGCAAGGGCGCCCGGCTGGGCTAGGACCCCGGCCGAACTCCAGTCGTTTCGCTGGGCCTCGGGGACCGAATGTCTATTCTCGTCAACGCCGCGACGCGCGTCATCTGCCAGGGCTTCACCGGCAAGAACGGCACCTTCCACTCCGAGCAGGCGATCGCCTATGGGACAAAAATGACGGGCGGCGTGAGTCCGGGGAAGGGCGGCCAAACCCACCTTGGCCTGCCCGTGTTCAATTCAGTCGCCGAGGCGAAGGAAAGGGCGGGCGCCGACGCCAGCGTGATTTATGTGCCCCCGCCGGGGGCGGCCGCGGCGATCGAGGAAGCGATCGCGGCCGAGATTCCGCTCATCATTTGCATCACCGAAGGCATCCCGGTGCTCGACATGGTGCGCGTGAAGGCGAAGCTGCAGAAATCCAAGTCGCGCCTGATCGGCCCGAACTGCCCGGGCGTGCTGACGCCGAACGAATGCAAGATCGGCATCATGCCGGGCCAGATTTTCTCCAAGGGCAAAGTGGGCGTGCTCTCGCGCTCCGGTACGCTGACCTACGAAGCGGTGTTTCAGACCACCAATGAGGGCCTCGGCCAGTCAACAGCGGTCGGCATCGGCGGCGATCCGGTCAAAGGCACGGAATTCATCGACGTGCTCGAGATGTTTCTCGCCGACCCCGAAACGCAGTCGATCATCATGATCGGCGAAATCGGCGGCACGGCCGAGGAAGACGCCGCGCAATTCCTCGCTGACGAGAAGAAGAAGGGCCGCGCCAAGCCGGTGGTCGGCTTCATCGCTGGCCGCACCGCCCCGCCAGGGCGCCGCATGGGCCACGCCGGCGCCATCATCTCGGGCGGCAAGGGCGACGCGGAGTCCAAGATCGCCGCCATGGAAGCCGCCGGCATCAAAGTCGCCCCGCACCCCGCCGCGCTGGGGCGGACCATGGGCGAGTTGCTGAAGGGCTGATTGCGCACCCGCGCCGTGGTATGCTCCGGGCATGACCAAGCTTGAAATGCTGATTGAGCGTGTCCGCATGCTGCCGGCGGAACAGCAGGAGGCCTTCGCCGATGAGATGCTGGCGTGGCTCGACATGCCGGAACCGCCGGACGATTTTGGCCCCGACGGTTCGGATGAGGAGCTGGCTGGGCGGGTGCGGGCTTGGCGAGAGAATCCGGTCGCCATCCCCGCCGCCGATCTGCATGCGCTGCTGAAGCTCCTCCGCGAAAAGGCATGATCGGATACACGCTTGAGGCGGCGCGCGACGTTGTGCGCCATCAAGTGGAACTTGGCCGATACAGCATCAGAGCGGCGCAGGCATTTTCCGACGGGCTTGAGTTGGCCGAGCGCCGGATCGAGGCGCGGCCAGGAACCTACCGCCGGCTGCGTGATGGCGAAACGCGCCGCTACAGCTTCAAGGTCAACCGGACCAGCTACTTGGTCGACTTCCGGATCGAGCCAGAAATCATCGTCGTTCTGCGAGTTTGGCACGGGCGGCAGGATAGGCCGCATTGACGCAGGCCTGCGCCATCGCAGCCCTTCATTCCTTAACCGACGCACTTTAGAAGGGGCGCCGTCTGACGGCGCGACCTATATCTCCCGTGGGTCTAGCCCAGTTTCCGAAAGGTCAGCATTCCATGGCGGACGGCGCCCGCAGCTTGCCGAACTCAGCTTTGCTGGAGACGAGTTTTCTCTACGGCGCGAACGCCACGTTCGTGGAGGAGATGGCGGCGCGCTACGCACAGGATCCAGACTCCGTCGATCCATCCTGGCGCGCCTTCTTCGATGCTGTGCGCGACGATCCGGACGCGGTGCGCCGCGCTGTCATGGGCCCGTCCTGGTACCGGCCCGAGCGCGCGCAACCGGAAACGACCGAAACCACGCGGCTGATGGATGGCGGCTGGGCCGGGCTGACCGCACGGCTTGAGCAAAAGGTGCGCGCGCAGCTTCCGGGCGCCTCGACCCAAGATGTGCAGTCGGCCGCGCGCGACAGCGTGCGCGCGCTGATGATGATCCGCGCCTACCGCACGCGCGGCCACCTGGCCGCGACGCTCGACCCGCTCGGCATGGAGGTGCGCCCGCCGGCGCCTGAACTCGATCCCGCCAATCACGGCTTCGGCCCCGGCGATCTCGACCGGCCGATCTTCATCGACGGCGTGCTCGGGCTCCAGAGCGCGACCATCAACGAGATGCTCGCCATCCTGAAGCGCACCTATTGCTCCACGGTCGGCGTCGAGTTCATGCACATCACCGATCCGGCCGAGAAGAGCTGGATCCAGGAGCGTATCGAAGGCCCAGACAAGGCGATCGCGTTCACACCCGAAGGCAAGCGCTCGATCCTGAAGAAGCTGATCGAAGGCGAATGCTTCGAGAAATTCGTGCACAAGCGCCACCCCGGCACCAAGCGCTTCGGCCTCGACGGCGGCGAAGCGATGATCCCGGCGCTCGAGCAGATCATCAAGCGCGGCGGCGCACTGGGCGTTGAAGAGATCGTGCTCGGCATGGCGCATCGCGGGCGCCTGAACGTGCTCGCCGCCGTGATGGGCAAGCCGTATCAGGCGATCTTCCATGAGTTCCAGGGCGGCTCGGCGACGCCGGACGACGTGCTGGGCTCCGGCGATGTGAAATACCACCTCGGCGCCTCGAGCGATCGCGCGTTCGACGGCAACAACGTGCACCTTTCGCTCACCGCCAACCCGTCGCACCTCGAAATCGTCAATCCGGTCGTGCTCGGCAAGGCGCGCGCCAAGCAGGCGCAGCAGGCGACCTGGAAGGAAGAGGGCGTGGCGCTCGCCGAACTGCGCGCACGCGTGATGCCGCTACTGATCCACGGCGACGCCGCATTCGCGGGGCAGGGCGTCGTCGCTGAGTGTTTCGCGCTCTCGGGCCTGCGCGGCTACAAGACCGGCGGCACGATGCACTTCATCATCAACAACCAGATCGGCTTCACCACCGCGCCGCACTATTCGCGCTCGTCGCCGTACCCGTCTGACGTGGCGCTGATGGTGCAGGCGCCGATCTTCCACGTGAACGGCGACGACCCCGAGGCGGTGGTGTTCTGCGCCAAGGTGGCGACGGAATATCGCCAGCTCTTCGGCAAGGACGTCGTCATCGACATGTTCTGCTATCGCCGCTTCGGCCACAACGAAGGCGACGACCCGACCATGACGCAGCCGATTATGTACCGGCGCGTGAAGGATCAGCCGACCACGCTCACCATCTACACACAGCGTCTGCTGAACGAGGGCGTGGTAAGCCAGGCGGAAGTCGATGCCTGGATCGACGATTTCAACGCCTTCCTCGACCGCGAGTTCGAGGCGGGCAAGGCCTATCGCGTCAACAAGGCCGATTGGCTGGACGGCGTCTGGTCGGGCTTTGCGCTGCCGGCTGACGACGACCGCCGCGGCAAGACGGCGGTCGCGCGCGACAGGCTGACCGAGCTCGGCCGCCGCATCACCGAAATCCCCGCCGATTTCGACATGCACAAGACGGTGCAGCGCGTGGTCGAAGCGCGCCGCAAGGCGATCGACGACGGCGCGGGTATCGACTGGGCGCTCGCCGAGCATCTGGCGTTCGCCACCTTGCTGGACGAAGGCTTCAACGTACGCCTCTCGGGTCAGGATTCTTGCCGCGGCACGTTCAGCCAGCGCCACTCGCACTTCATCAATCAGAACGATGAGAGCCGCTACACCCCGCTCAACAACCTTGGCCCGAATCAGGCGCATTACGAAGTCATCGACTCGCTGCTCTCCGAGGAAGCGGTGCTCGGTTTCGAGTACGGCTACACCTTGGCCGATCCGAAGACGCTGACGCTGTGGGAGGCGCAGTTCGGCGACTTTGTGAACGGCGCCCAGGTGGTGATCGACCAGTTCATCTCGTCGGGCGAACGCAAGTGGCTGCGCATGTCCGGCCTCGTGATGCTGTTGCCGCACGGCTACGAAGGGCAGGGCCCCGAGCACAGCTCCGCGCGCATCGAGCGCTTTCTCCAGCTCTGCGCCGAGGACAACTTGCAGATCGTCAATTGCACGACGCCGGCGAACTATTTCCACGTGCTGCGCCGCCAGCTGCACCGCGACTTCCGCAAGCCGCTGGTCGTCTTCACCCCGAAGTCGCTGCTGCGCCACAAGAAGTGCGTGTCGACCCTCGATGACATGGCGGACGGCTCCTCGTTCCACCGCGTGCTCTGGGACGACGCCCAGATCGGCGCCGGCGCCACGACGATCAAGCTCAAGGGCGATGCCGAAATCCGCCGCGTCATCATCTGCTCGGGCAAAGTCTATTACGATCTGCTCGACGAGCGCGAGAAGCGCGGCATCGACGACATGTATATCCTGCGCCTGGAGCAGCTTTATCCGTGGCCGATGAAGTCGATGATGCATGAACTGGCGCGCTTCCCGAACGCGGAGCTGGTCTGGTGCCAGGAGGAGCCGAAGAACATGGGCGGCTACACCTTCGCCGAGCCGTGGCTCGAGGTGACGCTGGAAAAGATGCACGTGAAGGCCAAGCGCGCGCGCTACGCTGGCCGGCCCGCGACCGCGTCGACCGCAGCGGGGCAGATGTCGAAACACCTGAAGGAACTCGAAGCGTTCCTCAACGACGCACTGGGCTAGGCGATGATCGAGGCTTCCTGCCATTGCGGCGCGGTGCGCTACACGGTCGAGACGGCGCCCGAGTGGGTGATGGACTGCAATTGCTCGCACTGCCGCCTCTATGGCGGGCTTTGGGCGTACTACCCGCAGCGCGATGTGAAGTTCGAGGCGGACGACACGTTCATCTACATGTGGGGCGACCGCATGCTGGAAATGCACCATTGCAGGACCTGCGGCTGCTTCTCGCACTGGACCGTCGTGGGCGAAACCGACGCGCCGAAAATTGGCGTCAACGCGCGCCTGATGCGCGGCCTCGATCCCGCTCAAACGCCCGTCGTTCACAAGAACAACGGCAACGATCATGTTTTCTGGACCAAGTCGGACCGGCCGGTGCTGCCGAGCCACGACACCTAACTCGAGTGATGCCATGACCGATATCGTAGTGCCCACCCTTGGTGAAAGCGTCAGCGAAGCGACTGTCGCGAAATGGCTGAAAAAGGCCGGCGACAGCGTGCGCAAGGACGAAACGCTGGTCGAGCTGGAGACCGACAAGGTCTCGGTCGAAGTCTCCGCGCCGGAGGCGGGTGTGCTGGGCGAAATCGTCGCCGGCGAGGGCGCCACGGTGCAGATCGGCGCGCTGCTCGGGCGCTTGGGCGCAGCTGGCGCGCAGGCGGCGCCGAAAGCCGACGCGAAGCCCGCCGAGGCGCCGAAACCCGCGGCGGCGGCGCAACCCACGCCGAAGCCCGCGGCCGCTGGCGACAAGCAAGCGCCGCCGTCGGTGCAGCGCATCGCCGCCGAGGGCGGCATCGACGTCTCCGGTCTCGCCGGCAGCGGCAAGGACGGGCGCGTCACCAAGGCCGATGCGCTCGCCATCATCGAAAACCGCGGCGCGCAACAGCAGGACGCGCCCACGCATCCGCCGCTGCAGGCGCGTGTGGTGGGCGAGCGCGAAGAGCGGGTGCCGATGACGCGGCTGCGCCGCACCATCGCCCGCCGCTTGAAGGAAGCGCAGAACACCGCCGCGATGCTGACGACGTTCAATGAGGCCGACATGTCGGCCATCATGGCCGCGCGCGCGAAGTACAAGGACGTGTTCGAGCGCCGCCACGGCGTGAAGCTCGGCTTCATGAGCTTCTTCGTGAAGGCGTGTATCGCTGCGCTGAAGGAAATCCCGAACGTCAACGCCGAGATCGACGGCGACGACATCATCTACAAGAATTTCTACGATATCGGCATCGCCGTCGGCACCGATCGCGGCCTGGTCGTGCCGGTGCTGCGCGACGCCGACCACAAATCGATGGCCGATATCGAGAAGGAAATCGCCGAGCTCGGCGTCAAGGCGCGCGACGGCCAGCTGAAACTCGAGGACCTCCAGGGCGCCACGTTCACGATCTCCAACGGCGGCGTCTACGGCTCGCTGATGTCGACGCCGATCCTCAACGCGCCGCAATCGGGCATTCTCGGCATGCACAAGATCCAGGACCGCCCGGTCGTGGTCGACAAGCAGGTCGTGGTGCGGCCTATGATGTATCTGGCGCTCAGCTACGATCACCGCATCGTCGACGGCAAGGAAGCCGTGACCTTCCTCGTGCGCGTGAAGGAAGGCCTCGAAGATCCCGAGCGCATGCTGCTGGACCTCTGAAATAGGGCGGGCGCATGGACAGCCGGCTCGCAGGTCTCGTTGAAGCGGCAAAGGCGGGCAATCCGCAGGCGCTGACCGAACTCGCGCATGCGCAGGCGATGGGCGCGTTCACCCCGCGCAATCTCACCATGGCGCTCGATAATCTGGCGCGCGCAGCCTCGGTTGGCTGGCCGGATGCGCTGCAGGAATTGCAGCTGCTGGCGCGGACGTCGGGCAATTGGAAGAAGCTCCGCGCAGCCGTGAACGTCGAAGCCTTGCGCCGGCCGCCGCCGCGGCGGGCGTTGCTGGAGGCGCCGCGGTTGCGCGCGTTCGACGGCTTTGCGACGCCGGAAGAGTGCGATTGGCTCATCGCACGCTGCCGGCATCGTCTGGGCCGCGCGCAAGTTTATGAAGGGCAGGGCGGGGCGCTGCACAGTCACGAAGGGCGCAGCAATTCGGAAGCCAGCTTCGAACTCGATGCGTCCGATGTCATGCTAAGTCTCATCCACGACCGGGTCGCGCGCGCGTCCGGCGTGCCGATCGGGCATTTCGAGGTCGGCAAACTGCTGCACTACAAGCCGGGCGAGACCTTCATGCGCCACAGCGACTTCCTGCAGCCCGGCTTGCATGACGAGATCGAAGCGCGCGGCCAGCGCGTGGCGACGTTCCTCGTCTATCTCAGCGACGATTACGACGGTGGCGAAACCGAATTCACCGAGGTGAACTTCAAGTTCAAGGCCCGCAAAGGCGATGCGCTGATGTTCCTGAATGTGGACGCCGCCGGCGCGCCCGATCCGATGAGCCTGCACGCCGGCCTGCCGACGACGCGCGGCGAGAAATGGGTGCTCTCGCTCTGGCTGCGCGGCAAACCCGTCAACGCCTACCAGACCCCGCGCTTCACCGGCGCGCCGCTGCCGCCGGACTGGTACCGCGACGCGTAGACTCTTGATCGGCGCCCACATTGGCATACTATGCCATACATGGCCACGCGCAATGTCGTGCTTACCGAGCGCCAGGAAGAGCTGATCGAAGAGTTGGTCCGCTCCGGGCGCTATCAGAACGCCAGCGAAGTGCTGCGCGAAGGCCTGCGCATGATCGAGCAGCGCGAAGCGGAGGACGCCGCCAAGTTGGCGGCGCTGCGCGAGGCCGCCCGCGCCGGCGCGGCAAGTATTGACGCGGGTGAGGTGCGGGCGTTTTCGGACGCCAAGGCGCTGCGCCGCCACCTTCGGGATGTGGCTGCGATGGCGAAGCGCGGCGCCAAACGCTCCTGATGGCCAAGGGCCGTTGGACGCTTGCGCTTTCGGGTGCAGCGGAGCGGGACTTTGCCGATATCGTTGCATGGACGGCCGAGAATTTCGGCCCCAGGCAAGCCGACCTCTATGCGCGTCTGATCGAAGACGCGCTCGAAAAACTCGGTGAAGAGCCGTGTGCGCCGCCGAGCCGGGATCGAGGCGGCGACATCGGCGCGGGCCTAAGGTCGCTGCATTTGCAACGGCCCGGCCGTCATCTGATCCTCTACAAGGTAGAGGACCAGGCGGTCATGGTCCTTCGCATCCTCCACGACAGCATGGATGTGGCGCGGCACGTGCCGCCCGGCGCGTAGCCATCGTGGAGCGCAGCGCGCCGCGAAGCTATTTCTTCTCTTTGTGCAGCACGACCAAAGCGAGCCCGATCGCGCTCGCCAGCACCGGCGCCAGCACGGCGGCTTCGCCGGGGATGATGTCGGGGATGTCGTAGGAGGGCGCATACCAGGCGAGGCCGGTGGCGATGCCCCACGCCCCGCAAAGCAGGCGCAGTCCGCCGCTCCTGGCCGTCAGCGTGCGGTACGCGCCCAAGCAGAGCAGCGCTGCCGCCGCGATCGGGCCAATCGCGGCGAACGCGGCGAACCCGCCGCCGCTGATGAGCGCGGCCGCGATCGCCGCCGCCGCCGCGAACGCCATCCACGCACTGATCTTCGCCATTCCTGCCTCCTGCCTGGCGCGCCCCCGCGAGCGCCGGCCTTCCCGCCACGCGCGCAGCTTGGGTGACACACTCTCCCAAAAAGAGCGATGAATCCAAACGCCTTTCCCGCGCCCATTGGCGCGCCGCAACCAGCCTCGTATAGATTGCCGCTCCCGCTCGGGGGAGCGGGGGCGGAAGGGGACTGACGATGACATTTGTGTTGCGCTGGCCGTCTGTCCTGGCGCTGTTTGCGCTGGTGGCGCTGAGCTGGCTTGCGGCCGGCGCGGTGGCCGCCGCGTTGCTGAACTTCACCGTCGCGCCGCAAGTGCAGGACGCCGCCGCGGACGCAGGCGCAGCGCAGCATGGCTGGCTCGACGTTGGGCTCTGGGCCGGCGCAGGGCTCTTCTTTCTGATCTCGGGCGTGCGCCTCATCCGCCGCACGCAAGGCTTCTGGACCTGGCTGTTGGGCTTTGCGCTCTATGGCGGCCGCTGGGCGTGGGCGCAGCAGCAGGCGGAAGGGGGCGTCGTCGCCACGGTGCGGAGCATCGACATCAACGCCTATCGCCAACCGGTCGAACTGGCGCAACGGCTCGAGGGAACCGAAGCGCAGGTCGGCATTCTCGGCGTCGTGCTGATCGTGGGGCTCTTCATCTTCATCGTCGACGCCGCCGACCGCGCCTATTGGGATCGCCAAGGCGCATAACCGGGCGCCTGAACGCGTGAGGAGGCGAGGGTGCTTCTGTTCGGTCGCGTCGTCGCCGCGCTGATCTCGGGCGGCTTGCTCGCGCTCTCCTACGGGCTTGAGCCGTTCTGGCTGCTGGCCTGGGTCGCGCCGATCCCGCTGTTGATCGCCGTCATGGGCGCCACGCGCGTGGGCGCCTTCGCCTATGGCGCCATCGCCGGCGCGCTCTCGATGGGCGGTCTGTTCACGTACTTCCTCGAGCTCAGCGGACTTACGCCCACGCTCATCGTCTGCGCGATCAAGGCGCTGACCTGGGGGGCGATGATGTTCGCGGTGCGCGCCGCCGCGCGGCGGCTGCCGACGCCGGCGGCGGCGTTCGTGTTTCCGACCCTGATGGCGGGTCTGGAGACGCTGATCGCCGCCGTGTCGCCGCATGGCTCTGCCGGCGCGCTCGCCTACAGCCAGATGGATTTCCTGCCGGCGATCCAGGTCGCTTCGCTCGGCGGCGCGCCGGCCATCACCTTCGTGCTCGCGGCGTTTGCGTCGGCGTTTGCGTTTCTCGTCGCCAAGCGCGCGATCGTGAGCGCCGCCGCGCCGGTCGCGCTCGCCGCGGCTGCGTTGGCGTTCGGCTGGATGCGGCCCGGCATCGAGGCGCCGCGCGGCGAGCCGGTCCGCGTGGCGCTGCTCGCCGGCGACCAGTTCGAAGGCGTCCCGGCGGACTGGCGCCTCGTCTGGTCGGCATACACCACGCAGATCGAACAAGCCGCGGACGCCGATTTCCGCATCGTGCTGGCGCCGGAGAAGATCGCGCACCTGCCGCCCGACGAGCGCGGCGCGGCGATCGCGCAGCTCGAAGAGATCGCGCGCCGCCGCGACGTGCTGCTCATCGCCGGCGTCGACGACGAGACGGAGGAGGGGCGGTTCAACCGCGCCTACGTCTTCAGCCCCGCAGGAAGCCAGACCTACGACAAGCGCCACATGATCCCAGGCTTCGAGTCGCACTTCGCGCCCGGCGCCCGCGACCTCCTCGTCGAGCGCAGCGGCCAACGCTACGGCGTGGCCATCTGCAAGGACATGGACTTCCCCGCGCTCGGGCGCCGCTACGCCGGCGTCCACGCCATGCTCGTGCCGGCCTGGGATTTCGGCGAAGACGCCTGGCTGCACAGCCGCATGGCGATGCTGCGCGGCGTCGAGAACGGCTACGCCGTCATCCGCAGCGCCCGCGAAGGCGCGCTCACCGTGTCCGACGCCTACGGCCATGTGCTCGCCGAGGCAATGAGCGGTCCGCAGACCGCCTTCACCACCCAGGAAGATATTTTTAGCCCCGGGCCCACGATCTATTCCCGCATCGGCGACGCGTTCGGCTGGGCGATGCTGGCCTGCGCGGGCCTGCTGATCGGATGGACGATCTGGGTCCGCCGCCGCGCCGGCAGCGGGGAGTAGCGCGCCGCGCGCTAGGTGGTCTGCGCAATCGCCGATTGATCGGCGCGGGCGCGCGACTATGTTCGCGCAAAATTTGCAGCCAACGCCTCACGCGGAGCTTTCATGTCGTACGATCTCGTCATCATCGGGGGCGGCCCCGGCGGCTACAATTGCGCGATCCGCGCCGGCCAGCTGGGTCTCAAGACCGCGATCGTCGAAAGCCGCGGCAAGCTCGGCGGCACCTGCCTCAATGTCGGCTGCATTCCCTCCAAGGCGCTTCTGCACGCGAGCGAGTACTACGAAGCGGCCGGCAAGACGTTCGCGTCGATGGGCGTCAAGATCAGCGGCCTCGAACTCGATCTGGCGCAAATGCTGAAGCAGAAGGACGACGCCGTCGACGGCCTCACCAAGGGCGTCGAATTCCTGATGCGCAAGAACAAGGTCGATTACGTCAAAGGCTTCGGCGCCATCGCCGGCAAGGGCAAAGTGGACGTCACCGGCGCCGACGGCGCCAAGCAGACGCTGGAGACCAGGAACATCGTCATCGCCACCGGCTCCGTGCCCGCGGGCCTGCCGGGCGTGGACATCGACGAAGAGCGCGTCGTCACCTCGACCGGGGCGCTGGCGCTCAAGAGCGTGCCCAAGCACATGGTCGTCATCGGCGCCGGCGTCATCGGCCTCGAACTCGGTTCGGTCTGGCGCCGGCTTGGCGCAGAGGTCACCGTGGTCGAATTCCTCGACCGCATCACCCCTGGCGTCGACGCCGAGATCGCGACGGCCTTCCAGCGCACGCTGAAGAAGCAAGGCATGAAGTTCGAACTCGGCCACAAGGTCACCGGCGTCGAGAAACTCCGCAGCGGCCTCGACGTGACGATCGAACCCGCGAAAGGCGGCCAAGCGCGCGCCATCGCCGCCGATGTCGTGCTCGTCGCCATCGGCCGCAAGCCGTTCACCGAGGGCCTCGGCCTCGAAACCGTCGGCATCAAAACCGACCCGCGCGGTTTCATCCCGAACGATCACCTGAAGACCACGGCCGAGGGCGTCTATGTCATCGGCGATTGCACCACCGGCTTGATGCTGGCGCACAAGGCCGAAGAGGAGGGGATCGCCGTCGCCCAGATCGTCGCCGGCAAGTGGGGCCACGTGAATTACGACGTCATCCCGAGCGTTGTGTACACCAACCCCGAAGTCGCCGGCGTCGGCAAGACGGAAGAAGAGCTGAAGGCCGAGGGCCGCGCCTACAAAGTCGGCAAATTCCCGCTGATGGCCAACTCGCGCGCGCGCACCAATCATCAGACCGACGGCCTGGTGAAAGTGCTGGAAGAGACCGCCACCAAGCGCGTCGTCGGCGCGCATCTGATGGGCGCGGGCGTCGGCGAAATGCTGGGCGAGATCTGCGTGGCTATGGAGTTCGGCGCCAGCGCCGAAGACATCGCCCGCACCTGCCACGCCCACCCCACAATCTCCGAAGCCATCCGCGAAGCCGCCAAAGGCGTCGACGACTGGATCATGCAGGCCTAAGGCGCGATCAGCACGAGCTTTGGGAAATAGTTGCGGTAGCGCTGGGTATCGCGAGTCAACAGCGGCAGACCTTCGACCGCGGCGTGCGCGCCAATGAAGAAATCCGGCAGAACCCCGGTTCGCGCGCCGCCGGCGCCGCGGTAGGCGTGAAACGCCTTTGCTGCAAGAAACAGCGCCGCGCGCGGCATGGAGGTCAGCGCCAACCCCGCGGCGGCGATGAACGCATCGAGCGATTCGATTGAAGCAAAGCGAACCGAGAGCTCTGCGTAAACGATGTCGTTGATGAGCAGCGCCCCGCGCACGGCGGCGGCGTCAAGTTGGTGCTCCGACCAGTCGGCCCATTGCGGATCGTCGGTCACGAGGTCCAGCAGGACGTTGGTGTCGACGAAGACGCCGCTCATGTGCCGCGCGTGAGCGCCATGATCTGGTCGGTGGTCAGGCCTTTGCCTGCCTGCCCTCGCAGAGCGGCGAAGCGGCTGCGTTTTGCCTTGCCCTTGGCTTTGGCGATCGTGATCCGGCCATCGGCGCTCATGTCGAAGGCGACTTTGTCGCCCGGCTTGACGCCCAGCCGATCTCGCACAGCCTTTGGGATCGTCACTTGGCCTTTGGTGGTGACAGTCGTCATGGTAATACCTCTGGAGTTGATGGTAATACATGACTGTTCGACGGTAAAGAGGCCTGGCGCCGTTGTCGTCAAGCTAGGCAATGTCACGTCGGCAACCGCAGCGCCGCTGTGGAGATTGCCTATTCCTCACTTTGCATCGGCCGCGCCTGCGGCATGCTCGCCGCCGAGCCAAGCGAGGGGAGACGGTCTTGCTCATACTCACGGCGGAGCGCCTGGCGCTCTTGGCGCTCGATCGCGACTTGGCTGCGCTGCAAGCGGGCAGCCGCAGCGCCTTCTTCAACGCCATTGCGGTGACGCACGAACCGGTGTGGCCGCCCGCGCCCTTCGACACGCCGGGCCTCGAATGGGCCGCCGAACACCTCGCGCACGATCCCGCCGGCGTTGGCTGGTACGGCTGGGCGCTGCTTGCGAACGGCGGCGAACGCGCGCCGCCGCGCCTCGTCGGCATTGCGGCGCTGATCGGCCGCCCCGACGATGAGGGCGATGTCGAACTCGCGTTCGGCCTGCTGCCGGAATTCCGCGGCCGCGGCTATGGCGGCGAGACGGTGCGCACCTTGGCGCTGTGGGCGCTGGCGAACGGCGCGCGCCGCGTTGTCGCGCACCTCGATGCAGAGGATGCGCACGCCGCGCGCACGCTCGCCAAATCCGGCTTCGCCGATACCGGCCAGGCGCCATACCCCGGCGTCGCCCGCTGGGCGCTGAGCCTCCCTCTCCCTTGGGAGAGGGGTAGGGGTGAGGGGCGCTAAGCTGCCGCGCTGGTGCAGAACAGCGCGCGGAATCTCGAACCAGCGCACCCGGTCGTTCGCCCCTCCTCCCCACCCTCCTCCCAAGGGAGAGGGGGCGCACAACGTGGATAGCCATCGCGTCAATCCAACATCGCCCGCAACCGGAGCGCCGCCTTCCAGGCGGCATGTCTCTCACTACGCGCACTGAACGGCGGAGGTTGGACCGCGGGCCTCCGGCCCGCATGCGGCGCGGGAGCGCCGCGCTCCAACCTGCAACCAGAATTGCGGGGATAGAGTCAGATACAATCCAACATACCCTCAACCGGAGCGCCGCCTTCCAGGCGGCATGTTTCTCACTACGCGCACTGAACGGCGGAGGTTGGACCGCGGGCCTCCGGCCCGCATGCGCGGCAGAGCCGCGCGCTCCAACCTGCAACCAGAATTGCGGGGATAGAGCCCGATCTATCCGACGGGGTCCGGCGCGGACTTAGACTGCGCGGCCATGTCCCAATCGCTGCTTTCCCGTTTCTGGCCTGCTTTGCGTCTCGCGCTGACGCTGTTGCGCGCAACGCTCTCCCCGCTCGACACGCTCGACCGGCGCGAGCGCGCCCATGTGCGCGCCTGGCTGCGCGCGCTGGAGGGCTTGGCGCGCAAGGCGGTGCTGATCGCCGCGCGCGCGGTGACGCTGAGCGATGCGCCGGCGCGCCCGCGCCCGCGCCCGAACACCGCAACACCCGCAGCGCCCCGCGCCGGCAAGCGCCTGCCGCGGCTGCGGCTGTGGCCGAAGCTGCGGCGCGGACGTGCGCGCGTGCGCCAGATCGGTCCCCCGCTTCTGGTGCGCGAGATCTGGCGCGAACGCGCCCGCGCCGCGCGCGCCGCACAGCTGGCGAAGGCGCGGCTCGAGCGCAAGCCGTTCCACATCCGCTTCGCCGACCGGCTCGACGCGCTCGAACGGCTGATCGAAAACCCAGCGCCCGCCGCGCGCCGGCTCGCGCGCAAGCTGGCGCAGGCGCCGAAGATCGCGCTCAAAATCGTCGCCGCCCGCTTCGGCGAAGCGCGCGGCGTGGCGATCGAGATCGCCCACGCCATCGATCGCGAAAGCTTCTACGGCCCCGCCGCGCGCCCCGCGCCCAACTCGAGTTGAGCGCCGCACCACACGCCATCCCCATTAACCCCGGACGCGCCGCGCGCGGCCCGGCCTATTCGGCTGCGTTCAGCAATGCCTGCAGCCGGTTGAGGTACCCGATCCAGGCCGCACGGCCTTGTTTGGTCAGGTGCACCAGGGTGAGCGGCTTCTTGCCCTGGAACGTCTTTTCGATGCGCACGTAGCCCGCTTCCTCGAGCTTGGAGAGGTGCGTCGAGAGATTGCCGTCGGTGGCGTTCACCTTGCCCTTGAGCTCCACGAACGGGGCAGGCGAGACCGTCGACAGATACGCCATGATCCCCAGCCGCAAGCGGCCGTGGATCACGTCGTCGATCGAAGTGTGATCGAACGTGCTCACACGATCGCCGAGGGTTCGCGCTTCAGGAGCAGCACGCCGGGGACGATGAGCACCGTGACGCTGGCGGCGGCCGCCACCAGGTACGCCCAGGTTTCGTCGAGGAAGAACCAAAGGACCAGACTCGCCGCCCATGCGATCCAGGCGAACGCTTCGAGCCATTTCTGATCGCTGAGGCGGCCGGTCGTGTAGAGCGCGACGCCGTACATGCCGAAGCCCGCCGCCATGATCGCATTGGGCGCCGTGAAGTCGTTGGTGAGAACGCCGCGCCCGATCGATCCGACAACCACGCACATGATGGCGATGGCGACGCCGTTCCACACCCAGCGGTCGGCCTGGTTGGGGAACGATGCGCCGCCCGGCAGCTGGCGAACCCGCTTGCTGAGGAGGTGACAGCCAAGGCCGGCGATCACGCCAAAGCCGATCCAAATGACGGCGATGGCGCCGTTCGGCAGATAGCCGGCCAGCACCGCGTACTGGGCGCAATAGGCGGCGGCCAGCAGCACGCCGAACAGGATCGAAAAAGCGCCGCCGACCAGCGGGGTCTGGCGGCCCTCCTCGGCAAGCGTGCGTGCGTAGGCGAGGTCCGCGAGCATGTCATCGCGCGTCATCGTCCGTCTCCGTGAACTTTGAAACACAAAGTAAGCCGGCAAACGCATTGCGTCAAGAGTGCGGAACGCCAGCGATGTCGAAGGGGGAGAGGGGGCCGCTAAAGGGCGGCAGGATCAGCGTTTGAAAGAATGGCGCGAAAGGCGGCGGCGTTCGTAGCGGGAGCGGGGGCAGCGAATGACCGGCGAGCGCATGTGATCCTTTGGGTATGTGGTCTCTGAAACGGCGAAGGGGGACGCTCGAGAAGCGTCCCCCTTACCTTTGCTTCGTCAGATCGAAGCGGCAACCGGCTTCTTCGCAGTCTTGCGCTTGGCCTTCGCCTTGACCTTCTTCGCGACCGGCTTCTTGGCCTTCGGCTTCGCAGCCTTCGCGACCGTCTTCTTCGCCGTCTTTCGGACGACCTTGCGGGCTTTCTTCGCGACCGGCTTCTTGGCCGCCTTCTTTACCTTCTTAGCCATTTTCGTTTCCTCATTTTTACTGGTGTGTTGGACGCTGTTGGATGGGAGTTGATTGACTCTCCGAGGATGAGTTCTCGCTGAATTTGGTTTGCGAAGTGTTGCAGCGAAGATGTGCGCGCGTTCTTCGAAGCACACGCGCGCAACACAGCGAATGTACTTCGCGAAATCTCTGCGGGCCTTGATAATCAAGGCGCGCAGCGCGATGCGCGCATACGAAAAACGTCACGCGCGCGGATGCGCAGCGCGATAGGCCTGCAAAATTTTTTGCGCTTCGACGCTGGTGTAGCTCTGAGTCGTCGACAGCGATTCGTGTCCGAGCAAGTCCTGGATCGCGCGCAGATCGGCGCCGTTGGCCAAGAGATGCGTCGCGAATGCGTGCCGCAAAGCGTGCGGCGTGGCGCTCGCGGGCAACCCCAAACGCGTGCGCAGCTCCGCCATCACCGCCTGCGCCATGCGCGGCGACATCGCTCCGCCGCGTGCGGCGCGGAAGAGGGGCGCATCGGCCGCGGGCGCATACGGACAGAGCGCCGCATAGCGCTCCACCGCCTCGCGCGCGGCCAGCAGCACCGGCACGAGCCGCTCCTTGCCGCCCTTGCCGCGCACGCGCAGCGTCTCGCCCAACGGCCGGTCTGCGCCGGTGAGCGCCAGCGCCTCGGAGATGCGCAAGCCTGCGGCGTAGAGCAATGTCACCAGCGCCGCATCGCGCGCGCCGATCCATGCGGCGGCCGCGGCGTCCTCGGCCTCGGCGATCAGATCGCGCGCGGCGGCTTCCGAAACCGGGCGCGGTAGCGAACGCTTGAGTTTGGGGCCGCGCACCAGAGCAAGGCGCGCGTTTGTCACGCCGTGCCGGCGTTCGAGATAGCGGAAGAAGCCGCGGATCGCAGCCAAGGCGCGCGAAATCGAGCGGTCCGAAAGCGCGTCGACGCCTTGCCGGCGATGCGCGAGGTAAGCGCGCAGATCGCGCGGTTCGAGTTCGGCCAAGTCGCGCGCCGTCACATCGCCCGCGCCGAGATGGCCGTGCAGAAAGCCGAGAAAAGCGCCGGCATCGCGCGCGTACGCGTCGACGGAATTGGCCGCAAATCGCCGCTCGTCGCGCAGATGCGCAATCCAGGCGGCGAGCAAGTCGGCGGCGTAGGTCATCGCGGCCAGCCTGCGCATGGCGCCGTTGATGTCCGCTTAACGCTTCGCGCGCGGCGCGATGTGTTCGAGCCAGTACTCGTAGTGCCAATGCGCTTGGCCATGGCTCACGCCGTAGCGCGGGCGATGCGCGCGGCCCTCGAAGTCGAGGAGGTCGGCAGGTATTTGCCATGGGCTTTCGCCGGTGGCGCGCGCCGCCGCCAGTTCCCACTCGAACTGCGCCTGCTGCCGCATCGTGAGCCGGAGGCCAATCTCCGCCACGGGGTAGAACCCGCCCTCGAGCCGCGCCGCCAACTCGCGCACGAACCCGGCATGATCGCCGCCACGCCGCCCGCTGCGGCCCGTCGCCACCGCGCCGGGCGCGCCCGCGCACAGCGCGAAGAGCGCCGTCGCCCGATCGCAGGTCCGTTGCGCGGTAATCCACGCCAGCTCCGTGACGCCCGCGTTCCAGTCCCAGTGCAGCACGATCTCGTGCCAATCGTCTGGACTCATGCGGCGCAGGAGGGCGAGCAGGGAGGGCGCCCGGATATCGAGCGGCGTCGCCAGGCATTCCTTCCAGCGCGAAAAGTGGAGGCGCCGTGCGCTTTCAGCGGCGGCGATGGGCATCAGCTCCGTCACCACCCGTTCGCGCGTCTCGATCAAGAGCTTTCGGAATGGCGGATCGATCCGCCACAGCGCCAGCTGAAACTCGTAAGCTTCGGCGCGCTCGAAGCAGCAGATGTAGGCCGAGTTCACGCGGCGCAGATCGGCGCCTTCAAGATCGCGCCACCCGTCGCCGCTCAGAATGTGGCGCACGAGGGCGCGAAAGTGCGTGTGCTGCGGCGGGACGCGTTCATCGGGAAACGCGTCGCGATACTGGTGGTAGACGGTATGCAGCACCTGCGCCGGCGCGCCGTCGGGCGCGAACGTCGTGAACAGGCGATCGTGCGCGCTGGCCGGCAGCGGCGTGAGCCGAGACAGGAGCTTGGCGAACATGACGCGGAGCCTGCCGCGCCATGGCTAAGAACCGGTCAGAAAGGAAGGTAAAGACCGATTCAGTCTCAGCCCTGCCACACCGGGGCGCTTCCACCGAATCCCGCGACGCCCTAGATTCAGCATCAATGACCTCAACCGCCCGCCGCCGCGCCATGGAGGCGCTGAAACGCCAGCGCGTTGCGCCGGCCGCCGGCCCGCTGTTCGCGGTGGCGGAGGAGGGTGCGGAGTATGAGGCCGACACGCTCGACAAGGTCGCGGTGCTCTTCCCGCTGCCGTTGCCGGAGCCGTTCGACTATCGCGCGCCGTCGTCGTTCAATATTCAGCCCGGCATGCACGTGATCGCGCCCATCGGGTCGCGACTGGTGCGCGGCGTGGTCTGGACGGTGGAGCGCGAGCATCCTGGCGCGGCGAACCTGAAAGCCATCGAAGAGGTGTTGCCCGGCCCGCCGGTGCCGGAGATTTCGCGCCAGTTCATCGAGTGGTCGGCGAAATATCTGGTGCGCAACCCGGGCGATCTGCTGCGCATGGTGGTGCGCTCGCCCGAAGCGCTGTTGCCGCCGCCAACGCACATTGTGTTGGCGCCCACCGGCGAGCAGCCGCCGAAAATCACCGAAGCGCGGAAGCGCGTGCTTGAGGAAGCCGCCAAGGAACACGTCAACGCCGCTGAACTGGCGCGCCGCGCCGACACGTCCTCGGCGGTGGTCAAAGGGCTGGTCGATTGCGGCGCGCTAACGAAGCTGGAGATTAGCGAGGACCCGCCGTTCCCGAACCCCGATCTCGCGCGCGAAGGCAAGACGCTCTCCGACATTCAGCACGCCGCCGCAGAGAAGGTGCGCGGCTATGTGCGCGCGGGCGGCTTTCACGTCTCGCTGCTGGATGGCGTGACCGGCTCAGGCAAGACAGAGGTGTATCTCGAAGCGATCGCTGAAACGCTGAAACGTGCGCCCAGCGCGCAGGTGTTGGTGCTGTTGCCGGAAATCGCGCTAACGCAGGCGGCGATGAGCCGCTTCGAGGCGCGCTTCGGCGTGACGCCGGTGGAATGGCACTCGGCCATTGCCCACAAGGCACGCCGCCGCGCCTGGCGCGAGATCGCGAGCGGCCGCGCGCGGCTCATCGTCGGCGCGCGCTCGGCGCTCTTCCTGCCGTATCCGGACTTGAAGCTCATCGTCATCGATGAAGAGCACGATTCCTCGTACAAGCAGGAAGACGGCGTCATCTATCATGCCCGCGATCTCGCCGTGGCGCGGGCGAAACTTGGCCAATGCGGCGTGATCCTCGCCAGCGCGACGCCATCGCTGGAGACGCTGGTGAACGCGCAATCCGGCCGCTACGCGCACGTGCAGCTGCCCTCGCGCCACGGCGCGGCGGAACTGCCGGACGTTGAATTAGTCGATCTCAAGATCGATGCGCCGGAGAAGGGCCGCTGGCTCTCGCCTCGATTGATCCGCGGCGCGGCGGAAGCGTTGCTGCGCGGCGAACAGGCGCTCTTCTATATGAACCGGCGCGGCTACGCGCCGCTCACGCTCTGCCGCGCCTGCGGCCATCGCATGAAATCGCCGGAGACGGATTCATGGCTCGTTGAGCACCGCTATTCAGGCCGGCTGATCTGTCACCTCACCGGCTTCTCGATGCCGAAGCCGAAAGAATGTCCCGAGTGCCTCACGCCGGATTCGTTCACCTCGATCGGTCCAGGCGTCGAGCGGATTGAAGAGGAAGTGCGCGCGTTCTTTCCCGAAGCGCGCATCGAGATTTTCTCGTCCGACACCACGCCCAACGGCGAAGCGGTTCGCGATCTGGTCGCGCGCATGGAAGCGCATGAGATCGACATCCTGATCGGCACGCAAATCGTCGCCAAGGGCCACAACTTCCCGAACCTCACTTTCGTTGGCGTCGTCGACGCCGATCTCGGTTTGAAGGGCGGCGATCTGCGCGCGGGCGAACGCACGTTCCAGCTGATCAGCCAGGTCGCCGGTCGCGCGGGCCGCCACGAAAAGAAGGGCAGGGCGCTCATCCAGACCTACGCGCCGGACGAGCCGGTGATGCAAGCGCTGCTGGCGCACGATCGCGACGCGTTCTTCGCCGCCGAGATCGCCGAACGCGAGGCCAGCCGCATGCCGCCGTACGGACGCCTCGCGGCCGTGATCGTCTCCGCGCCGAACGAGCAATTGGCCAACGATCAGGCCAAGCTCATGGGCGAGAAGGCGCCCAATGTCGAAGGGCTGGAATTGTGGGGGCCTGCGCCGGCGCCGCTCTCGGTGATCCGCGGCATGCACCGGCGGCGTTTCCTCATCCGGGCCGATCGCGGCATCGACGTCAGCGCCTTCCTCGCGGCGTGGACCGAACGCGTAAAGCTGCACAGCGCCGTGCGCGTGCAGATCGATGTGGACCCGTACAGCTTCCTGTGATTGGCTGCCGCAGGTAGTGGGGTAGGCATGAAGAGACTTGTGGCCGCTCTGGCGCTCGTGGCGATGTGCGCCGCGCCCGTAGCGGCGTCGCCGGTGCCGGCGGACATGCGCTCGGCCGGTGTGACCCAAGCCCAGTGGGACGCGCTGGAGGCGCAAGCGGCGCGCGCGGCGCGCAATTATCAAGTGTCGCAGCAAGCGCTGGTCGCGGTCGCGCAGCGGCTCGGCCTCAGCAACGGCCGCTTCGATCTACAGACCGCCGTCGCGCGCATCGACGACATCGCCAATCAACTCGCCGATATGCAGGCGCAGATCGAGGAATTGCGCGCCGGCAGCGATCCGGCCATCGCCGCGCTGCTCACGCAAGCGCAGCAAGCCGTGGACGCAGGCGATCTCGACGGCGCAGACGTCTTGCTCGCCCGCGCCGCCGAAGGCCAGCGATCGCAAGTGGATGAAGGCCGGCGCCGACTCTCGGCGACCATCGCGCGCCGCGGCGATCTTGCATCGCTGCGCGGAGATTATTCCGGCGCCACCCGACTCTACGCGGAAGCAGCCACAGGCCTGCCGAGCGGAGATACGGTGCTGCTGTGGCGCTATCGCTTCAGCGAGGCGCAGGCCTACTGCGATGGTGGCGTCATCGATACGGCGCTGTCGAAGTTGAACGGCGAGGTGCTCGGCCTTGCGCCGCGCACGGAGCGGCCAGAGGACTGGGCGGCGACACAAAATCTGATCGGCGATGCGCTCTTCCGGGACGATCGCTTCGCGGAGGCTGAAGCCGCGTATCTGCTCGCGCTGCAAGTGCGCACGCGCGCCGCCGATCCGCGGGGATGGGCGGAATCGACAGCCGGTGTTGGCGCAACGTATTCGTTCCGCGGCATACGCGCCCGCGACGCGGCGATGCTGGAGCGTGCAACGACCGCGTATCGCGCCGCGCTCGAGGTCTTCACGCGCGCCGATCATGCGCAGGACTGGGCCACGGTGCAGAACAATCTCGCCACCGCGCTCGTCTGGCTCGCACAGGTGCGCGGAGACCGCTCGGTGGCCGATCTGGAAGCGGCGGAGCGCACGTTCCGCGATATCCTCGAGGTGGTGACGCCGGAAGCGCAGCCCCAGAATGCCGGCGTGGTGCTCTACAATATCGGCACGGTGCAGGAACGGATCGGCGACCGCCTCGACGGCGCGGCGAAGCTGGAACGGTATCGCCAAGCGGTCGAAACATACGAGCGCGCCATCGACACCCTGCGGCGCGGACAACTCTTCGAATATGCGTCGACCGTCGAACGCCGCGTCAGCCCATTCATCACCCGCGTGCGGTCGGGCGATTGACCACGTGACGTACGCACCCTTCGATCTCACCGGCAAAGTCGCGCTCGTCACCGGTGGAAACGGCGGCATTGGACTTGGTATGGCGGAAGCGTTGGCGCAGGCGGGCGCCAGCGTGGAGATTTGGGGCACGAACGCGGAGAAGAACGCGCGGGCGCTCGAACGGTTGAAGGCGCATGGCACGAAGGTGAACGCGCGCGCAGTCGACGTCTCGAAGGAAGCCGATATCGTCGCGGGCTTCAATGCGGCGCTGGCGGCGTTCGGCCGCATCGATGCATGCTTTGCCAACGCTGGCGTCAGCAATCGCTGGAAGAGCTTTCTCGAGATTGGCGGCGCTGACTATCACCGCCTCATGTCGATCAATCTCGAAGGCGTGATCGTCACGCTGCGCGAGGCGTGCCGGCACATGAAGGCGCGCGCTGAGGCTGGCGATCCCGGCGGTTCGATTGTGACCGTCGCCAGCATGGGCGCTCTCTGGGGTTCGCCGCGCAATCAGGACTATAGCGCCTCGAAGGCCGCCGTGATCGCGGTCACCAACGGCATCGCGGTGGAGTTCGCGCGTTACGGCGTGCGCGCCAATGCGATCCTGCCGGGCTGGATTGCGACCGACATGACGGGCGCGGCGCAAGAGAACGAGGCGTTCGCCAAGAACGTCATCTCGCGCGTGCCATACCGGCGCTGGGGCGAACCAGAAGAGTTCGGCGGCATCGCCGTCTATCTCGCCAGCGACGCGTCGCGCTTCCACAACGGCGACGCCATCCTGATCGACGGCGGTTATTCGAAGTTCTAATTTAGACGTCATCCTCGCCGACAGCGCCGCCTTCGCCTTCGAGACGCTGAATTTGTTTCACGTCACGCGACGTGAAGCGAAGTCGAACGCCGGCGCCGAGACGATCTTCATCGAGAAACACCGCGCCCGCCGCCTCGAGCGCGCGCTTCAGCGAGACCTTGGCGGCTTCGCCCGGGTCGACATCGCCCCGCTCGAACGCCCGGATCGCGGACTTGGGCACGCCGGATTCGCTCGAAAGCTGCGTCCGCGGCCATTGCACCAAAGAGCGCGCGGCGCGGCAGAGGGGGCCGGTGAGTTGCATCGAGCGCAAGCATAGTCACGCCGCGGGCGCCTTCAAAGTCCGGAAATGGCGAGCAGGGCGCGGCGCGTTGGGCGAAGCTCCGCGAACGGTTCGGAGCTTCAACGCATGTCCTTCCTCACCTTGGCGCGCGGCACGGCCGCGGCGCTCGGAGCCTTGCTCATGACCAGCCTCGCTTCCGCATGTCCGCAGGACGATCGCGCCCTCGTCGCCGCGCTCGACACCGAATATCAGGCCGCCGTCGAACGCAACGACGCCGAAACGATGGCGCGCATTCTGCATCCGGACATGATCCTCGTTGTCGGCCGCGGAACCGTGTTCACCCGCGAAGACCTGTTGCGCTCGGCGCGCGAGGAAGAGTTCGTCTACGAACATCAGGTCGAGGAAGAGGGCACGCAGACCGTGCGTCTCTACGGCGAAGACGTCGCGATCGTCACGGCGTTGCTCTGGCTCAAGGGCGTGGGACCCGACGGTCCGTTCGATCGCCGGCTCTGGTTCAGCGACACCTACGTGCGCACGCCCGATGGCTGGCGCTACGCGTTCGGCCAAGCTTCGCTCAGCTTGCCGCCGCCGCAATAGGAGCGGCTGGCGGCGGTCCCGTGAGCTTGCGCCGGAACGTGCGCTGCAAGAGCCACATCGCCACAGCGCATTGCGCGATCACCGAACCGACGGACAGGTACCAGACATCGACCAGCTCGAACCACGACTGCGTCGAAAGCCACAACGCCGGCGCGACGAAGGTGATAGTGCGTGTAGCGCTGGCGAGCAGAGACGGGCGGGTGTCGCCCATGCCCTGGAACATGCTCGCCGCCGCCATGGAGAGGCCGGCGAACACGAAGTTCCAGGAGACGATCTGCAGATACTCGTTCGAGATCGCGAGCACGGCGGGATCGTCCGTGAACGGCCGCGCCATGGCGCCGGGCGCGATGTGGCAAAGCACGCTTAGCGTCAGCATGATGCCGGAGCCGATGAGGGCGGTCTGCCGGAAGGTCTCGCGCACGCGGTCGTAGCGGCCGGCGCCGAAATTCTGTCCCGCGATCGGCGCGGCGGCCCAAGCCACCGCCATCGCCGGCAGAAAGATTGACTGCATGATGCGTCCGCCGATGCCGAACCCAGCCTGCGCCTCGGCGCCGAAGGGGCGGACGACGATGTAGATGACCACGAAGATGACGAACATCAGCAGAAACTCGAGCGCGCTCGGTAGGCCGACGAAGATGATCTTGCGCCACGCGTCGAATATCGGCCCAAGCGTCGAGACGTGCAGCCGCAGATACGATTGCACCCTTGGAAACATCAGCACGAGGCCGAGCAAGCCGATCGCAGAGGCGATGCTCGACGCCCAACCCGCGCCCGCTACGCCGAAGGCGACGCCGGTGCCCCAACCCGCGATCAACACCGGCGCCAGCAGTGCGTTGATCAGGATCGTCGCCGTCTGCAGAAACATGGTCGGCATCGTCACGCCGGCGCCGCGCAGCGACGAGACCATCGCCGAGATCGGAAACATCAGCGCGAGCGAGGGGAGAAACGCGAAGAGATAGGCGCGCCCCGCTGCGGCGCTTGCGGCGTCGGCGGTCAGCGCGTCGACGCCAATGCCGCCGAACGTGTAGCCTAGCGCTAGCATCGCCGCGCCGAACAGGAGCGACATCGAGATCGCCTGGTCGGAGTAGAGGTTCGCCGCCGCGTCGTCCTTGCGGCCGATCGCTTGCGCCACCAGCGCCATCACGCCGATGCTGATCAATTGCGAAGCCGCCAGCGCCAGGAAAAACACGTTGCCGGATGCGCTGACGCCCGCGACCGCGGCGTTGCCGAGGCGCGAAACGAAATAGAGGTCGACGATGAAGTACATCGTCTGGAACACCATCGACAGCCCGATGAACATGGCCATGCCCAGCAGGTGCGCCGTGATCGAGCCTTGCGTGAGGTCGCGCATCAGAAGCCCTGAATCAGGAGGATGAGCGCGTCGGCGCCGGCTTTGCGGTCCTTGGCGATCTCAGCGTACTCGGGCGAATCGGCGAACGCGTGAAACGAAGCCGCGTCGGGAAATTGCAACAGCACCGCCTTGTTGCGGCCGCCCCAGTCTCCCTCGACCACGACTGGCTCGTCATCGGCCGCCAGCACGCGGCCGTTGAACTTACTGAACACGTCCATGAATCGCGCCATGTAACGGCCATAGCGCTCGCGGTCGTGGATGCGCAGCTGCGCGAGCGCGTAAACGGCCACCTCAATTGCGCCGGAAACTGAGCCGCGCACACACCTGGTCAGGGCTGTAGGGGAGCGCAGAGATCGTGCCGTCCAGCAACGTCTCGAACTCGAATTCCTGTTTCAGCCCGACAATGCGCACGTGGCCGTCCGCCGATTCGAACATGCCGATGGCGTGCGGGCCTTCCGGTCCGCACAGGAACGGCGCGCCGCGACTGGCTTGTGCGTTGGCGGTGTAGAGAGTGGGCGTTTCGCCGGCGTTGAGCCCCATCACCTGCGCCAGCGGTCCATCCGCGGCTTGCGCGCGCAGATGCGTCTCGGCGTGGTTGGCTTCGATGAAGCTCAGCGTACGGCCGTCGGCGTGGCCGAGCGCGAGGGTGACGAGCGGGTCCATGCCGTCCTCGCGCGCGGCCTGAACACTGCGCGTCAGCGTCAGCCGTTCGAGCGTGAGCGACGTCGCAGCGTCGGCGGCGACAAGCGTCGAGGTCGCGACCTGCGCGGCCGGCCCAACGGCGCACGCGGCGAGCGCCAGCGCCGCCGCCAAAATCGGAACTGACCGCATCGGGGTTCTCCTCATTGCGCGCCGGATGGCGGCGCCTTTTGCGCGGCTGCGGCCGCCGCCTTCTTTATCGCGGCGTTGCGCGAGAGCATGTTCAGTCCTTCGACCAGCGCCGAGAACGCCATCGCCGCGTAGATGTAGCCCTTCGGCACATGCATGCCGAAGCCTTCCGCGATCAGCACCATGCCGATCATCAACAAGAAGCCCAGCGCCAGCATCACGACCGTGGGATTCTTGTGAATGAAGTTCGCCACCGGATCGGCGGCGAGCATCATCACGGTCACGGCGATAATCACCGCGACCACCATGATCGGCACGTGGTCGGTCATGCCCACCGCGGTCAGAATCGAGTCGATCGAGAACACGAGATCGAGCAGGATGATCTGGAAGATCGTCGCGCCGAAATTGGCGGCGACGATCGCCTTCTTGTCGAGCACGTCGTGCGTCGGCGTCGGATCGACGGTGTGGTGGATTTCCTTGGTGGCTTTCCAGACCAGGAAAAGACCGCCCGCGATCAGGATAATGTCGCGCCAGGAGAAGGCTGTCTCGAACGTCGGGTTGCCGTGGCTGTCGGTCCCGCCGGACCAGCCCAGGTCGAACACAGGGTTCACCAGCGTGACGATGATGGCGATGGTCGACAACAAGACAAGGCGCATCACCAGCGCCAGGCCGATGCCGATGCGGCGCGCTTGCGCGCGCTGATGTTCCGGCAGCTTGTTGGTGAGGATCGAAATGAAGATCAGGTTGTCGATGCCGAGCACGACCTCCATGACCACGAGCGTGATCAGCGCGGCCCACGCGCTTGGGTCGGCCAAGAGCGGCCCAATTTCCCAATCCATGCGAAACGATCCCCGAACAGAGTCGAGGGAGGTTTAGAAGATCGGCGCGGGCGCGGGAAGGGCGGGACGCGCTTCGACTGCCAACAGACAGCGGTCGCGGGACCTACGACGCCGACGCGGACGCCGAAAACTCAGCGCGGCGGTTGTTGGCCGATGTCTAGCAGCGCCGCCAACATGTCGTCGGAAAGTCGGATCACCGCGATGCCGGCCTTCACCTGCGCCTTCGCGGCCGCCATGTCGGCGAGCGCAGCGCCTATGTCCGCATCACCGGCGCCAGTGACCGCTTCGAGCATCCGCGAACGTGCGTCCCCGAAGCGGTCAAGGGCGCTGGTGAGGGCCAAGGCGGCGTGGGGGATCGCCGTCATGTGAAGGACGGTACACGAGCACGTTTAAGCTCTCGTTCAGAAAGCTGGTGAATGCGTGAATAACCAGAGGCGCCCACTCAAGCGTGGATGTCGCGATCCTTGGTTTCGGGCAAGAAGACCAACGCCACCGTGGCCGCGATGGCCGTGCAAATCACGGGAAACCACAGCCCCTGATAAATGGTGCCGGTTGCGGTGTTGATGGCGAAGACAGTCGCTGGCAATAGGCCGCCGAACCAGCCGGTGCCTACGTGATAAGGCAGCGACATCGCGGTGTAGCGGATGCGCGTGGGAAAGAGCTCGACAAGGGCGGCGGCCTGGGGGCCATAAAGCGCGGTCGCCGCGAGCGCCATCAGGAGCAGAACGCCGATCACAGCGGGCAGATTGGTCTGCTTGGGGTCGGCGGCGCTCGGATACCCCGCGCCGGTTAGGGCGGCGCGAACCCGGGTCTCGACGTCAGTGCGGGCGTCCCGCACCTCGGCCATCGGGCGGTTGGTGGCGTCAACGCTCTGAACGATCGCGTCGCCGACGCGAATCTGCGCGAGCGCGCCAGGCGGAGCGGCTTGCGTGGTGTAGCTGACGCCGGCGCTGGCCAGCACGCCCTTGGCGATGTCGCATGACGTCGCAAACAGGCGGGCGCCGCCGGTCAAGTCGAGTTGGAAACTGCAATCCGCGGGATCGGCGACGACGATCACCGGGGATGTGCTGGTCGCCTCGGCGAGCGCGGGATTGCCGACGCGCGTCAGCAGATGGAAGCCGGGAAAATAAAGCGCCAGCATCAACAGCATGCCGAACAGCATGACCGGCTTTCTGCCGACGCGGTCGGAGATCGCGCCAAACACCCAATAGAGCGGCGCTGAGATCAGCACGACGCTCATCATCACGAAGTTTACGGTCTTGGAATCGATCTTGAGGATCCGCTCGAGATAGAATTGCGAATAGAAGAACCCGGTGTACCAGACGACGCCTTGCGCCATCATGATGCCGAACAGCGCCAGCAGGACGATGCGCAAATTGCGCCACTCGAAGAAGCTCTCGGCGTAGGCGCGCTTGGAAACGCGGCCCTCGGCTTGCAGCTGCTTGAAGGCGGGGCTCTCTTCCAGCTGGAGTCGGATCCACACTGAGATCGCCAACAGTCCGATCGACAACAGAAATGGAATGCGCCAGCCCCAGGCCTTGAACGCGTCTTCGCCGATCGTGGCGCGCGTGACGAAGACCACCGCGAGCGCGCCGATCAGACCGAACGCGGCGGAGATCTGAATCCACCCTGTCGACGCGCCGCGCTTGTTGTGCGCGGCATGTTCGGCGACGTAGATCGCCGCGCCGCCATACTCGCCGCCAAGCGCGAAGCCTTGAAGCACGCGGCACGTCACCAACAGAATAGGCGCCCAGACGCCGATCGCTTCGGCGGTCGGCAGAAGGCCGATGGCGAACGTCGCGACCCCCATGATGGTGATGGTGATGAGGAAGGCGCCCTTGCGGCCCGTGGAGTCGCCGATCTTGCCGAAGACCAGCGCGCCGATCGGGCGCACGATGAAGCCAACCGCGAAGGTGAGCAACGTGAACACGAACGCCTGCGCGTCCGGCAGCCCGGCGAAGAAGATCGGCGAGATGACCGAGGCCAGCGCGCCATAGACGAAGAAATCGTACCACTCGAACACAGTGCCCGCCGCGGATGCGGCCACCACTTGGCGCATTTTTGCAGGCGATACGTCATGGCTGGTCTGCGCGGGCGCAGGAGCATCGGTCATGTGAGCATTTCCCCCGCCCAGAACAGGCTCTTTTGTCGCTGATCCGCCGCCCCGGCGACCGGTTGTCAAGCCGGAACGCACCGTGGTACTTCGCGCGCGCGTCAGAGAGGTCCGCGCGGCTGGTCCGCAGCGGCCTCGTGGCGTTTGGGATTTCCCCAAGCGGCGTCATCACAGCAGCGGGCGGTCCGGAAGGCCGTCAGCGCGGAACCAGCGAGACAGACGTGGCCGACAGGTTCGAGGGCGAGGCTTCTGAGGCTGCGGGGCGCTACGCCCAGGCCGTGTTCGATTTAGCTAAGGACGCCAAGGCTTTAGATGCAGTCGAGCAGGACTTCGCCAAGTTCATGGCCGCCTGGAAGGAAAGCCCGGAGCTGCGCGAAGCCGCCCGGTCGCCGCTGATCGACCCCGAGGAGAAGGCGCGCGGGCTGACCGCCGTCGCCGCCAAGCTCGGCGTCAGCGATCTTGGCCGCAAGCTGATTGGCGTCGCCGCCCAGAATCGCCGCGCGGCCGAACTGCCGGCCATCGTCGCCAGCTACCGCGCGCTGGTCGCCAGCGATCGCGGCGCCCGCCAAGTTCAAATCGTGTCGGCCCGCCCGCTCAGCGCGGCCGAAACGTCCGCCATCGTCGACGGTCTGGGCAAGACGCTCGGGGCCAAGGTCGAGGCCGAAACCAGCGTCGACGACAGCCTGATCGGCGGGTTCGTCGTTCGCGTCGGCTCGCGCCAGTTCGACGCTTCCATCAAATCCAAGCTGGACGCGCTGCGTCTCGCGCTGAAATCCGCCTGAGGGGTATGAAACATGGACGTTCGCGCCGCTGAAATCTCCGCCATCCTCAAGGAACAGATCAAAGGCTTCGGAGCCGAGGCGAAGGTCGCAGAAGTGGGCCGCGTGCTGTCGGTCGGCGACGGCATCGCCCGCGTCTACGGCCTGGAAAACGTCCAGGCTGGCGAAATGGTCGAGTTCCCGGGCGGCGTGCGCGGCATGGCGCTCAATCTCGAGCGCGACAACGTCGGCATCGTGATCTTCGGCGACGACCGCGGCTTGAAGGAAGGCGACACCGTCAAGCGGCTCGGCGAGATCGTCGACGTTCCCGTCGGCAAGGCGCTGCTCGGCCGCGTGGTCGACGCGCTCGGCAACCCGATCGACGGCAAAGGCCCGATCAAGACCACAGAGCGCCGCACCGTCGACGTGAAGGCGCCGGGCATCATTCCGCGCAAGTCGGTGCACGAGCCGATGCAGACCGGGATCAAGGCGATCGACGCGCTGATCCCAATCGGCCGCGGCCAGCGCGAACTCATCATCGGCGACCGTCAAACCGGCAAGACCGCCGTCGCCGTCGACGCCATCCTCTATCAGAAGGACGCGCACGAGCGCGGCGCGCCGGAAAGCGAAAAACTCTATTGCGTGTATGTCGTCGTTGGCCAGAAGCGGTCGACCGTTGCGCAGCTCGTGAAGACGCTCGAAGACAAGGGCGCCCTTTCGTACTCGATCATCGTCGCTGCGACGGCTTCGGAGGCGGCGCCGCTGCAGTATCTTGCGCCGATGGCGGGTTGCGCCATGGGCGAGTACTTCCGCGACAATGGCATGCACGCGCTGATCATCTACGACGACTTGTCCAAGCAGGCCGTCGCCTACCGCCAGATGTCGCTGCTGCTGCGCCGGCCGCCGGGCCGCGAGGCCTATCCGGGCGATGTCTTCTATCTGCACTCCCGCCTGCTCGAGCGTGCGGCGAAGCTCAACGAGGACTCCAAGTCGGGGTCGCTGACGGCGCTGCCGATCATCGAAACCCAGGCCAATGACGTCTCGGCCTACATCCCGACCAACGTCATCTCGATCACCGACGGTCAGATCTTCCTGGAAACGGATCTCTTCTTCCAGGGCATCCGTCCGGCGCTCAACGTCGGCATCTCGGTGTCGCGCGTCGGCGGCAACGCGCAGATCAAAGCGATGAAGCAAGTCGCCGGCCCGTTGAAGGGCGAACTCGCGCAGTACCGCGAAATGGCGGCATTCGCGAAGTTCGGCTCCGACCTCGACGCCTCGACGCAGCGTCTGCTCAATCGCGGCGCGCGCCTCACGGAACTCTTGAAGCAGCCGCAATTCTCGCCGTCGCCGGTCGAGGAGCAGGTGGTGCTGATCTACGCCGGCACGCGCGGCTATCTCGACAAGGTCGCGGTCAGCGATGTGGGCCGGTTCGAGAAAGATCTGGTGGCGTTCCTGCGCGCGAAGAAGGCCGACCTTCTCAAAGCCATCGTTGATAAGAAGGACATCGGCAAGGACGGCATCGAGGACAAGATCAAAGCCGCGCTCGACGAATTCTCGGCGTCGTTCGCCTAAGAGCCACGCATGAAGCGCATCCTCTTCATCGCTTGCGCCGCCGCACTCGTGGCGTGCGGCCAGGGCCAAGGCGGCGCTGGCGGCGGTCAGCAGACCGCGCAAGTCAGCACCACGCCGTGCGCGCCGTCAACCAATTACGACGGCCTGGAAGCAATTCCGGAAATCTACACGGAGCTGCTCTCGCCGGGCGATGAGACGGAGCCGCCGGTCGGCATCTCGGTCACCGCGCCAGCAGGCTCCACTTGCACCGGTCCGGTGGCCAACGGCCTAACCTGCCAGGTCAGCGGACCGCGCTTCACGCTGACGATCCAGGACACCGCCGTGTACGAGATCCCGGAAGGCCGCACCGCGACGCTGACCCACAACGCGCAGGGCATCACGTCCTGCTTTCTGAACGCGGAATAACCGATGCCGAGCCTAAAAGAATTCCGCAACCGGATCGCGAGCGTGAAGTCCACGCAGAAGATCACCAAGGCGATCCAGATGGTGGCGGCCGCGAAGCTCAAGCGCGCGCAAAGCCAGGCTGAAGCGGCGCGTCCCTATGCGGACCGCATGGCGCGGGTGATCGCCAATCTTGCATCAGCGGTGTCGGGGGAGAGCGCGCCGGCGCTGCTGCGCGGCTCGGGACGCGACCAGGTGCATCTCGTCGTCGTGATGACAAGCGAGCGCGGCCTCTGCGGCGGCTTCAACACCCAGATCGTGCGCGCCGCGCGCGAGCGGATCAGCGAGCTCGAAGCGGCGGGCAAGACGGTGAAGATTCTCGCCGTCGGCAAGAAGGGGCGCGATCAGCTGAAGCGCCTGCACGGCGACAAGATCGTCAAGTACGTCGATCTGTCGACGTTCCGGAACGTCGACGCCAACGCCGCCAATGTCGTCAGCGAGGCAATCCTGGAATTGTTCGCGGAAGGCGCGTTCGACGTGGCGACGCTGTTCTTCTCGCGCTTCAAGTCGGTGATCAGCCAAGTGCCGACGGCGCTGCAGCTGATCCCGGCGCGGGCGCCGGAGGGCGTCACGCCGCCGGATCTGAAGGGCGCGGTCTACGAATACGAGCCCAACGAAGAAGAAATTCTCGAGGCGCTGCTGCCGCGCTATCTCAACGGCCAGATCCTGCAGGCGCTGTTGGAGAACCAGGCGGGCTTCTACGGCGCGCAAATGACGGCGACGGACAACGCCACGCGCAACGCCGGCGACCTGATCAAGAAGCTGACGCTGCGCTACAACCGCCAGCGCCAGGCCAACATCACCAAAGAACTCATCGAAATCATTTCCGGTGCGGAGGCGCTGTGATGGCTGACACGCTTTACAAGACGAAGGCGATTTCCAAGGGCGGCCGCAACGGCGGCAAGATTGCGCTCGAGGAAGGCGGCCTCTGGATTCACACCGAGCACTCGAAAGGCCTGGGCGGCTCGGGCGAGGGCACGAACCCAGAGCAATTGTTCGCGCTCGGCTGGGCCAATTGCTTCAACGGCGCAGTGCTGTTCATCGCTGGCCAGAAGAAACTCGACGCCTCCAAAGCCGTCGTGACCTGCGAAGTCGGGATCGGCCGCGAGGAGGGCGGTTTGGGCCTCTCCGCCAAACTGACCCTCGCCGTGCCCGGCCTGGAGCGCGCGCAGGTGCAGGAGCTGATCGAAGCGGCGCACCAGATGTGCCCGTATTCGAAGGCCACGCGCGGCAACATTCCGGTTGAGCTGGCGGTCGAAGGTTAAGTGAAACGCGCAGCCCGCCTCGCCCTGATCATAGCGCCATTTCTGGCGGTAGCCGCGGGCGTGATTGCAGCGCGTTTGTTGAACTAGAACGAAGGCCCGCGCGGGCTACAAGGAACGGACGAGGAAGAGTGAAATGACGAAACCTATGAAAGGCCGCGTGGCGCAGGTGATCGGCGCTGTTGTCGACGTCGAGTTCGACGGCGATCTGCCCGACATCTACAATGCGCTCGAGACAACCAATAAGGGCAATCGTCTGGTGCTCGAGGTCGCGACCCATCTCGGCGAGAACACGGTGCGCACCATCGCCATGGACGCCACCGACGGTCTCGTCCGCGGTCAGGAAGTCGCCGACACCGGCGGCCCGATCGCGGTGCCGGTGGGCGAGGAGACTCTCGGCCGCATTCTGAACGTCATCGGCGAGCCTGTCGACGAAGCCGGTCCGGTGAAGACGACGGCCAAGCGCGCCATCCACCAACCGGCGCCGGCCTTCGTGGATCAAAAGCCGTTGCCGGAAATTCTCGTCACCGGCATCAAGGTCGTCGATTTGCTTTGCCCGTACTCGAAGGGCGGCAAGATCGGCCTGTTCGGCGGCGCCGGCGTTGGCAAGACGGTGCTGATTCAAGAGCTGATCAACAACATCGCGAAAGCGTACGGCGGCTATTCGGTGTTTGCGGGCGTGGGCGAGCGCACGCGCGAGGGCAACGATCTTTATCACGAGATGATCGAGTCCGGCGTCAACAAGCAGGGCGGCGGCCAAGGCTCGCGCTGCGCGCTGGTGTTCGGCCAGATGAACGAGCCGCCGGGCGCGCGGGCGCGGGTGGCGCTTTCGGGCCTGACTATCGCCGAGCATTTCCGCGATCAGGGCAAGGACATCTTGTTCTTCGTCGACAACGTGTTCCGCTTCACCCAGGCCGGCTCGGAAGTGTCGGCGCTGCTCGGACGTATTCCGTCCGCGGTCGGCTATCAGCCGACCCTGGCGACCGAGATGGGCCAGATGCAGGAGCGCATCACCTCGACCACCAAAGGCTCCATCACCTCGGTGCAGGCGATCTACGTTCCGGCCGACGACTTGACCGACCCCGCGCCGGCCACCTCGTTCGCGCACTTGGACGCAACTACGGTGCTGTCGCGCGATATCGCCGCGAAGGGGATCTATCCCGCCGTCGATCCGCTCGACTCCACCTCGCGCATTCTCGATCCGAACATTCTCGGTCAAGAGCACTACGACACCGCGCGCAAAGTCCAGGAGACGTTGCAACGCTACAAGGCGCTGCAGGACATCATCGCCATCCTCGGCATGGACGAGCTGTCGGAAGACGACAAACTGGTCGTTGCGCGCGCGCGCAAGATCGAGCGCTTCCTGTCGCAGCCGTTCCACGTCGCCGAAGCCTTCACCGGCCAGTCCGGCGTTCTCTGCGATCTCAAGGAGACGATCCGCGGCTTCAAGGGCCTCGTGAACGGCGACTACGATCACCTGCCGGAACCGGCCTTCTACATGGTCGGCACTATCGACGATGCGATCGCCAAGGCGCAGCGCCTGGCGGCTGAGGCGGCCTGATCATGACGGCGATGACGCACAGCCAGCTCGCGGCGACCCTGTTCGTCGACGGCTGCCTGGCGAACGTCGCCGGCGCCGTGCGCGGCGCCGCGCCAATCGAGCCGGTCGTGCTCACCGAGCTTGAGCGCAACGACATCGGCCTCAAGCAGGGCGGCCACACGCTGTTCTATCCGTTGCCCCCAACGGGCGTGTTCGTCGATCTCGACGGCGCGACGGCGACAGTGTGGTTCAACCAGGCGGACGCCAATCGCGCGTTGGATGTGGTCGAACCGGCGATGAAGCGGGCCTTTCCGCGCACCCGCCAGCTCGATGACATGGCGCATCCGAAAGACCACGGGATCCGGGCCCGCGGCTACGAGATCGATTTCGGCAACGGCCGCATGGCGTCGGTGGTGATCGAGTATCCCGAGCGCGGCGCACCGCCGGCGCGGTTCTCCATGCGCGTTCTGGCGCAGCAGCGCGGAAGGTAGGCGATCATGGCCAAGCACAAAGCAAGCGACGTCGCGGCCAAGCTCGCCATCGAAGGCGCGGTCGCGGCGCTGGCCGGCACGGTCAAGGGTACGCTTGGGTTGACGCCGCGCCAGCTCAGCGAGCGCGAGAAGATCGATCTCGCGATGACGAACGAAGGCGTCACGCTCTATTACGAGCTTGATGGCGGCGACGGCGTCTTCCTGCACAACGACAACGCGTTCACCACGATCTGGTACGGCGGCGCCGATGCGGGCAACGGCATCGCCGCGCTCGATGCGCTGATCCAGCGTCTGCAGCCGCAGGCCAAGCAGGCGAAAGACGGCCCGCACGCCACCGAGCAGGGCTTCAATCAGCGCACCTACGACATCAAACTCGCAAACGACATGCTGGCCATTGTCGACGCGATCTACCCGGTCGCCCGCGTGCAGAACCCGAAGTTCATGGTGCGCGTGACCGCCATGGCCAAGCAGCACTAAGGCTCAAACAATGGCTGATAAGCTCCACTTCGCATTGGTCTCGCCTGAGCGCGAACTGTTCAACGGCGCGGTCGACCATGTCGTCGTGCCGGGTTCGGAGGGCGAGTTCGGCGTGTCGCCGAACCACGCGCCGGTGATGAGCGTGATCAAGCCGGGCGCGTTGCGTATCCTCAACGACGGCGCCGAGCAGCGCATTTTCGTCAATGGCGGCTTTGCCGACGTGACGCCGGAGGGCCTCACGGTGCTGGCCGAGGACGCCATCGATCTCGCCGGCGTGGACGCCGCCGATCTGGAGCAGCAGCTCAAGAACGCGTCCGAGGACGTCCGCGACGCCAATTCCGATGCGAAGCGCGAGACCGCGCAGCGCGCCTTGGCGCGCCTGGAAGGCATCAAGGCGGCGATGACGCGCTAGCCGCCGCACGCCGGACTTTCGGGCGGAAACACGCTACCGCTAGAGGCTCGACAAAAGCTCGACATAGCGGGAGAGCGGACCGAGAGTGCGGAGCCGACATGCGGGAGTGCGTGGAAACAGCCGCAGCGACTCAACAATGAGAGGCAGCCTCGCTAGGCTCGCCCTGCATGCCGCATCCTGATCTCTGGCCAGCCATCATCGGCGCGGCGCTCGGCTTTGCCGCCATTGTCTGGTCGGCGATCTGGCTGGCGCAGCGCTGGCGCACTCTGCCGCCGCGTTGGCGCTGGGGCCTGTTCACGGCGGCGTGCCTGTTCGAGGTGGTCTACTGGGTGAACGTCTATGCGTGGCTGATCGAGCCGCGCATGCTGGTCGTGCGCCGGGTCGAGATCGTGAGCCAAGACTGGCAGGGCGCGCCGCTGACGATCGCGGCGTTGAGCGACACGCACGTCGGCGGACCGCACGTCAGCACCGCGCGCGTGGGGCGGATCGTCGAGCGTGTGAACGCGTTGCATCCCGACTTGGTCGTGCTCCTGGGCGATTACGCCGGCGGTCACGCCCCAGAGGCGGAACGCTCGCCGCAAGAGCAGCAGGAGATCCTCGGCGGCGCCGCGGCCTTCGCGGCGCTGGACGCGCCGCTCGGCGCCGTCGCCGTCCTTGGCAACCACGATTCGTGGTTCAACCGCGCCTCGATCACCCGTGCGCTGGAGGACGCCGGCGTGGCCGCGCTGTGGAATCGCAACGTCGTCATCAACCGCGACGGCGGCGCGGTGGTCGTCGCCGGCATCGCCGACGCATGGACTGGCGTGGTGGATTTCGGCGCGGCCTTGGACGGCGCCGCCGGCCGCGACACGATTCTGCTGAGCCACTCGCCCGATCCGTTCGCGGACATGCCGGACGGACCCGCGCTGATGCTGGCGGCGCACAGCCATTGCGGGCAAGTCACCATTCCGTTGCTCGGCCGCCCCGTCGTGCCGATCCAAAATCGGCGCTACGCCTGTCATCTGGTGCGTGAGAACGGGCGCGTCATGTATGTGACCGGCGGCATCGGCACGAGCATCTTGCCCGTGCGCTTCCTCAATCCGCCTGAGATCGTGCTGATTACCATCCGCGGCGCCTCGGGCGCCGTCGAGCGCGTTTAGGCGCCGGCGCCTTCGCCCCACCCGAACAGCGACAGCTGCTTCTTCTTAGCCTTCATCGGCTTTGGGCCGATGCCGCGCGCTTCCAGCCATTGCAGCGTGAGCTTCACCACCTCCGGCGCCTCCGGTTCGCCGACAAGCCAGTGGCTCATCTCGCTGAACTCATGGAAGTGCGCTTGGTCGCCCGGAAAGCGCGCCACGATGCGGCGCACAGTCGAAGGCGGATTGACGTGATCGCGGCCGCCCGCGATGGCCAGCACCGGCGCGGCGATGCGATAGACCGGCGCCTGCGCGGCCATCGCCGTGTCGGTCCACCATTGCACGGCTTCGCGGATGGCGCGCCCGCTCTCCGGCACGAAGCGCGCGAAGGTGTGGCGCGCATCCTCACGCTGCAGGCGGTCGAGCGTGGTGCGGCGCGCCACGCGATAGTCCGGCGGCACCGGACGGCGCCAGTAATCGCCCAACAGCGAAAGGCCGAACTGGTGGCCGTGTTCTTCCAGCGTTGTCGGCGGCACACCCCACGGCGCGCTGGGCGCGAGCAGCACGAGGCCCGACACCGGCGTCTGCGCCGCGACAAGCTGCGAGACAAGGCCGCCGAGCGAGTGGCCGACCAGCACAGCGGGCGCGCGCAAGCCGCGCAGGTAATGCGAGATCGCGTGCGCGTAATCTTTCACGCCAGTTTGTGCGAGCTGTTCGAGATCGGCGCCGCGCTCATGATGCGGCAGATTCGGCGCATGGCTTTCGAAGCCCGCCGCCTCGAAAGGCTGGCGGAAGCTGTCGAACGCCCAGCCGCCGCAGAACGCGCCATGCACGAACACGACGGGCGTCACGACTGCGCCGCGCTTCACGAGAGAGACGCTTCTGCAGCGCCCGCCGGGCAAACGATCACTTTGCTACCCCCACACTGTATTTCCGGAACCGCCGCGCCACTTCTTCGTAGGTGGGGCGCTTGAACGGTATCACCAAACTGGGCGCCGTCTCTAGCGGGGCCCAGCGCCAGTCGCTGAACTCAGGGGTATGTGTATCGAGTCTGATGTCGGCGTCACGCGCTTTGAACCGGAAGGCGAACCATTTCTGCCGTTGCCCCAGGTAGCGTCCGCGCTGCTTCATTCTTGAGCGCACGTCGGTGGGGAAGTCGTAATAGAGCCAATCTGCCGTTTCTTCGAGCAGATCGACGTGCTCGGCCCTTACGCCAACTTCCTCTTCAAGTTCGCGGAATGCCGCTTGTTCGGGCGTTTCGCCGCGATCGACGCCACCCTGCGGCATTTGCCACTGATACGGGCCTTCCGCACCGTAACGTTTGCCCAGGAACACGAGGCCGTCTCGCTGGAACAGCGCGAGGCCGACGTTGGGGCGATAGTGCTTGGGTTGTTGCGGCGCGTTCATCTGCGCGCGGCGCGTGCTGCCAGCACGGCCGAGACGGGGGCAAGTTGGTATTCCCGCGCGGCGATGTCGCGCGCCCAACGGCTGACCTGCTCCATGGTGACGGGATACGCGAAACCGGCGCCGATGGCGCTTTGATTCTGCAGCGCCAGCGCTTCGAGATTCAACAATTGATCGTCGATCGCTTCGGCTTCGCGGCGCGCGTCGAGAATGCGGTCGGCGGCGGTGGTGGAGAGACCTGCGCGCTGCGCCTCCTGGCTCAACGCCGTGCGTTGACCGATGCCGGAGGTAACGAACACGAGCCCGCGGCGGCGCAATTGCTGCACGACCGGTTGCGCGGCTTGCGCCGAGGTCGCAAAGCGCGCGCCCTGGTAATTGGTGACGCCGAAATAGCCGGTTGCGCGCGCGAGCAAGTGTTCGAGCCGGCTGATGTTCTGTTGCGCCGGCGCCGACGCCAGCAGCGTCTGCGGGCCGGTGTCGTCGGCGTCGGGATCGAACGGCTCCATCGGCAGCTCGAGCATCACCTCGTGTCCGCGCGCGCGCGCGCGGTCGATCCAGGTCTGCAGATTGTTGGCGTAAGGAACGAACGAGAGCGTGACCTCCGGCGGCAGGTCGTCGATCGCCTGCTGCGTGATGGCCTCGTTGAAGCCGAGCCCGCCGATGACGATGGCGATCATCGGTTTGCCCTGCTGCGGCGTGAACGGGCGCGCGTAGGCCTGCGCCGGCGTACGGCCGTTGGCGGCGACGATCGGCAGCAGGCCGCCGCCGGGGCGTGGTTCGGTCAACCCGGCGAACGGTGCGCGTGGTAGGGGAGAAGCGTTGGCGCGCTGCGGTTGCGGCGCTTCCACCACGGAGACGCGCAGTTGGCCTTGTGGATCGATGTCGCCGACTTCGCCGTACTGCGGCAGCTCATCGAGATTGTATTCCGCGTACTCGCCCAGCGTATCGACATTCTCGAAGCCGACCGCTGGCGCGCTGGCGACCGCTTCAGCGGGGGCCAGCGAGACGACGCCGCGTGGGCCGGCGGCGCTCGGATCGCCAAACACCTGCACGGCGGCGAACGCCGCGCTCGCCACGATTCCGGCGGCGGCGAGCGCGGCGACGCGCGGGTTGACGTTCAAGAGTTTGCGCCAGCCGGCGCTCTGCGGCGCTTGCGCGCCGGCGGGCTTCGGCAGCTTGATCTTGGTGCTGAAACGCAGGCGAATCATCGGCGCGAAGAATCGCGCGATTTGTCCTTCGCGTCACCTAATCCTTACCGAACAGGCGCTTAACCAGTATTGACGAGCGGTTAACGGCGTCAGCCCGCGCGCGCGCGCAATCGCTCGACCACCACGCCTTGGCGCAGGAAATCGATCGCGCGCTTCAGCTGATAGTCTTCGGCCGTGTCCCAATCTTCGGGCGGCTGGTCGTCCGGCATGTGCGCCGCGCGCCGCCGCTGACGCTCTTCGTCGGTGTCGAGCGCGTTCGGCAGGTCGGCTTCGCTGAGGCCAAGGCGCTGCAGGCGCGCGATGTCTTCGGCGCTGACGCGGCGGGCCGCGACTTCCATGTCCGGGGTGATGCCAGAGTTCTGGATCGAGCGGCCGGCCGGGGTGTAGTAGCGCGCCGTGGTGAGGCGTAGTGCGCCGTCACGCCCGCCCTGCAGCGGAATGACCGTCTGCACGGAGCCTTTGCCGAACGAGTCGAGGCCGACGATCAGCGCGCGATTGCGATCTTGCAGGGCGCCCGCGACGATTTCGGCCGCGGAGGCGCTCGCACCATTGATCAGCACGACGATCGGCACGCCTTCGAGTTCATCGCCGCGGCGGGCATTGTAACGCTGGATGTCCTCACGCTGGCGGCCGCGAGTCGAGACCACTTCGCCGCCATCGAGGAAGGCGTCGGACACTTCGATCGCTTGCGTCAGCAGGCCGCCGGGATTGTTGCGCAGATCGATCACGACCCCGCGCAGGCGCCCGCCGGTGTCGCGGCGGATGGTGCGAATCGCCTCTTGCAGCATGTCGCCGGTGCGTTCGTTGAAGGTCGAGATGCGGATGATGCCGATATCGCCGCCTTCGACGCGCGCCGTCACGGCCCGCACGTTGATGACCTCGCGCGTCAGCGTCACGTCGAACGGTTCCGCGCCTTCGCGCGCGACCGTCACCGTGATCGACGTGCCGGCTTGGCCGCGCATGCGGCGCACCGCTTCGTTGAGCGTGAGGCCGACGATTGTTTCGCCGTCGATGGCGGTGAGATAGTCGCCGGATTGGATGCCTGCGCGCGCCGCCGGCGTTCCGTCGATCGGCGACACCACGCGCACGACGCCTTCTTCGCTGGTGACTTCGATGCCGAGCCCGCCGTACTCGCCGCGGGTCTGCACCTGCATGTCGCGATACTCTTCGGCGTTCATGTAGGAGGAGTGGGGGTCGAGCGAGGCGAGCATGCCTTGGATGGCGGCTTCGATCGCCTCTTCCTCGTTGATCTCGGTGACGTAGTCCTGCTCGACGCGCGCGAGCACGTCTGCGAACAATTCGAGTTGGCGCCAGATGTCGCCGCGGCTGCCTTCTTCCGGCGCCGACCAAGCGAGCGCGCCCACCAGCGCGGCCATGCCGGCAACCGGCGCTGCAATCCAGGCTAACCGCATCGCATACTCCCCGGACGCGTAAGTCCGCCCGAAACCCTTAACCAGCCCTTGCGCCGTTGGCCGCAACTGTCACGCCGCGTGCGTTCAGCCAACGCCCAGGATCGACCGGCTGCCCATCCCGGCGCACTTCCACATACAATTCCGGCGCCGGCGTGGCCGCTGCTGACATTTCGCCAATCGGCTGCCCCGCACGCACCGTATCGCCCACCTGAGCCCGGATGTTTCCAAGCCCGGTGAGAACCAGAGCGTAACCCCCATCAACGTTGAGGATCAAGACTTGGCCGTAGCTCCGGAACGCGCCTGCGTAGGCAATTTCGCCTGACGCGGGCGCCACGACTTGGGCCCCGGCCCGGGTGCGCACCAGCGCGCCCTGCGCAGGGGGCGCATCGCCATGTCGGGTTCCGTAGGCGCGAACAACTTGGCCCTCGGCCGGCGCCAGCCAGGCGGCGGGGATGACGCTCGGCCCGGAAGGCTGGGTGCGTCCGCGCCGCGGCGGCTGCACCCGCTGGGCGAGATCGCGCAGGTTGCGCGCCTCGGCGGCGAGGGCGCGGGCGCGGCGCTCGGCGGCAGTCGCGTCGGCGGTAAGCTGGGTTTGCGCGGCGCGGCGCCGCGCGAGCAGGGTCACCAGTTCGGCGCGCTCGGCGTCAATGGCGGCGTAGGCGTCGGCCAGGATGCGCTGCTCGTCGGCGATAGCCGCCTCGAGTCGGCGGCCGCGGTCGAGCGCGACGGCGCTACGCTGTTGCGCGGCGGCGTATTCCGGGGCGAGGGCGCGTGCGAGAACGGTAGCGCGCGCCGCACGCGGTTCAACGCGATTGCGGGAAAAGGCGGCGGCGATCAGCGCGCGTTCGTAGGCGTCGCGGGCGCGGGTCTGTGCGGCGGCGTCGGTGGCGAGCTGCGCGCGCAACGCAGCGAGACGCGCCTCGGCGGCGGTGGCTGCGGTCTCCGCCTCTGTGCGGCGGCGGCCTGAGTCGACGAGACGGGCGTCCAATGCGCCGATCTCGGCGCGCGCGCCGGCGGCCTGGCGGCGCAGCTCTTCGGCGCGGCGGGCTTCTGCCTGCCGTTCGCGCTCGACTTGCGAGACGGAGCGATTGGTTTGTGCGTCTGCCGTTCCCAGGAACGCAAGCGCGCAAGCCGCGCATGCGACGAGGGCGCGGGCGCGTTGTGCGCCTCGAGCCATAACCACCTACCCATGCCCGGAATCTTCAGTCCCGGTGATAGGGATTACCGCACAATATCGTCACAGCCCGGTAAATCTGCTCGGCAATCATCACGCGCACGAGGCGATGCGGCCAAGTTTGGCGGCCAAAAGCGAGCTTTTCGTCAGCGTTATCCTTAACGCTTTGCGACACGCCGTCGGCGCCGCCGATCCAGAACGTCACGCACGGCGCGCCGTCATCGCGCCAGCGCGCGAGCTTTTCCGCAAGTTGCCGCGAGGCCCATTCCGCGCCGCGCTCATCGAGAAGAATTTTCCGCGAGTCGTCGGGTGTGGCGCGGAAGAGCGCGCTCGCTTCCGCGCGTGGGTCGCCGGGCGGCCGCGCTTCGACTTCGACGATCTCGACGGACTTGAAACCAAGCTGGCGCCCGGCGGCCGCCGCACGCGCCACGTAGTCCGCGGCCAGCGCCGCTTCCGGCGCATCGCGCAACCGGCCGACCGCGGCGATCAGCACGCGCAAGGTCTCAGCTCGCGAGGGGACCCGGTCCGCCGGACCAGATGCGTTCTATGTTGTAGAACGCGCGCACTTCCGGACGGAAAAGGTGAATGACGACGTCGCCGGCGTCGACCAGCACCCAGTCGCCTTGCGGCAAGCCCTCAACCCGCACGTCCTTGACGCCTGCGTCTTTCAGCTTGCGCATGACGTGATCGGCCAGCGCGCCGACATGGCGCGCCGAGCGGCCCGAGGCGACCACCAGCATGTCCGCAAAGGAGGATTTGCCGCGAATGTCGATGGCGAGGATGTCCTCCGCCTTATCGTCTTCGAGCGACGTCAGCACCACGCGCGTGGCGGCGTCGACATCGATGCCCGGCGCCGGGCGATTGGCGTCGCGCGCAACCTCGCGTGACCCCGTTCCGGCTTTGGCTGCGGCCGGCGCGCGTTTCATGTCAGGCGACAGGTCCTGAGTCCTTCTCTTACCCCCGAAAGCCGCACGCTATCACTTCCGCTTCGGTTTCGCTACAGCCCGGCGCTTGCCCTGCCGCAACGCTGTGGATGATTGCGCATGGTCGCGGGCGGTAAGGAAAATCCAGCCTTTTGGGGCGCGGAAGCGTGCGCGCGCAGCGTAGCCTGGCCGCGACACGATCGCGACGGGGACGGCCGCGGCGACCTCGCGCCAATTTCGCCATCTGCGGAAGTTGGCGAGATTGTCGGCGCCCATCACGAGAACGAAGTCGACGCCGGGATAGAGACGCTTGAGCGCCCGCAGCGTCTGGTAGGTGTAAGCGAGGCCCAGCCGCTTCTCGAGATCGGTAACGATCATTTTCGAGCCGCGCGCCTGTTTGCGCGCGGATTTGAGGCGCGTCTTGAACGGACTCGATTCCGGTTTCAGCGGATTCTGCGGCGAGACCAGCCACCACACCCGATCGAGATCGAGACGCTTCAGCGCCGTTTCGGCGACGTGCGCGTGGCCCTCGTGCGCCGGATCGAAACTGCCGCCGAACAGACCGATCTTCATGCCGGCGTAAGCGAGCGGCAGCTTGCGCGTCATGGCGCCCAATCGCTTTGCGGGGTTTCTTCTTCCACCGCTTCAGCACGGCGCGCGCGCAGCATTGCGGCGATGTCGTTTGTCAATTCGCGCACGCCCGCCCCGGATACGCCGGACACTAGGCGCACGTCTTTGCCGATGGCGCGCGCGAGCGCGGCGCGCTTGCGATTGGCGTCCGCCGGCGTCATGGCGTCGATCTTGTTCAGCGCGACGATCTCGGGCTTGTCGGCCAGCCCCGCGCCGTAGGCTTCGATTTCGTTGCGCACCGTGCGATAGGCTTCGGTGGCGCTGTCCTGCGTGGCGTCGATCAGATGCACCAGCGCGACACAGCGCTCGATATGGCCGAGGAAGCGCGTGCCGAGGCCGGCGCCATCGGCCGCGCCTTCGATCAAGCCGGGCAGGTCGGCCATGACGAAACGCTCGCCTTCGCCAACGGTCACCACGCCCAAGTGCGGATGCAGCGTCGTAAACGGATAGTCGGCGACTTTCGGCGTGGCGGCGCTGACCGCGCGCAGGAACGTGGACTTGCCGGCGTTCGGCAAGCCGACCAGGCCTGCATCGGCGATCAGCTTCAAGCGCAGCCAGAACACGCGCTCTTCGCCCTCCTGGCCCGGATTGGCGTGGCGCGGCGCCTGGTTCACCGATGACTTGAAGTAAGCGTTGCCGAAGCCGCCGTTTCCGCCGCGCGCGAGCAGCACGCGCATGCCGGGCCTGGAGAGGTCGGCGATGATCGTTTCCTTGTCTTCGTCCAGCACTTGCGTTCCGGTCGGCACCTTCAGCGTGAGCGAGGCGCCGTCGGCGCCGTGGCGGTTCTGCCCCATGCCGTGCCCGCCGGTCGCGGCCTTGAAGTGCTGCTGGAAGCGGTAGTCGATCAGCGTGTTGAGGCCATCGGCGGACTCGATCCAGACATCGCCGCCGCGCCCGCCGTCGCCGCCGTCCGGCCCGCCGAACGGGATGAACTTCTCACGCCGGAACGACACCGCGCCGGCGCCGCCATTGCCGGAGCGGACGTAGATTTTCGTTTGATCCAGGAATTTCATGGAAGGCAGTAGGCAACGGGCATTGGGCAGTCGGAATGTGGCGCGCCCACCGCCCACTGCCTACTGCCCACAGCCGTTCGACTCAATCGCTTTCGCGCCGCCAACGCAGTGAAACGCGCTGATCACCGTTGCCCAGAAAGCTGGTGATGAGCACGAGCCGCGGGCGCACGGTCCATTCCACGCGCGTCTGCGCTTGGCCGAGGCCAGTGCGCGCCACCTCGACGTAAACGTCGCGCGTCAGATACACGCCGCCGGCGACGAGGAAGCCGCCGTCCTCGTCCTGGCGCACGTTGAAGCGGTCGAGCCCCGCCGCCGCGCGGGCGGCGTCGACCAGATCGAGCGAGGCGCGGCCGGAGAGCGCCGCCAGACTTGCCGCGAGTTGCGCCGCTTCCAACGCGGAGAGATCTTCGACCGAACGGCCGAACAACACCTGCGGCAGGATTTCGTCTTCAGGCAGGGCAGGGTCGCTGCTGAAGGATACTTCAGGATCGCGCGCCGTGCCGGTGAGGCGGATGCGCGCGGAGAGATCGGCGGTGTCGCGCACGGCGGTCAGATCGATGCGCGCGTCGAGCGGGTCGCCGTCGAAGACGATGCGCGCATCCTCGATTTCGAATGGCTGGCCCGAGAGCGCCAGCGTACCGCGCACGGCGCGCGCTTGACCGAACACCAGCGGATTGCGCGACGTGCCGCGCAGGCGCATGTCGAGCGACCATTCGGCGTCGACGCCGCGTCCGCGCGTGAACACCCGCCCGTCGGCGTTGATCGCGACGTCCAGCACGGTCGATCCGTTGCGGCGCGGCGGCGCATCTTCTGGCGGCGTCTCTTCATCCTCTTCGCCGGGGCGGTTGATTTCGATGACGTCCAGAGTCGGGATGCCGGCCTCGGGGTTGGCGGCGACGTCGATGTCCGCTTCGATGATGTTGATCTCGCCGCTCAGCCGCGAGTGCAGACCCTCCCAGCGCAATGTGAGGTCGCCGTTGGCGCGCGCGCGCGCATCGGGCCGGTCGGCCACCAGCATGTCCTGAATGTTCACGACGATTTCGCCGTCGCGCTGGTTGGCGCTGCCGCCGGTCGCGGTGAGGCGGCCGCCGCGCGGGCCGGAAGCGGAGAAATTCTCGATGTTCACGCCGCGCTCATCGATCGCCACGCGTGCGTCGAGATCGACGAGGCGAACGCCGGTCAGCTTGTCTTCGAAGACGCCGTCGACGATCTCGATGTGGCCGGCGCCGGAGAGGTAGCCTGCGCCGAAACTGAGTTCGCCTTCGCCGTCGAGTTGGCCTTCCAGATTCTGATCCTGCAGCCGCGCCGCGGCCCACAGGCTCGCTGCGGGCCCGCGCACCGCCCACGTCGCGCGGCCGCGCCGCTCCGGAGTCAGCGCGATGCGAATCGGTGCGGCGCTGGTTGTTACCGGCGCGTCCGCTTCGAAATGCGCCACCAGGCCATCGGTGGAGGTTGCATCGACAATTGCGCGCAGGCGGCTGGGGTCGAGGTCGCCGGCGATGCGCATGTCGAGCGTGCCGCGTTGGCGGCCGGCGAAGCGCGCATCGTCGAGCGTTACGTCGGCTTCGCCGCTGAGCCCGCCGCCGGCGTTGGCCATCTGGATCCGGCCGTCGATGCGTCCTTCCGCCCGCTCGCCCCAGATCGCAGCGAGCGGCGCGAGCGGCGCGTCTTCGATCCGCGCCGTACCCGAGAGCGCGCGGCCGCGCTCGGTCCAGTCCACCATGACGACGCCGTCGCCAAGCGCCACATTGAGGCTGGCGTCCAAGCGGTCGCCGCGCCACGCCGCCCGGATCGGCGCGCGGGTGAACACCTCTGCATCCGCCAGCACGCCGCGGCCTTCAAGCGTCAGCGTGCTGTCGCCGCTGACGTCGATCGTGCCCGTGCCGGCGAACGCGAGCGGCGCGTCGCGCAGGCGGCCGCGTAAGTTGAACTCCGCGGCGATGGCGCTCAGCGGGCCCTGCGCCGTGAGCGTGGCGGCGCGCACGCGCAGTTCGCCGGCGCGCGCGTTGGTGATCTGCGCATTGAGTTGCAGCTGCGCCGGCGTCAGCGTGAGATCGCCCGCGATCGCGCCGCTGACACCCGGCGTCAACCCGTCAAGCCGGCCGCTGATGGCCAGATCGGCGGAGGCGCCTTGCGCCGAGAAAGAGGCCGAACCTTGGGCGGCGAGCGCGCCGAGCGTGCCGTCGATCTCCGTGAGGGAGAGACCGCTGCCGTCGATTGCGACAAGCGACGTGGCATCGACAGGCTGGCCTGACGTCGTACCGAGCACGTGGGCGCGCCCGGCGTACCCTTGCGCGGCCGGCGCCAAGGTGAACTCCACGCGCGGTTGCTCCACGATCACGCCGCCGGCGGAAAAACTGGAGAGCGTGGCGTTGGCGGTGAGCGTCGGCCGCGCGATGCGCCCGGTCAGGCGGCCGGTGGCGTCCACGGCGCCGGCGATCTCCGCGCCGCCGAGCGTGAGCGGCCCGCGCGCGCTTGCTTCCAGCGCGAGCTCGGCGTCGCCGCGCACGATCCGGCCCATCGCCGCGGCGCGCAACTGCGCGCCGTCGAGGCGCGCATGTGAGACGGTGATGCCGCCGCGCTCGTTGCGCAGCAACGCGTCAAAGCGCGGCGTGCGGCCGAGCAATTGTGGCACGATGGCGGGATCGCCCTGTACGCCGCTGCCAGCGCCGGTGATTGTCGTGGTCCAGACCCGGGCGCCGTTGTTGTCGTCAGCGTAAGCGCGCCAGGCGCCGCCGATCTGGCCGCGGAGGTCCGCCGATACGGCCTCCAGCCGGCGCACGCGCCAGTCGCCGGAGAACTCGCCATCGCCGCGCGTCGCCCAGCCTTGTGCGTCGACGGCGACGGCGTCGCCGCGCAGTTCGGCCTTGTCGAGCGCGAAGTGGCCGCGGCGGCGCTCGTAGCCGAGCGCCACCTGCAGGCGCGCTTGCGCGAAGAGAATAGGCGCGTCGTCCGGCGCGCGCAGATCGCCTGCGAGCACGAAGCGGTCGCGCGTTAGCGTGGCGTGAACGGGCCCGCGCAGGCTGGTGCGCTGGCCGAAAGCGTCGATCTCGTCGGCCATCAATGTGGCTTGGAAGGCCGTTGCGCCGCGCTCGCGGCGCAATTCGCCGACAAGACGCGCCGCGCCCAGCTCGAAAGGCGACTCGCGGGCGATGTCCGACAAACGCTGCGTCGTGGCGGTGAAGCGGGCGGCGCCGGCGAGATCCCGGTTTTCGTCCAACTCACCTTCCAGTTCGACAGCAAGAAATGGCGTGGCGGCGTGCAGATCGAAGGCGCCGACGCGTGCGCCGCCGCCTTGCAGCGCCAGCGTCGGCCCGACGCGACGCGCAAGCGTCGCCGTTGGCGACAAGACGTCGAGGCGGCCGCGCGCATCGATGGTCCAACGCGTGGGCGTCCAGCTGGCTTCGCCGGCGAGAAGCTCGTCATCGCCGATGGCGGCGCTGAAGTCCGCGCCGCCGGTCCGGTCATCGCCGCGCCCGGCGGCGGTTGCGCGCACGGCGCTGTCCGGCGCGCCCGCTAGGCGCGAGAGAATGCCGCCCGGTGCGCCTTCGATGTCGACGTCGAGCACGTAGCCGTCATCGGGCTCGTACGTGGCGAGGACGCGATCGGCGGCGGAGTCGGTGCGCCTCAGTTCGAGGTCCAAACCCTCCAACCGCCGGTCGCGCCAATCGAGCGACAGCGAAGCCGTGAAGATCGCTGCTTGCCCAACCACCGGTTCGGCGATGTCGATGGCGCCGATGTCCAGCGCGGCGATGCGGAAATCGATGCTGGCGCCGCTCGAAGGCCGGCGCTCCAACAGCTTCGGCTGGCGCAGCACGGAAACGCGCGCGGCGCGGGCGGCGTCGATGCGCAAAGCGCCGAAGACGATGTCTTGTGGGCGCCAGCCGAGCGCGACGTCCTCGATGTCGATCCAGACGCCGTCATCGTCGCGGATGCGCACGTGCTCGGCGCGCAGATTGCCAAGCCACGAGCCGGAAACGCCGTCGATCTCGAGATAGCCGAGCCGGCCCGCGCGCCGCCCGTCCGCCAAGTGATCCACGAACCAGGGCGCCGCTGGACCAAGCGCTACGGCCACGCCGCCTGCCGTCAGCGCGCTTGCGGCGGCGATCAGCAGCGGGCGGCGCAGCCGGCGGTGTTTGGGCGCCTCCGTCATCAGAACGCCTGCCCGATGCTGATGTAGAGCGCGAAGTCGTCGCTGCTCTCTTCGTCGTCGAGCGGGAAGGCGACGTCGACGCGCAGCGGCGCGAAGCCAAGATTGTAGCGCGCGCCGACGCCCACGCCGAAACTCAAGTCCCCTGCGTCGCCCCAATCGTCAAAGGCCGTACCGCCATCGAGGAACACGGCCGCGCCGAAGCGGTCGTCAAAGCGCCAGCGCGCTTCGATTGAGCCTTCCACCAAACCTTGGCCGCCCGGCGAAAGTCCGAGCACGTCGCGCTCGCCGGGGTAGATCGAGTTATAGTCGTAGCCGCGCACCGAGCCACCGCCGCCTGCGTAGAAGCGCCGGTCCGGCGGCACATCGTCGGGGCTGCCGGCGACAGCCTCGAGCCAGCCGGTGCGCAGGCGCGCGGCGAGCGTGAGGCGATCATTTTCGCCGAACGATTCGTAGATGCGGCCCTCTGCGGTGAGGCGCACGAAGCCGAGCGTCGCGTCGCCGGCGGAGACGGAGGGCTCGACGCGGAGTTCCGCGATCGAGCCGTCGGTAGGATCGAGCGAGAAGCCGGTGCTGTCGTTGCGCAGATCGTAGAAACCAGACAGCACCAGCGCATCGGTGACGTTGCCGCCGGCGAGGTCGTCGTAGCTATCGGCGGAGAGCCGCAGGCCGTAGCTGCGCCCGAGCCGCAGCCGCGTCGAAGCGTCGACCGAGCCGTAGAGCGCCACGCCTTGGCGGGTGTAGGCGTCGGTGTCCTCGCGTTCGGCGGCCGCGCCGAACGTGATCGAGTGGCCGAGGCCCGCGGCGTGCGGACGCGTAAGCGCCAGCGTGACGTCTTGCTGGATTTCGCCCAGCGACGTGGAAATGGTCAGCGCGTCGGCGCGGCGCGAGAAATTGCGGCGCGTCCATTGCGCCTCAACGCCCAGGCCTTCCGTAGTCGAATAGCCGAGGCCGAGTTCGTAGGCGTTGCGACGCGCCGGTTCGACTTCGACCACGACATCGCGCACGCCGTTCTCGTCCGGCGGCGCAAGCCGCGTGGTGGCGCGCGATACCGCGCCCGTCGACGAGATGTCGCGTCGCAATCGGGACAACGCGTCGGGCGTGTAGGTATCGCCGGTATCCCAGTTCTGCAGGCTGTCGACAAAGCTCTCGCGAAAAAGATCGGGCGGCTCGGCGACGATGCCGCCGAGCCGCGCGCGATCCCCGGTGGAGAAACTGTATTCGGCCGTCATGCGCGCGCTGGCGTGATCGACGATGACGCGCCGCTCGCCCGCGGCTGCGTCGGCATAGCCGGCCTCCTGCAGCGCAAGCAGCGCATTGGCTTCGGCTTCGAGCACCGTCGCCGCGCGCGCCGGATCGCCGGGGCGCACGCCTGCGATGGCTTGCTGCACCGCGTCGGCCGCGTCCGCCGCGGGCGGGGCGCCCGCGTAGGCGATGCGCGGAGGATCGAACGCAAAGCGGGGGCCGAGTTCGATGATGAGGCGCGCCGATGGCGGCTCGTCGCGTGCTTGGGGCGTGACGGTCGCGGCGTAATAGCCCTCGGAGCGCAGCCACACCAAGGCGCGCGCGGCGGCCTCTTCGGCGATGCGCTCGGCGTCGAACAGGCTTTCAGGGTGGTCGCGATCCGGCAGCAGATCGAGAATGGCGCGGCGAGTGTCTTCATCGGCACCCTCGAGCACGACCGGCGACTCCGCCCAGGCCGGGGAAGGCGCGGCGGCGACGCCGAGGGCGGCAAACAGCGCCGCCGGAAGGACGGGAAAAAGACGCATCGCGAGCTTCCGTAAAACTCGCGCGGCGCCGGTTAACGCTTCATCAACCATACGCACGGGTCCAGCACCCGCGCCCAAGCGAAATCAGTCACAAAATCAGCGCGATGCAAAGCGGTAATGGCGCCTTGCCGAGGTTTAACCCCACGGCCCACGGCGGCGGTCGGGCGGATTGGTCCACGGTCCGCTCGGAACAGAACCCGTCGTCGCGCCGCCAAAACGGCGCGCGATCTCGATCAGCTGCGCGATCCGGTTCTGCGTGTTCGGGTGGGTCGAGAACAGGTTATCGGCGCCGCGGCCCGCCAGCGGGTTGATAATGAAGAGGTGCGCCATCGCGGGGTTGCGTTCGGCGTCCACATTCACGCGCTGGCGCGCATACGCCTCGATCTTCTGCAGCGCGCTGGCGAGCGCTTCCGGCTCTCCGCCGATCTCGGCGCCGAGCCGGTCGGCCTCGTACTCGCGCGCCCGGCTGATCGCCATTTGCACCAGCGACGCCGCCAGCGGCGCGATCAGCATGATGGCGATTGCGGCGATCGGATTGCGGTCGCGGCCGCCGAAGAAGAGCGCGAAGTTCGCCAGCATGGCTATGGCGCCGGCGATGGTGGCGGTGACGGTCATGGTCAGCGTGTCGCGGTTTTTCACATGCGCCAGTTCGTGCGCCATGACGCCGCGAATCTCCTCGCGCGACAGCAGCCCAAGCAGGCCGCTGGTGGCGGCGACCGCCGCGTGCTCGGGGTCGCGTCCCGTCGCGAAGGCGTTTGGCTGTGGGTTGTCGATGATGTAAACCTTCGGCGGCGGCAGTCCGGCGCGCTGCGCCAGCATCAACGTGTCGGAAACGTAAGCCTGCACGCGCGGATCGGGGTGGCGCGGATCGACTTCCTGGGCGCGAAAGTGGCGCAACACCATCTTGTCGGCGTTCCAATAGGCGAACAGGTTCATCGCGCCCGCGACCGCCAGGGCAAGCAGCATCCCGGTGGAACCGCCGATCAAATACCCCACGCCGCCGAACAGCGCGGTGAGGCCTGCGATCAGGATGTAGGTCTTGAGGTGGTTCATTGACTCTCCTCTGGCCCGATTTCTCTGGCGCTAAACCATATCGAGCGCGCGCCACGCCCATTCAAGATGAATGGCGCCGCAGATGGGCGAGCTTCGCGCGCCGTGGGAGAAGGGGCTTCCCCGATGCGTTCGAGTCCGGGAAGATCGCCCGCTAAGCTGAGAAGGGAACTCCGCATGCGCCCGCTTGCGATCTTTGCCGCGCTGACGCTTGTCGCCGCCCCCATCGTGACCGCGCCGAGCGTCGCCTACGCAGACGGCATCGAGCGCCCCCGAGCGCCGCGCCCGCGGCCTCGTCCGCGTCCGCCCGCCCCGCCCGCGCCGGCCCCAGCGCCCGCGCCTGCGCCTGTGATCGAGCAGGGGCCCGAAGTGGTGACGCTGTCAGACTCGTTTTTCACGGGCGGCGGCGGAGTCGGCGTCGACATTGGCACGGGCTACGTTGGCGGCGGGACGACGGTGATCATCGCCGGCTCGCGCGCCTCGGCGTTCGCCTTCGCCAGCGCGAGTGCGCGCGCCTATGGCGGCGCGCGCGGCCGGGGCGGCCATGGCGGCGGCGGCCATGGCTGCGGCTGCCGCTAAGGTAACCAAAGCCAAACCCCTCGGGTTCAAGAAGGTCGCAGGCGGGCTTGATTGCTCCGCCGGTTGAAAGGGCGTAAACGCCCGGCCCGGACGGGGCCGTCGCGTCCGCCCCCGAGGGGATCTTCATCATGGCGCAGGCCCCGGCCGACGCGCCCCAGCCAGCAAGCTCCGGATCTTCGGGCGGCAGAGGCCTCGCGCACGCGAGCTTCTGGACGCTGCTGATTGGCTCGATCGGCGTCGTCTATGGCGACATCGGCACCAGCCCGCTTTACGCGTTCAAGGAGTCCTTCGCGCACGTCCTCCAGGACGGCTCGCTTGCCAGTCCCGAAGAGGTGCTGGGCATCGTCTCGCTCATCTTCTGGGCGCTGATGATCGTGGTGACGCTGAAATACATCGTCATCGTCATGCAGATGGACAACAAGGGCGAGGGCGGCACGCTCTCCCTGATGGCGCTGGCGCAGCGCGCGCTGGGCCGGCGCACGCCGCTTCTATTCCTGATTGGCGTGGCGGGCGCGTCGATGTTTTACGGCGACGCGCTCATAACGCCGGCGATTTCGGTGTTGTCCGCGGTCGAGGGCCTGAAGGCGGTGCCCGGGCTCGAGGGGCCGATCGATCCCTTCATTCTGCCGATCGCCATCGGCATCCTGATCGGCCTCTTCGCCGTGCAGGCGCGCGGCACTGGCGTGGTCGGCAAGTATTTCGGACCGATCACGGCGATCTGGTTCGTGACGATGGGCGTGCTTGGGGCGGTCCAGATCGCCGCCAATCCCGCCGTCTTCGCGGCGCTCAATCCAGCGCACGCCGTCGGCTTCATGATCGAGCACCGGTTCTTGACTTTCATCGTTCTGGGGTCGGTGTTTCTGGCGGTGACCGGCGCGGAGGCGCTCTACGCAGACATGGGCCACTTCGGACGCCGCCCGATACGCGTGGCCTGGGTCGGCTTGGTGCTGCCCGCGCTGACGCTGAACTATCTCGGCCAAGGCGCTTTCGTGATCGGCAATCTCGATGCGCTGAACGGCGAATACCAGCTCGCACGCGACGCCGCGCGCGCTGTCGGCGCCGAAGCGGTGCAGTTCGAGTTCAGTCCGTTCTTCGAAATGGCGCCGGACATGCTGCGCCTTCCGCTGGTGATCTTGGCCACCGCCGCCACCGTGATCGCGAGCCAGGCGGTGATCTCCGGCGCGTTTTCGCTCACGCAACAGGCCATCCAGCTCGGTCTGTTGCCGCGCATGGAGATTCGGCGCACGTCCGAGACGCAGGCCGGCCAGATCTACATGCCCCAAGTGAACTGGATGCTGCTGGCGGGCGTGCTGGTGTTGACGCTGGCGTTCGGGTCGTCGACCCGGCTGGCCGCCGCATACGGCATCTCCATAACCGGAGAGATGCTGATGAGCACTTGCATGATGTTCATCGTCATCTGGAAGCTCTGGAAGCGCCCGATGGCGCTGGCGGCTGTGATCGTGGCCCCGTTCGTGATCATCGAGGGCATCTTCCTGGCGTCGAACCTGCAGCGGGTATGGTCGGGTGGTTTCGTGCCGCTGCTGTTGGCGGCAGGGTTGATCATCATCATGTGGACATGGGTCCGCGGCACGCGCTTGCTCGCCGAGACGACGCGCCGTGACGAACCTTTGGCGAAACTGTTCGAAACCTTGGCGCACCATCCGCCGCACCGCGTTCGCGGCGCCGCGATTTTCCTGACCAGCGATCCCGACATCGCGCCGGCGGCGCTGATGCACAATCTGAAGCACAATCAGGTGCTGCACGAACAGATCATCATCCTCACGGTGAAGACGATCAACGCGCCGCGCGCGCCGGAGGGCGAACGAGTGAAGGTCGAGGATTACATGCCCGACGTGAAACGGGTGATCCTCACGTTCGGCTTCATGGAGACGCCGAACGTGGTGAAGGCGCTCACCGAGGCGCGCAAACACGGGCTCAAGTTCGACATCATGAAGACGAGCTTCTTCCTGTCGCGGCGGACCATCGTGCCAAGCGAAAAGAGCGGCATGCCGCTTTGGCAGGACCACTTGTTCATCTACCTGGCGCGCAACGCCACCAACGCCACGGACTTCTTCCATATTCCGAGCGGGCGCGCGGTAGAGCTCGGCAACCAGGTCATGGTTTGAGCGCCCGGCGCCGTCCGTGCTAGGGTCGGCGCGTGAGCGACGCTGATCTCCAGACGCTGCAAGTTCGCGCTAACCAAGGCGACGCCGCCGCGCAAACGGAGCTGGCGGGGCGAATGCTCGTGGGGCGTGGCGCGCCATGGGCGCCCGAGGAGGGCATGCGGCTGCTGCGCGCCGCGGCCGATCGCGACGAGCCTGCGGCGCTTCGCTTGATGGCGGTTTTGGCGGCGCTCGGCGAGGGGCGTCCGCAAAGCTGGAGCGACGCGCGCGCGCTGGTGGAGCGCGCCGCTGCGCTGGGCGATGCGCAAGCGCAAGGGGCGCTCGATGTTATCGGCGCCGACATCGATCCCTGGCTCAAGCCCCCACCGGGGCGCGTGCAAATCGAAGCGCAGCGCGTCGCCACCTTCGACGCGTTTCTGCCGCCTGCGGCGTGCGCGTGGATCATGGACCGGGCGCGCCCCAAGCTGGAAGCCGCGCGCGTGAAGAACCCGGAACGGGGCGGCGCCAACACGGACTCGTATCGCTCGAACACCGGCATGGGCTTTTCGGCGCTCGACACCGATCTTGTGCTGCAGCTCACGCACGCGCGGATCGCGGCGGCCATCGGCGCGCCAGTGATGCACCAGGAGCCCACCAACATCCTGCATTACACGCCCGGTCAGCAATATCGCCCGCACTTCGACTTCCTCGATCCGGGCGAGGCGCATTTTCAGCGCGAGTTGCAGGCGTTCGGGCAGCGCACGGTTACTTTCTTGATCTACTTGAACGACGACTACGAGGGCGGCGAGACGGCGTTTCCACGCCTCGACTGGAGCTTCAAGGGCAAAGCTGGCGATGCGCTCATGTTCTGGAACGTCACGCGCGAGGGCCGCCCGGATCCGATGACGCTGCACGCGGGGACGCCGCCGGCGCGCGGGGAGAAGTGGCTGTTCTCGAAGTGGGTCCGCGACCGGCCGCTGCCTCTGGTTTGACGCCGCGATGAGCGACCTCGCCACCCTCGAACGCCACGCCGCCGCGGGTGATGCGGAGGCGCAGCTTGCGCTTGGCCAGGCGCTGCTGATCGGACGGCTTGCGCCTTACGATCCGGCGCGCGCGCTCTCGCTGATCGGCGCGTCGTGCGCGCAGCGCCATGCGCCGGCGCTGTGCTTTCACGCCGCGCTCGCTACGCTCGGTGTCGGCCGGCGGCAGGATTTTCAAGAAACGCTCCAGCTGCTCTCGGAAGCAGCCGCGTTGGGCGACGTCGACGCAATTGGGCAGGCAGGCGCGCTTGGCGGCGATCTCTCGCCCTGGTTCGCCCCGGTGCAGTTGCGCCAACACCACGCCGCGCCGCGCATCTTCACCGTGGAGCGGTTGCTGCCGCAGCCAGCTTGCGACTGGCTGATCGCGCGCTCGCGGTCGCGGCTGCAAAGCGCGCCGGTGAAGGATCCGGTCAGCGGTCAGCTCGTGGCGCACGCCGGCCGCTCCAACAGCGTCGCCGGGTCGCACGGCTTGGAGCCCGATGTCGTCATGCAGCTCGCGTGCCTGCGCATCGCGGGCGCTATCCAGACACCGATGGCGCAGCAGGAACCTACCAACATCCTCCACTACGCGCCCGGGCAGGAGTATCGCCCGCACTTCGACTTCGTCACGGAGGCAGAGGAGGCGACGTTCCGAGACGAGCTGCGTCTCGTCGGCCAGCGCATCGCCACGGTGCTGGTCTATCTCAATGACGGTTACGATGGCGGCGAAACGGTGTTTCCCAGGCTCAACTGGGCGTTCAAGGGCACGCCCGGCGACGCGCTCATTTTCTGGAATGTCTCCGTGGCCGGCCAGCGCGAGCGCAATTCGCTGCACGCGGGCGCGCCGGTGACGTCGGGCGAGAAGTGGCTTTTGTCGAAATGGGTGCGCGAAAAGCCCGTGCCGTTGATCTGAACCGCGCGCTGTGAAAGGACATGGGCCTTCGATTCAGCCGGGAAGAGCCATGTCGCAGCCGAAGGTCAGGAAGGTCGTGCTCGCCTATTCGGGCGGCCTCGATACGTCGATCATCCTGAAGTGGCTGCAGGAGACCTATGGCTGCGAGATCGTCACCTTCACCGCAGATCTCGGTCAAGGCGAAGAACTGACGCCGGCGCGCGAGAAGGCGCTGGCGATGGGCGTGAAGCCGGAGAATATCTTCATCGACGATCTGCGCGAAGAGTTCGTGCGCGACTTCGTCTGGCCGATGTTCCGCGCCAACACGCTCTACGAAGGCCAATATCTGCTGGGCACTTCGATCGCGCGGCCGCTCATCGCCAAGCGCCAGATCGAGATCGCCAACCTCGTCGGCGCCGACGCCGTGTGCCACGGCGCGACAGGCAAAGGAAATGACCAGGTGCGCTTTGAGGTGAGCTATTACGCGCTGAAGCCGGACGTGAAGGTGATTGCGCCCTGGCGGGAATGGGCGTTCGAGGGACGGCCCGACCTCATCGCCTACGCCAAGAAGCACGGCATCCAGATCGCGCAAGGCAAGGAGCAAGCCGCGCCATTCTCGATCGATGCGAATCTGCTGCACACGTCGAGCGAAGGCTTGGCGCTGGAAGATCCCGACGTCGAAGTGCCGGAGATCGTCACCAGGCGCGGCGATCGCCGCACCATCACGCCGGAAGAAGCGCCGGACAAAGCGGAGACCATCACGCTGACATTCGAGCGCGGCGACCTCGTCGCGATCAATGGAAAGGCGCCGAAGGCGCACGAACTGCTGGCCGAGCTCAACCGCCTCGGCGCCAAGCACGGCATCGGCGGGCTCGATCTGGTGGAGAACCGCTATGTCGGCATGAAGTCGCGCGGCTTCTACGAGACGCCAGGCGGGACCATCCTTTGGTACGGCCACCGCGCCATCGAAAGCATCACGCTCGATCGCGGGGCCATGCATCTGAAGGACGAGCTGATGCCGCGCTACGCAGGGCTGATCTACAACGGCTTCTGGTGGACGCCGGAGCGAAAGATGCTCCAGGCTGCGATCGACGCGAGCCAGGAGAGCGTGACGGGCGATGTGAAGCTGAAGCTTTACAAGGGCGGCGTGCGCACGGTGGGCCGCTCCTCGCCGTACTCGCTCTATTCCAAGAAGCTCGTCGGCTTCGACGAAGCGGGCGGCTACAACCAGGCCGACGCCGAAGGTTTCATCAAGCTCAACGCGCTGCGCCTGCGCATCCTGGCCGAACGCGACAAGAAGCGCGGCAAGAACGAGTAGCCCGTGCGTGGGATTTGGACCGTCTGCATGATCCTTGGCGTCGCCCTGTTTGGCGCCAGCGCGGTGTTGTTGGCGCACGCGGCGCTCTCCGATCCTGAGGCGCTGCGCACGCCGCGGGCTCTCGTGGCGCCGGTGCTGCTCATTATCATGGCGGGCGCCTGCGGCGCGGGCTTGTTCATGTCGCCGCGTGAGTTCAAAGAGACCCTCAAGCAGGACGAGGCCGAACCTGCCGAGTGGGTGAAGCAAATGCGCGCCGACACCCAAGAGCCAGATGAGCGCCGGCCCTGAGCGGAAGAGACATGTCGCGGCTTGTTGGTGTGATCTTGCTCGTGGCGCTGATGGCCGCCGCGCCTGCGGACGCTCAGACCCCGCGCGCGGGCGCCGAGCCGCTCTATCTCGTCGATCACTACGACCCGGCGCGCGATCCGGCGGCGGATGTGCGAGCCGCGATCACGCGCGCGCGGGCGACGAACCGGCGCATCCTGCTCATTGTCGGCGGCGATTGGTGCTCGTGGTGCTTCGTGCTCGATCGCTTCATCGCCGAGAACGCGGAAGTGCGCGCGGCGATGACGGATGCGTTCGTCATGCTCAAGATCAACATGAGTGCGGAAAACGAGAACGCGCGCTTTCTGGCGCCGTACCGGATGTCCGGCGGGTATCCGGAGTTTGTCGTGCTCGATAGCGACGGCAGTTATCTGCGAACCCAAGAGACCGGCGCCCTGGAGCAGGGCCGTTCCTATAGCGCTCAGCGTATGATCGCCTTCGCCAATCTCTGGCGGCGCTGAGTTCAGGCTCGCCGGAAAATCATCTAACGCGCTGCCGCCGCCGCTGTTTCCGCCTCGCTCAGCAAGCGCCGCGCAAGCTCCGCACTGGCGCCGCCGTGCGGGTCGTAGGCGAGCGCGCGCAGGGGCGGGATCGCCTCGGCGTGGCGTTCGGCGCCGATCAACGCATATGCGGCGGAGATCGTGATCTCATCGACCTGTGGCGCAAGATGGCGCGCGAGCAGAAGCACGTTGAGGTAGTTGTCAAACGTTGCCTGATCCATGCGCACGCCATCGTAGCTCTCCGCGTAGCGGTAGACTGCCGGCACATAGTTCTGATCGATGCGATAGGCGCGGGCGAAGTGGCGGCGCGCCTGCGAAAGCAGCGTCAGCCGCTCCTCGCCGGAGGCGTCGCCCGCATCGCGCAAATAGGTAAGCCCCATCACGTAGAGGGCTTCGGCATCGTCGGGCGAGGCCGCGAGATGCGGCTCGAGAAGGGCGCGCGCCGCAGTGCGATCGCCGAGCTCGGCTTCGGCGTAGGCGAGGCTGACGAGAGCGTAACGGTCCGCCGGCGCAGTGCCGGCGGCCTGCCGGATGCGGGCCAGAAACGCCGGCGCTTCGTCTTCGGACACGGCGCCGCGCTTAAGCCGCGCCATCAGCGGCAGCAGGGCGTTGGCGCTGAACGGCATCCGCGTAACCCGCATCGGCGAGCGTTCGACGCCGGCCGGGCGCGTCAGCGCCAGCGCATTCGGTGAGCCGCGATAGTATCGGCGCAGTTCGCCTTGCATCTGCTCAGGCGTCATGCCGAAGCCTACCTGCAGCGCCGCGGCCGGCTCCTGGCCTTGGCGCAAGGCGCTCACATACGCCTCAAATTGCGCCATCTTGCCGGGTGTCAGCACGAGGTAATGAGTGAAGAGCCAGCTTTGCGCATAGAAGGTCGCGGCTTCGGCGCTGCTTAGCTCGTGCGGCGTCGCTGTCAGCAGGCGTTCCATGGGCAGCCAGGTGTCGTTGCGCAGCGAGTAGAAACGCCCTTCGGAGCTGCGGCCAAGCACAATGCGTTCACTGCCGAGCACGGCGGTGGAGACGAACTCAGCGAAGCCCTCGATGTACCAAGCCGGATAGGCATTTGCGAAGTACTGGTACATGAAATGGTGGGCGTATTCGTGAAAGAGAATCTCCCTGCCATCGAGGCCGCCGCGATCGGTGAAGATGGCGAACGCCGCGATCTGATCGACCCGCGCCGTGTACACGCCCGCAATGCTGCTGCGCATGTCGGGAAAGACATCGCCAAAGCGATCGCTGTCGAGGAGGTAGACTTCCAGTTTTGTCGGTGAGCGTTCGGCGCCAGCGCCCGTCATGCGCCGCAGCAATCCATCGAACACCTCGAGTTCGCGCGCGACGTTGGCCAGCGATTGTTCGGACGCCGCGCCGTAGACGATGAAGCCTTCGCTCTCGACGCGCACCCAGCGGCCGTCCTGGGCGACAGCGGGCGCCGCGCCGGCAAGCAGCAGGCTGCACAAGGCAAACAGCAGGTTTCTCATGATCCGCCACCTCGCCCTCAACCAGGAGGTTAGTCCCTATGCATGGCGGTTGCAATTGCGCGCAGCGGCGCTCGGCTCACCGCAGCGCGCCAATCAGCGCGAACACAAGCACCCCGATCAGCGCGAGACCGGCGAAGCCCTTGAGCAGCGTGAGCGGGCGATAACGCGCGTTGGCGAAAAAGCGCGCGCGCTCGTCGGCGCCTTGCATCTTCCTGCGATCGGCCGCCGTGCGACCGTCGGCATCGCGCCATCCGTTCATCGCGCCAGACTATCCGCCGAGGCTCCAAATGCAAAATGCGCCTGCCGATCTCTCGGCAGGCGTTGCGCGACGTTTGCAGTGGGCGTCAGGTCCAGTACTGATCGACCTTGTAGAAGGCGAAACTCTGATCGCGATAGGCCAAGCCGTCGTTCTTGGTGAGTTCGTCGATCGTATCTGCGGGTGCGGCTTTCAGTTCGTCCTTGGTGTAGGGAACGACGTAGGCGTCCTCTTCTTCGTCGTAGTTCAGCACCGCCCACGGCAGGGGGTGAAACTTCTCGCCCATCTTCAGGACGCCGCCAAAGCCGACGACGGCGAACAGAATTGTGTTGGATTGTTTGTCGAGAACGATGTCCTCGACGGCGCCGATTTTCTCGCCCGTCGTGTCCTTGACAGTCGTACCGATGACTTTCTTGGCGCGGATGGCGGTGGTGTGGCCGGTCGTAGTGGGCATGCGGGCTCGCTCCTCAGGGGGTGGAGTTGAGCCTGAACAACCGCGCAGCGCGCGACGAGTTCCTAGAGGATGAGCCCGATCAGCACCGCGCCGTAGTGGCCGGCGGCGCCGAGGATCACGCACGCGTGCCAGAGCGCGCGGCGGAACGGGATGGCGTGGTTCAGATAGAGCAGCACGCCGCCCGAATAGGTGACGCCTGCAACGATCAAAAGCGTGATCGCCAGCGGCGGCAGCGTCGGCACGACCGGTCCCAGCACGAGCACCGCCAGCCAGCCGAACGCCAGATAGATGAAGCACCAGCCGCGGTCCGACAGCGAGGTCCAGAACACCTTGCCGGCCGCACCCGCGAGCGCGGCGACCCAGATCGCGAGCGTGACGCCGACCGCGAAGTCTGGCGGCAGCAGCTTGATGGTGAACGGCGTGTAAGAACCGGCGATCATCAAGAAGATCGCGGCCTCGTCGATGCGGCGCAGGATGCGGCGGTAACGCGAGGGGCGGGTGAGGTTGTAGACGGCGGAGGCGGCGAGCATCGCCATCAGGCACATCGCGTAGATCGCGCCGGCGGTCGCCATCGGCACGCCGCGATTGACAAGCGCCACCGCGACCAGCAGGCCGCCGCCGATCAGCGCCGCCAGAATGCCAACCGCGTGGACGATCCCATCAGCCGTGTGCTCCACCCGGTTAGGATAGTGCTCAGCGAGCTCGTGCTCGTCGGCGGTGAGGAGATCTGAGATCGCCATTCTGCGTGCTTCTTGGTTCCCGCTTTCTGCCGGAGAGGGACGCTTGGTCCCTCACACTAGTTCCTCCGCCTTAACGTCTCATGATGGAAACCGCGTTTTTCAGGTCACACAAGCGCATGATCGCGCGGCGCGCGGGCCACATAAACCATGCGCGCGCGGCGTGCTCGCGGTTGGCGCGATTTTCGCAAGCTGCGGGCGTATGCGTGCTCCCCGTCCTTCCGCCGCCGCGCTCCGCGCCGAAGCGCGCCTGCTGACGCTGGCGGGCGTCATCCTGCTCGCGATCGGCTTCCCCTTGACGCTGTTCCTGGTCGCGCAGTCCTTGTCGCCGGACGGTCTCGCGCCGATCTTGCCGCTCGCCGTGGGCGCGCCGCCGATCATGCTTGGTTACCTCGCGTGCCATTTCGCATCGGCGCGCATGGTGAAGGCCAAGGCGCTCGAGACCGCCCACGCCGAAGCGCGCCGCTGAGCCCGGCGTTCGCCGGATTTTTTTGTTCACTCGGCTTGCGAATACTTGAGTCGCAACTCGCGCAGACGTTTGCCAACGCTTGGCGCCGCAACCTATTTCTTGGCTAACGGGGGAGCTCGTAGCAGCCGCGCCTCCTCAGTGCTAGCGGGCGCGCAGTATTGACTTGGTAATCAGTTCGTCTGCACCTTTGGTGTGCTGAAACACGAGGGCATTGCGCGCGTTCTACTTGCCGGAGGACAATTGTGCAGTCGGATGAGTTTGCCTTGCAGTTGAAGGGGTGGCGGCTGACGACGGCGGAGGTGCTCTACTACATCCCGGACCACCCCGCTCTGTTGCAGAGCTTCGTCTGGCAAACGCTCGACCTCGCGCCATCCTATCCGCGCATCCACAAGTTCCTGAATTTCTGGCGCGCTGAGATCGAGGCGGTAATCCACTCGGTCCGCTTGGCCACGGGCGAGACGCTTGCGCCGGCAAAAATTCAGACCGCCGACGTGCTCTTGCATCACTAGATTGGGATTGGCCGGCCTCTCTCCAGCGTTACATAGTAAACGGGGATTGAGATGGAGAACGCCGGATGCGCATCCTTTTGCTCGCCGCGATCGCGGGCCTGACCGCCGCGTGCGCCACCCCCACGCCGTACCAGCCCGGTTCATCTACCGCATACGGCTTCAGTGAGCAGCGGATCGAGGACAACCGCGTCCGCATCACGTTCCGTGGCAACACGCTGACCGACCGCGAGACGGTCGAGACCTACCTGCTGTTCCGCGCCGCCGAGATCACGCTCGCGAACGGGCGCGACTATTTCATCGTCGCCAACCGCGACACGGAAGAGCACTCGCGGCTGCAGAGCACCGGTCCACGCGCGCCGCGCTTCGGATTCGACTATTGGTACTTCTCCGCCCGGCGCGGCTGGAGCCCCTGGTACGACCCCTTCTGGGATGAGCCGTCGAGCTATCGCGAAGTGACCCGCTACGAAGCGATCGCCGAGATTGCCATGTTCAGCGGCGCCAAGCCCGAGGGCGATCCCAACGCCTTCGATGCGCGCGAAGTGCAGGCCAACTTGCAGGGCCGCATCGTCCGCCCCCCGCCGGCCAGCTAAGGACCTTCGACCGCGATCCCGCGTGCGCGGAGGAGGGCGACGACATTGCCGTCGCCCACGAGGTGCGCCGCGCCGACAGCGATGAACAGTGTGCCCGAACCCTCGAGCCGGCGGACAATGTCCTCGACCCAGGCGCGGTTGCGCCGAAGGATGACGGCCTCATGCACTTCGGTTCCCGCTTTGCGCCACTCGGCGTCGAGCAGGCGGGCCATGCTCGCGGTGTCGCCGCGCGCCCATGCGGCGTCGAGTTCGCGCATGCCGTCTTCGCCCTCCTCGATTTCGCCGATCGTGTTGACCAAGAGGGCGCGCTGCGCCTCTGGCGACAAGTCCGCCAGGATGCGGATCTGCGTCTCCGGTGTTTCCAGGAACGAGAAGCGCATGCCGCGCGCCTGCGCTTCACGCATCAGCACGCTCTCGACGCCGGCCTCAACGCTGTGGCCTGCGCGCGCCGCATGCGCGTAGGAGAGTTGCAGCGCCGCCAGCCAGGGGCGCGCGCCTTCGAGGGGCCGTCTGTCGACGCCCAGGCGCTGCAGGACGCGGGAAAGCCGCGCCGCCTCCGCCGGGGTGAGCAAATCTGACAGCTGCTCCCCGGCCGGCAGTGTCCCGTACCGCTGCATCAGCTGCGCCAGTTCCGCGCCCGCCGCGTCGCGCATGTCGGTCTCGGTGATGAACTCCTCAGCTGACGCGAACGCCGCCCGCACCGCCGAACTCTGCCACTCCAGGTCCGGCGGCAGCACGTGGACGCTGCCAAAGAGCCAGAATTCGCTGTCCGCGTCGCGGATGCGCCAGAGCGCCGGGCCGCCGTTCGTCATTCCGGGCGGCGCGTCGGAGGCCGGGGAGCAGGCGAGGCAGGCCAACGCCAGAAATGCCGACAAAAGGATGCGCATCGAAGCTCCCCACAGCGGCCGCCGGGCTCGCCTTCCCAGTCAAGCTCGGCTAGAGGTGTCGCCCGCTGCGCGCCCGGTCAAGCCGGGCGCGCCTGCGCCCATAGCTCAGCTGGATAGAGCGCTGCCCTCCGAAGGCAGAGGTCAGGGGTTCGAATCCCTTTGGGCGCGCCACTTTTCACGGTGGATCACCCGTTCGGGCGATGGTTCTCACCTTCCAACGGCCGTATGGCTCGCGGCGAGGAGCGATCCAAATGTCCAAACTCAATCTCGCCGCCACCGAAACGCCGGTGGCGTTTCTCTATGTTACGGACCGAGCCCGCGCGCTGGCGTTCTATGAGGGTGTTCTGGGGCTCAAGCTGCGGAGCGCCGATGCGTTCGGCGACTACATCCAGATGAATGGCGCGCTGCTGCGGATGACGGTGATGCCGGACTACGTCGCCCGGCCACACCCGGAACTGGCCTGGAACGTCGCCGACATCCGCGCTGTCGTGGAAACGCTGCGCGACGCGGGCGTGCACTGCACCAGATACCCCGGCATGGAGCAGGACGAGCTCGGCATTTGGACTTCGCCCGATGGCGCCTCGAAGGTCGCCTTCTTCAACGACCCCGACGGCAACGTGCTGAGCATCTCGCAAGGCTGAGCGCAGGGCCAGCCAGGCGCGGCGCGCCCCAGGCTGGCGATGCGCCTTCAAAGCGGGCCTCGTCGGTGGCAACATCGCCCTCGATGGAGCCTGTCGTCTTTAAGCGCCGCCGTAACGCGATCTCGCGCAGCGAACGCGAATGGCGCGTGGAGGAGGGGGCGCTTGTCACCCGTGGTGGCTCCGGCGCCGAGCGCCGCTATCCGTGGCGCGACTTCGTCGGGGTGCGGCTCTGCTACAGCCCAACCCGGCAGAAACCCTGGCGCTACGTGTTCGAGCTGCAGCGCAAGCAGGGCCAGAAGATCGAGATCGACAACGCACACTATGCGGGCGGCGCTTTCGAGGACCGTTCCGAGAGTTACGCGCCGTTCGTGCGCGCCGCGCTCGAGGCGTTGAAGACGGAGAACCCAAAGGTCCGCGCGCTGATCGGCGAAACGCCCAAGCGCTACTTTTTCTTGATGCTGACCTCCCTGGTTGGCCTCGGCGTGCTGGCGTACGTGCTGATCGCCGTGCGCACGCCGCTGGACGCGCTGCCGTACTCGGCGCTGGCGAAGTTCCTGATCATTCTGCTGATGCTGCCGATTTTCTTCCGCTGGATCATCGGCGCGGTGCCCCGTGGATTTCCGCTCGATCAGATTCCAGACCGCGCGCTGCCCCCGTCGTCCGGCGGAGATTCCGCTCCGGGTTAATGGAAAGTTCACGGCGCGCAGGCACATGCTGTCAGGATGCGCACCAAAGATGGCCGCCGCGACCTCTCGCTGATCCGCTCCAGCGGATCTACTGCGCGCGTACTGAACCTGGTGCTCGCGTACGAACGGTTCGGCGAAACCGAAGAGTACAAGGCCAAGCCGCTCTTCAAGAATGCGCGTTTGAACCGGTCGCTTATCCTCAAGCACGTGGTGCGCCCGCACGAGCGGGACTTGTTCGCCCGTCCGACCACGTCTGCCACCAAGGTGATCCTGCCGTACGCGGCCGGTGCGCTGGAGCTGGGCGGCGTCAGCTTCATGATCAACGAGACGCGCTTCGAGCGGCTGCTGCGCGACGCGGCCGGGGGCTACGAAGCCGAGTCCGACTTTCTGGCGGACGTCGAGCTCCTGAAGCTGATGGCGCAATTACCGTCGTTCGATCCGTTCCTGATGCGTGAGCGGTTGCGGACCATGGGGCTCGACCCGGCGCGGCACTATTTCGACATCGCCGAGGCCGATCTTGCGCGCATGCGCGCGTTCGTCGGCCACGAGATCGCGCAACTTGTGAACCTCGCGTTCGCCACCGGCGGGCGCGACGCAGGGGATTTGTCGCAGCGTCTCGCTGACAAGCTGATGACCGACGAAACGGCCAAGACGCTGGATCCGCTGCGCGAAACGCTGCGGCTCTCCGGCGATGAGTACATCGAGGGCGTGTTCGCCTGGAAGGGCTTCCTCTACTACAAGTGGCTGATGGAAGAGATCCGCCCGGGCCTAGCCGACTTCAAGCCGCGCTTCGCGGGATTGCGCATCGTACGCTCGTCGTCCGAAGAACGTCAGCAGCTGGCGGAAACGCGCCGTGACATCCTCGACAAGATGCGTCTGGCGGTCGAGCGCGTGGACGAGACGCTGCTGGAATACGGCACGGCGTTCGCCTCGCTCGCCGACGGCAATCCCATGGCGTTCCGCAGTTTCCTTCTGAAGGCGCCGTCGATGTTCATCCCGATCGGCGAGGCGGTGGGCGTGATCCGTCACATCGACTCGTTCTGGCGTTTCCGTTTCCCGGATCAAGTCACGCCAATGATGGAAGCCGACGAGGCGATCGAGGTCTTGCATGACTTCGAGTCGACGTTGGCGGGGGTGGAGTTCGTGCAGAAACCGCAGGCGGCGAAGCCGCAAGCCGCGGCGCTCTGATCAACCAGCGGATCGCCTGAACACCACGTCGCGCGTCAGCTGACTCACACGAGTTCGGCCGACCAGCGCCATCGTGCGCTCAAGCTCCTCGCGCAAAATCTCGAGTGCCCGGGCCACGCCATGCTCGCCGCCGGCCGCCAGGCCCCAGAGATAGGCGCGGCCAATGGCGACGGCGCTCGCGCCGAGCGCCAACGCCGCGACAATGTCGCTGCCGCGCCGGACGCCGCCGTCGAAAATGACCTCCGCCCGGCCTTGGACGGCGTCCGCAATGGCGGGCAGTGTGTCGATGGTGGCGGGCGCTACGCCCAATTGCCGTCCGCCGTGGTTGGACACCCAGACCGCATCGGCGCCGATGGCGATGCAGCGTTCGGCGTCTTGCGGCGTGGCGACGCCCTTGATCGCGAACTTGCCGCCCCAGGTCTCGCGCATCCAGCGCGCGTCCTCCCAAGTCACCGTACGATCGAACTGCGCGTTGATGAAGTCGATCAGGCCGCCTTCGACGCGGATGTGTCTGAAGTTCGCCGTCTCGATGCGCGGCGTCGTGAAGAGACCCCAGAGGTATCCCGGCCGCGCCAACGCTTGCGTGGCCGTGTGCCAGTTCACGCGCGGCGGAATGGTGAAGGCGTTGGCCAGGTCGCGCTCGCGATTGCCGGCCACCGGCACGTCCACGGTGAGGATGACGCCGGTGAAGCCGGCGGCTTTCGCCCGCGCCAGCGTTTCCGCGACCAGGCCGCGGTCTTTCCAGACATAGACTTGGAACCAGCGCGGTCCCGGCGATGCGGCGGCGATGTCTTCCATCGTCGTCGAGGCAATGGTGGAGCAGGCGTAGACGATCCCGGCCGCGTGGGCGGCGCGGGCCACCGCGATCTCGCCGCCGCGCGGGTGGAAGAGGCGCGAGGCCGCCGTTGGGCTGATGAAAAACGGCAGGGCGCTCTCGTGGCCCATCACGGTGGTGCGGGTGTCGATCTGGCTGACGTCAACGAGCGCGGCGTGGGCGAGCTCCACATCGCGCAGCCGGGCTTCGCTGCGGGCAAGCGCCAGTTCGTCGTCGGCGCCGCCGTCGATGTAGTCGAACACCATGCGCGGCAGCCGCCGCTGCGCCAGCGCGCGCAAGTCGGCGATGTTGCGGGCGCGGCCAAGGGCGGATGAATTCAAGGCGATACCCCGGCGCCATGTCTGCGGCGGAAGCGCCCCGCCCGCAAGCTGGGGCGGCGTCCGGCCTTGCCCTCGGCCCCGGCTGCGGATAGGAAACCGCCCTTCCGCCGGACTGTGGACGCTTCGTCCAAGGCCCGGACCGGGGCCGCCTTAGCTCAGCCGGTAGAGCGGCGCATTCGTAATGCGTAGGTCAGGTGTTCGAGTCACCTAGGCGGCACCATTTTTCCGGCGCCAACTGGCGGGCCAACAAATCGCCGCGAATTCGAGACGCACCAGCATGTAGGCTAACAGAAGTGTATTTCTCGATCGCAACCACGCATGCGCCAGCGACCGACCTTGGTTTCTTGCTGATGAAGCACCCAGATCGGGTGCATGAGTCAGAACTCACATTCGGCAGGGCGATCCTGTTCTACCCTGAGGCCAGCGCAGAACGCTGCGAGGCGGTCCTGACACTAGATATCGACCCGGTCGGCCTGGTGCGTGGGCGGGGTGCGGGCGATGGGCTTCTAGAGCAGTACGTCAACGACCGTCCCTACGCCGCAAGCTCGTTTCTCTCGGTGGCGCTCAACCGCGCGCTCCGCACTGCGATGACGGGCGTCTCGCGGGAGCGTCCGGACCTTGCCGCCACCGCGATCCCTCTGGAAGTCAATGTCTCGCCCTTGCCGGCGCGCGGTGGGGAGGAGCTGGTGAGCAGTCTGTTTGAACCGCTCGGCTGGAGCGTAGAGATCGAAAGGCTGCCGGGTCCGACAGGGCCTTCTCGGTACGTCTCACTCCGTCTCATGGGATCGCATCTCGTCTCGAACGCATTGTCTCATCTTTATGTGCTTATCCCGGTGCTCGACGACGGCAAGCACTATTGGGTCGGCGACGACGAAGTCGATAAGCTGGTGAGCAAGGGAGGCGCCTGGCTGGCCGCTCATCCGCACAAGGAACTGATCGCGCAGCGCTATCTCAAGCATCGCCGCAGCCTCGCGCGCATCGCTCTGGCTCGTCTGGCGCCCGAGGAGGCGGAAGACGAAACCGGCGATAGGCAACGCAATCCTCGCGACGCAGCCGAAGAGGCGCTGGAAGCGCCGCTCGGGCTGAACGATCAGCGGATGAATGCAGTCCTGTCAGCGCTCGCTGCAACGGGCGCGACCTCTGTGGCGGATCTCGGCTGCGGTGAGGGTAAGCTTCTGACACGTCTCGTACGTGACAGGCGGTTCACCCGCATCATTGGATTAGATGCGTCGACGCGCTCGCTCGAACGCGCCTCCGATCGGCTGAAGCTCGATATCGCCGGCGGCGCCTCTCGTGAGCGGGTCAAGCTGCTGCACGGAGCGCTCACTTATCGAGACGAGCGCTGGAAGGATGTAGACGCTGTGGTGCTGGTGGAGGTCATTGAGCATCTCGATCTCGATCGGGTGCCGGCTCTGACTGAGGTCGTCTTTGGGGCCGCCAAACCGAAGACGGTCATTGTCACCACGCCCAATGCCGAACACAACGCGCTCTTCACAAATCTACCCGCGGGCAAATTCCGGCATGCGGACCACCGCTTCGAATGGACCCGCGAGGAGTTCCGCGCCTGGGTGTCCCGTGTGGAGGAGCGCTTCGGTTACGCCGCCCGGATCGAGGGCATCGGCGCTGACCATGAGGTGCACGGTCCGCCGACCCAGATGGCGGTGTTCACGCGATGAGTGTCACCTCCATCGATGTCCCGGACTTCTCTCTCATTGTTCTGATCGGCGCTACAGGATCGGGCAAGAGCACGTTCGCGCGCAAGCACTTCAAGTCAACGGAAGTGATTTCATCGGACTATGCGCGGGGCCTTGTCGCAGACGATGAGAACGACCAGGCTGTGAGCGCTGACGCCTTCGATCTGGTGCGCGCTATCGCAGATAAGCGACTAAAGAACCGCAAGCTTACGGTGATCGATGCGACCAACGTGCGCGCGCCGGAGCGCAAGCAATGGGTCGAGGTCGCGCGTCGCTGGCACGCTCTGCCGGTGGCGATCGTGCTCGATCCCGGTCTCGACGTCTGTGTCGAGCGAAACAAGGGGCGTCCCGATCGCAACTTCGGACCCGGCGTGCCGCAGCGCATGATATCGGAAATCCGCAAGGGCTTGCGTGGCCTGCAACGTGAGGGCTTTCGCCAAGTCTGGACGCTTCGATCCGCTGAAGACATCGACGCCACAGTCGTCGAGCGCCGGCCGCTTTGGACCGACAAGCGCGGCGACCAGGGCCCGTTCGATATCATTGGCGACGTTCATGGCTGCGCCGATGAACTCGCGAGCTTGCTTGCTGAGCTGGGTTACAGGCTCTCCTGGAGCGACGATAGGACCGCGCGCATCGACGCCCCCCATGGGCGCCGGCTGGTGTTCGTGGGCGATCTCGTCGATCGCGGACCGCGCTCGCCGGACGTGATCCGCATCGCCATGGCCGCGGTGGAAGCCGGCGGTTACGTCGTCCAAGGCAATCACGACAACAAGCTGCAACGCTGGATGGATGGCCGCAACGTCAAGATCGGCCACGGTTTGCAGGAGACGATCGATCAGCTCGCAAGTGAGAGTGAGGTCTTCAGAACGAAGGCAAGAGCGTTCCTCTACGATCTTCGGAGCCACTTCTGGCTCGACAGCGGCCGCTTGGCGGTCGCGCATGCTGGATTGAAGGCCGAGATGATCGGCCGTGGCTCGCCCGCGGTGCGCGATTTCGCGCTCTACGGAGAGACCACTGGCGAGATCGATGAGTTCGGATTGCCGGTGCGCGCCGATTGGGCCGCGAACTATCGCGGCGATTGCGCCATCGTTTATGGCCACACGCCCGTTGTCGAAGCAGAATGGGTCAACAACACGATCTGCATCGACACCGGTTGCGTGTTCGGTGGCAAACTCACGGCGCTGCGTTGGCCTGAACGGGAGTTGGTGAGCGTGCCAGCCACGCGAACCTATTTTGAGCCCGCAAAGCCGCTCGTTGCACCGGCGGCCGAGCGTAGTGCGCAGGGCGTCGCCGACGACATGCTCGACTACGCCGATGTGTCAGGGCGCCGCTGGATCGATACGACGCTCATGAAGCGCATTGTCGTGGCCGAGGAGAACGCGGCTGCTGCGCTGGAAGCCATGAGCCGATATGCGATCGCACCGCAATGGCTCGTGTACCTGCCGCCGACGATGTCGCCTGTGGAAACAAGCCCACGTGAAGGCTGGCTTGAACGGCCGGAGGAGGCATTCGGCTTTTTCCGAGAACGCGGCCAAAAGGAAGTTGTTCTCGAAGAAAAGCACATGGGCTCGCGCGCGGTGATCGCTCTGTGTCGCGATGAGGCGGTTGGCCGGTCGCGCTTCGGAACGGCGACGGACGAGGCCGGTGCGATCTGGACCCGCACAGGCCGCGCATTTTTCGCCGAGCAAGAGATGCGCGATGCAGTGCTGGCGCGCTTACGCGAGGCTGCGACCGACGCGGGACTCTGGCAAGACCTGAAGACCGATTGGCTGTTGCTGGACGCCGAGATCATGCCCTGGTCAGCAAAGGCCTCGGCTCTCATCGAGACACAATATGCGCCAGTCGCGGCGGCGGCCAACGCAGGCCTCAAGGCCGCGTACGAAGCAGCGACGCGCGCTGCCCAGCGCGGCGTCGATGTCTCGGCTTTGCGAGATAAGCTGGCGGAACGCGTCTCGCGTGCTGAGAGGTATGCAAGCGCTTGGGCGCCTTACGCATGGCCCGTTAGCGGCCCTTCAGACCTGAAGGTCGCGCCGTTTCACATCCTGGCGAGCGAAGGCGCCGTGCACTTCGATAAGGATCATGTCTGGCACATGACGCTTGCCGACCGACTCGCGCAAACGGGTGGTCCGATCGTCACCTCAACACGTTGGCAGACAGTGGACATTGGCGACGAGATTCAGATTGCCGATGCGATCGCCTGGTGGGAGGAGCTTATTGGCGCGGGTGGCGAGGGCATGGTGGTCAAGCCACGCGACTTCATCGCGCGTGGCGCCAAGGGCGTAATTCAGCCGGCGGTCAAGGTGCGGGGGCGCGAGTATCTGCGCATCATTTATGGCCCCGAGTACGACGCGCCCGAGCATTTGGAGCGATTGAAGCAGCGGGGCCTCGGCGGCAAGCGTGCGCTCGCGCTCAAGGAATTCGCCCTCGGTCACGAGGCGCTGTCACGCTTTGTCGCGCGCCAGCCGTTGCGGCGGGTGCATGAATGCGTGTTCGCGATTCTGGCGCTGGAAAGTGAGCCGATCGATCCGAGACTGTAGGGTTAATCCACGGTCTGGTAGTTAGCGCACTTCTTCGACTTCGACGTCGTCCGGTTCGCTGGCGAGCGGGGGTTGGGTTGGCGCGGCGAGCTGGGCGGTGGGCAGCGCGAGCACGGGGCCGAGCGCGTCGGTGGCGCCGCGATCGTGGCGCGGGTGCACGAGTTGGCCGCCGTCGCCGAAGACATAGACCATCCGCGCCCAGTCGCTGTCGTCATAGAGGAACGCCGGGCCTTCCGGATCGAGATCCGACCAGTCGAGTTCGCGCGGTGCGCCGGCGGCTTGCGCCAGCCATGTGCGTGCGCCGTTCTCGTCGCCGCGTCCGCGCGAAACTTGCGCGAAGAGGATGGCGATGCGCGAAGAGGGGTTTTCGCGATAGGCGTCGTCGAGGTGCGATTGCGCCGCGCCCCAATCGCCACGCTCCATGGCGAGCTCCGCCAGCACGATTTTGGACTCGCGATGGTCGCGGCGTTTCTCGGCGAGCGCCGTCATCCGCGCGGCGCGCTCTTCGCGACTCTCGCCTGGCGCAACGTCGCGATAGGCATGCGCGATCGCCGGATGCGGCGCGTTTTCCCAGGCCTCTTCCAGGATCGCCGCGGCGCGCTCGCCTTTGCCTTCGCCCACCAGCAGCCGCGCAGCCATCGCGCCGGCCGGCGCGAACGTCGGCGCCATGCGGAACGCCTTCTGCGCCATCTCGGCGGCCTTGTCGGGGCGGCGCTCGCGCTCGAGCTTCTGGGCCTGCGCCGTCATCAACACGGCGCGGCGGCGCTTAGCGACCTTGTCTTCCACCAGCTTGCGCTTGTCGCCGGTATCGAGCGTCTCGATCGCAGCTTCCCAGTCGGCGGCTTGGACCGCGAGGTCGAACGCATACTGGAACGGCCACGACGCCCACTTAGCAGCCTTCAGCGCGGCTTCGGCGTGGGCGCGCGCAGCAGTGCGGTCGCCGCGCTTCAACGCAGCCATCATGAGGCCTTTGCGGCCGAGGATTTCGGTGTCCTCGTTCTGCAGCATGCCGGAATAGGCGCGCTCCGCGCCTGCGGCATCGCCAGACACCTCCGCCGCGCGCGCCTGCAAGAGCAAGGCAAGGCGGGGCTCGTCGATCAGATCTTCGGCCTTATCGGCCTGGCGGCGCGCTTCTTCGAACTCGCCTGCCTCCGCGGCGATCAAGCCGAGCGCCAGAGCTTCCTGGCCACGGCGGATGCGCGCGCGCTGGCTCGCTTTGCCGAGCCGGCCCGGCGCATCCATCAGGAACATGATGAGGCGCAGCAGCGGCAGCGCGATCGCAACGAGCAGGATGAGGATCGCCACAGCGAACCACGCCGTCGTGTCGGCCTCCCAGCCGAACCACTCGAAGTGGACGACGCCCGCGTCGTTGGTGGCGATCTGCCACGACAGCAGCATCGCGAACACAAAGACGATCAGCAGGAAGGCGAGACGCAACATGAGGGCTTAGCTCCGCGACAATTCTTGTCGGATCGCTGCGATGCGAGTGTCGATTTCAAGACGGCGGCGCGCGTCGGCGATCCACGGATCGGCGACGCGGCGCGGTTCGCCAGTCAAACGGTTGAGTTCTTGAATCGCCGCATCGAGGCGGCCCGCGGCCAGGTAGTCTTCTGCGCGTTCGACCACGCCTTCCGGCGTGTCGCCGCCGCCGGCGCGGCGGATGACGATCCACTGCGCCAGCGCCGCTTGAATGCGGCCCCAGAAGCCTGCGCCGGCCTGGCTGCGGCGGGCGGCGCGAATGATCTCGTTGTCGAGCTGCTCGAAGTGATCGCGCAGTTCGAGTCGCGTCGGCGCGCCGGTGCGCGCCAGCGGCTCCAGCGCGGCGACGTTGGCGTCGTTCGGCAGCAAGGTCGCCAGCGCCGCATGCGCTTGCACGAAGGGCCCGGAGGAGCTGGACGCCTCAGACGCGGCGACGACGGCGTAGGACGCGCGTGCGGCGACTGCGGCGGTGCGCGCTTCAGCGGCCACAGCCGGAAGCTCTTCCTGCAGGCGGCGCACTTCGGCTACGAGCGCGGCGACCTCGGCGGACGACGGCATCTGTCCCAAACGCGCCTCGACATCGCGCAGGCCCGACTGGATCGCGAAGACGCGCGCGGCGGTGCCGGAATCGCCTTCGCTGGTGGCGGTCGCCAAAGGCGCGTTGATGATCGCTTCAATGGCGGCGAGGCGGCGGTTGAGGTCGCTCGACGACTCCGGGGTGGTGGTTTCGCCGCTCGTCGCCGAGATCGGGACGACGGCGTTCAGGGCCGACTGCACGGCGGGCACGCGCGGCGCGACAGCGCCGCCAGCCGCGCCGACGCCGGCCGCAAGCACGGCGAGCAGGATCGCGGTCCCGCCGCCAATACCGCCGCGGCCGCCGCCGCCGCGGTAGTCGCGATCGGCTGGCTCGAAATCAACGTCGATTGGCTCGGCGCGTCCGCGCTCGACATCGTCGTCGTCTCTGCTCATGAAACTCCCCAGATTTCTCAGACTTTTCCGCAATTTCGTGCGTGAAACGAGTCGGAGGCCGAAGGCGAAACTTAGGGCCGGGGCTGGCGGCGCTCAAGCGCTTGCGCCAGTGGGGGTGTTTTACCCCTCCAACGCCGCGCGCAGAAGCGCGTCTTCGCGTGGCGCGGGCGCCACCACGATGCGTTTCCAGCCCGATGCGGCCGCGGATTTCGCCACGGACTGGCTGAGGCATGCGGCGACGCGCGCTTCGGCCTGCGGCGCGCCGAGCCGGTGCATCGCCTCGGCGGCGCGCGCACTGTGAAACAGCACGATGTCGAGCCGCTCACGGAGGCTTGGCGGCAGGGCGGCGATCGCGATCGCGGCGTAGGCGGTGCGGCGTTCGATCGCGAAGCCGGCTTGGACGAGTTCGCCGCTGAGATCGCCGGCGACATGCTCGCCGCCAATGTGAATGAGTTTGCCGGCCCCCGGATCGAGGGTCGCTTTCGCCAATGCGGCGAGTTTGGCGACGTCGCCATCGGCGGAGCGCACGTCGATGAAGCCCGCATCGCGCGCGGCTTCCGCGGTCGCATCGCCGACCGCGAGCACCGGGCGGGCGCGTTGGTTGCGCGCGTCGGGAAACGCGCGGACGCCTGCGGCGCTGGTGAAGATCAGCGCCTGCGCCTCTTCGACGTTGGTGTCGTAGCCGCACGGCACGATGGTCAGCAGCGGCGCGACGATCGCGTCCGCGCCAAGCGCGCGCAGGCGCGCCGCCGTCGCTTCGGCGTCGGGCAGCGCACGCGTGACGGCCACACGCAGCATCATGCACCGCCCCGGAGCGCATCGCCCGCTTCGGCGCGGATTTCGGCGCCGAGCTTTGCGCCGAGCGCGCGCGCCTCGGCGTATGGATCTGACCCCAGATTGATGCGCGCATCGCGCCGCCAGCGCTGTACGCCGTCAGGCGTGAGCACGTCGCCGGCGAAAGCCAGCGTTCTTCCGCGGACACGCGCGAGGGCCCCGATCGGCGTTCGGCAGGAGCCGTCGAGCGCCTCGAGGAACGCGCGCTCCGCCTCGATTTCCGCGCGTGAATCGGTGTTTTCAAGCTTCGCAAGCAGGGACAAGGTCCGTGCATCGCCGGCGCGCGCGGTGATCGCGAGCGCGCCCTGGCAGGCGGCCGGGATCATCTCCGCCGGATCGACTAGAGACGCCGCACGGGATTCGAGGCCCAGGCGCTTCAATCCGGCGATGGCGAGAAAGGTGGCGTCGGCAACGCCTGCTTCGAGCTTCGCGAGCCGCGTGTCGACGTTACCGCGCAGCGTCACGATCTGGACATCGCTACGCAGATGCAGCGTCTGCGCCTGACGGCGCAGACTCGCCGTACCGATCAAGGCCCCCGCGGGTAGTTCTGCAAGCGTGCGCGCTTTCAGGCTCACGAATGCATCGCGCGGGTCTTCGCGCTCCGGCACGCAGGCCAGCACGACGTCTTCCGGCAGGCGCGTCGGCAGGTCTTTGAGCGAGTGCACGGCGAGATCGATGCGGCCGGCAAGCAGCGCCTCATCGAGCTCTTTCGTGAAGAGGCCCTTGCCGCCGGCTTCGATCAACGCGCGGTCTTGGATGCGGTCGCCGCTGGTCGTGATCCACGCAAATGTGAGGGCGCCCTGTTCGAGGCCGAGCGCGTTGCGAAGCAGCGCGGCAGCGTGCTCGGTCTGCGTCCGCGACAGCTTCGAGCCGCGCGCGCCGATGCGAAGGAGGGGCGGTGTCATCTCAAGCGATAGGGGAATAGGCCAGTCCGGCGGTAGGGCAAGGGAGCTGAGCGTATCTTCGCCCTTACGGCACAATTTCCCTGCTGCCATACTCGCTTCGCATGAAGCCGCTCACCGTTCTCGGCATCGAGACCAGCTGCGACGAAACCGCTGCGGCGGTCGTGCGCCTATTGGACGGGCGTCCGCAGGTGCTGTCGGACGTGGTGCTGGGCCAGGCGGCGCAGCACACACCCTACAAGGGCGTGGTGCCGGAGATCGCCGCGCGCGCCCACGTCGAGGGGCTGGACGGGACGATTGCCGCGGCCATGCGCGATGCCGGGCTTGGCTATGCCGACCTGGACGGCGTCGCCGCCACCGCCGGGCCGGGGTTGATCGGCGGCGTCATGGTCGGGCTGATGGCTGGCAAGGCCATTTCGCTGGCGCACGGGCTGCCGCTCATCGCGGTCAACCACCTCGAAGGCCATGCGCTCAGCCCGCGGCTGGCGGAAGGCGGGGCGGCGTTTCCGTACTTGCTGTTGCTGGTGTCCGGCGGACATTGTCAGTTCATCGCGGTGCTCGATGTCGGCGTCTACCGGCGCTTCGGTTCGACGATTGACGATGCGCTGGGCGAAGCGTTCGACAAGTTGGCGAAGCTGCTGGACCTCGGCTTCCCCGGCGGACCGCTGGTCGAAAAAGCCGCGAAAAGCGGCGATTCCACGCGCTTTGCGTTGCCCCGGCCTTTGCTTGGGCGCGAGGGGTGCGACTTTTCGTTTGCGGGTTTGAAAACGGCGTGCGCGCGCGAAGTTGCGCGGCTGGGAACACTGACGAATCAGGACCGGGCGGATCTCTGCGCGAGCTTCCAGGCGGCGGTGCTCGACATTGTCGTCGATCGCACGCGCAATGCGATGGGGATGTTCGATCCAATCTGGGGAGCGAAGGGTCGCTTGGTGGCGGCGGGCGGCGTGGCGGCCAATCACGCGATCCGGGGTCAGTTGCAGGCTTTGGCAGGGGAGCGGGGGTACGATTTCATCGCCCCGCCGCTGCGCTGGTGCACCGATAACGCCGCGATGATTGCGCTGGCGGGTGCGGAACGTTTGCGGCTCGGATTCAGTGACGACCTGTCATTTCCGGCGCGGCCGCGCTGGCCGCTGGATGCTGAGGCCGCCCGCTTGCGTCCCAGCCACACGCCGGGACGCAAGGGAGCAAAGGCTTAGGCGACGATACGCGCGGCCGTGAAGATCAGCGGTGCGAGGGCGGTGGCGACCAGCGCGATCGCGATCACCACGGACATCGCGCGGGCGGTCGTCGGAAGGTCTTGAGCAGTCATAGTCATAGTCCCCAAAGTGGTTCGATGTTGCAAATGCGAACACCGATGCCGGTGAGATGGCCCCTCCGAAGGGCGAATGGAAGGCAAGTTTCTCCAGCTCAATTATGCAAAAATGGATGGCAATCGGTAATTGCGCCCCGTTAATGCAGACAAAAAGCGGGCGCGAAGGGTTCTCCTTCGCGCCCGCGGCAGATCCGAACGGCGCGCTGGGAGACACGCCGGCGGTAGTTCAGGCCACCACCGAGGCGGCGACCTGCAGGATCGGGGATGCGGCGAACGCGACGAGCGCGGCGGCGGTGAGCACGAAGGTGGTCATCAGCGCGAGTGAAGGGCGGCTGGCGGTCATTGGTCGTCTCCGTGGGCTTGGCGGGCTTCGATGAGCTTGTGTAGCAAACCCGCGCGGAGTGATCAATGAATAAATGCTATTTCGTTCAATTTTTCTGTAACGGTGACTACGCCGAGGCGTCTTGCTTCGCGCGCGCCTTGGCGGCTGGGACATCAGCCCGGGCGTAGAGGCCCTGCAGGATGAGGCTCATGACTCCCTCGAACTCACGCTCGAGCTTCGGCAGCGTCAGCTTTGAGAACAATTGGGGGATGCCGAACTTGACCGTGGCGGCTTGCACCATTTCCGCGACGAACTCGGCGTCGCCCTTCGCAAAGATGCCCTGCTCCATGCCTTCTTGGATCACGGCGGTGATGCCGACGCGCTCCAGTGCGATCAGTTCATTCATGAAGACCGGGCGCTCACGGGAGAGAACTTCGGCAACCTCCAGAATTTTCGCGTTGTCCGAGAACATCTGGAAATTCTCGCGCATGCGCTTGAGCAGCATCTCCTTCAGCCGCTTGTCGGCCGGCCAATCTTTTCGGCGGCCAACTTGCGCCATGGCGGTGTGCTCCTCGGCGAAGTGCTTTCGCGCCATCGCCTCGGCGATGTCGATTTTGGCTTCGAAGAAGCGGTAGATATTCCCCGGCGACATGTCGCAATCGGCGGCGATCTCGGCCATGGTTGTCTTGCCGTAGCCGTAGTGCTTGATGCGGGTCATCGCGGCCTGGAGAATGCGGTCGCGGGTGGCGGATTTCTCGTCCATCCCTACAGGTTACCGGGTTTTGGCTGAACGTTCAATGAAGGATTCAGTCCTGTGACGACGCCCTTCGGCACGGTGGCTGTGCTGGGCGGCGGCGCCTGGGGCACCGCCTTGGCGCAGGTAGCGGCTGCCGCCGGGCGCGAGGTCAAGATTTGGGCGCGTGAGCCCGAAGTGGTCGATGGCATCAACCGGCTGCATGAAAATCCGCTCTTTCTGCCGGGGATCGGGCTGAACCAGGCGGTCCGAGGCACGGCCGACATCGCCGAGGCGGCGAGGGCGGACCTCATCCTGGCCGTGCCGCCTGCTCAGTTCATGCGCAGCGTCCTCAAGGGCCTGAAGCCGCACCTCAAAGGCGCGCCGGTCGTGCTCTGCGCCAAGGGTGTGGAGCGTGGTTCGCTGGCGCTGATGACCGACGTACTCGCCGAGGAGTTGCCCGGTTTGGTCCCGGCTGTGCTTTCCGGCCCCGGCTTCGCGAAGGATGTCGCGCGCGGCCTGCCGACGGCGACCACTATCGCCAGCCCCGATCGGGCGCTGGCGCAGCGCATCGTCGCCACGATCGGTCTTCCGACGTTCCGCCCGTATCACGTCGATGATTTGATCGGCGCCGAGATTGGCGGCGCGGTGAAGAACGTGATCGCCATCGCCTGCGGCGTGGCGGAGGGCCGCAAGCTCGGTGACGGCGCGCGCGCCGCGCTCATCACCCGCGGCTTCGCTGAACTCACACGGCTAGGCTTGGCGATGGGCGCGAAGGCTGAAACGCTCTCAGGTCTCTGCGGACTGGGCGATCTCGTTCTGACGTGCGCATCGCTCACATCGCGCAACACCTCTTTGGGGGCGGCGCTCGGCGAAGGACGCAAGCTCAAGGACATATTGGCGGAGCGCCGCTCGGTCGCCGAAGGCATGGAGAGCGCGCCGGCGGTGGTCGCGCTGGCGGCGAAACACAACGTCGAAATGCCGATCTCGACGGCGGTGGAAGCCATCGTTGCCGAACGCATCTCGATCGACGACGCGATCACGGCGCTGCTGTCGCGCCCGTTCCGCGCGGAAGGCGCATGAACGATCAACTGCCTAGCGGCCTCGTGCTGGCGCGACTCGATGACCTCGCCGATCCGTGCGCGATCGTGGCGCCCGTCCCGGGCGACAGGTACGCAACCCTCATCGTCACGCGCCGCGGCGATCATGTCGCGGCGTTCCGCAACAAATGTCCGCACGCCGGGTATCCGCTGCAACGCGCGGATGGGCGTGTTGTGATCCAGGAAGGGCGCTATCTGGTGTGTGGCGCGCATGGCGCGAGCTTTGCGCTCGACACCGGCGCGTGCGCAGGCGGACCGTGCAATGGCGACGCGCTGCAACGCGTCACCGTTGAAGTCGCCGGCGGATTGGTGCGGACGGTCTAGTCAGCCGGATCGAGGTTTTCGTCGCGATCGTCCTCGCGGCGGCGCATCAGCAGATAGCCCGCTGCGGCAAGTACGATCACGCCCAGCGCAATCCACGGGAACCAGCCGGCCAGTCCGCCGAAGCCGGTCTGCCCGCTGCCGCTATCCGTGCTGGCCGGTTCGGCAATGCCTTGCGCGGCGGCGAGGCCTGTCACGAGACCTGGCACCGAATACGCAGAGACCTGATCGTTCGCCGGCTGGAAGTCGGCGTGACGCTTGCCCTCCGGAAACGAGAGCATCGCGCCGAGATCGGCGGCGGCGGCCGTAATCTGGGGCATCTGGTCGGCGCTGCCGATCGAGGTCAGGCACGCGACGCCATAGCGGCCAAGCTCTTTCTGCTCGTAACGGAGGTCCGGCCCCCGCGAGCCAGGCGCGGCGGCGCGCTCGGCCCAAACCAATTGCGGATCGGCGGTCTCGAACGAGGGGTTAGCGATGAAACCCTCGAATGCGCGGTTCTGCTGCGCGCGGGCGGAGCGCACATCGGCCTCGAAGTTGGAATCGGCGAGGCCGCTTGCGGTCTCGGGCTGCACATAGCCAATCGCGTCGTAACTGACGACGGTCGCCCACGTGCCGGACGCGCGGATGTCTGCGCCGTTGCGCGCAATGAGACCGAGCACGGTGCCTGTTGGCGCGGCGGCGTTGTTGCGCTGCAGGTACGCGTAGGCTTCTTCCGCCGAATAGAAGCGGTAGCCGGCGGGAATGTTCAGCGTGATTTCGTTGTTGTTGAGCGGGATGAAGCCGGTGCGCCCCTGTTCGGCCGCGGGCGTTTGCCGTGCTGGGGGCGGCGGCGCGGTCTGGCGCACCGGCGGCGCAGCGACATCGGGGCCGCCGTCGCCCGGTCCATCGGCGGACGCGGGCATGGGCGCCGCAAGAGCAAGAGCGAGCGCCGCGATCATCGCGCGCATCAGGTTTTTGCGCATGGGTTTCTCCCTTGCTCGCCCCACTGGGCGCATCCCCGATTCGAAGGGTTAGCCAATCCGAACGCGTTTGTCGCGCGTCAGTTCATACAGGCGTGACGCAGTTCCGCCGCGGCGTCGGCCATCGCTTCGGCGATCGCGGCGCGCCAGTCCTGTGCGGTGGCGGCGGTCTGTGCGGCTGCCGGATAGAGCACCGCGCGTGACGAACTCACAATGCCGCCGACGCGACCCTTCGGTCCTGTAATGAATCCGGCGACGGCGTCGGCCGCGCTCGCGCCCTGCGCGCCGTAGCCCGGCACCAGGAACAGCGAATCCGGCATGGCCTCACGCAGCGTGCGCGCTTCTTCGGGGTAGGTGGCGCCCGCCACTGCCATAAGGCCCGACCAACCGGACGCGCCGCGCAGACGCGCCGCCATCGGCGCAAGCATTTCGCCGACGCGCCGCCACACGGGCGCGCCGCCGACTTGCAGGTCCTGCACGTCGCCAGCCCCCGGATTGGAGGTGCGCACGAGCGCCGCCACGCCTTTGCCGCTGCGTTCCGCGAGCGTCAGAAAGGGCTCCAGCGTGTCGAGGCCCATGTACGGATTCACGGTCACGCAATCGGCGCCGAAGCCCGGCTTGGGTCCGAGTGTGGCGCGTGCGTAGCCTTCCGCGGTAGTGCCGATGTCGCCGCGCTTGGCGTCGAGCAACACAAGCATGCCTTTCGACTGCGCATGCTCGGTGAGCAAGCGTGCGATCGCGTAGCCTTCTTCGCCAAACTGCTCGAAGAGACCGAGCTGTGGCTTCAGCACTGCGGCGTGTTGTGCGGCGATCTCGATGACGGCGGCGCCAAACTTGAGCACGGTCGAGGCGTCGGACCTCGCGTCGCCGAACAGGGCCGGAATCTTGTCCGGAAACGGATCGAGCCCAACGCAGAGCGGGGTGTCAAAGCGGGCGACGCCTTCCATGAGGCGGTCGGCGAAAGGCGAGATCATCCGCCCGGGCCGTTCGCAGCGACGCAGACGACTTGCGCGACCGCGAGTTCGCGGCGCAGACGGTCCGATTGTTGGCCGTAATTGTCTGGCGTCATGCGTGCAGCCGGCGTCCCCTCGGCGCGCACTTGCTCGACGCGAAGCAAACGCAGAATGGAAGAGGGCGCGGCGGTGTAGATGCGGCCACGCCGCGCGGATTCCGCGACGGTGACGCCGATGACTTGGCCGTTCGCGGCGATCGCCGGTCCGCCGCTAATGCCAGCCAGCGAGCCGCGGATGCCGGAGGTGCGGCCCAGTTCGGCCCACGCAAGCACCGGCTCCTCGACATTGTAGCGTCCGCGCGCCACCAGCGTTTCGCGGCGGATGAGCCGCGAGTACGCTTCGCCCGGACGCCCTTGCGGGAAACCCACGTGATAGGCGCGCTGGCCAATCTGGAAGCGCCGTTCGGAAGTGTCGATCGCGAGCGCAGCCGGAGCGCGGTCGGTCTTCAGCAGCGCGATATCGGCGAACAGCGCCACCTTCACGTCGTCGACGCGCGCGGCTTGGCCATGCGACACCACAAGGCCAACGCGGTCGCAGGAATCCACGACATGGCGCGCGGTCAGCCACCATCCGTCCTCGGAGATCGCAAACGCGCTTCCGAGTCCCGACGACACCGGGCCGACTTCCACCAGGACGGCGGGGTCGTACATGGACGGCGGCGGCAGGAACGCACCGGCTTCCGGCGCTTCGGGCAGCGTCTCGGGCGCGTCCGCGCGCTGATCGACCCGGAACAGGACAAAGACGATCGCCGCGATGACGATGATGTAGAGCAGCCAGTCCGGGATCAGTCGGATCATTCAGAGACCGCCCCGCAGAATCCCGATGTTCGGATCGGCGATGGCGCCGGCGATGATCAGCGCCAAGCCGATCTTGATGCTCATGAGATAGACCGCCGCGGCGACATCGCCCTCGGCAATCTTGCGCGGGAGGCCGCGCAGGAAAATGTCGGCAAAGCGGAACGCCAAAATCTGCAGCAGCAGTGTGACGACGCCCCAAATCAACAGGTCCCACAAACCGAATGCATAGGTGAGGCAGGAGCCCAGCGGGATGGCGAGACCGACCACCACGCCGCCGAACGCCAACGCGGCCGAGGGATTGCCCTGGCGGATGAGGTCGAGCTCCTTGTGCGGCGTCATCATCACGTAGATGAACAGCGAGGCGATGAAGAGGCCGAGGGCGACGCCAAGCTGTAGGATGAAGTCGGGGAATCCGGCCACGAACGCGTTGATCGGCGCGGTAAAGTCCATGTCGGGTTCCTCGTATGCCGCGCGGCGGCCTGTGACGCTGTTGCGCTAGCGGTTCCCGTCCGGACGCGCAAGATAACCGGGCGAAGAGGGACACACATGAGCGGACGTAAGGCGGCCCTGGTGACGGGCTCCACGAGCGGCATCGGCCTGGGCGTGGCGACGGCGTTCGCTAAAGCGGGCATGGATGTGACGCTGAACGGCTTGGGCGACCCGGCCGAGATCGAACGCATCCGCGCCGGCCTGGAACGCGAGACCGGCGTTGCTGTGCGTTACGACGGCGCCGACCTCATGCGCGGGGAGGCGTGCGCGGCCCTGGTGGAAAGCGCGATTGGCGCGTTCGGGCGCTTGGACGTCCTTGTCAACAACGCGGGCATCCAGTTCGTGTCGCCGGTGGAGGACTTCCCGGTCGAAAAATGGGACGCCATCATTGCGCTCAATCTCTCGTCGGCGTTTCATACCATTCGCGCCGCGATGCGCGCCATGAAGGCGCAAAACTACGGGCGGATCATCAACGTGGCCTCGGCCCACGCCCACGTCGCGTCTCCATTCAAGTCGGCCTATGTCGCCGCCAAACACGGCGTTCTGGGGTTGACCAAAGCGGTGGCGCTCGAGGGCGCGCAATTCAACGTGCGCTGCAACGCGATTTCTCCCGGTTATGTGCACACCCAGTTGGTGGAAAATCAGATCCCGGACACCATGAAGGCGCGCGGCATGACCCGCGAGCAGGTGGTCAACGACGTGCTGTTGGCGGCCCAGCCAACCAAGCAGTTCGTCAAGGTGGAGGACATCGCCGGTCTTGCTCTGTTCCTGACCAGCCCAGCGGCCGACCAGATCAATGGAGCGGCGCTCAATGTCGACGGCGGTTGGACGGCGCAATAGCGCCACACATTACCGGTTGCCTTTGCGCGCCGGCTGAATAACCTTACGGCGAGTTAACGGGGGACGATGGGGTCGGGACCGTCGCTGCGGGCCGCCTCGTCGCTTTGAGGCATGACAGCAGAACAACCCGCAAAGAAGACTTGGCGCCAGCGTTTCGCCGGCGTGCTGGTGTGGCCGTCGCTATGTCTGTCCGCGTTCGGCTTGATGAGCGCGTTCGACGATCTCATTCCGAACATTCTGCGCTTGTCGTTCTTGTTCCGCGTGCTGGCCACGTCGTATCGCATGGCGCGCGAGTGGCTCTACGACCAGGTGCAATGGCTGTTCAGCTGGATCCACATCGCGATCCCGGAAATTCCCGACCTCGCCAAAGACCTCATCATCATCGTCGGTTTCTTCCTGGCGGCGCTGAATCTGGAGAGCTTCCGCAAGTTCGGCGAGTCGCTGCTGTCGGCGCTGTTCGAGCGCGTGTGGCGCAAGATCATGGCGGTGTTCGTCGGCTACGGGCCCGAGCCGGAGCGCACCTCGCTCGTGTTCACCTACGCGCCGGAAGTGGCGTGGGAACGCTGGGTGAGCCACGCAGGGCGTCTGCTGCTGGCCATTTTCTTCGCATGGCTGGCGATGCCAATCGTGCCGTGGGGCGGCCTGGCCGATCAGCCCTACGAAGTGCGCCTCGGCATCGCGACGGTCGTGTCGCTTGTCGTCGTCGAGATCGCGTCGCGTTGGGCGAGCCCGATCGCGCGCGCATGGACCTATCCGCCGCGCTCGATCACGGAATTCATCGCCCGCATCGTCGTCTATGTAACGACGTTCCCTGGGCACATCCTCCGCTTGTTACTGACCGGCATGATCAAAGCGCGCACGGCGCTGTTGATCGGGGCGGTGATCGTGGCGGTTCTGGTGGGCCTGAATTACCTCTTCCTCCACATTTTGGAGCCGGCCATGGAGCGGCCGCCGCAATGGCTCTGCGCCATGGTGGAAGCCAACCCGGACGCCGAAGCGCGCGCGCGTTGCGGCATCGAGTAACCATTCGTTAGCCGCGTCGGCGCAAGCGTCGGCCCATGTTGCGGCCCTTCCTCGCGTTTGCGCTTTTGCTGGCGGCAGCCGCACCGGCGGCGGCCAGCGGTTCGGGCGCGGCGCCTCAAGCTCCGGCGACGCGCCAGGAGCGGCTGACCTCGGCCGAATCCTATGTGCCGCTGCCGACGCTTTCGGCTGCTGTGCTGCAGCGCTCCGCGATCTACGGCACGGTCGTGCTCGACATGGGGCTCGACATCCCGGACGGCGATCTGCGTTGGCGCGCGCGCGCCAACGAGCCGCGGCTACGTGACGCCCTCCGCACGGCGCTGGCGACGTACGCCTCGACCTATTACCGCGACAGGACCGCGCCCGACCCGGCGGTGCTGACCAGACTGCTGCAACAAGCGGTCGATCGCACGCTCAACGCGCAAGGCGCGCGCGTGCTGCTCGCGAACATCATCTACCAGGGCCGTCCGGCCAGTTAGGCGCCGCGGCAGGCGATCGGCAGCGCCAGCGCCACGGCGCTCCAACGCTGAGGCGCGACGTAGTTTTCGGGATAGGTTTCGCGCGCGGCGACAACGTCGTTGTCTCCCAGAATCTGCAACTCGACCACGGCGAAGGTCTCGTCGGCGCAGTTGAAGCGGTAGTGCATGCGCGTGCGCTCGTAGCGAATGTTGCGCGCGCCGCCTCCCTCGATGGGGATTGCGCGGAGCTGCGGCGTTCCGTGATCGGTTTGCAGCCACATGTTGGCGAAGCGCCCATCCGCCGTGCGCGTGATCGTGCGCTGATTGTACTTGATCTCGCCATAGGGGCAGGGGTCGCCGGTGCGCGGCCCAGGCGGGCAGTCGCGCTGGCGCGCGATGAAAATCCAGTCCGGCGCGCTTCGCGACAAAGATAACGTGACGGGCACGAGCGCGTCCGGCGGGAGCCCTTCTGCGCCGGGCGGCGGCACGGGGCCCTTGGAGACGACAATCTCGTCGCCGCAAGCGGCGAGGGCGACGGCGAGGAGGGTGGCGGCGAGGGCTCGGATCATGGGCGTACGCTACGATCTTGTGCGCCCGGCGGTTTGAGGCAAGTCACATCGCCGAGATGCCGCCGTCGATCTTCAGTTCCGAGCCGGTGACAAAGCGGCTTTCGTCCGAGAGGAGATAGAGCGCGGCCGCCGCCACCTCCTCAGGCTTGCCGATGCGTCCCAGCGGCACCTGGCGGCCAAGCTTTGCCTCGGCTTCCTCCTTGCCGAAGAGGCCCCGGATGGGATCCAGGATCGGCGTGTCGATGAAAGTCGGGTGGATCGAGTTCGAGCGGACGTCCAGCTTCTTCTTAGCGCAATAGAGCGCGATGTTCTTGGACAGGAGCCATACCGCAGCTTTCGACGCGTTGTAGGCAGGCGAGGTGTGGTTGGCGATCAGTCCGGCGATCGAGCTGATATTTACGATCGAGGCCGGCTGATTTTGCGCCAGGTACTTGATGGCGTGTTTGGCGCCCAGGAACACCGAGTTCACGTTGACGTCCATCACGGTCTTGAAGTCCTCGAACGAGACTTCCTCGATGCCGCCCTCGCGCTTCGAGATGCCGGCGTTGTTCACGAGCCCTGAAATGCCGCCCATGACGCCGTTGGCGCCGTCGAGAGCGGCGATCCAGGCCTCTTCATCGGTCACGTCGAGCCGGTGGGCGGAAGCGCGCGCCGCACCGTGCAGACCGTTGATCTGGTCGGCCGCCGCCGAGACGCCATCGAAATTGATATCGGCGAGCGCAACCTTGGCGCCTTCGGCGGCGCACGCCTGCGCGATCGCGAGGCCAAGGCCTTGCGCAGCGCCGGTGACGAAGATCCTCTTGCCCGCAACGCGACCGGCCATTGGCGTCCCCAAAAAGTTCCACGGCGAGTTTGTGGCTTGCCAAGGCAAAGCGCAAGCTTGGCGCGATGACCAGATCGCCTTAGCTTGCCATCCAGAGGGAGCCGGCGATGGAATGGGATGCGCTTCTGCTGTCGCGGTTGCAGTTCGCGTTCACGATCGGCTGGCATATCATCTTTCCCGCCTTCACGATCGGGCTGGCGTCGTTCCTCGCCGTGCTGGAGGGCCTGTGGCTGTGTACGAAACGGCCGCTCTTCAAGAATCTCTACCTGTTCTGGGTCAAGATTTTCGCCATCTCGTTCGGCATGGGCGTCGTGTCCGGCGTGGTGATGAGTTACCAGTTCGGCACGAACTGGAGCGTTTTCAGCGCCAAGGTCGGCAGCGTGATCGGGCCGCTGCTCGCGTACGAAGTGCTCACGGCGTTCTTTCTCGAAGCATCGTTCCTCGGCATCATGCTGTTCGGCTGGAAGCGTGTCGGGCCGGGCTTGCACTTCTTTTCGACCTGCATGGTCGCCGTGGGCACGCTGATCAGCGCATTCTGGATCCTCGCGGCCAATTCCTGGATGCAGACCCCGCAGGGCTTTGAGTTTGCCGACGACGGCACGATGGTCGCCACCAGCTTCACCGAGGTGATCTTCAACCCTTCGATGCCGACGCGGTTCGCGCACATGGTGCTGGCGGCGTACTTGACCACGGCGATGGTGGTCGCCGGCGCATCCGCGTTCGCGTTGCTGCGCAACAAGGCGCTGCCGGAGAGCCGCACCGCACTGCGGATGGCTGTGCTGATGATGGCGATCGTCGCGCCGCTGCAGGTGGTGGTCGGGCACGCCTCCGGCGAAGTCGCACATGAATACCAACCGGCCAAGGTGGCGGCTATGGAAGGGTGGTGGACCACGCAGGCGCGGCAGCCCACCATCTTGTTCGCCTGGCCGGACGAAGCGGCGGAGCGCAATCATCTTGAGATCGGAGTGCCCGGTTTGGGTTCGCTCGTCGTCGCTGGCGATGCGAACGCCGAGTTGCAGGGCCTCGACGCGTTCGCGCCGGAGGAACGCCCCCCGGTCTGGATCACGTTCTGGGCGTTCCGCATCATGGTGGCGATGGGCGTGATCATGTTGGCGCTTGGTCTCTGGGGCGCCGTGGCCTGGATGTTGAAACGAATCGACGCAGCGACCTGGTATCACCGTGCGCTGGTGCTCGCCGCGCCAAGCGGTTTCATTGCCGTGCTGGCGGGCTGGATCACCGCCGAAGTCGGGCGCCAGCCTTACGTCGTTTACGGCGTCATGCTCACGCGCGACGCCGGGTCGCCGGTGGAGGCGGGCGCGGTGGCGGCGTCGCTCATCTTCTTCATCGTCGTGTACGCAATCGTGTTCAGCGCCGGCGCGCTCTATATCCTGCGTTTGATGGGGAAGGGCCCGGATTCCGACGAGCCGCCGCCGCAGCACACGAACGAACCACCGGGCACGCCCATGGGCGCCGGCGTTCAGGAGGCGCGCTGATGTTCGGTCTCGAGCTTTCGATGATCTGGGCGGTGCTGATCGCCGTCGCCGTTTTCCTCTACGTGGCGCTCGACGGCTTCGATCTCGGTGTCGGCATTCTGTTTCCATACGCGAAGGACGCGCGCGAGCGCGACCAGATGCAGGCGGCTATCGCGCCGGTTTGGGACGGCAACGAGACGTGGCTGGTGCTTGGCGGCGGCGGCTTATTCGCGGCCTTCCCGAAAGCGTATGCGGCGTTGATGCCGGCGCTCTACGTGCCGATCATCTTGATGCTGCTGGCGCTGATTTTTCGCGGCGTGGCGTTCGAGTTCCGCCACCACGGCCGCGGCGCCGGCAAACGCTGGTGGACGTTCGCGTTTTCCGCGGGCTCCATCGTGGCCGCAGCTGCGCAAGGCCTGGTGCTGGGCGGGTTCATCCAAGGCGTGGTGCTGCACGAGGGCGCGTTCGCGGGCGGCGCTTTCGATTGGCTGACGCCGTTTTCACTGTTGGTCGCCGCTTCGCTCGTTGTGGGCTACGCGCTGCTGGGCGCCGCGTGGCTGGTGTTCAAGACGCAAGGCGAGCTGTTCGATCGCGCGCGCGGCTGGGTGAGGCAGCTTGCGGTGCTGACCATGCTGGCGATGGGCGCCGTTAGCCTGGCGACGCTGGGCATCGATCCGCGCGTCACCGAGCGCTGGGGCCTCACGATGACGAGCGTGGATTGGCCCGTTTTTTCGAAACTCGCGCCGTTGCCGCTGCTGGCTGGCTTGATCTGCTTCCTGCTCTGGCGCGGCGCCGGGGCGCGCCGCCATTCCACGCCCTACCTCTACGCGGTGTGTCTGTTCCTGATCGGGTATGTCGGGCTCGCCGTGAGTCTTTGGCCCTATATTGTGCCGTTCGAGATGACGCCGGCAGAGGCGGCCGCCGCCGACAATGCGCTTGCGTTGATGCTCTACGGCGCGCTGCCGATGCTGCCGATCATTCTCGGTTACACCGCCTACGTGTATTGGATCTTCCGCGCCAAGGTGGGCGACGATGCCGCCTATCATTGAAGGGCCGCCGGAAGAGGGCGAGCCGCGTCCGCCGCTCGGCAAGCGCCTGATCTGGTTTGCCGCAATCTGGATTGCGAGCCTGGCCGCCGTGGCAGCGGCGGCCTACGGTTTGCGCGCGCTGATCCTGTGAATCACTTGATCGCCGTCATGTCGCGGAACGCCTCGTCCATGAAATGCGCGAGCGCTACGTCCTTGTCGGTGACGCCGCCTGCTTCGTGTGTTGTCAGGGCGACTTCCACCCGATTGTAGACGTTGAACCATTCCGGATGATGGTCGTGGCGCTCGGCGTGGAGCGCCACCCGGCTCATGAAGCCGAACGCGTGGTTGAAGTCGCGGAACCGGAATTCCTTGACGATGGCGTCGCGCCCATCCGCGGTACGCCAGCCTTCAAGGCGGGCAATCGCAGCCTCTGCGCCGATCTTTGTGACGGGCATGTGTCCTCCGGGAGCTAACCTAGAGTGTGGCGCGGCGAAAGCAAAACGCCGCCGTCTCGCGACGGCGGCGTAGAGTTTAGGCGAGCGCCCGGAGGCTATTCCTTGTGCGGCAGATCCATAGGCGGCGGTTCGTGGCCAGTCACGATCACGCCACGGCCGAGCTTCGAGTTCCACACGCCGTACAGGAAGTAGACGACCACAGCGCCAGCCAGGAAGTACCCGAAGAACTGCAACACGCGCGTCTCCACCGTGGTGATCAGATAGAGGCACGAGAGGATGCCGAGCACCGGAATGACCGGTCCGAAGGGCACGCGGAAACCGCGTTCCAGGTTGGGCTGCGAGCGCCGTAGCCACATCACGGTGAGGCAGACAATGGCGAACGCCGCCAGCGTCCCGACGCTCGTCAGATCGCCCAAGGTGTTGATGTCGAAGAAGGCCGCCGCGGCCGCGACAACGACGCCGACGACCAACGTGTTGATCCACGGCGTCTTCAGCGAACGGTGCACCGTTGCGAAGAGACCGGGCAGCAATCCGTCGCGCGCCATCGTATAGAAGATGCGCGTCTGTCCGTACATCAGCACTAGGATCACCGACGTGAGGCCGGTAATGGCGCCGACCTTGATGGTCATGGCGAACCACTTCCATTCCGGGCCGAAGCTGTCGACTGCGACAGCAACCGGATCCGGCACATTGAGCGTCGTGTAGTTCACCAGCAGCGTCAGCACCGCCGCCACCAGCATGTAGAGCACCGTGCAGATGACGAGCGAGCCTAAGATGCCGATCGGCATGTCACGTTTGGGATTCTTCGCCTCCTGTCCAGCGGTCGAGACCGCCTCAAAACCGATGTAAGCGAAGAACACGATCGACGCCGCGCGCATCACGCCGTCATAGCCGAACTCGCCGCGCTCGCCGGTCGGCGGCGGCAAGAAGGGGTCCCAGTTCGGCGTGTAGGCGGAGACGTTCTGCAGGATCATGTAGCCGCCGACGACGATGAAGGCGACGATGACCGTGACCTTCACGGCGACGATGTAGTTGTTGACGGTTGCCGATTCTGACACGCCCACCGCCAGCAATGCCGAAAGCAAGAGTACGATCGCAAAGGCCGGCGCGTTGAAGACGCCGACCACAGACTGCGCGCCCGCGGGCGCGACGCCGCCGGCCAAGTCTGCCGCGCGCACGAATTCGCCGTTCACGATGGCGCCGAGAAAGTGCCCGGACGGGCCGGTGAACTCGGGCGGGATGTAAAGATTGAAGTCGGCCAGCAAACTCGTCACGTATCCTGACCAGCCGACGGCTACCACGGACGCCGCTAGCCCGTATTCGAGCAGCAATAGGCTGCCCATGACCCAGGCGGCGAATTCGCCGAGCGTGGTGTAGCTATAGGTGTAGGCCGAGCCCGATACCGGCAGCGTCGACGCGAGCTCTGCGTAGCAGAGGCCGGCGAAAGCGCAGACGAGTCCGGCGACGACGAACGAGAGCATCACAGCGGGGCCCGCGTGCAGCGCTGCGGCGTTGCCTGTGCGCACGAAGATGCCCGCGCCGATAATGCAGCCGATGCCGAGCAGCACCAGGTTGATTGGGCCCAGAGTGCGCTTCAGTTCGCCACGCTCGTATTCGGATTGAATCTGCTCGACGGACTTACGTTGAAATAGGCGGCCGAGCGGCGATCTAGCTGGCTTGCGCGCGGACGCGTTATTGTTTGCCACGATTTCCCCTCCCTGGGACTGGTCGGGGCGGGACGCTAGACGAGGCCTTCGCCGCTCACAAGCGTCGCGGGTCGCTTTTAGCTCGCGTCGAGCGTCGGCGGCACAACCCATCCCCGCCGTGCGCATGCCGCGAGCACGGTATTGCGCAGCAGGCAGGCGATGGTCATCGGCCCGACGCCGCCGGGCGAGGGGCTGACCGCCGCCGCGACCTCGATCGCTTCCTTGTAGTTCACGTCGCCGACCAGCTTGGTCTTGCCTTCGCCTTTCTCCGGCGCGGGCACGCGATTGGTGCCGACATCGATCACGATGGCGCCCGGCCGCACCCAGTCGCCGCGCACCATTTCTGGGCGACCAACCGCCGCGACCAGAATGTCTGCCCCGCGGCACACCATTTTCAGGTCGCGTGTCTTCGAGTGTGCAATGGTCACCGTCGCGTTCTGCTCCAGGAAGAGCAACGCCGCCGGCTTGCCGACCAGGATCGAGCGCCCGATCACCACGACATGCGCGCCGCTGAGATCGGGGCGTTCTGTCTTGGCGAGGATCACGCACCCCACCGGCGTGCACGGTCGCAAGCCCGGCTTCCCGAGCACGAGTTTTCCGGCGCTCGCTTCGGTCAGTCCGTCTACATCCTTGAGCGGATCGAGCGCGGCCAACACCGCCGGCTCGCTGACGTGCTTCGGCAGCGGCAATTGCACCAGAATGCCGTCGACGTCCGGATCACGTGACAGCGCATCGACGCGCGCGATCAGATCCGCCTGCGGTGTGTTCGTGGGCAGCCGGATTTCCACGCTGCGCATGCCGGCCTCGGCGGTCATCTTGACCTTCGACGCGACGTAGACGTGGCTGGCCGGATCGTCGCCGACCAGCACCACCGCCAGCGCCGGCTGCGCGGGCAATTGCTTCACCGCCGCGGCCACGCCGGCGCGGACCTGTGCGGCGATGGCCTTTCCGTCGATGCTGCGTCCGCTCATGGCGCATCTCCAAATTTCCGCAGGAACGCGGCAACCTCGGTTGCGCTCGCGCCGGCGATCTCCAATGTCTTCAGCCGCGCGGTTTGGCCACGCGACACGCTGACCTTCGTCTTCGCCACTCCGAACGCTTCGGCGATCAGCTCTTCCAGCGCTGTATTGGCTTCTCCGTGCTCCGGCGCGGCGCGCACACGCGCTTTTAGATACGCACCCTTCTCATCGCGCGCGGCGCCGTCGATCCGGTCCGCGCCGCCCGACGGCGTAAGGCGAACCCGGAGCCGGGCCAGCGCGCCGCCCCTACACGAGCACGCTGTAGACGAACCACGGCAGCACGCTGTCGCGCAGCAGCGCCAACACCAGCACCAGCACCAGCACCGAAAGATCGACCCCAGCGATCGGCGGGATCAGCCGCCGCAACGGCCGCAGCATCGGATTGGTGATTGCAGTGGTGAAGCGCCAGACCGACTCGATCATCGGGTTGCGGCGGCTGACGATCTCGAACGCGACCAGCCACGAGATCACGACGTGGATGATCAGCACGACGATGATCAGCCCCAGCAGGGTGTGGACGATCTGGTAGAGGATATCGATCATGAAGCTCGCCGGGCCGCCGAAGACCCGGCCGGTTTGCCCGCCGCGCGCCGATTCCGCAACCGGCGGGTGGGTTGACGGGCTAAGCGCTTGAACGTGCGGGTGCGCCCTGGCGGCCCGGTTGACGCCCTCCCGGCGCGGGCCCTATACCGCGCCCTCCAGTTTGGGGGCCCGTAGCTCAGCTGGGAGAGCGCCGCGTTCGCAATGCGGAGGTCAGGAGTTCGATCCTCCTCGGGTCCACCAGCCTTCCTTTCAGAGTTGACCGTTGGCCGCCGACAGCGATTGCTCCGGCGCGCGGCTTGCACTACATCGCAGCGCTCCCCAAAAGGGGAGAAAGGGCGACAGCCGCCGCCCGCTTGGCGCCGCGCGCCAGGCACGACCTGAGCTCCCGGAGAGGTGCTGGAGTGGCTGAACAGGCCGGTCTCGAAAACCGGAATACGTGCAAGCGTATCGAGGGTTCGAATCCCTCCCTCTCCGCCAGCTATCTTCGCTGGCATGCATGTTGATGCACCTTGGCGCACTGGTCGCGACGGCCCCAAAGAGCTTGAGAACAGGCGCTTTTGTGCAAAATCTTGGCTGTGGAAAGCGCGCGGTTGCGCATTGAAGCGCATGGGCCAGCACCCGAACTTGCGTTCAAAGGGCGTGCAAATGGCGGGTGCGCCGGACCTCTTTCGTTCGCGGAGATGGCTATGGGTAAACTAACCGACGCCGGCGTGCGCAGCGCGAGCACGCCGGGACTGCACGCCGATGGCGACGGGCTCTATCTCGCGGTCGCGGCGACGAAGACAGCGGGCGTGTTCAGCCGCTCGTGGGTGGTGCGCTTCACCGCGCCGGACGGCCGGCGCCGATCCATGGGCCTCGGCAGCTATCCCGAAGTAGGCCTCGCGGCGGCGCGGCGTCTCGCGGCTGTGCGCCGCGAGGCCGCGCGTAGCGGCGTCGATCCGTTGGAAGCGAAACGCGAGGCGCGCCGGGCGGCGGCGCTCGAAGCGGCGCGCGCGCAAACGTTTCGCCAGTGCGCCGAGGCCTACATCGCTGCGCATGCCAAGACTTGGCGCAACG
>JBFXCP010000004.1:0-26159 GCA_050182055.1 Hyphomonadaceae bacterium
ATCGCGCCAATGCCCGGGCCATCGTCCGGCGCAACGGTGAACGCGGCCACCGTGCTCGTATCGTAGGTTTGCGAATCGATCCTCGACACGGCGACGAACTCCGCCCGCGCCTGCTCCTTCGTCAGCGTCAGCACGAGAAAGCCGCGGCGGCCTGAGTCGGTGAACTTGATATGCGGATTGCGCGCACGCACGCCGCCGCTGAAATCCACGCCCGCCTGCACGAAATAGTCGCCATCGCTGGGCGAGGTGATCGACGTCGTCCCGAACTCGACGGCGACACGGCCGCCCGCGTCGTTGATCTCGTTGGCCCACGCCGTGTGCGTGTCGCCCGTCAGCACGATCGCGTTGCCGCCGGCGGCGCGGATCGATTGCAGCACGCGTGCGCGGCTGGCGCGATAGCCGTCCCAAGAATCCGGATTGAGCGGGAACGGAAAGCGCGTGAGCTTCAGCAATTGCGTGACGCCGGGGCGCAAACGCTCCAGCGCCGCAGCGAGAATTGCCGGCGTCGCCGAAACGTCGGGCGCGTCGAGCGGCGCCATCAGAACCTGATTGCCAAGCACCTGCCATTTGGTGTTCGCGCGCTTGGAGCGGCGCAGCTCCTCCGCCAGCCACGTTTCTTGCGCCGGCCCAAGCAACTGGCGCTCGGGCGATGCCAGCAACGCGTCGATCGCCTCGACATCCGGCGCTCGATAGAAACCGGCCGGAAGGGTGGCAGCAGCCACCATGGAACGGGCGCGCCCCCAATCGAGCACAGGGCGCAACTCTCCGGCGACGTCCTCGTAGATCGCCGGCAGGCGTTGCATGACCGCGACATCCGGCTCGCCATCGCGCAGCGCCACGGGCGCTGCGGCATTGGCGAAATTCCAACGCTGGGTCTTCAGCAGCCCCGGCAGCGCCTGTGCGTAATCGAGCGGCTCGGTGCGCGCCAAGAGGCGCGTTTCCAGCATGATCAGCGTGAAGAGATCGCCGAACTGGAACGAACGGTTGATGGCTTCGAACGCGCGCCCCGCCTCCGGCTCGCGGATCGGCATCCATTCGTAGTACGCTTGCAGCGCGGCGCGCTTGCGATTGGCCCACTCGCCTTCGTTGGCCTGGTGATTCTCCGCGCCTGTCGCGAAAGAGTCGTTTGCGGTTTCGTGATCGTCCCACACCACGATCCAGGGCGCGATCGCGTGCGCTGCCTGCAACTCGGGCTGGAGCTTGTATTGCGCGTGACGCGCGCGGTAGTCCTGCAACCGCGTGCATTCCACGTTTGGCAACGGCACGCGGCCGAGTTGCACGCCCGTCTGGCCGCCATAGCCGTCGACGCCGTACTCGTAGATGTAGTCGCCGAGGTGAATGACGGCGTCGATATCCTCACGCGCGGCGAGCGCGGCGTAGGCGTTGAAATAGCCGTGCGGGTAGGACGCGCACGACACCACCGCCAGCTTCAGCTGATCCAGACGCCCGCGCGGCAGCGTGCGCGTGGCGCCGACGGCGCTTTGCGCTTGGCCGGCGCGGAAACCATAGAAGTACGGCGCGCCCGCGCGCAGGCCTGTGACGTCCGCCTTCACGGTGTAGTCGCGCGCTTCGGTGGCTTCGACCACGCCTGTCTTCACGACATCGGTGAGGTCGCGGTTGCGCGCCACGATCCAGCGCACCGGCACCGGACCCGGCTGCTCGGGCGACACGCGCGTCCAGATGATGACCCGGTCGTGCCGCTGATCGCCGGACGCGACGCCGTGATCGAACGCGACGACACCCGCATAAGGCGGCGTCTCGATCGTCTGTTCCGCGCACGCGGCCGCGGGCGCAGCCAAAACCGCCGCCAAGGCGCCGCGGCGCGTCAATGCCTGCTTCGTCATCGCAATCCCTCGCGTCCCCGGCCGAGCTGAAGCCGCGCGCACTATGGCCCCTGGCCTCCGCCGCGCAAGCCGGTAAGGAAGGCGCGCAATGTCACTGGAAGACGAAGATGGCGAGGCGGGCGAAACGCGCGCAGCGGTTGCGCCCGCCGACGCGGGCGAGCGCGTCGACGCGTGGCTGGCCAAGCTGTGGCCGGATCTGTCGCGCTCGCGGGTGCAGGGGCTGATCGGCGCGGGCAAGCTCTCCGCCGACGGCGCGCCGGTGACACACGCGAAGGAAAAGCCCCGGCCCGGCGCCCGCTACGAGCTTGTGCTGCCGCCGCCCGCGCCCGCCGCGCCGCAACCGGAGGCGCTGCCGCTGACCATCGTCTACGAAGACGCCGACCTGGTCGTCGTCGACAAGGCCTCAGGCATGGCGATGCATCCGGCGCCGGGTTCGATGCGCGGCACGCTGGTGAACGCACTGCTGGCGCATTGCGGCGATAGCCTCTCCGGCATCGGCGGCGTGGCGCGTCCCGGCATCGTCCACCGCATCGACAAGGAGACCACAGGGCTCGTCGTCGTGGCCAAGCATGACGCCGCGCACACTGGCCTCGCCGCGCTGTTCGCCAAACACGATCTCGAGCGCGTGTACTACGCCGTCACGCGCGGCGCGCCGAGGGAGCGCGCGGCGCGGATCGAGAATCGGCTCGTGCGCTCCAACGAAGACCGGCGCAAATACGTGGTCGCGCGCGATCCTGACACGCCCACCGGCAAGATCGCGATCACCGACTACTGGACCGTGGAAAATTATGGCCAGCAAGCTGGCGCTTCGGCCGGCCGCCCCGCGGCGGCGCTGATCGAGTGCCGCTTGCACACGGGCCGCACACACCAAATCCGCGCGCACATGGCGCACCTCGGTTGTCCTCTGATCGGCGATCCCCTTTACGGCAAACAGCGCGCCTTCAAAGCCGAGGGACCGCACGCAGAGGAAGCTGCGGCCGCCGTCGCCGCCTTTCCGCGGCAGGCGCTGCACGCGGCCGTGCTCGGCTTCAAGCACCCCATCAGCGGCGAGGACCTGCGCTTCGAGAGCGCGCTGCCGGGCGACATGGAGGCGCTGCTCGCTGTCTTGCGGCGGCTTTGAGACGCCGCGGACCTGAAGCCCGGCTGGCGCGAGCAGCTGGACTTGGCCACCGAATGGGGTTGGCCAAGTTAACTTTTGGCCGGCGCCCTTCCGCCGCTCGGAGCGACGATCCGGCCTCGGTCCACCCGGAACGAATAGGCACTGTCGGACGCGGACCGGGTCGCGCCAGCCACCATCTATAGGGCGCGTCCGCAAACGTTCCGCGCGGCGATTCTAGCCCTTGATGTCGTTTCGCTTGCCGAATCGATGCGTTCTTGGTATGTTCTTTTGGTCAAGGAATCGTAAACGAGGCGTCACTGCAGAGCCTTGAAGTGCGCCCTATATTAGGGATCGCGGCCAAACCGGCGGAGGCGCTCAGACGTACTCCAGCGTATCCAAGCCGCAGAGAGGGGTTCGAACACAACATGGCGTCAACCGCGCTCACGCTTGCGCTGTCTCCCGAGCAGGGACTGCAACGGTATCTCTCCGAGATCCGCAAGTTTCCCATGCTCGCCAAAGAGGAAGAGTTCATGCTGGCCAAGCGCTGGCAGGAACACGGCGACACGCAAGCCGCGCATCGTCTCGTGACCTCTCACCTCCGGCTCGTGGCGAAGATCGCCATGGGCTATCGCGGCTACGGCCTGCCGATCGGGGAAGTGATCTCCGAAGGCAATGTCGGCCTCATGCAGGCGGTGAAGAAATTCGACCCGGATAAGGGCTTCCGCCTCGCCACGTACGCGATGTGGTGGATCCGCGCCTCGATCCAGGAATACATCCTGCGCTCGTGGAGCCTCGTGAAAATGGGCACCACCGCCGCGCAGAAGAAGCTCTTCTTCAACCTTCGCCGCCTCAAGGGGCAGATGGCGGCGCTGGAGGAAGGCGACCTGAAGCCCGAGCACGTCGCGTCAATCGCGCACAAGCTGGCGGTGACCGAGGACGAAGTGATCTCCATGAACCGCCGCCTCTCCGGCGGCGGCGACGCTTCACTGAACGCGCCGATCGGCGGCGCGGGCGGCGAAGGCGACAGCGAATGGATGGACTGGCTCGCCGACGACCAAGTCGAGGGCACCCAGGAAACGCGTCTGGCCGAGAGCGAGGAGTTCAGCGCACGCATGTCGCTGCTGCAGGAAGCGATGGGCGAACTCAACGAACGCGAGCGCCACATCATCCAGGAGCGCCGGCTGAAGGACGAGCCCGCTACGTTGGAGGAGCTCTCCGTGCAGTACGGCGTGAGCCGCGAGCGCGTGCGTCAGATCGAAGTTCGCGCATTCGAAAAGCTGCAAAAGGCGATGAAGAAGCAAGCGGCTGCGCGCGGCCTGCTGGCCGACGCCAACGCGTAACTCAAGCTGATGCCCTGCCCTGCACGCCGCGGCTTCCACGCCGCGGCGTTTTTGTTTGCAGCGCCTAGGCGCGGGCGCCGAAGCGGTGCGGCGGGCGCCACACGCGCGGCTGCTGCGCCGGCGCGTGCGCCGTCTCGGGCTTCCAGAACGCGTACACGCCCGCCGCAAAGAAGAGCAGCGTGTGGATCGAGAACGGCACGATGATGATGTCGGTAAACGCGCGCGCGATCATCAGCAGATAAACGACGAAAAAGAACGAGGTCGCCGCATTGGGCCGGAGCAGAAGCTGGCGCAATCCGCTGAGCCCCACCGCCAGCACGACGCCGACGAAAGCGAACAGCCCCACGAGGCCGGTGTCCACGGCGACCTGCCTGAACTGGTGGTGGAAGTGGAAAACGCGCCCGTCCTCGACGCCGGTCAAGCGCTTCAGCGCGATCGTCTCGGTGGAGTCGCCCATCCAGATCGCCTGATAGCCGTAGCCCAGGATCGGGCGGCGCGCGATCAGGTCGTCGGCGGCCTGCCACAGGAAGGTTCGTCCTGTCAGCGTCGGATCCTTGTCGAGCGTGTCGAATACGAAGTGGTTGATGAACGCCAGCGCCTCCGGGATGAGCGCGCTCAGCGGCGCCACGATCACGAGGCCGCCGATCAGCGTCGCCAGTCGCGCGCCCGGATTCATGCGCTCGGAAAACCACATCATGGCGAGCGCCAGCGTGCCGCCGACCGCCATCAACACGGCGGTCGCCGAGTTCGTGCCGGCGACAAGATAGACGCCCAACGGAATGGCCAGCACGGCCACCCAGCGGAGGCCGGAGCCGGTTCCGCGCATCATCATCACCGCGGCCGCCGACAGGATCAGCAATTGAGCGGCGTAGCCGATCTGGTTCTTCGAGCCGGTCAGGCCGATCAGCACCATGCCCTCGGCGGACGAGCCTTGACGCCCGTAGAGGATGCACAGGATGCAGAAGGCGAACATCGCCACAAGGAAGACGCTGACGAACCGCTGCGGCGTCATCAGCCGCGCCAGCAGCACGCCGACAAACGCGGTGAATAGGAATTGCAGCCCGTAGCGCAGCGACGCCATCGGCACGTCGGACCACATCGCCGACAGCGCCGCCAGGATCGGCGCCGCCAGCAGCGGCCACCAGCGCAGCAGCGCCTCCAGAAACGTCGTGGTGCGGAAGAGAAAAATGAGCCCGACCAGGCCGAACTCGATCAAGATGAGATACGGGCCGATCTGCGGCACCTGCGTCGCCATCATGATGAACATGAGGACGCCGACAATTTCGGGCAGGAACCTGACGAGCACCATTGATCCGCCCACCTCGAACCGGCGCTCGTTCTAGCGCCGCCGCGCCGTTAAGGCTACGCGCCCGCGCATGGCGATGCAGCTTTCGTGCTAGCACTTCGCGCCGCGCGCGAACTCAATCGCCGAACAGGCGCTCCAGGCGCTGGATCGAGATGGTTTCGATCGCCGCGCGCGCCTGATCGATGGTCACGCCGCTGCTGCCGGTGGCGATTAAGGCGACGCCGTTGCCGACCACGCCGTATCGCGGGGCGACGCCGGCGCCGAATTCTTCAATGAAGAGCCGCCCGTCCAACACCTCGGCGCGGGCGTAGCCGTCGGCCGTGCGGGTAGGCGTGGGCACGTTCACCACGCTGCCGATCCCGGCCGCCCCATCGGCGCCGCTGTAGTACGCGAGCAGAATGGTCAGCCGCGCGCCGCCGCCGACATATTCCGCGGTCACCGTCTGGACGCCCGGCGCGGCGCTGGATTGTGTAGCGCCGAGTTCGAAACCGCCAGGCAGCAGGCGCGGCAACTGTTCCACCAAGCGCGCGGCATCCACCGCGCGCGGAGCGCCATAGCCTTGCGCGACGCGCGCCAGCGCGAGTTCGCCCTCCGAGCGCAGCACCGGCGGCGGATCGGCCATCGTGGCGGCCGTGAGCGAACTGGCGGCGCGCGCCACCCGCTCGCGCGCCTGTCCCAAGAGCGGCGACACAAACAGCGCAAACACAATGGCCACGCCCGCGCCGACGCCCAGCAAGCTGATGACGTAGCCGGTGAGCCTCTGCTCGCCCGGCGGCATCAAAACGCCCAAGCCGATGACGAGCAGCACGACAACGTAGACACCGCCCGCGATCAGAAACACCGGCGCGACCAGCGGCACGAGCGCGGTCACGCCTGCGATCAGAAAGGGCGTAAGGGAATAGCCCGCGAGCTTGCGCGCCTGCTCTGCGTTGCGCTCGGCGCCAAAGTGCGGCGCGAGCCAATTGATCGCCCAGCCCAGCAGGATCACGGCAAACACCGTCAGCACGATAAAGATCGCCGCGGACACGCCGCTCCAAATCAGGCTTGCATTGATCGCGAAACCGGACTCGATCATCCCGCCGGCGAGCCCCGCGAGCGCCGAAAGCGCGGCCAGCGGTACGACGTGGCCGCTGAGCACGCGCGCGGAGCTCTCGGCCCCGATGCGCGCCCACGCCCGCTGGGGCGTGAGGATCAGAGTGCGGCATCGCTGGAACAATCCAGGCCGCTCGCTGTCGGCGATGTCCGTGCTCATGGCCTCGCGCCTCCCCGCCTCATGCTAGGCGTCAAGGCGCGCACGGCAAACTGTTTCTCAGGTGCCGCCGCCGCCCACGCAGCCGACGAGCGTGAACAACAGGATCGCCGACACGGCGGAGGCTATCGTGACAGCTGAAGCGTACGCCAAGGCGCGATCGTCGGGCGCCTTCATCAGGATCGGCAGGCCGCGGTACATGATGTAGACCATTGCCGCGAGCAGGAAGAGCGACAGCCACCAAAGCGGCGGCCACAAGCCAAATACGCCAGAGAGGAACGCGGGCGTCAGCGAGTACGCCGCGATTTTTTGCGCGCTGAGATCGTCGCGGTCGCCATCGAACTGGTCGGCGACGACGTTCACCAATACGCCCAGGAAGTACACGAACGCGATGCTCATGATCCAGGTGATCACGGCGCGGATCAGCGCATCGCCCGGATCGCCTTGCAGCAGGCGGTTGAAGATGGTTGAGCCGATCAGATCGCACACGGGCGGGATCGCCGCGAGCGGGGCCACATAACCGATCAGAATGTTCGGGACGGTCGTGTCCTCGGCCTTGATCTGGCGCCATTCTTTCTGCGGCTCACGCAGCAGCCCGTAGGCGCGCGAGAGGATGAACTCCGACTTGCGCAATGCCTCCTGCGCCTTGACGCGCGCGTCATCGACGTTGAAGCGGCGCTTGCCTTGCGGTTCGTTTTCGTTGTCGGCCGTCATCGATTTCTCCAGGCGATAGGCAATAGGCAATGGGCAATAGTGTCAACTGCGCTCACCTAGTGCCCATTGCCCACTGCCTATTGCCGCTCATGCCCTGAACGGATCGCGCATCAAGATCACATCGTCGCGCTCCGGGCTCGTTGACACCAGCGCGGCGGGGCAGCCGATCAGTTCCTCGATGCGGCGGATGTATTTGATCGCCTTTGCCGGCAGGTCCTTCGACGAGCGGGCGCCGCGCGTCGTCTTCTTCCAGCCGTCGAGCGTTTCGTAGATCGGCTCGACGGCTGCCTGGTCCTTCAGCGACGCCGGCAGATAGTCGATGGTCTTGCCGGCGAGCTTGTAGCCGGTGCAGATCTTGATCTCGTCGAAGCCATCGAGCACGTCGAGTTTGGTGAGCGCGATGCCGTCCGCGCCTGAGAGCGCGATCGACTGGCGCACCAAAACCGCATCGAACCAGCCGCAGCGGCGCGCACGGCCGGTGTTGGTGCCGAACTCGTGACCAACTTCGCCGAGCTTCTTGCCGATCGAGTCGTTGAGTTCGGTGGGGAACGGACCGGCGCCAACGCGCGTCGTGTAGGCCTTCACCAATCCCAACACGTAACTGATCTTGCCCGGCCCGACGCCTGACCCCGCCGACGCTTGGCCCGCGACCACGTTCGACGAGGTGACGAACGGATAGGTGCCGTGATCGATGTCGAGCAACACGCCCTGTGCGCCTTCGAACAGCACGCGCTTTGAATCCTGAAACGCCGCATTCAGCACGCGCCAGGCCGGCTGCGCATATGGCAGCACTTTCGGCGCGATCTTCGCCAACTCTTCCTTCAGCGCTGCGACATCGATCTCAGGCAGATCGAGTCCGCGTCGCAGCGCGTTGTGGTGGGCCGTGAGGCGGCCGATTTTCCAGTCGATGGAGTCCGCATCGCTCAGATCGGCGACACGCAGTGCGCGGCGGCCGACTTTATCTTCGTACGCGGGGCCAATGCCGCGTTGCGTGGTGCCGATGGAGGCGGCGCCCGCCTGCTTTTCGCGCGCGGCGTCGAGATCGCGATGGAACGGCAGAATGAGCGCGGCCTGGTCCGACAACACGAGTTTGTCGGGCGATATCTTCACGCCTTGCGTTTCGATCTTCTCGATCTCGCCGACCAGCGCCCACGGATCGACGACGACGCCGTTGCCGATGATGGACAGCTTGCCCTGCACCACGCCGGACGGCAGCAGCGCGAGCTTGTAGGTGGTGGCGCCCACCACCAAGGTATGGCCGGCGTTGTGGCCGCCCTGGAAGCGCACCACGACGTCGGCGCGGTTGCACAGCCAGTCGACGATCTTGCCTTTGCCTTCGTCGCCCCATTGGGCGCCGACGACCACTACGCCTGCCATATCAACGCGCTCCTTGCGGGGCGTGGGTGTCTGGTTCGCGCGGGCGCGTCAAGTCACGCGGGCGGCGGCGAATCGCCCTGTGGCTGCGCTGGCGACGCAGCAACAGGCGCCGCAGCCGGCGCGGGACGCCATTCCGGCGGATCGAACGATTGCGGCGGCCAATCGGCGGCGATCGCGGGCCCCGTGACCTTGTTGTCGTCGGTCGAACTGCGATGCAGCAATTGCGCCGATCCGAGCGCTTCGCCGGCGCGGTAGAGCACGTCGAGCAGCTCACGATCCTTAATGTCGAGTTGGCGCAGCGCGTCGACGTCCTTCGCTTTCATCTCGCGGCCGAGCAGCGACTCGATATGCTCCGGCCGGCGATCTTGCGCGTCGTCAATTTCCAAACGTGCGTCGAGCCGTTGGAACGTCATAATCGGCTGGCCCGACAGCAAGGGCGTCGCCGTCTGCATCCGCACTTCGGCATTTACGTACCATGGGAAGCGCGGCTGCGAGAGCGCTTGCAGCGTCGTGATCTGCTGTTGGCAGATATCGTGATTGTAGCCTTCGAGCGCCGCTTGGACCTTGCTCGAGTAGGCAAGCCGGCGGAAGTCGGCGATCGATTTGGCGCTGGAGCGCTGCTTTCTGTTCTTCTTCTCGAAGCGCTTGCGCACGTAGCCGGTGCCGATCGACCACATCAGTAGGTTCTGTTCGCCCACCGGCCAGTTGAAGCCAAACGCGGGTTCCGTGACCGTCAACAGCAATTGCAGCGCGGGATTGTTGTTGGGGCTGACGCCGCCATCGAAGAAGTGCGCATGCCCGGTCACCTTGCCGTGCTTGTTGCGCTCGAGGCCGACGCGTACGTCGGCGAAATAGGTCGGCGCGGCCGCCGACGATTGCACCAGATCGCGCAGATAGAAATCGGCGTTGGCGATCTGATCGCCGCGGCCGGCGCTGTCGAAATAGACCCAGTCAGGATGATTCACGAGAATCCAGGCCGACCCGGAATCGATCCGCTTGGCGTGAATGGCGAGGCCGGTTTTCAAATCCTCGCTGCGCAGCGTGCGGTCGCCCAGATGCTGGTTCAGCGCCTGCGTCAGCGCGGTGTTCTTAAACGCCGGTATAAACACCCGCAGCGGTCCCGGCACGCGCGGCTTGGCGAAAATCGAGGGCAGCAGATCGAAATAGAGATCGACCACATCGCGCACCCGCCATTCCAGCGCGAGTGTGGTGGCGATGATGGCGCCGGTCGAGGTGCCGCCGATCAGGTCGAAATAGTGCGCGAGCCGGAACTTGTCGCCCTGCCCGCTACGCTCCGCCAGGTGACGCTCCAATTGCGCCAGCACGCCAAGGCTCAACAGCCCGCGCGAGCCGCCGCCGTCCAACGCCAGAATGCGCTTTGGGCCAGGCCTCTTGAAACGCTCGCGCAGATGTCCGCCCATCGGTGTCCCCCTTCTGGAGCCACGATCCTAGCGCCTACGGCGCTCCGAGCAAACGTGCGTTAGCCGCCGAACTGATAGCCGAAGCGGATGCCGATCTGGTCCAAGCCCTGGTTGCGGCCGCTGCCGAGAACTTGGCCATGGCTCAGGTGCTCGAAGAAGAGCTGTGCTTCCCACGGCCCCTCGAAGTCGCGGGTGAGGCCGAGCGAGGTGCGGAAGAGATCTTCAGACCCGAGCAACACGTGCTCGTCCGCGAACGCTTGCGCCTGCGGCGAGCCGTTCGGGAATGGGTTGTTGGTCTCGCCGTTGTGGATGATGTAGCCGAAGCCCGGCTCCAACGCCCAACCGTCGGCAAACTCCCAGCGCCACTCGAGGCCGAAGCCGCCGAAGCTTGTCTCGCCCGCCGTGTTGATCGAGGCCACGATGTAAGGCTGCGGCGAGCCCGCCCACGAGAGGAAGGCCGGCGAGTCGAACGAGACCTGGAACTCAACGTTCGACCCGTCTTCCTTGCCGGCGTTCTTGCAATCGGTGACGCAGATGTTGTGCGCCATCACGCCGACATGGATTTCCGCGATGTCCGCGTGCGCCGCCGGCGCAAACGCCACTGCCGCGCCAAACGCCGCTACGCCTAGAGCCGGTCCCCGCATCGCCCTGTCTCCCCGTTCGCCACGAAACTAGCGCGCTTGCACGTGCGAAGGGAAGCGGCTCAGTCCGCTGGATCGGGGTCGAAACGGTAAAGCACGCGCAGGCCCACGTAATCCAGGCCCTGGTTGCGGCCGGTGTCGAGGATTTGACCGTGGCTCATGTGCTCCCAGTAGAGCTGCATGGCCGCGCGCGAACCGAACTCGCGCTCCAGCGCAAACGACGTGCGGAAGAGGTCGCGCGAGCCGAGCAGCTGATGGTCGGCCTCGAACGCGATCGCCGCGGGCGAACCCGGCGCGAACGGGTTGTCGATCTCGCCGTCGTGGATGATGTAGCCGAAGCCCGGTTCGAACGCCCAGCCATCGGCGAATTCCCAACGCCAGAGCACGCCAACGCCGCCGAAAGAGACGCCGTCGCCGGAGTTGATCGAGCCCATGACATACGGACGCGGCGAGCCGATCAGGTTGAGAAAATCCGGCGAGTTGGAGACGATCTCGATCTCGACGTTCGCGCCCTCTTCTTTGCCCTCGACGATGTCGCCGTGATCGGAGCGGATATTGCCGACGACGCCGAAGCGCAGCTCTTCAATCTCGGCATGTGCAGGCGCAGCAAAGCCCAACGCCGCGAGCGCGCTGGCCGCCAGGAGCTTCAACTTCATGGGCGTTCTCCCCGCTCAACGTGACGCAAACGCCGGCGGCGCGCAGCTGGTTCCGCGGCTTCCGAACTTGGTCCACGTGGGACGCGCGCGCCGCCGTCGCTTCTGCCTTTCCATCCCGTAATGACACGCTAGGATTGCGGTGCGGGAGGCGGAGATGGCGCAAGCACAAACCAAAGCGAACAAGGCCAAGGGCAACGGCAAGCAAAGACCTGGAACGCAACTCTACTCCGACAAGCTTCAGCGCCGTCCGCAGCGGCCGATCAGCACTTTCACCGAGCCGTTCTTCTCAACGCTGAATCACATCGTGGCGCTCATCGCGATTGTCGCGGCGATCGCAATAACGACCGTTGCCGTTCTGACTATCTGGCAGCCGCAGATCCTCGACACCGTGCTGCCTATCGGCTCTGACTATCGCGCCAACATTGTCGTGGAGTCGCTGTTTTTCTGGATCGAAATCGCCGCCATTATCATCGGCCTGCGATTGCTCGAGCGCTATCAGCAAAGCGCGCACCGTAGGAAGAGCCTCGTCACCATTGCCAATGCGCTCGTGCGCCTCGATGAAGAAGTGTACGACCTGCGGGTAAAGTTCGCGGCCGACGTCGACACCCACGCAGATGCAACCGGCGCATACAAAGGCGCCGACTTCAACACCATGCCGCTCGGTTTTGTGTTCCTGCGAAACAGCTTCATGTCATATCTTCTAACGCAACGTCAGTTTGGCGTAGTCGAAGGCAAGGTCTTCAACCGCGCTCTACGCACGCTGGATCGCTGCGCTCAAGAAACACGGCGCATCAGCGAAGACTGCAGCAAACTGAGTCAGAAGATCTCAGCAGGCGACGCCACGGCAATGGAAGCCGAACGCGCTCAGTTGCGCGCAGGGATCGAGAAGCTGCTCGACTACGAGGCCGACATTTACCTCAAACGGCTCTTCGACTTGCGCGCCGAGGTCGACATGTTGAGGCAGCCTCAGAAACGCAACGTCTTCGCGTAGCGCACCTGCGGCAGCGCTTTGATACGCGCCATCAGATCGTCGCCGACCATTTGGTCCACGCCGACGAGCGCGATCGCCTCGGCGCCGGCGGCTTCGCGGCCGAGGTGGAAGGTCGCGATGTTCACGCCGGCGTCCCCTAGCAGCATGCCCAATGCACCGATGAAGCCGGGCTTGTCGGAATTGTTGATGTAGAGCGTCAGCGGGTGGAACGGCGCTTCGAGCGCCATGCCCTTCACTTCAGTGATGCGCGGCTGACCGGCGATGACCGCGCCGGCCAGCGTGCGCCAGCCGCCGCCGGTCTTAACGCGGACGCGAATGAGGCTGTCGTAGGTCGGCGACGCATCGCGGGTGGATTCCGTCAGCGCCACGCCGCGTTCTTTCAGCAGCGCCGGCGCAGAGACCATGTTCACGTCCTGCAGTAGCGGCCGCAGCAGGCCCGCCAGCGCCGCCGACGTCAGCGGCTTCATGTTGAGCTTGGTGACGTCGCCCTCGTACTGGATCTCGACCTCCTCCAGCCCTTCGTCGACGATCTGACCCGCAAAGGCGCCGAGCTTTTCCGCCAGCGCCGCGAACGGCTTCAGGCGCGGCGCTTCTTCCGCCGTGATCGACGGCATGTTGAGCGCATTGGTGACCGCACCGGTCAGCAGATAGTCGCTCATCTGCTCGGCAACCTGCAGCGCGACGTTTTCCTGCGCCTCGTTGGTGGAAGCGCCCAGATGCGGCGTGGCGATGAAGTTCGGCGCGCCGAATAGGACGTTCTCCTTCGCCGGCTCGACGGTGAAGACATCGAACGCCGCCGCCGCGACATGCTCGCTCTTCAGCGCGTCCAGGAGCGCGGCCTCGTCCACCAGCCCGCCGCGCGCGGCGTTGACGATGATGACGCCCTTCTTGGTCTTGGCCAGGTTTTCCCGCGAGAGGATGTTCTTGGTTTTATCTGTGAGTGGCACATGCAGCGAGATAAAGTCGGCGCGCGCAAGCACGTCGTCCAGCTCGACTTTCTCGACGCCCAACTGGATCGCGCGCTCTTGGCTCAGGAACGGGTCGTAGGCGACCACCTTCATCTTCAGGCCGAGTGCGCGATCGGCGACGATCGAGCCGATATTGCCGCAGCCGATGAGGCCCAGCGTTTTGGCGTAGAGCTCGACGCCCATGAAGCGGTTCTTTTCCCACTTGCCGGCCTGGGTGGAATTGTCCGCCGCCGCCAGCTGGCGCGCCGCCGCGAAGATGAGCGCGATGGCGTGCTCCGCCGTGGTGATCGAGTTGCCGAACGGCGTGTTCATCACCACGACGCCCTTTGCCGTAGCGGCCGGAATGTCGATGTTGTCGACGCCGATGCCAGCGCGGCCGATCACCTTAAGGCGCTTGGCGGCGGCGATCACGTCCGCCGTCGCTTTCGTGTTCGAGCGGACCGCAAGGCCGTCATACTGATCGATTATAGCGATCAGCTCGTCCTTCTTGAGCCCGGGCTTGAAATCGACCTCAACGCCGCGCGCCTTGAAGATGTCGATAGCGGCTTGGCTGAGCTCGTCGCTGATTAGAACTTTTGGCATCAGGTTATCCCTCAATCTCCGTCATTCCAGGGCTCGCGGCACGCGAGAGCCCGGAACCCAGGGGCAAACGCACGAGCTTGCGGCCCCTGGGTTCCGGCACGCGCTCCGCGCGACCGGAATGACGGCAGTTGATACTCACTTCGGTTTCCATTCTTCGCGGTCGAGGCGATGAACGAGGCAATCGTCTTCGCCGAAGTTACGGCGTCCCAGGACTTTGAAGCCGAGGCGCTGGTAGAAGCGGTGCGCGTCGGTGTTGCTGCTGAGCGGATCGATGACGATCGCTTCGACGCTCGGTTCTTCGAAGCAGCGATCGATCACGGCGCGCATCATCGCGCCGCCGTGACCCCGGTTGCGATCCGCCGCGTCGCCGATCCAGATGTCGATGGCGCGCAGGTTTGGGTCGACCTCGCCCCAATAGTGCGTCGGCTCGAGATGCGGATCGATCACCTGCATGCCGGCGATCGGGCGGCCGTCGAGTTCGGCAATGTAATAACAGGTCACGTCCGAATTGCCGGCGATCTCGTCGCGCCAATAGGCGCCGGCGAACGCCTGCACGGCGTTGGGGTCGTCGGTCACGCAGGCGATCACGTCGGGATCGCGGTCCCAACGCTCCAGCGTTGGGACGTCATCCATCGTCGTCTGACGGATGGTCAGCGTGGCTCCGCCCGATTGCACGACAATCGGCGGCCACGCGACGCTGGCGCGCGCACGCATGGCTCAGGCCGCTTGCGCGAGGTCGCTGACAAGCGCGGCGAACGCCCATTCGATCCACGGCGTCAGCGCGGCGACGTCGGCCGCTTCCACCGTCGCCCCGCACCAGATGCGCAGGCCCGGCGGCGCGGATCGGTAGGACGCCGCGTCGAGCGCCACGCCCTCTTTCTCCAGCAGGGCCGCGAGCTTCTTCGCGAACTCCGCCTGCGCCTCCTCCGGGAGCGAAGTAATGCGCGGATCGATCACCTTGAGGCAGACCCCGGTGTTGGAGCGCGTCGCAGGATCAGCCGCCAAGTTGGCGATCCAGGGCGTTTGCGCGACCCAATCGTGCAGCACTTGCGCGTTCGCATTGGCCCGCCCGATCAGCGCCGGCAGGCCGCCAATGCTCTCGCCCCATTTCAACGTATCGATGTAGTCCTCGACCGCGAGCATCGAGGGCGTGTTGATGGTGGCGCCTTCGAACAGCTCGAGATCGAGCTTGCCCTTTTTCACCATGCGGAAAATTTTCGGCAGCGGGCGATCGGGCGTGTAGCTCTCCAGCCGCGCCACCGCACGCGGACTGAGCACCAGCATGCCGTGCGCGGCCTCGCCGCCCATCACTTTCTGCCACGAGAACGTGACCACATCGCACTTCGCCCAGTCGATCGCTTGCGCGAACGCCGCCGAGGTGGCGTCGTTGATGGTGAGCCCTTCGCGGTCGGCGGCGATCCAGTCGAAGTTCGGGACCTTCACGCCTGAGGTGGTGCCGTTCTGCGTGAAGATGATGTCGGCGTCTTTGCGCGCCTTGGAGAAATCCGGCAGCGCGCCGTACGGACGCGCGACATGCACGGCCGCGTCGAGCTTCAGCGCCTTGGCGTCCGCGACCCATTCTTCGCCGAAGCTCTCCCAGGCGAACACGTCGACCGGGCGCGCGCCCAGCATCGACCACATCGCCATCTCCACCGCGCCGGTATCCGACGCCGGCACGATGGCGATCTTGTGCGTGTCGGGAATTTCCAGCACCGCGCGGGTGCGATCGATCGCTTCCTTGAGCTTGGCTTTGCCCGGCTTGGAGCGATGCGACCGGCCGAGGCTTGCGCCTTCGAGCGCGCTCAGACTCCAGCCGGGACGCTTCTTGGTGGGACCCGAAGAAAATCGAGGATCGGCCGGGCGCCCAATTGGACGCACTGACGGCGGCTTCGCAGGAATGCTCATCAACTAGTCTCCCATCCTTACAGATGGGCGTCCGCCGTTGGGAGCGGATGGCCCGCGACTCAAGTGCGCTTGTTCGCGGCCTTTTGCAATGCGGCGCCTGCTACTCCATCCCCGTCACGACGATGCGAGGCGCCGGCGGGTTGTCGGCTTCTTGTGGCGGCGCGGGATGCGAGGTCGGCGGCGGGGGCGATGGCGCGGCCCCGTCTTCCAGCCCCGGCAGCAGCGGATCCTCGAAAATCGCCGGTAGCTGCTTGGCTTTGCGGGCGCGGCGCTTCTTGCGCTTGGGCGCCTCGGGGTGCGCTTCGATGCGGTTGTGAATGCGTGCGAGCGATGGATCGAGTTCGCCGCGCAGATAGACCGCCACCTGCCCCAACAGACGCACGCTCGACAAGGTCTGGATCGCGCGCGCGTAGCCGCCGCGCTGCGAGGCCTGATAGCCGACTACGCTTTCGAGGTCCAAGCGGTCGCACCAATAGGGTGCGATGTCGGCGAACGCCGAGCCGGTCACCGGATCTTCGTCGATGCCAACGCCGGGGCAGAAGAAGCGCGAGACGAAATCGTAGGGTTTGCCCTCGTCCGCCGGCGCGGTGACGCCGATCATGCCCTGGCGCGGACCGCGGATGGCGAGATTGAGCGCCGCGAAATCCGGTTTCAGCGCCAGCACGTCGGCTTCGCTGGCCAGCACGACGTTGGCGTACTCGGCCACGAACGCATCGACGATTTCGGCCCCGCCAAGCGCGGCGCTGACGCTGTCGTCCGGCGTCCAGGGCGAACGCTGCTTCTTCGGCAGATCGAGCGTGTACCCCTCCGGCGTCGTGCGCACGATGAGCGCGCCGGCGTGGGTGTCGAACACCACCACTTCGAGCGAGGCATCGAGCTCGCTCAAAATCATCGCGCCGGCGGCCAACGTGGCGTGGCCGCAGAGCGGCACTTCGGTCGCCGGGGTGAACCAGCGCAATTGATAATTGCCCCGCAGCCCCGTTGGCACGACGAACGCCGTTTCGCTCAGCTTGTTTTCGGTGGCGATCGCTTGCAGCACCGCGTCCGGCAGCCAGCGCTCCAACGGCACCACCGCGGCGGGGTTGCCGGTGAAGACGCGGTCCGTGAAGGCGTGCACGATCCAGATTTTCATCGCGTTTTCTATGCAGGCTCCCGCGCCTGCGCGCCAGCGCGCTTCGCCTAGGAGGCGAGCTTGCAGGGCCATCCATGCCCAAGCGGTTGATGACCTTGGCCGAGGCCGGGCGCGCTCTCGATCGCCTGCATCAGATAGGCGCGCGCCTTTTCGACCGACGGCTCAATCGGCTGGCCTTGAGCGTTGTAGGCGGCGATCGCGGACGCCAGCGTGCAGCCGGTGCCGTGCGTGGCGCGCGTTTGGATGCGCGGGCTCTCGAACACGCGATAGCCTTCGCGCGTCAGCAACACGTCGCGAATCACGTCGCCTTCGATGTGGCCGCCCTTCACCAAAGCCGACCAGGCGCCGAGCGGCCCGACCAGAATTTCCGCCGCATTGATCTGACCGTCGAGGTCGCGCACCTCCACGCCGGTGAGCGCTTCGGCTTCCGGCGCGTTCGGCGTGACAATCGCGGCGATCGGCATCAGTTCGTCGCGGATCACGGCGATCGCGTCGTCTTCCAGCAAGGATGCGCCGCCCTTGGCGACCATCACCGGATCGAGCACCACCGGCGCGCCGCCACCCACGGCGTACCACGCTTCCATCACCGCGCGCACGTGATCGGCGGAGCCCAGCATGCCAAGTTTCCACGTGTCGGCGCCGAGATCGCTCATCACCGCTTCGATCTGTTCGCGCACGATCTGTGGCGGCACGGCGTGGACGTTGGCGACGCTCAGCGTGTTCTGCACCGTGATCGCGGTCACCGCCGTCATGGCGTAACCGCCGAGCGCGGTGACGGTCTTGATGTCGGCCTGAATGCCCGCGCCGCCGCCGGAATCCGAGCCGGCGACGATCAGCACGCGGCCTTTGGGTGTGTGCGTCATGGAGCGGAGATAGCGCGGCGCGCGCGCGGGCGCGACCGCGGATGCAAGAATCCGCAGTTGCTTACGATGCCAGGATTGGAGGCGCCGGCGGGCTCAGGAGCTGTCGGCGGCCGGGGCGCTTGGGCTGACGCCGCAGGCGGCGAGCCAACTTCGCTGGCACACGGCCGCAGCGATGCCGGGATCGACGCCGCGCGGCTCGCCCTGGCGGGCGATGGTGATGGCGACAGCGGGGCTGCGGGTCGCCGCGAGCTTGCGCGCGAGCCGGCGCGCGGCCGCGCCCGGGGCGGCGATCAGCCGCTCCAGCGCGTCGAGCCGGTCGGCGAAACGCAGATGCGCGGGCTTGCGCTTGCAGCGCCCGGCCTTCAGCCGCGCGATCAGCGCCGCGCGCCGGTTCTCGCGCCAAATCTCGCGCATAGAAGTGGGCGGACCGAGCAACCTGACGCGCGCGCGGAACCTGGGCGCGGGCCAGAGCCGCAGCCGCGGCTTGCGCGGCGCAGGCTTGCGCGCCGGCTTGGGCTCGGGCGTCTTTGCGCTCCGCTTGGGCGGTGCTGCGGCGGGCTTGAGCGTGGCCGCTTCGATCAGCACCGCGCGGCGCGCCAGCGTCTCCAACGCCCGCAGCCAGGCGCGAAAGCCGCGCCCTTCGCTGGGGGTCAGCGTATCGAGCCGCGGCAGGTGCGTGCGTAACAGCATGAGGGCTGCGGCAAGGGCGGGCCAGAAACGGGAAAGCAGATCGCAAGACATGGGCGCACAGAATCCCACGCTTCCCGCGCTGTTGGATAGATTTTGGAATCTATCCCGTAGATCTCGCGCACCCCCGCCCCCTTGCGGGGCGGGGGCATGGGGGTGGGGGGCGCTGGGCGGCGCGCGGTGTTGTTCGAAGCGCGCGCCATGTGCGCGCCATCTCTGTAGCACCGGCGCGCCGGCCCGCCCCCCCTCCGTCGCGCTCACGCGCGACACCTCCCCCGCAAGGGGGGGGAGGAGCTGCATCCGCGCGCCGACAGCAACCTGCGCGCGGCTTCAGTCCTGGGCAGGCGCGAGAGCGCGCCAGACTTTGAGCGCTTGCACGGTTTCGGCGACGTCGTGCACGCGCAGGCACGCCGCGCCCTGCTGGGCGGCGTAGAGCGCCGCCGCCACGGCGCCTGCCAAACGATCCGTCCCGGCGTTTACGGCGCGCGCGTCAATCGCCTGGATGAAACGCTTGCGCGAGGCGCCGATCACAACCGGGCGGCCGACTTCTTCGGCGATGCGGCCAGTGGCGCGCAGGAGCGCCAGATTGTGCTCCAGCGTCTTGCCGAAACCGATGCCGGGATCGATCCAGATGTCGGTAAGGCCCTTCGCCTCGGCCGCCGTGACGCGCGCTTTCAGGAACGCGATCACGTCAGCGACGACGTCGCCGTAACGCGGATCGGCCTGCATCGTGCGCGGCTCGCCCTGCATGTGCATCAGCACCACGGGCCGTTGCAGCGCCGCTGCGGTTTCGAGTGCGCCCGGCGCTTGCAGCGCCGAAACATCGTTCCAGATTGTTGCGCCGGCGGAGACCGCTGCACGCGCCACGGCGGGCTTCATCGTATCGATCGAGATCGGCGCCTTGGTGGCGGCGCGCAACGCGGCGATCACCGGCACGACACGGGCGATCTCGGCGCCTTCTTCCACGGGCTCGGCGCCGGGGCGGGTGGATTCGCCGCCGACGTCGATGATGTCGGCCCCCGCCTCCAGCATCGCCAACGCGTGCGGCGCAGCCCCGCCCTCGAAGCGGCCGCCGTCGGAGAAGGAATCCGGCGTCACATTGAGGACGCCCATGATGTAAGGGCCGCCGGCCAGTTTCGGCGGCGCCAGCGAGGGCAGGTTCATCGGCGGGCGCATTGGCAAAGGCCTCGGCGGCGTGCAAGCCTGGATAACAGCACGGGCGGAGCGATTGTGCCGCGCTCACGAATGTACGATCAGTACTTTCAATGGGATCAGCCGTCATGTCGCGTGGAGATCGCGCATCGCCGCAGGAGAGCCCTGCTTGAACGACTGGCGATTGCGGTTCGAACCGATGCTGACGCCGGTGTTCCGCTCTTGGTGGCGGCTGCGGCGGGGCATGACGCTGGGCGTGCGGGCGATGGCGTTCGACTCCGCGGGGCGCGTGCTCTTGGTGCGCCACACCTATTCCAAGGGCTGGCATCTGCCAGGCGGCGGCGTCGAGCACGGTGAGATCGCCGCCGAGGCCATGTTGCGCGAGCTGGCGGAAGAAGGCGGCGTTGAAGCGACGGAGCTGGAGCTGTTCGGCTGCTACGCCAACCACGCCAATTTCCCGAACGACCACATCCTGGTTTATCGCGCGCCGGCGTGGCGCGCCTGCGCGCCTGCCGCCGGCGGCGAGATTGCCGAGCGTGGCTTTTTCGCGCGCGAGGCGCTGCCGGACGGCGTCACCGGCGGAACGCTGCGCCGCCTGGCCGAGGCGCTGGACGGCGCGCCGCGCAGTGCTTCGTGGTGACTAAGAAAAAGGCCGCGCTCCTTTCGGAACGCGGCCCGTTTCTGATTGAAACCGCCTCTTATTGTGCGATTTCGCTGACGCTCAGCACGGATTGCTGCAGGTCGCCTTCCGAGTAGGTGCCGACCCAGATGTCGTATTGGCCGGACACGGGCGTCGCGAACACGACCTTCGGGTTGAACCCGTCGGTGTCGTCGTTGCAGACCCAGTTGCCTTCCGCGTCATTGATCACGAGCACGGTGTCGGCTTCCGATAGAACCGAGAAGATCAGCGGATAGCCGTTTTCGCCAGCCGTGAAGTTGACGCGATAGTCGGGCGCCTGCGCGATCCAGCCCACGCAGCCTTCGACGCCGAGGGCGCCCATGTCGATGCCGCCGCCGGCGGCGATTTCCTGCTGATGCGGATCGGGCTCGAAGCCCGAGACGAGGTCCGCCACGCCGTAGGCCGGATCGAGCGAGAAGTCCGGACCGGCTTGGGCCGGCTCAACGTACGGGCCGCTGACTTCGGAGATGTGCACGTTAGCGGCGACTTGTTCGTTCTCGACGCCGTAGCGGCCGACCCAGATCTGGTAGCGGCCGTTGGTTGGGTTTTCGATGTGCACCAGCGGGTTCAGATTGCCGCCGCTATCGTCGTCGCAGAGATATTCTCCGCTCGGCGTGCGCACGAGAATGGTGGTGTCGCTGTCGGACACCGCGCCGATGTAGAGCGGCAGATCGCCGGCGCGATAGCGCAGCGAGAACGATGCGCGGCGGGCGACGAAGCCGACGCAATTGTCGCTGACCGTCGAGGCGTCGATCTCGCCCCCGGCCTGCACCGAGGCATTGTGCGGATCGGGCTCGAAATTCGCGTTCAACCGCACCTGGCCGTATTGGCCGTTGGCGCCGGTGTTCAGAGATTGCGCGTGTGCGGGCAGCGCGAACAGGCTTACCGCCGCAGCCAGCGCCAAAGTGGCTCCAATACGTGTCATGAAAGTCCCCAGTGAATCCTCTCGCGGGGCGGCATCTTCACCCCCGGCGTGGCGAACGCAAGCGCGGACGCAAGGCGAAGATGGCCTTTTCAAGCTTTTTTTGGGCCGGTCGCCGCGGGCGGGGCGCTAGCGGCGGCCGAACAGCTTCTCGATGTCGGCCAATTTCAACTCGACGTAGGTCGGGCGGCCGTGATTGCACTGGCCGGAGAACGGCGTCGCTTCCATGTGCCGGAGCAGCGCGTTCATTTCGTCGCCCGTGAGCCGCCTGCCCGCGCGCACCGAGCCGCGGCAGGCCATGGACGAGCACACCTCCTCCAGCCGTTCCTTCAACGCATGCGCATCGCCCAGCTCGGCAATGTCGTCGGCGAGGTCCTTCAGAAGCCCTGCCGCGTCGATGTGGCCGAGCAGCGCCGGCGTCTCGCGCACAAGGATGGCGCCCGCCCCGAACGGTTCGATCACCAGGCCCAGCTGGGCGAGTTCTTCACTGCGCGCGGCGAGCGCCTCGGCTTCGCTGGGATCGAGTTCGACGACTTCGGGAATGAGCAAGGCTTGGCGGCGCACGCCGCCATTGGCCAGCATCTGCTTCATGCGCTCGTAGACGAGGCGCTCGTGCGCGGCGTGCTGATCGACGATGACGATGCCGTCCTCGGTCTGGGCGACGATGTAGGTCTCATGGATTTGCGCGCGCGCGGCGCCGAGCGGGAAAAAGCGCGCATCCTCATCGCTATGGCGCGCCGGCGCCTCGCCGGCATCCGCCGCGCGCAGCGGCGCCGGCGCAGCCTCAAACTCCACGCGCCCGCTGGGCGCGATGAAATCTCCGGCGACGCGCTCTTCCGCGACCTGCCAAGCGCGCAGGCCAGGCTGCACGTCGTAGTGCGGGCGCACGGCGTTGAGCGCTGAAGTGGCGGTCGTGGTCGACGCGCGATGGCCCGCGCCGGCGAGCGCATGGCTGAGCGCGCCCACGATCAGCCCGCGCACAAGCGCGGCGTCGCGGAAGCGCACTTCCGTCTTGGCCGGATGCACGTTCACATCGACATCGCCCGGCGGCAGATCGAGGAAAAGCGCGACCACCGGGTGGCGATCGCGCGCGAGCAGATCCTGATACGCCGCGCGCACCGCGCCAACGATCAGCTTGTCCTTCACAGGGCGTCCATTGACGAAGAGATGCTGGTGCTCGCGCGTGCCGCGGTGAAACGTCGGCAGGCCGGCGAAGCCCGAGAGCCGCACCGTGTCACGCGTCTGATCGAGCGCGATGCAGTTGGGCGCGAAGTCTGCGCCGAGGATCGCGGCCAGGCGCGCGCGACGGCCTTCGTGCTCCGGATCGCGCTCGGCGGCGAGGCGCATCGACACGCGCCCGTCGTGCTCCAGCGAAAACGCCACGTCGGGCCGCGCCATGGCGAGGCGCTTGACGACATCGGAGACGGCCATCATCTCGGCGCGCTCGCTCTTCATGAACTTGAGCCGCGCCGGCGTTGCGAAGAAAAGATCGCGCACCTCGACGCGCGCGCCGCTCTCGCTCAAGCCTGTCCACGCTGCTGGCGACGGCGGCGCAAGCACGCCGCCCTCGACGGCGATCGTCCAGGCGTCGCTCGCTCCCCGCGCGCGCGAGGTGATGGCAAGCCGCGCCACCGCGCCGATCGACGGCAGCGCCTCGCCGCGAAAGCCCATGGTGTGGATGTTCAGAAGATCGACGTCGCCGCCCGCGCCCGCTACGAGTTTGGACGTGGCGTGACGCTCGACCGCCAGCGCCAGCTCGTCGCGCGGAATGCCGGCGCCGTCGTCCTCGATCGAGATCAGACCCAGACCGCCACGCTCGATGCGCACAGCGATTCGAGTCGCGCCAGCGTCGAGCGCGTTCTCGACCAGCTCCTTCACCGCCGCAGCCGGGCGCTCGATCACTTCGCCGGCGGCGATGCGATTGACGGCTTCGGGAGGCAGGCGGCGGATGGGCATTGCGATTCGGCTGTCCGGGGGCGAGCATAGCAGCATGACGCAAGACACGCCTCCCCCGCCCGCCAACGCAGCGCAGCGCGCCAGCCCTTCGTTCAAGCTGGCGGTCTACGACCAGGATTTCCTGCTCAGCGAGCCCATGCGCGGGGTGCGGTTTCTGCTGGAGTACGCGAAGGCGGACCTGCAATTGCAGCAGGCGCGGATCAAATCCACGATCGTGGTCTTCGGCGGCGCGCGCATCCGCGAAGACGGACCGGGGAAGCAGGCCCTCTGGTACAGCGAAGCGCGCAAGTTCGGACGCATCGCTTCAGAGCGCGGCGGCGCGCTGTGCAAGGAGGACGGCGGCGACCGCTATCACGTCATCGCCACGGGCGGCGGTCCGGGCGCCATGGAAGCGGCCTGCCGCGGCGCGCGCGACGCCGGCGCCCCGGCCATCGGCTTCAACATCACGTTGCCGCACGAGCAGGAACCCAACGCCTACACGACTCCGGAACTGACCTTCAATTTCCACTATTTCGCGATGCGCAAAATGCACCTCGCGATGCGCACCAAAGCGCTGGTGGTGTTTCCCGGCGGCTTCGGCACGATGGATGAGCTGTTCGAGATTCTTACGTTGCGCCAGACGCGCAAGGCGCCCAGCATGCCGATCGTGCTGTTCGACGAGGTCTACTGGCGCGAGATCGTCAATTTCGAAGCGCTGGTGAAACACGGCGCGATCGAAGAGACCGATCTCATGCTTTTCCGCTTCGCCAACACCGCCGAAGCCGCCTGGGACGCGCTGATCGAACAAGGCCTCGATGTCAGCCGTGGCGACACTGACGAAGACATCGCCCGCGATTTCTAGAATTTTCCGCGTGACATCGGCGCAAATCATGTGATAGACGCGCGGCCCTTCGGAGACGTGTCGTGAAAACGCAGCGCCCATTCGCCCAGAACCCGACGCCCGCCGCGTATCGCGGCGAGCGGATGGAGTCGCGCGCGCGGAGGAGTTCTGCCTTCTGACGTCTTCGGACAGAATGGAGCATGAAGAACCCCTCCAAGGCGCGGCCTGGAGGGGTTTTTCGTATGCGCTCCAGGCCGCAACACAGGTGTCAGCGATCAGGTGCCGGGTGCCAGCAAACGCTACACGCCACCTGACACCTGACACCTGACACCCGGCGCCTAAATGGAGCCAGCAATGGCCAACTATGAAGAAATCCTCGGCGCTTCCGCGCCGATCAAGGCCTGGATCAAGGGCGTGCCGGTGGAGCACGAAGCGCAGAACCAACTGCGCAACGTCGCTTCGCTGCCGTTCATCCATAGCCACATCGCGGTGATGCCGGACGTGCACTTCGGCATTGGCGCAACCGTGGGCTCCGTGATCCCGACCAAGGGCGCCATTATTCCGGCGGCTGTGGGCGTGGACATTGGCTGCGGGATGATGGCTGTGCGCACGTCGCTGACGGCGAACCATCTGCCTGACTCGCTGTCGCGGCTGCGTGGCGCGATCGAGCGGAACGTGCCGCATGGCAACGGCCCGAACGGCAATCACCGCGACACGCCCTCTTCGGTGGAGACGTCTTACCGCGACTCACGGCTAGATGAACGCTACCGCGCGATCATCGATAAGCACCCGAAGGCCTCGGCCAAGGCGCAAACGGCGCAGCTCGCCACCCTCGGCGGCGGCAACCACTTCATCGAAGTCTGCCTCGACGAAGAGGACCGCGTTTGGGTGATGCTGCACTCGGGCTCGCGCGGTTCGGGCAACGCGATCGGCAAGTACTTCATCGAGCGCGCTCGGGAAGAATTGCTCCGCCGCGAACTCGGCTACCACGTGCCGGACAAGGACCTCGCCTTCTTCATGGAAGGCGAAGAGCTGTTCGACGACTACGTGGCGGCGGTCGACTGGGCGCAAGACTATGCGCGCGCCAACCGCGAGGTGATGATGGAGCGCACGCTGAAGGCGCTCCGCGAGCACCTGCCGAAGTTCAAGCTCGAGAAGCATGCGGTGAACTGCCACCACAATTACGTGGCGCGCGAGCATCACTTCGGCGCCGACGTGTGGGTGACCCGCAAGGGCGCGGTGCGCGCCGGCGTTGGCGAGTTCGGCATCATCCCCGGCTCGATGGGCGCGAAGTCGTTCATCGTGCGCGGCAAGGGCAACGCGCAATCGTTCTGCACCTGCTCGCACGGGGCCGGCCGCGCTATGTCGCGGACGAAGGCCAAGCAGACCTTCACGCTCGAGGATCACCGCAAGGCGACCGAAGGCGTGGAGTGCCGCAAGGACGCAGGCGTGCTCGACGAAACGCCGATGGCCTACAAGGACATCGACGCCGTCATGGCCGCGCAGAGCGACCTGATCGACGTCGCGCACACGCTGCGCCAAGTCGTGTGCGTGAAGGGGTAAGGCGCGCGCTTCCCGGACGCGTCCCCGGCCTCGGGCCGGGGCGCGATCCGGGACCCAGCGCACACATCTCTGGGTCCCGGCTCTTCGCCCCGCATGCGCGGGGCATGCGGCCGGGAAGCGTGCGATCAAACACAGGAGGCTACAATGAAACGCGATCCCTATGACCAACCGTCCTTTCGAGCGCTCGTCCAAGCGCCGCAAAGGCTATCCGTCGGAAACGCGCGTGAAGCGCGGCGCGCGCATGGTGCGCGGGCGATGTGGAGCTGATGGAAAAGCTCGGCCGCAACGACCT
>JBFXCP010000004.1:26259-61533 GCA_050182055.1 Hyphomonadaceae bacterium
TCGCCGAGCGCGGCGTGAAACGCGCGCAGCATGTCTGCCGCGACTTGGCGCGTGCGGCCGGGCGGCTGGCCGACGAGCTCGGCGAGGGCGCGTCCGAACAGGCCCGCCCCCATCGCCAGCGTGACGCTGATCAGAATGAGGTCGCCTGCCTGCTGCGGGTTCACGTCGCCGAATGAAACGCGCCGCGCCAGCACCGTGCCCACGGCATCGCGCACGTGCGTCATGCGCCGCCACTCGCCGGTGAGTTCGAGCCATGCCGCGAGCCGCGCCGCGCCGCGCGTTTCGAACACGTCGAACAGCGCCTCGTTCACCGCTTGCTGCGTGACGTCGCGGTCGCCGCCTTCGTCGGCGATGGCCATGACCGCGGCGATCAATTGGTTGACCATGCGCTCCATCAGCGCCGCGTGCAGGCCGTCGATGGAGCCGAAATGGTGGATGACGCTGGCGTTGGCGACGCCGGCCGCAGCGGCCACGTCGGCCAGTTTCAGCGCCAGCGGCCCCCGCTCAACGAGCAATTTCTCGGCCGCGGTCAATATGTTAGCGCGGGCGTCCTCGGCGGCGCGGCGCACCCGAACCTTGCTGATTTTCTTTATTGACATTTTTGTCAGTAGACCCCAAGTCGCTGCTCTAGGCAATCCTGTACGCGAGTTCGTTCGATGACCGCCAAGACCACGCCCGCCGATGTGACGATCCCGCCGCGCGACCTTCACTTCGACGTCGCCGCGGCGCGCAACGGCCATTGGCTGGGCGGCGACCCGGTCGGCACGGCGGTGTTCAACGCGCTCTCGCTCACGTTCCCGGATGGCGAGCGCATGTTCGTCGACGCCGTGCGGCACTATCGCGGGCAAGTCAGCGGCAAGCTGGCCGAAGACGTGAAGGGATTCATCGCGCAGGAGTTCATTCACTCGCGCGAGCATCATCACCTGAATGAACTCATCGACCGCGAACGCTATCCAGTCGCAGAGATCGAAGCGGCGGTGAAAGAGCGCGTCGCCTTCGCCCGCTCGGGCGGTCCGATGCGGATTCTCATGTCCACCATCGTGCTTGAGCACTTCACCGCCATGATGGCGGACGCACACGCGCGCCACCGCGATCTGTTCGAAAACACCGATCCGGCCATCGAGCGGATGTGGCGCTGGCACGCCATGGAAGAGACCGAACACAAGGCGGTCGCGTTCGATGTGTTCAACGAAGTAACCAAGGCCTGGTCGCCGCTGCAGCGCTATTTCCGCCGCACCTTCGCCATGGCCATGATCAGCTATTTCTTCACGCGCAACATCGTCCACTATGCGGCGCTGCTGCTCGCGGCAGATGGCTATAGCTACAAGGACGCGCGCAAGGCGGTGGGGCGCTATGTCTGGCGGACGCCGGGCCTCTTCACCCGCAACGCCAAGACCTATTTCGCCTGGTATCGCCCGGGCTTCCATCCGTGGGACGAAGACAATCGCGCCCTGGTGGCCGAGTGGAAGGCCGAGTTCGACGCCGCCGCCGCGCCAGCGCCCGCCGTTCCGGCCTAAATCCCTAGCAGCGTCGCGTACCGATCGCGATGGAACGCAGCGCTTCCGTAGAGCGCCTCGGCCACGCGCGCGCGTTTCAGGTAGAGGCCCGCGTCGTGCTCGTCGGTCATGCCGATGCCGCCGTGCATTTGCACGAGTTCGTTGGAGATCAGATGCAGCGAGTCGCCGGCGCGCGCCTTGGCGAGACTGGCGTACTCGGCGATGTTCTCAGCATTGCGATCCAGCGCATCGAGCGCGGCATAGACGCATGAGCGCGTGAGTTCGAGTTCGGTGAACATTTTGGCGGCGCGGTGCTGCAGCGCCTGGAAGCCGCCGATCACCTGGCCGAACTGGCGGCGCGTCTTCAGATACTCGCTCGTGATCTCGAACGCTGCGCTGGCTTGGCCCACCATTTCGGCGGCCAGGCCGATGCGGGCGCGGTCCAAGATGGCGTCGATCTCGCCTGCCCCGCCGCTCATCTTCTCGGCGACGGCGCCGTCGAAGGTCACGTCCGCGGCGCCGCGGCTGTCCACGGTGATGAGTTCGCGGCGAACAACGCCGGGCGCATCCGCCTGGACGAGATAAAGCGCGTCGCCGGCGGTCACCACGAAGAGATCGGCGATGTGGCCGTCGGCGGCGTACTTCTTTTCGCCGCTGAGCTTTCCGCCACTGACTTTCAGCCTGGACTTGCCCGGTGCGTGGTGCGCCGCTTCATCGACCGCGAGCGCAACAACGCTTTCGCCTGTCGCGATCCTGGGCAGCCATTCGGCCTTCTGCGCGTCCGTTCCCGCAAGCATCAGCGCGCTAGCGCCCGCGCAGGCGCTTGCGTGCAACGGCGATGCGACAAGCGTGCGGCCGCTCTCCTCGAGCACGGCGCCAAGCGCAACGTAGCCGAGGCCCGCGCCACCGAATTCCTCCGGCACAATGATTCCGGCCCAGCCCATGGCCGCCATCTCGCGCCACAATTCCGGGTCCCTGCCGTTCTTGCGGCCATCGCGCAGCTTGCGCAGGCGCGCGACCGGCGCCTGCTCGCGGAAGAAGTCGCGCGCTGCGTCTTTCAGCATGCGCTGCTCGTCGTTGAGCGTGAACGTCATTGCGTGTCCCTCAAGCCCAGTACGCGCTTGGCGACGACATTGAGATTGACCTCGGTGGTGCCGCCTTCGATCGAATTGCCCTTCGAACGTAGCCAGCCGCGGGTCACCGCGAGCTCTTCCGGCGTGAAACCCTCGCCCGCCCAGCCCAAGGCGCGCGATCCCGCCGCCTCCACCATCAGTTCGCACCGTTCGATGTTGAGCGTCGCGCCTGCAACTTTGAACATCGAGGCCATGTGGCTGACATTGCCGCCGGCCTTCGCCTCTTCCTGCGCCCGTTGCACCGAGAGCGCGTAGGCGCGCTCGAACATCTTGTGCTGGGCGATACGGGCGCGCAGATCGGAATCGGCCAACTTACCGCCCTCCAGCCCCACATTGTCGCGCGCCAGATCGAGCACATCGACGCGGGTGTTGGAGCCAAAGCCGGAAATGTTGGTGCGCTCGTATTGCAGCAGCCGCTTGGCGATCTCCCAGCCGCCGTTCAAGCGCCCCACCATCTGATGCTTCGGCACTTTGACGTCGGTGAAGAACGTCTCGCAGAACGGCGACGATCCGGAAATGAGCTTGATCGGGCGCGTCTCGACGCCCTTCGTCGTCATGTCGATCAGCACGAAAGAAATGCCTTCGTGCTTCACGCTCGTATCGGTGCGGACGAGACAGAAGCACCAATCGGCGTAGTTGGCATAGGAGGTCCAGACCTTCTGGCCATTGATCAGCCAGTGATCGCCCTTGTCCTCGCACTTGGTTTGCAGCCCGGCGAGGTCGGAGCCGGCGCCCGGCTCGCTGTAACCCTGACACCACCGGATTTCGCCGCGGACGATTTTCGGCAAGTGTTCCCGTTTCTGGTCCTCGTTGGCGTACTCCAACAGCACAGGCCCCAGCATCCAGATGCCGAACGAGAACAGCGCCGGACGCGCGCCGATGCGTTTCAACTCGCTTTGCAGCACGCGGTTTTCGTCAGCGCTCAAGCCGCCGCCGCCGTACTCCGCCGGCCATTGCGGCGCCGTCCAGCCCTTGGCGCCCATCCGCTCGAGCCAGAGCTTGGCGTCCGCGCTCGGGAACTTGGCGTTGCGCCCGCCCCAGACGATGTCGTCTTCGCCAACGATCGGCGTGCGCATCGAGAGCGGGCAATTCGCTTCCAGCCACGCGCGCGTCTCGGCGCGGAAGGTCTCCAGATCGGCCATCGCGTTTCCTCTTGCGGGGCGAGTTAGCACCGCAGACGACCCATCGTCACCCCTGCCGCGCCGTCAGCCCTTGAAGTTCGGAAGATGGAGCGCGCGGCTCCGCCGCGCATGCGGCGCGGAGCGCCGCGCTCCAACCTTCGATCGTCCGCGGAAGCCTGGCGATCCGCTGAAGACTACTCCAGCCCGTCCGGCTGCCCGACCACCACGAACGTGAAATTCGCGGGATCGTAGAGACGGCGGATGACGCGGTTCACATCTTCCAGCGTGACGGCGCGGATCAGGTCGTTGCGGCGATTGATGTAGTCGATGCCGCGCCCGGCGACGTGATAGCCGTGCAGCACGCTGGCGATGCCCTGGTTGGAATCGAGATCGAGCGGGAACGAGCCGGTCAGATACGTGATGGCGTCGTCCACCTCGGCCTGCGTGGCGCCGCCGGCGTAGAAGCGCGCCAGTTCGGCGCGCGTCACGTCGAGCGCCTCCGCCACGTCGGCGTTTTCGGTTTGCGCCGAGCCGCGGATGAGCGCCGAAAAGTCGCGCACCGACGGCGAGGTGCCGATGCCGTAGACGAGCCCGCGCTGTTCGCGCACTTGCTCCACCAGCCGCGAAGAGAAGCCGCCGCCGCCGATGATGTAGTTCGCCACGGCAAGCGGAATCCAATCCGGGTCCTCGTCCTGGATGCCGGGCGCAGCGAAGATGATGAGGCTCTGCGGTTGCGGCAGTTCGCGTACGATCAGCGGGACTGCGGCGTTCAACGCCGCCTGCGGCGTGGACGGCAGCGCCGACGTCGCCGGCAGCTGGCCGAAGGTGCGGTCGAGCAAGGGCCCCAACGTGGCGGCGTCGATGTCGCCCACCACCGTGATGCGCATGCGGTCGCGCGTCATCAAGAGCGCCTGGCGGGCAACGAGCGCGGCGCGGTCGATCGCCAGCACGCTGTCGCGCGTGGCGCGGCGTGCGTACGGGTGATCGGGATAGAGCGCCTGATCCATCGCCAGGTTGGCGATGTAGGACGGATTGGTCTCGCGCTGCCGGATCGCCACCAGCAACTGGCGCTTGATGCGATCGAGCGGGCCTGCGTCCCAGCGCGGCTCAGCCAGCGCCAAGCGCGCCATCTCGAACGACGCGTCCCGGTTTTCCGAGAGCATGCGGATCGTCATCGACGTGCTGTCCCAGCCGGCGGAGAAGGCGAGCCAAGTATTCAGCTCCTCGAGCCGCTCTTTGAATGCGTTGGCGTCGAGGCCGCCCGCGCCTTCGGTCAGCATATCGGCCATCACGCTGGTGACGCCGACCTGAGAGAGCGGCTCGATCGCCGCGCCGCCGCGCCAATCGGCATGCAGCACGATCATGGGCACAGTCGTGTCGTGGACCAGCCACGCCTCGACGCCGCCGGGCGAAACCACGCGCTCGACGTCGATGTCAAAGCGCGCTTCGGTGACTGGTGCGCGGCTTTGCGCGAGCGTTGGCGGCGCAGCGGCGACGGACAACACGACGAGGCATAGCGCGATGAAACTCCCCGCCCCCTTGCGGGGCGGGGTTGGGGGTGGGGGGCGTGCAAACGCGCGATCGCGCGCAGGCATACGCGCGGCGGCGCGCCCCCCCTCCGGCCGCTGCGCGGCCACCTCCCCCGCAAGGGGGGAGGTCGGACCCAGCAGCCACCGCTTCATTGCTCCGCCTCCGGCAGCAGGTAGCCGGTGACGGAGGCGTCGAGATCAAGCGTCGCGCGGGCGATGGCGATGACTTCGTCGCGGGTGACGGCGCGAATGTCGCGCGGCCAGGTGACGACGTCGTCGATGCTCTCGCCCTGCACAATCGAGGCGCCGTAGATGTTCGCGAGACTTTCCTGACTGTCGCGCGAATAGATCGCGGCCGCCGCGAGCGAGGCTTTCGCCCGCGCCAACTCAGCGTCGGTTGGGCCCTCGCCGAGGAAACGCGCGATTTCGGCGTCGATCGCGGTTTCGATCTGCTCGAGCGTCACGCCTTCCGCCGGCGTTGCGTACACAGAGACGTTGCCGCCGCCGAGGCCGGAGGTGTTGGCGTTCGCGCCGGCGCTGACGGCGATGCGCTGTTCCTCGACCAGGGCGCGATAGAGCCGGCTCGTTTCCGAGCCGCCGAGAATTTCCATCGCGACGTCGAGCGCGTGCGCCTGACGGCCTTCGTCCGTGCCATAGCTGATGGCGCGATAGAGACGCGACAGCGAGGGCTGGCGCACCTTCGGGTCGGCATGCGACACGCGCAACGGACCCACCGGCGGCGGATCGCGCGTCCAGATGCGTGCGGGCAGATTGCGGGTGGGGCGCAAGCGCCCGTAGTAGCGCTCCGCCAGTGGGCGCAGTTCGGCGGCGTCGATGTCGCCGGTGACGACCAGCACCGCGTTGTTCGGCGCATACCAGGTCCGATAGAACGCCAGCGCGCTTTCACGATCGAGCGCCTGGATCTCGTGCAGCCAGCCGATCACCGGCGTGCCGTAGGGATGATGCGGCCATAGCATCGCGCGCATGCGCTCGCCCAGCACCGCGCTCGGCGCATTATCGATGCGCATGCGCCGCTCTTCGACGATCACGTCGCGCTCGGAAGCGAAGGTCTCGTCCGAGAAGCGCAGATTGCGCATGCGGTCGGCCTCCATGCGCATGACGATTTCGAGCCGGTCGCGGGCGATGCGGGCGTAATAGACGGTCCAGTCCCACGACGTGGACGCGTTCACCTCCGCACCGTTGCGGCGCAGGATACGCATGAATTCGCCGGGCCCAATCTCGCGCGTGCCCTTGAACATCAGGTGCTCGAAGAAATGGGCGATGCCGGAAAGCCCGCGCGGCTCGTCCGCCGATCCGACGCGATACCAGAGCTGATGCGTGACGACCGGCGCGCGCCGATCGGAAATGACGACGACTTGAAGCCCGTTCCTGAGCGTGAAGGTCTCGGGACGCGGCAATTCCTGCGCAGCGCTTGCGCCAGCCAACATCAACGCCAGCGCCGCGAGCAAGAATGGGCCGCGGGCCTTCAGGCGCGCCTTGCGCGCTTCGCGATCAACGGGCCTGAAGGCCCGCGGTCCGCCAAAGCGCCCAATGCGTGAGATCAACGCGCACACGGCCGAGGCGAGGCTTGAGAATCCTACCTTCACCCCACCCCCTGCCCGCTCCTCCTGCAAGAGCAGAACGACAGCGCCGCGCTCAGGTGCCCGGAAGTTTGAAGCCACCGCGGTCGCGCTGGATGGTGACGGGGCCGCCGCCGGTCGAACGGCGGATGGCTTCTTCGTCTTCGAGACGGCGCTGCTCGTCTTCGGGGTTCAGCGGCGCCGCTACCGGCGCGCCGGAACCGGCGAACGCCAGCAGACGATTGACGAAGCCCTCGTTGCGGCGAACCACGCTCTGCGCCTCGAAGTCGATGGTGTCGCGGATGTTCGGATCGGCGGCTTCAGCGCCGGCCGCGGCGACGAACGTGCGCTCGCCTTGGCTGGCATTGGCGCCAACGTCCTGGCCGAACAACGCCGCACGCGCTTCTGCATCCGGCTCAAGCTCTTGCGGGCGCGGCTCGCCCGGACGCGGCGGACGCAGATTGTAATCCGGCGGCAGCGTGAGCGGCGCTTGCGTCACGACGCGGAATTCATCCGGCGTCACCTTCGTGGCGCCGATGGCGCGCTGCACGCTGGCGCACCCGGTCGCTGCGGTCGCCGCCGCCAAGACCGCCAAAAGCGCGATCGGTTTCGTCATTGGACGTCCGCCTCCCTCAATTCGTTGCGCCGGTTCTAGCTTGCCCGAACGCGTCCCGCCAAGCCGGACAGCAGCTAAGACGGATCAGTTCCGATCATGACCGTTATGGGGCGAATCCGCCGGGGATTCAGCCCCCTTGGGCTTTTCCTGGCCGCTGACCCGGGCGAACCAGCGCTTGAGCTGGGTCCAGCTGGTGCCCTGACCCGGCTCGGATTCGGTGAAAAACAGCATGTCGATGGCGAGCAGGATGGCCCCGACGGTGATGGCCGCGTCGGCCACATTGAACACCCAGGGGAACCAGAGGCCGTGGAAATCGAGGAAGTCCGCGACGGCGCCGAAACGAATGCGGTCGATCACATTGCCGATCGCCCCGCCGATCACCAAGCCCAGCGCCGTGGCCGTCAGCCGCCGCTCGGCGGTGCGGAGCCACCAGAAAAACACGCCGGAAATCACCAGCGAAAGACCCACCAGCGCCCAGCGTGCAAAGTCCTGGTCGGCGCGCAGCAGGCCGAAACTGACGCCCCGGTTCCAGACCATTTGCAAGTCGAAGAAAGGCGAGAGGTTGATGTAACGGCAGCCGACGTTGTCCTCGAGGCAGCCCGGCGGACTGAACCGGCCCGGCCCCAAAATGAGCCATTTCGAGATCTGGTCCGCGGCCACGACGATCGCCGACAGGATTAGGCCGAAGCGCAACATCGCCGGGCTTATGAACGGCCCCGGGGGCGCCCGCAAGGCGGTGCGGCGCTTCGTTTCGCCGCCATTGTGCGCCTACAAGGACGGCATGCGCGCGTTCGTCTTTGCCGCCGCTCTGATGTGCTGGTGCGCGGACGCGGCCGCCCAGAGCGATCCGCTGCATCGCGCCGTCGACGCCTACGCGCTCTATCAGGCCGACATCGGCCAGCTGGCGGCGCTCGATCTGCGCGCGCCTGGCGCGGCGGACCGTGCGCTGGAGCTTGCGGCGCGCCACGATCCGGAGCGCCTTGCGCGGGGATGGATGGCGTATGGCGGACTGGTCTCGGCGCAATCCCCTGCGTTTGCGCGCGGCGTGGAAAGCCGGGTGCGCGCGGCCGGCCGCGCGCCGGTGCTGCGCCAGTTGCGGCGCGATCTTTCGTATGCGCGGCGGCGCCCGCCCGGCTCTGCGGAGGCGATCGAGTTCATTCTTGCCGCCGCCGCAAACGACCATGCCCGCCTGCTGGCGGCCGGCGAACGTGTCACGCGCGCCGCGCGCGATATGGACGGCGCAGCGCTCAGCGGCGACGACGCGCAGCGCGCGGCGCGCAATGCGCGCCTGCGCGTGCTCTTTCGTGAACCGCGCTCCATCGCGCCGGAATTGCAGACGGCGCTGCACCTCGGCGCGCTTGCGGCGGCGCCGCAACGCGACGCCGAGGATCTGGGCGGGCGCCTGTTCTGGAACGCGCTGTTCCGCGCCGATGCGCCCGCGCCGCGCGCGGGCCCGTGGCGCGAACGCGCGCCGGCGACGACGGACCGCATGCTGACGCTCGGCGCGCTGCTGATTGTGGGCGCGACGCAGGCGGAGCGCACGCGCGCCGAGGCCGCCATGGACGATGCAGCGCTCACGCGCTGCCTGACGATGGAGCAGCTGAACCTGCGTCAGTGCGTCTCCGCTTCGCACTTCGCCAACGAGGATCTTTTCTGCCTCGCACGCCACGGACTCGAAGGGCCCGCGGCGTGCTTTGGCGCGATTGGAAACTAGTTCAGCGCTTTTCCCTCCCCGCAAGGGGAGGGTGTCAGGTTGTGCGAAAGCACAAGCTGACGGGTGGCGCGCGGCGGCGTGCTCTTTCGAGATAAGCCGAGCTATCCCCCCACCCGTCGCGAAGCAAGCTTCGCGACACCCTCCCCTCACGGGGAAGGATGAACGGCTGCGCACTCGCTATGCGTGCGCTGCATCCCAGGCCGCCACGGCGGCCGCGTCGCGCGGGGTGATGCCGGGATAGCGAGGATCGGCGGTGGCCGGATCGAAGTACTTCCAGCTCCGCGCGCACTTCACGCCCGGCGCCGTCTCCACCACGACCGCAACGCCCGGCGTTTCCGGCAACCGGAACGCGTCCGCCGGGCCTTCGCCTGCCTCCAACGTCACGCCGCTGGTGATGCAGAGTTCGGCGAAGTCGACCGCGTCGAGCGCCGCACGCAGCGTGGCGTCCGCCACGAACACGCGCGGACGCGCTTCGAGCGCGGCGCCGATCAGCTTGTCGCGCCGCGCCACTTCCAGCGCGCCGGTGACGACACTGCGCACGGTGCGCAGGTCCGCCATCTGCGCCGCCGCCGCCTCGTCGCGCCAACTCCCAGGCGTTTCGGGGAATGTGCGCAGATGCACCGACAGCGTTTCAGGGAAGCGCGTCAGCCACGCTTCTTCAGCCGTGAACGGCAGGATCGGCGCGAGCCACGCGGTCAGCCGCGAGAAGGTTTCGTCGAGCGCCGTGCGGCAGGCGCGGCGGCGCATCGTGTCCGGCGCGTCGCAATAGAGCGCATCCTTGCGCACGTCGACGTAGAAGGCCGAGAGATCGACGTTGCAGAATTCCACGATCGCCGAAAGCGCAGCGCGAAACTCGAACGTGCGGTAGCCCTCGCGCACGGCGGCGTCGACTTCGTAGAGGCGATGCAGCAGCCAGCGTTCCAGAAGCGGCGCATCTCCCCCTCCCCCTTGCGGGGAGGGGGCCGGGGGGTGAGGGGCGTTCAAACGATCCGGCGCCTGACCGTCGGCGCGCCCCCCCTCACCCTGCCCTCTCCCCCGCGAGGGGGGAGAGGGTTCGATCGTCACTCGCTCCGCTTCCGTAAAGCCGCTCAACGCGCCCAGCAGATAGCGCAGCGTGTTGCGGAGCTTGCGGTACATCTCGCTCGACTGGTCGATCATGATCTTGCCGAGGCGCAGATCGTCGCCGTACTCGGCCGAGGCGATCAGCAGGCGCAAGATCTCGATGCCGTTCTGTTCGGCGATCTTCTGCGGCTCGATCGTGTTGCCGATGGACTTGGACATCTTCATGCCCTTCTCGTCCATGGTGAAGCCGTGGGTGACGACTTCATCGTACGGCGCGCGCCCGCGCGTGGCGCAGCTTTCGAGCAGTGAAGAATGAAACCAGCCGCGGTGCTGGTCGGAGCCTTCGAGGTAGATCGTCGAGACCGGGTTGGCGAACGAGGGCCGCGTCGGCGCTTCGGGATTGCCGATCACGAAGGCATGCGTCGAGCCGGAATCGAACCAGACATCGAGGATGTCTTCGATCTTCTCGTAATCCTCGGCCTTGTACTTGGCGCCGAGAAACGTTTGCGCGTCCGTCGCCCACCACGCATCGGCGCCGCCCTCGCGCATGGCCGCAACGATGCGCGCGTCGACTGCATCGTCTAGCAGGATCGAACCGTCCGCCTTGGAGACAAAGATCGGCAGCGGCACGCCCCAGGCGCGCTGACGCGAGACCAACCAATCGGGGCGATCCTCGATCATGCCCTTGATGCGGTTATAGCCGGTCAGATCGCCGGTGCGTTTCTGGCCCCAATCGACGCGCTCGATCTCAGCGAGCGCGACCTGGCGCAGCGTGCGTCCGCCGCCCACCGCGTAGGGCTTATCCAGCGCGATGAACCATTGCGGCGTGTTGCGGAAGATGAGCGGGGCTTTCGAGCGCCACGAATGCGGATACGAGTGCTTCAGTTGGCCCCGCGCGAGCAGCGCGCCCGCTTCGATCAGCGCATCCATCACCGCTTTGTTCGCGGGGCCGTCCTTGCCGAGGTTCTTGCCCTCGAGTTGGATGATCTCCAGCCCTTCGAACCCCGGCGCTTCCTTCGTGAAGCGGCCGTCTTCATCGACCGTGAACGGGATGCCTTGCTGGCCGAAGTGCTTCGTCCAGATCACGAAGTCGTCCGCGCCGTGGCCCGGCGCGGTGTGCACAAAGCCGGTGCCGGCGTCGTCGGTGACGTGATCGCCGGCAAGGAGCGGGACTTCGAAGGCGTAGCCGACTCCTCCTCCCCCTTGCGGGGAGGAGGTTGGGAGGTGGGGGGCGTGCAAACGAGCAGGCGCCTGGGCGTTGTCTCCGCCCCCCCTCCCCTGCCCCTCCCCCGCAAGGGGGGAGGGTCGCCAATCACGCAGCGGATGGGCGCAGACCAAGCCCGTTGGATCGAAATCCGATACGCGCTTCCAGGACACCGCTTTCGCGGCGCGCATCACGTCTTCCGCGAGTTTGTCGGCAAGCGCGAGTTTCTCGCCCGGCTTCACCCACGGGTCGAACGCGAGACCCTGTTCGACGCTTTCAACTTCGTAGACGCCGTATTGGATCGACGGCGAGAACGAGATCGCGCGATTGCCGGGGATCGTCCAAGGCGTGGTTGTCCAGATGACTACAGAAACGTCCGGCGGATCGATGATATGTTCGTCGTGACTTGATCCTTCCAAGCCAGGTGGCACGAATTTCACGATCGGAAACTTCACCCAGATCGTCGGGCTGGTCTTCTCCTGGTACTCCACCTCCGCTTCCGCGAGCGACGTGCGCTCGACTGGGCTCCACATCACCGGCTTTGAGCCGCGATAGACGAGCCCTGTGCGCACCACGCGCAAAAACTCGGCGGCGATGGCGGCTTCGGCTTCGAAGCTCATGGTCGTGTAGTAATTGTCCCAATCGCCTTCGATGCCGAGGCGTTTGAACTCTTCGCGCTGCAGCGGGATCCATTTGTCGGCGTAGGCGCGGCAGGCGCGGCGAAACTCAACTGCCGGCACGTCCGACTTCTTGCGCCCTTGCTTGCGGAAATCTTCCTCGACCTTCCACTCGATCGGCAGGCCGTGGCAGTCCCAGCCCGGCACATAATCGCAATCGAAGCCGGCCATCTGCCGCGTCCGGACGACGAAGTCCTTCAGGATCTTGTTCTCGGCGTGCCCGATATGGATGGGCCCGTTGGCGTAAGGCGGGCCGTCGTGGAAGACGACCTTCGGCCGATCCGCCGCCTGCGCGCGCAGCAGATGATAGAGCCCGATCTCGGCCCAGTATTTGAGGCGCTCGGGCTCCTTCTGCGGCAGCCCGGCTTTCATCGGGAACGGCGTGTCGGGCAGGAACAGGGTTTCGCGGTAATCGCGACCAGTGGGCGCATCGGCCATTGGTCATACTCTCCGGTGAAGCGAAAGGGATGTAGACGATCCCGGTCCCGCGGAGCGAGCGCTCAAACGCGGGCCGGGCCTCAAATTCGAGGCGCTATGGGGAATCGCAACCGTTCACGCATGCGTTAGCGCCTGTACCACCCGTTCCCCCGGAACGCCACATGCATTGCGAGGGCGTCCCAAGAGGTTTACATGCCCCGCCTTCAAGCCAGAACGGCTCCGACCAGACCACAGCACGGCTCCATGACCACAGCGCACGATTTCAGCTTCGCCAAGCTCGACGAGCCGGGCGAGATCAGGCTCAGCGACTACGCCGGCAAGGCCATCCTCGTGGTGAACGTGGCCAGCGCGTGCGGCTTCACCTCGCAGTACCGCGACCTGGAGGCGCTGTTCGAAGCGAAAGCGGCCAAGGGCCTCGTCGTCATCGGCGTCCCCTGCAACGATTTCGGCCATCAGGAGCCGGGCGAAGCGCGCGAGATCCGTGAGTTCTGCGACACCTCCTATCACGTCACCTTCCCGATGACGGCCAAGGTGGAGATCACGGCGCCGGGCAAGCGCCACCCGTTCTACAAGTGGGTGGCGGAGGAATTGGGCGAGAGCGCGCTGCCGCGCTGGAACTTCCACAAATACCTGATCGGCAAGGACGGCGCGCTGGCGGGCGCGTTCCCGTCCAAGGCTGCGCCGCTCGGCCCCGACATGCTCGAAGCGATCAAGAACGCGATCTGCGCCGCTTAGTGCGCCATCGCTTCGTCGAGCTGCGCTGCGCCGGACGTCATCTTGGGGCGCGGACGCAGGAACAGCATCGCAAACGCCGAAAGCCCGATCACGACCGCTAAGAACAAGAATTGGTCGTTGAACGTCATCACCAGCGCTTCGCGATCGAGCAGCGCCGCGTAGCGCATCAGCGCCTGGCGCTCCGGATCGGCGGCGCCCGCCTGCTCCAGGTACGCCTGCGACATCTGGATCATGCCGGCCACGTGCGGATTGCTCGGGTCGGCGGCGGCGTAGAGCTCCTGGCGGTGCAAAGCATAGGAATGCGCCTGCACCGTCGCCAGCGCGGCAATGCCAAAGGCGCCGCCCAGATTGCGCATGGTGTTGAAGAGCCCCGCGCCCGCATGCACGAGCTGCGGCGGCAACGATTGCAGCGCCGGCTGCATCACCGACGTGAAGGTCATCATCAGCCCCAGCGCGCGCAGCACCTGCGGCCAGGCCAATTCCCAGAACCCCGCCTCGGCCGTCAGGTGCGCCTGCTGCCAGCAACTGGCGGCGACGAGCAGAAATCCGAGAAAGCCTAGCGGACGCGTGTCGGGCATCGTGCGTCCGAGCCGGCCGATGATCGGCGCGGTCAAGAACATCACCGCGCCCTGCACGAACATGGTGTGGCCGATCTGCAGCGCGCTATAGCCGCGCACGGAACCGAGAAAGAGCGGCGTGAGGAAGACGGAGCTGAACAAGCCCAGCCCCAGAATGAAACCGAGCCCGGCGCCGATCGCGAACGTCGGCGACGCGAACGGCTTGAGATCGACAATGGGGGTTTCGACCCGGAACACGCGATAGAAGAAAATGAACGCGCCGGTGAGCGACACCAGCGCCCACGCCGTCACTTCCGCCGACGCGAACCACTCGTTCGACGGGCCTTCCTCCAGCGTGTACTCGGCCGCGCCGAGGAACATGGCGAGGCCAATCAGGCCGATCACGTCGATCTTCTTCAGCAGGCTGAATTGCGGCTTGTCGAGCGACGCCATCGTGTTCCAGATCACCAGCGCGATCAGCACGCCCGGCACGACGTTGATCCAGAAGAGCGCGCGCCAGCCGAGCGCTTCGGCCACCAAGCCGCCGATGGTCGGCCCCAGCGACGGCGCCAAGGTGATCACCATACCCATCATGGCGCCGGTCATGGGCTGCAGCCGCGGCGGGAACGCGAGATAGAGCGTCGCCATTACGGTCGGGATCATCGCCGCGCCGGTGAAACCCTGCAGCGCGCGGAAGACGATCAGCGACTGGATGTCCCAAGCGAACGCGCACAGCAGGCTCGAGAACGAGAAGCAGAGAGCGGAAAGACAGAACAGCAGCCGCGTGCCCAGCGCGCGGCCCAGGAAACCCGAGAGCGGAATGCCGATCACTTCGGCGATCAGATACGAGGTCTGAACCCAGCTGATTTCATCGCGGCTGGCGCTGACGCCGGCCTGGATCGCGCCGATCGCACTGGCGACGATCTGAATGTCGAGAATGGCCATGAACTGGCCGACGACCATGGCGATGAAGCCGATCCAGATCGCAAGCGGCGGCGAGTCGTCTGCTGGCCCGGCCGCGGCGGGCATGGTCATTCGCGCGTGTCCACCGTCACCGAAGCGGAGAGACCGGGCCGAAGCAGGCCGAGCCCCTCCTGGTCGCGGTCGAGGCGGATGCGCACCGGCACGCGCTGCACGATCTTGGTGAAGTTGCCGGTCGCGGTGTCGGTCGGGATGATCGAGAATTCCGAGCCGGAGGCTGGCGCGATCGAGTCAATCACGCCGGTGAGGCGCAGATCGTGATCGACGTCTGGGCGCACGATCACGCGTTGGCCGGGCGCGAAGCGCTCGATCTGCGTCTCCTTGAAATTGGCCACGACATAGACATCCGCCAACGGCACCACCGACATGAGCGGGCTGCCCAGGCGCACGAGCTGCCCAACCTGCACTTGGCGGTCGCCCACCACCCCGTCGATCGGCGCGGTGACGATGGTGCGCGACAGATCGAGTTCGGCGGCGGCGAGATGCGCGCGCGCGGCTTCGACCGCGGCGTCGGCGGACGCGAGGCTGCCGTTGGCCTGACGCGCTTGGATTTCGATCTGCTGCATGCGCGCCGGCGAGAGGATGCCGCGCTGCGCGAGCGGGCGATAGCGGCGCACTTCGGCGGCGGCCCAGGCGCTGTCGGCCCGCATCGCCGCGCGCGCGCCTTCGGCTTGCGCCAGCGCCGCGCGCGCTTCGGCCACGCGCGCCTCGTAATCGGTGCGGTCGATCTCGACGAGCACGTCGCCGGCGCGGACGCTGGCGTTCTCCGCGGCCGGCACGGCGCGGACGTAGCCCTCGATCTTGGCGGAGATCAGCGAAATGTCGGCGCGAACGTAGGCGTTGTCGGTCGAAACCTGGAAACGGCCCTCCACCAGCCAGTGGACGCCGAACGCCGCTAGGATCAAGAACGCCGCCCCGGCCCCGATCAGGAGCAGGCCGCGGCGGCCGAGCGCGCGAGCCATGCCGCGCAGCTTAGCGCCCGCGCGGGCGGCTTCGACCCGAAAACCCGCGTCGTCAGGCATGTGCGAACAGAATTCCGAAAAAAACGGGGCGCGCTTGAATGTAGCCGTCGTTACGCCTTACGCAAGGGCCCTATCCGCGACATAGTTCCCGCTCTACTCTTTCGGGCAGCGGGGCGATGGGAGAGACCGCACTGGCCGGCGACACGGTGCATGACGAGGCCCATGGCGCGCGCCCCTCGGATCGGGGCGTGGCGCGCCGTCACGCCTTCCTCGAAGCCGCCCGCCACGTCTTTCTCGACCAGGGCTACGAGGCCGCGAGCGTCAACGACGTGGTGCGCCTGGCGGGGGGATCGCTGGCCACCCTTTACGCCCAGTTCGGCAACAAGGAGGGGCTGTTTCTGGCGGTCTCTCAGGACCAGCATGAGCGTTTCGTGCGCGAGATCATGCCGGAGTGCGTCGACCACCTGCCGCTGGAAGACGGCCTGCGCGCCATCGGCGAGCAATTCACACGCGCCATGCTCTCGCGCGACAACCTCGCCTTCTTCCGCATCGTCGTCGGCGAAGGGCGAAAATTTCCGCAGCTGATGCAACGGTATACGACGGCCGGCGCCGACCGGGTGCGCGAGGTCGTGGCCGCCTACATTCGTCACGCCGCGCCGAAGGTCGCCGATCCCGACACCGTCGCGTCCTATTTCTTCGAGCTGCTCCGCAGCCGCCACCACTACCGCGCGCTGGCCGACGAGAGTTACCGCATCAGCGACGCCGAGCTCACCGCCCATGTCCGCAGCGCCGTGGCGTTCCTGATCCGCGGCATTGGCTGAACCGCGCCGCCGGCGACGGTTCAGCCGCGATTCAGGCCCGGTTCAGATGGCGCGGCCCATGCTCAGGCTTGCGAGGGTGTGTCTGCACAAGACGCACATGGGAGCCTCAGATGAGAACAGCCCTCATAGCGGCCGTCGCCGCCTTGAGCGCAACAGCCTGGACGGCGCCCGCCGCCTACGCTCAGCGCAATCACGACGGAGACCGCGGCGCGTTCGGACGCGACCGCGGCGGCGACGATGGACAACGCGATCGCGGACGCGGCGACGGCCAGCGTGACCGCGATGGCGACGACAGCGCCCGTCCGCGCGGTCAGCAAACAGATCAAGGCGGCCAGCAGACGCCGTTCGGCGGCCGCGGCCAGCAGGACGATCAAGGCGCGCGCGGACCGGCGCGCGATCAAGCCGGCCTGCTCGGCGGCGCTCAGGACGACGACCGCGGACGCGGCGGCCGTGGCGGCGGCGATCGTGGCCGTGACTGGGGCGGACGCGACGGCGGCGACCGTGGCCGCGATGGCGGCGACCGTGGACGTGACTGGGGCGGGCGCGACGGCGGCGACCGTGGCCGAGATGGTGGCGATCGCGGACGCGACTGGGGCGGACGTGACGGCGGCGACCGTGGCCGAGATGGCGGCGACCGTGGACGTGACTGGGGCGGACGCGACGGCGGCGACCGTGGCCGCGATGGCGGCGACCGTGGACGTGACGGTGGTGACCGTGGACGTGATTGGGGCGGACGCGACGGCGGCGACCGTGGCCGCGATGACGGCGACCGCGGACGTGACTGGGGCGGACGCGACGGACGCGATGGCCGCGCCTTCGGCGGCGGCGACCGCAACCGCGGACGCGATTTCGCGCACAACGATTGGGGCCGCGACCGCGATCGCGACCGCCATCGCTACGACCGCTGGCGTCACAATCACCGCGATTGGGACCGCCCGCGGTACAGCGATTGGCGCCGCGTGCGGCACGGCTACTACTTCGACCGCGGCTACGCGCTGATCATCGGCAGCTACTGGGGCCACAATTACTATTGGCACAGCTATGACGGCTGGCGCCGCCCGTACCGCGATTGGCGCGTGGGGTACGTGCTCCCGTACGACATCTGGTGGGAGCCGATCCCGTACGATCTGTACTACCGGCTGCCGCCGGCGCCGTACGGATGCCGCTACATCCTGGTTGATCGCGACGTGCTCTTGATCGTCGTCGCAACCGGATTGGTGCTCGACGCCGTGTACTACTACTAGGCGTCGCTCCGCGAGCGAGGATGGGGCCGCGCGCAAGCGCGGCCCCTTTTCGTTGTGGGCCGCTAGACGAGTTCGATCTGCGCGCCATGGCCAGGCGCGTTGGCCAGGACAGCGTCATGCGTAATCAGCGGCGCGCCGATCCCCTCCGCCAACGCGATATAGGCAGCATCGTAGGCAGTGAGATTGTCACGCAGCGTCCAGATGCGCCGCATCAAGGGTTCATGAGGATAACGATGCACCCGCAATCCGCGCCAATCCTCGAAGGCTTGGCCGCATCGCTCGATAGGCACTCGGCCGGACAGTGCGTAACGGCGCAACACCTGCGCAACTTCGACATCGATCAAATGCGGCGCGTGGAGGCTTTCGCCGGACCTGAACAGGCGCGATTTCACTAACCTGCCAACGGGCGTCAAGAACAGCAGTTCAAGCGCAACAGATGCGTCGAGAACAATCACCGGCCATCGCGCTCGGCGCGCAGCGCCTCAGTTGGCGACTCCTCCAACACGACCGCGGTACGTCTCACGCCACGCGAACGCTCCAGTCCGCCGCCCGTCAGCGGAAGAACATCTCCCAGATCACGCGTCCCGGCGCGATCGCGGTCACGCCGGCGATGACGAGGCCGATGTAGAGCCCGATCACGGTGCGCTGGTGTGCGGCCGTGCGGCCGGTCCGCGCCAGCCACACCGCCGACGGCACGCCGATCAGCGTCATCACCGAAAAGAGGTGGATCATGCTGAACGCGCCGTCGTTCATGTCGCGGATGAAAAAGGTGGCGATCGCGGTCGACAGCATCGCCAGCGCCCAAAGCCAGCCCAACGCCCGGTGCAACGCCGTTCCCTTGCGCAGCACGAATTGCACCGGCCCTAGCACAAGCGCCAGCGCGACCGTCGCGACATGAAACTGCACCAGCCAGCTCTGCGCAAAGAGCGGCGCGAGGTCCGGCGTCTTCAATTGCAGGCGCGACCAGACATCGAGGTTGAGCGCCCCGGGCGTAAACCAGAGGATCAGCCCGACGGCGGCGAAGAAGCCCGCGCTGATCAACCACCCTCTGCGCGCCTCGCGCCGGTCCTCCGGTGTCGACATCCTCCGCCTCGCAATACTTTGTTATACAAAGTTCTCTGCGATAAGAGGATGCCTGTCAAGCGGGGCCGCAAGAGGCCGGATTCCCAGCGGTCGGGCGCCGCACCCGGCAGGAAAGATATGCTCCCGCGGCGGTTGACGGTCTCAGCCACGGCCCCTATCTGACCGCCGTTAGCAACCGGCTGCGGCGAGTGCCAAACCGGTTCAGAGCTAGTGACTACAACTTAAGGGAGTAAGGACGTGGCGAGCTTTCGTCCCCTGCACGACCGCGTGCTCGTGAAGCGCGTGAAGGAAGAAGAGAAGACCAAGGGCGGCATCATCATTCCCGACACCGCGCAAGAGAAGCCGCAAGAAGGCGAAGTCGTCGCCGTCGGCCCCGGCGCGCGCGACGAGGACGGCGAGCGCGTGGCGCTGGACGTCAAGGTCGGCGACCGCATCCTGTTCGGCAAGTGGTCGGGCACGGAAGTGAAGGTCGACGGCGAAGAATTGCTCATCATGAAAGAGAGCGACATCCTCGGCGTCATCGAAACCAGAGCGAGCAAGAAGGCCGCCGCCTAAGCGCGCGCGGTCTTTCGCATTTCAAGATCAAACAAGAGGTGAATGAACATGGCTGCCAAAGTCGTGAATTTCGGCTCAGATGCACGCGAGCGGATGCTTGCTGGCGTGGACATCCTGGCCAACGCAGTGAAGGTTACGTTGGGTCCGAAGGGCCGCAACGTCGTGATCGAAAAGTCGTTCGGCGCGCCGCGCACCACCAAGGACGGCGTCACCGTCGCCAAGGAAATCGAGCTCGAAGACAAGTTCATGAACATGGGCGCGCAGCTCATTCGTGAAGTCGCTTCGAAGACCAACGACGAAGCCGGCGACGGCACGACGACCGCCACGGTCCTCGCCCAAGCCATCGTCCGCGAAGGCATGAAGGCCGTCGCGTCGGGCCGCAATCCGATGGATCTGCGCCGCGGCATCGACAAGGCCGTCACCGCCATCGTCGAAGACCTGAAGAAGCGCGCCAAGAAGGTCGGCGGTTCGGAAGAGATCGCCCAAGTCGGCACCATCTCGGCCAACGGCGACACCGACATCGGCAAGTTCCTGGCCGACGCCATGGCGAAGGTCGGCAACGAAGGCGTCATTACGGTCGAAGAAGCCAAGTCGCTCGAGACCGAACTCGACGTCGTCGAAGGCATGCAGTTCGACCGCGGCTACCTGTCGCCGTACTTCATCACCAACGCCGACAAGATGGACGCGACGCTCGAAGATCCGCTGATCCTGCTGTTCGAGAAGAAGCTCTCCAGCCTGCAGCCGATGCTGCCGATCCTGGAAGCTGTGGTGCAGGCGCAGCGGCCGCTGCTGATCATCGCCGAGGACGTCGAAGGCGAAGCGCTGGCCACGCTCGTGGTCAACAAGCTGCGCGGCGGCCTCAAGGTCGCTGCGGTGAAGGCGCCGGGCTTCGGCGATCGCCGCAAGGCCATGCTGGAAGACATCGCCATCCTCACGGGCGGCCAGGTCATCAGCGAAGACCTGGGCATCAAGCTGGAAAACGTCACGCCGGACATGCTTGGCAAGGCCAAGAAGGTCGTCGTGAAGAAGGACGACACCACGATCGTCGACGGCTCGGGCGCCAAGAAGGAAATCGAGGCGCGCATCGCCCAGATCCGCACCCAGATCGAGGACACCACCTCCGATTACGACCGCGAGAAGCTGCAAGAGCGCTTGGCGAAACTCGCCGGCGGCGTGGCCGTGATCAAGGTCGGCGGCGCGACGGAAGTCGAAGTGAAGGAGCGCAAGGACCGCGTTGACGACGCGCTGAACGCCACTCGCGCTGCGGTGGAAGAAGGCATCGTCCCAGGCGGCGGCGTGGCGCTCCTGCGCGCGGCGTTCAAGCTCTCGGTCAAAGGCGACAACGAAGACCAGAATGTCGGCGTCGCCATCGTCAGGAAGGCGCTGGAAGCCCCGATCCGTCAGATCGCGGAAAACGCCGGCGTTGAAGGCTCGATCGTGGTCGGCAAGCTGCGCGACTCCAAGGACGAGACCTTCGGCTTCAACGCGCAGACCGAAGAGTACGTCGACATGCTCAAGGCCGGCATCATCGATCCGGTGAAGGTCGTGCGCACGGCGCTGCAAGACGCAGCCTCGGTCGCGGGCCTGATCATCACGACGGAAGCCTCGATCGCCGAAGCGCCGAAGAAGGAAACCGCCGGCGGCGGCATGCCCGGCGGCGGCATGGGCGGCATGGGCGGCATGGACTTTTAACGACCCACAGGGTCGTTACCCTGGATGGACCCACACATGGTCCATCCAGGGCCCATGACACCAGGCTCGAAAACGGAAACGGCGGAGCCCGCGCTCCGCCGTTTTTGTTTGCAACGCCGCGTCACTTGCCGGCGGCGCGCCGGGGGCTATCCTCGGCGCATGAGCGATGCGGTTGGCCCCGGCGATCTGGTTCTCTGCGTCAACGCCGCGCCGAACCACGTCACGGGCGAGCGTGTGCCGCTTGTCGCGGGCGAGACCTATATCGTCGCGGCGGTGATGGAGTTTGCGTGTCCGTGCGGGCGCTCCGATGCGCTGCTGGATATCGGCATCGATTTCGCCTGGTGCCAGTCGCGCTTCCGCCTCTTGCCCAAGCCCAAGTTCAAAGCCGAGCCGAAGCGCGCCTCCGTCCCGAAAGAGACCGTGGGCTGACCGGGTCGCACGCGAGAGCGCGCGCAGTGGTGTCGTGACCGCGCGCCTGCGCATGCCAGGCGCCAGAACGGAGGCACAACGCGCACGCTGGCAAAGAGGGCGGCGCTTCCCGACGCCGCCCTCTCCGCCGCCGTTATTGCCCGCGCGGGTAGATCATCGGCTCGCTCAGCGCGACGGGCGCCACACCGACGGTGAAACTGACTTGGCCGAACGTCGGCTCGGCGCGCAGGCTGGCGCCATTGCTCATCGCCCAGCCTTCCTGCGGATAGCCATTGGCCTCGCGCTGCATTTCGTAGTCGCTGTTGGCGTCATGGAACGCCGAGAACGCGTATGCGCCGGCCGGCACGTCGAAGGTGATCGTCACCGGCCCGGGCTGCGCGGGGGCTTGAACGATGACGCTCGCGGTGCCGCGCGGCTGCATGAAATCAGCTTCGGTCTGCAGGGTCGCCAGGATTTGGCCGCCGCGCGCTTCGACGCCGGTCAGCGTCACGGTCACCGTCTCGGCCTGCGCCGCGGCGCCCAGCCCAAGCGCGACCAACGCGGCGCCGGAGGTCAGAATGGTCTTCAACATCGGCTTTCTCCTTACTTTGGATTACAAAGTACTTTCCCTCTAGGGGAGGGCGCGGCGACTGTCCAGCCCCTCCCGCATTATTTTTTGAACCTCGCCCCGGGGCGGCCGGCGTTCACCGCCCGCGACGCGCTGCGCACGCCTGGCCGTTCAAACCGTCGGCAACGAGTGACACGCCCCTCGGCGCGAACGTAGAAGCCCGTGAGTCGCGTGCGCCGCGGACGCGCGCGCTGGTGCGTTTACGCACGCGCGACACTGCCGCCCGCGCGGATGTTCAGCGCTGCACGGAGGCGCGCGACACGAAGCATCGCGCGCTGAGTCGCGCGCGGCTTCGGAACAAAATTTATCCAGCGTCGCTCCACCATCGACGAACCGGTTTTGCTTGCGCCCGCGACCCCGATCCGTAGGTTCGCGCGGTCATGGCGAGCAAGAAACCGCATCCGTTCTGGTGGGAACGCGACACGACCCCCGGCTATCTGCTGCTGGCGGCGGCCGTGCTCTCTTTCGTGCTGTCGAACTCAGCATTGACGCCAGCCTGGAAGACGCTGCTGGCGGCGCCGTTCGAACTCACCATCGGCGGCTATGCGCTGACCTCCACCATCAAGGCGATGGTGAAGGACGCGCTGATGGCGGTGTTCTTTCTCTATGTCGGCCTCGAGCTGAAGCGCGAGTGCGTGGAGGGGCCGTTCCGCAATCCGCGCGAAGCGGCCTTGCCGGCTTTGGGCGCGATCGGCGGCATGGCGGCGCCGGCCCTGATTTTTCTCTTCATCGCCGGCGACGCCTATGCGCGCGGCTGGGCGATTCCCACTGCAACCGACATCGCGTTCGCCGTCGGCGTGCTTTCGCTTCTGGGCGCGCGCGTGCCGGCGGGGCTGCGGCTGTTCTTGCTGGCGCTGGCTATCGCCGACGATCTGGGCGCCATCCTGGTCATCGCGCTCTTCTATTCCGGCCCGCTCAATACGAGCGCACTCGCCGTCTCGGCGCTCCTGACGCTGGCGCTATTCGTGCTTAACTGGCGCGGCGTGCGCGCGCTGACGCCCTATTGGGTGCTGGGCGTGCTGCTTTGGGGCGCGATGGCGCAAACCGGGATGAGCCCGACGCTGGCGGGCGTGCTGACGGCGCTCGCCATCCCGATGCACCGGCCGGACGGGCATTCGCCGCTCGTCGCCGCCGAGCACGCGCTGAAGGTCCCGGTGCAATTGGGGATCATGCCGATTTTCGCGCTCGCATCGGCCGGCGTCTCGCTGGCCGGCGTCACCCCCGCGGATGTGATGCACCCGGTGGCGCTCGGCATCGCCGCCGGCCTAGTGCTTGGCAAACCGATCGGCATTTTCACGCTGACCTGGATAGGATCGAAGCTTCTACGCCAGACCCTGCCCGCTTCGCCGCTGGCTCTCGTAGGCGCGGCCATGATCGCCGGCATCGGCTTTACCATGAGCTTGTTCGTCGGCGCATTGGCGTTTCCCGAGGACGCCATGCAGGCGCCGGTGCGTTTCGGCGTGCTGGGCGGCTCGCTGATCTCTGCGTGTTTGGGGCTGGCGCTGCTCTCGTTGGCCTTGCCGAGCAACAGGTCGGCGGCGCGAAGCGAAGCGCTCGCTGAGCAAGAGGCAACCGCCGAGTCCGAAGGCGTGTTCGAGAAGAGAGACTAGTGCCGGCCGACATCCCTGTGGAGTTCGCGCTGTTCGCGGCGACGCTGCTCGGCGTCGCCGTGTTTCATCACCGCACGCTCACAGTGGCCGCAACGGGCCTGGCGGTCATTCTCGCCTACAAATTCCTGTTCGCAGGTTTCAGCGAAGGGGATGGCCTCGAGGGCTTCGCGCTGCACGTGGGCCACCACTGGGTCGCGTTTACGAACCTCGGTCTTTTGCTGCTTGGCTTTGCGCTGCTCTCGCGGCATTTCGAAGAAAGCAAACTGCCGGACCTCGCGCCGGATTTCCTGCCGGACGACTGGACCGGGGGATTGGCGTTGCTGGCGCTGGTCTTCGTCATGTCGGCGTTTCTGGACAACATCGCCGCCGCCTTGATCGGCGCAACCATTGCGGCGCACGTCTACAAGAAACGCGTTCACATTGGCTTTCTGGCCGCGATCGTCGCCGCCTCGAACGCCGGAGGCTCGGGCAGCGTCGTCGGCGACACCACCACGACCATGATGTGGATTGCCGGCAAGAGCCCGTTCGACGTCGTGCACGCCTACGTGGGCGCCGTTGCCGCGTTCGCGGTGTTCGCTATTCCCGCCGCGCGCGCGCAGCAGCACTATTCCAAGATCCTGAAGCACCATGCCGGCGTCATCGCGGTGGACTGGGCGCGGGTCGCAATCGTGATCCTGTTGCTGGTCAGCGTCGTCGGCTCGAACGTCGCCGCGAACATGTTCGCGCCGGAGCTGCTGCACAACCTGCCGCTGATCGGGCTTGCGCTGTGGACGGCGCTTCTGATCGCGTGGCCGTTGCGCGCGCCGGATTGGAAGATCATGCCGGAGACCGCGAAAGGCGCGGCGTTTCTGCTCTCGCTCGTCTTCGCTGCATCGCTCATGCCTGTAGAGCAGCTGCCGGCGCCGTCGTGGGAATCGGCCTTCGTCTTGGGCTTTGTCTCGGCGGTGTTCGACAACATCCCGCTGACAGCGCTGGCGCTGCAGCAAGGCCATTACGATTGGGGCGTGCTTGCCTATGCGGTTGGATTTGGCGGCTCGATGATGTGGTTCGGTTCATCGGCCGGGGTTGCGGTGTCGAACCTGTTTCCCGAAGCGAAGTCGGCGCTCTTGTGGTTGCGCGCCGCTTGGTTCGTGCCCGCGGCGTACGTCGTCGGCTTCATGGTCTTGATCGCTGTGGCTGGTTGGCATCCACAGCCCTGAATGCAAAACGGCCGCGCCTTGCCGGCGCGGCCGTTTCACGTCGCTTTGTAGAGGGCGTCTCCTCCCCGAAACGCGACCACCCGCGACGGCAGCGGCCGGGGCGGAACCTGAGCCGCGCCGGACGCGCGGTCAAGCGCCTCTCATCGAAGCCGCGCGGGCTGTCACGTCAGACGCCCCTAGCGGGCGAGCATTTGCTGCACTGCGGCAACGAGCTGCGCGCGCGGGACTTCCTGCTGCACCTGTTCGCGCGCCTTGGCGTAGGCCTCGCGGTCCTCGCCCAAGCCAGCGGCGATCTTTGCGCCCAGCTTCAGGTCCTTCAGCGTGACCACGCCTTTGGCCAGTTCGTCGCCGCCTTGGATTACCGCCACGGGCGCGGCGCGCTTGTCGGCGTACTTCAGCTGCGCCTTCATGCCGGCGGCGCCGAGATAGGCTTCCGCCCGCACGCCGCCCGCACGCAACTCGGCCGCCATCGCCAGCGCATCGGCGACGCGCGCCTGATCCATCACCAGCACCACGACGGGGCCATCGGCCTGCGTCTCCGCCTGCGCTTGCAGCGCCGCAGCAAGGCGCGACACGCCGATGGAAAAGCCGGTCGCCGGAATGCGTTCGCCGCGGAAGCGCGCGACGAGATCGTCATAGCGCCCGCCGCCGCCGACGGAGCCGAGCGCTACGCCGCCGCCCACGAGCTGCGCTTCGAACACCGCGCCGGTGTAGTACTCAAGGCCGCGGACGATGGTCGGGTCGATCGGCGCGCGCGCATCATTCACGCCCAGGGCCGCAAGCGTCGCATCGATCTCGCGCAGGTCGGCGACCGCCGCCGCGCCCGCGAGCTTTTCGAGACGCCCCAGCACGTCGCCGCGCGACCCCTCGCCCGCCTGCACCAAATCGACAACGGCGCTGCGTTGCTTGGCGTCGAGTCCCGCGCCCTTGGTGAAGTCGCCGGACTCATCCTTGCGGCCGTTGCCGAGCAGTGCTTCGACGCCTTCGCGGCCGAGCCGGTCGAACTTGTCGATCGCGCGCAGCACGACGAGGCGCGTCGAATAGGCGTCCGCGGCGACGCCGATGCGCTCCAGCACGGCCTCCAGCAGCTTGCGGGTCGAGAACCGCAGCTGCACCCGGTCGGCGGACAGTCCCACCGCGTCGTACGCAGCGCACGCCATGGCGATCATCTCGGCGTCGGCGGCGGGGGACGCCGAGCCCACGGTGTCGGCGTCGCACTGCCAGAACTCGCGGAAGCGCCCCGGCCCCGGCTTTTCGTTGCGCCAGACGGGTCCCGCGGCCCAGCGCCGGTAGGGCTTCGGCAGCGCGTCGAAATTCTCGGCGACGAAGCGCGCCAGCGGCGCGGTGAGGTCGTAGCGCAGCGCCAGCCATTGCTCGTCATCGTCCTGGAGCGCGAACACGCCCTCGTTGGGCCGCTCCTGATCCGGCAGGAACTTGCCTAACGCGTCGGCGTATTCGAACGCCGGCGTCTCCAGCGGCTCGAAGCCCCAGGCTTCGTAAACGCCGGCGATGCGCGCGATCAGATCGCGCTCAACCGCCAGATCGCCGCCGCGGCGGTCCATCAGGCCGCGGGCGCGGCGGGGCTTAGGACGGGGGGAGTCTGGGGAGGACATGCGGGGCTCGGTTTTCGGGGCTCGGGATTGGGGATTAGGGAGCGGAACGCGTTCGGGCAAGGCGCCCGGCAGTTAACCGAACCGCTAGGCCCGATCCCCGACAACCGATCCCCGGACGGCGCCGGTCTTGCTCCCGCTCACATCACCCGTTTGGCGAAGGAGCCGCCGCATGCTCACCTGTATCGCTTTGGTGCTGGGCGTCAGCCTGACCGAACTGCCCTCGGCCGCCCAAGAGGTCGAAGCCGAGGCCCGCGCGCTGACCCAGCAAACCGAAGTCACGCCGCAATTCCTGACCGACATCGAGAATTTCTCGGGCGACGCCGAGCGTTTCTCGGTGGCGCTGCGCCAAGCCGGCGTGGAGCAGGACCTGCCCTGCATCTTCCACGGCATCGCCGAAGACGCCCGCGAACGCATCGTGGAATTCCGCGAAGCCGACACCGCGCAAGAGCGCGACGCCGCGTTCACCAATCTGCGCGTGCTGCTGGACGACGCCATCTTGATCGCGCCGATGGCCGCCGCCGCCGCCGCCGATCTGGCGGCCGCCGAACAAGAGCAGGACGTCGCCTCGACCCGCTAGGCGGCGCGGTTGGAAAGAGCGGGCCTGAAGGCCCGCGGTCCCGCTCAAGCGTACTTCACGCCGCAGCCGTAGGCGGACGTCTGCGGCGTGGCGACCGGGCGGCCGGCGGCGAGGTCGGCGAGCGCGGCGCGCACGAAATTGTTCGCGCCCTCCAGCGTGTCGGCTGAGGCGGACGGCCGGTCGTCGATCGCGCCCTGATAAACAAGTTCGCCGGCGCCGTTGATGACGAACATGTGCGGCGTGTTGGTTGCGCCGTAGGCGCGGCCCATCACGCCGTCGGGATCGAGCAAGGTTGCCGTCGGATGCGCGTTGTCGGTCTGCACGCGCGCCAGCGCGCCGGGGCCATCGAGATAGCCCTGCTTGCCTGGCGCAGAGGAAATCACTTGCAGCCACACCACGCCCGCGGCCGTCGCTTCCTGTTGGAGCGCCTGCATGGCGCCGGCGTCATAGTGTTTGCGCACGTACGGGCAGCCATGGTTGGTCCATTCGAGCACAACCGTCTTGCCGCGGAATTCCGCCAGCGTGCGCGTGACGCCATTGGCGTCGAGGCGCGAAAAGTCCGGCGCGGGCGAACCGGACGCCACTTGATCGACGTCCGGGGCGCGGGCGCAAGCGGCCAAAGCTGCGCCGGCTGCGCCCAGCAACAGGAACGTGCGCTTCGATACGTGCATCATGGCGTCTCTCCACGGAGCGCCGCGATCACGGCGCGCTCACCAAAACCCTCGATCGGCATCACCCGCGGTTCCGCCGATCCGGGCGGATAATAGAGATAGAGCGGCACGCCGGGCCACTGATGTTCGTCGAGAATTGCCGCAATCTCGGCGTTCCGGTTGGTCCAATCGGCGATGAGATACGCGGTGTTGGATTCGGCGAAGGCCTGCGCCACGGCGGGCCGGTTGAACACGAGCGCTTCGTTGACCTGACAGGTGACGCACCAGGCGGCAGTGAAGTTCACGAACACGCCGCGGCCTTCGTTCGAGAGTTCCGCGACACGCGCCGGGCTCCAGGGCTCATGCGCGAGCGCGGCTTCGCTTTCGACGCCCGCCAGCGGCTTCCACATCAGCGCGCCCGTCGCGGCCAGCACGATCAACCCCGCCAAGAGCCAGGCCCTGCCCCAGCGCCCGACATAGAGCGCGAAGCCGATCGCGGCGGCGAGACTCAGCAACGCGAGCGCGCCGTCAGCGCCAGTCTGCGCAGTCAGCACCCACGCCAGCCAGATCGCCGCGCCGAACATCGGGAAGGCGAGCACGTTGCGCACCCGCTCCATCCACGCGCCGGGCTTCGGGATCAGCTTCTGGAACGCCGGCGCGAAGTGCAGCGCCGCCAACGGCAGCGCAAAGCCAAGCGCAAGCGCGGCGAAGATGAGCAACGTCAGATGCGCGGGCTGCGTCAGCGCCACGCCGAGCGCGCCGGCCATGAACGGCGCGGTGCACGGCGTTGCCGCCACCACCGCCAACGCGCCGGTGAAGAAGGCGCCGGCATCGCCGCTGCGGGCGGCGAGACCTGCGCCCAGGTTCTGTGCGCCGCCGCCTACCTCGAATACGCCGAGCAGGTTGAGGCCGATGACGAAGAAGAGCAGCGCAAGCCCCGATGTGACGAGGGGCGATTGCAGCTGGAAGCCCCATCCCACCGCCGCACCGGCTTCGCGCAACGCAATCAGCAGACCCGCCAGCGCCAGGAACGTCGCCAGCACGCCGATCGTGTAGAACACACCCTGCCGGCGCGCCTCGGCGGGCGCCGCGCCGCCGGCAAATGCGAGCGCCTTCACTGACAGCACCGGCAGCACGCACGGCATCACGTTGAGGATGAGGCCGCCCAGAAACGCCAAGCCGATCGCGGTAAGCAGCGCGGAGAGCGCCATCGGCGCAGCGCCGGCCAGCGCCTCTTCGCTGGGCTGGGCGACGATCTCGACGCCGCGCCGCACCCAGGCGCCGCCCTCGCGCACCTCATAGGCGACGAGCCCTTCGAGCGGTCCTTGGCCAAAGGTGTTCTGAAAACCCGGCGTCAGCGTGAACGTGACGCCGCCGGCGCTTGCGCGCGGCGATTGCTCCGCCGCCGCTTCGATCACGTCGCGGCTGAACGGGAAGAAGTGGAAGTTGCGATACGCGTCGGCGCCCGCGAGCGCGACGCTGAGGCGGCCGCTGCGCGCGATCCGCGCGTCTATCTCGGGCCGCGAAGGCAGCGCCGCGACGGCGGCGGCGATGCGCGGCGCCCAAGTTGTGTCGTCACGGCCCTCGGCGGCGGTCTGCAGCGTGAGCGTCACGCGGCCTTCGCCGAGGATGCAGATGTCCTTGCAGACGACCCACGTCACGTCGGCGCTCAAGGTTAGGGGCTGACCGGTCTGCAACGTGGCCGGCGCGGTCATCGACACCGGCAGCAGCACTTCGTTCGAATAGCCGTAGTTTAGCAGCGTCGCGAATGGGATCGCTTCCGGCACAGGCCAACGGATCGGCCCGGCCTCGAAACCCGGCGGCAGCGTCCAGGCGATCTTGGTCTCTTCCCCAGCATCGCCGGGGTTCCGCCAATAGGTGTGCCAGCCTTCGCGGATCTGCTGGCGCAGCACGACGGTGAAGGTCTCGCCCGGCGCGATGACCGTGCGCGTCGCGTGCAGCTCCGCCGTGACATTCTCGGTAACGAGCGGTCGGGCCGCGGCGGGCGATCCGAGCAGCGCCGCGGCGCAGAAGACCAAGCTGGCGAGAAAACGAACCATGAGCCCCATGGACTAATGTCGATGCGGCGCACCGCCAACGAACCGATTGACGCGGACAGGTACGCACCGGCGCGCCGTCTGGATACAACAAAGCCGCGCTCCCGGGGAACGCGGCTTTGCCGGATACGGGGTTAAGCGCCCTTAGCTGAGCGGCGTGGACGCCTGGATGCGGGCCGCGCGCGACAGAATCTTCGGCCACAGCCCCAGCGACAGAAGGTGCGCGTGCATGACGGCGGAGACGCCGCGGTCGCGCAGCTCGATGTAGACGTCCTTCGGCAGCTTGTTCAGCTTCGCCTCAGAGATGCGCAGATACTCGCCGATTTTCTGCGGCTCGTCGGGCGTGCCGTCGGCCTTGGCGCGCGGCAGCGCCAGCGGCGTCAGTTCGAACAGGTCGTGCTGCTCCATGAGCTTCACGAATTCCTGCGTGCGGCGGCCGAGCATGTCGAACTCGCGGCAGAACTGGATCGCCTCTTGCGTATAGCGCGAGGGCTTGTCGCCCTCGAAGAACGGCATTTCCGGCGTCGACGACAGCATCTTGGCGGCGCGGTCGATGCAGACGAGGACGCGGTCGCCGTCCGCCGGCTGCGCCTGCTGCGGCTGCTGTTGACCGCCATTGGCGATGATCGGCAGGAACGGATAGCGGCGCGCGAACGCCGGCAGATAGACCTCCGGGTCGAGTGAGCCGTCGGCGCCCAGGAAGACGTTCATCCCCGGACGCAAGCCCATCACCGCCAGCGGCGTCTTGGATTGGGTGTCGAAGATGATCGGGTAGCAGACAGCGGCCAGACCGAACTCATCCACCGTCAACGGCACGAGATGGGTGTCGGCGAGGAACGAGAACGGATTGTTGACCTGGCTCACGCCCAACGAGCGGTGCTTCTCGATCGAGAGCGGCTCGAGTTGGCGATAAAACAGAATTCTGCCCAGCGTTTGCTGGCCGCCTTGGGCGGTCGTCATGGGTGTCTCCGCGAGTTCCCTACCACAGGGGCGCGGTCAAACCACGAATGCGCGCTTTCCGCAACAGTCGAGCGCAAATGAACTGTGCTCGGCCAGCTTTTCCGCTGACCGGCGCGTGATAAACGGGCGCATGAGTCCGTTCGGGGGGAACATGAAGCCGGTCCGTTGGGGCGCCGCTGCGGCGCTTGGGATTACCTTGGCTTTAGGGGGCTGCGGGCCGCGCCGTCCCGAACCGATGACCGCCTTCGAGGGTAGGCTGACGGATTGGTCGCGGCAGATACTTGCCGACAGCCCCGAACTCGCAACCCAGACGGGCGTTTCGCCCGACGCCGCGGGCGGCCCCTTCGCGGCGCGGCTGGACGATCGCTCGCCCTTGGCGGTGGAGGCGCGCCGCAGCGCCGCGATCCGGCGCTACGCCGAGTTGCGCGCGCTCGACGCGCGCGGCCTGGAGGACGAAGACGCGCTGACCTACGCAGTGCTCCGCGCGCAGTTCGCGAACGCCGCCGCCGGGGCGGAATTTTCCTACGGCGACTTCACGCCGCTCGGCGGCGTCCGCCCCTACGTGCTCAATCAGCTGGACAGCGCCTTCCTCACATTGCCCGCCTTCCTCGATGAGCGCCACACGATCGCCAACACGCAAGATGCGGAGAACTACCTGTCGCGCTTACGCGCCGCCGCCGACGCGATCGATCAGGAGACCGAGCGCGCCCGCATCGACGCCCAGAACGGCGTGCGCCCGCCGATCTTCATCATCGACGCCACGCTCAGCCTGCTGCAGGGCATCATCGATCAGCCGGTAATGGCGCAGCCCTACATCACGAGCTTCCGCCGCAAGCTCGATGCGCTCGCCGCCGCCATCGCCGATCCGGCGGGGAAAGCGCAGGCCGAGCAGCGGAACTTGGGATTTTTGGCGCGCGCCGAGGCCATCGTCCGCGATCACGTCATCCCGGCGCACCAGCGCGCGGCGGCGTTTCTGCGCTCGGAACGGGCCAACGCCACCGACGCCGCGAGCGTCTCGCGGCTGCCGCGCGGCGCGGACTTCTACGCCGCCGCGTTGCGGATCGAGACGACCACCAACCTCACGCCGGACGAAATTCACCAGATCGGCCTCGAACGCGTCGCCTATCTCGACACCCAGCTCGACATCGCGCTGCGCCGCACCGGGCTGACAGAAGGCCGCGTCGGCGAGCGGCTTGCGGCGATGACCGCCGATCCGCGCTACGCCTATCCCGACACCGACGAGGGCCGCGCGCAGCTGATCGCCGACGTGCAGGCGCGCGTGAACCGCGTGCTGGAGCGCGCCCCGCAATGGTTCGGGCGCATGCCGCGCGCGCGGCTCGAAGTGCGCCGCGTGCCGGCGTTCATGGAAGCAAGCCAGCCCGGCGCCTACTACAACCCGCCCTCGCTCGATGGCGCCCAGCCCGGCATCTACTACATCAATCTGCGCAGCCTCGCGGAGATGACGCGCATCGATCTGCCGACGCAGGATTTTCACGAGGCGGTCCCCGGCCATCACTTCCAGATCGCGCTGGCGCAGGAACTGGAAGACTCCCCGCTGATGCGCCGGCTCGTCAGCTTCAACGCCTACAGCGAAGGCTGGGCGCTCTACGCGGAAGAATTGGCCGACGAGCAGGGCTTCCACGAAGGCGATCCGGTCGGGCGCATCGGCTATCTGCGCTGGCAGCTCTGGCGTGCGGCGCGGCTGGTGGTGGACACCGGGCTGCATGCCAAGAATTGGACGCGCCAGAACGCCATCGACTATCTGGCGCTCACCACGGGCGACACGCCCGCGGTGATCGCCACCGAGGTCAACCGCTACATCGTCTGGCCGGGCCAAGCCTGCGGCTACGAATTGGGCCGGCGCGAGATCGCGCGGCTGCGTGAGATCGCGCGCAACGAACTCGGCCCGGACTTCGACCTGCGCGGCTTCCACGACGCGGTGCTGTTGAGCGGCGAGGTCCCCCTGAGCGTGCTCGATCAATTGGTGCGCGATTGGATCCCCGAACAGCGCCGTCTCGCCGAACGCGAACGCCGCCGGCGCTAGCGCCCCAAACCGCGGGGTTTTGCACACAAACACGTGAGAGACGGGCTCAAGCTCGGATATCGCCGCGCGCACGCCGCAAACTGGCCGCGTTCGAAGCGCGCTCTTGTACGCAACGCCGTGTCCGGACGGTCGGGAGGGAACGTCCATGATCATGCATCACGCCCGCCGCGCGGGCTTCGCAATCCTATTGCTGGCGCTCGCCGCCTGCGCGTCGCAATCCACCGTCAGCGACGACCGCGATGAGGCCCGCGAACAGACCGAACAGTTCGCGCCGCCGCCGCCACCGCCGCCACTCACGGCGCCACAAGCGCGTGCGCTTACGGGCGGTGTCGTTGCGCCCTACGCGCAAACCGCGCCCCAGCCCGTGCCGGGCGACATCGACCGCGAGAACTACGAGGACGTCGAGGTCAATCCGATCCAGATCGTCGCCGAAGAACCGGTTTCGACATTCTCGATCGACGTCGACACCGCCTCCTATTCCAACGTGCGCCGGATGCTGAACCAGGGTCGCCTGCCGCCGCGCGACGCGGTGCGGATCGAGGAATTGATCAATTACTTCCGCTACGACTACACCTTGCCGCGCGACCGCACGCAGCCGTTCTCCAGCACGGTGACGGTGGCGCCCTCGCCTTGGGCCGAAGGCCGCCAACTCGTGCATATCGGCCTGCAAGGCTACAACATCGTGCCGCGCGAACGTCCGCCTTTGAACCTCGTCCTGCTGCTCGACGTGTCCGGCTCGATGGCCGAACCGAACAAGCTGCCGCTCGTGCAGCAGAGCTTCCGCCTGCTGATCGATCAACTGACGGCGCGCGACCGTGTCTCGATCGTGGTCTATGCGGGCGCCGCAGGCGCGGTGCTTGAGCCGACCCCGGGCAATCAACACGCGCGCATCCTGGCGGCGCTGGACAATCTGCAAGCCGGCGGCTCGACGGCGGGCGGCGAAGGCCTGCGCCTCGCCTACGCACTGGCGGAGCAGAATTTCGACCGCAACGCCGTCAACCGCGTCATCATCGCCACCGACGGCGATTTCAACGTCGGCATCGCCGATCCGCAGCAATTGCAGGACTTCGTCTCGCGCAAGCGCGAAACAGGCATCTATCTCTCGGTGTTCGGCTTCGGCGGCGGCAATTATAACGACGCGCTGATGCAGCGTTTGGCGCAAAACGGCAACGGCGTCGCCACCTATATCGACACCCTGAACGAAGCGCGCCGCGTGCTGCGCGACGAGATGGCCTCGAACATGTTCACGATCGCCCAGGACGTGAAGATCCAAGTCGAGTTCAATCCCGCCCGTGTCGCCGAATATCGCCTGATCGGCTACGAAACCCGCATGCTGCGGCGTGAGGATTTCAACAACGATCAGGTCGACGCCGGCGAAATCGGCGCGGGGCATTCGGTGACGGCGATCTACGAGATCACCCCCGTCGGCGGGCCGACCTTCACCGAGCCGCTGCGCTATCAAGGCGCAACCACCGCGCCGCCCAGCACGGCCGGCGAGATCGCCTTCCTGCGCATCCGCTACAAATTGCCGGGCGAGGACGACTCGCGCCTGATCGAGCGTCCGATCACCAACGCCGATTTCGTCGCCGACATCAATCGCGCGCCGGAATCGACGCGCTGGGCCACGGCCGTCGCCGGCTACGGCCAATTGCTGCGCGGCGATCCCTATCTGGCGCGCGGCTACGACTGGGACGACGTGATCGCGCTGGCGCAGAGCGCGCGCGGGCGCGATGAATTCGGCTGGCGCGCCGAGTTCATCCAACTCGCCCGCGCGGCCTCCACCGCTGCAGCGCTGTCGCAACAACAAACCCAACCACAAACGCCGCGCGTTTCGCGGTAACACGCTTCCCTGACGCATCCCCGGCGCAAGCCGGGGTGCGATCAGGGACCTAGCAGTCGTCTAGCGGTGCGTGCCCGGCTCTGGGTCCCCGCTCTTGGCCCCGCTTTCGCGGGGCATGCGGCGGGGAAGCGTTGGAGAGAACACCACGCTTCCCTGACGCATCCCCGGCGCAAGCCGGGGTGCGATCAGGGATCTAGCAGTCGTATAGCGGTGCGCGCCGCTCTGGGTCCCCGCTCTTAGCCCCGCTTTCGCGGGGCATGCGGCGGGGAAGCGTTGGAGAGAACACCACGCTTCCCTGACGCATCCCCGGCGCAAGCCGGGGTGCGATCAGGGACCTAGCAGTCGTATAGCGGTGCGCGCCGCTCTGGGTCCCCGCTCTTAGCCCCGCTTTCGCGGGGCATGCGGCGGGGAAGCGTTGGAGAGAACACCACGCTTCCCTGACGCATCCCCGGCGCAAGCCGGGGTGCGATCAGGGACCTAGCAGTCGT
>JBFXCP010000004.1:61543-87443 GCA_050182055.1 Hyphomonadaceae bacterium
GCCCCGCTTTCGCGGGGCATGCGGCGGGGAAGCGTTGGAGAGAACACCACGCTTCCCTGACGCATCCCCGGCGCAAGCCGGGGTGCGATCAGGGACCTAGCAGTCGTCTAGCGGTGCGTGCCCGGCTCTGGGTCCCCGCTCTTGGCCCCGCTTTCGCGGGGCATGCGGCGGGGAAGCGGAAGATCGTAGGACATGGTCTAGCGGCGGACCGAAGCCCGCGATCGACGGATACAGGTCCAACCATTGCGGGTTCAGCTTCTCGATCAGCGCGAGCTTCCAGGCGCGCCGCCATCTCTTGATCAGCTGCTCGCGCTTGTAGGCGGCGGCAACGCAGTCATGCGCTTCAAACCACACCAGCCGCGTCACGCCGTATTTGCGCGTGAAGCCGTGGATCAGGCCTTCCCGGTGCTGATAGATGCGATCCGAGAGAACCCGCGCCGAGCCGGTGTACAGCGTGCCATTACGCCCGCTGGCGAGGATGTAGACCCAACCGCCCGCGTCCTCCACCTCACGCGGCCCAGACCAGGCGCACGGCGTTGCCGTGTTCGACTTCGCGCGCTTCGGCTTCCAGGAACGGACCGTTCATGGCGGGCTTCAGCGACTGGGCCAAATCGGCCTCGACGTATTCGCGCGCGTCGCGTTCGTCGTGCTGATGGATCAGGATGTGGGTGGCGCCGAGGAGCTTGGCCTCCGGCCATTGCTCGTGACCATCGAGACGCTTGGCCAGATTGCCGGTGCGCGACAGAAAGAGCGGCGTCCACCCGCGGCCGCCATGGCCGGGGCGCGCGAAACAGTACACAGCCGCCCCTGTGGAGAACTTCTCATCCGGGCGATGCACGCTGAAGCGATGCAAACGACCTGAAATTCCACGGAAAATTGCTTCTGACATCTGACGCCCCCGTCTCAATCGCTTCAGTTGTTCGCTCTATGTTCTAATAGATACCGGAATCAAATGTTCTTGTAAAGTTCCAAAACAAACCGGAACGATGAATTCGCGCGGGGGCCTCGCCATCTTTCGCGCACGCATCTCACCTGCGAACATAGAGCCCCATGTCGCATCGCCACGGCGCAGCCGAGCAAATTGCCGAAGCGGAACGTCGCTGCGCGGCCGCGAACGAAACACTGACGCCGCTGCGCCGGCGCGTGCTCGAATTGCTGATCGACCGGCCCGGACCGGCGAAGGCCTACGACCTGTTGCCGCTGGTGGACGAAACCAAGCAAACCAAGCCGCCCACCATCTACCGCGCGCTCGACTTCCTGGTGCGCATGGGACTGGCGCACCGCATCGAAAGCCTCAACGCGTTCGTCGCCTGCGGCATCGGCGCGTGCGCGCGCTCGACCATCTTCCTCATCTGCGAGAAGTGCGGCGCGGCGGAAGAGTTCGACGCCGGTCATGCGCTCGTCGATCTCACCGAAGCCGCCAAGAAGGACGGCTTCACCATCAGCCGCACCATGATCGAAGCCAGCGGCGTGTGCTCGGTCTGCCAGGCGGCATGACCCATCCGGCGCCCCTGCCCGCGCCGCTCTACCAGGGCAGCGTCAACACCTGGGAGTGCGACGACGGCGGCCATCTCAATGTGCGCTTCCATTTCGAGCGCGCGATGGTTGGCCTCGCGCACATGGCGCGCGCGCTGGAACTTCCGCGGGCGTACGCCGAAGCGGGCGGCTCAACGCTGCAACTCCTCGATCTGCATGCGCGCTTTCTGAAAGAAGCGCGCCCCGGCGCGCCGCTCGTCATGCATGGCGGGGTGGTGAAGTTCGGCGAAAGCGACGCCGCGCTGTGCCTCGACATGCGCCACACCGACGGCGCGCCGAGTTCGTGCTTCACAGCCCGGGTCGCACATGTGGAAACGCGCGGCTTCCGCGCCTTCCCCTGGACGGCGCGTACGCGTGCGGCGGCCAAGGGACTTTCATGCACGCTTGCCGCGCACGCCAAGCCGCGCTCGATCGACGTCAACGCGCCGCCCAGCGACGCCTCGCGTCCGCGCGCCATCGCGCTCGGCGCGACGCGCATCGGCGGCGCGGTGGTGACGCCCGATCAATGCGACGCGTTCGGCCGCCTCCGCTTCGAGCATTTCCCCGGCCGCATCTCCGATTCCGTGCCCAACCTGCTGTCGCGTTGGCGTCAAGCGGCCGCGAGCGACGCCGGTGGACAGCCAGCGGGCGCGGTCGTGGAGGCGCGCATCGCGGTGCGCCGCTATCCGCGCGCGGGCGATCTGATCGAAATCTATTCCGCTATCGCCGAGGTCGGCGAGAAGACCCTGCGGCTGGTGCACTGGATCGTCGATCCCGAAACCGGAGCGGCGTGGGCGACGATGGAAGCGGTCGCCCTCACCTTCGACACCGCCACCCGCAAGACCATCGCGCCGAGCCCCGAAGCGCGCGCGCGGGTGCAGGCGCTGGTGCGGCCGCTCAAGCTCTAATCCTCCAGCGCGTCGTGATACTTGCGGCCTTGGCGCGCCATCAGCGCCGCGCTCTCGATCGCCGCGCGGGCGCGGTCCGGGCGCTCCATCGGCAGCATGTGGCCCGCGCCCTCCACGGTGGCGATGCGCGCATCCGCCTTGATGGCGGCGACGCGATGGGCAGCCGCTTCGCTGATGGTGGAATTGCGCTCCGCCCGCAGCAAAACCAGCGGATCGGTCACGCGCCGCAGCGCGCCCCACGGATCGTGGCGTTGCGCGCAAAACGTCGCCGCTTCGAACACCGGCCGGCACGCCAAGCGGAAGCCGCCTTTGCCGTCCTCGACCAAGCCGTCGCCGACATAGTCTTCGATCATCTCAGCGGGAAAGCTCTTGAACACGCCGCGTCCGCTGAACGCCGCCGCCGCCGCTTCGCGGCTCTCGAACCGGTCGCGCCGGTTCAACGCGCCGCGCGCCAGCGGCAGCGCGTAGCGCTGGATCAACGGCGCCAGCGGCAGCTCCGACATCGCATACCCCGCGGCAGGCAGCACGACGGGATCCAAAAGCGCGAGACCGGACACGAGATCGGTGCGTTTGCCGGCCGTGAGCAAACTTACCGTGGCGCCCATCGAATGGCCCGCGAGCGTCACCGGCGCAGTGAAATGCTCGAGCACGGAAATCAGATCGTCGACGTGGCGGCGCCACGACGTGTAGCCGAACACCGGCGCCGGCAGCTCCGTGCGCCCATGCCCGCGCGCGTCGAGCGCCTGCACATGAAAGCGATCCCCCAGCGGCTGCAGCAGCGCGCGATAGGTGCGCGCGTTGAAGCCGGTGGCGTGCAGAAAGACGATAGCGGGCGTGGGCGTCGCCGCGCCGAAGGCAATGCCGGCGACCCGCCCGCCCGGGACGTCGTACGCTACGCGGCGAAAGGGCTCGGCTGTCATGGTGGGAGTAAGGCAGTACGGGAGTAAGGGAGTAAGGCAAGAGGGTTCGGCGATTGTCCTCTACTCCCATACTCCCCCTACTGCCTAACTCCCCCAAACCCGCCGCAAGATATCCGTGGTGCGGCGCACGGGATCGCGGCGGATGGCGCGCTCTTCCTGCGCGATGAAGAAGAAGCAGCCATCGAGCGCCTTGGTGGTCGAGAACTCGACGATCTCGGTGCGCATGTCCCCAGTCATGCTGGCGAGGCCGACTTCGCGCAGCGCCGTGCGCAACAACGTGAAGGCGCCCGACTCCGTCAGCGCACGCGTCATCGCCGGGCGCAGCAGCCGCGTGAGCTGCGGCTCGGTGCGGCCGCGCAGATAGCGCGTCGCGGAATCCTCCGGCCCGCGCACGATGTCGATCGCATCGGCGATGGTGAGCGAGCGCACCGCATTGACGAAGAGACGCGACGCCTCCGGCATCGCCGCCTCCGCGGCGCGATTGAGGCTCTGCTGCAAGTCGTCGAGCGGGCGCGACATGCCGAGCCGGCGCAGGCTCGACTGCGTGCGCCCCAGCACGCCGGGCAGCGGGATGCGCACGCGGCCGTCGTTCCAGAAGCCGTTGTGTTGCGCCAGCCGCGTCGTTGCGTTCATCGCCGCGATCCCCAGCGCGTCGCGCACGCCGCGCGTGGCGTCGGACTGGGTCAGCGAATCCAGCAAAGGGCGCTGGGCGAAGGCGGGCGCAGCCGCGGTCGCCAAGAGGCCGGTAAGAAGCGCGCGGCGGGCGGTCTGATTCTGCATGGCGCGATCCTAGCTCACCTGCCGTCATTCCGGGGTAATGCGAAGCATTGAGCCCGGATCCAAGGGGCAAGCGATGTGCTGTCACCCCTAGGTTCCGGCCCGCGCTCCGCGCGACCGGAATGACGGTCGGATGGCGGCAGAAACACGCCGCAACGAACTGTTATCGGCGTTGGCGGTGACACGGCCGCGCCAACCCGCCATTGTCCCGCCCGATGACCCTCTCCGGCCTCCTGCCCAAGCTCCATTACCCCACCCGGCTCGAAAAGCTGGCGGACGGCTGGGTGCATGGCGTCGCCGCCGTGCTGCTGACGTTCGCGGTGGGGGCTGCTCTAGGCCTCGCCATCTGGCAGGGCGGCGTCGGCATGGCGAGCGCGGTGGCGGTCTATGGCGTCTGCGTCATGGCCATGGTCGGTTGCTCGATGGCGTACAATCTGACCGAAGAGCCCAAGCGCAAGGCGCTGCTGCGCCGCTTCGATCACGCCGCCATCTTCCTCATGATCGCCGGCACCTACACGCCCTTCACCACCATCCGCTTCGACGGCGCCTGGGCTGTCTCGATGACGACAATCGTCTGGGCGCTGGCGCTGATCGGCGTGGCGGGCAAACTCTTTCTGCCTGGCATCGGCAAGAAGGTATGGATCGCGTTCTATGTCGCCATGGGCTGGCTGATCGTCGCCGCGCTCGGCCCGATGCTGGAGGGCGTGCCGCTGGCGGGGCTCATCCTGCTCGCCATCGGCGGGTTGCTCTACACCATCGGCATTCCGTTCTACGTCTGGGAGAAACTCCCCTTCCGCCGCGCCATCTGGCACGGCTTCGTCATGGCGGCCGCAGCCGTGCACTACGCGGCGGTGCTGACGGGCGTCGTTTTCGCGTAAGTCTCTCCAGCCTGTACTGGCGACACTCGCTCCTCTCCAGGCAGGGAGTCGCGCAAGTCTCCAGGCTCTACGGGTTCGAGAATCGACGGAAGTCTCCATGCCGCGATGACGCTGCGCATGCGCCGTGCTAGCGCTTGCTTAAGGGAGCGCGCCGATGACTGAATCCTGTTTCGCCGTCACGATCGAAAACAACGTCGCCCACATCCAGCTGTCGCGGCCGGAGGCGTTCAATTCGATGCCGCGCGCGTTCTGGAACGAACTGCCGGCGATCGTGAACGACATCAACGACAACGCCAAGGCGCGCTGCATCGTCATCTCCTCCACCGGCAAGCACTTCACCGCCGGCATGGACCTTTCCGTCTTCACCGACGGCGACGGCGTCAGCGCCTCCGGCGGCGACGCTTACGCACGCGCGGAAGCGTTCCGGCAATTCGTGCTGACGCTGCAGGGCAGCTTCAATTGCCTCGACGAAGCGCGCATGCCGGTGATCGCCGCGATCCAGGGCGGCTGCATCGGCGCCGGCGTCGACATGACCAGCGCCTGCGACATCCGCTATTGCACCGAGGACGCCTTCTTTCAGATCGCCGAGATCAATATCGGCATGACCGCCGACGTCGGCACATTCCCGCGCCTGTGCAAGCTGATCCCCGAAGGTTGGGTGCGGGAGCTCGCCTACGCCGGGCGCCGCCTGCCCGCGGCGAAAGCGAAAGAGATCGGCCTGGTGAACGACGTGTTTTCGACGCAGGAGGCGATGTTGGCGCACGTCATGGAACTCGCGCGCGAAATCGCCGCGAAAGCGCCGGTCGCCGTCGCCGGCTCCAAACGCATGATCAATTACGCGCGCGACCATTCCATCGCCGACGGCCTCGATTACATCGCCACCTGGCAAGCCGGCATGTTCTCGCCCCCGCACATGATGGAAGCGTTTGCCGCGAAGGCGCAGAAGCGAGATCCGGTGTTTCCGGATCTGGCGCCGCTCAGGAAGAAGATGTGAGTTCGGTGGTCGGTTACCGGTTATCGGTTTTCGGGGGGCGTCATGCAAAGCCATCGTGAACTCGACGTTTGGAAGCTTGCCATGGAGCTTGCCCGGGATGTCTACAAGCTAGCTCGGCTGATGCCTAAGCAGGAAGAATATCGACTTACGGGTCAGATGATCAGAGCCGCAGTTTCGACTGCGGCCAACATTGCCGAAGGAAGCGCGCGCGCCACACGGCGAGACTACACTCACTTCGTCAGCATCGCGAAAGGATCCGCCGCGGAACTTGAGACACTTCTGCTGCTTGCTGGCGACGCAGAACTCTTGTCGCGCGAAGCCACACAGGGTGTCTTAGAGAAAACGGATCGCGTCGCGCGTATGCTTACGCGCTTGCATGCACGACTGAAGGAGCCCCAGGCATGAGCCACCGGGTTTCCGAAAACCGATAACCGATCCCCGATAACCGATCCCCGCAACCGACACCCGACAACCGAGCCCCACCATGGACATCAGATTTGTGAGCCCAGGCCCCAATCCGCCGCACGAGGTCAACGCGTTCGTCGAGATTCCGCAGGGCGGGCTGCCGGTGAAGTACGAGCTGGATCAGAAGTCCGGCGCGCTGTTCGTGGATCGCTTCCTGCATACGTCGATGATGTATCCGTCCAACTACGGCTTCATCCCCAACACGTTGGGCGAAGACGGCGATCCCCTCGACATCCTCGTCGTCACGCCGATGCCCGTGATCGCGGGCTGCCTCATTCGCTCGCGCCCCATCGGGGTGTTGCTGATGGACGACGAAAAGGGCGTCGACGAGAAAATCCTCGCCGTGCCGGTCGATGCGCTCAATCCGTTCTACAAGGACGTCAAGACGCACGAAGATCTGCCGCCGCTGCTGGTGGCGCAGATCGCGCACTTCTTCACGCACTACAAGGATCTGGAGCCCGGCAAGACCGCCAGCGTCGGCGCGTGGGCGCCGCTCGACGTCGCGCATGAGCGCATCAAGCTGGCGATCGCGCGCAAGAAATGACCGCTTCCGCCATCGCCGCTCGCCTGATCAACGCGCTCGAAGCCACCGCCGACCGCGAGGCCGGCGCAAAGACGCAACTCGTGTCGGTCGAAATCACCTGGCTCGCCGCCGCCGATGCGGGCGCGATCGTGGTTCAGCTGACGCGCAAGACGCGCACCTTGGTGTTTCTGAGCGCCGAGTTCGCCACCGACACCGGCGCCCGGATCGCAAGCGCTGCAAGCGTGCACAAAGTTCTGGAATAGCACGGTGCGCAACCTCCCCCCTTGCGGGGGAGGTGTCCGCCGGAGGCGGACGGAGGGGGGGCGGGCCGACGCGCCGGTGTTACATAAGATGGCGCGCGCTTCGACAACACCGCGCGCTGCCCAACGCCCCCACCCCCTGCCCCCGCCCCGCAAGGGGGCTGGGGATTACCAACGTCACCGCACGCGCGGCGCGATCCAGCGCATCTCGACCAGCTCCGCGTCGTGCAGCACATCCGGATCGATCGCATCGAACGGATCGCTGGGGCCGTCATAGCCCTCGGGCAGCTTGTAGACACGCCAGAAGCGGCCGTCCTCGGCGGTCGAGCAGGCAAAGCCCGGTGCGCCGCCCACGGATTCCGCGAGGCAGACTTCCGTCTCTTCCGCCGGCGCGGTGCCGAACAAGGTGACGCCGACGATGTCCTGCAACGGCCCGCGCGCCTGCGACGACGTCGTCACGATGGCGTGGATGTGACGGCCATCGGCGGTCGGCAGAAGGCGGAAGACTTCCTCATCGCCCGCCGACAGCGCAATCGCCGTGTAGGGCTGCCCCTCGATCTGCGCGGCTTTTTCCTCGACGACGAAATTCGCCGCGGCTTGGCGGATGGCGGCGATATCCATCGGCAGCGCGTTGGAGATGCCAGCGGCGCCGTCAGGCCCGATGCGCGTGTTCACATCCGGCGCCAAGACGACCGGAAACGCCTCGTCCTGCTTGCCTTTCGCCTGCTCTTGCGGCTGGCCGCACGCGGCCAGCGCGAAGACGAGCACAAACGCCAGCAACGGACCGCGGGCCGATTTCATGCTCATGAAAACACCTCGAACAGCCCGGCGGCGCCCATGCCGCCGCCGATACACATAGTGACGACGGCCGTCTTTGCCTTGCGCCGGCGCCCCTCCATCAGCACGTGGCCGACGAGACGCGCGCCGGTCATGCCGAACGGGTGGCCGATGGCGATCGAGCCGCCGTTGACGTTGTACTTCTCAGGGTCGATCTCGAGCTTGTCGCGGCAGTACAAGCACTGCGACGCAAAGGCCTCGTTCAGTTCCCAAAGATCGATGTCCTGAACTTTGAGCCCTTGACGCTTCAGCAGGCGCGGCACGGCGAACACCGGGCCAATACCCATTTCGTCGGGATTGCAGCCGGCGACGGCGAAGCCCTTGAACAAGCCGAGCGGCTCAAGCCCGCGCCGCTCAGCTTCTTTTTCGTCCATCAGCACCAGCGCGGCCGAGCCATCTGAAAGCTGGCTTGCGTTGCCCGCGGTGACGAAATTGCCCGGACCGCGCACGGGCTCGAGCTTGGCCAAGCCTTCGAGTGTTGTATCGGGGCGATTGCAATCGTCGCGATCGACGACGGTGTCGACGATGCTCTCGGCCTTCGTGGCCTTGTCGACGACCATCATCTTCGTCTTCATTGGCACGATCTCGTCCTTGAAGAGCCCGGCCGCCTGCGCGGCGGCGATGCGCTGTTGCGAGCGTAGCGCGTACTCGTCCTGATATTCGCGGCTTACATTGTAGCGCTTGGCGACGATGTCGGCGGTTTCGATCATCGGCATCCACATCTCGGGATGGTCTTTCAGCAGGCGTTCTTCGAACACCGGTTTGGTGTTGGCGAGCCGCGTGCCGGAAATCGATTCAACGCCGCCGGAAATGCCGACCTTCGCGCCCTCTTGCATGATGTAGGTCGCGACTTGCGCGGTCGATTGCAGGCCCGAGGAGCAGAAGCGATTGATCGTCGCGGCCGCGACCTTGAAGTCGAGCCCGGCCCAAACCGAAGCCAGCCGCGCCACGTTGTGGCCCGTGGTGGCTTCCGGCGAACCGCAGCCCAGGATCACATCCTCTGCCGCATCCGGTTCCAGCTTGGCGCGCTCGGCGGCGTGCTTGATCGAATGTCCGGCGAGCGCGGCGCCGTGGGTAATGTTGAATCCGCCGCGGCCGGACTTGGCCAAACCCGTGCGGGCGTAAGAGACGATCACTGCGCGGCCCATGCGGCACTCCCTATGCTTGCGCCTATTTCCTTAGACGGCCCGGCGCGCGCAGCAAAGCCGCCCCGACGGCAGCACTCAGGAGATCGCCCGGTCGTTGACGAGGCCGCCCGTGGGCGAAGCGTCGCCCGCCGCCGGCTGAGCCAGCGCGGCGGCGCCGCCCTGCTGAAAGATGCCGCGCCCGCGATCCTGGATCCACTTGGCGATGTCTTCCGACAACACGCCCGCGACGATGCCGACGAGCGAGACCGTGAACGGATTGAGCGAAGCCGAGGTGGTCGCCTGCTGCACGGACGAGGCGATCGAAAAGCCGGCGATGGCCGCGTTCGCCAGCACGTAGAACGCCAGCGCCGCGCACATGCCGAAGACGAGACGCACCACGATTTCGGCCATGGTCACTGGAACCGGGCGGTTCAGATACGCGGGGAACAGATAGAGCAGCGAACCCAGCGCGCCCATCAGCAGCACCAGAATTGTCGACAACAGCGCCGGATGACCCTGCGCCAGGAAGGCGCTGACGCCGAGCGGGCTCAGGCTTTGCAACGCCATCGCCTCGCCGCGCACGCGCTCGAAGTGCTCGTAGTCCGGCACGACCGTCTGCTGCAGGGCGAAGATGCGGCGGTTGGACTCAGCCACCTGTCCGCTTACGAGACGCTGACGGGCGACCAGGGCCGCGCGCTCGGCGCCGCGGTCGTCGAGCGCGGTCTCCTGCGCCGCAAGCTGCTGCGCCTGCGTGCGCAGCGCGGCCACGCTCTGCTGATCGGCGGCGGAAAGTCCGGTGCGAGACGCCAAGGCGTTGACCCGCTGGGAGAGCGCCTGTGCGCTCATGTCCGCCGCGGCGCTCGCGGCGGGCTGGCCGCCGGCGCGCTGTTCGACGGTGGCGATGGCGCCCACCATCGTGGCCCGGGCCTCGTCAGCGGCGGCCTGCGCGCTTTGCACTTCGGCGTCGAGGTTGGCGATTTGCTGATTGATCTCCAGCAGCTCGCCGCGCGGTCCAGCAGATTCCGCCTCGATCTGCGCCACGTCACGATCGGCCTTCTCCAGGTCCGCGAACGAAATCAGCCCGTTTGTGGACGGCGACACCAGCGACACGCCGAACTGGAAGTCGCGCGCGCTGAACACCAAGGCGCTCAGGCCCAGAACCGCCGCCATCGCCGCCGTCAGAACGACGCCGACCGTGAATTTGTAGAACGTCATGGCCACCCCTCCGGCTGTCCCAGCGCTTGTCCCAATCGCGCTCCGCCTTCTCCCGGTTCTAGCGCAATCAGGGCGGCCTGAAGCGTAATTTCCGCTACGTTATCACTAGTCAGTGAATTTTTTTTGTTTCCTTCAATTTTCTCTTGTCAGCGATCAGCGAAGCGGGCAATGTCCGGCCAGCGCTCCTCCCCAGACAGCGCGACCAACCAGGAGAGACTCATGTCCGCCATCCGTTCCATCCTCGTCGCCGCTGTCGTCAGCGCGAGCTTCATTGGCGCCGCCGCCGCGCGTGACGCCGTGTTCACCGCCAAGCTGGAAACCCCCGTCGCCGAGCGGACCCAGATCATCGCGCTCAACACCGTGTGGACCTGCGAAGGCGACACCTGCGTCGCCCGCCCCGATCACGGCGCCAACGTACGCTCCTGTCGCCACTTCGCCCGCGAAACCGGCGTTCGCGTCATCGCTTACGGCGCCGCCGGCGACGAATTGAACCCCGCGGAAATCGCGCGCTGCAACAGTGAAACCGTGGCGCAGCAAGCGCAAAACTAAGCATCCGCGCTAGATTGACTAGGACGCCGCCGGCTTACGCTGGCGGCGTTTCTATGCCCGCCCGCGCAGAACTTCGCGCCACGGATGGGCGCCGCAAGGCTCCAACGACAAGACCCTGACGGCCGGGTCGCCCGCGATCGGCACCCGCGCCGCGCCGGTGCGCGCATCGATCAGGGCGTGCGCGCTCGGCGCGATGCGACCGCCAGGCTGGCGCGCCAGCACGATCACGCCATGCGCGCCCGCCACCTGCGCGCCGCCTGCAAGTTTCGGCAGTTCGTAGGTGATGCGAACTCGGAAGTCTTCGCCCTGCGCCATCACTTCGTAGCGAGGCCGCTCGAACAAGGTCTCGACCTGGCGGTCGTATACCGCCTCGATCGCATCGGCCCGGAAACGAACACCCAGACCCGCCGAGCACGAGGCGGGGCCAGTGCTCCAAAGGCCGGTCAGCTCTTCGGGCGGACGCGCGCTAGAGCAACTGGCCGCCGCCAGCGCCAAGCCAATTGCAGTTGAGAGTGCGACCGCACGGGTCATGGGCTTCAGCTACGCTGGTATGGTTGATGAGCGCTGAACGTCGTTCCGGACTCGCCAAAGCGGTTCCGGCGCCCCATGTGCGGACCAACATCCTGAATGAGCGCCCCGGCCCCTCCCTCACCTCCCCCGTCGCGCGCGGCGGGGCGCGCCGCTTCAGAGGTGCTGACCGAACTGACGCAATCGTTCGAAGGAGAGAAGATCAGCGTCGGCGACCTGATCGACCGGTTGGATTCGCGCGCGCACGGCGTGTTGCTGCTCATCCTGGCGCTGCCGATGTGCATCCCCAACATCCCGGGCATCTCGACTATTTTCGGCGTCCTGATGATCGCCCCGGCGCTGAGCTTGATGCTGGGTCACGGGCGTTTGTGGCTGCCGGGCAAGGTGCGCGGCTGGACGTTTTCGCGCGCGGGCTTCAGCAAGGCGCTGCTGGTGGCCGCCGGCGCGCTCAAACGCGTGGAGTTTCTGATCAAGCCGCGCTTGTCGTTTCTGACGCGCTGGCCGCTGACGTCGGCTGTGGGTTTTCAGACCTTGCTGATGGCGTTGGTACTCATTCTGCCGATCTGGGGCGCCAATCTCATCCCTGGCATCACCGTCACCTTTACCGCGCTCGCGCTGATGCAACGCGACGGCCTCTTGATGCTGCTCTCGGTACCCTTTGCCGTGGGCTCGATTGCGTGGGTGTACCTCTTCACCAAGTACGGCGTGATGGCCGCCGCTTGGCTGACGCAATGGATCCAGGGCCTGTTCTAGGAAACGGCCAGGGCTTCAGCAGCTTCGGCGGATGAGCCAGCCCAGATGCTCGCCGCCGCGGCTGACAGCGGGTTGCGCACTGCGGCAGGTTTCGGCGCGCGGCTGCGGATTGCCGCGCTGAAACTCGAGGTCGCCCTCGCCGGGACGTCTGTCGAGATCGCCCAATGTTTCGAAGACGACGGCCTCGCCGCCCACTCTGCATTCATGGCGCGCGCCGTTGGCTTGGCGCAGCCGCACCATGACCGCGCCATCCTCGACGGCGGACGCGAACGTGACGCGCGCCGGCCGCGATGTCGCACGCGCCAGGCAGACATCGATTGCGGGGATCAGCTCCGGCAGCACCGACGCCCAGGTTGGCCGCTCGCCTTCTTCGATGCCGCGCCGCGCGCAACCTTGATACGCCACGCCCTCGAACAGGACATGCGCGACGTAAGGAAGTTGGATGCCGCTTGCCGTACAGGGCTCATGCGTGATCGTCACGATGACGTCGCCGGCAACCACGCGCATGCCGCGCTCGCGATAGTCGCGCTCGCCGGGAATGCCGCCGCCATCGTCGAGGCCCGGGCGCGCGAATTGCGCATAGTCCTCGAGGAGACGCAGCTCCCATGCGCCCTCCGCGCCCTCGCCGCCGCCCTCGCCCGACCCAAGCGCGTCGATTCCGCCAGAGGCCTGGAACTCACCTTCGTAGAGCGCGCGCTGCTCCGCGTTGGCTGGCCCGCCGAGCGCCGCCAGCTGCTCGGCCGCGATCTCTGCTTGGCGCTCTTCGATGCTCGGTCCCGTGGCCGCCTCGTCCTGCTGGGTCGATTGCCGCTGGCACGACGCCACGCCCACCGCGCCAGTCACTAGCGCGGAGCCCAATAACGCGGCGCGGATCAAACTCCGCATCGGCCACCCCCGTTCGGCCCGCTGTCCAGAATGGACGCCCCGGCCCTGGCGGGGGCTAGTATAGAACCATGCTGCGTGATTCCGGCACCCCACTTTATGAGTTTTTCGCGGGCGGCGGGCTCGCCCGCCTCGGGCTCGAACCCGAATTCGCCTGCGCCTTCGCCAACGACATCGATCCGGCCAAGGTCCGCGCCTATCGCGCGGCGTTTCCGGGCGAGGACATGCGTGAGGGCGACATTTGGAAACTCTCGCCAGCCGACTTGCCAGGACACGCCGCGCTCGCCTGGGCGTCGTTCCCTTGCCAGGACCTTTCGCTAGCTGGCGCACGCCGCGGCTTGGCCGCGCCGCGCTCGGGCGCGTTCTGGGGTTTTCACGCGCTGATGGAGAAACTCGCGCACGAGCGCCGCGCGCCAGACGTGCTCGCTCTGGAGAACGTCACCGGCCTTCTGAGCTCCCATGCCGGCGCGGACTTCACCGCGCTCGCGCACGCGATCGACGCGCTCGGCTATCGGCTCGGCGCGCTGGAAATCGACGCGTCGCTTTTCACACCCCAGTCGCGGCCGCGGCTCTTCATCGTCGCGGCGCGAAACCCACCGGCGCATCTGATGGCCTCCGGCCCAAGTGAACCCTTCCATAGCCCAGCGCTGCGCGCCGTCGTCGCGCGAATGCCGGACGCGCTGCGCAAGCACTTCATCTGGTGGCGCCTGGCTGCGCCACCCAAGCGCAACACCCAACTCGCGGACATGCTGGATGACGACGCGCATGTCGCCTGGAACAGCGAGGCGCAGACCCAGCGTCTGCTCGATCAGATGAGCCCGCTCCAAATCGCCCGCGTGGACGCGTTGCGCGAAAGCGGCAAGCGCGCAGTTGGCGCGGTTTTCCGCCGGATTCGCGTCGAACACGGCCAGCGCGTGCAGCGCGCGGAGGCGCGCTTCGACGGACTCGCGGGGTGCTTGCGCACGCCAGCGGGCGGATCGAGCCGCCAGCAACTCCTCTTCATCGAGGGCGAGGCAACGCGCTCACGCCTGTTGTCGCCGCGCGAGGCGGCGCGGCTGATGGGCGTGCCGGAGGAGTATCCGCTGCCGCCGGGCCAAACGGCGGCGTTGCATCTGCTGGGCGACGCGGTTTGTGTTCCTGTCGTGCGTTGGCTTTCGCACAATCTGCTGGCGCCCCTTGCCGGCGCCGCCGCAGAGCGCAAGCGCGCCTGATGCGCGCCGACGTGTTCGATCCGGAAAAACGCGCCGCGGTCATGCGCGCCGTGAGATCCTCCGGCACCGCGCCCGAGCGCGCGGTGCGCGCCGCGGTCTGCGCGCTGGGGTTCGCGCGCCGCTACAGGCTCAACGGCGCGAACCTGCCGGGCAAGCCCGATCTTGTATTCGGCGCGCTGCGCAAGGTGGTCTTCGTGCACGGCTGCTTCTGGCACGGCCACGCCTGCAAACGCGGCGCACGCGCGCCGAAAGACAACGCCGCCTACTGGCGCACGAAAATCGCGCGCAACGCCGCGCGCGACGCCGCGTCGCTGGCGGCCTTGTCCGCGGCGGGCTGGTCGGCGCTGGTGGTTTGGGAATGTGAGACGCGCGCGCCGGCGACGCTCTCGGCCAAGCTCGCAGCGTTCTTGTCATCGGAACGGCGCCCACCCGCCGACCGGTAGCGTTCGGCCGCCATCAGCGCCGTCAACGGGCGCGCGCCGAGCGTGCGGACAACGATCATCGAGGTCTCGAACTGCTATTCATTCGCATTAGCAGAACACAGGCGGCGCGGCCAGTCAATCGCGGTGGCGCCTCAAGCGGCGCTGACGCCGGGGGCGGCCGCAACCGGAGCGTCGAGCGTGAACGATACGATTGTCCCTTCGCCCAACTCACTCTTCACCGCCAACTGGCCGCCCATCAGGCGCGCAAGCTTGAGCGAAATCGGCAGGCCGAGGCCGCCATTGGCGCCAGCCGCCTGCTCGCGCCCGAACAACAGCGCAACCTGCGCGCGCGACATGCCGGCGCCGGTATCGGCGACGGCAAAGCCCAGCCGCACCACGCCCTCGCGCGCGCCGCGCTGTGCATGCACCCGAACCCGCACGCCGCCGTGTGTCGTGTAGCGCACCGCATTGGCCAGCAGATTGAACAAGATCTGGCGCACGCGCAGCGCATCGATCTCCACGCTGGCAGGCGTGTCGGCGGAGACGTCGAGGAATAACTCGAGGCCCTTGTCGTGCGCAGCGACCCGAAAGGCGGCGACCACGCCACGCACGAGTTCACGCAAATCGGTTGGCTTCGGCTGGATGGGAAGTCGTCCGTTCTCCAGCCGGTCGAGATCGGAGAGATCGTCGAGCACGAGTTTCAGCACCTCGCCGGCCTGCACCAACGTGGCGATGTGCGCGCGCGCCTGCGGGTTCTGGGCAGCGCGGTGCAGGTGCTCGGCAGCGCCCACAAGCGCCTGCATTGGCGTGCGCAATTCGTCGTTCATGCGCTGAATCATGTCGCTTTTGGCCGCTGCCGCAGCCGCTGCGGCCTGGCGCTCACGCAACGCAGCCGCTTCGGCCTGCGCGATCGCCGCATCCGACGCGAGCAGACTGCGCCATAGATTCACGCCAAAGCCCAGCAGCAAGAGCGCGGAGACAACAGGCAACAAGTCGAGCCCATTGCGTGCCCCGCCGGCGACATAGTCGGCAATGGGAAGCCCAATCATGAACGCGACCGTCGTGCCGGCGCCCGCCGCGGCAAGCGCCGCCGATCCGCGCAGCGTCGCTGCAGCGTTGGCGAGCCCGCCGCACATGTACGCGACGGCCAGCGTTTCGCCCGGAACGTACGGCGCGAACCAAAACATCACCGCGATGAGATTGCCGTAGGCGCTCTGCGCGAACGTCCACGCAACCAGCGGCCAGAGCTTCGCGGGCGGCTCGCCCGCTTCGCTACGCCGCGCCACCCCGGCGAAGACGGCGCGGTCGGTCAGCAGCACTGCCGCAAAGCCTGCGAACCAGACCAGCGGCAGGAACGTGCCGACCACTGAGACGGCAATGGCCGCTGTGATCCCGCATGCTGCCAAACGCAGCCAAGCGTTCGCCACGCGCGCTCGCCCAAGCGCCGCGAATGCGCGCGCGGTCCTGGCGCGCATCTGCGCCTGTTCGAGTGGAGACAGCCCAGCCGCGTTCAAAGCACCACCAATGTGGCGCGCGGCCGCTGAACTTTGGTTAACGGCATCGATTTGAACGATCGTTCAAATTTCGCTTGACCGCGTCGCCGCTCTTCGTCTTCCTGGCTGCCGCCGCGGGGTATCGATGCGTCCGAAGCTCATTGTTATTGCTGTTTTTGCTTGGTTTTTGACGTCTGGCGCCGCCCGCGCCGACGTTACGGCCGCCGCGCCCGGCGCATTTCTCATAGCCGCGGAGACGGAGGTTGCCGTCGCGCCCGATCACGCCTGGCGCGCGCTTCTCGCCTTGCCGCGCTGGTGGAACGGCGAGCACACCTATTCCGGCGACGCACGCCGGCTGCGCCTTGAGCCGCGCGCCGGCGGGTGCTGGTGCGAGCGCTGGGACGGCGGCTCGGTCGAGCACGGTCGCGTTATCCTGGTGATGGAACATGAAGGGGTGCGGACACTGCGGATATCCGCGCCGCTCGGTCCGCTTCAGGAGCTTGGGGTCGCCGGCGTGCTGACGTTTACCGTGACGCCGCATCCCGACGGAGCGAAGATCGCGATGCAGTATCGCGTTTCAGGCGATGCCGCGCTGGGGCTCGACCAGCTCGCGCCACTTGTAGATATGGTGCTTATGGAGCAATTCGGCCGCTTGGGCCGTTATGTCGCCTCTGGATCGCCCGATTAAGCCGGCCATTCATCATCGGCTCAGACGCGCGCCGTCAGAATTTGCTATGGAAAGGGCGCCTTAGCGCTCGCTTTGGTTGTGGAGGGATTCATGATCCGCAAAGTCGTTGCGGCGTTTGCCGCGCTCGTGATGGTGGTGGGCTGCACTACCGTCGACCCGGTTACAGGCGAACGCACGCGCAACAACGCGGGCACCGGCGCCATCATCGGCGCCATCACTGGCGCAGCGCTCGGCACGGCTGCCGGCGGCGACGACCGCCGCAATGCGATGATCGGCGCAGGCATTGGCGCTCTCGCCGGCTACGCCATCGGCACATACATGGACCGCCAGGAGCGCAACCTGCGTGAACGCCTTGCTGATCGCGGCGTCGGCGTCGAGCGCGTGAACCAAGGACAGATCAAGCTGATCTTCCCGGCGGGGATCACGTTCGACTTCAACCGCGACACGGTGAAGGGCCAGTTCGTGCCCACGCTGCGTGAGGTTGCTGATGTTCTGCGCGAGTACGATCAGACGACCATCGACGTGTACGGTCACGCCGACTCGGTCGGCGACGATGCCTACAACGTCGAGCTCTCGGCTCGCCGCGCGCAAAACGTGACATCCGTGCTGCTGCAAAGCGGCGTCAACCGTGACCGCGTCTTTGTGACGGGCCTGGGCGAACGTTACCCGATCGCCTCGAACGCCAGCGACTCGGGCCGCGCGCAAAATCGCCGCGTCGAGGTGTTCATCAGCGCCTTCTGCAACACCAACGACGCCGCGTGCCAACAAGCACAGCGCGCGCCGTACTAAGTACACGCCTGCAACGCCGCCGCGCTTCACCACGCGGCGGCGTTCGCATGTCCGGAGGAACTTCTATGCGCACTCTCCTGGTCGCACTCGCCCTCGTTGCTTGCACGCCGGGCGAACCGGACACGCAGGACGCAGCGACCTTGACCGCAGAGGCGTCCAGCGTCGAACAAGCGCTCGCATCAATGCCGGCGTGGTCCGCAGCGCGCGCGGCGGGCGTTGACTTCCGCGCCGTCGGCCAAGAGCCGGGCTGGATGCTCGACATCTACCGCGAGGACACGATCCGCCTGCTCTGGGACTACGGCGAGAAGGTCGCGACCTTCCCTCTCGCGGCGCCAACCTTTCCGGCTGAGGGCGCGACCCGATACCAGTCGCAAGCCGATGGCCGGACGCTGGCGATCACGATACGCCGCGCGCCGTGCCAGGATGTCATGAGCGGCGAGGCGTACCCCTCGACCGTGGAAGTCGTCATCGACGGGCGCACGCTGACCGGCTGCGGACGCAGCCTCTGATGCGTGCGGTTCTGTTGGCGTGTTTGCTTGGCGCGTGCGCTAGCGCCGGGCGCGAGGAGCTGCCGCCCCCCGCATTGCCGCAACGCGCGGGGATAGATCCGGTCGTCGCCGCACGCGCTGAAGGCGTGGCGTTCCGCGGCGTAGGCGACGACTTCGTTCTCAATATTTATCGTCGAGAGCGCATTACCCTCGCGTGGGGCGATCAGGACTTCGCATTCCCACGTGTCGAACCTACGTTGCCCGCCTGGAACGGCGAGGTCTACGAGACCAGCGACGGGCGCTACGACCTGCGGATCGAAATCCGGCGCGTCCCGTGCGCAATCCAAGGCGAGACTTTGCCGGCGCGCGTGCAACTCACGCTCGACGGCGCAACGCTGCTGGGGTGCGGGCGCGATTACTAGGGTTCGGCGCTGACACGCCCGCGCCTACCGAGGCCCTAGGTCAGCCCAAGTTTCTTCTTTTCCGCTTTGGACAGTGGGCGTTTGTCGCGCGCGTAGACGCCTGGGCGGCCATAGAGTTTCTCGCCCGCCATCCGCGACAGCTTCGCGCGATGGACCACGTCGGTGTAGAGCGCGCCCGGCGGAATCTTCGCGAGCTTCACTTCCCACCAGACGCCATCGAAAACGTGCAGCTGGGTCTTGCCGTCGATCACGCGCATGCGCTGCGCCAACTCGGTAGCGGCTTTGAGCTTCGCTTCACGCTGACGCGCGCTCCAGCCCTTGAAGCGATCGTTGCGCCGCAGCAGCCCCGTGCGCGGGTGCACGTAGTAGAGCGACCAGTCCTCCGACAATGGCCGCTCTCCGCCGAAGCGTGGCGAGACCATCACAACGCCCGACTTCATCCGCGTCCTGGTCGCGACGAAATCGTCCAGATGGTCGCGCACGTGCTGCTGCACCGTGGAGGTCGGCTTCAAGTGCTCGCTGATCTCGGAATAGACTTTGTCCCACGGACGCCCGACGTTCGAGGCGAGATAGCGCTTCAGCGGATTGAGCGTTTCGTTGAGGGTCTTGGTCTTTTCCTGGCGCGGCTTCGCAGGCTCGCGCGCGCCCTTCGCGCGGATCGGCTCGCCGTCGTCATCGACCAGCGTGCGCGTGCGGCCGCGGCGGAGCCCCGCCGCGGACCGGCCCTGACGCGGCCGCTCGACAATGACCTTGGACATATCCTTGCGCATAAGCGCCGCGATGTGGGCGCGCGCGTACGCATGCGCAAGAGGGCGCCCTGCGCAAAGGCGCCCTCCGCCGCCCCATTTGCCTTAGCGCGGCGCGCTCGGCTTGCGCTGCTTGCGGTACTTCGGCGGCGCGCCACTGTTGGACCAGACTTGGTTGCCCTTCCGGTCGCGCCGGTCGCCGGCGTCGCGGTGGGTGGGCGCATGCCCCTGCTTGGCGTGCGCCTTACCGTGCGCGTCCGAAGCGTGGTGCTTTTTCTTGGCCGCCTGCTTGCGGGCGGGATGGGCGCGCTGGCTCGGACCCTTTGGCCGCTGCGGGCGCTCGTCCGCCTTTGGCGCGCGCAACGAGAGATCGGTTTCCATCACCGGCACCGGCTGCTTGGTGAGGCGTTCGATGTCCTTCAGATAGGCGCGTTCATCGGGCGCACAGAAGGAAATGGCGATGCCGTCCGCGCCCGCGCGCGCGGTGCGGCCGATGCGGTGGACGTATTGCTCAGGCACGTTCGGCAGGTCGTAGTTGATGACGTGCGTGATGTCGTCGACGTCGATCCCCCGTGCGGCGACTTCGGTCGCAACGAGAATGCGCGTCTGGCCCTTCTTGAAACCGTCGAGCGCGCGGATGCGCTGGCCTTGGCTCTTGTTGCCGTGGATGGCGTCGGCGTTGAAGCCGGCGGCCTCGAGCTTCTTCACGACGCGGTCGGCGCCGTGCTTGGTGCGGGCGAAAACGAGCGCGCGCTTGATGCCCTTGTCGGCGAGCATCGCGTGCAGCAGGTCCTGCTTTTTCGATTGATCGACGTGGATGACGGCCTGTTGGACACGCTCGGCGGTCGAGCTCACGGGCGTGACGGCGATCTTCTCCGGGTTGTCCAGGAATTGCGCGGCCAATTCCTCGATCGACGGCGGCATGGTGGCGGAGAAGAAGAGCGTCTGACGCTGACGCGGCAGGATGGTCGCGATCTTACGCAGATCGTGGATGAAGCCCATATCGAGCATGTGGTCGGCTTCGTCGAGGACGAGGATTTCGACCTTGTCCAAGCGGATCGACCGTTGGCTGACATGGTCAAGCAAGCGGCCCGGCGTGGCGACGAGAATGTCGACGCCGCGATACATGGCTTGCTTCTGTTTGAACATCGACGCGCCGCCGAACACGACCGCGGTCGAGAGGCCCAGGAACTTGCCGTAAGCGCGGAAGCTGTCGCCGATTTGGGCGGCGAGCTCGCGCGTCGGCGCAAGCACTAGTGTGCGGCAGGCCTTTTCACCCGCATGCTTGCGGTTCTGGTGCAGGCGATCGAGGATCGGCAGCGCGAACGCCGCCGTCTTGCCGGTGCCAGTTTGGGCGAGACCGATGAGGTCCTTGCCCTTCTGCACGATCGGCAGCGCCTGCATCTGGATCGGTGTCGGCTTGGTGTAGCCCTCGGACTCGAGCGCCTTGAGGATCGGCGCGGACACGCCGAGGTCTTGAAATGTGGTCACGTAAACTCTTTCGAGCCGGCATGCGTCATCGCATGGGCCCTATCAGGTCAGGAACGAAGCGACGGCGAAGAAGGGCGGCGAGCCGATGCCTTAGAGGGGGCTCAAAGCCGAACGTCGATGGTGGCGTTCCAGTGGGACCGCGTTCATGGGCGCATCTGGCCCGGAACGGTCGCTGACCTCGCATATCGGTGGAAAAGATTGCGAAGTCAATAACGCGCCCGGCATAGGGGCCCTGCGAATTAGGCGACCGCCCGCACGATCCAGCACGCGCCAGGCAACGAAACGCCGTCGGCGGTCTGGTGGCGCGCCAGGAACGCGGCCAGCAGAGCGCGCGCTTCCGCGGGGTCGAGCCCCTGATCGTTGATCGCCCGCGCGCACGGGCCGATCTTGAGCAAAAACGCCGCAGCGGCGTCCGCGCCGCCGCCGCCACCGACGAGGAACGCGCCCTCCCACGGCGCCATGGATATCTCGCGCCAACCGGTCCCGCCCAGCAGGTTCTGAACCTTCTGGGCGTCGGCAAGAGCAAACGGTCCTGGCGCGTTCGGATCCGGCGGCGGCACGGGTGTGCGCAGTATGGGCGCGAGCGCCTCGAGCGGCGCGAACGACCAGATGTTCTTCTCGAACGCCTGCCAGCACACGAATACGAAGCGCCCACCTGGTTTGAGACGGGCGCGGATCCGCGCGAAGGCAGCGGGCGGATCGTCGAAGAACATCACGCCGAAGCGCGAGAACGCGGCGTCGAACGGCTCGCCCGGGATCGCCCCCGCACTGGCGTCGGCGTCGAGGAACGCAATCTGGACGCCCGCCGCAGCGGCGCGTTCGCGTGCAAGCGCAAGCAATGGATGCGAAATGTCGACGCCGACGACGCGGCCCGACATCCCCACCTCCCGCGCCGCTATCAGCGCCGTCGCGCCGGCGCCGCAACCAATGTCGAGGACGCTTTCGCCCGGCGCGAGCGCCAGCGCTGCGAACGCAGGCTTCGACAGCGGCGCCAGCATGCGATCCATCAGATCGCCCTGGCGCGCCCACTCCTCGCCGACCTTGCCGTTCCAGTATTCGCGCTGGGTTGGGCGCACTGGTGCGGACATCACGCCGCCTCTTCGACGAATCCCGCCCAGGTGCGCATGTAGTTCACGAACGCCGGGCCGAGACCTTCGTTGCGCAGGTAGGCTTCGCTCACTGGCGTGGCGATCGCGGTGAAGTTTGGGTCGGCCAGCGCGCGCTTGGGAAAATCGTGGTGCAGGATCGCGGCGCGGCCGAGGATCGGAAAGTCGTAGCCGGCGGCGATCACGTCGCGCGCATCCTGGGCCGACATGATCTTGCCGGCCGCGCCCAGGCGCACATCGCCGCGCGGCAGGTCGGCAAAGTAGGACGCTAGCGTGCGGCCTTGCAGTTTTTCGTCGTTTGGTTCTTTGCGGACATCCCAGAGCGACATGTCGAGAAAGTCGATCTTCGCTTCGCGCAGCAGCCGCGCGGCGACGTCGCGAACTTCCAGCACGTCAAGTCCCCAGCGTTCCGGCGACAAGCGCACGCCAAGCGTGAAACCAGGCTTCGTTACGGCGCGCACGCCATCGACCAACTCGAACAGGAAGCGCGCTCGACGTTCGGGATCGCCGCCATAGGCGTCGTCGCGGCGGTTGAGTTCGGGGCTGAGAAACGAACAAATGAGATAACCGTGCGCGCCATGAAGCTCGGCGCCATCAAAGCCGGTGCGTTCGGCGCGTTGGGCGGCGGCAATGAAACAGTCGCGCGAATGGCGCACCTCATCCAGCGTCATCGCCTGCGCCTTGAGTTTTTCATCGGCGCTCGGCGCTTTGGGCCCCTTGAGCGAGCGCAAGCCGCTATGCTGCAGTTGAGCGATGGCGAGGCTGCCGTGCTGCTTGATGCCGGCGGCGAGCCGCGCGAGGCCGGGCTCATGCTTCGCGTCATGGAAGCCAAGCTGGCCGGGAAAGCCCACGCCTTCTTCCTGCACCGAGGCGGCGCAGGTCATCGTGAGCGCAAAGCCGCCTTCGGCGCGCCTGGTCAGCCAGGTGAATTCGTCGTCGGAGAGCACGCCGTCGGGCGCGCTCTGCAGGTTCGTCAACGCCGCAAGAACGAAGCGGTTCTTGAGCGTCGCGCCGGAGCGGAGCGGGAGCGGATCGGAGAGCTGAGCCATGCCGGCCAAGGTAATGGCGAACGCGCATTCGCCAAGACCCTGCCGCTACGGCGTACGCGTCCTAAATCGAGTGCAGGCGCGACGAGACGATGCCGGCGATGATCACGGCCGCATAGCACGCGAACATCAGCGCCGCGAATGGCGCGCCGAGATTGGCGGCAGCCAGATCGGGAAACACGTGCTGGAAGCTATTGATCTCGTAGATGCCGATCAGAAGGCCGGGTACCGCGAAGATCGACGCCGCCTCAGAGCGGTCGCTCGCATTGACCTTGAACAGCTTCAGCAAGAACCAGGTCAGCGCGAACATGACGAACGGCAGCGTCATGAACAGCCACGAGATGCCGCCCGCCGGCCCGGTGGTGAAAATATCCTGGCCGACGAAACGAAACGCCAGCGTAATGACCAACCAGAGCACGAAGCCGATAATCATCCAACGCGCGATCATGAGACCCTCCCCGTCAATGAGACGGGCAATGGGTACGCCCGAGTCTGACTGTGGCGCAATGTTTACGCGCCCGGAGCGAGTGGGCGCGCACCGGCGCCCCAAGGCGTCCGAACGAAAAGAGGGGCGGCCCCTGCCGCCCCTCTTCATTGCCAGCCGAGCGGGCGCAATTAGGCGGCGGCCTTCTGCTTCGCGCCGAAGCGTTCGTAGAAGCTCTCGCCCTTGGCGGCCATGTCGCGAAGGAGCTTGTTGGGACGGAAGCGCTCGCCATACGTGTCGGCGAGCCGATCCGCCTCCTCGACAAACTTCTTCGTTCCCCAGAACAGATCCATATAGCTGATGCAGCCGCCAGAGTAGGGCGCAAAGCCCCACGCCAGGATCGAGCCGACGTCGGCGTCGCGCGGATCGGTGATGACGCCTTCTTCGAAGCAGCGCGCCACTTCAATACACTGACGGAAGAGGAAGCGCTTCGTCAGCTCTGTCTTCAGCTCTGGCGGGCACTCTTTCACCTTCACTTCGATTTTCTCGGAGAGGCCCGGCCAGATACGCGTGGGCTTGTTGTCCTCGCCGTACTCGTAATAGCCCTTGCCGCCCTTGCGGCCGACGCGGCCTTTCTCTTCGACGATCCACGACAGCAGATTGGCGCGCGGATCCTTCTTGTAGTCCTGCTGCGAAAGCTCGGCATTGGTCTTGCCGATCTTGAGCGCGGTATCGAGGCCGACCGAGTCCGATACTTCGAGCGGTCCCATCGGCATGCCGCATTGACGGCCGACGTTTTCGATGATCGCCGGCGCGATGCCTTCCATCAGCATTTCCACGCCCTCGGCCGGATAGGTGCCGAAGCAGCGCGACGTGTAGAAGCCGCGGAAGTCGTTCACCGTGATCGGCGTCTTCCGGATCTTGATCACATAGTCGATCGCTTTGGCCTGGGTCTCGGCGGTCGTCTCCTTGCCCATAATCAGCTCAACGAGCCCCATGCGCTCGACCGGCGAGAAGAAGTGAATGCCGATGAAGTTTTTCGGCCGCACCGAGGCTTCGGCGAGGCCCGTGATCGGCAGCGTCGAGGTGTTGGTGCCGAACACCGCCGTGTCGCCAAGAAACGCTTCGGCCTTCTTGGTGACTTCAGCCTTCAGCGCCGGGCTTTCGAACACGGCTTCAACCACGAGGTCGGAGCCCTTGATCAACGAATAGTCCGTGGAGGGCGTAATCAGCGCAAGCAGCGCATCGCCCTTCTCCTTCGTGATCTTGCCGCGCGAGATGTCCTTGTCGACGATGCGCTTGGAGTAGGCTTTGCCCTTTTCGGCGGCTTCCTGATTCACATCGAGCAGCACGGTCTCGATGCCGGCCTTCGCCTGCACATAGGCGATGCCCGCGCCCATGAGACCGGCGCCCAGCACGGCGACCTTCTTGATCTCATAGGTCGGGAAGCCCTCGGGGCGATTGCCGCCCTTGCCCAGTGCCTGCATGTTCACGAACAGCGTGCGGATCATGCCCTTTGCTTGCGGCGTGTTGGCCGTCTTGATGAAATACCGGCTCTCGATGCGCAGCGCCGCGTCGATCGGCACCTGCATGCCCTCATAGATGCACGACAGAATGTTGCGTTGAGCCGGATAGTTGAGATTGGTCTGCTTGGAGACCATCGCGTTGCCGCCGACCGCCGCCATCGCCCCGGCCGGCGTGAACGGGCCGTCCTTCACTTTGTAACCCTTCACATCCCACGGCGCGATCGCCTTAGGGTTCGGGCCCTTCGCATAGTCCCATGGCAGCGTCGACTTCACCCACGCCTTCGCCGCCGCGACAGTTTGGCCCGCAGGAACGACCTCGTTGATGAAACCCAGGCCCTTCGCCTCCTGCGGCGACTTGTCGGCGCCTTGCAGGATCATCATCGCGGCGTTCTGCACGCCGATCAGGCGCGGCAGCCTCTGCGTGCCGCCGGCGCCCGGCAGCAGGCCGACCTTCGATTCCGGCAGCCCGAACTTGATCTTCGGATTGTCGGCGGCGACGCGGTAGTGGCACGCGAGCGCGATTTCGAGACCGCCGCCCAGCGCGAGCCCTTCGAGCGCAACCGCAACAGGCTTGCCGTTGGTCTCAATGGCGCGCAGCGACTTGTTGAGCGTGAAGCTCTGCTCGAATTGCTTCTTGAGCTTCTCTTCTTCGCTCTTCGGCTCGTCCTGCTTGGCCGCGCCGCGTTGGTTGAGCTCGCCCAGGTCGGCGCCAGCGCAGAAGCCGGTGGATTTGCCCGATGTGATGACCGCGCCCTTGATCTTGTCGTCGGCCTTCAGCGTCTCGACGAGCGTGATCAGGTCGCGCATCACCGAACCGGTGATGGTGTTCATGGAGCGGCCCGGCACATCGAACGTGATGAGCGCGATGCCGTCGCTGTCGACGTCGATTTTGAAGTTTTCCATCGGACCTACCCTCT